>NZ_JBKFTK010000001.1:0-1506378 GCF_046507805.1 Alloalcanivorax sp. C16-1 | reverse complement strand
CTCGCGGCGTTCCCGGAAGGCCCCCACACAGATCCGCGTCCCGGATAGATGCCTCCCGCTTCGATTTCCCGTCAAAGCGCGATGAACCATAAAAAAAGCGCCCCGCAGGGCGCTTGAAGAGGTGATCGGAATCCAGCGCTATTGGCTGTACAGCCATTCGCCGCGATCCAGCGCCCGGTTATTGATGCGAATCTCAGCGATATCGCCGGCGAACAGATTGCCCGGGTTGCCCTGCCAGCTGTTGATGCCGATGTTCCAGGGCTGGCCCGGCTCCACCAGCAGCCCCTGCTGCTCATCCACGCCGGTGCGCATGGTCAGGGAACCGTCCACGTACATCCGCACGCGCTCGCCGTCGTTCACCAGGGCGATGTGGTACCAGTAGTCGTTGCCGACTTCCCAGGACCAGTTGTCCTGACCCTTGCCGTTCTGCGAGGTGCTTACCCACTGGAACTCCTTCAGCGAGGAAACGTTCAGCCCCAGGGCGGCGTCGCTGCCGGAGCAGGCCACTTCGTGGTACTGGCAGACCTGGGTGATGCCCGGCTCGTGGTTGAGAATGCCGGACCACTGGTTCTCATCGCGGGCCCAATCCGAGGGCAAGCGGACAATCGCTTCGATGGTGTATTGCGGCAGGAAACCGGGCTTGCCGGCGGCGCTGTTCTCGAAGCTCAGACCGGCCCCGCCGGTGGTCAGGTAGTAACCGCCGATGTCGTTGTTGCCGTGGAAAGTGGCGGTGCCGGCGGCGTACCCGAACGGCGGCTTGTCATCACGAAGCTCGAAGAAATCGGCCAGGTCGCCCTGCGGCTCGTTATAGGCGACCAGCTCCAGCAGGTTGCCGTTGCCGGAGGCGTCCAGGAACTGCACCGAGCCGTCGGCGCGGGTGATGCGGTGGTCATCGTCGAGAATCCAGTAGGCCTGGGTGCCCTCGATGTTGCCCGGGGCGTCCGCCACATTGCCCTGGTTGAGATCGGCGAAACGCCGCTCGAAATTCATCGGCACGCTGAATTCCCAGCGCGACAGCTCGTCCTGGGGCTGACGCTCAGCCTCCGGGATGGCCGCCACCCAGGGCGAGTAGGAACGGAAATCCAATTGCTGATCCGCTTCGTTGAAGGTCACCAGCTGCATCATGCCGTTGCCGCCCCAGAAGCCGGATTGGTAGTCGACCACCACCATCACCACGTCGCGGCCGTATTGGTTCTTGCCGATCAGGGTCGCTTCACCGTGGTTGTGGCCGCTCAGGGTCAGGAAAATCTGGTCATTGGTGCGGATCAGGTCTTCCCACAGCTGTTGACCCAGGGGGGTGAACACGGCGGTTTTGCCGTCGGAGCCGATGCCCAGCAGCTGATGGGTGGTGAGAATCGTGGGGGTGTCCGGATGCTGATCGAGCACTTCCTGCACCCAGCCCACGGTTTGCTCCGAGGGCAGCCAGTCCAGGGCCAGCACCAGGTACTCGCGGTCGCCGGCCCGGAACAGGTGATAGCTGTTGAAGCCGGTGTCGTCGGTGCCCTGGAAGGTGCTGAAGTTGGCGGCCTGCAGGGAGGCCGGGAAATGCTGCAGGAAAGGTTCATTGGCCAGGGTGCGCTGGTCGTCCCACTGGCCGCTGTTCATCACGTCGTGGTTGCCGGCCAGCACGCTGTAGGGGGTTTGCGGGTTGGCTTCCAGAATCTGCATGGCGGCGCGCGCTTCCACCCATTCCTCCGGCACATTGGGCCGGTCCACCACGTCCCCCAGATGCACGGTGAACTTGATGTTCTCGTCCTGATAATGGTCGGCGATCCATTGCGTTTGAACGGTGTAACGCTCCGGGGAATAGCGGGAATATTTCTGGGTATCCGGCAGCACCGCCAGGGTGAAGGCATTGGCGTCGCCGTTGCCACCGTCAGGCGGCGGCGCCACGGCGTTGTCGTTGGAATCGCTGTCGCCGCCGCAGGCGGAGAGAAACAGGCACAGCAAAAGCGTCAGCCAGGTGGCACGCCACCGGGCCGGATGCAGGGTATTCATGGTGAGTCTCCCGAGTAAGGACTGTTTACGCGGGGCTTACCCTACGGACCGGGTATGACTCGGTGATGGCTGAAATATTTCGATCTTTTTGACAGTTTGGGTGTGCACACGCAAACCCGGCGCCGCACCGTATGACACGGCGCGGCGCGGGAACGATCAGGCGTTTTGCGCGGCGGGCTGCGGGTCCAGGCTCTTCTTGTAGAGCGAGCGTTTGGGCTTGGCCAGCACGCGGCGCAGCATCGGCTCGAAGAACGACAGCGGCAGGGTTTCCTGTTCCGGGTCGAAGGCGGCGGCGTCGTACTTGGCGCAGAATTCCTCGGTGCGATCGAAGCAGGGATGATCGCGGAACTGCTCGCGCAGGTCAGGATCCAGGCCCAGGTGGTCGAAGAAGTAGTAGCCCTGGAAGATGGCGTGGTGCTTGACCATCCAATGGTTCTCCTCGCTCACGAACGGCTCCAGCAGGCTGGCGGCCACGTCGGCGTGGTTGTACGGGCCCAGGGTGTCACCGATGTCGTGCAGCAGGGCGCACACCACGTATTCCTCGTCCCGGCCGTCGCGGTGGGCCAGGGTGGCGGTCTGCAGGCAGTGGGTCAGACGGTCCACCGGGAAGCCGCCGCAATCGCCTTCCAGCAGACGCAGGTGATCGATGACGCGGTCAGGCAGTTCGCGGGCGAAGCCGCCGAACGCCTGGGAAATGATTTGCCAGTCCTCGGCGGTACCCTCTTCCATGTGTTTGAACTGGGCGCGGGGTTCGTGCTCGTGCATGATGCTCTCCTGGCTTGAGGGTCGATTCCCCTGGTGGGAAACCGGCCTCTGGCTCTGTTGTTTTGCTATGCCAGCAGTCTAGAACCGGCCGGGGCTCGAGACTGTCAACGGTTTGACACTTAGCGGGGCACGCCGTGTCTGAGAACAGGCCTGAAGACAGGCCCGACGACAGATCTGACCACAATCTGCGGGTGCTGCGCGGCTGCTCGCTGCTCTCCGGTTTGCCGGACGAAGCCCTGCGCGAGGCCGCCGCCCTGGCGCGCCCGCGTCCGTTCCGGGCCAACGAGGTGCTGTACGCCCGCGGCGAGGTGCAGTCGGCCCTGTCGGTGGTGGGCGCCGGCAGCGTGCGCATCAGTTCCACCAGCAGCGACGGGCGGGAGATCATGCTGACCCTGTTCGAGCCCGGCGCCTGGTTCGGCGACACGGTGTTTTCGCCGGGCATGCCCCGGGTGTTCGGCGCCACCGCCCACAGCGACGGCGAGCTGGTGGAGATACCCGGCCAGGGCTACCGGGATCTGCTGGCCCGCTACCCGCAGGCCTATCCGCGCACCCTGGACATGCTCAGCCGGCGCCTGTGGTCGGCGATTTCCATTATCGAGGACAACGGTCTGCGCGACATGCCCGGCCGGGTCGGCCGCCGCCTGCTGTTCCTGGCGCAGATGCACGAGCACGACGGCGAGATGGACGAGGCGGACGGCCCGGTGACCTTCAAACTGACCCGCGAGCACATCGCCAACATGATGGGCATGACCCGCCAGGGCGTGCACCGGGTGCTCAAAACCCTGGAAGGGGAAGGGTTGATCGCCTTCAGCTACGGCCGCGTGACGGTGCCGGACCGGGAAGCCCTGCGCCGCTACCTGGAGGAATCCACGCGGAAATAGCACGCGTGTGCCAGTATTCCGCCCCAGGGGATTTAATGGCACTTTGATATTAGTTTGTGACACACTTAAAGGCGTTCACCTGACCATCAGGTAACACTTGGTAATCTTATGTTGCGCAACGATACCGAGTGTCTTCCATGATCGACTTTCCGTTCTCCTTCGCCCAGCTGGCGCTGCCGACCCTGCCGGACCTTTCCGAGTTGCTGGTGGTGCCGCTGGCGCTGTTCGGGGTAGTGGCGCTGCTGCTGTGGAGCGGACGGATCCGGCAGAAGGTGCTGGTCAACGTGCTGGCGCTGGGGGTGATGCTGCCGCTGGTGCAGCTGTGCATGGTGACGCTGGGCGTGCATTGGCTGGGGCGGGAGCTGCAGCCGACGCTGCTGGGGATGCTGCCGCCCTGGATCGGTTAGGTCGCGCGATCCATCAATGCCCTATTCCGCCACGGCGGAATGAATAAAACGCCAGTCGTCCACCGGCTGCCCCAACACCAGGAAGTGCGGGTTGAGAATGTCTTCCTTGTTGTAGACCAGCGGCTCGAAGTCGGTGTTGACCACATGGCCACCGGCGGCGTTGACCACGGCATGGGCGGCGGCGGTGTCCCACTCGCTGGTGGGGGCCAGGCGCGGATACAGGTCGGCCTTGCCCTCGGCCACCAGGCACAGCTTCAGCGACGAGCCCATGGACGTCTTGTCCACGCTGCCCAGCCGCTGGGCGATCAGCGCTTCCAGCACGTCCATGCGCGGGCTGCCGCCGTGGCTGCGGCTGGCCACCAGAATCACCGGCGCGTGCCGTTCCCGGCAGTGAATGCTCACCCGCTCGCCGTTCTCCTGCTTGAAGGCACCCAGCCCTTCCCCGCCCAGATAGACCACGCCGGTGACCGGCACGTGCACCACGCCGAGCACCGGCCGGCCCTGTTCCACCAGCGCGATGTTGACGGTGAATTCGCCGTTGCGCTTGATGAATTCCTTGGTGCCGTCCAGCGGATCCACCAGCCAGAAGCGCTGCCAGTCCTTGCGGTCGGCGAAGTCGATGCCGCCGGATTCCTCGGAAAACACCGGGATGTCCGGGGTCAGATCGGTCAGGCCGGCGACGATCAGTTCGTGGGCGGCGCGGTCGGCGGCGGTGATCGGGCTGTCGTCGTCCTTGCGGTCCACGTTCACGTCGCCGCGGTCGTAGATCTCAAGAATGGCGACGGCGGCTTCGGCGGCGATGCGGGCCACCGGCTCCAGCAGGGCGTGCAGGTCGGTCATGGGGGTTTCCATCAGAAGGGGTTCATCAGCGGTTGTTCATCAACGACTGCTCAGCAGGCGCTGGGTCATCAGCAGGGCGGCGATCACGCGCGCCTCGGTCAGGTCGTCCCGTTCCAGCAGACGGTCCAGGTCGGACAGTTTCCAGGGGATCACTTCCAGGGGTTCCGGCTCGTCGCCGGGCAGCCGCTCTTCGTACAGGTCCTCGGCCAGGATCACGCGGATATGGTGGCCCATGTAGCCCGGCGACAGGGTCATGCGTTTGAGCAGCGTCAGCTTGCCGGCGCCGTAGCCGGCCTCTTCCTTGAGTTCCCGGTTGGCGGCCTCGCGCCAGTCCTCGCCGTGTTCCACGGCGCCCTTGGGCAGGGTCAGCTGGTAGTCCTCGACGCCGGCGCCGTATTCACGGATCAGCACCACCGTGTCCCGGTCCAGCATCGGCACGCACATGACGCCGGCGATCGGCGGCGTGCGCAGGCGCTCGTAGGTGCGCTCCACGCCGTTGCTGAAGCGCAGGTGCATCTCCTCGATGCCGAACAGCCGGCTCTTGGCGATCAGCCGGGTGTCGATGATTTCCGGTTTGCGGTCGTCCATGGGCGCTCCTGGCAATGGAGACCAAGCCTAACCGCATCCCGGAAAGAACCCAAGCCGGCAGCGCGTCAGGACGTCACCGTCTCCCGCGCCTTCTCCCAGTGGTACTTGCCGGCGTCCACCTGGCGGGTCTTGAGCCAGTAGCGCCAGGTGGAGTACGGCCAGATCGCCACGTTCTTGCCGTCCGCCTGCTGGTACCAGCTGCTGCAGCCGCCCTGCTGCCAGACGGTGCCGGCCACGTCGCGCTGCAGTTTCTCGTTGAACACGTCCATTTCCGAGCGCTTCACGTCCAGGCAGTCCACGCCCCGGGCGTCCACCTGCTGGATGGCGTCGAGGATATAGCGGGCCTGGCACTCGATCATGAAGACGATGGAATTGTGCCCCAGGCCAGTGTTGGGCCCGACCATCTGGAACAGGTTCGGGTAGCCGGCCACGGTGACGCCCAGATAGGCCTCGGAGGCGTCCTTCCAGTCGTCCTGGAGGGTGCGGCCGCCGCGCCCGACGATGGGGAAGCCCTGCATGTAGATGCGCGGATCGACCACGAAGCCGGTGCCCAGCACCAGGCAGTCCATCTCGCGCTCGCTGCCGTCGCTGAACACGATGCTGTGCTCACGCACTTCCTTCACCCCTTCGGTGACCAGTTCCACGTTGTCCCGGTTGAAGGTGGGGTAGTAGCGATTGGAGATCATGATGCGCTTGCAGCCCAGGGTATAGCTGGGGGTGAGCCGGCGGGCGGTGTCCTTGTCCTTGACCTGGAAACGGATGAACTGCTTGACCGCTTTCTCCAGCAGCGAGGCCAGGCGCGGGTGGAAAATCGGCAGCACCCGGGATTCGTTGCTCCAGTAGAGCCGCGCCCGGTGCAGTTTGCGCAGCGCCGGGAAGCGGCGGAACAGGGTCTTGCTGAGGGCACTGTAACGGCGCTCGTCGCGGGGGATGATCCAGCCCGGGGTGCGCTGCACCACGGTGAGTTGCTCCACCAGAGGGGCGATTTGCGGCACGTACTGGATAGCGCTGGCGCCGGTGCCCACGGACACCACCTTCTTGCCGGCCAGGTCATAGTCGTGGTCCCACTGGGAGGAGTGGAACACCTTGCCCTGGAACCGCTCCAGGCCCGGGAATTTCGGAATCTGGGGCACGTGCAGCGGGCCGCTGGCGAGCACCCAGTGCTGGCACTCCACCTGATCGCCATCGGTGAGATCCAGGGTCCAGCGGGCGCGGGCCTCGTCAAAGCGGGCGCCGGTGACCTGGGCGTGGAAGCGGGTGCGGGCATGGATGTCGTGCTTGCGGGCGGTGGCCAGGATGTACTCCTGAATCTCCCGCCAGCCGCTGTAGCGGGCGGACCAGTCCGGATTGCCCTCGAAGGAAAAGGAATACATGTGCGATTGCACGTCGCAGGCGCAGCCCGGATAGGTATTTTCCCGCCAGGTGCCGCCCAGCTCGCCGGCCTTCTCCAGCACCACGAAGTCCTCGATGCCGGCCTCGCGCAGTTTGATGGCCATGCACAGGCCACCGAAACCGCCGCCGACGATGGCGACCTTCACGGCCCGGTTGCGCGGATTCACTCGACTGTTCATGTTGTTCTCCCTTTGGCGACGCCTGTTCGATGGGCCTACCCTAACCGGGTCGCGGCCGGAAGAAAGCTGCTAAGCTGACCGGAAAATTGATCATTCCGGCCAAAGCCATGTCGCAACGCTCGATCCTTGCCCTGATGTACACCGTGGATCTGCTCCGCCAGCGCGGGGTGGAGTGCGATGCGGTGCTGGCCCGCCACGGGCTGGACCCGGCGCGGCTGGACCCCAACGGCGAGATCGAACGCGACCGGGAGCTGGCGGTGCTGACGGCCCTGCTGCCGCTGGCCGGGGACCCGGCGTTCGGCTTCGAGATGGGCCAGCGCTTCGGGCTGGCCGGCTACGGGCCGCTGACCATGCTGCTGATGACCAGCCGCTCCGCCTTCGAGGGCTTTCAGTTGGGGGTGCGCTACCAGGCGCTGACCTATCTGTATGGCGAGTTGTCGCTGGTGCCCGGCGAGCAGGACACGGCGCTGATTCTCAAGCCCATTGCCCTGCCGCCGACCGTGCGGCGGATGCTGATCGACCGGGACATGACCGGCACCTTCCGGCTGGTCAACGACCTGCAGACCCAGCTGGGGCTGGACCTGGCACCTCGGGAGGTGTGGCTGCCCTACCCGCGTCCCGCGGAAACCGCTTTCTACGAGGATTACTTCCGCTGCCCGGTGAAGTTCGATCAGCCCTGGGCCCAGGCCAGCATCCGCAACCGCGACCTGGCCACGCCGCTGCCGTTTCACAACCAGGCCGCCCAGGACCTGTACCGCTCCCAGTGTGATGCCCTGCTGGCCCGCCGAAGCGGCGCGGCCGAGGGCCTGGCGGAGCGGGTGGTCGCCTATCTGGATCTGTTTCTGGGGGATTTTCCGGACGCCGCCCGCGCCGCCGCCACCTTCGACCTGCCGGAGCGCAGCTTCCGCCGCCGCCTGGGCGCGGAAGGCCGCGGCTACCAGACCCTTCTCGATCAGGTGCGCCTGCGCAAGGCCCGCGCCCTGCTGGCGGATTCGTCGCTGAGCATGGAGCGCATCGCCGACCGGCTCGGCTACAGCGAGCCGGCGGCCTTTATCCGCGCGTTCCGGCGCTGGACCGGGCTGCCCCCGGCGAAATACAGAAAGACGATGCAGGATCCGGGATGAATCGGCCGCGCGGCGGCCTTATTGTTCCCCGCGAATGCGCTGCACGATATGGGTGGTGGAAATGTTCTCGGCGAAATCGAGTACCTCCACCCGGCCGCCGTAGGCCTGCACGATGGGCGCGCCCACCACCTGGTCCACGCTGTAGTCGCCGCCTTTCACCAGCACGTCCGGCTTGATCTTTTCCAGCAGCGGTTCCGGGGTATCGGTGTCGAACGCCACCACGTAGTCCACCGCTTCCAAGGCCGCCAGCACCGCCATGCGGCGCTCCAGCGGGTTGATCGGCCGGCCCGGCCCTTTCAGGCGCTTCACCGACTCATCGCTGTTCACCGCCAGCACCAGCCGGTCGCCCAGCCGGCGGGCGGAATCCAGGTAGCCCACATGGCCGGCGTGGATGATGTCGAAGCAGCCGTTGGTGAACACGATGGTCTCGCCCTGGGCGCGGGCATCCTCGATGGCCAGCAGCAGCTGCTCCTCGGTCATGGCGCCCCGGCCCGGGCCACCGGCCTGGTGCACCGCCCGGCGCAGTTCCGGAGCGCTGACCACGGCGGTGCCCAGCTTGCCGACCACGATACCGGCGGCGATATTGGCCAGCGCCACCGCGTCTTCCAGGGTGGCGCCGGCAGCCAGGGCCACCGCCAGGGTGGAGATCACGGTGTCACCGGCGCCGGTGACGTCGAACACCTCGCGGGCATGGGTGGGCAGGTGGCGTTCCGGCTGGCCGGCGCGCAGCAGGGTCATGCCGCGCTCGCTGCGGGTCACCAGCAGCGCCTCCAGGTCCAGCTCCGCCATCAGGGTCTGGCCCTTCTCCGCCAGCGTCTTTTCATCGGGCACCGGACCCACCACCGCCTCGAACTCGGACAGGTTCGGCGTCAGCAGGGTGGCGCCCCGGTAGCGTTCGAAGTCGCTGCCCTTGGGGTCCACCAGCACCGGCACGCCGGCGTCCCGGGCCAGCCGGATCAGCCCCGGGCAATCGCGCAGGGCGCCCTTGGCGTAATCGGACAGCACCAGGGCGCCGCAGCCGGCCAGCCGCGCGCGCACCTTGTCGGCGAACGGCGCCGGGTCCTGGTCCTGGAAGGATTCCTCGAAGTCCAGCCGCAGCAGTTGCTGCTGGCGGCTCACCACCCGCAGCTTGGTGATGGTGGGCAGGCCGGCCACTTTCTGGAAATCGCAGGTCACGTCGGCGGCGCCCAGGCGCTCCTCGAGAATGCCCGCCGCCTCGTCCTCGCCGGTGACGCCCACCAGCTCGGCGCGGGCGCCCAGGGCGGCCATGTTCAGGGCCACGTTGGCGGCGCCGCCGGGGCGGTCCTCCAGATCGGTGACGCGCACCACCGGCACCGGCGCTTCCGGGGAAATGCGGCCGGTGGGGCCATGCCAGTAGCGGTCGAGCATGACGTCGCCCGCCACCAGCACCCGGGCCTGGCCAAACGGGGGAATCTCCAGGTTGGGCATCGCCCTACTCCATCTAGTGTGCTGACAGCGGCGGAGTGTAGCATAGCGGTGGATGCCGGCAGCCGGGCTGAGTACACTTTGCCGCTCGCCGGGGCGGCCACGCCCGCCGGACCGGCACCCATACGCAACGGGACGGAACTCTATGACGGCATTGCGCCACAACGCGCAACAGGGCAGATGGTTGAGACTGTGGCTGACGGTCTCCTTCGCGGTGATGTTCACCGGCCCGTTCCTGTTTCATTCGCGGGTGGCGCTGCTGAACGTGGTGGACGTGCTGTTCTTCGTGCCCTCGCTGACCCTGCTGACCCGGGCGCTGGTGAGCGGCGACCGCCAGCTGCTGCTGGATATCTGGCTGGTGCCGCTGTACGCCTTCCTGGGCTGGACCCTGCTGACCATGGGCTGGGCCGAGGACGTGAACAGTTCGCGCACGGTGCGCGCGGTGGTGCAGATCGTGATTCTGGTGGGCATGCTGCGCTGGCTGCATCTGTATTACCAGCACACCCTGAAACTGGCGCTGGCCAACGGCGCCATGACCGCCATGGTGGTGCTGGCGGTGATCATGGTCAGCTATTACACCATCCAGCCCCTGGACAGCCCCCTGTTCAGCCAGCCCGCCAGCCTGATCTTCAACCTGCCCCAGCCGGGCCCGCTGATCGGCACCATGGCGCTGGTGGCGCCCACCTTCATTCTGCTGGCCCAGGCCCTGGAAGAGGGCATCACGCCCAAGGGCGCGCGCCGTGGCGCCGGCGCCCTGGTGGGGTTCACCTTTCTGGTGGCGGTGCAGCCGCACACCGGCCTGATGCTGCTGGTGATGGCGCTGGCCTGGGTGCTGCTGCGCCATGGGCAGCGGCTGCTGGCCGCCCTGGCCGGCGCGGTGGCCCTGTATATGGCGCTGGACTTCGAGGTACTGCGCCAGGCCCAGCTGTATTTCAGCCATCCGCTGTTCGGCAACGGCTTCAGCCAGGAGAGCGGCGACTCCCTGCTGGAGGGCATTCCCGACGGCCTGCGGGTGCTGCCGCACCCCAATAACGTGCTGCTGGCGGTGGTGCACAGCACCGGCCTGGTCGGTCTGCTGCTGTTCCTGGCCGCCTGGGCGGTGCCCGCCTGGAACCTGCCGGACAACGACCAGAAGCACCGCGAGGGCGCGGTGTTCCTGGTCAGTGTGCTGCCCGGCCTGCTCACCATGCTCAGCGCCGGCGCCTACACGCTGGTGCCCTTCCACCCCAGCTGGATGTGTCTGTGGCTGCCCCTGGCCCTGATGCTGGCCAGCCTCAGTACCCGCGAAAGCCGGCCCGCGCTCAAGCAGGGCTAGGGAACCATGGGTAAGCGCCGCCAACGCCCCACCGACCCCAGGGACCCGCGCCTGTGGCCCACCCGGGCCGGGCTGGCGCTGTTCTGGCTGATCGGCCAGTTGCCCTGGGACTGGCTGCTGGCCGCCGGGCGCGGCCTGGGCCGACTGGCCTGGTATCTGGCGCCGGCGCGCCGGCGGGTGGCCCTGATCAATCTGAAGCTGTGCTTCCCGGAACTGTCCGAGCAGGAACGGACGGCGCTGGCGCGGCGGGTGATGACCAGTACCGGCGAGGCCCTGCTGGAAATGGCCGGCGCCTTCCACAATCGCCGTATCGACCTGGGCCAGCGGCTCAGCGTCTCCGGGCTGGAGCACCTGGAGGCGGCCCGGGCACGGGGCCAGGGCGTGCTGCTGCTGGGCATGCATTTCAATTCCATCGACGTGGGCAGCCGCCTGCTGGGGAAATTCTTTTGCTTCAGCGTGGTCTACCGACCCAACGACAACCTGCTGCTGGACAAGCTGATCAGTGAAGGCCGGGGCACCTGGGTCAACCACTCCGTGGACCGCGACGACCTGCGCCAGACCGTGCGCCTGCTGCGCCGGGGCGAGGTGGTGTGGTACGCCCCGGACCAGGATTACGGCACCCGCCATGCGGTGTATGTGCCGTTCTTCGGGGTGCCGGCGGCCACCATCACCGCCACCAGCCGGATCGCCAAAATGGGCAAGGCGGCGGTGATTCCCTGTGCCCACTACCGGCTGCCCGGTGGCCGGTACCAGATCGAATTCGGCGCCCCGCTGGAGGACTTTCCCGGCGACGACGACGAGGCGGACACCGCGCGCATCAACCGCACGGTGGAACACTATGTGCGCAAGCATCCGGAGCAATACCTGTGGGTGCACAAACGCTTCAAACATCAGCCCCCGGGCCAGCCCAACCCTTACCGATAAGACTCTCTGGAGCCGCCAGGATGCAAAGCCCCGCCCCGCCCGCCACCCCGCCGCGCCGCGAACGCCTGCTCACCGCCTGGCTCGGTCTGTCCATGGCGCTGATGTTCTGCGGGCTGCTGGTGTTCCCCTCGCGTACCAGCCTGATGAACGCCCTGGACGCGGTGTTCTTCCTGCCGGCGCTGATCGTGGTGCTGGTGGCCGCCCGTCACCGGCCCCTGGAGCTGGTCACCCGCTGGCCGCTGCTGTGGATCTTTCTGCTCTACGCCACCCTGTCCACCTACTATTCGCCCAGCCCCAATCCCAGCCGCTTCGTGCGCGCCATGATCGAGCTGTTCGTGCTGTTCAGCGCCTTTGAACTGTTCGTGCGGCGCTGGCCGGGGGCGTTCTGGCGGGCCATGCTGATCGGCATCGCCGCCGCCGCCGTGGCCGCCGCGGTGGACTTCTACGCCTATTACTTCATCGTCGGGCGGCCGTTCGACAATCAGCTGTATGGCGTGTTCGAGCGCTTCGAGATCACCCCCTGGCTGGTGCTCGACACCAACCAGCTGTACGCCAGCATGTACTGCATCACCCTGCCCTTCTTCGCCTTTTTCGCTTCCCGCCAGCTGCCGCCGGCGCGCTGGATCAGGGTGCTGCCGTGGCTGACCACCCTCACCCTGCTGGTGTACCTGGCCGCCAACCAGCGCCGCTCCACCCTGGTGGCCCTGGCGGTGGGCTGCCTGGCGCTGCCGGTACTGACCGGCACCCGGCGCCTGCTGGTGCCGCTGGCGGTACTGGCCCTGGTGCTGGGCGCCATCGTCGCCGTGGACCCGGGCATCATCACCGAACGGGGCGCCAGCGAGCGGCCGGCGCTGTGGTCGGCGAGCTGGGAACACATCAAGGAGGCGCCGGTGTTCGGCCACGGCATGGCCAACCGCAGCGTCGACCTGCACATCCTCAATGCCCAGGGCGAGCCGGTGGTGCACGACCACCCGCACAACTATTACCTGTCGCTGCTGTATTTCCTCGGCTTCGCCGGGCTGTTGCTGTGGACGCTGCTGTGGCTGCCGGAGGGGCTGAAGGCGCTGCGCCACCACCGCCATCGCACGGTGCTGTTGCTGGCCGCCCTGGCCACCGGTTTTTCGGCGGTGCTGTTCGACGGCATTCACCCCTACACACCGTTCATGTACAACTGGCCCAGTGTGTGGATTCCCATGGCCCTGCTGGTGGCCGTGGTGCGCCAGTTGCCCGACGCCCCCGCCGGAGGCCCGCGATGAAAGTGGTTCAGATCTGCAAGTACCGCAATACCAACGTGGAAGGGGTGGACCTGTTCGAGGAAGTGTTACGGTCGGCCGGGGATCATCGGCGCAGCTTCTATATTCTCAACGGCGACGACGGCGACCTGCGCGAACGGCTGGGCTGCGAGACCCGCACCTTCCACCTGAGCAAGTCGGACATCAAACGCATCCGTCCCTCGGCGGTGTTGAAGGTGCTGCGCGCGCTGCGCGCCGACCGTCCGGACGTGATCGTTACCCACCGCATCAAGCCCGCCGTGTTCGCCGCCTGGGCGGCCCTGTTTCTGCCCGGCGTCCGCAAGATCGCGGTGATCCACAATATGTCGGAGTTCAAAAAGCCGCGCCGGCTGTGGTTCGCCCGCTGGATGATGCGCGACTGGATCTTCGTGGGTTGTTCCGAGGCGGTGCGCGACGACATGCTGGCGCGGGGGTTCCCGGCGGACCGCACCGTGGCCATCCCCAACTCGGTGGACCAACGCATCGTGCGCGACAACCTGATGCCGCGCCAGGCGGCGCGGGAGGACCTGGGCGTGCCGGTGGACGCCCGCCGGGTGATCGGCACGGTGGGGCGCGCCCGGCCGGTGAAAGGCCATCACTTCTTTATCGACGCCATGAAGGAAATGACCGACCCGCCCTACGTGGTGGTGATCGGTGACGGCGAGACCCTGGAGCCGCTGCGCCAGGCCGCCGCCGAAGCGGGGCTCTCGGAGCGGCTGATTTTCGCCGGTGGCCGCCGCAACGCCTACCGCTATTTATCGGCTTTCGACGCCCTGATCATGCCGTCCCTGCGCGAGGGGCTGCCGATCGCCATGCTCGAAGCCATCGCCGCCGGCGTGCCGGTGTTCGGCACGCCGGTGGGCGGGGTGCCCGAGATTCTGCGGGACCCGGCCTGGCTGTTTCCGAAGGAGGATGTGCCGGCCCTGCGCGACAAGCTGGCCTGGCTGGGAGACGCCGGGCAGAGTGACCTGGACGCGGTGCGCGATGCCCAGTACCGGGTGTTCGAGCAGGACTTCAGCATCGAGCGCTACCACGCCCGCTTCCTGGCGCTGATGGAAGGCCGGCCACTGCCGGCCTGATCACTCCGGCGCGCGGAACTGTTCCCAGTTGCGCTGAAAGCGGGCCCGGTCGCGGGCCGCCTGGCGCCGCCGGCGAGCCGGCAGCGCGCTGAAGCCGGCGCCGTCCAGGTCGATAAAGACCGGCTGGTCCTGGTCATCCACCAGAATGTTCTGCGCCTTGGCGTCGCCGTGCCAGAAGCCGGTATCGCCGAGCCGCGCCAGCCAGCGTTCCACCGCCGGCGCCACCCGCCGGGCCCGCTCCCGGTCGCTTTCCATCAGCACGCTCAGCGCGGTGCCTGGCACCCGGGGAAAGGCGATCGCCGCGGCGCCGTCCGGTCGGCGCCGCAGCATCACCGGCCGTGGCGTGGGCACGCCCAGCAACGCCCAGGTCCAACCCATCACCCAGGAAATGTCCGCGCGGCTGCGGAACCACCGCGCCCGCAGCCGCGCCTTGGCGCCGCCTTCCCGGTAATGCTTGATCACCCACAGGTCGTCGCCGTACACGCTGACGCGGCTGCCCTCCTTGATCAGCGGCAGGGACGCCGGGTCGCGCAGGGCGGCGGCCAGGGCCTGCCGCTGGTCGGCGGGCAACGCCCGCCGGTACAGCCATTGCTCGCCGTGTTCCGCCCAGACACCGATGGCGGAGGATTCCCGGCGCCATTTCTTCATGGCACTGCGCAGCCGCCGGTTGCTGCGCCGCCGGATCATGGCGGCCAGCCCCCGGTCGCGCAGGCCCTCCCGGCGCAGCCGCTCGACCACCTTGTCGACCAGGGCGTCGCGCAGGTCCAGGGGCGTCTGGGCGCAGAACAGGGCCAGGTTGTCGAGAATCGCGGGCTCGTGGCGCAGGCCGCCGGGCAGCGGCGCCATTTCCCCGGCGTCGATGACCACAAAGCGTTCGCCGTCGAACAGAAAATTATCCAGGTGCAGATCCAGCTGGCGCAGATCCGCGTGGTAGAGACTGAACAGGCTGTCCAGCAGGTCCTCGCCCAGGGCCAGGCCGCGCTCGCCGCGCAACGCCGCCTGACCGGACTGGCCGGCCACCCAGTCGGTGATCAGGATGGCGCCGTGGGCGTCCTCGCTCTCATGGCGCAGGGCGGGCACCGCCAGGCCGGCGGCGATCAGCTCCCGGTGGCGCGCCACCTCGCGGCGCGCCTCGTCCTGATGGCCGGCGAAGAACAGCTTGGCGAACACGGTGTCGCCCCGCCAGCGGGCGCGCACCGCCAGCCGGCGGCCGGGCAGATGGCGCAGCAGCACCTCGGCGTATAAGGGGTCGCCGTCCACTTCCACGGTGAACGGGCCGGCCCGGCTCCAGTCGCGGCCGGCCAGCTCCCGCCAATCGTCGAAGTCTTGCGTGATATCGGTACTCAAGCCCCACCCCGTTTGCCCGGCCTCAGGCTGGCAACATAGCGGCGCAGATAACGGAGGTGCAATGCCTGGCGCCAATCCGCGCCCAGGGCGATGCGGAAGAAGCGCCGCACCAGATCCGGCCGGCCATGGCGGTCGGCCAGTTTGAGCAGGGAGAGGGCCCGCCGCGCCCGGTAGCGGCGGCGCTCGCCCTGGGCCCAGTCCGGCAGGCCGTTGTCATCGAAGATCCGTGCTTCCAGATCCATGCCCACGGCGAGCGCGGCGTCCAGATCGTGGCGCATGCTGTCCGCGTGCTTGTGGATCACCGCCACCGGCGCCGCGCTCACCGCCGCCGGGTAAAGCGCCAGGGCGTGGGCGAATACCGGCAGGTCCTCGGTGTGGCGCAGGGCCGGGTCGTAGGCGGTGTGGGCGAACAGGTCACGGTGCATGGCGCAGGCACCGTTGGAAATAGTCAGCGTCTTGTCCAGATAAGCGCGGAAATTCACGCGCGGATCGTCGCTGACCGGGGCCGGGGCAATGCGGTCCCGGCGGGTGCCATGGTCCGCTTCATGGCCGCCGACGATCAGCCGCGCCCGGGGATGGGCCTCAATGGTCGCCGCCAGCCGCGCCAGGGCGCCGGGACAGAGTTCGTCGTCGGCGTCCAGAAACAGCAGCCAGTCGTGGCGCGCCTCGCGCAGCCCCCGATTGCGCACCGCCGCCAGGCCGGCGTTGTCCTGGTGCACCACCCGGAACGGCTCCGGGCGCCGTGCGGCCAGGTCCGCCAGCACCGCTTCGGTGTCGTCGGTGGAGCCGTCGTTGATCACCACCACCTCGAAGGGGGTGTAGTCCTGGCGCAGCGCGGACACCAACGCCCGCTCGATGACCCGGGCGTAGTTGTAGGCGGGGATAACGATGGAAAAACCGGGGCCTTCGCTCATATGTCCTTACCCGGATGTTCGCTGAAACCCAGTGGAAAGCTCGGCGTCTTTTCGAAATAGCGCAGGTAGATGCCCTCCGCCTCGTGGCGGGCGGCGTCCAGCAATCGCGCCTTGTCCGCCAGCGCCTCGCGCAGCGGCATGTCGGTGTAGGCGCGCACGAAACGGAGCAGATCCCGATGGGTCAGGTCCAGGCGCGCGGTGGAGAAGTACAGGCCGCCGATGTCCTTGGTGCGCCAGCGGCGCGGCACCCGGGCGCGCACCTGGGAGCGGTGCAGGTCGATCAGATGCAGCGGCGCGGTGGCGTCGTGGCGGTCCACCGCGGAGCGGGCGATCAGAAAGTGCCCCAGGTAGAAATCCCGATGATTGACGCCGGCGTCGTGCATGGCCTTGGCGATTTCCCCGACCCGGCGGATCAGCGCCCATTTAAACGGCGCCGGGCCCGGGTGCAGCCGCCAATGCTCGCCCAGTTCTTCCAGGCTGACCGTGTGCATCAGTTCATCGGTGACCAGAAACGAACGGCGGCGCGCCGGGTTGGCGCCGCGCTCGCCGTAGCCGGCGATGCTCAGGGTGTCGATGCCGGCGGCCTGCACGGCGTGGATGGCGCGCACCTCCGACAGGGCGCCGAGCACCGGCAGCTTGCCCTGGGTGAGGTTCTTGATGATTTCCTTCCAGCCCACGCCGCCGTGGTATTTGAGAAAGTAGTGCCGGCCATCGGCGATGAACCGCAGCGTGCGCCGCCCTTCCCGGGCCCGGAACACATCGCCGTCCTGGCGGGCGGCCTGTTCCAGGGGATCCAGCCCCTGCCAGGCGCGGGCCAGATCCTCGCGCAGGTACAGCGTCATGGGGATTCTCCGGCGGTGGCCGCGCCGTCCGGGCGGGCCTCGATGGCGTCCACCGCGTGGTCCACCAGACTGTAGATGTCGGCGTCGGCGGCGAAGGCCCGGCCGCGCTCGCGCCACCGGTCTCGGGGCTGGAGCAGCAACCGCGACGCGGCGGCGGTGAGCGCCGCCGGGGTGGGATCGTCCAGCACCGCGCCCAGGTCCGCGTCACGGACGTAACCGGCGTAGCCGCAGGCGGAAGTGGTCAGCACCGGCAGGCCGGCGATGGCAGCTTCCAGCAGCACGGTGCCGGTGTTTTCCGCGTAGGCGGGGTGCAGCAGCAGGTCCGCCGACCACAGCCAGTCGGGCACGTTGTCCTGGCCACCCATGAAACGCACGCGGCTGGCCACGCCGAGCCGCTCCGCCAGCCGCAGGTAGGGGCCGGCGTCGTCGTCACCGACCACGAACAGGCGCACATCCTCGCCCAGGCCGGCCAGGGCGCGGATCGCCCGATCCAGCCCCTTGGTGCGAAACCCGGAGCCCACGAACAACAGCAGGGGCGTGGTTTCCGCCACGCCCAGTTCGGTACGCAGCCGCGCCCGGCGCAGGGAAAAATCCTCCGGCAGCAGGCGGTCCCGGCGAATGCCCGGCGGCAGGTCCACGAAACGCCGGTCCGGAGTGCCGTAGTGGCGCTGGTAAAGGGCGCGCTGACGGGGGGAGATCGACAACACGCCGGTGTTCTGATCGGGCTCGAACACCGCCGCCTCCATGGCCAGCTTGCTGCGGTAGCGCGGCAGCCAGCGTTTGGGGCCGTGGTAACGATCGGCCAGGCAGCCGTCGGCGGCGTAGTACCAGTCCAGGCCGGGCATCTTGTTGAAGCCCACCACCCGGTCGAAGTCGCTCAGACGCGGGCGCACCGCCTCGGCGAAGGCGGCATCGCGGGCATGGTTGCTGGCGCCGCCCACCGGCACCGTTTCCAGGGCCGGGCCCTCCGGTGCCGGGCCGTGCCAGGCGCGGGTCAGCACCGTCACCGGGTGGCCGCGCGCCACCGCCGCCTGGGCGATGGCCAGCATGTCCCGCTGCAGGCCGCCGTAGGGAAAGTACTCGAACAACAGGAACGCCAGCTTCATGGGCCCGCCACCTCGATCAGACTCTGCCACACCCGGTGCGGCTTGAGGCTGCTGAAACAGGGCGGCTCCACGCCGCGCCCCAGGCTGCCCCGGTAGGTGCAGCGTTCCTGCACGCAGGGTGCGCAGGGAAACTCCGCCGCCAGACTGCGCGCGCGGGGCCCGCGCACCCCGGTAAGACGGGGGTCCGTGGGGCCATAGAGGGCGATGCCGGGCAGGCCGGCGGCGGCGGCCAGGTGGGCCAGGCCGGTGTCCACCGCCAGGAAACCGTCCCAGTGCAGCAGCTTGTCGGTGAGTTCCGCCAGGGACAGCCGGGGCAGCACCCGCACCGCGTCCAGGCCACGGCAAAGCCGTTCGGCGCGGGCTTTCTCCACCTCATTGCCCCACGGCAGCCAGACCCGGTGGCCGGCGGCGTCGGCGCGCTCCGCCAGGTCCCGCCAGTAGGGTTCCGGGTAATGTTTGGTGGGCCAGGTGGTGCCGTGGCAGAACACCAGCTCCGCGCCGGGCTCGCCGAGCCCCCGTGGCACGTGCTCGCGAATCAGGCCATAGTCCGGCTCATCGTCCGGGGGGGCATAGCCCAGGGCGGCGGCGAACAACTGGCGCACCCGGCTGATGGCGTGCTGGCCCCGGGGCACCGCCAGCGGGTGGTCGAGCACCCGGGCGGACAACCGCTCGCGGGCGGAGGCCCGGTCCAGCCCGTATTTGGGGCCCTCGGCGAGACGGGTGATAAAGGCGCTTTTGATCAGCCCCTGGGCATCGATCACCGCGTCGTAGCGGCGCGCCCGCAGGGCCGCCTTGAAGGTACCCCACTCGCCGCTGCGGCGGGCCCGCAGGGGATGGCGGCGCCACTCGCGCAGCTTGCAGGGCAGCACCCGCTCCACCGCCGGG
The DNA here is from genome assembly GCF_046507805.1 of Alloalcanivorax sp. C16-1. NCBI lineage: Bacteria > Pseudomonadati > Pseudomonadota > Gammaproteobacteria > Oceanospirillales > Alcanivoracaceae > Alloalcanivorax > Alloalcanivorax sp. C16-1. The sequence continues at coordinate 1,487,075 of NZ_JBKFTK010000001.1, read as the reverse complement.
TGGCGACCGGCCAGATCGGCGAACGGCGCCTCCACCACCCAGTCCACCCGCAGCCCCGGCAAGGCGGCGGCGGCGTCGGTGAGCGCCGGCAAGGTGTGAATGACGTCGCCCATGGACGACGTCTTGATCAGAAGAACATGCATGCTGTGTCTACGATTGCCGCTCTTTCGGGGCCAGCAGCCGGAGCAGCCTGCGGTCGGCGGCGTTCAGCCGCGACCGGCCCAGATAACGCTGCAGAAAACGCAGGCGATCGTGCAGCCCGACGCCCTGGGTGCGACGGGACAGACTCTCCATATCGCGCAGGCGGTGGGCGGCACCGGCCGGATGGCGCGCCTTTTCCAGATCGATGAAGCGTACATCAAAGCGCCCCAGGGCGGGCCGCCAGGCGACAAAAATATGTTTCGGGTAGAGCGTGCGGTGGGCCACGCCACGGCTGTGCATATAGCGCAGGGCATCGGCCACGTCCTGCACCAGCCGCCAGCGCTGCACCGGCGACAGCGCCAGGCGATTGAGCCGGTCCAGGCTCTCGAAACCGTCCAGGCCCAGGCTGACCAGCACCGTGTAGCGGTGGCCGTCGGCGCCGGTGCGGCTGTCGAAGAACACCGGCCGGGCCACCGGAATGCCCCGTTTGAGACAGTCCACCAGAGCCCGGAACTCCTTCACCAGGGTGGGCTCCCCGCGCAGCGGGTGGCGCAGGCTGGGACGCAGCTGATCGCGCTGGCGCTTGATGTAAAGGCTGCGCGGGCGCCCCTCGCCGTCGGCCAGCCTTACCCGGTAGACGCTCAGCTCACCGCCATAGCGATAGTTGGGCTCGTCCACCCGCTCGACGTCCGGCAGGGTCCACCAGGCGTCCAGATCGCTCAGCCCCCGCGTCAGAAAAACAGCACGCCAGTCGCTGGCAAGAAAAGATCGCGATCCCATGGTCAGTTCCCTCCGACGCTCAGCCCCCGCAGAGCGGTCATCACCCGCGCCGGCTCCAGCAGACGCATGCAGTTGTGGTGCTCCAGCGGACACTCCCGCTGAAAACAAGGGCTGCAGTCCAGCCCCAGACGTTCGATGGCCACCCGCTGCCCCAGCGGCGGCGTGAAACCCGGCGAGGTGGAGCCGTACACCGCCACCAGCGGCCGGTTCAGGGCGGCGGCGATGTGCATCAGACCGGAATCGTTGCTGACCACCGCGTCGGTGGCCGACAACAGGTCCACCGCCTGCTCGAGGCTGGTGGCGCCGGCCAGTACCCGCACCCGATCCTGACTGGCCGGCGGCAGCGCGGCGACGATGGCGTCCGCCACCGGCCGGTCCTTGGCGGAGCCGAACAGCCACACCCGGCCGCCCTGTTCGATCCAGTCGGCGGCCACGGCGGCGTAATGCTGCTCCGGCCAGCGCTTGGAGGGGCCGAACTCGGCGCCGGGGCACAGCCCCAGCACCGGCCGGTCCGCCGCCAGGTCGTGCTGTTCACGGGCGGCGGCCACGGACGCCGGGTCCACCTCCAGATGGGGCGGGCGGATCTCCTCCAGAGCGGGTACCGGCGCGTCCGCCGGCCGCGCCAGCGCCACGAAACGCTGCACCATCAACGGGTAGCGTTCCTTGTCCAGCCGGCGCACGTCATTGAGCAGCCCATAGCGCATCTCGCCACGCCAGCCGGTACGGCGGGGCACGCCGGCCCAGAACGGCAGCAACGCGGATTTCAGGGAGTTGGGCAGCACATAGGCGTGGTCGTAGCGGCCGCGCAGGGCGCGCCCCTCGGCACGCCGCTGGCGCAGCTTCAGCTCGCCATGGCCGAACGGCAGATCCAGCGCCTGGCGCACCTCCGGCATGCGCGACAGCAGCGGCCGGCACCAGGACGGCGCCAGCACGTCGATGTCGGCGGGCCGTTGCGCCTGGAGGTCGGCGAACAGGGTCTGCGCCATCACCATGTCGCCGACCCAGGACGGGCCGACGACCAGGATGCGGGGGCGCGCCGGGTCCGTCACTGGTTCAGGCCCGTCAACCGGTTACGGATAGGTCAGCCATTCCCGGTGCTGTTCGGACTTGCCGCGCACCAGATCGAAATAGACCGACTGCAGTTCCTCGGTGATGGGCCCGCGCTTGCCTTCGCCGATGATGCGACCGTCCAGCTCACGGATCGGCGTGACCTCGGCGGCGGTGCCGGTGAAGAAGGCTTCGTCGGCGATGTAGAACTCATCGCGGGTCAGACGCTTCTCGCGCACCTTGTAACCCCGTTCCTCGGCCAGCTGGATGATGGTCTTGCGGGTGATGCCATCCAGGCAGGAGGTCAGTTCCGGGGTGTAGAGCATGCCGTCACGGATCAGAAACACGTTCTCGCCGGAGCCTTCCGCCACGTAGCCTTCGTTGTCCAGCAGCAGTGCTTCATCGGCGCCGCCGGACAGGGCTTCGTTGAGCGCCAGCATGGAGTTCATGTAGCTGCCGGAGGACTTGGCCTTGCACATGGTGATGTTGACGTGGTGCCGGGTGTAGCTGGAGGTGCGCACCTTGATGCCCAGTTCCAGGGCTTCCGGCGACATGTACGACGGCCATTCCCAGGCGGCCACCGCCACGTGCACGTTGAGGCCGTTGGCGCGCAGGCCCATGCCTTCGCTTCCGTAGAACACCAGCGGGCGCAGGTAAGCGTGGGGCAGCTTGTTCTCACGAACCACGGTGGTGTGCGCGTCGTTGATCTGGTCCTTGCTGAAGGGCATCTTCATGGACAGGATCTTGGCGCTGTTGAACAGACGGTCGGTGTGTTCCTTGAGACGGAAGATCGCCGGGCCGCGACCGGTTTCGTAGGCGCGCACGCCCTCGAACACGCCCATGCCGTAATGCAGCGTATGGGTGAGCACGTGAATCTTGGCATCGCGCCAGGGAATCAGCTCACCATCCAACCAGATAACACCGTCTCTATCAGCCATGGACATGGCGGTTCGTCTCCTAAATCAAAATGGCCTCGGCCCCTCGGCCTCGACCGAACGTCGTCATCCCGTCGTCAGGCGTCCGCGAACCATTGGTCCCAGATCGCTCGCACGCCTTCGCGCAGATCGCGGAATTCCGTGTCGTCGACGATGGACTTTTCTTTGCGCAGTGAAGCGCGATGAGCCGCGGACCGGTAGGCCAGGTAGGCTTCCCGCAGCAGGCCGGCGTCCTGGGCCGGCATCAATTCCAGAGCGGCGAGGGTTTCGAGTAGCCGCACGTTGTCGGTGAAACGGGTCAGTTCACCGTGGGAGGAGGCCCATCTAAGTACGCCATATTGCACCATAAATTCGATATCGACGATACCTCCGGGATCCTGCTTGAGGTGAAAACGGTCGGACTGGCGGGCAGCCAGGTGGTCGACCATCTTCTCGCGCATGGCCAGCACATCCCGGCGCAGGGCGTCGCGCTCCCGGGGGCGGCACAGCACCTCATGACGGATGTCGTCGAAGCGCTCCCGGGCGCGGCTGCAACCGGCCACCACCCGGGCGCGCACCAGGGCCTGGTGTTCCCAGGTCCAGGCGTCGTTGAGCTGGTACTTGCGGAAGGCGTCCATGGACGACACCAGCAGGCCGGCGCTGCCACTGGGCCGCAGCCGGGTGTCCACCTCGTAGAGCTGACCGCTCATGGTGCGGGTGGACAGGATGTGCACGATGCGCTGGCCCAGACGGGCGTAGAACTGTTCGTTGGAGACCGGGCGATCGCCGTCGGTGCTGCCGCCGGAGGCGGCGTCGTGCAGGAACACCAGGTCCAGGTCGGAGTTGTGGCCCAGCTCGATGCCGCCCAGTTTGCCGTAGCCGACCACCACGAAATCCGGGTTGCAGGGCTGGCCGTCGGTGCGCCCGGGCCGGCCGTGGCGCTCCACCAGCGGCTCCCAGGCCAGCATCACCACCTGCTTGAGAATGGCTTCCGCCAGCCAGGTCAGGTAGTCGCTAACCTTCATCAGCGGCAGCACTTCGGTGACCTCGGAGGCGGCAACGCGCAGCAGGTGGGCCTGCTTGAAATTACGCAGCACCTCCATCTGCTGTTCCAGATCGTCCTCGGCCACCCGCAGCAACTGCTGGCGCAGTTCATCGTCCAGTTCGTCGCGGCCCGGCGGCGAATACAGGGTGCTCACGTCCAGCAGTTCGTCGAGCAGCACCGGGTGGCGGGCCAGCCGCTCGGCGATCCAGGGACTGGCGCCGGACAACTTGACCAGCTGGGTCAGGGCGCCCGGGTTTTCCACCAGCAGGGCGATGTAGGCGCTGCGCCGCACCACCGATTCCACGAAGGCCACCAGCCGCTCGGCGGTGACCCGGCCGTGGCCCTGATAGCCCAGCGCTTCCAGCAGCAGCGGCATAAGCCGGTCCAGGCGCTCGCGGCCGATGCGCTGCATGTTCATCACCGTACGGGCGGAGCGCAGTCCCTCCAGGGCCGCCAGCACCTCTTCCGCCTCCTGCACGCCGACGCTTTCCAGGCGCGCCACGGCGTCGGCGTGGTCGAGCTGGCCGAGCCACAGGTCCAGCAGCTCCTGGTCGCCCTCGGACACCTGAGCCTCTTCCTGGGGATCGGCGATCACCTGGCTGAAGTGGTAGCGCACCTGTTCGCGGTGACGGCGCAGCGCGCGCTCAAAGGCGGCCCGGGCGGAGAAATCCATGGCGAAGGTGAGCCGCTGCCAGCCCAGCTCGTCGTCCGGCAGGCGCTGGGTCTGGCGGTCCGCCACCGCCTGCAGCCGGTGCTCCACGTCACGCAGGAACACGTAAGCCTCGCGCAGTTCCTCCACCACGTCCTCGGGGAGCATGCCCTCGTCCGCCAGACGCGGCAGCATCTTGATCAGGTTGGGCTCGCGCAGCGCCGGCAACTGACCGCCGCGAATCAGCTGGAACGCCTGGACGATGAACTCCACCTCGCGGATGCCGCCGGCGCCCAGCTTGACGTCCGCCTGCATGCCCTTGCGGTTCACCTCGCGCTCGATCAGGGCCTTCATTTCGCGCAGGGATTCGAAAGCGCCGTAGTCGATATAACGACGGTAGACGAACGGGTTGAGGCGTTCGATCAGGCGCGCGCCGGCCTGCAGATCACCGGCCACCGGGCGCATCTTGATCAGCGCGTAGCGCTCCCATTCGCGGCCCTGGTTCTCGTAGTAGTGCTCCATGGCGTCGAAGCCGATGGCCAGGGCGCCGCTTTTGCCCCAGGGGCGCAGGCGCATGTCCACCCGGAACACGAAGCCGTCGGCGGTGTTCTGGTCCAGCGCCTTGATCAGCTGCTGGCCCAGACGCAGGAAGAACTGATGGTGGGACAGGGCGCGCCGTTCGCCGGCGATCTCGCCTTCGTGCTCATAGGCGAAGATCAGGTCGATGTCCGAGGACAGGTTCAGCTCCCGGGCGCCCAGCTTGCCCATGGCCAGCACCACCAGCTTCACCGGTTCGCCGTCCTCGTCGCGGGGCACGCCGCCGCGCTCGCAGGCCCACTGGTAAAGCCGCTCCAGGGCGGTGCTGATCAGGGTATCGGCGAGCAGTGACAGGTCTGCCACGGTGGCGTGGTAGTCGGCCAGCCCGGTCAGGTCACGCCAGATCAGGCGCACCATATGACGGTGCCGCAGGCGGCGCAGGGCCGCCTTGAGGGCGTCCTCGTCCTGGCAGGTCATCACCGCCTCGCGGACCTGCCCGGCCAGGGCGCCACCGTCGAGCCGGTGGCGCAGGGGGCTGGCGGCGAGCCACTCGCCCAGCTGAGGGTCACGGATGAACTGTTCCGCCACATAGTCGGAACCCGCCCATACCCGGGGCAGATCGCTGAGCAGCGTGTCGGGAAGCGTGTGACCCACCTCCTGGAACCGCTGCCAATGCCGGGTGACCAGCACGGAGAGTTCGTCGGGCAGGCTCGAATAGTCGGGTTCTGTCATGGGCGGCTATTGTCCACGGCCTTGAGGGGAAAGGGCAATGGGAAGATAAATCCGCATCGGACCGCCCACGACCGTCACAGCAGCACGTCCTGGGACGGCGTCACCCGCATCACTTCCTCGATGGTGGTGAGCCCCTGGGCGACCTTGCGGGCGCCGCTGATGCGCAGCGGTTTCATGCCGCTCTTGACCGCCAGCCGGGTCAGGGCTTCCAGGTCGGCGCCGCGCCCCACCTGCCCCTTCAGGGCACCGTTGAACGGCAGGGTCTCGTAGACCCCCATGCGGCCCAGGTAGCCGGTGCCCCGGCATTCCAGGCAGCCCACCGGCTGGCACACGGTGTCCGGCATGGCCATCTTGAAGGGGCGCACCAGCTCCTTCCAGGCGTCCGGATCCGGGGCGGTTTCCAACTTGCAATGGGGGCACAGGGTGCGCACCAGGCGCTGGGCCATGACGCCGATCACGGTGGCGGACAGCAGGTAGGGCGGCACGCCCAGATCCACCAGCCGGGTGATCGACGAGGGCGCGTCGTTGGTGTGCAGGGTGGACAGCACCAGGTGGCCGGTGAGCGCCGCCTGGATCGCCATGTCGGCGGTGGCCAGGTCGCGGATCTCGCCGATCATGATGATGTCCGGGTCCTGGCGCAGCATCGCCTTGACGCCCTGGGCGAAGTCCACGTCGATGTTGGCCTGCACCTGCATCTGGTTAAAGCTGGGCTCCACCATCTCGATGGGGTCCTCCACGGTGCAGACGTTGACCTCGCTGGTGGCCAGTTGCTTGAGGGTGGAATACAGGGTGGTGGTCTTGCCCGAACCGGTGGGGCCGGTGACGAACACGATGCCGTGGGTGTGGGCGGTCATCGCCCGCCAGTGCTCGTGGTCCTCGCGGCTGAAGCCGAGCTGGGCGAAACTGCGCACCAGCACGTCCGGATCGAAGATCCGCATCACCATCTTCTCGCCGAAGGCGGTGGGCAGGGTGGAGATGCGCAGCTCCACCTCGTCGCCGTCCGGGGATTTGGTCTTCAGCCGGCCGTCCTGGGGCTTGCGCTTTTCCGCCACGTTGAGCCGCGACAGAATCTTCAGACGGCTGGTCACCGCCGCCATGATCGCCGCCGGCAGCTCGTAGACGTCGTGCAGCACGCCGTCGATGCGAAAGCGCATCCGGCCCTGTTCCCGGCGCGGCTCCAGGTGGATATCGCTGGCCCGCTGGGAAAAGGCGTACTGCAGGATCCAGTCGACGATATTGACGATGTGCTGGTCGTCCGCGTCGTGGTGGCCCTTGCCCACTTCCAGCAGCTGCTCGAAGTTGGTGATGCCGGACAATTCCTGACCGCCGGCCCGGGCGGCGCCGGCGATGGAGCGGCTCAGATTGTAGAACTCGATGCGGTAACGGCGCAGCTGCTCCGGGTTGGCGAACACCGTCTCCAGCTCGCGCTCGCCGAGCACCTGGCCCAGGTGCTCGCGCCAGTCCAGCCGGAACGGCTGGTCGCAGGCCACCACCACCCGGTCCCGGCGGCTCTCCACCGCCACCAGCCCGTGGCGCTCGGCGAAGGCGTAGCTCATCACCCGGGTGACGCCGTCCACGTCCACCTTGAGCGGGTCGATGTGGTACAGCGGCAGGCCGCTCTTCTCCGCCAGCCATGCGGACAGGAAGTCCACGTCCAGCACCCGCTGGCCGTGGCTCTGGTCCACCAGGCGGTACTTGGCCACCACCTCCAGCGGATGCCAGTTCAGTTCCTTGTTTTCCCGCGGCGTGGTGGAAATGACGTTGAAGTCCTCGCGGCTGACGCGCTGCTCCTCCAGCAGCTCGCGCATCACCCAGCGAACGTCCACTTCCTGACCCTGGCGGTGCGCGGGCACGGCGGTGACGGGCACGGCTCTCCCCCTTGATTCCCGTTTTCGGCCACTGTAGTCCGCGCCGGGGCTTGCCGCCATCCCCGAATCGACGGAACCTGAACCGGTGCCGGTCGCGGTGGCGGCCGGGCGCCGTGGACGGGTCGCGGCATCCCCTCTATACTCGCGCCCCAAATTATGACCTTTCCGTTACAGGGTGACCCCCATGTCCTTCGGAAGCTCGATCGCCGGCCTGTTCGGCCGCTCCCCGATCAAACCCCTGCAGCAGCACTACGACACGGTGCACGAATGCGCGGTGGGCCTGGGTGACTTCTTCGCCGCCGTGAGCAGCGGCAACTGGGAGCAGGCCAAGGCCGCCCGCCAGCGCATCGCCGACCTGGAAAACCGGGCCGACGGCATGAAGAAGGAATTCCGCCTCAACCTCCCCAAGAGCCTGTTTCTGCCGGTGCCCCGCTCGGACCTGCTGGAACTGGTCAGCGTGCAGGACAAGGTGGCCAACAAGGCCAAGGACATCGCCGGCCTGATGCTGGGCCGGCAGATGACCATTCCGCCGGTCCTGGCCGGCGTGATGGGCGACTACCTGCAGGGCGCCATCGACACCTCGGCCCAGGCCCAGAAAGCCATCAATGAGCTGGACGAGCTGGTGGAAACCGGCTTCAGCGGTCGCGAAATCCGTCTGGTGGAAGACCTGATCGAGGAGCTGGACCGCCTGGAGCGGGCCAACGACGACCAGCAGATCGTGATTCGCGCCCAGCTGTTCAAGCTGGAAAGCGAGCTGCCGCCGGTGGACGTGATCTTCCTCTATAAAATCATCGACTGGATCGGCGACCTGGCCGACCGTGCCCAGAAGGTGGGCGGCCGCCTGCAGCTGCTGCTGGCCCGTTAACCCACTTTAAATCGCCACTCAGACCAGGGGTTTCTCAATGGAGTGGATGCTTGAACACAGCATGCTGATGCTGCTTATCGCCGGTGCCTTCGGCTTCCTGATGGCCTGGGGCGTGGGCGCCAACGACGTGGCCAACGCCATGGGCACCTCGGTGGGCGCCGGCGCCCTGACCGTCAAGCAAGCGGTGCTGATCGCCATCATCTTCGAGTTCGCCGGCGCTTATCTGGCCGGCGGCGAGGTCACCGCCACGGTGCGCAAGGGCATCGTCGACGCCGGTGTCTTCAACGAGACGCCCCACTATCTGGTCTACGGCATGATGGCCGCCCTGCTGGCCGCCGGCATCTGGCTGGTGGTGGCATCCTGGGCCGGCTGGCCGGTGTCCACCACCCACTCCATCGTCGGCGCCATCGTCGGCTTCGCCGCCGTCGGCGTGGGCGTGGACGCGGTGCACTGGGACCAGGTCGGTTCCATCGTCGCCAGCTGGATCACCTCGCCACTACTGGCCGGGTTTATTTCCTTCTTTCTGATCAAAAGCGTGCAGAAGCTGGTGCTCAACCAGGACGACCCGTTCCAGAGCGCCAAGCGGGTGGTGCCCTTCTACATGTTCCTGGTCGGCTATGTGATGACCGCGGTGACCCTCACCAAGGGCCTCAAGCACATCGGTCTGGACGTGAGCTTCGCCGCCAGCCTGGCCTGGGCGCTGATCGGCGGCCTGCTGGTGGCGCTGGTCGGCGGCGCCATCCTGTCGCGCATCCAACCGGACCCGGAAGCCGATAAAGACTTCCGCTTCAGCTCCGTGGAGCGCATCTTCGCGGTGCTGATGATCTTCACCGCCTGCGCCATGGCCTTCGCCCACGGCTCCAACGACGTGGCCAACGCGGTGGGACCCCTGGCCGCCATCAACAGCGTGATCGTCAATAAAGGCGTGATCGGCGAGGAAGCCGCCATGCCCAGCTGGATTCTGCTGGTGGGCGCCATGGGCATCGTCTTCGGCCTGGCCCTGCTCGGCGCCCGGGTGATGGCCACCGTGGGCACCAAGATCACCGCCCTGACCCCCAGCCGGGGCTTCGCCGCCGAACTGGGCGCCGCCACCACCGTGGTGCTGGCCTCCGGCACCGGCCTGCCGATTTCCACCACGCACACCCTGGTGGGCGCGGTGCTCGGCGTGGGCATGGCCCGGGGCATCGGTTCCCTCAACCTGCGCGTGATCGGCACCATCTTCACCTCCTGGGTGGTGACCCTGCCGGCGGGGGCACTGCTGTCGATTCTGTTCTTCTACTTCTTCAAGGGGCTGTTCGGGGCCTGACCGGTCGCTATACTCCGGCCATGACCACCGATATCGAGAACCCCGTGTCCGACACCGACGACCAGGTCGCCTGGTTCCGCAATTCGTCGCCCTACATCAACGCCCACCGCGGTCGCACCTTCGTGGTGATGATCAGCGGCGAGGTGTTGGATACCCCACGCCTGCCGGCGCTGATCCATGACCTGGCCATGCTCAACGCCCTGGGCGTGCGGCTGGTACTGGTGCACGGCGCGCGGCCGCAGATCAGCCGCCGGGTGCAGGCCGCCGGCCTGGAAAGCCGCTTCGAGAATCACACCCGCATCACCGACGCCGCCGCGCTGGAGGAAGTGACCGCCGCGGTGGGCGCCCTGCGCCTGAAGCTGGAAGGCCTGTTTTCCATGGGCCTGGCCAACTCGCCCATGTACAACGCCACCATCCAGCTGATCAGCGGCAACTTCGTGATCGCCAAGCCGGTGGGCGTGCGCAACGGCTTCGACTACCAGCACACCGGCGAGGTGCGGCGCATCCAGGTGGAGGCCATCCGCCGCCAGGTGGACAGCGGCAACGTGGTGCTGCTGTCGCCCCTGGGCGCCTCGCCCACCGGCGAGCTGTTCAATCTGAACGCCGAGGAAGTGGCCTCCAGCGCCGCCATCGCCCTGGCCGCCGACAAGCTGATCGTGCTCGGCGACGGCCTGCGCGTGGACGACGACGAAGGCCGCCTGCTGCGCGAGCTGACGCCGCAGGAAGCGGGCCGCCTGCTGATCCAGGAACGGTTCAGCACCGACCCGGTGGACCGCCAGCTCACCGCCGCTTGCCACGCCGCCAGCAACGGCGTGGCCCGGGCCCATCTGCTGGACACCTGCGAGGACGGCGCCCTGGTGCGCGAGCTGTTCACCCGCGACGGCTGCGGCACCATGGTCACCCGGGAAAGCTACGAAACCCTGCGCGGCGCCCGCATCGACGACGTGGGCGGCATCCTGGAGCTGCTCGCCCCCCTGGAAGAGGACGGCACCCTGGTGCGCCGCTCCCGGGAGCTACTTGAAAACGAGATTCACCGCTTCGCCCTGATCGAGCGCGACGGCATGGTGATCGGCTGCGCCGCGCTCTACCCGTTCCCGGACGACCGCATCGGCGAACTGGCCTGCGTGGCGGTGCACCCGCACTACCGCAACAGCGAACGGGGCCTGCAACTGCTGCGCTACCTGGAACGGCGCGCCCGCGAGCAGAGCCTGCAAAAGCTGTTCGTGCTCACGACCCGCACCGCCCACTGGTTCCGCGAACAGGGCTTCGAGCCCGCCGGCGTGGACGCGCTGCCGACCCAGCGTCAGGCGCTGTATAACTGGCAGCGCAACTCCAAGGTGTTCGTGAAAAGCCTGTAGTCGGCCGGGCGCTACACCCAGTCTTCCACGCGCAGGCCGGGCACCCGGTCGAACTCCCGGGTGTTGTGGGTCACCAGCACCAGTGCCCGGCTGCGCGCGTGGCCGGCGATCATCTGATCCCAGGGGCCGATGGGCGTGCCCGCGGCGGCCAGTTCGGCGCGCAGCTGGCCGGTGTGCGCGGCGGCCTCGGCTTCGTAATCCAGTACCTCCAGGCGGGCGGCGAAGCCTTCCACCACCTCCAGATTGTCCCGGCGCCGGGCGGACCGCTCGGCGCCGTAGATCAGTTCCATCAGCGTCACGCTGCTGATGCACAGCGCACCCTGCCGCTCCCGAAAGGCCGCGCGCACCGCCGCTGGCCGGTTCTTGATGGTGTAGATGCAGATATTGGTATCCAGCATGTACTTCAGCATCAGAACCCCTCGCGCTCCTGCCCGTCGGGCTGTTCGCGGTCGCTCATGAAATCCGCGCTCACGGCGGGGCCGTCGAACCAGCTGTCCCAGGCCTCGCCGGCCGGCACGATGATGCGCGCGCGCCCCACGGCGATGATATCCACCTGACGCACATCGTCGGGAAAGGCGACCGCCTTGGGCAGACGCACCGCCTGGGTACGATTGCTTTTGAACACAGTGGTTTTTTCCATGGCGGGCACCTCCGGCATCAAGGATGACGCCCGCAGTGTTGCCTTTGGGTCTGTATATGTCAATGGGATATACACGCTTTCACTCCTTTCGCCAAACCCCTGCTTCAGCCTAAGGCGCGGCGCCGGACCGGTCTGTAGGAAATCCCGGTCTCTTCCCGTAAGCCATCGGACACGCCGCATTCCCCCTTCCACGCCGGCCTGCGCTACACTATCCGGCCCTGAACACCCGGCAGCCGAGGATCCCATGCCCCAGTACCGCTCCCGCACCACCACCCATGGCCGCAACATGGCCGGCGCCCGCGCCCTGTGGCGCGCCACCGGCATGAAGGACGACGATTTCGGCAAGCCGATCATCGCCATCGCCAACTCCTTCACCCAGTTCGTGCCGGGCCATGTGCATCTGAAGGACATGGGGCAACTGGTGGCCGGCGAGGTGGAACGGGCGGGCGGCATCGCCAAGGAATTCAACACCATCGCGGTGGACGACGGCATCGCCATGGGCCACGACGGCATGCTCTATTCGCTGCCCAGCCGCGACATCATCGCCGACTCCGTGGAGTACATGGTCAACGCCCACTGCGCCGACGCGCTGGTGTGCATCTCCAATTGCGACAAGATCACCCCGGGCATGCTGATGGCCGCCATGCGCCTGAACATCCCGGTGATCTTCGTGTCCGGCGGCCCCATGGAAGCGGGCAAAACCAAACTGGGCGAGCAGAAGCTGGATCTGGTGGACGCCATGGTGATGGCCGCCGACGACAAGGTGGACGACGCCACCGTGGCCGAGGTGGAACGCTCCGCCTGCCCCACCTGCGGCTCCTGCTCCGGCATGTTCACCGCCAACTCCATGAACTGCCTGACCGAGGCCCTGGGCCTGTCCCTGCCGGGCAACGGTTCATTGCTGGCCACCCACGCCGACCGCCGCGAGCTGTTCCTGGAAGCCGGCCGCCGCATCGTCGACCTGGCGCGGCTCTACTACGAGCAGGACATGGAGAGCGTGCTGCCGCGCAACATCGCCTCGTTCAAGGCGTTCGAGAACGCCATGAGCCTGGACATCGCCATGGGCGGCTCCACCAACACCGTGCTGCACCTGCTGGCGGCGGCCCAGGAAGGCGCCGTGGACTTCACCATGGCGGACATCGACCGGCTCAGCCGCAAGGTGCCGTGCCTGGCCAAGGTGGCCCCGGCCACCCAGAAGTACCATATGGAAGACGTGCACCGCGCCGGCGGCGTGATGGGCATTCTCGGCGAGCTGGACCGCGCCGGCCTGCTGCACAACGACATCCCCATGGTGCACTCGGCCACGGTGGCGGAAGCGCTGGAACACTACGACGTGGTGCGCACCACCGACGAGGGCGTCAGGAAGATGTTCACCGCCGGCCCGGCGGGCATCCCCACCCAGACCGCCTTCAGCCAGGACACCCGCTGGGACAGCCTGGACGTGGACCGCGCCGAAGGCTGTATCCGCGACTATGAGCACGCCTACAGCAAGGACGGCGGCCTGGCCGTGCTGTACGGCAACATCGCCGAGCGCGGCTGCATCGTGAAAACCGCCGGCGTGGACGATTCGATCCTCAAGTTCACCGGCCGCGCCCGGGTGTTCGAGTCCCAGGATTCCGCGGTGCGCGCCATCCTCGGCGACCAGATCGTGGCCGGCGACGTGGTGGTGATCCGCTACGAGGGCCCGAAAGGCGGCCCGGGCATGCAGGAAATGCTCTACCCCACCAGCTACCTGAAATCCAAGGGCCTGGGCAAACAATGCGCGCTGCTCACCGACGGTCGTTTCTCCGGCGGCACCTCCGGCCTGTCGATCGGCCACGCCTCCCCGGAAGCGGCGGAAGGCGGCGCCATCGCCCTGGTGGAGGAAGGCGACACCATCGACATCAATATCCCCGAGCGCACCATCCAGCTGGCGGTCAGCGATGAGGAAATCGCCCATCGCCGGGAGCGCATGGAGAAGCGTGGCAAGCTGGCCTGGAAGCCCAAGGAAATCCGCCAGCGCAACGTATCCACGGCCCTGCGCGCCTACGCGGCCCTGACCACCAGCGCCGACCGTGGCGCGGTGCGCGACCTCAGCCAGATCGGCGAATGATCTCGGAGGCCCAGGGATGAGCCTGCAACGCCGCCTGATGCCCCACCTGGCCCGGCTGCTCACCAGCCCGGGCCGGGAACGCTGGCGCCGGCGCCTGCTGGAGGCGCGCCGGCGGCTGCGGCGGCAACCCCATGAAGCCACTTTTTATTTCCGTATCGACGATCCCTATTCCCTGCTGATGGCCCAGGCGTTGCCGGCCTTCGGCGAGCACTTCGGGCTGCGCATCACCCCCCGGGTGATGCTCTATCTGGACGGCAACCTCTACCCGGACCCGGACCGGCTGCGCGCTCTGGCGCCCAGGGACGCGGCGGCGCTGGCCGACCTGCACGGCCTGACGTTTCCCGACCACGCCACGCCACCGGATCCCGAGCTGAGCCTGGCGGCCACCCGCTGCCTGCTCAAACACGAAGGCGATGAGCGCTTCTGGAGCCTGGCCCACGCCCTGGGACAGGCACTCTGGAGCGGCGACCAGGAACGCCTGACCACCCTGGCCCGGGACCACGGCCAGCAGCCGGAGGATCAGGCCCGGCTGGCCCTGGAAGCACGCCGCGATCAGTTTCTCGACGACGGCCACTACCTGACCGGCACCCTGCACTACCAGGGCGAGTGGTACTGGAGCCTGGAGCGGCTCGATCACCTGGCCCGGCGGCTGGAAGCGCTGGGCCTGGGCGGCGGCGCCTGGCCGCTGGACTACGGCGCCGCCAAACGGGCCCGCCTGGACCGGCCCCGTCCGCCGGAGGGCACCCGGCTGGCGTTCTACTTCTCGTTCCGCAGCCCCTATTCCTACCTGGCCCTGGAGCGGGCCTTCGCCCTGGCCGACCACTATGGCGTCACCCTGGAAGTGCGCCCGGTGCTGCCCATGGTGATGCGCGGGCTCACCGTGCCCCGCGCCAAGCGGCTCTACATCGTCACCGACGCGGCCCGCGAGGCACGTCTGCACGGCGTGCCCTTCGGCAAGATCTGTGACCCGGTGGGGGTGGGCGTGGAACGCTGCATGGCCCTGTGGCCGTTCGCCGAGAAAGAGGGCCGCCTGCGCGAGTGGCTGCTCAGCGCCGCCCGCGGCATCTGGAGCCAGGGCGTGGACGTGGCCGGCGACGCCGGTCTGTCGCGGCTGGCCCGGGACGCCGGCCTGGACTGGAACCGGGCGCGCCGCTGGCTCGGCGACGACCAGTGGCGCGAGCGCGCCGAGGCCAACCGCCAGGCCATGCTGGACGCCGGCAGCTGGGGCGTGCCCACCTTCCAGACCGATGACACCCTGATCTGGGGCCAGGACCGCCTGGCCCTGGTGGAGCAGGCGCTGACGCCACCGTTAAGCTCCGCTTAAGCCACCCTGCGCACACTGTTCCTGAACGGCCGGGGCGACCTTCGGCGTTACCGAACGGTCATTGATCACACCGTTGAATGCCAGCATGGTAACGGGCCTCTCTCATCATAAAAGGACCCTGCCATGACCCTGGCTTTCTGGTGCGTTCTGATCGCCATTCTGTTGCCCTACGCCTTCACCGGCTTCGCCAAGTTTCAGGGCGGATTCGGTTTACGGGAAAACCACAACCCTCGGGACTTCCTCGATACGCTTGAAGGGTCCCGCAAGCGCGCCCACTGGGCCCAGCAAAACAGCTTCGAGGTGACTCCGCCGTTCGCGGCGGCGGTGATCATCGCGCAGCTGGCGCAGACCGCGCCGCAGAACACCATCGACGGCATCGCCGTGGCGTTCGTGCTGAGCCGGGTGCTGTACGGCGTCTGCTACATCGCCGACTGGGCCAGCGCGCGCTCGCTGGTGTGGTTTTTTGGCATGGGCTGCATCATCGCCCTTTTCGTGGGGGCAGCAGGTTAGTGAATGTCAGCGACGGACTCGACCAACACCTTTCTGAACAAGGCCTGGAGCGATAATGGGCCGAAACTGATCAGCGGCTTCTCGCGGCCGGTCTACCATAATCTGATGGGCCTGCTGCGCGGGCGCCGCTACGACAAGCGCGCCTACGGCGGCATGATCCGGCACACCGAGGCGGCCATGCTCACCCACTGGGCCGCCCGGGTGCCCGAAGGCGGGGTGGTGGTGGAGATCGGTTGCTACGGCGGCCTGTCCACCAGCTATCTGTTGCGCGGCCTCAGGAAACGGCAAGGCCGCCTTTATTCCATCGACCCGTTCAACTCCGACCTGGACAGGCAGGCCCGGCTCACCGACCATCTGGTGCCTCTGGACAACAAACCCACCCGGGCCCTGGTGGCTGAACGGCTGCGGCGCAACGGCTTCGACGGCCTGTTCGAACTGATCGAGGGCTACTCCCAGGACGCCGCCGCCAACTGGGACCCATCGGTGAAAATCGACTTTCTCTGGATCGACGGTAACCATGAACAAGCCTGGCGGGACTTCAAGGACTTCCAGCCCCATCTCAACCCCGGCGCCCGGGTGGCGGTGCACGACGCCCACCCGCGCTATGGCTATGCCTCCGTGGTGGAGGACGTGAAGCGGATTTTCGCGGAGGGCGCCTGGGCGGATCTGGAACACGTGAAAAGCATCATTTCCGGCCGCAAGGTGGGCTGAGGCGACCGTGGCCCATCGCATCCGCATCAATGATCGGCACGACTTGATTTGCCCGCCCGGGGTCCCCATCCTGAGCGCCGGCCGGGAGGCGGGGTTCGGTTTTCCCCATGCCTGCCGCAACGGCGTTTGTGAACGTTGCCAGGGCCGCCTGATCGCCGGCGCCGTGCGCCAGCGGCGCGGCGCCTCCCCGGACCGGCTCATCCACGCCGGCGATGCCCGGGCCGACCGGGTGCTATACTGCGTGGCCATCCCGATCAGCGATTGCGAGATCGAAGTGCCAGAGATTACCGCGCCGGGCGAGCTGCCCGTGCACCGATTGCAGTGCCAGATCCTGCGGCGAGAGCCGCTCAATCATGATGTGACCCGCGTAGCGCTGCGTCTGCCCGCCGGCCGGACGGTGCGCTGGTTCGCCGGGCAGTACCTGATTCTCGAACTGGAACACGGCAGCTATCCGTTCTCCATCGCCAACGCCCCGGGCGGCCGCGAACTGGAACTGCACGTGCGCCACGGCAACGACAACAGCGCCGCCCACGCCATCATGGCGGACCTGGACGAGCAGGCCACGGTGGCGGTGACCCTGCCCGAGGGCAAGCGCTTTATCGACGGCGCGCCGGAACGTCCGCTGTGGTTTATCTGCGGGTCCACCGGCTTCGCCCCGGTGAAGGCCATGATCGAACGGCTGATCCAGCTCGATTACCGGTTGCCGGTGCGCCTGTTCTGGGGCGCGCGCACCGAGCGCGATCTGTATCTGCCCGACCTGCCGGCGCGCTGGGGCGAGCAGCTGCGTGATTTCCACGCGGTCACCGCCCTGTCCGACATCAGCAAGCCCGGCCATGCCCGCGGGTTGGTGCACGAGGCCGCCCTCGAGGCTCTGGCCGAGCCCCGCGAGCCGCTGTTCTATCTGGGCGGTTCGCCGGCCATGGCCTGGGCGGTGTTCGATGCGCTGGTGGAGGAAGGCGTGCCGGCGGAAAACATTCACTCCGACGTGTTCGATTACGCGCCCCGGGAGGGCTGATTCCGCCGTCTGGCTTCCGGCTCTCCCGACCGGCACAATGAGGCATCGTTTGCTGCCGGTCGCCCCATGGACGAGCCCCGCTCCCCGGATCCCCACGCCACGCTGCTGCCCTGCCCGCAGTGCGACCTGGTGCTGTCGGTGTCCGATCCGGCCCCCGGCGAATGGGTGCGCTGCCCCCGTTGCGGCCACCCGCTGGCGCGTCACACCGTGCAAGACCAGACCAGCCCGGCGCTGGCGGTCACCGCGCTGATCCTGCTGGCCCTGTCACTGAGCTTTCCCTACATCCGCTTCGAGAAAAACGGCGTCGGCGAGCAGATGGGCCTGCTGGACGCGGCCACCGAACTGGCCGCCTTCCATCACCCGGCCCTGGCGGTGGTGGTGTTCGCCACCATCGTGGTGATGCCGGCCTGCTTTCTGGCCGCCCTGCTGTGGGTCCATGCCAGCCTGCGCCGTACCCGGGACCCGGACGCCGCTCCCCTGCCCGGTACCGCCACCCTGGTGCGCGCCCTGCCGCGCTGGCAGCCGTGGATGATGGCGGACGTGTTCGCCATCGCCGCCCTGGTCAGCCTGATCAAGATCGCCGGCATGGCGGAGGTGGAGCTCAAACCCGGTTTCTGGGCCTTCACCGGCTTCGCCCTGGCACTGCTGATCACCGTGCAGCGGCTCCATCCGCTGGCGCTGTGGGCCCGGCTGGCCGGCCCGCCGCTGGCACCGCCGGGCGCCCGCGCCGGGCGCACCGCCCTGGCCCAGGGGCTGGTGGGCTGCGAGCAATGCGGCCAGCTGCAGCCGCTGACCGGGCCGCGCCACTGCCAGCGTTGCGGGGCGCGCCTGCACCGGCGCCAGCCCGCCAGCCTGCAACGCACCTGGGCGCTGCTGGTGGCCGCCACCCTTTGCTGTTTTCCCGCCCACCTTTACCCGATCATGGTCACCACCAGCCTGGGCCACACCCAGCCGGCCACCATCGTCTCCGGGGTACTGCAATTTATTCAGCACGGTGACTGGCCGATCGCCCTGATCATCTTTACCGCCAGTGTTCTGGTACCCTTCGGCAAGATCATGGCGCTCGCCTGGCTGTGCCTGGCGGCGCGCCGCGAGCGAACCCTGGACATGGCGGCGCAGATGCGGCTCTACCGGATCACCGAGTGGGTCGGCCGCTGGTCGATGATCGATGTGTTCGTGGTGGCCATCGTGGTCGCCCTGGTGCGGCTCGGCAATCTGCTGTCGATCGCCCCGGGCCCCGGCGGCGTCGCCTTCGCGGCGGTGGTGGTGCTGACCATGCTGGCCGCCTTCAGTTTTGATCCACGCCTGATCTGGGACCGGCAAAACGCCGACCCGGATCCGGCCACGCAACGGGACGACGATGACCTCGACACCCTCCCGCGCCATTCATGAGCGCCTGCCCCGCCTGTCGCCGGTGTGGCTGATTCCGCTGGCGGCGTTGCTGATCGGCCTGTGGCTGGTGTTCGATCATCTGTCCGGCCAGGGCCCGATGATCACCCTCAAGCTGGAAAACGCCGAGGGCATCGAGGCCAACAAGACGCCGATCAAGACCCGCAGCGTGCAGGTCGGCACGGTGGAAACCGTGACCCTGTCCGAGGACCTGCGCCACACCATCGTCACCGCGCGCATGCAGGACGGCGCCGACCGCATGCTCAACAAGGACACCCGTTTCTGGGTGGTCAAGCCGCGTATCGGCCGGGAGGGCATCAGCGGCCTGGGCACGGTATTGTCCGGCGCCTACATCGAGCTGCTGCCCGGCGACAGCGATAAGAAAGCGCGGGAATTCGTGGTCGAGGAGCAGCCGCCGGTCACCGAGGCCGGCGCCCGTGGCCTGTACCTGACTCTGCACAGCGAGCCCGGCAACAGCGTCACCACCGGCGACCCGGTGACCTTCCGCAATCTGACCGTGGGCCGGGTGGTGGACACCGACTTCATCGCCGAGGACCGCAGCATTGAGCACCGCATCTTCATCGAGCGGCCCTACGACGTGCTGGTCACCGACACCACCCGCTTCTGGAGCGTCTCCGGGGTGGGCTTTCAGCTCGACTCCCAGGGCTTCCGGGTCAACCTGCAATCCCTGGAAACCCTGCTCGGCGGCGGCATCGCCTTCGGCGTGCCGGACGACACCATGCCCGCCGGCAAGGCCGCCAAGGAGGGCGATGAATACACCCTCTACGCGGACCAGGAAGCGGCCCGCCGCGGCCTGTTCGATCAGTATCTCGAGTACGCCCTGCTGGTGGAGGACACGGTGCGCGGGCTCAGCCGGGGCGCGCCGGTGGAGTACCGGGGCGTGCGCGTGGGCACCGTGGAGCAGGTGCCCTGGAAGTTCACCGGCGAGCAGCCCGACTCGCTGAACCGCTTTTCGATTCCGGTGCTGATCCGCATCGAGCCGCAGCGCATCACCCAGGGCAGCGAGGTGCTGCTGGACGACTGGCGCGAGCGCCTGGATAACATGTTCAAAAACGGCCTGCGCGCCACCCTGAAGTCCGGCAACCTGCTCACCGGCGCCCTGTTCGTGGACCTGAATTTCCGTCAGGACGTGGCCGACTACGAGCCCACCCGCTTCGAAGGCGTGCAGGTGTTCCCGACCACCGCCAACGGTCTGGCGCAGATCGAGAACCAGGTGGCCGGGCTGCTGGAGACCCTCAACAACCTGCCGCTGCAGAAGATCGCCGAAGGGCTGGACCAGAATCTGACGGCCTCGCAAAAAACCCTGGAACAGGTCACCGCCACCGCCGACCGGCTGGAAGCCTTGCTGGGCGACCCGCAAACCGCCCAGCTGCCCACCCGCCTGAACGACACCCTGCGTTCCCTGGAAGGGGCCCTGGACAGCCTGGCCGGCGCCGACGGCCGGCAACTCTCCGCCACCCTGGAACGGCTGGAGCGGGTACTGCGCGACGCCGAACCGCTGCTGCGTACCCTGCGCGAAAAACCCAACGCCCTGATCTTCTCCCGCGAACCGCCGGAGGATCCCCTGCCGAGAGCCCACGATGGAAACTAAAGGCCCCGCCCTCGCCCTGCCCCTGCTGGTATGGGTGCTGGCCCTGGCCGGCTGCGCCGGCACGCCGGCCACCGGCGAGCGCCAGTACCTGTTGCCCTCCGCCGGCCAGCCGGCGGCCCACCCGGCCCTGATCGTACGGGTGCGGGTGGCCGGCTACCTGGATCAGGGCGGCCTGGTGCTGGAAACCGGCCCGACCACCCTCACCACCGCCCGTCAGCATCGCTGGGCGGAGCCCCTGGGGGCGCAGCTGGAGCGGGCCCTGGCCCAGGCCCTGCCCGGGGACCCGGCCGGCACCCTTACCGTGCGGGTGACGCGCTTCCAGGGCACCGCCGACGGCCAGGCCCGGGTCAGTGGGGAGTGGCATTTTTATGGTCGGGAGAACGACACCACCGGCGTATTCGATGTGCGCCGCCCGCTGCAACGGGACGGCTATGAGGAACTGGTGACCCGCCTGGACGCCGCCTGGGCGGCGGTGGCGGCACAGATCGGCGCGCGCATGGCGGCCGGCGCCGCCCCCACCGCGCGGTAGGAGCGGCCCGGCGGCGTTCCGCTTCCGCCGCGCTCCGGCCTTCCTCTATCAGGCCCCGGAACGGACCGCGTTGTCCGGCATCGGCAGCGCCGGCAAACCGCCGCCCAGTTCCGCCACCCGCCGTTCCAGTACGGCGGCGGCCTTGGTGCGGTCGCCCAGGGCCAGATACAGCCGCGACAGTTCCGCCAGGGCGGTGGCGCTCTGGCTGGAATTGGCGGCGGCCTCGAAGAAGTTCTGGGCCTTGCCCCACAGCCGCGCCTTCAGCGCCACCCGCCCGGCGGTGATCAGCACCGCGGCGTTGCCCGGGCGTTCCAGCAGCCATTTTTCCAGTACCTGCAGCAGCTCGTCCGGCGACAGGTCGTCGATGGCTTCCAGCACCGGCGGCAGCCGGTCGTCCCAGTCCCGCTGCAGTTGCTCGCGCACCAGTTGCAAGGCCCGGCGGCCATCACCCAGCTGCGCCAGGAAACCGGCAAAGCGGGCCACCATGGCCGGGTCCTGACGCAACGCGGTGGGCACCTTCTTCCACAGTTCGCGCAGTTCCCGGGCACGGCTCTCGGCATCGTTGAAGCCGGGCTTCTGGCCCAGGTGCTGCAACCGCGCCAGCCAGGCGCGCCGTTCCCGCCGGGCCGCCGCTTGCTCGCCCAGCGCCCGGCGCAGGCGTGGCATCAGGGCGCACAGCGCCTCCCAATCGCGCTCACGCTCCAGCACGTCGGCGTACAACGCCTGCACCCGCTGGTTGCCCGGCGCCCGCTCGGCCAGTTCCTGGAGCTCCCGACGGGCCCGGTCCGGGCGACCCTGGTCCAGGGAAAAGCGCGCGCGCATCAGGCCCGCCACCGCGTCGCCCCGGCGGCATTCGGCGGCGGCTTGCAGGTAGCGCTCCAGCGCCTCACCGTCGCCGCGCTGGCGGGCGCACTCGGCGGCCAGCAGCCAGGCCACCAGCGGCCAGTCACCGTCGCGGCCGGCGGACACCAACAGCCGTTCGGCTTTGTCCAGCTCGCCGTCCATCAGCAGGATGAAGCCGCTTTTCAGACGCCGGCGGGCCACCTTGAGCCGGAACCGGCGGGTGGCGCGCACCGGCTCGGCGGCGTTCCACAGCAGATTCAGAAACAGGGTCAGCAACACCAGGGCCACGGCGGCCAGGATCGTGGCCAGCACCGCGAAGCCCAGGGTGCTTTCCAGGCGCCATTGGTCACGGATCACCAGTACGTAGCCGGAGTCCGCGGCCATCCAGCGCCCCAGCAGGGTGGCGGCCACCAGGACCGCCACGATCAGCAGCAGCGCTTTCTTCATTGGCCGCCCTCCCCGCCGTCACGCTTAAGCACGTCGCGCTTGAGCTGGCGGATCGCGTCCAGGCCGGCGCCGATCTCCGGCAGCGCCTGGTTCACCTGTTGGCCGCCCAGTTCCTCCAGGGCCGCCCGCATCTGCTTGACGCGGCCCTGGTCGTCGCGGAACCACTGGTCCAGGGTAGTGTTGGCGCTGTCCAGGGCCTGCTGGTAGGCCTTGGCGCGGCCCTGCATCAGTGCCAGCCGGGCCTGCTGCAGGCTGGCGTCCAGGGTCAGCCGCACGGTGGCGGCCTGGGTTTCGGTGAGCGGCACCGGCACTTCGCCGTCGTGGCGGCTCACCGTCACCGGCATCTGCTCCAGCAGCCGCGACCACCAGCTGCCCTGGTCCGCCGTCGGCGCCTGGCGGGGCGGCGCCTCCCGTTCCGGCAGCGCCAGCTCCGGGACCAGTGACTGCAACGCGCCCAAGCGCAGCACCATGGCCTGGATGTCCACCTGCAGGGCGCCGTTGAGGGTTTCCATATCGTTGGCCAGGGCCTGGCGCGCCGGCAGCGCGTCCGGGTCGTCGAGCCGCGCCAGGGTGTCGTCGGCGGCCTTCAGCAACCGCCGCGCGGCGGCGGCGTCGCCGGTCAGCATCAGCCGCTGGCCGGCCAGGCTGGCCAGCGCCTCGGCTTCGTTGATCAGCCACAGGGTCTGGCCGCCCTGGCGCACGTCCGCCAGCGCTTCCCGGTCCCGGGCCATGCGCGCTTCCAGTTGCTGTTGCTGCTGGCGAAGCCGGTCCTCGGCCTGGCGCCGTTCCTGGTCGCGGCGATCCAGCTCACCGCGCAGCGTTTCCACCTGCTGGCCGAGCCCCTGGCGGTCCTTTTCCAACACCTGCCATTGTTGCCAGCCCCACCAGCCGGCGGCCCCCAGCGCGGCCAGAATGACGATCAGAACGAGCAGCGGCCACAGGCTCAGGCCCTGCTGTCGACGGACGGCGCGGTGCGTCATGGAGTCTCCCTTTTTTGTAGGCCGAACGGCGCGAAGCGTGTGCAAGATGCGTTCCCTCTGTGAATGGCCTCAAGATAATGACAGCCGCCCGGTGAGTCCAATATCAAGGCGCCAGTGCCGCCAGCATATCGCCATCATGGGCGCTGCTGGCGACGCGCAGGGGCCCGCCATGGTCGGCGGCCACCGCCGCCGCCACCCGCTCGCCGGCGGCGATCACCGTGGCGCCGGCGGGCACCCGGTCGGCCAGCGCCCGCCAGCCTTCCACGCTGGTGATCATCACCGTATCGGCCCCCGCCGGCCAGTGCCGGTCCGGGTCCGGCCGGCGCCGGTAAAAGGGCATCACGTCCACGGTGGCACCGCGCTCGCGCAGGCGCGCGGCCAGCCAGTCCCGGCCGCCGTCGCCGCGGCAAATCAGAATCCGTTTGTCGGCCACCCTGGCCAGGCACGGCAACGCCAGCACCGCCTCGGAATTGAAGCCGTGACGGGGGTATTCCGGGGTCAGGCCGGCGGCACGGATCACCGCCGCCGTGGATTCCCCCACCGCCAGCCAATGCAGCCCCACCGGCCACTGCGGCCACAGATCGGCGATCCGCTCCAGGGCCTTGTGAGCGGCGTTGGCGCTGACGAAGAACACCGCGTGATACAGGTCCAGGTCCATCAGCCGGCGGCGATCAGCGTCGGCCAGGGGCAGCGGCTCGATGCGCAGGGCCGGCACGCACAGCGCCTGATGGCCGGCCTGGCGCAGACTCGCCGCCAGGGCGTCGCCCTGGCCCGCCGGCCGGGTGATCACCACGCGGCTCATTGGCGCTCGTACAGTTCCCGGAGAATGCGGTCGGCGCCCTGGGCCAGCAGCGACTCGGCGATGCCCACGCCGAGCTCGCGGGCCTGATCCCGGGGGGCGCGATCCTCGGCGGTGAGCACGGTGCGGCCGTCCTCGCTGGCCACCAGCCCGCGCAGCCACAGACGGCCGTCGTCCTCGAGCAGGGCGAAACCGGCGATGGGCACCTGGCAGCCGCCTTCGAGACGGCGGTTCATGGCGCGCTCGGCGGTGACCCGGTCCCAGGTCAGCGGGTCGTTGAGCGGTGCCAGCAGTTCCCGGGTGCGCTCCGCGTCGGCGCGGCACTCGATGCCCACCGCGCCCTGGCCCACGGCGGGCAGGGATTCTTCCGGCGGCATCTCGTAGCGGATGCGCTCGTGCATCTCCAGGCGCTTGAGGCCGGCGGCGGCCAGGATGATGGCGTCGAACTCGCCGGCGTCCAGCTTGCCCAGCCGGGTCTGCACGTTGCCGCGCAGGCTGGACACCTTCAGATCCGGCCGGTTGGCCAGCACCTGGGCCTGACGGCGCAGGCTGGAGGTGCCCAGGCGGGCGCCTTCCGGCAGGCTCATCAGACCGTCGTGGTGGTTGGAGACGAAGGCGTCGCGGGGGTCCTCGCGCTCACAGATCACCGGCAGGGCCATGCCTTCGGGCAGCTCCATGGGCACGTCCTTCATGGAATGCACGGCGATGTCGGCGCGGCCGTCCATCATCGCCTCTTCCAGCTCCTTCACGAACAGGCCCTTGCCGCCGATCTTGGCCAGCGGCGTGTCGAGGATCTTGTCGCCCTGGGTCTTGATTCGCACCAGTTCCACCCGCAGCCCCGGATGCAGCGCCTCCAGGCGCGTCTGGACGTACTCCGCCTGCCACACGGCAAGCGGGCTGGAACGGGTGGCGATGCGCAGAATCTCGGCGGACATGAAAACTCCCGGAGGAAAATGGAGACCCGGGATTGTACCCGTTACACGGGTGGCCGTTTACCCTTTTCCGGTGAGGGCGCGGCGCAGGCCGGCCATGTGCCGGCGGCTCACCGGCAGGGCCCGGCGCACCCCGCGCAGGTGCACCTCGAAATGCCCCTGGGCGCTGTTTTCCATGCTTTCGATAAAATGCAGCGACACCAGGGTGCTGCGGTGGATGCGCACGAACAGATCACCGAATTCCTGCTCCAGGCTTTTCAACGGTTCGTCGATCAGCACATAGCCGCCGTCGAAATGCACCGCCACGTATTTCTGATCCGCCTGGAAGTAGCGCACCTCCTCCACCGGCACCAGTTCCAGGCCACGATGGGTGCGGGCGCTGAGATGGCGGCGGCGACCGTTGCGGTTTACCGCCAGCTTGTGGCTCATCTCGGCGATCTGCACGCGGTTGAGCGAGCGGGTGCGATTGAGGGCCCGGCGCAGGTCGTCGCCGTTGACCGGCTTGAGCAGGTAGTCCACCGCGTGCACGCGGAACGCCTGCAGGGCGTGTTCCTCATAGGCGGTACAGAAGATCACCGCCGGCGGGTGGTCCATTTTCTGCAGATGGGCGGCGGCCTCCAGGCCGTCCATGTCCGGCATGCGGATGTCCATCAGCACCACGTCCGGCCGGGTGCGCCCGGCGAATTCCACCGCCTCGCGGCCGCTGGCGGCCTCCGCGGTGACCTCCATATGGGCGCTTTCCACCAGGCGCCGCAGACGCAGACGGGCCAGGGCTTCGTCATCGCACACCAGCACCTTGGTCTTGGCCACGTCGTTCATCGTCGTTCCCCCCTCGGGCCCGCTAGCCGTCCACCGGATAGCTGATGCGAACCTCGTAATGTTGTTCTGATTCCCGGGCTTCCACCTGCACCGCCGGGCCGTGCAGCACCGCCAGGCGATGGCGGATATTGTCCAGCGCCATGCGGTTGCCCTGGTGGTCGCCGGCGCGCTCCGGCTTGGGGTTGTGCACGCGCAGCACCACCCGCCCCTGCTCCACGGATGCCCCCAGGGTCACCACGCCGCCCTCCGCCCGCGGCTGGATACCGTGATAGATGGCATTCTCCACCAGCGGCTGCAAGGTCAAAAGAGGCAAGCGTACCGTTTCGGGATCCAGTTCCACCCGCCAGTCCACCCGCAGCCGCTCCCCCAGACGCAGCTGCTCGATACGCACGTAGCGCTCGCACAGGGCCAGCTCCTCCGCCAGGGACACCCGCTCGCCGGATTCCTTGAGGCTGGCGCGGAACAGCCGCGACAGATCCTCCACCGCCTGTTCGGCGGCGTCCGCGTCCACCCGCACCAGGGTGGCGATGATGTTCATGGAGTTGAACAGAAAGTGCGGCCGGATCCGCGACTGCAGCGCCTGGATTCGGGCGCGCAGTTCCGCCCGGTCCTTCTGGTGCAACTGCTCCTGCACATA
This sequence comes from Alloalcanivorax sp. C16-1, assembly GCF_046507805.1. NCBI lineage: Bacteria > Pseudomonadati > Pseudomonadota > Gammaproteobacteria > Oceanospirillales > Alcanivoracaceae > Alloalcanivorax > Alloalcanivorax sp. C16-1. The sequence continues at coordinate 1,460,554 of NZ_JBKFTK010000001.1, read as the reverse complement.
AAAGTAGCGCATCATCAGGCCGCTGATGATGGCCGCGATCAGCACGTTGGCGAGAATGTCCCAGTGCCACAGGGGCTCGGCGACGGCGCCGGCGGCCCAGGCCAGCAGTCCGCGCGCCACCAGACTGAACACCAGGGTGTCCAGCACCACCAGCCCCACCACCGCCAGGGCCGCGCGGGCCGCCGGCAGGCCATTGAGGCGGTCGCGCAGCCGGCACACCAGCGCCGCCGACGTGAGCCCCACCCATTGCACGAACAGCGACGTCAGCCCCAGCCGCTCCAGACTGAACGGTTCGAAATACCCCGCCACCAGGGTGATGACAATGGCCATCAGCTCGATCACCACCACCACCACCAGCACCGCGCGGGTGGTGCACAGATCGGGAAGAAAGACGTTGGGCTGCGGCTCGTTCATGGGTTCTTATCGTTTCGCCGGATGCCGCCTACGATACCACCGTCCGCCGGTGCTATACTGCGCGCCCCGTCAATTCAGCGCCGGACGCGAGCAACGACATGAGTGACCAGCAGCAAAACCAACTCTGGGGCGGCCGCTTCAGCGAGTCCACCGATGCCTTCGTGCAGGAATTCACCGCCAGCGTCGGTTTCGACCGCCGCATGTACCGGCAGGATATCCAGGGTTCCCAGGCCCACGCCACCATGCTCGCCGAGGCCGGCGTGCTCACCGACGACGAGCGCGACGCCATCGTCCAGGGTCTGGACGAGATCCGCGCCGAGATCGAGGCCGGCGAGTTCCAGTGGTCCGTGGCCCTGGAAGACGTGCACATGAACATCGAGGCGCGGCTCACCGACAAGATCGGCATCACCGGCAAGAAACTGCACACCGGCCGCTCCCGCAATGACCAGGTGGCCACCGATATCCGCCTGTGGCTGCGCGACGAAATCGCACTGATCGACGGCGAGATGACCCGCCTGATGACCGGTCTGCTGGATCTGGCGGAGCGCGAGGCGGCCACCATCATGCCCGGCTTCACCCATCTGCAGACCGCCCAGCCGGTGACCTTCGGCCACCATCTGCTGGCCTGGTTCGAAATGCTCAAACGGGACCGCGAGCGCCTGCGCGATTGCCGCAAGCGGGTCAACCGCATGCCGCTGGGCGCCGCCGCCCTGGCCGGCACCACCTACCCGATCATCCGCGAACGCACCTGCGAGCTGCTCGGTTTCGACGGCGTCTGCGAGAACTCCCTGGACGCGGTCAGTGACCGGGACTTCGCCATCGAATTCTGCGCCCTGACGGCACTGTGCGTGACCCATCTGTCGCGCATCAGCGAGGAGCTGGTGCTGTGGACCAGCGCCCAGTTCAACTTCATCGACCTGCCGGACCGCTTCTGCACCGGCAGCTCGATCATGCCGCAGAAAAAGAACCCGGACGTGCCGGAGCTGGTGCGCGGCAAGACCGGCCGGGTCAACGGCCACCTGATCGCCCTGCTGACCCTGATGAAGAGCCAGCCGCTGGCCTACAACAAGGACAACCAGGAAGACAAGGAACCACTGTACGACGCGGTGGACACCCTGGCCGGCTGCCTGCGCGCCTTCGCCGACATGATCCCGGCCCTGGAACCGAACCGGGAAGTGATGCGCGAAGCGGCCCGCCGCGGCTTCGCCACCGCCACCGACCTGGCAGACTATCTGGTGCGCAAGGGCATCGCCTTCCGCGACTCCCATGAAATCGTGGGCAAGGCGGTGGCCCATGGCGTGGACCAGAAGAAGGACCTCAGCGACATGTCCCTGTCCGAGCTGCGCCAGTTCAGCGATCAGATCGACGAGGACGTGTTCGAGGTACTGACCCTGGAAGGCTCGGTAAGCGCGCGCAACCACATCGGCGGCACCGCCCCCGATCAGGTGCGCGCCGCCGTCGCCCGGGGCCGGGACGCGATCAGCGGCTGACGCCGCAAGCTGCAAGCCTCAAGCTACAAGCTACAAGCTGAAAACCGCCTCGCCACGGCCAAGCTTGTAGCTTGAAGCTTTCCCCCGGAACCCCGAAGCTTCCCCCATGACTTCCCCCATCCCCTCCCCGCGCCCGTTCCTTGAGTCCCTGTTCCACGCCGCCGTGGAAGCGGCGTTGCCGGAGCAATGTCTACCGCCGCATCTGCCCGATCCCGGGCCAGGGCGTACCGTGGTGCTGGGGGCGGGCAAGGCGGCGGCGCGCATGGCGTCGGTGTTGGAACAGCACTGGTTGGAACGGCACGGCGCGGAGGCGCTGGCGCGGCTGGAAGGCCTGGTGGTCACCCGCCACGGGCAGGCGCTGCCGATCCGGCGCATCGAGGTGCTGGAAGCGGCCCATCCGGTGCCGGACGCCGCCGGGGAACGGGCCGCCCGGCGCCTGCTGGCCCTGGCCGAGGGCCTCACCGCCGACGACCGGGTGATCGCGCTGATCTCCGGCGGCGGCTCGTCGCTGCTGCCGCTGCCGGCCCCGGGGCTGAGCCTGGAAGACAAGCAAACCCTGGGTCGGGCGCTGCTGCGCAGCGGCGCCACCATCGGTGAGATCAACACCGTGCGCCGGCACCTGTCGGCGATCAAAGGCGGCCGGCTGGCCGCCGCCTGCGCGCCGGCGCCGGTACGCACCCTGCTGCTGTCCGACGTGCCCGGCGACGCGCCCCATGACATCGCCTCCGGCCCCACCGTGGCCGACCCCACCACCGCCGCCGACGCCCTGGCGATCCTGCGGCGCTATGCCATCGACGCCCCCGGCCGGGTGATCGCCCACCTGGAAAAACAACGCGACGCCCCCGGCATTACCCTGCCCGACGACAATGAAGTACGGCTGATCGCCAGCGGCCAGACCGCCCTGGAAGCCGCCGCCGAGGTGGCCCGGGCCGCCGGTGTCGCGCCAATGATTCTCGGCGACGGCCTGGAAGGGGAAGCCCGGGAACTGGGCCGGGTGCTGGCCGGCATCGCCGCCCAGGTACACCGCCATGGCCAGCCCCTGGCGCCGCCCTGCGTGCTGCTCAGCGGCGGCGAAACCACGGTGACGGTGCGCGGCGACGGGGTCGGCGGCCGCAATGTGGAGGGCCTGCTCGGGTTCGGCCTGGCCCTGGGCCCGCTGGCCGGCGTGCACGCTTTGTTCGCCGACACCGACGGCGTGGACGGCGGCGCCGAGATCGCCGGCGCCCTGTGGACGCCGGACAGCCTGACCCGCGCCGCCACCCTGGGCCTGGACGCCCGCGCCGCCCTGGACGGCAACGACGCCCATTCCTTCTTCCAGGCCCTCGGCGACAGTCTGATCAGCGGCCCCACCGGCACCAACGTGAACGATTTCCGGGCGGTGCTGATCACCGGCTGAAGTGCGAGGAATCGCTGGCCGCGCGTCGTTTCGTCATCGTGAAACCGCTATACTGCCCGGACTTTTTCGCACCTCCGGAGTGTTCCATGCGTGTACTTTGCCTGCTGGCGATGCTGTTCCTCGCCGGCTGCGGCCAGAAGGGGCCGTTGTATATGGCGCCCCGGGAGCCGGCGCAGGCCGCGCCGCCCGCGCAGACCACCCCGTTGCCGGCCGCGTCCGAACAGGACGAGGACGACGACGACAACCAGGACGAGCCGCAATGACCATCGCCCCCTTCTCCTACCGCGACGGCACCCTGTACGCCGAGGAAATGCCGGTGGCGCAACTGGCGGAGCGCTTCGGCACGCCGCTGTATGTGTATTCCCGGGACGCCCTGGAAACCCACTACACCGCCTTCGACGAAGCCTTCGGCGAGCATCCGCACCGCATCTGCTACGCGGTGAAGGCCAACAGCAATCTGGCGGTGCTGAACGTGCTGGCCCGCTGCGGCGCCGGCTTCGACATCGTCTCCGGCGGCGAGCTGGAGCGGGTGCTGCGGGCCGGCGGCGACCCGGACAAGATCGTGTTTTCCGGGGTCGGCAAGACCGCCGAGGAAATGGCGGCGGCGCTGAAGGCCGACATCCACTGCTTCAATGTGGAGTCCGCCGCCGAGCTGGAACTGCTCAATCTGGTGGCCGGCGAGCTGGACACGGTGGCGCCGATCTCGATCCGGGTGAACCCGGACGTGGACGCCCAGACCCACCCGTACATCTCCACCGGCCTCAAGGAAAACAAGTTCGGCGTGGACATCCAGAAGGCGCCGGCCCTGTACCAGCGCGCCGCCGAACTGCCGCACATCGCGGTGCGCGGCATCGACTGCCACATCGGCAGCCAGCTGACCCGGCTGGACCCGTTCGAGGACGCCCTGGAGCGGGTGCTGAAGCTGCTCGGCGAGCTGCAGAACCTGGGCATCGAGATTCATCACCTGGATCTGGGCGGCGGCCTGGGCGTGACCTACCGGGACGAAACCCCGCCGCCGCCGTCCGATTACGTGGCCGCCCTGCTCAAGCACATTCCCGGTGAGCTGCCGGTGCACATCGAGCCGGGCCGTTCCATCGCCGCCAACGCCGGCCTGTTCCTGACCCAGGTGCTGTTCCTCAAGCCCACCGAGCACCGCAACTTCGCCATCGTCGACGGGGCCATGAACGACCTGATCCGGCCCAGCCTGTACGCGGCCTGGCAGGACATCGTGCCGGTCACCCCCCATGAGGCGGACTGCCGCGACTGGGACATCGTCGGCCCGGTGTGCGAAACCGGCGACTTCCTGGGCAAGGACCGGGCCCTGGCCCTGGAACCCGGTGACCTGCTGGCGGTGCGCTCCGCCGGCGCCTACGGCTTCACCATGGCCAGCAACTACAACAGCCGCAACCGCCCCGCCGAAGTGATGGTGGACGGCGACCAGGCCTTCCTGGTGCGCGCCCGGGAAACCCTGGACGACCAGTTGCGGCTGGAGACCCTGCTTCCCTGACCGGGGAGGCGGGCGGCGCCATGCGACGGGCACCCCGCCTGCTGGTGTTCACCGACCTGGACGGCTCGCTGCTCGATCACCACGACTACGATTGGTCGCCGGCGGCGCCCTGGCTGCGCCGGCTGGCGGCGCGCGGCGACGCGGTGATCCCGGTGACCAGCAAGACCCGCGCTGAACTGACGGTGCTGCGCCGCCAGCTGGACCTGCAACACACCCCCTTCGTCACCGAAAACGGCGCCGTGATCGGCCTGCCTCCGGCCTGGCGCCTGCCCGACGATCCCGCCCCCGGGGGCGACGGCCTGACCCTGTTCACCCCCGGCGAATCCGCCGACGCCCTGGCCGCGCGCCTGCACGCCCTGGCCGCCGACCAACGCGCGCCGGTGCGGCTGTTCTCCGAGCTCAGTGACGACGAAGCCGCCGCCCTCACCGGCCTGCCCCCGGCGGACGCCGCCCTGGCCCGGCAACGGGAGGGCAGCCAACCGCTGCTGTGGGACGGCGACGAGGACGGTTGGCAACGCTTTTGCAAGGTGCTGGAACGGGACGGCCTTACCGTCACCCGGGGCGGCCGCTTCCGGCACGTCATGGGCCGGGTGGACAAGGGCCGGGCGGTACGCTGGCTGGTGGAGCGTTACCGGGACCTGCACGGGCGGGACGTCCGCACCCTGGGGCTGGGCGACGGCCCCAACGACTTGCCCCTGCTGGAGGCGGTGCAGCGAGCGGTGCTGATTCGCGGCGCCCACGACCTGCCGGTGGCGCCCCGCCAGGACGCGCTGTACCGCACCGGCCAGCCCGGGCCGCGCGGCTGGGTGGAAGGCGTTGAGCACTGGCTTTTGAAGGACGGGCCCGACAAGGAGAACGGCCATGAGTGATTTCTACCAGAACGGTCTGATCACCAACTTCCACAATCTGCAGCAGCGCTCCGTGGAAGACCTGGAACAGGAGCTGACCCGCTTCGCCAAACGGCGCCCCATGGGTCTGATTCTGCCGTCGCTGTATTCCGAGCTGGAGGGCCCGGCGCTGGGCCACATCGTCGACGAGCTGGCGCGGGTGCCCTATCTGAGCGAGATCGTCATCGGCCTGGACCGGGCCGACCGGGACCAGTTTCTGCACGCCCGGGAGTTCTTTTCCCGGTTGCCGCAGAAGCACCGCATCCTGTGGAACGACGGCCCGCGCCTGCAGGCCCTGGACGCGGAACTGCGCACCGAGGATCTGGCGCCGGACGAACCGGGCAAGGGGCGCAATGTGTGGTACTGCGCCGGCTACGTGCAGACCACCCGCACCGAGGCGGTGGCCCTGCACGACTGCGACATCGTCACCTACGACCGGGGGCTGCTGGCGCGGCTGATCTACCCGGTGGCCAATCCCCAGTTCAACTACGAATTCTGCAAGGGCTATTACCCGCGCATCGCCGAGGGCAAACTCAACGGCCGGGTGGCGCGTCTGATGGTGACGCCGCTGCTGCGCGCCCTGAAGAAGATCTACGGCAACCTGCCTTATCTGGAATATCTGGACAGCTACCGGTATCCGCTGTCCGGGGAGTTTTCCATGCGCACCGACGTGCTGGAGAGCATCCGCATTCCCAGCGATTGGGGGCTGGAAATCGGGGTGCTGTCCGAGGTGCATCGCAACTATTCCACCAAGCGGCTGTGCCAGGTGGACATCGCCGACGCCTACGACCACAAGCATCAGCCGATGTCCGAGGACGATGCGGCCGGCGGCCTCAACCGCATGAGTCTGGACATCGCCAAGGCCCTCTATCGCAAGCTCGCCACCCTGGGTGTGCAGATCAACGTGGAGGATTTCCGCACCATCAAGGCCACCTACTATCGCATTGCTCTGGATCTGATCGAGGCCTATTACAACGATGCGCTGATGAACGGTTTGAAGCTGGATCGGCACAGCGAGGAGCAGGCGGTGGAGTTGTTCGCGGACAATCTGATGGAGGCGGGCAAGGCGTTTCTGGAGCACCCCCGGGACAAGCCGTTCATTCCCAGCTGGAACCGGGTGCTGGCGGCGTTTCCGGATCTGTTGGAGCGGATGCATGAGGCGGTGGAGTTGGATAACGCGGGGGAGGTGTGAGGCCGCGCCGTTTCTCCAGCGGGGCCGCGTCTCGGTGTGGCCCCCCTTCCGGGAACGCCGCGAGTCCCCGCAAGCGGGCCCGGCCACCCATCACAGATGGGCGGCGTTCGGCGGCGCGCGAAGCCGTGCTTCGCAACACGCTTGCCTCACCCATGTAGGCTCCCTTTCGAACGTCCTGTTCTCAAGGGTCCCGGAAGGGGGGCCACACCGAGACGCTCCGAGGTAGCGTCCGCGGCGCTGTTACTGGGAGAGGATGAGTCGTTGGCTGCCGCCGCCCTGATCCAGGGTGCGGTGGAGGATGGGCAGGGCCGTTTGCAGTTGTTCGCCGAGGGTCCAGGGCGGGTTCAGCACCACCATGCCGGAGCCGGTCATGCCACGGGCGCCGCCGTCGCGGAGCACGCACAGTTCCGCGCGCAGGTGCTTGGGGGCCAGGGCCATCAGGCGTTGGGCGAAGCGGTCCGCGCGGCGGCGTTCCAGCACCGGGTACCAGATCGCGAAGCAGCCGGTGTTGAAGCGCCGCAGTCCTTCTTCCACCGCCTCCAGGGTGGCCGCCTCGTCGCCGCCCAGTTCGTAGGAGGGGTCGATCAGCACCAGTCCCCGTTTGTGCGCCGGCGGCAGCAGGGCCTTGATGCCGGCCAGGGCGTCCTGCCTGGCCAGGCGGATGCGCCGGTCACCGCCGAAGCGGGCTTCCAGCAGTTCAAAGTCGGTGCTGTGCAGCTCGGTGATCTGCAGGCGGTCCTGGTCGCGCAGCAGGGCGGCGCTGATCGCCGGCGAGCCCGGGTAATGGCTGAGTGCGCCGGGGCGGCTGAAGCCGGCCACCACGTTCAGGTAGCGGTTGACCAAGGACGCCTCGAAACGCCGTTCCCACAGCCGACCGATGCCGTCCCGGTATTCCCCGGTTTTCTGCATGTGCGCGTCGTCCACCGCGAACAGGCCGGCGCCGCCGTGGGTGTCGTGCACCAGGAACGGCTTGTCCTTGAGGCGCAGATGGTCGAGCACCGCCACCTGCACCAGATGCTTGAGGACATCGGCGAAGTTGCCGGCGTGGTAGGAGTGGCGGTAGGAAAGCATGGGCGCGTCCGCGGCGTTGGGGGCCGACCATTGTAGGTAGGAGCGGCTTCCGCCGCGACCGGCTTTTGATATTGTCGGCGGGGCGGCGCGGCCGCCCTGTTCCCGCGCCCAAGCGGCCCGTACAATGGAGCGTCTTGATGAACAATCCTGCGGGTCTCCCATGCGTCTCCGTTTCACCAAAATGCACGGCCTTGGCAACGACTTCATGGTCGTGGACGGGCTTACCCAGCCGCTGCCGGAGGACGGTCCGCCGTTGCCGGAGGCGGAGCTGCGCCGGCTCGGCGACCGCCATTTCGGGGTCGGCTTCGATCAGTTGCTGGTGGTGCAGCCGGCCCGGCACGAGGGCGTGGATTTCCGCTACCGGATTTTCAACAGCGACGGGTCCGAGGTCGGCCAGTGCGGCAACGGGGCGCGCTGCTTCGCCCGCTTCGTGCGCGACCAGGGCCACACCGACAAACACGAGATCCGGGTGGAAACCGCCGAGGGCCTGATGACTTTGCGGGTCACCGACGACGGTCTGGTCACCGTGGACATGGGCGCGCCACGCTGGGCGCCGGCGGCGGTGCCGTTCCAGGCCGAGGCGGAGGCCGACACCTATATTCTGGTGGCCGGCCAGAACGCCTACGAAGTGTCCGCCGTGGGCCTGGGCAACCCCCATCTGGTGATGCTGGTGGAGAACGTGGACAGCGCCCCGGTGGAAACCCTGGGGCCGCTGCTGGAGCGCCACGAGCGCTTTCCGGAGCGGGTCAACGCCGGTTTCATGCAGATCGTGCGCCGCGATGAGATCCGCCTGCGGGTGTTCGAGCGCGGCGCCGGCGAAACCCTGGCCTGCGGTTCCGGCGCCTGCGCGGCGGTGGTGTGCGGCCAGCGCCGGGGTCTGCTTGACGAGGCGGTCACCGTGCATCTGCCCGGCGGCGCCCTGCAGGTCCGCTACGACGGCCAGGGGGGCATCCTGATGACAGGCCCGGCCAGCCGTGTCTATGATGGCGAGATCGACGTGGAGCCCCGCCAATGACCGACGACACTCAGCCCGGCGCCACCCTGCCCGGCGCCGATCAGGTGGCCGCTTATCTGCGCCGCCACCCCGAATTCTTCCAGGACCGCCCCGACCTGCTCGAGCTGATGCGGCTGCCGGACCCGCGCGGACCGGCGGTGTCGCTGCTGGAGCGCCAGGCCTCGATCCTGCGCGACCGCAATCAGGAGCTGCGCGAGCGGCTTAACGGCCTGATCGACGTGGCCCGGGAAAACGACCTGCTGTTTGAACACACCCGCCGCCTGACCCTGGCGCTGCTGGAGGCGCGCAACACCGACAAGCTGCTGCGCCAGCTGTTGCAGGGCCTGGAACAGGAATTCCGCTGCGACACCGTGTCGCTGCTGCTGCACGACCGGGAAGCCAAGCTGCTCGGCGAGGTGCGCAAGCAGGTGCGCTTCGTCGACCCGGAGGACCTGCCCGCCGCCCTGGGGCCGCTGCTGCGCACCGGCAAGGCGGTGTGCGGCGTGCTGCGCCAGGAGGAACTGGCGGCGCTGTTCCAGGACCGCGCCGAGGCGGTCAAATCCGCCGCCGTGGTGCCGCTGGAGCACAACGGCCGGCTCGGCGTGCTGGCCATCGGCAGCGGCGACGCCATGCACTTCCGCAGCTCCATGGGCACCCTGTTCATCAGCCATATCGGCCAGGTGCTCAGCCGCCGGCTGGTGGAGGTGAGCGGCCCGGCGGCCAACCGCCACGCGCAGCGCGCCTGAGCCCGCCATGAGCGACCGGCTGGCCGCCGTCGACGCCTTCGCCCGCCATCTGGCCAGCGAGCGGCGGCTGTCGCCGCACACCGTCAATCATTACCGCCGCGATCTGCGCAGCGCCGCCGAGGTGCTGCGCCCGGATTGGCCGGCGGTCACCGCCCATGACGTGCGCGCCCTGGTCGCCACCCTGCACCGGCGCGGCCTGGGCGGACGCAGCCTGCAACGCCTGCTGTCGGCGCTGCGCACCTTCTATGCCTACCTGATCCGCGAAGGGCTGGCCCGGGACAACCCGGCCCTGGACGTGCGCGCGCCGAAAAGCGGCAAGCGCCTGCCCAAGGCCCTGGACGCGGACCAGGCCCGCCAACTGCTCGACCACCCGGACGGCGACGGCCCGCTGGCGCGCCGCGACCAGGCCATGCTGGAGCTGCTGTACGGCTGCGGGTTGCGATTGGCGGAACTGCTCAGCCTGGACCTGGACAGCGTGTCCGCCGGTTCCGCCGAGCTGGTGGTCACCGGCAAGGGCAACAAGACCCGCGTGCTGCCGGTGGGCAAACCGGCGCTCAAGGCCCTGCGCGCCTGGCTGCAGGCCCGCGCCAGCCTGGTCCACGACCCGGACCAGCGTGCCCTGTTCGTCAGCCAGCGCGGGCGACGCCTGTCTCCGTCCGGGGTGCAGCAGCGGCTGCGCCGGGCGGCCCTGGCCCGGGGGCTGGAGGATCATCTGCACCCGCACAAGCTGCGCCATTCGTTCGCCACCCACGTGCTGGAGTCGTCCGGCGACCTGCGCGCGGTCCAGGAACTGCTCGGCCACGCCAACCTGGCCACCACTCAGGTCTACACCCATCTCGACTTTCAACACCTGGCGAAGATCTACGACGGCGCCCACCCGCGCGCCCAGCGGCGCCGGACCGGCGACGAGGACTAATTTTTCACGTACCGTTTATCCGCGCCGCCGCGCCGCTTATCATCTCTCTCCATGACCGGACTCAAACTGATCACCTTCGACCTGGACAACACCCTGTGGCCGGTGGACGAGGTGATACGCCAGGCCGAACGCACCACCAGCGACTGGATCGCGGACCACCATCCGGACGCCGCCCGGGCGCTCACCCCGGCGCGCATCCGCACGGTGCGCGACCGGCTGGTGCGCGAGCATCCGGATTACCTGAACAACCTCACCCGCCTGCGCCGGGACGCCATGGCCGAAGCCTTCATGGCCGCCGGATTCGAGGACAAGGAAGCGCGCCACATCGCCGCCGACGCCTTTCTGGTGTTCCACGAGGCACGCAACCGGGTGAGTTTCTTCCCCGGTGCCCTGGAGGTGCTGGAGACCCTGGCCGACAGCTATACGCTGGGCGCCCTCAGCAACGGCAACTCGGACCTCAAACGGATCGGCATCGCCGACCTGTTCCAGTTTCATCATTCCGCGGAGAGCATCGGCCGGCGCAAGCCGGAGCCGGATATGTTCCGGGCGGCGCTGCGCAGCGCCGGGGTGGAACCGGACCAGGCCCTGCACGTGGGCGATCATCCGGTGGAAGACGTGGACGCCGCCCGGCGCCACGGTTTTCAGGCGGTGTGGGCCAACCTGATCGATCTGGACTGGCCCGACGACCTGGATCGCCCGGACCATCACATTCACCATCTGCGGGAACTGCCGGACCTGCTGCCGCTATTGGACAACTGATGACCACCGACCAACGCCAGGCCCTGACCGGCTTGCTCAACGACATGCAGAGCGAGATGGAATCCCTGAATCTCTGGGAAACCCTGCCCCCGGAACCGGAGGCCTTTGAAAGCGCCACCCCATTCTTCGCCGACACCATGAAGTTCAGCCAATGGCTGCAGTGGGTGTTCATCGCCCGTTTCCGGGCGATCCTGGCCGAGGACCACCCCCTGCCCGCCCAGTGCGACGTGGCGCCGCTGGCCGAGGAAACCCTCCGCGACCTGCCCGAGGACACGGATCGGTTGGTCGCCCTGATCCGGGATTTCGACGATCATTTTTAGCTTGCAGCCTGGCCCCTAAGCCATCCGCCGGCCCGGGGCGCCGTCCGGGATCAGGCTGTCCGCCAGCAGGCTCAGCCAGGTGTCCTCGTCTTCCCCGCCGGACAGGGTCCACAGCCAGCGGCCCTGGGCGTCCAATGCTTCCAGGGCGGTGACCACCCGCCCGGGGCCGGGGCGGCGCAGGCGCCAGACACTGGCCACCCGGCCCATATCCAACGACACCAGGGTGCCCTGATGGGCCAGATGGCACTGGCCTTTCTGCCAACGCGGCGCCGACCAGGGCGCGGTCAGACAGAGGCTTACGCCGCTGTTGCCGGTGCACACCGTGTAGGGGGCGTCCCGGCGGCTGGCCAGGGCCAGCAGGGACGGCACCGTCTCCGCCCGTACCGGGCAGGCGAACTTGTCCCGCACCGCCTGATAGAGCACCTGGCGGCGGTCGCCGATGCGCGCCAGGAGGGCACGGAAGCCGTCGTCGTCATCGTGGGACCATTGCCGCTCCAGCTCCGCCACCGAGGGCACCGTCGCCGGGCCGGCCAACAGCCGGGGCGGCGGCGCGCCGAGCTGGCGCTGATCCGGGTGCAGCATGGCGCACACCAGTTCCTCGAAGGCCAGCCCGCCGGTTTCCGGTGCCACCGCCATCTGCTGCACCGGCTCACCGAAGCGGTCGAAGAACAGCAGGCTGCGCGGCGGCAGGTCCGCCACCGGCGCCAGCACCGCCATCACCGAGCGCCACAACGGCAGGTTCAGTTGGTGGCGCAACCGGCTTTGCTGGCCCCGGGCTTCCAGGCCGTCCTCGCCGTCTTCCAGGGTCGGGTAGCGCATTGACTGGGACACCCGGCCACCGTCGGCGAAGGTGGTGACCACCAGCGCGCCGAGCCGGTACAGGCCCTTGAGAATGGCCAGCGGTTCGTCCTGCAGCCGCAACACCTGATCGCCGAGGGCGGCGCGGCAATGATGAAAGGTGGTGGACGCCCGGGGCGCGGGCCTCAGGGTCGCCACCGTCGCGGTCAGGGTCACGGTGAGCCTCCTTGCGAAATCAGGGTGTGGGCAGCTGGCGGGCACGGGGCCGGGCTGGCGTTCCACGGTCAGGGAGAACGGAAGAGCCCGCTCCTGCTTATTTGGTCAGGATTAGGCGGTCATTGGCGGTGCGGCGCAGCAGATAGCGCTCGCCACCGTGTTCGATCCACAGCTTGCCGTCCTGGTTGAGCAGGGCGCGGCTGGCCACGCTGCTGTCCGCCTCGATGGCGATGCGGCGGGCGCGCGGGGCGCCGGCGGCGACACGGCGGGCGGTGGATACCTTGTGCGGGTGGGTCAGAGTACCTTGGGACATGACGTTTCTCCTTGAACGTATCAGCCTTGAAGGGGGGGGATCCTTAAATGTATTTGAGAATCATTATCATTAGTTCCCCCTATCCCGTCAACGGCACCGTCCGTGACACGGCAAACAATTTTTAACAGCCACCGCCCCCGCCCGGCCCTGGCCGTGCCGCCGGGAACCGCCTAGACTCAAACCATGACTACAGCCATCGCTTCAAAAGCCATTGAAACGCCGCAGGAAAAACTGGCGGCCATCCTCGACAGCCATCAGCCGAAGAGCCTGCTGACCATCAGCCTCAATCCGGTGCCGGTGGCCGACCACTGGTCCCGGGATCACGACTGCGAGCTGATCCATATTCAGGAGCAGAATCCGTTCCCGGCCCTGGAACAGGTGCGCCGGGTCGATCTGGCGGTGATCGCCGACCAGCTGGAATACATGAGCCAGCGCGACGGCGAATCGCTGATCGGGCTGCTGCGCAATCTGCACACCGATTCCCTGGTGGCGGTGTATCAGCCGCATCTGGCACCGGAGAAGCTGCGCTGGCCGCACAACGGCTTCCTCGCCCTGGGCTGCCGGGAAGAGGGCCACTTCGCCCAGGAAGGCCGCGAGTTGGACATCTACAGCTACGACCTGGACGACTACAACTTCCGCCGCAACTGGAACAATCCGCGTTTCTGGGCCAACCCGCAGAACTGGGGCAAATACTGGTGGTAGCCCCCGGGGCGAACGGCTGACGCGGCGGGCTGCCCGGCGCTGGTCAAGTTCCCGCCGCTGACGTATGGTGTCGCCGGTTCGCGGAGGGTAGCCCGGCATGATTCTGCAACGTCTCAAGGAAGCCTTGTTCTTCTGGCGCCGCCATCTGGTGGCGCTGTTTCTGATCAGCGCGCCGTTCACCCTGTTCGGTGAGGTGCTGCAGCTGGTAATCGGCCCGGTGCTGGTCACCGGCGACGACGGCACCCTGATCGGCTTCAACGCGCTCAGCATGACCACGCTGATGCTGCTGCGGCCTTTGGCGGAGGGCGCGCTGATCGTGCAGATGGCCCATATTCAGCAGGGCCGCGCCCGTGGCCTGCTGGCCTGCACCCTGCCCGCCCTGGCCCGCTATCCGTTTCTGCTGGCCACCTACTTCATGCTCGCCCTGGCGGTGTCGCTGGGCTGGTTCCTGCTGATTTTCCCGGCGCTGTGGCTGTACGCGCGGCTGTGTTTCGCGCCCTTCCAGTTGATGCTGCGCGGCGATGGCCCGATTACCGCCCTGCAGAACGGCTTCCTGCGTTCCTCGGCCAGCCAGTGGCCGCTGCTGGCGGCGTTGCTGCTGTCGTTCCTGCTGGTGCTGGTGCTGTCGCTGGTGGCCAACAGCCTGGTCATGTCGCTGCTGGGCGAAAACGCCGGCAGCCTGATGCTGACCGGTGTGATCAGCGGCCTGCTGGCCACCCTGGTGAACGTGGTCGCTTTCCGGTTCTGGGTCTTGGCGGAGCCGCAGCCCGATCGCGGCTAACGCCGCGCCCCCCGCGAATCCGGATCACCCCACGATTTTCAGTTCCGGCGCGCCCTCCCCCCGCCACGCGGCGTCGGAGGGCTGACCGGCGAGCAGGGCACGGTGCAGCACCACCACATCCGCGCCGGCGCCCGCTAACGCGCTCAGCAGCGCCTCGTCCAGCTCGGTCCCGGCGTACAACAGCCAGCTCTCCTTCCCATGACGCACCCGGTGTGCCAGCCCGCCGTTCACGGTGACCGGTTCCAGGCGCGCCTCCAGCGGCAACCCCAACGGCGCCAGCCAGCTCCAGGGGTCGGTGGCCTCCGGCGGCGAATCCGTGTGCCGCCAGAACCGGAACCCCTCGTTGCCGCCCAGGATCATGGCGGCCCGCCGCAGCCGCTCGGCGGTCAGGTCCGCCAGACCCGGCCAGCGCGGGTCGCCGGTGGGCTCCGCCAGCTGCACCAGCAGACAGCGGCGCCGGCCGCCGTCGGCCCGGTTCTCCTCCAGCACCGCCTGACCGGTGCTGCCGCTGCCGGCGAAGAAATCCAGCACCAGGTCGTCCGGGCCGGTGCCCAGACGCAGCAGGAATCTCAGTAGCTTGGTGGGCTTGGGGTACTGGAACGGGCTCTCGCCGTCGAACAGCGCCTGCAGTTCCCGGGTGCCGTCGCTGGCGGTGCCGTGGCCGGCACCGTCCAGCCAGCTGGTGGCCACCTCGCCGAACGCCCGCTTCTCGTTCAGGAACACCTTCAGCTGAGGCCGCGCCCGGCCACGGCGCCCGAACACGATGCGGCGGTCCGCCAGCAACGCCTCGAAGCGCTCCGGCCCGGTGCGCCAGCAGCGACCCGGCGGCGGCCGGAACGCCTGGCCGGTGTCCGGGTTACGGATCGTGTAGGTGAGCCGGGGCCGCACATTGGGGGCGTCGAAGGGGTCCGCTTTCCAGGGGCCCCGGGGGTCGTTGTCCGGGTTCCGGTAGCGGTCGCTGTCGATGCGCGCCGGGTAGGCGGCGAATCCCGGGGCCGCGTGCCACCGCTCCCGGTTGTCCGCGTTGAGACGGCGCAGCCCGACGCGCCGGTGGCGGGCGTAGCCGATCACGTACTCGTGCTGCACGCACAGGTCGGTGTCGTTCTGCCGGGAGGTGCGCGACTGCCAGGGGAACATGGCGAAGAAGTTCCGCGAACCGAAAATCTCGTCCAGCATCAGCCGCAGGGCATGGACTTCATGGTCGTCGATGCTGACGAACAGCACGCCGTCCTCGCGCAGCAGCTCCCGGGCCAGCAGCAGGCGCGGGTACATCATGTTCAGCCAGCGGGCATGGTAGCGGCCCTCGGGCTCCGCCCCCTCGCCGGCCCGGCGGCGGTGGTCGGCGGGCGTATCGCGGAAGTTGTCCGGGTACAGGAAGGCGCGGCCGGTGTTGTAGGGCGGATCGATGTAGATCATCTTCACCCGGCCGGAATAGCTTTTCCGCAAATGGCCAAGCACCGCCAGATTGTCGCCCTCGATCACCGCGTGGGCGGCCCCTTCGAAATCCACCGACGCGTCCGGGCGCGGGCTCAGGCTGCCCGCCGCCGGCGCGGCGGCCCGGGCCGCCGCCCGCCCCTTGCCCGGCCAGCTGAACCCGTACGGTTCCTGCCCGTCACCACCGTCGTCCGATGCGCCGGAAATCGCCCTTTGATTCATGCCTGTTTTGACTTCCCTTTCCATTGCAAAAAATGAAACCATATGGTTTGGTACAATAGCAATGGCGGATTCTTGCTATTTTGCAGGAAGCGCGCTACAACAACCCAGAGCGAAGACCACGTGTCCGGCTTCGCCCTGACGAAACCACTAAGGGAAGGAAATAATCATGACGAAGGATCTGAATATCGGTGGCCTGCTGCGCGAACGCCGGGCCCGCCTGGGACTTACCCTCAAACAGGTGGCCTGCCGGGCCCACACCGACCCGGGCAACCTGTCCCGTATCGAACGCAATGAACAGCAGCTCAGCGTGCCGCGCATGCTCGCCCTGTGCGATGCCCTGGGCTGGCCCGCCGAGGATTTCGTGCGCTGCCTGACCGCCCGTCGCGGGCGGCGCGTGAACGACGCCCCGGGCGGCTATTCCGCGGAACCGCGGGGCGATCGCCGCGCCGCCGGGGAGCGCCTGCGGCTGTCGTTCACCGCCCGGCTGACGCCGGACGAGGAGCCCTTCGACTGATATCGGCCTTGCGCCATTTCAAGGCCGGATAGCCCCGTTTTGCCCATAAGCTAAAAATATCTTTTGCACCATTGCAAGTAACACATTGAGTGCGCCAGAGCGGCTACAGACACTTATGGGCATGGATATCGGTGGCATACTCAAGGAACGGCGCCAACGCCGTGAAGAAACCCTCGAAGAGGTGGCGTACCGGGCTGGCACGGACGCGGGCAACCTGTCGCGCATCGAGCGCAACCGGCAGGACGTGTCCGTGCAGCGGCTCGGGCGGCTGTGCGCGGCCCTGGAAATGTCGCTCACGGAGCTGTTCGAGGAGTTGGAAGGGCGCACCAAAACGCCCCATCTTCGCGATCCGGCGGCCGCCTTCGACAAGGAAACCCGCGAGCTGATCAGCATCGTCGCGGCGCTGACGCCGTCGCGCCGGCGATTGCTGATGAAGATCGCGGAGGACGTGCGCGACAGCAAGGGGCTGTCGTAACCCGGATCAGGCGCGCTCGTAGACCACGAACGAATAATCGTAGGGATTCGGTCCCTCGGCCTGGAAATCCTCCCGGCCGATTTCCCGCCATTGCGCCGCGTCCACCGCCGGGAAGTGCGTGTCCCCCGGCACCTCCGCGTGCACCTCGGTCAGGTACAGCCGGTCCGCCCGGGGCAGCGCCAGGGCGTAGATCTGCGCGCCGCCGATCACCACCACTTCGTCCTGCCCGTCGATCAACGCCACGTGTTCCGCCAGCTCCAGGGCCTGCTCCAGGGTCGCCACCACCTTGGCGCCGTCGGCGCGGTACGCCTGCTGGCGGGTGATCACGATATTGGTGCGTCCGGGCAGGGGCCGCTTCAGCGACTCCCAGGTGTTGCGGCCCATGATGATCGGTTTGCCCAGGGTCGCCTGTTTGAAATACTTCAGGTCGTTGGGCAGGTACCAGGGCAGCTTGTTGTCGCGGCCGATGACGTCGTTGCTGGCCTTGGCGGCCATCATCGCCAGACGAATACTCATGACATCTCCTCGGGGCGGCGCGCGCTCAGATCGCCACCGGCGCCTTGATGTGCGGGTGCGGGTCGTAGCCTTCCAGGGTGAAGTCCTCGTAGCGGAACGCGTACAGGTCCTTCACCGCCGGGTTCAGCTTCATCACCGGCAGGGGCCGGGGCTGGCGCGCCAGCTGCTGGTCGGCCTGCTCCAGATGATTGCTGTACAGGTGGGCGTCGCCCAGGGTGTGCACGAAGTCGCCGGGCTTGAGATCGCAAACCTGCGCCATCATCAGGGTCAGCAGCGCGTAGGAGGCGATGTTGAAAGGCACCCCCAGAAAGATGTCGCCGCTGCGCTGGTAGAGCTGGCAGCTGAGCCTGCCGTCGGCCACGTAGAACTGGAACAGGCAATGGCAGGGCGGCAGCGCCTGGCGGCCCAGGGCCGCGTTCTCCCGGGGCGAGAGGCGCGGGTCCGGCAGCACCGCCGGGTTCCAGGCACTGACCACCAGCCGGCGGGAATCCGGATTGCGGCGGATTTCCGCCAGCACCTCGTCGATCTGGTCGATCACCGCGCCGTCGGCGGTGGGCCAGCAGCGCCACTGCTCGCCGTACACCGGCCCCAGGTCACCGTCCTCGGTGGCCCACTCATCCCAGATGCTGACGCCGTTCTCTTTCAGATAACGGATGTTGGTGTCGCCGGACAGGAACCACAGCAGTTCGTGGATGATCGACTTCAGGTGCACCTTCTTGGTGGTCACCAGCGGGAAACCGTGGGCCAGATTGAAACGGATCTGATAACCGAACAGCGAGCGGGTGCCGGTGCCGGTGCGGTCTTCCTTGCGAATGCCCTCGGTGCGCGCCAGGCGCAGCAGATCCAGATATTGATTCATGGCGTTACTTCCTCGCCGGGGCCGGCCGGTCGTCGTGCCGGTAGGCCCAGAACATCATGGCGGCGCCAAGGATAATCATGGGAATGCTGAGCAGCATGCCCATGGTCAGCCAGCCGCCGGTCAGATAGCCGATGTGCGCGTCCGGCTCGCGGAAAAACTCCACGAAGGTGCGGCCCAGGCCATAGCCGAGACCGAACAGGCCGGTGACCGCGCCGGCCGGACGCGGCCGGGCGGAGTAGATCCACAGCACCAGAAACAGCACCACCCCTTCCAGCAGAAACTCATAGAGCTGCGAGGGGTGGCGTGGCACGCCCATGGGGTCGCCGGGGAAAATCATCGCCCAGGGCACGCTCGCCGGATGGCCCCACAGTTCGCCGTTGATGAAGTTGCCGAGCCGGCCGGCGCCCAGGCCGATGGGCACCACCGGCACCGCGTAATCGGCCACCGAAAAGTAGCGCTTACCGAACTTGCGGGCCAGCAGCCAGAACGCCAGCAGCACCCCCAGGGCACCGCCGTGGAAACTCATGCCACCGGTCCAGATCTCGAACAGCCACAGCGGGTCGTCGAGAAACTTGCCGAAGTTATAGAACAGCACATAGCCGACCCGGCCGCCGAGAATCACCCCCAGGGCCACGTAGAACACCAGATCGCTGACCTGGTCCTTGGTCCAGCCGCTGTCCGGCCGGGCGGCGCGCCAGCGCAGCAGCAGCCAGCCGCCGACGAAGCCGATCAGGTACATGAGACCGTACCAGTGAATCTGCAAAGGCCCGATGCCGATGGCCACCGGGTCGATACGGGGAAACTCCATGCCAATACTCCGTCAGCGCGGCCGCCCGGGGGACGGGCCGCTCACAGAATCAGTTCCAGACCGATGCCGATCAGGAAGATCGCGAAAATCCGTCGCAGAATCGCCGACGGCACCCGGTGGCTGAGGCGCGCCCCCACCTTGGCCATGGGATAGCTGGTCACCACGATGGCCAGGGCGGCGGGCAGATACACATAGCCCAGCGTCCAGGCCGGCAATTCCGGGCGCCCCCAGCCGGTGACCACGAAGCCCAGGCTGCCGGCCAGAGCGATGGGCAGCCCGCAGGCGGCGGAAATCGCCACCGCATTCTGCATCGGCAGGCGGCACCAGGACAAAAACGGCACCGTCAGCGACCCGCCGCCGATGCCGAACAGGCTGGAGAAGGTGCCGATCACCCCGCCGGCGCCGGCCAGCCCGGCGCTGCCCGGCAGCCGCCGGGGCGCGTCCTCCACCGCCCGGCCCGGACGCCGGATCAGCATCTGCAAGGCAATGGCGATGGCGAAGAACCCGAACAGCCGGGTCAGCGCCACGCCGGACAGGCGGTCGGCGATCACCGCGCCCAGCAGCGCGCCGACCACGATGCCCACGGTCAGGCGGCCGGCCACTGGCCACAGCACATAGCCGGCGCGATGGTGGGCGGCCACCGAACTGGCGGAGGTGACGATGATGGTGGCCAGGGAGGTGCCCACCGCCATCTGCGCCACCACCGCGTCGTCCACGCCCATGCCGTGAAACAGGTAGATCAACGGCGGCACGATCACCACGCCGCCGCCGAGCCCCAGGGTGCCGCCCATCAGGCCGGCGACCACCCCGATCAGGGCGCAAATCAGCACAAGCGTCATGGATGTCCCCTGCCGGAAATGGCGGTTATGCTAGCAGGCTGACTTGTTGCTGTCCCCCATGGGAAACCTATGTGCATCGTGCTGTTCGATTGGCGCCCCGACACCGCCCGGCCGCTGGCGGTGGCCGCCAATCGCGATGAATTTCACGCCCGCCCGGCGCAGCCGGCGCGCTGGCGCGGTCCGGTCTTCCACGGCCTGGACCTGACCGCCGGGGGCACCTGGCTGGGCATCCACCGGGACGGGCGCTTCGCGGTGATCACCAATTTCCGCGAGCCGCTCACCGAGCGCGGCGCCGGCGAGCGCTCCCGGGGTCTGCTGCCCCAGGCGTTTCTGCAAGGTGACCAGGGTCCGGAGGCGTTCTGCCGCGCCTTGCGCGCGGAGCAAACCCACTACGCCGGCTTCAACCTGCTGGTGGGCGACCACCAGTCGCTGTGGTATCTGAGCAACCGGGGCGCGCCGCCGCAGCCGGTGGCGCCGGGCCTGCACGGCCTGTCCAACGGGCTGCTGGACGACCCCTGGCCCAAGGTGGAGCGGGGCAAGGCCAGGCTGGCCGCCGCCCTGGCCGACGGCGGCGACCTGGACGCCCTGCTGACGGTGGTCAACGATCGCCACCAACCCACCGACGACACCCTGCCGGACACCGGCGTGAGCACCGAGCTGGAGCGCCTGGTGGCGCCGGTGTTCATTCAATCGGAACGCTACGGCACCCGCGCCAGCTCGGCGGTGACGGTGCCGGCCCGGGGCGAACCGGCGATGGCGGAGCAAAGCTGGCGGCCGGACGGCGAACCGGACGGCCCGCCGCGCTACAGCGCCACCCCGCGATCCCCGTAGCAGCCCCCGGCTTCAGGCGGGCTTGCGGTGGCGCACCAGGTCGCCCAGCCCCACCTTGGTGAGCTGCAGGTCCAGGTAGGAGGCGATCACCTCGCCGTTGTCCATGGCCAGCACTTCGTTGAGCAGCCGGCGCAGGAAGGTCATGTTGACCTGGCGCACCGCCGCCTTCACCCGCAGCAGGTTGGAGGCGTTCATGGACAGCGAATCGAAGCCCATCGCCATCAGGATCAGGGCGGTGCTGGGGTCGCCGGCCATTTCACCGCACACCGACACCGGCTTGCCCTCTTCATGGGCCTGCTCCACCACATGCAGCAGCGCATGCAGCACCGCCGGGTGGCAGGAATTGTAGAGCTCCGAGACCTGCCGGTTGTTGCGGTCCACCGCCAGCAGATACTGGGTCAGGTCGTTGGTGCCCACGGACAGGAATTCCACCCGCTGGGCCAGGGCGCGGGCCTGATACACCGAGGCGGGCACCTCGATCATCACCCCCACCGGCGGCATCTCCACGTCCACGCCTTCCTCGCGCACCTCCAGCCAGGCCCGGTGGATCAGATGCTGGGCCTCCTCGGCCTCGATCACGGTGGTGATCATCGGCAGCATGATGCGCAGATTGTTCAGGCCCTCGGCGGCCTTGAGCATGGCGCGCACCTGCACGATGAAAATTTCCGGGTGGTCCAGGGTCAGGCGGATGCCGCGCCAGCCGAGGAAGGGGTTGTCTTCCTCGATGGGGAAATAGCTGAGCGGCTTGTCGCCGCCCACGTCCAGGGTACGCATGGTCACCCCGTGGGGGGCGAAGGCGGAAAGCTGCTCCCGGTAGATCAGCCGCTGCTCCTCCTCGGAGGGGAAGCGGTCGCGCACCATGAACGGGATTTCCGTGCGGTACAGGCCGACGCCCTCGGCGCCGCGCTCGATGGAGCGCACGATGTCGGTCATCAGGCCGGTGTTCACCTGCAGCGTGATGCGCTGCCCGTCCTCGGTCTCGGCGGGCTCGTCGCGGAGTTTCTCCAGCCCCGCCAGCAGGTGTTTCTCTTCGGCGATGATGTCCTCGAACTGGGCTTTCAGCTCCGCCGAGGCGTTGGCGATCACCCGCCCCCGGAAGCCGTCGACGATCAGTTCCTTGCCGTCCAGTTTCTTGAGCGGCAGATTCTGGGCACCCACCACCGTGGGGATGCCCATGGCCCGCGCCACGATCGCCATGTGCGAGTTGCGCGAGCCACGGGTGGTGACGATGCCGGCGATGTTCTCCTCCGGCATCTCCATCAACATGGGCGCGGAAATGTCCTCGCCCATCAGAATGCAGGCCTTCGGAAACTCGATCCGCCGCCGGTTGCGGCTCTGTAATTGCCCCAGCACCCGGCGGCCCAGGTCGCGCACATCGGCGGCCCGTTCGCGCAGATAGGGGTCGTCCATCATCTCGAAATTGTGCACATGGGCGTCCACCACCGTGCGCAGCGCGCCCTGGGCCCACTGGCCCTCGCGGATGCGCGCCACCACCTCGGCGGGCAGCGCCTGCCGGTCGAGCATGCGCAGGTAGACGTCGAACAGGGCCTGCTCTTCCGGCCCCAGGGACTTCTTGGCGCGCTCGGCCAGATCGCGGATTTCCTGGCGCACCCGCACCAGGGCTTCGTCGAGCAGGGCGATCTCACCGCTGATGTCGGTGGCGTCCCGGTCCGGCACCGCCGACAGGTCGGTTTCCGGAAACAGCAGCACGCCGATGCCGATGGCGGCGCCGGTGGAGCCGGGCTGGCCATCGTGGATGCTGGGCAGGTCCTTGGTGTCGAGCTGGTCGAACAGCACGCCGGAGGCGTGGGCGTGGGCGATCACCGCCGACAGCTGGGCGGAGATGGTGACCAGGAAGGCTTCCTCGCTCTGGTCGAAGCGGCGGGCGTCGCGCTGCTGCACCACCAGCACTCCCAGCACCTCGCCGTGGTGCATCACCGGCACGCCCAAAAAGGCATGGAAGGGGTCCTCGCCGGTCTCCGCCAGATAGTGGAATTTGGGGTGGGAGAAGGCGTCTTCCAGGTTGATCGGCTCCTCGCGCTGGCCCACCTGGCCCACCAGGCCCTCGGAGGTGCCCAGGCTGACGCGGCCCACCGCTTCGCGCTTGAGGCCCTCGGAGGCCATCAGCATGTAGCGTTCTTCGTTGTTGTCCCGCAGATAGATGGAACACACCTCGGTGCCCATGGCATCGCGCACGCGCTGGGCCATCAGATCCAGGGCGGATCGGATGTCCGGCGCGTTGTTCACTTCCTGCACGATGCGGCGCAGGGTATCGAGCATGGGCGTTCCTCTCAGATTGGTGTGGGGCGCGGCGTTGTTGCCTGGTTCGCGCGGCGGTCAGCGCGGGCGCGCGTCGCCGCGCAGGGCCGGCGCCAGCTCGCGCAGGGCGCGGGCGTACACGCCCCGCTTGAAATGCACGACCTTGCGAATCGGGTACCAGTAGTTCACCCAGCGCCAGTCCTGAAACTCGGGTACCGGTGAGCGGGCCAGATCGATGGCGTCCTCCTCGGCGTTGAGCCGCAGCAGAAACCATTTCTGGCGCTGGCCGATGCACACCGGCCGGTTGCGCGGCGGGCGCAGAAAACGGCGCGGCAGGCGATAGGTGAGCCAGCCGTCGGTGGTCGCCAGCACGCTGACGTGCTCGCCACGCAGGCCGGTTTCCTCCTCCAGTTCCCGGAACAGGGTGTCCTCGGGGCTCTCGCCGGGCATCATGCCGCCCTGGGGAAACTGCCAGGCGTCGCGGTTGCCCACGCGGCGCCCCCAGAAAACCCGCCCATCCGGGGCGGCGATCACAATGCCGACATTGAGCCGGTATCCTTTGTCGTCGATGATGCCTGTCATTGCCTCAATCCGATGGCGCGGAACCCATCCGTACAGGCGCGCAATATTCCCATTAAACCTTGTCGGCCCGGCGGCGATCAATCGACTGCCTTCACGGACACGCTTTTGGTAAGCTGCCGCTGACTTTGGGCACCTTCCTCCACCGACAACGGGCACGCCCCGGGAGCCTGCATGACTCTGGCCATTTTCGACCTGGACAATACGCTGATCGCCGGCGACTCCGACCATCAGTGGGGAGAGTTCCTGGTCGATCGCGGCGAGGTGGACGGCGCCGGCTACAAAGCCGCCAACGACCGCTTCTACCAGGACTACCTGGACGGAACTCTGGACATCTTCGCGTACCAGGAGTTCGTTCTGTCGGTGCTGAAAGGGCGCGACCTGGATGAACTGCACGCCCTGCGCCGGGACTTCATGGATCAGGTGATCGACGCCCTGTGGCTGCCGGCGGCGGAACAACTGGTGGCCAGGCACCGGCAACAGGGTGACACCCTGATGATCATCACCGCCACCAATGATTTCATTACCGCGCCCATCGCCGAGCGTCTGGGCGTGCCCCATCTGATCGCCACCACCGCCGAACGGGACGAGCGGGGCGGCTACACCGGCCGGGTGGCCGGCGTGCCCAGCTACCGGGACGGCAAGGTGGAGCGGCTCAACGACTGGCTGGCGCGCCACGGCGAGAGCCTGGACGGCAGCTGGTTCTACAGCGATTCCCACAACGACCTGCCGCTGCTCGGCAAGGTGGATCACCCGGTGGCGGTGGACCCGGACGACACCCTGGCGCGGGAGGCCCGGGAGCGGGGCTGGCCGATCCTGTCCCTGCGCGAGACCCGCGAGGAAACCTCGTCATGACTCTGCAACGACGACCGCCGGCGGCGGCGCTGCTGGCGCTGCTGTCCGCCTTGCTGCTGAGCGCCTGCGACGCCCCGGAAACCGCCACCGCGCCGGACCGCGGCACCGCCGGAACGGGCACCCCGGACAGCGCCGAGGCGGACACCGACCTGCGCCCGCTCAACGACGAGGCCGGCGCCACCGCCCTGGCCAACCAGCGCCGCGCCTGGCGGGAGGCCCTGGCGGCCCTGCTGGAGGCGCCGGACGCGGACAGCCTGGCGGCGGCCCGCAACGCCTGGGCGGACCTGTACAGCGCCTTCAACGACCACTATCTGTCGCTGGCGGCGGTGGCCTGCCAGCGCGGCGTGCCGGAGCGTCTGGAACGGCTGGACGGCTGGCCCTTCTACCCGGCCTACGTGGACGCCCTGCCCGCCTGGCCGGACTCCGGCATCGTCAACGATCCGGCCCTGGAGCTGACCGCCGCCAACCTGCGCCGCCAGCAGGGCGCCACCAGCGAGGGCGAAATCGCACTGGGCTTTCAGCCGCTGCGGTTGCTGGTGGCCGGCGTCCCCGAAGCGCCGCGCCGGGCGGCGGATTTCCGTGGCGGCCGCCAGGAAGCGGCGGTGCCCGCCAACGCCGTGGAGGAAGACGCCGCCGTGCAGGTGGACGCCCCGGCCCGGCGGCGGACCTATCTGCGCCTGGCCGGTGAGCAGCTGGAAGCGGACCTGGACGCCCTGGACGGCGACGCCGCCGGCGATCCGGACAGCCTGCGCTGCGCCCTGAGCACCCTGGACCGGCGCCTGGCGCTGCTCGACCGGCAGCGCCCGGCCACCGACCCGGAGGCCGGCCTCTACCTGTCGCCGCGCAGCATCGAGCTGATCGACGCCAGCCAGCCCGAAGCCGCCCTCTCGCAACTGGCGGACGACGACAACGCCGCCCTGCGCCGCGCCCTGGAACAGCGCTGGCCGGGCTTTGAGAAGGCCCTGGAGCAGGCCCGCGAACGGGGTGACTGGTCGCCCCTGGGCGCCTGGCTGCGCCCGGCCGCCGGCGGCATCGCGCCCACCGCGGCGGTGCGCGGCTAGGAACAGAGCCTAGGCCGCCACCGCCGCCGGCGCGGTTTCCCGGCGCAGCGGTCGCCAGCGGCGGGACAGCCGGTTCACCGGCCGTTCCAGCCAGGCCGGCAGCGGCAACCCCAGCGGATTGCTTTCCGTCTCCGAATCGGCCCCCGCCACCCGGGTGCCCATCAGGTAATCGAACCAGGGCCGGGTCACGCACCAGTTGGCGTTCTGGTCCCGGTTCATATGGTGGTCGTAGTGCCAGGGCAGATGGGCCCGGGCCCACGCCGGGTCCAGGTGGGCGCGGCTGTGCTTGCGCCAGTACTGCCAGGCCCCGTAATAGATGCCCAGGGTAAAGAACGGCGCCACCGGCGCCGCCGGCGTGAACACCGCGCACAGCCCCAGCAACGCCACTTTCTCGTTGAACATTTCCTGATCGCGCCACATGGATTCCCGGTAGCCGGCATCGGCGAAGCCGTTCAACCGTGCCCGCTTGTGGTGGCGGATATGCGTGAAGAACGGGCTGTTGCGGTGGCGCGCGGGGTACTCGTGCAGCCAGGTTTTGTGGGCGTACCACTCAAAGCCGTTGACGGTGAGCAGCGCCACGGGAAAGCCGAGCATGATGGATTCTCCTGGATGGCCGTATCAGCCCTCCATGATGCCGCCACCGGACTCAGTCGCTTTGATCGCCGCCGCGCGAATGCCCGTCACCGGGATCAAGGGCCCGTTCGGCGTGCCTGCGGTGGCGGTAGGCGGTGGGCGTCTCGCCGGTCCAGCGCTTGAAGGCCCGGGAGAACGCCGCCGGCTCCGAAAAGCCGGTGAGATAGAGAATCCGGTCGATGGGGGCGTCGGTGCGCGCCAGCAGCCGCCGGGACAAGCGCTCCCGATAGCCCGCCAACAGCGGCTTGAAGCCGGTGCCGGCGTCGGCCAGCGCGGCGCGCAACGCCCGGGGCGTGAGGCCGGCCCGGGCCGCCAGCGCATCCAGCGATGCCTCGCCGCGCTCCAGCAGGCCACCCAGATGGCGCTCCAGATCGGCCAGGAATTCACGCTGGCCCAGGGCCGCCATGCGCTCCGCCGCCAGCTGCTCATGCACCGCCAGCAACGCCGGCTCCGCCGCCGGCGAGGGCCGCGCCAGCAGCGCCGTGGGGAACAGGATGGCGCCCTCCCCGGCGCCCAGGGTCACGGCGCAGCCCAGCACCCGCCGGTACTCCGCCGGCGGGGCCCCCTCCGCATGGGGAAAATGCACCGCCGTGGCGCGGAACTCGCCGTCGGTGACCCGTTCCAGAAAGCGCAACGCGATGCAGGTGGCGCACTCCAGGTAATGGCGCACCGGATGGTCGAGCCCGGCCAGCCGGGCCTGGTCGCCCTCCACCGCCAGACGCAGCGGCAGGGCGTCGGTGATCAGGCGCTGATAGGCCAGCACCCGTTCCAGCCCTTCGCCCAGGGTGGGGCTGCTGAGCAGCAGGTATTCCAGCACCTGGCCGCGCCAGGGTGGCATCCGCTCACCGATGTGCAGCCCGATGTGCGGATCGCCGCTGACCCGCACGGCGGCGTCCCAGAACTGCCGCTGGGGCCCGTTGACGCGCCGTGGCCGCCGGTCCGGCACCTGGTCCGGCAGCCCCACGCTGGCGAAGATGGCGGCGCAGTCGAGCCCCGCGTCCAGCATGGCGCGGTAGGTCATCCACAGGAAGGTGCCATCATCACTGGCGGGTATCCGGGTCATGGCCGGAGTATAGGCACCCCGGCGACGCGGTGAAATGACCGGCCCGCTCGCCGCTATCGTCCGCCGGACGCGCATAGTAGGCTTAACCTCCCCCCGCGCCAGGAGCCCCCCGTGACCACCCCCCGGAAATCACCGCCCCGCAAGAAAACCCCGGTGAAGTCCGCCCCGTCGCGACGGCCGGGCAAGGTGCGCCGCGACCCGGAGCGGCTGACCGCGGCGA
Source organism: Alloalcanivorax sp. C16-1 (assembly GCF_046507805.1). Taxonomy (NCBI): domain Bacteria; kingdom Pseudomonadati; phylum Pseudomonadota; class Gammaproteobacteria; order Oceanospirillales; family Alcanivoracaceae; genus Alloalcanivorax; species Alloalcanivorax sp. C16-1. The sequence goes on along the minus strand of NZ_JBKFTK010000001.1, from coordinate 1,432,884 downwards.
TTCTCGACGCGGCCGTGGCGGAATTTTCCGAACACGGCTTCGCCGGGGCCCGGGTGGATCGCATCAGCAAGGGCGCCGGCACCGTGGACCGCATGCTCTACTATTATTTCGGCAACAAGGAACGGCTTTACCAGGCGGTGCTGGAAGAGGCCTACCGGCGGCTGGTGGACGCCCAGCGCCATTTCGTGCCGCCGGAGGATCCGGTGCGCGGCATGGAGGCGTTGATCACCCAGATGTGGGAATACTACCGGGACCATCCGGAGTTCATCCGTCTGGTGATGTCGGAGAATCTGCTCAAGGGCCGCTATATCCAGCAGTCGGAGACCATTCGCCAGGTCTCCCTGCCGCTGATTCACAGCGTCGATCGCCTGCTCCGCGACGGCCAGCAAAAAGGGCTGTTCCGTGGGGACGCGGACGCGCACTTCGTACTGATGACGATCATGGCGATGGGGTTTTTCCACGTCTCCAACCAGTACACCTATGGCTTCTGGCTGTCCGACTCGATGACGCCGCCGGTGCGCGGCGACGACTGGCTGGCGCACATGAAGACCGTGGTGCTCGACCACCTTCGCCCCTGAAACCGCGATAAAAAAAGGCCGCTCCGAGGGAACGGAGCGGCCAAGTCAAGGCAGATCTCTCTGTCAGCGCAGCGCGGCCCGAGATCGAAGGCCGCGCGGATTCCGCGTCAGGCGACCACGCCCTCGGCAAACAGGGTTTCCAGCCCCGCCTCATCGATGCCCAGCAAATCACCCAATACCTCACGGGTGTGTTCACCAAGCAGCGGCGGCGGCCGGCGGTATTCCGCCGGCGTGGCGGACAAACGCAGCGGGCTGGCCACGGTGGGCACCGACCCGGCGGAGGGGTGTTCCATCTCCCGACGCAGGCCACGGGCCCGGGCCTGGGGATCCTCGAACACCTGTTCCAGGGTGTTCACCGGCCCGCAGGGCACGCCCACCGCTTCCAGGGCATCCAGCCATTCCCGGGTGGTCTTCATCACCGTGGTCTGGCGCAGCAGGGGCACCAGCACCTCGCGATGCTCCACCCGCGAGCGGTTGGTGGCGAAGCGCGGGTCCTCGGCCCATTCCGGGTGACCGGCCACCTGGCAGAAGCGGGCGAACTGGTCGTCGTTGCCCACGGTCAGGATCAGATCCCCGTCGGCGGTGGGGAAATCCTGGTACGGCACGATGTTCGGGTGCGCGTTGCCGACCCGCTGTGGTGAGCGGCCGGTGGTCAGGAAGTTCATCGCCTGGTTGGCCAGGCAGGCCACCTGCACGTCGAACAGGGCCATGTCCAGGTGCTGCCCCTCGCCGCTGCGATCCCGATGGGCCAGGGCCGCCAGCACCGCGATGGTGGCGTACAGGCCGGTGGTGATGTCGGTGAGCGCCACGCCCACTTTCATCGGCCCGGCGCCGGCCTCGCCGTCCGGGCGGCCGGTCAGGCTCATCAGCCCGCCCAGCGCCTGGATCATGAAATCGTAGCCGGCGCGGCTGGCGTAGGGGCCGTCCTGGCCGAAGCCGGTGATCGAGCAGTAAATCAGCTTCGGGTTCACCGCCTTCAGGCTGTCGTAGTCCAGGCCGTAGCGCTTGAGGCCGCCGACCTTGAAGTTCTCGAGCACCACATCGCATTCCGCCGCCAGCTTGCGCACCAGCGCCTGGCCTTCCGGCCGGGTGATGTCGATGGCCACGGATTCCTTGTTGCGGTTGGCGCTCAGGTAATAGGCGGCCTGGTCGGTATCACCGCCGTCGCCATCCTTCAGGTAAGGCGGCCCCCAGCCCCGGGTGTCGTCCCCGCGACCGGGCCGTTCCACCTTGATCACCCGGGCGCCCAGGTCGCCCAGGATCTGGCCGGCCCAGGGGCCGGCCAGAACGCGGGACAGATCCAGCACGCGCAGGTGGGACAGTGCTCCGGACATCAAACTTCTCCGAAGCGGTTAGTTGGCGAACGCTTGCAGGCCGGTCTGGGCGCGGCCCAGGATCAGCGCGTGCACGTCGTGGGTACCTTCGTAGGTGTTCACCACTTCCAGGTTCACCAGATGGCGGGCCACGCCGAATTCGTCGGAGATGCCGTTGCCGCCCATCATGTCGCGGGCCAGGCGCGCGATGTCCAGGGACTTGCCGCAGGAGTTGCGCTTCATGATGGAGGTGATTTCCACCGCCGCGGTGCCTTCGTCCTTCATGCGACCCAGACGCAGACAGCCCTGCAGGCCCAGGGTGATTTCGGTCTGCATGTCGGCCAGTTTCTTCTGGATCAGCTGGTTGGCGGCCAGCGGGCGGCCGAACTGCTTGCGGTCCAGGGTGTACTGGCGAGCCTTGAACCAGCAGTCCTCGGCGGCACCCAGGGCGCCCCAGGCGATGCCGTAGCGGGCGGAGTTCAGGCAGGTGAACGGACCACGCAGGCCGGTCACTTCCGGGAACATGTTCTCTTCCGGCACGAACACGTTGTCCATCACGATTTCACCGGTGATGGAGGCGCGCAGGCCGACCTTGCCGTGGATGGCCGGCGCGGACAGACCTTCCCAGCCTTTCTCCAGAATGAAGCCACGGATCTTGCCGTCCTCGGTTTTGCCCCAGACCACGAACACGTCGGCGATCGGGCTGTTGGTGATCCACATCTTGGCGCCGGTCAGGCGGTAGCCACCGTCCACTTTCTTGGCGCGGGTGGCCATGCTGCCCGGGTCGGAACCGTGGTCCGGCTCGGTCAGGCCGAAGCAGCCGATCCACTCGCCGCTGGCCAGCTTGGGCAGATACTTCTGTTTCTGCTCTTCGGAGCCGAATTCGTTGATCGGCACCATCACCAGGGAGGACTGCACGCTCATCATGGACCGGTAACCGGAATCCACGCGCTCCACCTCGCGGGCGATCAGGCCGTAGCACACGTAGTTCATGCCGGCGCCGCCGTAGGCTTCCGGAATGGTGGCGCCGAGCAGGCCCAGTTCACCCATTTCGCGGAAGATGGCCGGGTCGGTCTTCTCGTGGCGGAAGGCTTCCAGCACACGGGGAGCCAGCTTGTCCTGGCAGTATTGGCGGGCGGAGTCCGCCACCATGCGTTCGTCTTCGGTGAGCTGCTGATCGAGCAGCAGGGGGCTTTCCCAGTTGAACGAAGCCTGATTCGCCATGATGTCCACCTATGCATTTGTTGATATAGAGCGCCGCGGCGAGGGCGGGACCCGTAAAGGGCGTCCATCCTATGGACCTGTTATCCCTCTCCGCAAGCGATTAATATTCATCCCGTTGTGCGTTTTTCTCACTTCAAGAATCCGCCCCGGAGACACCATGCGCCGCAAGATTCCCAGCACCACCGCCCTGGTGGGGTTCGAAGCCGCCGCCCGCCACCAGAGCTTCACCAAGGCCGCCGAGGAACTTTCCCTCACACAGAGCGCGATTTGCCGGCAGATCGGCGGGCTCGAGGAATTTCTCGGCGTGAAGCTGTTTCGCCGTGGCCGCCAGGGGGTCCAGCTGACCCCCGCCGGCCAGCACTACAGCCGCCAGGTCAGCGCCCGCCTCAACGAACTGGAACGGGACACCCTGGCGGCCATGGGCAAGCACGGCACGAATAACATTTTGGAACTGGCCCTGGTGCCCACCTTCGGCACCCGCTGGCTGCTGCCCCGGCTGGCCTCGTTCCGCGAGCAGAATCCGGACGTGACCGTGAACCTGACCAACCGCACCCGCCCGTTTCTGTTCGCCGACACCCGCTTCGACGCCGCCATCTACTTCGGCGACGGCCAGTGGCCGGGCACCACCGCCACGGCGCTGATGCATGAGGAGCCGGTGCCGGTGTGCCATCCGGATCTGGCCGGCGACGGCGCCCTGGACGGCGCGGCCATCGCCCGGTTACCGCTGCTGCAGCAGACCACCCGGCCCTATATGTGGCGGGCCTGGTTCGATTCCCTGGGCCTGAAGGTGGAGCGCGACATGGCCGGGCCCCGCTACGAGCTGTTCACCATGCTCGCCGAGGCGGCCATCCAGAAGCTGGGCGTGGCGCTGATTCCGCCGTTTCTGATCACCCGCGAACTGGACAGCGGCCAGCTGGTGATTCCGTTCCGGCACAGCTTCCGCAGCAGCGACGCCTATCAGTTCGTGGTGCCGGACAGCCAGCGCGGCAACGAGACGGTGGCGCGCTTTCAGGACTGGCTGGTGGAAGAGGCCGCCCGCTTCCAGGCCGCCGAAGCGGGTCGATGAACCATAAAAAAGCCCCTCCGAAGAGGGGCCGAGTCTCGCCAAACATCACCGTTATCCGATGTCCCGAGCCTGACGAGCAAACCACACGATCATGCTCTCCCGATAAACCGTGTCAGAGTCCCGCCGGGCGCCCCTGGTCGGGCAGGGTGTAGTCGCACACGCCGTCGGGGAACACGGCGTTGAGCCGGTTCACCTGGTCCGAGGTGGGCGTCCAGTTGCCGTAGGTGCCGTCTTCCAGGGCCACCGACACCGGCTTCAGGCCACACTTGAAGACGTCGCCGTGGGTGGGCGCGCCGGCCACGATCCGTGAGGTGGAATAGATCGGGAAGTGGGCGGTGCAGGCGCCGTCCTCGTCGTCGCTCAGGGCGCCGTTCCAAACGTCGTCGCCGCTGGCGATCACCGTGCCGTCGGTTTCGAAGCAGGTGTCCACCGCCAGCGCCGGCTTGTTGGCGGCCACGCCGGCGGACGGGTTGGCGCGCAGGTTGGCCATCCAGTCATCGATCACCTCCAGGGCCAGGGGCACGGCGCTGTAGTCTTCCTCCGGGCGGGCGTCGGCGAACCAGATCACCTGGTTGTCGGCGTTGCCGGCGAATTCCTCCATGCGCTGGCGCACCACGAAGGACTGGTGCACATTGTGCATGTCCAGTTCGTGTTCCAGGTAGGGCCGGTAGTCGATGATCGGAATGTCCGCCTTGCCACGGAACACCATGCCGGATTCATAGGCGCCGTTCATCGCCTCCAGGTCGCCCTCGGTACGCGGTGCCGGCTGGGTGCCGTCCGGGCTGAGGGTCATATTGCGGCTGCTCCAGGGATCAAACAGGGACGGGTCGTTCATTACGTCCTGCTGGGTGCCGAGGAACGGGAAACCTTCCTGCACCATGTCCTTCTGATCCTTCCAGCCGCCCGCCTGCTCGTTGAGCGAGAGGAATTCCTCGGCGGTGATATGGCCGTCGAGCAGCGCCCGCAGGCCGTATTGCACGCCCACGTTGTCGAACAGGGTGTTCGGGTAACCGTCGCCGTCCACACCGTAGATGTTGCGCAGGTCGTCGTAGTGGCTCCAGTTCACCGTGGCCATCAGACCCGGCGGCTGCATCTGCGACTGGTTGTCCGCCTGCCCGTAGTAGGGGTTCATGGTCAGGGGCGTGAGGCCGCGCCAGGATTCCACGCATTCGGTGGAGCCCGGCGCGCCGCCGTAGCCGAGCTGCTGCTTGGCGGCGTAGAGCGGGTCCGCCACATCGTCCTCGGCGTTGAGGCCCACCAGCCAGGTGCGGTTCTTGGTGGTCGCCCACTTGGGGTTGTCCCGGTCGGTGGCGTCCATGTAGTACTCGAGCAGCTCGCAGTCGCCGATATGGATGGTCTGGGTGACCATGTCCGGGTAGCTCTGCACCGGAATCCCCGCGTCGATCAGGCCGGGGTGGTTCTGGGCGTACACGTACTGCTGGATGGCGCCGCCGGAGGCGCCCAGGCCCACGGTGTAGAGCGGCTCGCCGTATTCTTCGACAAAGCGCTCCTTGACCATCAGCGCGGTCTCGCCGCCCACCTGCATGTTGTAGTGCTCGCTCATGCGGGTGCCGGTGGAATAGATGATGGCATAGCCCTGGCCGAGCACGTCCGGCTGCAGGGCGCGGCGTTTGTAGTCCATGCTGCCCTGGGTATGGCCGATGCCCACCCCGCCCTGGAAGCGGTACATCAGGCGGCCGTTCCACAGGCCGGTGTCCAGGGAACCAGCTTCCTCGCCGGCCTCGGCGAGCATGGCGATGGAATAGATAAAGCGGTTGATGGTGCCGCGCTCCCAGCGCACCACGAAATCCACCACGCGGCCGTCCGACAGGGTGGTGGTGGCCATGTCCGCCGGGCGGGACCCGCCCTCCGGCAACGGCTGATATTCGCCGCCGGTGGTGCGGTACCAGTATTCGGTGTAGGGCTCGAGGCCGCAGTCGCGGCTCAGGCCGATCTGCTGATGGTTGTCGTCATAAACCGGGAAACCCTCGTCGCCGTCGGTGTCCACCAGCGGCTGCTTGCCCAGTTCGGAGACCGTGGTGCAGACGAACGGATACTGGTGCGGGCCGGAAAACATGGGGCCCTCCACCGGGTAGTTGGTCAGCGTCAGCCGCTGCAGGGTGCCGTGGTCCGGGTGCCAGACGGTGAGCGTGTTCTCGCCCTCCTGAAGACCATGGATCATCCCTTCCACGCCCTGGTCGCCGGCCTGGAAGGTGGAGGTGTCCAGGTCCTCGCCGTTAAGACGCAGGCGCGCCCGTGCCAGCACGTCGGCATCGCCGCGCACCGCCACCCGGGCATCGCCGCCACTGACCCACTGGGGTTCGCTGGACACCACCCGCAGCCCCACGGACGGGGCCGGGTCGGAGGAATCGGAATCGCCACCGCAGGCGGTGACCAGACAGGCGGCCGCCAACGCGAGCGCGCTGCCCGTTACGCGTACTGACATGATGCTCTCCTCGATATTGTTGTTATCGCCGGGCGTGGCCCGGTCGCCCATTCAAGGTAGAAGCGACGGCGACGGCAAAACAGATACAGTTTTGGGGAAGTGGCTGGAACAGTGGCGGGGCTGTCTTAAGGTGCGGGACAAACAGGCGTCTAACCACCCTGCCCGGGTCCGCCGGCCGCCAGCTCGGCGGCGGTTTCGCCGAGCCAGCGCAGCGCCCGGCGTACCGGCGGAGTCAACGGGCTGCCGGCGTTCAGGCGAAGGTAATCGGCGTGCTTGCCGTCCAGGGAAAACACGCCACCGGGGAACACATGGATGCCGCGGGCGGCGGCGCGCTGGAACAGCGCCAGGGTATCGACCCCGCCGGGCAGGCGCACCCACAGCACGCAGCCGCCGGTGGGCCGGGTCAGGCGGGTGCCGGGCGGGAAGCAGCGGCGCACTTCCCGGGCCATGGCGTCCACCTGCTGGTGCAGCCGCCCGCGCAGTTCGCGCAGGTGCTGGGCGTAGAAGCCGCTTTCCAGCAGCCGGCCCATGGCGATCTGCGAAATCGAGGTGGAGGTGATGGTGCTCAGTTGCTTGAGCTCACGGAAGCGCTTCTGGAAACGGCCCGCCGCCGCCCAGCCGATACGCAGGCCCGGCATCAGACTTTTCGAGAACGAGCTGCAATAGAGCACCAGCCCGGCCCGGTCGAAGGCCTTGGCCGGCGGCGCCGCTTCCTCGCCGTAGACGGTGTCGCCCCAGACGTCGTTCTCGATCAGCGGCACCTGGTAGCGCTCCGACAGGGCCACCAGCGCCGCCTTGCGCTCCGCGCTCATGGTGAACCCCAGCGGGTTCTGGGCATTGGGCGACACCAGGCAGGCGGCCACGCCGCCGCGCCGAAACACCTGCTCCAGGGCGCTCAGGCTGATGCCGTGGCGGGCGTGGGTGGGCACCTCCACCACCTTGCGCTGGTGGGTTTCCAGCAACAGCAGGGCACCATAGTAGGTGGGCGACTCCACCGCCACCGTGTCGCCGGGGCGGCTGACACTGCGCAGGGCCAGGGACAGCGCCTCCATGGCGCCGCTGGTGACGATGATGTCCTCGGCGGTGACCGGCACCGGGTAGGACAGGCTGCGCCGGGCCAGATGGTGGGTGAACAGCGGGCAGCCGTTGGGGTGCATGTAATCCCAGGCTTCCAGGGCATGGTGGCGGGTCACGTCGCGAAGGGTGGCCATGATCCGGTCCACCGGCAGCACTTCCGGCCCGGGCAGGGCGATACCCAGGCGCACCATGGCCGGGTCGGCGTGCAATTCCATGTACTGCAGCACCTGTTCGCTGAGCGACACTTCCACCGGCAACAGCGGGTAACGGGAACCGTCCGGCTCGGGGATATCGTGCACGTCGGAGCTGCGCACGTAGACGCCGGACTGAGGACGGATGTCCAGGTAGCCTTCCGCCTCCAGCTGGCGGTAGCTCTGCATCACCGTGTTCACGCTGACCTTGAACAGCGCGCTCATGCGCCGCACCGAGGGCAGCTTCTGGCCCACGGCGAAGGTGCCGGCGCCGATCTGCTCGAGCAGCCGCCGGCTGATGCGTTCATAGAGAAACCGGTCGTCAATCACCGGCGTCACCTTTCGTTGTTATAGGAATGGGGCCGCCCCATTCTGCCTCAGGCGCCGGGGTTTGTAACCGCGCCGCCCGGGGCGCCTTTGTATTTCCGGCGGCCGCCCCGATATTGCATACTGTGCGCCCGATTCCCGGCGCACCGGCGCGGCAACGACGGCGAGGCAATGATCGACTGGAAAGACATCGACACCGTGCTGCTGGACATGGACGGCACCCTGCTGGATCTGGCGTTCGACAACTGGTTCTGGCAGCGCCACGTGCCCGAGCAGTACGCCCTCAGCCGGGGGCTGGAATACGCCGAGGCGGAACGGGTGCTGCAGGACTGGATCGCCAGCCATCTGGGCACCCTCAACTGGTATTGTCTGGATTTCTGGACCCGGGAGCTGAACCTGAACATCGCCGCCCTGAAACGGGCGGCGGCGGACCGCATCGCGGTGCGGCCCGGGGCCGAGGCCTTTCTGGGCGCGCTGCGCGATGGGCCCCGTCAGGTGATCATGGTGACCAACGCGCACCGGGAGGCCCTGGATCTGAAGCTGGAGCGCACCGGCATCGACCGCTACTTCGATGCCCTGGTGTCCAGCCACGACTACGGCCACCCCAAGGAAGCCCAGGACTTCTGGCAGCGGCTGCGCGAGCGGCATCCGTTCGACCCGGCCCGGGCCTTGCTGGTGGATGATTCGCTGCCGGTGCTGCATTCCGGCCGTCTCTACGGCCTCGGCCACCTGGCCAGCATTCTGCAGCCGGACTCCAGCCTGCCGGCCCGGGACCACACCGACCCGTTCCCGGCCATCGACGATTTTCTGCGGGTGCTGCCGTGAGCGAGGGCACCCGCATCGATTCCTGGCTGTGGGCGGCACGGTTCTTCAAGACCCGCAGTCTCGCCAAGCAGGCCATTGAGGGCGGCAAGGTGCAGGTGGACGGCGCCAAGGCCAAGCCCAGCAGAACCGTGCAGCCGGGCACCGTGCTCGACATCCGCAAGGGCGAGCAGCGCTGGACGGTGGTGGTGGAGGGGCTCGGCAACAAGCGCGGCCCGGCCCGCGCCGCCGAGCAGCTCTACCGGGAAACCGAGGAAAGCATCGCGGCACGCCAGCAGGGCGCCGAGCAGCGCCGGCTGGCACGCGTCGCCGCCCCGGTGCCCGACCACAAACCCAACAAGAAGGAGCGCCGCGACCTGGCGCGCTTTCGACGTGACCACGAAGGTGATCTGTGACCGACACACACTCGGCCGACCAAAAGCAACGTTTCCTGTTCCCCGACACCGATGTGCGCGGCGAACTGGTGCGCCTGGACCGCAGCCTGACGGCGATTCTCGGCGCCCACGACTACCCCATGTCGGTGCAGGGCCTGGTGGGCGAGGCGGTGGCCGCCGTGGCGCTGCTCGCCGGCACCCTCAAGTTCCGTGGCCGGCTGAGCCTGCAGGCCCAGGGCCACGGCCCGGTGTCGCTGCTGCTGGCCGAGTGCACCCACGACGGGCAGCTGCGCGCCCTGGCCCGCTACGATGAGCGGGCCGGTGAGCGGGTCGCCATGGGCGATCTGCTCGGCGATGGCACCATGGTGATCACCATCAGCCCGGAAGGCGGACGTCAGTACCAGGGCATCGTGCCCCTGGAAGGCGACACCCTGGCCCGCTGTCTGGAAGCCTATTTCCGCCAGTCCGAGCAGTTGCCCACGCGCCTGTGGCTGGCCGCCGGCAATGGCCGCGCCGCCGGCATGCTGCTGCAAAGGCTGCCGGACCGGGCCGCCGACGCCGAACACAACGCCGAGCGCTGGCAGCACCTGGAAACCCTGGCGGACACCCTGCGCATGGAAGAGCTGCTGGATCTGGACACGGAAACCGTGCTGCGCCGGCTGTTCCACGAAACCCCGCCGCGGCTGCCGGAGCCCCAGGCCATGCGCTTCGGCTGCACCTGCTCCCGGGAGCGCACCCGCAATGCCCTGCTGTCGCTGGGCGCCGCCGAAATCCGCCAGCTGCTCGACGAGGACGGCGAAGCCACTCTGACCTGCGATTTCTGCCTGTCCCGCCAGCATTTCGACGCCGTGGATCTGGCCGAACTGGTCCGCGAGGCCGAGACCGGCTGAGGCGTTCGGGCCGCCGTGGCGGCGCCGTCGCCAGGGCGCCGCTTTTCTGTCATAATCGCGCGCCTGTCAGCGTAGCCAGCAAGTGCTCCATCAAGGTGCCAAGCCCCAGGAATAATCATGACCGATCCTATGACCTATAACGATCTCAGCCCGGCCCAGCTCGTCGAACTGGCCGTTCAGCGCAACGAAGGCCAGTTGTCCGATACCGGCGCCCTGGTGGTGGAAACCGGCCACCGCACCGGCCGCTCCCCCATGGACCGCTTTATCGTCGATGAGCCCAGCACCAGTGAGCACATCCACTGGGGCCCCGTGAACCGCCCCTTCCCGGCGGACAAATTCGACGCGCTCTGGGATCGCGTGGCCGCCTTCGTGACCGAGGACGACACCTTCGTCTCCCATCTGCACGTGGGCGCCGATACCGATCATTACCTGGCGGTGAAAGTCACCGCGCAGACCGCTTGGCACAATCTGTTCGCCAACGTCCTGTTCATCCGCCCGGAGAAGTACAACCCGCGCGGCAAGGAAGAGTGGCAGATCCTGCACGCGGTGAACTTCCAGTGCGATCCGGAGCGCGACGGCACCAATTCCGACGGCACCGTGATTTTCAACTTCGCCCAGCGCAAGATTCTGATCGCCGGCATGCGTTACGCCGGTGAAATGAAGAAAGCCATGTTCGCGGCGCAGAACTTCCTGCTGCCGGAGAAGGACGTGCTGCCCATGCACTGCTCCTCCAACGTGGGCGAAAACGGCGACGTGGCCCTGTTCTTCGGCCTGTCCGGCACCGGCAAGACCACCCTGTCCGCCGACCCGGAGCGTTACCTGATCGGTGACGACGAGCACGGCTGGGGCAAGGACGTGGTGTTCAACATCGAAGGCGGCTGCTACGCCAAGTGCATCGACCTGAGCCAGAAGAACGAGCCGATCATCTGGGACGCGATCCGCTTCGGCGCGGTGCTGGAAAACGTGATCCTCAATGAGGAAACCCGGGTTCCGGACTACACCGACGTATCCCTGACCGAGAACACCCGCGCCGCCTACCCGCTGGAAAACGTGGAAAAGCGCGTGATCGAGAACCGTGCCGGCGAGCCCAAGCACGTGATCTTCCTGACCTGCGACCTGACCGGCGTGCTGCCGCCGGTGTCGCGGCTCACTCACGAAGGCGCCGCCTACCACTTCCTGAGCGGCTACACCGCCCTGGTGGGCTCCACCGAAGTGGGCGCCGGCAAGGGCATCAAGAGCACCTTCTCCACCTGCTTCGGCGCACCGTTCTTCCCGCGCCGTGCCGGCGAGTACGCCGAGCTGCTGATCAAGCGGGTCAAGGAATTCGGCTCCAAGGTGTACCTGGTGAACACCGGCTGGACCGGCGGCCCCTACGGTGAGGGCGAGCGCTTCAGCATCCCCACCACCCGTTCGGTGATCGACGCCATCCTCAGCGGTGAGTTGGACGAGGCCGAGACCGAGCACCTCGACATCATCAACCTGGACGTGCCCAAGCAGGTGCCGGGCGTGGACAGCAAACTGCTGATGCCGAAGAACACCTGGGCCAGCCCGGAGAACTACGAGCAGGGCGCCCGCGATCTGGCCAAGCAGTTCCAGAACAACTTCGCCGAGAAGTACTCGGACGTGTCCGACGACATCCGCGCCGCCGGCCCGCAGGCCTGAGCCCCGGCCCGCGACCACGAAAAAGCCCGCCACTCCGGCGGGCTTTTTCGTGGTGCGCCGCGGACCGGTCGGTCAAATCACGCAAAACCGGCCGGGCCGCGATTTCATGCTTCCCCCCCACGGCGTTAGACTGGCCGCCGTGACGCAAGGAGTCCGTTGATGAGCAAACCCAAGATAGTCGTGGTCGGCGGTGGCGCCGGCGGTCTGCCGCTGGTCACCCAGCTGGGCCGCAAGCTTGGCAAGTACGGCAATGCCGACATCACCCTGGTGGACACCAGCAGCGTGCACGTCTGGAAGCCGCGCTTCCACGAGGTGGCCACCGGCGCCATCGACGCCGACCTGGACGCGGTGGATTACCGCGCCCACGCGCGCCTCAACCATTACCGGTTCGAACCGGGCAGCATGATCCGCGTGGACAAGAATGCGCGCACCATCACCCTGGCGGCGATCACCGACCAGGACGGCGAGCCGGTGCTGCCGGAGCGCGACCTGGCCTACGATTACCTGGTGATCGCGGTGGGCTCCCAGAGCAACGACTTCGGCACCCCGGGGGTGCGCGAGCATTGCCTGTTCATGGACACCCGCGCCCAGGCGGAGCGCTTCCGCGAGCGCTTCATGAACACCTGCCTGCAGGCCAATTACCGCAACGATCCGGTGTCCGTGGCGATCGTCGGCGGCGGCGCCACCGGCGTGGAGCTGGCGGCGGAAATTCACCACGCGGTGGCCATGCTCAAGCTGTACGGCCACGAGCATCTGGACCGCAAGCAGCTCAAGGTGACCGTGGTGGAAGCGCTGCCGCGCATCCTGCCGGCGCTTTCCGAGCGGGTCTCCGCCGCCGCCCAGGAGCGCCTGGAAGCGCTCGGCGTCAGCGTGCGCACCGGTGTGATGGTGGCCGAGGCCAAGGAGCACGCCCTGCTCACCAAGGACGGCGACACCATCGACGCGGACCTGATGGTGTGGGCCGCCGGCGTCAAGGCGCCGGAAATTCTCGGCAAGCTGGAAGGCTTCCAGCTCAACAAGATCAATCAGATCGAAGTGGAGCCCACCCTGCTGGCCAAGGGCAACGACCGGGTGTTCGTAATCGGCGACTGCGCTTTCTTCAAACCGGAAGGCGCCGACAAACCGATCCCGCCCCGCGCCCAGTCCGCCCAGCAAATGGCGCACCACACCGCCAAGAATCTGCAGCGCCTGCTGATGAACCGGGACCCGAAACCGTTCGAGTACCGCGACCACGGCTCGCTGGTGTCGCTGTCCAACTACAGCTCCGTGGGCATGCTGATGGGCAACCTGAAGGGCGGCAACTTTTTCGTCGAAGGCTGGCTGGCGCGCATCATGTACGTGGGCCTCTACCGCATGCACCAGGCCGCCCTGTACGGCTGGCCGCGCACGCTGATCCTGCTGGCCGTGGGCCGGTTCAGTAAACTGGTGCGCCCGAGACTGAAACTGCACTGAACATCACCTGACGCTTTCACGAAGTAATGGGAGGGACCCCATGGCCGTTTTCACCGGCGGACTGTTGATTCTGATCGGGCTGGCGCTGGGCGCCGGTGGCGCCTGGCTGCTGTGGCTGGGCGGCAGCGCCTACTACCTGATCGCGGCGCTGGGTTTGCTGCTGACCGGTGCCCTGATGGTGGCCCGCCGCCCGGGGGCACTGTGGATCTACGCCCTGCTGATCCTCGGCACCGGCGTCTGGTCGGTGTGGGAAGTGGGCCTGGACTTCTGGGCCCTGGTGCCCCGGGGCGCGGTGCTCGTGGCCCTGGGCCTGTGGCTGCTGCTGCCCTTTATCAACCGGGCCCTGAGCGGCACCGGCGGCCAGCCGTGGACGCTCACCGCCGGCCCGCTGGCGGTGACGGTGGCGCTGGCCGCCGCCCTGGCGGCGCTGTCCTGGCAGCGTGATCCCCATGACCTGGCCGGCGCCCTGCCCGACGCCCGTGCACCGGCGCCGCCCGGCGACATCGAGGACGGCGACTGGCACGCCTACGGCCGCACCGGCCTGGGCCAGCGCTACTCGCCCCTGGACCGCATCACCCCGGATAACGTGGGCGGGCTGAAAAAGCTGTGGACCTACCACACCGGCGACGTGCGCGGCGAGGGCGACCCCACCGAGACCACCTATGAAGTGACGCCCCTGAAGGTCGATGACACCCTCTATCTGTGCACGCCCCACCATTGGGTCATCGCCCTGGACGCGGACACCGGCGAGGAGCGCTGGAAGTACGACCCGGAGATCGACCGGGACATCAGCCGCCAGCACCAGACCTGCCGTGGCCTGTCCTACTTTCCCGGCCACCGCGCCGACGACGGTCTGGAAAGCGGCGGCGACCAGGCCCTGGCCGCGTCCGGCGCCGGCCTGGAGGAACGCCCGGACACGGCGGAAGACCGTCACTGCCGACGGCGCCTGTTCCTGCCCACCGCCGACGCCCGGTTGATCGCCCTGGATCCGGACGACGGCCGGGTCTGCCGGGACTTCGGCGACAACGGCGCGGTGGACCTGTGGGCCAACATGCCGCACCGGAAGGACGGCTTTTATTATTCCACCTCGCCGCCGGTGGTCACCGAGGACCGGGTGATCGTCGGCGGCGCGGTGAACGACAACGTCTCCACCACCGAGCCTTCCGGCGTGATCCGCGCCTACGACGTGGACAGCGGCGAGCTGCTGTGGAACTGGGACCCGGGCGATCCGGACCATACCGCGCCCATCGCCGAGGGCGAGACCTACAGCGCCAGCACCCCGAACAGCTGGTCGGTGTCCAGCGTGGACGAGGACCTGGGGCTGATGTACGTGCCCATGGGCAATCAGGTGCCGGACCAGTGGGGCGAGCACCGTGACCCGCGAAGTGCCCGCTTTTCGTCCTCCATCGTCGCCCTGGAGCTGGCCACCGGCCAGGTACGCTGGGTGTTCCAGACCGTGCACAACGACCTCTGGGACATGGACGTGCCGGCCCAGCCCTCCCTCATCGACCTGAACACCGACGCCGGCACCGTGCCGGCCCTGGTGGCACCCACCAAGCAGGGCGATGTCTATGTGCTGGACCGGCGCACCGGCGAACCGGTGCTGCCGGTGGAGGAACTGCCGGCCCCCGCCAGCCTGGGCTACCAGCCGGTGGCGGACAGCCAGCCCGCCTCGACGCTGAGCCTCAACCCGCCGCCGCTGCGCGGGCGCGACATGTGGGGCGCCACCCTGTTCGATCAGCTGATCTGCCGCATCCAGTTTCACCGTCTCGAATACCAGGGCCGCTACACCCCGCCCTCGGAGCGCGGCAGCCTGGTCTATCCGGGTAACTTTGGCGTCTTCAACTGGGGCGGCCTGGCGGTGAACCCGCGCCGCCAGGTGGCCTTCGCCACGCCGTCCTATCTGGCGTTCGTGTCCACACTGGTGCCCCGGGACGACGCCACCACCGACTATGTGTCCGACGGCAAGCCCGGGCTCGGCGAAAACTACGGCGCCCCCTACGCGGTGACCCTCAAGCCGTTCCTGTCGCCCCTCGGGCTGCCCTGCCAGCAGCCGCCCTGGGGCTATGTGGCCGGCCTGGATCTGGTCAGCGGCGAGGTGGTCTGGAAGCACCGCAACGGCACGGTGCGCGACCTGGCGCCGGTGCCCCTGCCGTTCAAAATGGGCGTGCCGGATCTGGGCGGCCCGATCCTCACCGCCGGCGGCGTGGCCTTTATGAACGGCAGCATGGACAACTATGTGCGCGCCTACGACCTGACCAATGGCGAAACGCTCTGGCAGGCCCGCCTGCCCGCCGGCGGCCAGGCCACGCCCATGACCTACAGCGACTCCCAGGGCCGCCAGCGGCTGCTGGTGGTGGCCGGCGGTCACGGCTCCCTGGGCACCCGGGCCGGGGACGCCATCATCGTCTACGGGCTGCCCGAATAGCGGGCGCGGGCGTCCAGGCCGGAGACAGTGGGCCCCGGCGCCCGCTACACTCGTTGCTCATTCGAGACGGACGCTGGCTATGAAGCACATTCTGCTGCGCGCCTACCACCTGCTCAGGGACGCGGTGCGCTACTGGCTCGACGCCAACGCCATCAGCTACGCCGGGGCGCTGGCGTTTTTCACCCTGTTCTCCATCGCCCCGGTGGTGATCCTGGCGGTGCAGGTGATCGGTCTGGTGATGAGCACCGACGCGGCCATGGCGCAGATCATGGCGCAATTGCACGACACCGTGGGCCCGGAAGCGGCGCAGACGGTGCGCGAGGCGGTGGAACGCAGCCGCCTGGACGACAGCGGCATCCTGCCCACCCTGATCGGCATCGGCGCCATGCTGCTGGGCGCCACCACCGTGTTCGGTCAGATGCAGCGCTCGCTGAACAATATCTGGGACATCGCTCCCAAGCCTTCCCGCAATACTTTCCTGGCGCTGCTGAAAAGCCGGCTGTTGTCGCTCACCGTGGTGCTGTCCATCGGCTTCGTGCTGCTGGTGTCCCTGTTCCTGAGCGTGATGGTGCAGACCCTGATGGTGTTCGCCCGCGACTGGCTGCCGATTCCCGGCGGCCTGGTGGTGGCCCTGGAAACCCTGGTCTCGGTGGCGGTGGTCACCGCCCTGTTCGCCACCATCTTCAAGGTACTGCCGGACGCGGTGCTGCGCTGGCGGGACGTGCGCCTGGGCGCGCTGATTACCGCCCTGCTGTTTATCTTCGGGCGTTTCCTGATCGCCTTCTATCTGTCCCACACCGCCACCGCCTCCACCTATGGGGCCGCCGGCTCGCTGGTGCTGCTGCTGCTGTGGGTGTACTACTCGTCCCTGATTCTGTTGTTCGGCGCCGCCCTCACCCGCGCCTGGACCGAGGCCAACGGCGTTCATATCCGGCCCAGCTCGGTGGCCGTGCGCGTGCAGCGGCGGGTGCTGGAAGACAAACACGGCGAACAATTCTGATTTCAAAAAACAATGAACGGGGGAGCCCGATGAGTTCGACATTTCTACGCGACACGTCCCTGAAGGACCGGGTCATTCTGATCACCGGCGCCGGTGCCGGCATCGGCCGCGCCACCGCCGACCTGCTGGCCGCCGAGGGCGCCCGGCTGATGCTCGGCGATATTGATGGGGCGGCGGCGGAATACGCCGCCGAAACCCTCCGCGCCGCCGGCGGCGACGCCCGGGCCTGCACGCTGGACGTGACCCGGGACGACCAGGTGGCGGCGGCGGTGGCGGCCACGCTGGACGCCTACGGGCGCCTGGACGGCGCCTTCAACAACGCCGGCGTCGAGGAAGAGAACGACAAGGTCGCGGAGGTGGACGAAGCCCTGTTCGACCGGGTCATGGCGATCAACGTCAAAGGTGTGTGGCTGTGCATGAAGCACCAGACCGCCGCCATGGCCGCCCACGGCGGCAGCATCGTCAACACCGCCTCGGTGGCCGGTCTGGTGGGCGCGCCGCGCCGCGCCGCCTACGC
This sequence comes from Alloalcanivorax sp. C16-1, assembly GCF_046507805.1. Lineage (NCBI taxonomy): Bacteria > Pseudomonadati > Pseudomonadota > Gammaproteobacteria > Oceanospirillales > Alcanivoracaceae > Alloalcanivorax > Alloalcanivorax sp. C16-1. The sequence continues at coordinate 1,415,517 of NZ_JBKFTK010000001.1, read as the reverse complement.
CGGCAGCAAGCACGCGGTGGTGGGCATGACCAAGAGCGTGGCCGCCGAGTACGCCCGCGAGAAGATCCGCGTCAATACGGTCTGCCCCGGCATCATCCGCACCGCCATGATGGAACGCGCCATCGAACAGGCGGCCCGCGCCGGCTACGCCAGCGAGGAAAAACAACGCCACTTCCACGCCGCCATGCACCCTCTCGGCCGGGTCGGCGAAGCCGATGAAGTGGCCCAGGCGGTGCGCTGGCTGCTGTCCGACGCCTCGTCCTTCGTCACCGGCCATCAGCTGGCGGTGGATGGCGGTCTCACCGCCCTTTGAGTTTTTTTGTTTTTCGGGAGAGTTTTCAATGCTGACACTGCACGGCTTCGACGCCAGCAACTACGTGAACATGGTCAAATTCGCCCTGCTCGAAAAGGGCCTCCCCTTCGAACAGGCCACCCTGTACCCGGCCCAGGAAGAGCCGGTACTGGCGGTCAGCCCGATGGGCAAGGTGCCGGTGCTGGAGACCGAGCACGGTTATCTGTCCGAGGCCAGCGTGATCCTGGAATACCTGGACGACCTGGGCCAGGGGCCGGCCCTGTATCCGACGGAGCCGTTCCAGCGTGCCCGCGTCCGGCAGCTGGCCAAGATGGTGGAGCTGTATCTGGAACTGCCGGCCCGGCGCTGCTATGCGGAAGTGTTCTTCGGCGGCCAGGTCAGCGAGGAAACCAAGACCCAGACCCGCGAGGCCCTGCTCAAGGGCATCCGCGCGCTGCGCCGCAGCGCGGCATTTTCGCCCTATCTGGCCGGCGACCGGCTGAGCGCGGCGGACGTGGTGTTCCTGTACAGCGCCGATCTGGCCCAGGCGGTGGCCGGCAAGCTGTTTGCTCTGGATCTGCTGGCCGAGGCCCCGGGCAACGCCGAGCTGCTGCAACGTCTCAACGAACGTGACAGCGCCAAACAGGTGGCCGCCGACCGGGACGCGGCCATGGCGAAATTCCTCAAGTACGCCCGCGGCGGCAAATAGACCGCCGCCTTCACGGCACCTGGGCGGCGTGGCATGCTCAATGGCTGTTTCTTCAGCCTTCGGAGTCCGCCATGCCGCCCCGCTTCTGCTCCCCCTCCCTCGCCCTGTCCGCCGTCCTGATGGCCGGCTGCGCCGGAGCGGATGCTCCACTGACCCCCCAGGAACGCACCGACCTTACCGCCACGCGGGTGGTGGAGGGGCTGAACCAGCCCTGGTCGCTGGCGATGCTGTCCGACCGCGAATGGCTGATCAGCGAACGCGGCGGCGCCCTGCGCCGGGTGGTCCAGGGGCAATTGCGGGACACGCCGGTGAGCGGCGTGCCGGCGGTGGTGGCCAAGGGGCAGGGTGGCCTGTTCGACGTGCTCCCCCATCCGGATTTCCAGAACAATCAGCTGCTCTACCTGAGCTACGCCAAGGCCTGCGGCGACGGCGGCGCCACCACGGCGGTGGGCCGTGGCAGGTACCGCGACGGTGAACTGGTGGACTTCCAGGATCTGTTCGTGGCGGAGAGCGCCTGCACCGACACCGCCAAGCATTTCGGCGGGCGCATCGTCATCGACGACGACGGCTATCTGTTCCTGACCGTCGGCGACCGGGGCCAGCGGGAGCGCGCCCAGGACAACAGTGAACACGGCGGCAGCGTGCTGCGGCTGCACGACGATGGCCGCGTGCCCGAGGACAACCCGCTGGTGGGCGACGCCGATGCCCAGCCGGAAATCTGGAGCTGGGGCCACCGCAATCCCCAGGGCCTGGCGCTGCATCCGGACAGCGGCGAGCCCTGGCTCAACGAGCACGGGCCCCGGGGCGGCGACGAAATCAACCGGGTCGAGGCCGGCGTCAACTACGGCTGGCCGGTGATCACCTACGGCCGCGAGTACTACGGCCCGTCCATCGGTGAGGAGAAAAAAGACGGCTACGCCCAGCCGCTGCACCACTGGACCCCGTCCATCGCCCCCTCGGGCATGGTGTTCGTGACCAGCGAGCGCTACCCGGACTGGCGGGGCGACGTGCTATCCGGCGCCCTCAAACTCACCCACCTGAACCGGGTGCGCTTCGAGGACACCCGGGCGGTGGAAGAGCTTCGCTATCTGACGGATCGCGGTGATCGTATCCGCGATGTGCGCCAGGGCCCGGACGGCCATCTCTATCTGCTGACCGACAGCCCGGACGGTGCGCTGCTGCGGCTGACGCCGGAGCAGCGCGGCTGACCCGCCGCTAGCGCTGCGCGGAGGAGTAATCCAGCCAGGTGCCCTCCACGGAGCGCTGCCCCACGCCTTTGCGGCTGTAATCGCAGACCCCGTCGGGGAAGATCGTGTTGAGACGGTCCCACTGACCGCCATCGAAGAACACCTCGCCGTAGTCGAAACCGTCGGTGGGCCGCAGCTCGCATTTGATGATGTCGTCGACCACGGGACCGCCGGCGGCGATTCTCGGCGTCGGCGTTTTCGGGTAAAGGCCGTTGCAGACCCCGTCCCCGTCGAAGGTGGCCACTTCGTTGACGCGCTCACCGTTGTCCACCCGCCAGCAGGCATCCACCGCCGTGGCGGGCTTGTGGGCCACCACCTTGGCGGCGCTGAGCGGCGCCGGGTCGGCCACCAGCGCGTCCAGCCATTGGCGCATCAGATCAAACTGCTGCCGGGATACCTGCTCGCTGAGTTCGGACAACGCCTCCTGCTGCTCTTGCCCGAAGCCTCTGAGCACCGCCAGCTCCGGTCGCGGGAACAGCCAGATCACCTGATTGTCGGCGTTGCCGTTCTCACGGATCAGCTTTTCGCGGATCTGGATGTCGTTGTAGATGGTATGGATATCGCCGGCGGGCTCGGCGTAGAAGCGGCGGTGAAAGATCGGCACGGTGGCCAGGCCGCCACCGCCGCTGCCCACGCGGCCCCGTGCATAGGCGAGCGCCAGCGCTTGCGAGCCGGCCACGGTGCGCTCGGCGGCCAGGTTGCCGTCGGCGTCGAAGCCGCCCACGCCTTCGTTCACATCGAGAAATTCATCCACGGAAATGTCGCCGGCGCGCAGCGCCTCCAGGCCGTACTGAACGCCCACGTTGTCGAGTGGCCGCCGCACGATGCCGGTATCCGGATCGATGCCCAGCGTATTGATATTGATGTCGTAAATGGAACAACGCACGCCGTCCGGGTTGGTGACCGGATCATAAACCAGGCTCGCGTTCTGCAGACCGCACGCCGGCGACGCTGAACCGTCGTCGGCCAGGATCGCGTCGCCGTTGCCGAAGTCCCAGTTTCTGCAGGTGCCGGGCAGATGACCTTCGAACGCCTGGCGGGTGGCGTCGTCCGCCGGATGGGCGGTGAAATAGCGATTCAGCAGCCGGCAATCGGAGACCGCCTGGGCGGTGCCGAACACATCCGGGAAGGCGGCGCCGGGCAGCAGACCGTCCAGCAGGCCCGGGTAGTTCTGCGCGATCAGCATTTGCTGGATGGCGCCGCCGGAGCCGCCCAGGCCGACCATCCACAGGGGCACGCCGTACCCTTCGATAAAGCGCTCCTTGACCATCATCATGGTCTCGGCGGCGACCACGTCGTTGACGTTCACCTTGTTCACATTGAGCGTGGAAATGATGTAGCCGTAGCCGCTGGCAATGGCGGTCCTGGCGGCGCTGTCCTTGAACACCTCGCCGAAATCGTTATCGCCCTGGTTGTATTGCGCGGCGGTGGACTCCCCCAGCCGGAACACCAGCCGGCCATTCCAGGCGCCGTCGTTCCAGGCGCCCTCGGCGGTCGGGTCTTCCAACACCGCGATGCGGTAAATGGAGCGGTTCAGGGTGCCGGATTCCACCCGCACGATGTAGGGCACGGTGTCGCCCTCCAGCGTGGTGGTGGTGGCCAGATCCGACGGGCGCGGGCCGTAGGGATCGGCCAACGCCAGGCGCTCCCCGGCCTGATTGAAGTAGAAGTAGTCCACCCGCCTTTCCACCGAGCAATCCCCGTCCAGCGGCGCGCCCAGGTCGGATTCCACCGTGCGGCACTCGAACGGCATCAGGTGCGGCCCGGAGAATACCGGACCGGCGGCGGGATGGTTGACCACATCCATGGTCGCGCGTCGTACGTCGCCGTTCACCGTGGTCGCCTCCACTTCCACCCGGGCGGGGCCCAGGGGCAGGCCCGAGATGACGCCGGACAGATCGCCGTCGCGCGCCTGCAGGTCGAGGCTCTCCGGCAGCTCGGCGCCGTCCACCCGCACCCGCACCGCCGGCCGCAGCGACTCGCCGGCGTGCAGCCGCACGCGCATGTCACCGCCGGTCACCCGGCCCGGGTCACTGGACAGCACCGACAGGGTCAGCGCCGGCGGTGCCTCGCCGACGTCATCGTGATCACTACCACCGCCACAGGCCAGCAACAACAAACCCAGCGTGGCGATCACGGCACCTTTGAGCCCGTCTCCGGAGCGATCGAATCTCTCGCTTTTCGTTTTCATAGTGCCTCTTGTCGTTTTGTTGTAATACGTGATGGCCGCGCCTTCGGGCCCCGCCGGTGGCACGGACTCAACCGACCGGCCACTTCGAGGCTAGGCCGATCAAAACGGAGCAGACAGGCACAGATCGGGAAAAAGCACTGAAACAGCGGTGAACAACCTGCGGAGTGAGACGGCCGCCGGCGGCGCGGCCCATGGGCGCGGTGAGTCGGATGCGGTCGACCGGATGCGGTCAGCCGGATGCCAGCGCGCCCTCCACCACCTCCGCCAGGGCGGCGACGCCCTGGTCGATGGCGTCGCCGTCGATCACCCCGAAGCCGAGCAACAGCCCGTCGTGGAGAACTTCGCCCATATGGAACGGTGCCATGGGGTTGGCGCGAATCTCGGCGGCCGACAGCCGCGCCGGCAGGTCCGGGACCGGCGCCGGGAACCGCAGAGCCACGTGGATGCCGGCCACCTGGGGCAGCGGCGTCCACAGCTCGGGGCGGGCCGCCAGGGCGTCACCCAAGCGGCGGCGCCGGACCGTATAGAGCCGCTGCATGCGCCGCAGGTGGCGGGCGAAATCGCCGTCGATCATCAGCCGCGCCAGCGCCCGCTGGGTCACCAGCGGCGGGTAGCCGTCGCTGAACGCCCGCGCCCGCAGCAAGGCCGGGGCCAGCCCCGGCGGCATCACCAGATAACCGAGCCGCAGATCCGCGTGCAGCACCTTGGAGAACGACCCCAGGTAGGCCACCCGCCCTTCCCGGTCCAGGCTCTTCAAAGCATCCAGGGGGCGCCCCTCGAAGCGGAATTCGCCGTCGTAGTCGTCCTCCACCACCAGGGCATCGTGGCGGCGGGCGAACGCCAGCAGCGCCAGCCGCCGCGCCAGGCTCATGGGCATGCCGAGGGGAAACTGGTGGGAGGGGGTCACGTAGACCACGCTGGCGTCGGTGGGCAGCGCGTCCACGCACAGCCCCTGGTCGTCCACCGGCACCGGCACCACCCGGGCGCCACGGGCCTCGAACACAGCCCGGGCCGGCGGGTAGCCGGGCTCTTCCACGGCCACGGTGTCTCCAGGGGCCACCCGCACCCGGGCCAGCAGATCCAGCCCCTGCTGGGCACCCTGGGTGATCAGCAGGGCATCGCTGTCGCAGGCCAGGCCGCGGCTGTAGCCCAGGTACCGGGCAATCGCCAGCCGCAGCGGCGCCTCGCCGCGCGGGTCGCCGTAGAAGCCGATGTCCCGGGATGCTTCGCGCAGCGCCGCCATCATGGCCCGGCGCCAGGCCGCCCAGGGCAGCAGGGCCCGGTCGGTGACGCCGCCGGGAAAGTTGTGCCGGCCCGGGGCCAGCCGGCCGCCCCAGGGCGGCGGCGAACGCCAGTGCGCGCCGGGGCCGGGGCCGGCCGGCGCCGACGCCCGGGGCAGGGGCGGCGGCACCCGCAGTACGAAGGTGCCCCGACCGGGCGTGGCGCCGAGAAAACCCTCCGCCACCAGCCTTTCATAGGCCTCCACCACCAGCCGCCGGGACAGGCCCAGCTCCGCCGCCAGCACCCGGCTCGGCGGCAGCCGCTCCCCCACCGGCACCTGGCCGTCGAGCAGAGCCCGCCGCAGGCCTTCGTAGAGGCGCTGACCGAGGCCGCCGGCCCCGTCCAGGGAAAGATGAATCTGCACCGTCCGGCCTCGCTGAATTGGTCCCGTAAAACAGACGGAATTGGATCCTGTCCGCAGTCCAATTCAATTCTACCCTGAGCCTGTACCCACTCCAAACCGCCTCAAGGAGGCCCCATGAAAGCCCGATTCGATTTCTTCAAAGCCTCGCCGGACGCCATGAAACATCTGTTCGGCTGCAAGAAGGTGTACGACGCCAGCGGCCTGGAGCCACGCCTGATGCGGCTGGTGGAACTGCGCGCCTCGCAGATCAACGGCTGCGCCTTCTGCATGCACATGCACGCCGGCGACGCGCGCAAGAACGGCGTGCCCGACGAGGTGCTGGATACCGTGGCCGGCTGGCGCGAAGCGCCCTGGTTCAGCGAGCGCGAGCGCGCCGCCCTGGCCTGGACCGAGCGGCTCACCCGGCTGGCGGAGCCGGTGGACGACAGCCGCGACTACGAGCGGCTGGCCACCCACTTCACCGAGAAGGAGCGCACCGACCTGACCTACCTGATCGCCATGATCAACGTCTGGAACCGCTTCAGCGTGGGCTTCCGGCGCGAGCCGGAATAGCTCGCGCCGCAATAGCCCGCGCCGCCCCGGCGGCGTGATCAGTCGCCGTCGGTGATGGCACCCAGGGAGGCGGAGCTGACGGTCTTCGCGTACTTGGCCAGCACGCCCCGGGTGTAGCGCGGCGGCGGCGCGGTCCAGGCGGCGCGGCGGCGTTCCAGTTCGGCGTCGTCGATGCTCAGCGTGATGGTGTCCGCCTCGGCGTCGATGATGATTTCGTCGCCGGTTTCCACCAGGGCGATGGGACCGCCGTCCTGGGCTTCCGGGGTCAGGTGGCCGACCACGAAGCCGTGGCTGCCGCCGGAGAAGCGGCCGTCGGTGATCAGCGCCACGTCCTGGCCCAGGCCGCGGCCCATGATCGCCGAGGTAGGGGTGAGCATTTCGCGCATGCCGGGGCCACCCTTGGGGCCCTCGTAGCGAATCACCAGCACATCGCCGGCCACCACGGTGCCGTCCATGATGCGGTCGGTGGCTTCCTCCTCGGAGTGGAACACCCGGGCGGTGCCCTTGAAGAAGGTGCCTTCCTTGCCGGTGATCTTGGCCACCGCGCCGGTGGGCGCCAGGTTGCCGTAGAGGATGCGCAGGTGGCTGTCCTTTTTGATCGGCTTATCCAGGGCGTGGATGATGTCCTGCTCCTCGGGATAGGGCGCCACGTTTCGCAGGTTTTCCGCCAGGGTCTTGCCGGTGACGGTGAGGCAGTCGCCGTGCAGCAGGCCGGCGTCGAGCAGAATTTTCATCAACGGCTGGATGCCGCCGATGGCGACCAGCTCGCTCATCATGTAGTGGCCGCTGGGGCGCAGGTCCGCCAGCACCGGCACCTTTTTGCCGATGCGGGTGAAGTCTTCCAGGGCCAGGCCCACATCCACGGTGTGGGCCATGGCGATCAGGTGCAGCACCGCGTTGGTGGAGCCGCCCAGGGCGATCACCACGGTGATGGCGTTCTCGAACGCCTGGCGGGTGAGAATGTCGCGGGGTTTGATATCCAGATCGAGCAGCTTGAGCACCGCTTCGCCGGCGTCGCGGCAGTCTTGCAGCTTGTCGTTGTCCTCCGCGTTCTGGGCGGAGCTGCCGGGCAGGCTCATGCCCAGGGCCTCGATGGCGCTGGCCATGGTGTTGGCGGTGTACATGCCGCCGCAGGAGCCGGCGCCGGGGATCGCCTCTTCCTCCACCTGTTTCACTTCGATCAGCGACTTGTCGCCCTTGGCGTGGGCGCCCACCGCCTCGAACACGGAGATCAGGTCGGTGTGGTTCTTGCCCGGTTTGATGGTGCCACCGTAGACGAACACCGAGGGCCGGTTGAGCCGTGCCAGCCCCATCAAACAGCCGGGCATGTTCTTGTCGCAGCCACCGATGGCCACCAGGCCGTCAAAGCCTTCGCAGCCGGCCACGGTTTCGATGGAGTCGGCGATCACTTCCCGGGACACCAGTGAGTACTTCATGCCCTCGGTGCCGTTGGCGATGCCGTCGGACACGGTGATGGTGTTGAAGATCACGCTCTTGCCGCCGGCGGCGTCGGCGCCCCGACCGGCTTCCTCGGCGAGGCCGTTGATGTGCATGTTGCAGGGCGTCACCCGGCTCCAGGTGGAGGCGATGCCCACCTGGGGCTTTTTGAAATCCTCGTCGGTAAAGCCGGTGGCGCGCAGCATGGAACGGCTCGGTGCCTTGCCGATGCCATCCACCACCGGGGCGGAATAGCGGCGGCGGGGATCGTCGCTCATCGTCAGTCTCCTTGTGCATCGGGGCGTCCGCGTCGGGTGGAGCGCGGGCGCTGACCCGGCAGGATACCAGTCCGGCGAAACGTCGCCCACGGTCCCGCACCCGACGCGGTGGTGCCGATGCCGGCGATAGACAAAACCAACTTCGTTTGTTCACCGGGCTTTGAGAGAATGCGCGCTTTCGGGCTTACCCGCCCCTTTCCCTTTTCTCCCCGTTACCCACGGTCCGGAGCTTGCGCATGTCTTCCACTTCCCGCGCGGATACCCCTTCCGTCGCTTCCCACCCCCGTCTCGCCGAGCTGGCCCTGGCCCTGGGCGGCTTCGCCATCGGCACCACCGAATTCGTGATCATGGGGCTGATGAACCGCATCGCCGGCGACCTGTCGGTGGACCCGCAACACGTGGGCTACGCGATCAGCAGCTACGCCCTGGGCGTGGTGGTGGGCGCGCCCCTGATCTCCTGCCTGGCGGCCCGGGTGCCGAAACGCACCCTGCTGATCGGGCTGATGCTGGTGTTCGCGTTGGGCAACGTGGCCAGCGCCCTGGCCCCCGGTTTCTGGTCGTTCGTGGGGCTGCGCTTTATCGCCGGCCTGCCCCACGGCGCTTACTTCGGGGTCGCCGCCCTGGTGGCCGCCGCCGCGGTGCCGTTGAATCAGCGCGCCCGGGCGGTGGGCCGGGTGATGATGGGGCTGACCGTGGCGATCCTGCTGGGCGCGCCGCTGGGCACCTGGGCCGGCAACGCCTTCGGCTGGCCGGTGGCGTTCGCGGCGGTGGGGGGCATCGCCGTGACCACCGCGCTGATGGTGCGGCTGTTCGTGCCGTTCGTGGCCGCCGACCCGGACGCCAGCCCGGTGCGCGAACTGGGCGCGCTGGTCAACCAGCGGGTGCTGTTCACCCTGGGCATCGCCAGCATCGGCTTCGGCGGCATGTTCGCGGTGTTCAGCTATGTGATGCCGACCCTCACCCGCCAGGCCGGCATGGCCGAATCCCTGGGTCCGATGGTGCTGGCCATTTTCGGCGTCGGCACCATCATCGGCACCCTGGCCGGCGCGCGGCTGGCGGACTGGAACCTGGTCCGCGCGATCCCGATCATCCTGCTGTGGTGCACGGTGATCCAGGTGCTGTTCTTCTTCGCCGCCAACCAGGTCGCCGCCGGCCTGCTGTTCGTGGGGCTGGTGGGCACCAGCATGGCCCTGGGACCGACCATCCAGACCCGGCTGATGGACGTGGCCGGCGATGCCCAGACCATGGCCGCCTCACTCAACCACGCCGCCTTCAATATGGCCAACGCGCTGGGCGCCTGGCTGGCCGGGCTGGTGATCGATCAGGGCGCGGTGTGGTCGAGCACCGGTCTGGTGGGGGCGGCGCTGGCCATCGGTGGGCTGTTGATTTTCCTGGCCGGGCGGCGCCAGGAACGGCGCGCCACCCCGGCGGCTTGAAGGCGGCTTAACGGACGCCGGCGGAGAGCGGTTCCGGCTGCACCAGCTGGCCGGTGACCGGGAAGCGGATGCGCACCCGCAGGCCACCCTCCGGGTGGTTGTCCAGCACCATCTCGCCGTGGTGCATGTCGACGATGCGCTTGACGATGGCCAGCCCCAGGCCGCTTCCGGACAGGGTGCGGGCCATTTCCCCCCGGGAGAACGGCTGCAGCAGCAGCGGAATGTCCGCCTCGCGCACGCCCTTGCCGTGGTCGCGCACGGTCAGGCGCAGGGCGTTGTCGTCCACCTCGGTGGTGATTTCCACCGGCGGCGCGCCGTATTTCAGGGCGTTGGTGATCAGGTTGGAGAGCATCCGTTTCACGGTCAGCCGCTTGAGCATCAGGCGCGGCACGTCTTCCTGGTGGATGCGCAGCTTCTCCATGGGGTACTTGGCCACCACCTCGTCGATCAGGCTGTTCAGGTTCTCGTAGTCCGGCTGCTCGTCGGCGCCGTCGCGGATAAAGGCGATGAACTGGTCGAGGATGGCGTCCATGTCCTCGATGTCGGCGATGATGCCCTGGGACATCTCCTCGTCGTCGAGAAATTCCGCCGACAGGCGCAGCCGGGTGAGCGGCGTGCGCAGGTCGTGGGAGACCCCGGCCAGCAGCAGCGCCCGGTCCCGCTGGGCCTGCTGCAGCTGGCTGGTCATGCGGTTGAAGGCCCGGTTCACCGCCTGGATCTCGGTGGGGCCGGTGCTGTCGTCGAGCACCGGCACCGCCTCGCCACGCCCCACCTTGAGCGCCACCCGGGCCAGCCGCCGCAGCGGCCGGTTGAGGCTGCGCGCGATCAGCAGGCCACCGATCACCGCCAGCAGCGGCACGGTCACGCCCCAGCCCAGCAGCAGGTAGCGGTCGTAGTCGCGGAAGAACGACATCGGCACCCGCAGCCAGCCGCCCTGGAACGAGGGCGCCGTGACCCACAGGATCGGCTGGCGGTCCTCCTCCAGGCGCACGGTGGCGTGCTCGCCGAGGCGCGCCGACAGTTCCTCGCGGAAGCGATCCATCACCGGCCGGGACAGCACCAGAGTGCGCGGCTCGCCAAACTTCGGCGGCGTGCCCGGCACGATGCCGGTGGTCTCGCCCAGGCGCTGGCCCAGGGACGCATCACCGTCCGGCGGAAACACCAGTTCCGCCTGCAGGGCGGTGAGCCGTGCGTACTCGCGGATACCGGGCAGGTAGGCGTTGCGGGCGAAGAACCAGAGCGTGACGCCCTGGCTGAGTCCGATCACCAGGCCGACGATCAGCGCGGCCCGGGTGAAGGCGGTCTTGGGCAGGAAGCGGGCCATGGGGGCGCCGGCTCAGTCCGGCACGAACACATAGCCCACGCCCCACACGGTCTGGATGTAGCGGGGCTTGGACGGGTCGTCTTCCAGCAGGCGGCGCAGCCGCGACACCTGCACGTCGATGGAACGCTCCATGGCGGACCATTCGCGGCCCCGGGCCAGGCTCATCAGCTTGTCCCGGGTGAGCGGTTCGCGCTGGTTCTGCACCAGCGCCTTGAGCACCGCGAATTCGCCGGTGGTGAGCGGTTGCGGGTCGCCCTCGCGGGCCAGGGTGCGGTTGCCCAGGTCCAGGCTCCAGGGGCCGAACTGCACCACCGATTCCTCCTTGCTGGGGGCGCCGGGCACTTCACGCACATGGCGGCGCAGCACCGCGCGGATGCGGGCGCTCAGCTCCTTGGGGTTGAACGGCTTGGGCAGGTAATCGTCGGCGCCGGCGTCCAGGCCCTCGATGCGCTCGGCGTCGTCGCCCTTGGCGGTGAGCATGATGATCGGCAGGTTGTTGTCCTCGTCGCGCAGGCGCCGGCAGATCGACAGGCCGTCCTCGCCGGGCAGCATCAGGTCGAGCACCATCAGCGAGTAGATTTCCCGCGACAGGGCGCGGTCCATCTGTTCCGCGTCGGCCACCGCCTTGACCGCGTAGCCCTGCTCTTCGAGAAAACGCTGCAGCAGGCCGCGCAGACGGGCGTCGTCGTCCACCACCAGAATCTTTTCCACTTGTTCGCTCATGGTGCTCCTCGCTGTCCACCGGCCCGGTTTACCCGCCGCCGCCGCTCCCGGCAAGCCCGGCGCCGGGCTAGATTGTATAGAAAGATTACCGCCGTCCGCAGCGCGCGGTGACGTAAATTGGCAGGGAGTGCCGCTTTTCATCAAGTTACGCGCCGGCCGCCCCTTGCTATGATTGCGCCGGCGATAAGGAGACCAAGCACAATGGCGAAGATTCTCGTGGTGGACGATTCCCCCACCCAGCTGACCAACCTGGTGAAAATGGTGGAGAGCCAGGGCCATCAGGCGATTACCGCCAGCAATGGGATGCAGGGCATCGAGCAGGCCCGCAGCGAACAACCGGACCTGATCCTGATGGACGTGGTGATGCCGGAGCTGAACGGCTTCCAGGCCACCCGCAAGATCGCCAAGGACGCCGAGCTGAGCCGTATCCCGGTGATTCTGGTGACCACCAAGGACCAGGAAACCGACAAGGTGTGGGGCGAGCGCCAGGGCGCCGCCGGCTACATCGTGAAACCGCCGAAGGACGGCGAGCTGGCGGCGATGATCACCAAGGTGCTGGGCAACCGCTGAGCAACCACACCCCGCCCCGTCAAGTCAATCTATGAACGACCGGAGTCATTCCCTATGATTCCGGTCGTTTTCGTTTACACGCCTTCGCGCCGCGCGCGCCGCCGCGCAAGCCAGGAATCTCCATGCAAAGCATCGAACAGATCATCGCCCAGGAACTCAATGCCCAGCCCCGTCAGGTGGCCGCCGCCGTGGCGCTGCTCGACGAAGGCGCCACCGTGCCGTTCATCGCCCGCTACCGTAAGGAAGCCACCGGCGGTCTGGACGACACCCAGCTGCGCAACCTGGAGGAGCGGCTGCGCTACCTCCGGGAAATGGAAGAGCGCCGCGACACCATCCTGAAAAGCATCGCCGAGCAGGACAAGCTCACCCCGGAACTGGAAAAGGCGATCAAGGAGGCGGACACCAAGACGCGCCTGGAAGATCTGTACCTGCCCTACAAGCCGAAGCGCCGCACCCGCGCGCAGATCGCCCGGGAAGCGGGCCTGGAACCGCTGGCCGAGGCGCTGCTGGCCGATCCCACGCTGAACCCGGAGCAGGAAGCCGCCGGCTACCTGAACGAAGAGCACAAGATCGCCACCGCCAAGGACGCCCTGGACGGCGCCAAGCAGATTCTCATGGAGCGCTTCGCCGAGAACGCGGAACTGCTGACCCGGCTGCGTACCTGGCTGTGGGACAACGCCCATGTCCAGGCCCGGGTGGCCGACGGCAAGGAAGACGACGGCGCCAAGTTCCGTGATTACTTCGAGCACGACGAAGCCCTGAAGGCGATTCCCAGCCACCGCGCCCTGGCCCTGTTCCGTGGCCGCAATGAAAGCGTGCTGCATGTGTCCATGGTGCTGCCGGAAGAGCTGGAGAACGCCGAGCCGCACCCCTGCGTGGCCATGGTCACCCAGGTGGCGGACTGGAAGGACCAGGGCCGCGCCGCCGACGCCTGGCTGGGCGAGGTGATGCGCTGGACCTGGAAGATCAAGCTCAATACCCACCTGGAAACCGAACTGCTGGGCCGGGTGCGCGAGCTGGCGGAGGAAGAGGCGATCCAGGTGTTCGCCCGCAATCTGAAGAGCCTGCTGATGGCCTCGCCGGCGGGCCCCAAGGCCACCATGGGCCTGGACCCGGGCCTGCGCACCGGCGTCAAGGTGGTGGTGGTGGACGCCACCGGCAAGCTGCTGGAGCACACCACCGTGTTCCCGCACCAGCCGAAAAACCAGTGGGACCAGTCCCTCGCCACCCTGGCCAAGCTGTGCGCCAAACACAGCGTGGACCTGATCGCCATCGGCAACGGCACCGCCAGCCGCGAAACCGACAAGCTGGCCGGCGAACTGGTCAAGGCCCTGCGCGACAAGCTGACCATGCAGAAGATCATGGTGTCCGAAGCCGGCGCCTCGGTGTATTCCGCCTCGGAGCTGGCGGCCCGGGAATTCCCGGATCTGGACGTGTCATTCCGGGGCGCGGTGTCCATCGCCCGCCGCCTGCAGGACCCGCTGGCCGAACTGGTGAAGATCGATCCCAAATCCATCGGCGTGGGCCAGTACCAGCACGACGTGAGCCAGGTGAAGATGTCGCGCTCCCTGGATGCGGTGGTGGAGGACTGCGTGAACGCCGTGGGCGTGGACGTGAACACCGCCAGCGCGCCGCTGCTGGCGCGCATCGCCGGCCTCAACGCCACCATCGCCGGTAACATCGTCAGCTTCCGCGAGAAGAACGGCGCCTTCAATAACCGCGACGCGCTCAAGCAGGTGCCGCGCCTGGGCGACAAGACCTTCGAGCAGGCCGCCGGCTTCCTGCGCATCATGAACGGCGACAACCCGCTGGATGCCTCCTCCGTGCACCCGGAAGCCTACCCGGTGGTGGAGAAGATCGCCGAGAAACACGGCCGCCCGCTGAAGGACCTGATCGGCGACGCGCCCTTCCTGAAATCCGTGAAACCGGCGGAATTCACCGACGACACCTTCGGCCTGCCCACCGTCACCGACATCCTCAGTGAGCTGGAAAAACCGGGCCGCGACCCGCGCCCGGAGTTCAAGGCCGCCGAGTTCAAGGAAGGGGTGGAAACCCTCAACGACCTGAAACCCGGCATGATGCTGGAAGGCGCGGTGACCAACGTGACCAACTTTGGCGCCTTCGTGGACATCGGCGTGCATCAGGACGGCCTGGTGCACGTGTCGGCCCTGGCCGACAAGTTCGTGGAAGACCCCCACGACGTGGTCAAACCCGGCGACATCGTCAAGGTGAAGGTGCTGGAGGTGGACAAGCCCCGCAAGCGCATCAGCCTGACCATGCGCCTGGACGACCGGCACCAGGAGCAGGCCGCCGCCGGCGGCGCGCCGGCGCCGGGCAAGGGGCGTCCGCGCAAGGGCGGCCAGCGGCCGGCCGGCAAGGGCCGGGGCCAGCAGGCCCAGCCCCAGGGCCAGGGGGCCCTGGGCGCCGCCTTCGCCAAGGCCTTCGAGCAACAGAAGAAGCGCTGAGGCCGGCACACGCCAACGTTGCGGCGACCGTTTGGCCTGCCATACAGTGTCCTGCCCTGCGACCAACCTCTGGCGGCGCCACCCCGGCGCCGCCGGCCAGATCGGATAGGCCCATGACCGATATGCTCAGCCAGCGCATCCAGGCGCTGCTTGATTCCGACGCCGCCGCCACCCTGGCGGATATTCATCGCGGCATCGAAAAGGAAAGTCTGCGCATCAACGAGCGCGGCACCCTGGCGCGCACGCCGCACCCGGCGGAGCTGGGCTCGGCGCTGACCCACCCGTACATCACCACCGATTATTCCGAGGCGCTGCTGGAGTTCATCACCCCGCCCAGCACCTGCCTGCGCCGGCCGATCGAATTCCTCGACCAGCTGCACCGCTACACCTACCGGCACATCGGCGATGAGCTGCTGTGGGTGAATTCCATGCCCTGCATGATCGGCACTGACGACGACGTGCCGGTGGCCGAATACGGCCGCTCCAACGTGGGCCGCATGAAGCACATCTACCGCATCGGTCTGGGCCATCGCTATGGCCGCAAGATGCAGACCATCGCCGGCATCCACTACAACTTCTCGTTCCCGGAGGCGTTCTGGCGCATCCACCAGGAACTGGAAGGAGAGACCGGCACGCTGCAGGACTACATCTCCCAGCGTTATTTCGATCTGACCCGCAACTTCCAGCGCTATTCCTGGCTGCTGGTGTACCTGTTCGGTGCCTCGCCGGCCCTGTGCGCCACCTTCCTGGCCGGGCGCGAGCATCATCTGCTGGAGCGCTTCGACCACAGCCTCTACAGCCCCAAGGCCACCAGCCTGCGGATGAGCGACCTGGGCTACCAGAACAACGCCCAGTCGTCCCTGGCGATCAGCTACAACAATCTGCGCGAGTACGTGGACACCCTGACCCACGCCATCAAGACCCCGGAACCGGCCTACCAGAAGCTGGGCGTGCGCGACGCCAATGGCAACTATTTGCAGCTCAACGCCAATATTCTGCAGATCGAGAACGAGTACTACTCCTCGATCCGGCCCAAGCGCACCATCCAGCCGGGGGAGCGCCCCACCCTGGCGCTGCAGCGCCGTGGCGTGGAGTACATCGAAATCCGTGCCCTGGACCTGAACCCGTTCGAGCCGGTGGGCATCAACCAGCAGGAAATCCGCTTCCTGGACCTGTTCGCCACCTACTGTCTGCTGCGCGAATCGCCGCAGCTGGAGAGCGGCGACTTCAATGCCAGCAAGGAGAACCTGCGCCGGGTGGTCTACCAGGGCCGTGACACCAGCGTGGAGCTGAACAACTGGGGCAAGGCGGTGAGCCTGCGCCAGTGGGGCCTGGAAAAACTCGATCAGATGATTCCCATCGCCGAACTGTTCGACCGTACCCACGGCGGCGACAACTATGCCCGCGCCCTGGAGCACCAGCGCGAGAAGATCCGCACCCCGGACGCCACCCCCTCCGGCCGTATCCTGGACCGCATCGAGAGCCGCAATCAGGGCTTCTTCGCGTTCGCCCTGGAACAGGCCCTGGCCCACCGCGATCACTTCCTGGCGCGGCCGCTGGAGAGCGACGTGGAGCAGGAGCTGCGCCAGGCCGCCCGCGACAGCCTGGCCGAGCAGGCCGCCGGCGAGGCCCAGCCGGAAGCGCCGTTCGAGGAGTACCTGCGCGGCTATTTCCAGGACTGACCGGCACCGGACGAAGGGTCGAAAAATGTTAACGAGTGGCCATGGCGGCGCCCCCCGCCGGTGCTACTCTGGCGGAACATCCCGTGCACCCGGCGCTTCCGGGCAAGGAGAGGGAATGTTCGAGCCAACATTCGAACCCACGAAGGACCCGTTCGAAAAGGCCTACAACCGTGGCTGCATGTGGGGCATGGCCGGCGGCGGCGTGGATCAGTGCCCGTACCGGGACGAGGCCCTGGCGGAATGGTGGGTGCAGGGCTGGGAAGCCGGCGCCGCCGCCTGGCGTGATCGCCGGGAACCCGCCACGTCCCGCGGCGTCTGACACAGCGAACGACTAAAAAAACAGGGATACCACCTCATGCAATCGCTGATTCCGGCGCCCCGCGCGCTCAATGGACTGACTTTGCTCGCCTGCGCGGCCGCCTTCGCCGGCGCGCTCTACATGCAGCACGTGGAAGGGCTGGAGCCCTGCCCGCTGTGCATCTTCCAACGTATCGCCCTGATCGTGGTGATGGTGATCCTGCTGATCGCCACCCTGCACGGCCCCAAGGGCGTGGGCGTGCGCGTCTACGCGGCGCTCACCGGCCTGGCCACGCTGGGCGGCGCGGGCATCGCCCTGCGTCATCTGTGGCTGCAGAGCCTGCCCGCCGATGAGGTGCCCGCCTGCGGTCCGACCCTGGACTACATGATCGACGCCTTCCCCCTGCACGAGATGCTCGCCACGGTGCTGTCCGGCTCCGGCGAATGCGCCGAGATCAGCTGGCGGTTTCTGGGCCTGACCATCCCGGGCTGGTCCCTGGTGGTGTTCGGCGGCGTTCTGGTGGTGGCTCTGATACAATTGCTGCGCCCGCGCCGGGGCTGAATCCAAAAGCATAATAATCGCGGCTGAAGCCGCTCCTACCGAGCAGGAAGAGTAGGAGCGGCTTCAGCCGCGATTTGGTTTCGGTCCCGCGCCACCGTGTGTATCCGGTCGCGGAGACCCAACCGTGCTCGATGGTCTGCTGATTCTGTTGCTGTTCCAGTTTCTTGGTGAGGTGGTGATCCACCTCACCGGCCTGCCGTTGCCCGCCCCGGTGGTGGGCATGGTGCTGCTGTTGCTCGCCCTGATGTTCAATCTGCCCGGCGGTGAGCGTATTTCCCAGGCGGCGGGCGCCCTGATCCGCCATATCAGCCTGCTGATCTTTCCGCTGGGGGTCGGCATCGTGCTGCAGTGGAGCCGCTATCAGGATTACGCCCTGGCGCTCACCGTGGCGGTGGTGCTCGGCACCGTGATCGCCCTGGTGCTGGTTACCCTGCTGCTGAAATGGCTGATGCCGGCCCCGCCGGAGCGGCCCCATGACTGAGCTGGTGCATACCCCCCTGTTCGGCCTGATCCTGACCCTGGCGAGCTACCGGATGGCGGTCTGGGTCTACGGCAAGGCCCACAGCCTGCCGGTGCTGCATCCGTTTATCGTCGCTTCCATTCCGGTGATCGTGGTGCTGCCTCTGGTGGGCCTGTCCTATGAAGAGTACCGCCAGCAGACCGAAATTCTCTCCTTCCTGCTGGGCCCGGCCACGGTGGCGCTGGCCTGGCCGCTGTACCGGCAGCTGCGCACGGTGCGCCAGGTGTGGCGGCCGGTGCTGATCACCACCCTGGTGGGCGCCGCCCTGGCGGCGGGCATTTCCATCGGCCTGGCCTGGTGGCTGGGCGCGCCGGAACCGGTGGTGGGCTCCCTGGCGCCCAAATCGATCACCACCCCGATCGCCGTGGAGGTGGTCAAGAGCACCGGCGGTTTCGTCTCCCTGGCCGCCGGCGCGGTGGCCATTACCGGCATTGTCGGCGCCCTGCTGGCCGGGCCGGTGTTCCGCCTGCTGCGGGTGCGTGACGACCGGGTGCGCGGCTTCGCCCTGGGCCTGGTGGCCCATGCCATCGGCACCGCCCGGGCCTTCGAATTCGGCGAGAAAGCCGGCGCCTTCGCCGGTCTGGCCCTGGGCCTCACCGGGCTGGTCACCGCCCTGGCGCTGCCCTGGCTGTGGCCCTGGATTGCCGGTTGGTTGTTTTAACGCCGGTTCTTATGACAAATCCGTCTTTACCGGCAACTGCCTGAGCGCCAAGCGTTTTTGTCGCCGGCGTGTAAAACCTGCCCCTTCCCCCCGTTGCCGCCGGCGCCGCCCCGGGGCTAGCCTCGAAAGCCCCCCCACCCGATGTCCGGCGGAATCCGCCGGGGTGGCTCGAACGCCGGCGCCGCCTGCCGGCAAGGAACAAGGAGCGACCGTCATGGCACCCCCCGCTTTGTCTCCCCTGATGCAATGGCGCCGTATCGAGGCCCTGGTCGGCGCCTGGCTGGAACAGCGCCAGCAACTGATCGTGCTGCTGTGCGCCCTGCAGGGCCTGAAAGGTTTCGACGACGCCCGCCCGCGCCCGGTCCAGAGCCAGGTGCGCGAGTTCTGCCAACTGCTGATGGATTACATCAGCGCCGGCTACTTCGAGGTCTACCGGGAACTGGTGCGTGAAGCGCGCCGGTATCGGGACGCCCCCTCCCCGGAGGTGGCCACCCATATCCTTCGTCAACTGGACCTGTCCACGGAGGAGGCGCTCGCCTTCAACGAGGATTTCGACAGCGACGATCACTGCCTGGTGCAACTGCAACAGTTGCCGGAGCGGCTCACCCGGCTGACGGAAGTGCTGGAGGAACGGTTCGCGCTGGAGGATCAGCTGATCCTGAGCGTGCATCAGGCGCCGCGCCGCCACGCCCTGCGGCATTGAGTCCGCGGAGCAAAAAAAAGGCCACCCGGAGGTGGCCTCTTTTCGGCGTCGTGACGCGCGCTTACTCGGTGTCGCCTTCCTCGGCGTCACCTTGAGCGGCGGCGTTGTTCTCGCCCTTCTTCTTCACATCCAACAGCTCGACTTCGAAGATCAGCACCTGGTTGGGGCCGATGTCGCCGCCGGCGCCCTGTTCGCCGTAGCCCAGCTCCGGCGGCAGGTACAGCTTCCACTTGTCACCGACTTTCATCATCGGCAGCGCTTCCTGCCAGCCCGGGATGATGTGCTTGAGGCCGAATACGGCGGGCTTGTCACGCTCGATGGAGCTGTCGAACACGGTGCCGTCCACCAGGGAGCCCTTGTAGTGCACTTCCACGGTGTCTTCCAGGGTCGGCGATGCCGCGCCTTCCTCACCGGATTCCAGCACTTCGTACTGCAGACCGCTGTCGGTGGTCGTCACACCGTCTTTCTCGGCGTTTTCCTCGAGGAACTTCTTGGACTCCTCCAGGTTGGTCTTGGCCTGCTCTTCCTGTTCCTTCTGACGCGCTTCCATCATGCGGGTCTGGTAGTCACGGATCAGCTGGTCCAGGTCTTCGTCCTCGCCAAGGCGGGATTCCGGATTGTCGCCGAAGCCGTCACGCAGACCGGCGATCATGGCGTCCAGATCCAGGTTGTTCATGGCGCTCATCTGTTCGGCGCTGCGGAAGCCCAGAGCATAGGACGCTTTCTGATCGGCGCTTTCCAGTTTGACGTCATTGCTCTTGTCTTCGTTGTCTCCGCCACAGGCCGCCAGCAGGATACTGCCGGCCAGCACGATTGCGATCTTCTTCATTCTGCCTCCATTGGCTTACGTTTATTTTCCCTGCGCCGGTGGTCCTCTCCGCGCAAGTCCTCCGCGGTGATCCTGGTCGACGCTACCGGTTAACGCATGACCGCGTTTTCCCCCGATTGGTTCCCTCTCCGTCGACTGCGGGCGGACGAAGAGGGTTCATTGTGCCTGTCCCCGGGCCACTGTCAAAACCGGTATTCACGAAATCTCTCCGGATCACGTGCTTTAACGGTCACCGTGCCAAGAGCGATGCCGGCCCGGGGCGCAACGTCTGTACTAATTCTGAGCACCCAAACCGGTTATAGTGCGCTCAGAGGGGAAGCAGACTATGCCCAATAACACCAAGAGCGACCCGACCCTGGCGCCGCCGTCCGCGCGCCGCGTGGTGCGCCAGGACGAGCGGCGGCTGGTGATTCTGATCGCCAACAGCAAAGGGGGCTGCGGCAAGACCACGCTGGCCACCAATCTGACCGCCTACTTCAGCCTCGCCGGCCAGGCGGTCACCCTGCTGGATCTGGACCCGCAGCAGTCCGCCACTCAGTGGGTGCGGTTGCGCCAGGACCCGATGGTCGAGGCGCTGGGCTGGCCGGCGGACGAGCCGGTGTCCCTGGGGCGCTTGCAGGATCAGTTGCAGCGGGCCCGCGACGTGGTGGTGATCGACTCACCGGCAGGCATGGACCGCCATACCCTGGACCATGTGCTGCGGGTGGCGCAGGTGGTGCTGATTCCGGTGCTGCCCAGCCCCATCGACATCCGCGCCACCACCCGCTTCGTGCAGAACGTGATGCTGGCGCCCAGCTATCAGCGCCGCCCGCGCCGGCTGGCGGTGATCGCCAACCGGGCGCGCACTCGCACCCGCATGTACGAGGCGCTGCGGCAGTTTCTGGCCAGCCTGAAGATTCCCTATCTGGTGACGCTGCGCGATACCCAGCAATACGTGCAGGCGATGGCCGACGGCGGCAGCATGCTCGACCCCAGCGGCCCTCGCCACCAGGCCGACCAGCGCCATTGGCGCCTGATCGGCGAATGGCTGGAGGTGCAGCGCCACCTTATCCGCTCGCTGCCCGGCTTTCGCTGAGCGCCGCCAGCTGTTCCAGCAGGGCCTGCAGGCCCTCGCATTGCCCCATCTCCGGCACCACCAGCAACAACCAGCCCAGCGCCGAGCCACTGCCTTCGCCGGGCACGGTACGGGCCAGCCCGGCCAGTTGCTCAAGCAGCAGCCGCTCGCCCTCCAGTTCCGCCTCCTGAATCTGCCGCTTCAGCTCGCTGGCCCCGGCATCGTCGGCCGCCCGCCGGCGCACCGCCCTCAGCGGCCGCAGGTAGCGCTCCTCGAAGCCTTCGGCGTGGGCACTGAGGCGCCGCCCCAGGGCCGCGTCCGGCCGCCGCCCGCCGTCGGCGAGCCACAGCGCCACCAGCAGCGTGGCCACCGGTACGCCGTACTCATCCTGCAGGCGCAGACACACCCGCTCCACGTTCTTGTCGCGCCATAGGCGTAGCGCGAATCGCCACAGGGTGGGCGGGTTGTCCATGCTGGTTCCCCTTCTGTTGGACCGGCGCTTGGCCTACACTGCGCCGGTCTTTGTCCGTCGTAAAACCCGATTATGCTCTCCCTGGAACACATCAATCTGCGCCGTGGCTCCGACCTGTTGCTGGAGGACGCCGGCTTCGTGCTGCACAAAGGCACCCGGGTGGGCCTGGTGGGCAAGAACGGCAGCGGCAAGAGTTCGCTGTTTCGCCTGATTCTGGGAGAACTGGAACCGGACGGCGGCCAGCTGCAACGGCCGTCCGACTGGCGCCTGGCCATGATGGCCCAGGAAGTGCCGGCACTGGAACAGGCGGCGCTGGAGTATGTGCTCGACGGCCACCGCCCCCTGCGCCGCGCGGAAGCCGCCCTGGCGCGGGCCCAGGCCGGCGGTGACGACACCGGCATCGCCGCCGCCCACGCGGAGCTGGACGCCCTGCGCGCCTGGGAACAGCCGGCCCGGGCGGCCACCCTGCTGGCCGGGCTGGGCTTTTCCGAGACCCAGCAGCGGCAGCCGGTGAGCGCCTTCTCCGGCGGCTGGCGCATGCGGCTCAACCTGGCCCAGGTGCTGCTCAGCGACGCCGACCTGATGCTGCTGGACGAACCCACCAACCACCTGGACCTGGACGCCATTCTCTGGCTGCAGCAATGGCTGATTCAGCACCCGGGCGCGCTGATGCTGATCTCCCACGACCGCGCCTTTCTGGACGCCACCGTCAGCGAGATTCTGCACATCGAGCACCGCCGCCTGAAACGCTATACCGGCACCTATTCCGATTTCGAACGGCAGCGGGCCGAGCAGCTTTCCCTGCAGCAGAAGATGCACGAAAAGCAGCAGGTGCAGATCGCCCATCTGCAGAAGTTCATCGACCGCTTCAAGGCCAAGGCCACCAAGGCCAAGCAGGCGCAGAGCCGGGTCAAGGCGCTGGAAAAACTGGAGCGCATCGGCCCCGCCCATGTGGATTCCGAGTTCAGCTTCGGCTTTCTCAAGCCGGAGCGGCTGCCCAACCCGATGATCGATCTGGAAGGCGTCACCTGTGGCTATGCGGGCGCGCCGATCCTGGGCAACGTGACCCTGAGCCTGCGGCCGGAATCGCGCATCGGCCTGCTCGGCCCCAACGGCGCCGGCAAGTCCACGCTGATCCGCACCCTGGTGGGCGAACTGGCGGCCCTGGACGGGCGCCTGAAACGGGACCCGGATCTGGCGGTGGGCTACTTCCACCAGCAGCAGGTGGACCGGCTGGCCGCCGACGACACCCCCTACCAGCTGATCAACCGTGCCCATCCGAAATGGACCGAGCAGCAGGTGCGCAATGAACTGGGCGCCTTCGGCTTCCACGGCGACGCGGTGTTCGATCCGGTGGGCCGGTTTTCCGGCGGCGAGAAGGCGCGCCTGGCGCTGGCGCTGATCGTGCACGAGAAACCGGCGCTGCTGCTGCTCGACGAACCGGCCAACCACCTGGACCTGGAGATGCGCGAGGCGCTGACCCTGGCGTTGCAGGAGTTCGAGGGCGCCGTGGTGCTGGTGTCCCACGACCGCCATCTGCTGGAAACCACCGTGGATGAATTCCAGCTGGTGGCGGAGGGCACGGTGCGCGCCTTCGACGGCGACCTGGACGATTACGCCCGCTGGCTGCAGCAGTCCCGCCGGGAGGCCAACGCGGCGGCGCGCACGGACCCCGCCGGCGGCCGCGACGACGCCCGCCAGCGCCGCCAGGACGCCGCCAAACGGCGCGAGCAGTTGCGACCGCTGAAAAAGGACGTGGAGAAACTGGAGAAGGCGCTGGACCGGGAGAGCGACGCCCTCCGCGAGGTGGAAACCGCCCTGGGCGACGAAACCCTGTACACCGACGCCGGCCGCAAGGACGAACTGCAAAGTCTGCTGGCTCGCCAGGGCGAGATGAAGAATCGCCGGGAAGAGCTGGAGATGGCGCTGTTGGACGCCATGGAAAAACTGGAAGCCGCGGAAGCCGAAGCCTGATTCAGTCGCGATCCGTTACTTCGTCGCGCTTGAGCAACGCCGCGCTGCCGGCGCCGCAGGCCACCACGGTTTTCATCATCTGCTCCACGCCGATGTCCGGGCGCCGCTCCACCAGGCTCTCGTGCACGTGGTAAATGAAACCGGAGGTGGGATTGGGCCCGGTGGGCACGAACACCGACAGCACGCCGTCGTCGTGCCGGGAGGTAATCAGCCCCAGCACCGTCACCGACACCTGGCGCCCGTACAGCCAGACCCGCGCCACCTCACCGCGCATCAGGCTGTCCTGGCTGCCGCCGAACAACTGGGTGATCACTTCCTTGACCGTGCGGTAGCCCGGCACCCGGGCCATGCCCCGCTCTTCCAGCCGCTGCCAGATCCAGCCCCCCAATTTAGTGGCCACCAGGGTGCCGACCAGAAAGCAGAACACCACCAGCACCGCCACCACCGCCCAGTCGGCGGCGAACTTGGGCAGCCCGAAGGCGCGCACCACCAGCCCGGTGAACGGCGCGATCAGGCCGGTCACCGCGTCGTAAATCCATTTGAAGAAGAACGCGATAATGGAAATGGGCAGCAGGATCAGCAGCCCGCCCAACAGGGATTTGCGAATGAAAAACCAGACTCGGTTGTTGCTCATGGGTGTCCATACCAGATGCGGTTGATGTACAGACAGCGCTCGCCGGCGGGCGTTCGCACCCGGGCCTCGTCGTCCACCCGTTTGCCCAGCAAGGCCCGGGCCAGAGGCGCGTCGATGCTGATCAGGCCGGCACCGCCCTCGGCTTCGTCCGGGCCCACCAGCCGGTAGGTTTCCAGCTTGCCGTCGTCGTCCTCCAGCTCCACCCAGGCGCCGAAAAACACCTTACCGGTGTCCTCCGGCGGCCGGTCCACCACGGTCATGCCGTCCAGGCGCTTGCTGAGAAAGCGGATGCGCCGGTCGATCTCACGGAGCTGCTTCTTGCCGTAAATATACTCGGCGTTCTCGGACCGGTCGCCCTGGGCGGCGGCCTCCTGCACCGACTTGGTGATCGGCGGCCGCTCTTCCTTCCAGAGCCGCTGCAGCTCTTCATTGAGCCGCCGGTAGCCCTCCGGCGTGATGTACTTGGAGGCGGGTGTGCCTTTCGGTCGCCAACGGCCCATGCGCTATTCTCCGATCCGCGAGGACACCACCGCCAGCTTGAGCCCGAACGGAGCGAGCAGCTTTTCCACGGTGCCCAGGGTGGGGTTGCCCCGGTCCTGTTCAATGTCTTGAATCACCCGCGCGGACACACCCGTGAGCCGGCTGTATTCGCTCAAGGTGAAGCGCAATCCGCCACGCAGCAGCGCCACCACCCGATGGATCGGCAGCTCCGGATGGTCGTGGATATGACTCAGCACCTCACGACGCCGCTCCACCTGCTCCGCGGGACTCAACTCGGCGTAACGCCTATCCATGCAAGCGCTCCAATTGTTCGGCCAGATTCTTCGTCCCCGGTCGGAGTCTCTCCACCAAGTCCGGGTCCATGCCCAGCGAGGTCATGCGTTTCGGTAACGCCCGCACGCCCGCGCCCATCTCCCCGAGCGCCCGACGCAACGGGTCCATCGGCAGGCCGGTCGCCGCCGCCACCGCCTCCGTCACCCTTTGCCAATCGGGCTGCCCACCGTTATCAGCCCGCCAGCGGCTCTGCCTCGCGATCCCGTCCGGGTGCAGAAACATGGGCGCGAAATCGAACAGCGGCGTCAGGGCGATGCGACCATCGTGATGGCGCGCCAGGGCGGTATTGCGGGCGTGGTTGTCCTTGTTGCCCAGGGCCAGGTTGGCCACATCGCGCTTCAGATACTCGATGATCTCCGTCTGCGGCTCGCTGACCACCTCCGCCAGCGCCCGGCACGCGTCTTCATGCCGCACCGCGATCCCGAAGCCGGCCCGCCCGCACAGCGAAGCCAGACTTTCCTGGGCGATGCGCTGTACACCGCCCCCTTCGAGACGACGGTCGAAGCGAGGAATAAACAGGGTGCGCCCGTGGGTCTCCAAGGCACCGTGGACGCGCAGCCCCAGCCCCCGGGCCAGCGTCATATAATCGGCTTCCGCTCGCAGAATGGCTTGCAGATCGCGGTCCGTGCCACGCTGGAACTTGACCAGCCAGTGCCGGCGCGCGCGCTCGTCCGCCAGGGTATGATCCAAATAAAGCAGGCCGTCGTCGGCCTCGGTCAGCAGAATCTTCGGCCACTCCCCCTGCACGCCGGAGGAACCGGCCACGAACAAACCGTGCGCGGCCAGATGTTCCACGAAATCCTCATGACGACCCGCCACGTCTTCAAAGCGAAACCCACGGGCCGGACCCGCCGGGCGCTCCGCCAGCCATTCCCAGGCTTCCTTGATGCGCAGATTGCCAATCGGATTGCCGCCCCCGGCCCTCAGCAACGGCCAGTCCCCGGCGGCTTCCACGGTGACCGGCAAATCCAACTGACGCAGCAATTCCTGTCGCCCGTACCCCTGCGGCAACACATCCACCAGCCAGGCCGGCCAGGTATCCTGTTCATCGATTTCCAGAGACACGGGGAAACGGACCCCGCAGGCCGCGGCATCACGGCGCCCCAGGTAGTCCAGAGCGTAATCGGGCAGGTAAGTGGTGTAGGTGGGCGCGCGCCAACCCTGGCGCTCCGCGCCCGCCAGGCTGATCACCGCCGCGTCCCGCCAGACGCCGTCCACAAACACCTGAATAGTGCATTTATTGTCCATTTACGCATGATACTTCCATTATCGGCGCGTTCACAGTTATATTTCGGCGGCGTAACGCCAATATACTAGCGGCCCGATCTCTTTTTCCTCGCCGGCGCGGGTTTGGTAAACTTCGTTCCCCGATTTTTGATGCCTTCCTACCGAGAGGTTCGGCCCATGTCTTACCACCGCGCCCCCTGGCCGGCCACGCGCATGCGCCGCATGCGCAAGGACGACTTCTCCCGCCGCCTGATGCGGGAAAACACCCTCACCGTGGACGACCTGATCTATCCGGTGTTCGTGCTCGACGGCGAGCAGCGCACCGAGGCGGTGCCGTCCATGCCCGGCGTGGAGCGCAAGAGCATCGATTTGCTGGTGGAAGAAGCACGCGAGCTGGCCGACCTGGGCGTGCCCGCCATGGCGCTGTTTCCGGTGACCCCGGCGGAGGTGAAAAGCCTGGACGCCGCCGAGGCCTGGAACCCGGAGGGGCTGGCCCAGCGCGCCACCCGCGCGATCAAGGCGGCGGTGCCGCACATGGGCGTGATCACCGACGTGGCCCTGGACCCGTTCACCACCCACGGCCAGGACGGCATCCTCGACGACGACGGCTACGTGCTGAACGAAGCCACCGTCACCGCCCTGGTCAAGCAGGCCCTGTCCCACGCCGACGCCGGCGCCGACATGGTGGCGCCCTCGGACATGATGGACGGCCGCATCGGCGCCATCCGCCAGGCCCTGGAAGAGCAAGGCCACACCCTCACCCGCATCATGGCCTACTCCGCTAAATACGCCTCCGCCTATTACGGCCCGTTCCGCGACGCGGTGGGCTCCGCCGCCAACCTGGGCAAGGCGGACAAGACCACCTATCAGATGGACCCGGCCAACTCCGACGAAGCGCTGCACGAGATCGGCCTGGACCTGGCCGAGGGCGCCGATGTGGTGATGGTGAAACCGGGCATGCCCTACCTGGACGTGGTGCGCCGGGTGAAGGACGAGTTCCGCGTGCCGGTGTACGCCTACCAGGTGAGCGGCGAGTACGCCATGCACATGGCCGCCTTCCAGAACGGCTGGCTGGACCAGGACAAGGTGATGATGGAATCCCTGCTGGCGTTCAAACGCGCCGGCGCCGACGGCATTCTGACCTACTTCGCCAAGGCCGCCGCCCTCAAGCTGGCCGGGCGCGGCTGAACGGTCACCAATACGAAGAAGGCCGGCTTTCGCCGGCCTTTTTTGTTTTCAGAAGCGGTAACCGACTTCGCCGATCACCACGCGGCGCTCGCCATAGCCGCAGTCGTAGCCGGGCCCGCGACACCAGGAAACGAATTCCTTGTCCGCCAGGTTCTTGCCGGTGAGGGTGAAATCCCAGGGGCCGGTGGAATAACCGAGCATGGCGTCGTACAGAGTCACCGACGGCACGTCCGGGCCGGCGCCATTGCCGTAGTCGGAGCCCACGGTGTCGCCCTGGTAGCGCACGCCGGCGCCAACACGCAGGCCATTCTCCCACTGGTACTTGCTCCAGGCTGACGCCACTTCCTCCGCCACATAGGGCAGGCGCTCGCCGGTGGAATCCTCCTTGGCGTCCAGCCGGGTGTAGTTGGCCAGCAGGGACAGGTTTTGCCATTGCTTGATCACGGAGATCTCCCAGCCGTCCACGGTGGCGCCCACCTGCTCCAGGCTGTTCGGCGAGTTGCCGTCGATCACCCGATTGTTTTCCTCGATATCGAACCAGGCCGCTTCCACCGACAGGTCCTTGTTCGGCGACAGGTATTTGACGCCCACTTCCCGCTGTTCACCGGTGCTGGCGTCCAGACTCTGACCACTGCCGTCGGTGCCCAGGTTGGGCACGAACGACTCGGAATAGCTCACGTAGGGCGAAATGCCGGAGTCAAACCGATACATCAGCCCCAGCCGCGCGGTGGTCTCGCTGTCCGAGGACTTGGTGTCGGCCCCGTTCACCGCCAGCACCTTGTTGGTGCTGTCGTCGTAGCGCAGCGCGCCGGATACCACCACCCGATCGATCTCCATATGATCGATCACATAGATACCGTTCTGTTTAATCTCGTTGTCGTTGGCGTCCTGCGGATCGAGCACCGCGTAGTTGACGTTGCCGTACTGCGGGTCATAGACGTTCAGGTCGGTGCCGGCGCCGGTGAAGCTGTTGTCCTCGGTCCACAGCGCGTCCTGACGGTCGACCCCGAACACCACGTTATGACGGGTGGGCCCCAACAGAACGTCACCTTCCAGGCGAACATCAAAGTTGGTGATCTCGGTGCCCTTGTCGCTCATGTAAATGGTGCGCGCGATGGTGCCGTCGGCCAGCGGGTAGGTCGGCGAGATGGTGGCCCAGTGCTCGCGGGTCTCGGTTTCGGTTTCGGTGTAGCGGCCGGTAAAGCCCAGCGACCATTCGCTGTTGAGGCGGTGATCCACGAACAGCGTCACCTCGTCCTTGCGGCGATCGTAACGGTCCCAGCCCGGTTCGCCGACGAAGGTTTCCGAGCCGATGTCACCCAGAGGGCCCGGATCGATGGTGCCCCGGGACGGCAGGAACTGGGCGGACACCGCGCCGTCGTTCTGCTGGCTGTTGAACAGCAGGCTCACCGTGGTGTCGTCGGTGGGCAGCCAGGTGATGGACGGCGCGAAGACGTAACCATTGTCGTCCACATAATCCACCTGGGTGCCGCTGTCCCGCTTCAAAGCCACCAGCCGATACAGCAGCTTGCCGTCCTCGGACAGGGGGCCGGTGATGTCGGCGGCGATCTGCTTGCGGTCGTAGGAACCTGCCTGGGCGTTGAGATAGCCTTCCTTGACCGGCTTCGGCAGTTTGGAAACGCCGTTGATGATGCCACCCAGGTCCGCCTGGCCGTACAACACCGAGGACGGGCCCTTCAGAACTTCGATTTTGGAAAGCCCGAAGGTATTCGGGCGCACGCTGTTGTAGGAGCCGTAGGAGGCGCGCAGGCCGTCGATGTACAGGGTCGGATTGAGGCCACGGATCTTGGCGGAATCGCCGCGGGTGTCGAAGCCAAAACTGCCCGAGTAAACGCCGGAGCTGTATTGCAGCGCGTCCTGGATGTTCTTGACGCCGGTGTCCTGGAAGAACTCTTGATCGATGACGGTGATCGCGAAGGGCTGACGCTCGGCGGCCACCTTCAGCTTGCCGGCGTCGGCGGGTTCGTCGGCGGTGATATAGGTTTCCTTGGGGGCTTCTTCTTCCACTTCCACCGGCGCCACGGTGCCGCTGGGGGACTGGGCCAGCGCGGTCGGTGCCCAGAGGGCGCCACCCAGGGTCAAAAAGGCGCCCACGACGAAACCACGGCCGCCGCCGATTGGCAACAATTGCATAGAATTACTCCGGACTTTAAGGCAAACAAGAATGGTTCGCATTATACGTATCATTCGCAGGCATGGAAGCCCTCCCCGCCGGGCTTCCACTGCGGTACTCTGGCCAAGGCGCCGCCCTGTCATGCCTCTGTCACAGTAATGTCATGGAATGGAGGCTCTTTCGCGTCCGGGCCGGGATCACGCCATGAATCACATCGCCAACCACCACCATGCCATCGACTTGGACAATCACGACTACTACATCAACCGCGAGCTAAGCCTGCTGCAGTTCAACCTGCGGGTGCTGGAACAGGCCATGGACGAGCACCATCCGTTGATGGAGCGGCTCAATTTTCTGCTGATTTTCTCGTCCAACATGGACGAGTTCTTCGAGATCCGCGTGGCCGGGCTGAAGAACCGGCTGGAAACCGGCACCGGGCAACCGGGCCCGGACGGCATGCTGGCCCAGGAGATCCTCGACGAAATCGCCCGCGTCACCCACGAGGCGGTGCAGCGCCAGTACCACATTCTGCAGGACATTCTGCTGCCGGCCCTGGCCGAGGAAGGGGTGCACTTTCTGCGTCGGGAGCACTGGACCCGGCGCCAGGCGGAGTGGGTGAAACGGTATTTCCGCGAGCAGGTCTATCCGGTGCTGACGCCGATCGCCCTGGACCCGGCCCACCCGTTCCCGCGGCTGGTGAACAAGAGCCTCAACTTCATCGTGCCGCTGGACGGCAAGGACGCCTTTGGCCGGTCCACCGGCCTGGCCATCGTGCCGGCGCCGCGCTCGCTGCCGCGTCTGATCCGGCTGCCGGCGCACATCTGCGAGAACGGCAACGACAACTTCATCTTTTTGTCGTCGATGATCCACGCCCACGTCAGCGACCTGTTCCCGGGCATGAGCGCCACCGGCTGCTACCAGTTCCGGGTCACCCGCAACGCCGATCTGGAAGTGGACGAGGACGCCGAGGACCTGGCCAGCGCCCTCAAGGGCGAGCTGCTGTCACGGCGCTACGGCGACGAGGTGCGGCTGGAAGTGGCGGACAACTGCCCCCGCCACCTGGTGGACTACCTGCTGGAGCAGTTCGAGCTCACCGCCCAGGACGCCTATGAAGTAAACGGCCCGGTGAACCTGGCGCGCATGTTCACCAGCGTCAACCGGCCCCGGCTGCACTACGCGCCGTTCACCCCGCGAATACCGTCGGCGCTGAAGAAACACGAAAGCGTGTTCGACGCCATCGACCAGGGCGACATCCTGCTGCACCACCCGTTCGAGAGCTTCAGCCCGGTGGTCAATCTGCTCGCCGAGGCGGCCCGGGACCCCAAGGTGCTGGCCATCAAGCAGACCCTCTACCGCACCGGCACCAACTCCGAGATCCTCGACCATCTGGAAACCGCCGCCCGCAACGGCAAGGAAGTGACCGCGGTGGTGGAGCTGCGCGCGCGCTTCGACGAGGAATCCAATATCGAAGGCGCCCGGCGGCTGCAGGAGGCCGGCGCCATGGTGGTGTACGGCGTGGTGGGCTACAAAACCCACGCCAAGATGCTGCTGGTGGTACGCCGCGACGGGGACGGCATCAAACGCTACGCGCACCTGGGCACCGGCAACTACCACACCAAGACCACGCGCATTTACACCGACTATGGTCTGATGACGGCGGAAAAGGGGCTGTGCCAGGACGTGCACAAGATCTTTCAGGAGCTCACCGGCATGGGCAAGGCGGCGCGCCTCAAGCACCTGAAGCATTCGCCGTTCACCCTGCATCCGAGCCTGATCAGCTGGATCGACTTCGAGACCGAACAGGCCCGGGCCGGCAAGCCGGCGCGCATCATCGCCAAGTTCAACTCGCTCACCGAGGGCCGCATCATGCAGGCCCTGTACCGGGCCAGTCAGGCTGGGGTGGAGATCGATCTGATCGTGCGCGGTATCTGCTGTCTGCGGCCGGGCATCGAGGGCCTGTCGGAGAACATCCGCGTGCGCTCCATCATCGGCCGATTCCTGGAACACACGCGCATCTACCATTTCCATCACGCCGGCGAGGATCTGCTGTACTGCTCCAGCGCCGACTGGATGGACCGCAATCTGTTCAACCGGGTGGAAACCTGCTTCCCGGTGAACGACCCGCTGCTCAAGCAGCGCATCCTCCGCGAGGGCCTGGATTATTATCTGCGCGACAACGCCCAGGCCTGGCGGTTGAACCCGGACGGCACCTACACGCGGCTGCAGCCGGCGGAGGGCGAGGCGCCGTTCCTGGCCCAGCAGGTCCTGCTGGAAGAACTGACCGGCGGCTGACCCGGCCGCTCCTACGGGCGTTTGCCTACAGGAGCGTGAGGGCGTAATCCGCGGCCTGGAAATACTCCTGTTCCTGCTCCAGATCCGCCAGGGTCAGCGGATGCTCCGCCAACCAGCCTTCCGGGAATGAGAGGGTCAGGGCCTGGCCGTCCACCGCCAGGCCCAGGGCCGGCACCGGCCCGTCGTTGCGGGCATGGTGCAACCGGCAGGCCAACCGCAGAATCAGGCACAGCCGCAGCCAGCGCGGCTGCTCGTCCTCGGGGCAATCGTTCAGTGCCGACAGCGGCAGCTTGCGGCGATGGCCGCGCACCAGCAGCGCCACCCCCTGCTGCTCCTGGCGAGAGAAGCCGGGCAGGTCGGAGTTCGACACCAGATAGGCGCCGTGCTTATGGAACTGGCTGTGCGACACCGCCAGCCCCACTTCGTGGAGCAGCGCCCCCCAGCGCAGGGTGTCCAGGGCCGCGTCGTCCTCCAGTTGCCAGACCGGCGCCACCTGCTCATAGAGGCTCCGGGCGGTGGCCCACACCCGTTCCGCCTGGGCCCGTTCCACATGGTGGCGGTTCATCAATGCCTGGATGCTGCGCTCGCGCACGTCCTCATGGCTGAAGCGGCCAAGCAGGTCGTAGAGCAGCCCTTCGCGCAGGGCACCGTTGGAGAACTGCATCCGCTCCAGGCCCAGCTGCTCGAAGATGCCCAGCAGGATCGCCAGGCCGGAGGCGAAGATCGGTTTGCGGTCGTCGCGCAGGCCCTTCAGATCCAGAGCGTCCACGCTGCCGGCCTTGATCGCCTTGCGGCGCGCCTTGTCGAGCCCCTCCAGGGACACGCCCTCGCCACTCCAGCCGTTCTCCTCGCACACCTGGGCGATGGCCTTGACGGTGCCCGACGCGCCCACCGCCTGGGCCCAGCCCAGCCGCCGGTAGTTGGCGTCGATGGAGAGCACTTCCTGGCGGGCGGCGGTGACCGCCTTACGGAACGCCGCCTCGGTGATGCGCCCCTCCGGGAAGAAGCGCTGCCCGTAGCTGACGCAGCCCATGTGCAGGGACTCGGTCTCCACCGCCTCGAACCGTTCGCCGATGATCAGCTCCGTGGAGCCGCCGCCGATGTCCACCACCAGCCGGGCGCCGGCGTCGTCGGCCAGGCTGTGGGCCACCCCCAGGTAGATCAGCCGGGCCTCCTCGCGCCCCGCCACCACCTCGATGTCATGCCCCAGCACGGCCTCGGCCCGGGCGATGAACTGATTGGCGTTACGGGCCATGCGCAGTGTGTTAGTGCCCACTACGCGCACATTGCCCCGGGGGATGCCGGTGATCCGCTGGCCGAAGCGCGCCAGGCAGTCCAGGGCGCGCTGCTGGGCCGCCTCGTCCAGCCGGTTGTCGCGGTCCAGGCCGGCGCCCAGCTGCACCTTCTCCGACAGGCTTTCCAGCACGCGCACCTCACCCTGCGCCTGACGGGCCACCACCATATGAAAGCTGTTCGACCCCAGATCGATGGCGGCCAGATGTTCAGGTTGTCGCAAAACCGTCTCCTCGGCGGTCCCCGGCCCGGCGCCCCCGATAGGCGACCCCTGTCGGCCCCATTGCCCGGCGCGCTTGAAATCCGCGCCCCAGACCCTGATATTAATGGCCCTCTGCACCGCCATGACACCATGGCGTGTTCACAATCCCGCGAGCCTAGCAGGAGAATTCAATGAGCGGCGAGATTATCAACGTGACCGACGCGGATTTCGAGGAGAAAGTCCTGAAAGCCGACGGTCCGGTTCTGGTGGACTACTGGGCGCCCTGGTGTGGCCCCTGCAAGATGGTGGCGCCGATTCTGGAGGATATCTCCGGTGAGTACGCGGATAAGCTGACCATCGCCAAGCTGAACATCGACGACAACCCGGAAACGCCGAGAAAATACGGCGTGCGCGGCATCCCCACCCTTACCGTGTTCAAAAACGGTGACGTGGAAGCCACCAAGGTGGGCGCGCTTTCCAAATCACAGCTCACCGCCTTCCTGGACAGCACGCTCTGACGCGAGCCGGCTCCAGGCGGTGGCTGCCCGGCCCGCGAAGACCGTGAACCCGGTCATCCGCGCGGGCTGGACAGCCTCCCGACCCGGTGGTACATTCCCGAGTCAGCGTATTCGCCCCCTCTGGCAGGGATTCCTGATCCGTCCGTTTTTCCGCCTTGTTTTCCATCGGGTTTGCAAAGCCCGCATTGTTAAGGCAATGTTCGGTCAGGGGTAATCATCGCAGCCGGCACCCGGGAAATCCGGTCCCCGCCGCGCGCTGATTCGCAAGGGTCACATCTTTAATCGTTCCCGTTCATTGCGTCAGGCCATATCCAAACCGGCTCTTTCATGCCGCCTCCGTGGCCGGCCGGTCCGGGCGATTTCAGCCAAAATAAGGGCACGGCGCCGGACAGAGCACCTGCCCCCGAAAATCGGACCATCGAGACACCTCCCCATGGTGTATTCCGTCAATTCATCTCTGGACACCCTGTAAAACTCCAATGAATCTTACCGAACTGAAACAGAAGCCGATCGGCGAACTGCTGGATATTGCCAAGGAACTCGGCCTGGAGAACCTGGCGCGAACCCGCAAACAGGACGTCATCTTCTCCATCCTCAAAAAGGCGGCCAAGAACGGCTCCGACATCTACGGTGACGGGGTTCTGGAGATCCTGCAGGACGGGTTCGGCTTTCTCCGCTCCGCGGAAGGCTCCTACCTGGCCGGTCCGGACGACATCTACGTCTCGCCCAGCCAGATCCGGCGCTTCAACCTGCGCACCGGCGACACCATTTCCGGCAAGATCCGGCCTCCCAAGGATGGCGAACGCTACTTCGCCATGCTCAAGGTCAACGAGATCAACACCGACAAGCCGGAAAACGCCAAGAACAAGATTCTGTTTGAAAACCTGACGCCGCTGTTCCCCACCGAACGCTTCGTCATGGAGATCGGCAACGGCTCCACCGAGGACATCACCTCCCGGGTGATCGACCTGGTGGCGCCCATCGGCAAAGGCCAACGGGGCCTGATCGTCGCCCCGCCGAAAGCCGGTAAAACCATGCTCCTCCAGAACATCGCCCACTCCATCGCCCGCAACAACCCCGAAGCCCACCTGATCGTCCTGCTGATCGACGAACGCCCCGAAGAGGTGACGGAAATGTCACGCACGGTGCGCGGTGAAGTGGTGGCTTCCACCTTCGACGAACCGCCGGCCCGCCACGTGCAAGTGGCCGAAATGGTGATCGAGAAGGCCAAGCGGCTGGTGGAACACAAACAGGACGTGGTGATTCTGCTCGACTCCATCACCCGCCTGGCGCGCGCCTACAACACCGTGCAGCCCAGCTCCGGCAAGGTGCTCACCGGTGGTGTCGACGCCCACGCCCTGGAAAAACCCAAGCGCTTCTTCGGCGCCGCCCGGAACATCGAGGAAGGCGGCAGCCTGACCATCCTCGCCACCGCCCTGGTGGAAACCGGCTCCAAGATGGACGAAGTGATCTACGAGGAGTTCAAGGGCACCGGCAACATGGAACTGCACCTGGACCGCAAGGTCTCCGAGAAACGCGTGTTCCCGGCCATGAACATCAAGCGCTCCGGCACCCGCCGCGAAGAACGGCTGGTCAGCGAAGACGAGCTGCAGAAAATGTGGATCCTGCGCAAGGTACTCCACCCCATGGACGAAATCGGCGCGGTGGAATTCCTCATCGACCGCATGAAGCAGACCAAGACCAACGCCGAGTTCTTCGACTCCATGAAGCGTAAGTAACACCGGCGGGCTTTCCACAAGACCCCGCAACGCAAAACGCCCCGGTCATCGCCGGGGCGTTTTGCGTTTAAGACCGGGCTCAACCACACCACTCAGCCCGGGCCTGAGGCCAAGAGAGGCGACTAGAATGGATCGCTGGTGGAGCGCTCATTCGACTTGATCTGTGCGAACCAGAAATTCGGCACCCAGTATTGCGGCGTCCCCGCATCCGAGACCGGGACAATCGGCGTTCCCGCGTAAGCGTTCAGGATCTTGATTGTGTGATTCATGCAGTTATTGCCGTTAAGCCAATAGCCCGCCTGCTTCACCTTTTCGGCCATTGCCCGGCCATTGTTTTCATTCGGACTGCCAGCGATAAGCGCCTTGTAGAACTGATAGGGCCAATTCGACACATGCGGTGTGTTTCCGGTGCGGAACGACATGAACATCTGCTCTTTTGAACCGGTCTGGATGTAGACGCCGTTGTAGTCACCGGGCTGGACAACCAGTTCACCGAAAATTTCGGTGGCGCCATAACACCATTGCCCATTAGAGAGCTTAAAGCCCCAGCCCGAGTGACCCAGATTCAACGGTTCATTGGCCTTTTGAAAAACCACCACGTTAGCACTGGCCGCCGCACCGCAGCTGGCATCAGGCACGTCCCACTCACCCCACATCTGGCCATTATTGATGCAGCGGTTCGGTCTTGCGAAGTAGTGGCCGTTGATCGTATTGGGCATTGCCCAGCAGGCATCTTCCCAGCTTTTTCCCCAAGGAATATCCCAGAGCACCGCCGAGAATTGCCGCCGTCCGTTGTTTTTGCACATGTCAGCCTTGGCCGGCCCCCAGTGCATTGCCCCTGCCGCGCTCATGTCACCGCCAAGCGCGCCAAGCTTTTCAACGGAAGCCGAAAAACGCTCGGTGATCACCGCCCCGATCTCTTCAACTGCTCCGCAGGTTGTCCACTCAGCGTCTTCACTATCGGGCTTGATATAGGTGGTTGCATCGACCTCCATCTGTGCAAGCTCGGTTGACGTATAGGGTCCTTCCACGCCTTCACCGGTCAAAAGGTGATATTTTTTCATTATTGTTCTCCAGGTTTTTGTGATTTTACGACAAACGCTTCAGAGCCTGCCTTCCTTGGGCCCGATAGTTTGTTTGCTAACTCTATAGGATGCCGCAATTAAATAACCACAAATTTTTTATATGCCTCTCAGCCACCTGACAGGCAAACAAAGCGGTACGCCCTGAGACTAAACTGCATCAGGTCAAAGCGATTGATAAATTGGAAATTCGGCGACTCCAGAAGGGGCATTCGCGTTACCAAAGCACGCAACACCTTAAAATTCGAAAGACGCTTTGACGGCCACTGGGATTGGGTACACCGTCATTCAAACTGCGAGATTCGCAACCACTGAATCATCAAGAAAAAAATATCTTTCTATCAAGCCGGACTTTTGCCTCGGGCCTATAACACCCGCCTTCAGCCGGCCATTTGAAGCCGACGACTGGCTGGAAGTAGCGAACGGCGGTTCGGCTTTACGGCCGCGGCATGCTCCGCTTAGCCAGCATTCTTTTCATCCGGGTCTTCGGGAAGCGCATAGAGGCGCGCCCCTTCGGCGAACGAAATCGTGCGCTGGTCAATGAGCAGAGGGTGCTTGGCGATTTCGTCCTGCATGATCGCCATCGCCTGCTGCGAGGCCAGACCGCCCACCAGCGTGAGAATGCCCGCCCCCGTAAGCAGCGAATGGCCAACAATCTTGAGCTCGGGGATATGTGTCAGACAGACGCCAATGCCGACACCATAGATCACGACCGATATCAGGCGCTTGGCGAAATTGAGCGCGGTCTTATCGACGGATGCCGTCGTCAGCTTGGACGACTCCAGCCGATTGATGATCGTAATGACAAGCCAGTTCACCAGCACCGTAATCACCATGATGGTGGCGATCACCGGTAAAAGCCCCAGGTTAGCTGATGAACCTGGCCATGGCACGACTGTCCGCCCCTTCCCCGGCCTCAAGGGCCGCCTTCACACTGGCCCGGTTCTTTTCCGGTTGATTCTGACTCGCCTTCAACTTGCCCGTTAGCGTCTCTATCTCGATCTCCACACCAACAATCGCCTGAGACAAACGCTCGGTGAACTCCGCTGGCGCGTCATCAACGGACCAGGGGCTGGCCATGCCCGCCTCATGTTTGTCCGTGAGCCGATGGAGATGAAGTCTCAGCCAATCCGGGTCCTCGATAACCCGAGCACAGCCTTCCGCATGAACGGCAAGGTAGTTCCATGTCGGAACCACCCGCCCAGTTTCTGCCTTGGTCTCGTACCAGGAGGGCGAGATATAGGCATCAGGCCCCTGAAAAACCGCAAGAACCCGAGCCCCACCACGCAGACGCTGCCAAACCGGATTGTTACGCGCCAAATGGCACTGGAGGCGGCCAAGAGTGCCCTCTCGCTCAGTGCTCATATGAAAGGGAACATGATTCGCTTCGATGCCATGTTCATCCGCGATCACCAGCAGTCCGAAGCCGTAGTCACGGATATACTGCTGTAGCTTGTCTACGTCGGCTTCCTTGAAATGGCTCGGGACGTACATTCTGTGAAGCTCCCAGGTAGCGGGTTCTGACGGCCAACAGCCGGATAATGCCCACAGCAAACGCGGCCAATGCTACCTCTGGCCGCGTGGCAATGGGTCTGTGACTTTTACCTTCTGCTTAGCTATATACCACTATTCATCACCACGTAGACAATCAATGCCATTGCCAGGTTTAGAATTGCCGAAACTTGTAAGTAATGAAAATGCCGCTTTGACCCGTCAAACCAACTCACCACGGCAAACAAAATTAGCGATACGGGCAGCATAGAAACTACCGCGACCAGGACCAACCTACCGACCTCCCGGCTTAATTCGAGCACCCCAAATAGGTCCGAGGCCAAAAAGGTTGCGAAAACGGATACGGTTGCAATGAAAAAAGTATCGCTAATTTTTTCCATATAAGACTTCATCAGCATTTACATATAGCACCAAACCGAGCGAGCCATTTGAGTGTAGCCAAATTGGGCCACTGCAGCTTTTTGTTCCATTTTCAGAAAGCCCAACAATACTTTTACGCCGCTCATTTGATAAACTTCAAGACCAGACCTACGGCAGAAATAACAATACCTGCGGCGAGAACGAAGAGCCAATAGGCCCCGCCACCTTCTGAGCCGACAATTCTGTAGTATTCACTGCCACCAGACTGTTCGCCAAACCAACTCACCGGCAAAAGATCCGCAATGCCCGGCATTCCTGAAAACTTGGCAATCACCGTGTACCCAGCAATCAGCAGCCCAAATACAATTAGCAGCTTAGACATTCCTCACCTCACACATAACGCGGAAGCACACAGGCGCGAGCTTGAGAGTGCCTCGCTTCCGACGCTGGCGCAGTACCGCACGCGCATGTCTTTCCTTGAAGATCAACAATCATTCAGTTCGTCCGGCGTCAGAAAAGGCACCGTATGGTGCAAACGGCTACTCAGGCAGGCCGGGTGAGACCACAAGTCCTGGGTATTTCCATAACCAAGGTGCAACGTGATACCTACCGGATTGCGTTCAGAAATCGCTTCGGCGCAAAAGCAGCACTGCCGCTTAGGGTGTATGGTTTCAGTCATTGCGCTTTTAATTTCTTTAATTAGCATTCAAGCATCGGAATCGACAATATACCCCCCTCAATGCGGGACCACCGAGACGCAGCCCGGGCAGCCCCACACCAGTGATTCGTTATGACTTACCTCCATACGTTTCAGAATTTTCCTTAATATAATCCACGAGAGAGTTCATCATTGGATACCAATTCGCTTGATCGTTAACGCCCGCCCAAACATAATCCAAAAAAGTTTCACAAACAAAGAGATCTTCCAATGTAATCGGATCAGTCAATATTAATTGCTGGTACTGTTTCGACCCATCCTGACGAGTATCCCAACGGAGCCATAAGAATTTCCTGTATGCTTTAGCCGCCTTATTAACACCAATTCTATCTTTAACAGAAGACACCTGATCAGTAAGATCATTTTTAATGATGATATTTTCCAATTCCTCGAAGGTGATGACCTCATCGAAATACCCAATGTTTTTCACCATATTCACTGTGAAGTCGCCGGTAGGCACTAGCACAAGGTCATTGACGGAATCCAAATCAACTGCTTTGCTGACAGTTACGGTAGCACGCTTTTCCCCAGGGAAATAACCTGTTTCCGGATCCACCCCAACGACTTTAAAAGTAGTGCAACCAGCCAAAAAATAAAATAATACCAAAAGAAGACTCTTATACATTTATGTGTTTCTCCATCTTTATTGAAATCTCTACCGATCCATAATGTCGTAACCAGCGGCGCGTCAGTGCCCTCTGCCTTGCCTTTATTTATCTTGATGGATCATATGCTCAGCATGACCAGCATTAGCGCGGATAACGCCAACCCAACTGTACAAAAGCGTACAAGGACTTCCTTATAATACCCCTTTATTAGTTTTCCCACACATAGCCACCACCTTCTATAACCTTATTTATCTGGCGACAGAGTAACCAGCGATAGGGCTGTGGCATCAACGAATAATATGATGTTATCGCCCTAAGTACGTTCATCGAGACGTTTACGTCAATTCCATTCCCCTCTGCCATCTTCCTAATCTCGTTCTCATCTTCCTCCTGCGCCTTTGCCACCACCAGAATATAAACTTCGCCCTCTATCTCTGCCTGAAGAGAAAGCTGCACAGTGTAGACAACAACGCCCTGCAGGACGCCAAACCCCGAGGATAGCCAGCAACGCGCCCGCCACCCCTACCATTATCCAGCTGAAATATCTTTCGGCAGGATATAAAAAAGAAAGAAAAGCCCTTACATATCTTATTTTTATCTGCTCCTCGGAGTTTGATATTAGAATATCCGCCCAGCTCTTCAGCGCCTTTTCGAGGTCAGTCCTTGCGCTCAACTTCCGCCTCCCTTTTGCTGTAATCTAACAGGCATTAGGATGCCAGCTCGAATAGCCAATGAACGTCCCGGCGTCCTATCCCCGCCTCCATTTTTGATATAAATCGAATAAACCAGATATTTCATATAGTCGCAAACCTTTCACCAGGGGCTCGTCCCCGTTCGCGTGACCGCTGTGTTTGCCGGTATCGAGCATACCGTCCATGCGCGCAGCGGCAGAGGCGACCGGCGGCGCGTCACTTCTGTTGCGATCTTCCGAGGCGCTGATCGTGATTGAAGGGGAGTGCCACCCAGTCGGCCCTACTGCTGACCGCCGGAGGCCGTGTCGCCATGGCATCGTGCCCGGCGGGTGGGCTGTTATACTGCCCCGCACCTTGTAGCCGGCGAGACCGTGTTCCATGAAATACCGCGATTTGCGCGACTTTATCCAGCAGCTGGAAAAGCAGGGCGAGCTGAAACGCATCACCACCGAGGTGGACC
Organism: Alloalcanivorax sp. C16-1; assembly: GCF_046507805.1. Classification (NCBI taxonomy): domain Bacteria; kingdom Pseudomonadati; phylum Pseudomonadota; class Gammaproteobacteria; order Oceanospirillales; family Alcanivoracaceae; genus Alloalcanivorax; species Alloalcanivorax sp. C16-1. The sequence goes on along the minus strand of NZ_JBKFTK010000001.1, from coordinate 1,374,401 downwards.
CGCATCTGGAGATCACCGAGATTTGCGACCGCACGCTGAAGGCCGGGGGGCCGGCGTTGTTGTTCGAGAACCCGAAGGGCTCGTCGATTCCGGTGTTGGGCAATCTGTTCGGCACGGAGCGGCGGGTGGCGTTGGGAATGGGGCGCGATTCGGTGGCGGAGTTGCGGGAGCTGGGGGAGCTGCTGGCGTTTCTGAAGGAGCCGGAGCCGCCGAAGGGCTTCCGGGATGCTTGGGAGAAGCTGCCGGTGTTCCGCAAGGTGCTGAGCATGAGCCCCAAGGTGAGCGGGTCCGGGCCTTGCCAGGAGCAGGTGATCGAGGGCGACGATGTGGATCTGACCCGTTTGCCGATCCAGACCTGCTGGCCCGGCGACGCCGGGCCGTTGGTGACCTGGCCGCTGGTGATCACCCGGGGGCCGCATAAGGAGCGCCAGAATCTGGGCATTTACCGGCAGCAGTTGATCGGGCGTAACAAGCTGATCATGCGGTGGCTGAGCCATCGCGGTGGCGCGCTGGATTTCCAGGAGTGGCAAGAGGCGCACCCCGGTGAGCCCTTCCCGGTGGCGGTGGCGCTGGGGGCCGATCCGGCCACCATTCTGGGCGCGGTGACGCCGGTGCCGGACACGCTCAGCGAGTACGCCTTCGCCGGCCTGCTGCGGGGCAGCAAGACCGAGCTGGTGAAGTGTCTGGGTTCGGATCTGCAGGTGCCGGCCAGCGCCGAGTTCGTGCTGGAAGGCCACATCCATCCCGGCGAGATGGCCGACGAGGGGCCGTTCGGCGACCACACCGGTTACTACAACGAGGTGGAGCGCTTCCCGGTGTTCACCGTGGAGCGCATCACCCATCGCCGCGATCCGATTTACCACAGCACCTATACCGGCCGGCCGCCGGATGAGCCGGCGGTGCTGGGCGTGGCCATGAACGAAATCTTCGTGCCGATTCTGAAGAAGCAGTTTCCGGAGATCGTGGATTTCTATCTGCCGCCGGAGGGATGCTCCTACCGGATGGCGGTGGTGACCATGAAGAAGCAGTACCCGGGCCACGCCAAGCGCGTGATGATGGGGGTGTGGTCGTTCCTGCGGCAGTTTATGTACACCAAGTTCGTGATTGTGTGCGACGACGATGTGAACGGCCGCGATTGGAAGGACGTGATGTGGGCGATCACCACCCGCATGGACCCGGCCCGGGACACGGTGCTGGTGGAGAACACGCCCATCGACTACCTGGACTTCGCCTCGCCGGTGGCCGGCCTGGGTTCGAAAATGGGGCTGGACGCCACCGCGAAATGGCCCGGTGAAACCAGTCGTGAGTGGGGCCGTCCGATTACCATGGACGACGACACCAAGCGCCGGGTGGACGCCCTTTGGGACCAGCTCGGCATCGACTGACGGGTCGCGGCTTCAGCCGCGAATGCCCGTGCCGACCAGGAGCGCCCGATGAGCTGGAACCCTTCCGATATTCCCGACCAGAGCGGCCGGGTGGCCGTGATCACCGGTGCCAACAGCGGCATCGGCCTGCGCGCCGCCCACCATCTGGCCGCCCGGGGGGCGCGCATCATCATGGCCTGCCGCAACCTGGAAAAGGCGGAGGCCGCCCGCCGCGACCTGCCCGGCCAGACCGAGGTGGTGCATCTGGACCTGGCCAGCCAGGCCAGCGTACGCCAGGCCGCCGAGGACATCGCCGGGCGCTGCGAGCACATCGACCTGCTGATCAACAACGCCGGCATCATGTGGCTGCAGGAGGGCCGCACCGAGGACGGTTTCGAGCGTCAGTTCGGCATCAACCATCTGGGGCATTTCACCTTCACCGGCCTGCTGCTGCCGCGCCTGCGTGAGGTGCCCGGTTCGCGCATCGTCACCGTCAGCAGCATCGCCCACCGGGGCGGGCGCATTCACTTCGACAACATCCATCTGGACGGCGAGTACGGCCGCCAGAAAGCCTATGCCCAGGCCAAGCTGGCCAATCTGATGTTCGCCATCGAGCTGGAACGGCGGCTGCGCGACGCCGGCGCCGAGACCCGCTCGCTGGCCTGCCACCCGGGGGTGGCCAGCACCAACCTGGCGGGCCCGGGCATCGCCGAGGAAAGCCCGCTGGGCATCGGCCGGCTGGCCCGCTGGGCCTGGCCGCTGTTCACCCAGAGCGCGGAGAAGGGCAGCTGGCCGACCCTGTACGCCGCCACCAGCCCGGACGCCCGGGGCGGCCACTACTACGGCCCGGCGCGCCTGATGGAAGCATTCGGCCCGCCCACCGAGGCGCGCCCCCGGCGCTACGCCCAGGACGGCGCCCTGGGGGCGCGGCTGTGGGAACTGTCCGAGACCCTGACCGGGGTGCGCTTTCCCTGAGCCCTGGCTTGAACGGCGGGGCGGGGCCATCATATTCAGCCTCGTCCCCCTTGCCGGAGCCGCGCCATGACCGATGACACCCTGACCCTGGGCTGCGCCCATTGCGGCGCGATCAACCGTATTCCCGCCGCCCGCCGCGCCGATGGCCCCCGTTGTGGCAAGTGCAAACGGCCGCTGTTCGAGGGCACCCCGATCACCCTCACCGCCGCCAATTTCAGCGCCGTGGTGGAACGCTCCCAGATGCCCGTGGTGGTGGATTTCTGGGCCGGTTGGTGCGGGCCGTGCAAGATGATGGCGCCGGTGTTCGCTCAGGCCGCCGCCCGCCTGGAGCCGGATCTGCGCTTCGCCAAGCTGGACACCGAGGCGGAACCGGCCCTGGCCGGGCGCTTCGGCATCCGCAGCATCCCCACCCTGATGGTGTTCCGCGAGGGCCGGGAACTGGCCCGCCAGGCCGGCGCCCTGCCGCAGGCGCAGCTGGAGCAGTGGCTGGCCGCTTATCGGTTGTAACGTCCACCGGTTATAAGTTCCGCCCCCAGGGCCGGCGCCGCCGGCCCTTCAGTCAATTGCCCTCGCCCGCCCCGTTAGTACCATGGTTCCATAAGAACAAACAGGAACCACCATGGCTTTCAATCTTTCCTTGGACCGGCGCGGCTTTCTCAAAGCGCTGGCGGCCACCGCCGGGGCCGGCGCCCTGCCCGCCCTGGCCCGGGCCACCGACGACGGGGCCGGCGGGCAGTGGCAAAACTGGTCCGGTAACCAGAGCGCCCGCCCCCGGAATCTGGCCTACCCGGCCACCGAGGATGCCCTGCGACAACTGCTGGCCGCCACCACCGGCACGGTGCGCGCCTTCGGCGGCAGCCATTCGTTCAGCGGCGTGGTGCCCACCGACGATACCCTGGTGTCCCTGGAAGCGATGGCCGGCCTGCGCGGCCGCGACGGCGACGTGCTGCATTTCGGCGCCGGCACCCGCATCGCCCAGGCCGGGGATCAGGCCTGGGCCGAGGGCCACGGCCTGATCAACGAGCCGGACATCAATCTGCAGTCCCTGGCCGGAGCCATCGCCACCAGCACCCACGGCACCGGCCTGGGGCTGCCCAGCCTGTCCGCCCAGGTGGCCGGGCTCACCCTGCTGGATATGGCCGGCCGGCGCCACCGGCTGACGGCGGCGGACGGCGAGCGGTTCGACGCCGCTCGCTGCTCGGTGGGCGCCCTGGGGCTGGTCACCGAGGTGTCCCTGCGCACCGTGCCGGCCTATCGGCTGGAGGAATACACCTGGACCCTGCCCCTGGACGAGGCCATGGATTTCGTGGAGCGGGAGAAAGACAACTTCCGTAATATCGAATTCTTCGCCTTCCCCCTGGGCGGCACCGCCATCATCAAAACCATGACGCCCACCGAGCGGCAAGACGACAATCTCGCCCAGGACGACAGCAACGACCTGCTGGAAATGGTCTGCGAGCTGGCCATGCGCGCCGGCTGGCTCACCGCCACCCTGCAAAAGCTGGTGACTTTCTTCGTCGAGGAAAACCGCCGCTGGGGGCCGGCCCACAAGATCTACGCCAACCGGCGCACGGTGCGCTTCAACGAGATGGAATACACGGTGCCGGCGGAACGCGGCATCGAGTGCCTGCGCAAGGTCTGCGATACCCTCCGCGAGCAGGACCTGAACGTGTTCTTCCCCATCGAGTTCCGTTATGTGGCCGCCGACGACAGTCTGCTCTCCATGTTCAGCGGTCGGGCCGGCGCCAGCCTGTCGGTGCACCAGTATTACAAGCAGGACCACCGGCCGGTGTTCGCCGCCGTGGAACCGTTACTGCGCGCCTGCCAAGGGCGGCCGCACTGGGGCAAGCTGCATTCCCTGGGCGCCCGGGAATTGCGCGCCCTGTACCCGCGTTTCGACGACTTCCAGGCGATCCGGCGCGAGCTGGACCCCCGGGGCCGTTTGCTCAACGCGCATCTCAAAAGGTTGTTCGTGGACGGAGCCCCGGCATGAAACGACGCACTTTTCTGATCGGTCTCGGCGGCGGCCTGGCGCTGGCCTGGTGGCTCAAACCCGGCGACCGGGGCGCGCCCCACGCGCCCTATTTCCAGACGCTCAACGATCTGTTCCGGGACCAGGGCCCGGGCCGGCCGGTGCTGCTGATCGACCGCCAGCGGCTGGCCGCCAACTGCCGGCGGCTCACCGCCTTATTACCGCCCGGCCGCGACTACCGCATCGTCGCCAAATCCCTGCCCAGCGTGCCGCTGATCCGCGAGGTGATGGCCCTTACCGGCACCCGCCGGGTGATGGTGTTTCATCAGCCCTTTATCACCGCGCTGGCGGCGGCGGAGCCGGGCTGCGATCTGCTGCTCGGCAAGCCCATGCCCGTCAACGCGGCAGCGCGCTTCTATGAGGAGCTGCCGGCCAACGCCGAATTCAATCCGGACCAGCAGTTGCAGTGGCTGATCGACAGCGAGGCGAGGCTGCGAGAATACCTGGCACTGGCGGAGAAGCGACGGCGCCGACTGCTGATCAATATCGAACTGGACGTGGGGCTGCATCGCGGCGGCCTGACCGAACCCACTCAGTTGGATGCCCTGTTAAAGCTGATCGAAACCCACCCGGAGCGGCTCGGGTTCAGCGGTTTCATGGGCTACGACGCCCATGTGGGCAAGCTGCCCGCGGTGGTGGAAAGCCGCCAGGATTCGCTGCGCAAAAGCCAGGCGGTGTATCAGGGGTTTATCGACCGCCTTTATCAATTGCAGCCGAAATACCGGGAGCAACGGCTTACCTTCAACGGCGCCGGCAGCCCCACCGTGGCGCTGCACGGCGACGAAACACCGCTCAACGAACTGGCCGCCGGCTCGGCGCTGGTGAAGCCGCTGGATTTTGATTTGGATACCCTGGCGGACTTCGAGCCCGCCGCCTTTATCGCCGCACCGGTGCTTAAGGCGATGGACGGCCTGCAGCTGCCCGGCCCGCTGCCGCTGGGCGACGCCTGGGCGCTGTGGGACCCGAACCGGGCGCGCACCTATTTTATTTATGGCGGCTACTGGAAAGCCGAGCCGGTATCGCCGGCGGGCATCGAAGCCAACGGCCTGTACGGCGTCAGCACCAACCAGATGATGTACAACGGCGCGGACAGCACCGCCCTGGAAGTGAACGACCAGATTTTTTTCCGCCCCACGCAAAGCGAATTCGTACTGCTGCAGTTCGGCGACCTGGCCGCCGTTTCCGACGGTACCCTCCAGGATTGGTGGCCGCCGCTGCCTCAAGGTGAGGGGGCCTGATCGCGGCTGAAGCCGCTCCTACTCCTTCGATGACGTAGGAGCGGCTTCAGCCGCGATAAAGCTTTTGATCCTCCTTTACAAAACGAGCCCCGATTCCAATGCCATACTCGTGATTCGTTTCGAGCGAACAAGGAGGATTGCCATGAAAAAGCTGATTATCGCCACCGCCCTCGCGGGCGCCTTCACCGTGGCCCATGCCGGTGACGCCATCAAAGCCGACAGCGCCGCCATCAAGCAGGGCATCGAGGAAGGCCAGATGGTCCACGTGACCGGCGAAGTCACCCAGGTGCTGGAAGACGAGCACTACATGCTCAAGGACAGCGCCGGCACCATTGAGATCGAACTGGACAACGATCTCAGCGGCGACCGCCAACTGCAGGTGGGTACCCGCCTGGACGTGGTCGGCGAAGTGGACCACGACGACGGTCGCACCCTGGTGGAAGTGGAAAAAGTGAATTCCATGCAGGGCGCGGACATGGACGGCGACCAGCGCTGATTCATGGCCGAGAATGGCCGGGGCGCCCGCCCCGGCCTGTTCCCTAATGTTTTCCGCTATCAGAGCCCCTACTGCCCGCGCGTCTGGGCGGCATTCCAGTCCACGTGACGGGTAAGCACCATCACCGTCGCCAGCGTAACGAACAGCAACGACGCCCCCATCAACAGCGCATAGTCCTCGGCGTTAAGGATGGCGTAAATCAACGCCAGCACCAGCGCCTGCGCACCAGCGAATCCCCACCCCGCTCTGGCCGAGCGCAACACCGCGCTCAGATAGACACCGATCACACCGACACAGGCCAGGCCACCGATGCCATAGGCCCAGGCGAAATCCAGATGCTCGCCCAGCGCCACCAGCAGCAGATAGAACATGGCCAGCGCCAACCCCACCAGCAGGTATTGCATGGGATGCACCGCCATCCGCCGCATCACCTCGAACAGAAAGAACGCGGCGAAGGTCAGGCCGACGATCAGGTAGCTGTATTTGAGCGCCCGCTCGCTGGACAACAAGCCGGTGACCGGCTGCACCAGGTCCACCCGCAGCGCTTTTTGATGGTCCTGGCACAGGGCGTTGTCGCCGGCGCAGGAGATGGCGCCGGCCGCCGCCAGGCTGTTGGTGTACCAGCGGCCCATGAAGCCGTCGTCGCCCACCTTCCGCTCCGCCGGCAACAGCAGGCCGGTGAACCCCGGGTGCGGCCAGTCACCCCGCAGAGTCATGCTGGTTTCCTTGGCCAGGGGCAGGGCCGCCAGCGAGCGGCTGCCGTTGAGGTTGAGTTCCACGGACACGATGAAGGGGCCCGGCAGATCCTCCGGCAGCTTCGCCACCAGCACATTGCCACCCAGGGATTCGGGAATCTCGCCGGGTTCCAGCAGCGTCAGGGTCTGGTCACCGATGCTCAGGCGCGGCCGCTCCGCCAGGCCGCGCAGATCCTGCACCCGCATTACCAGCAACGCCGCGCGCTGATCACGGAAGGCCGATGAACGGGGCTCACCCCAGCCCGCCGGGAAAGCGGCCTCCACGTTGAGCTGGCTGCGGTACACCGGGGTGCCGTAGATACCGCGATACAGAGTTTCGGTCTGCAGCTCCCCATCGATGGTCAAGGTATCCGGGACCCGGGCGATGCGCTCGTGGCGGGTTTCTATTCGTGAACGGGACTCGCCGGTTTCCTTGTCGGTGTACACCACCTCGTGGCGGCGCACCTGGGGCACCAGAATCACCGGCCCGGACAGGGTCTGTTCGCCGCCGTACTGGTCGCTGATCTGCGCGCTCACCACCATCGCCCGCTGTTGGCGTTCGTTGATCTTCGCCTGGATCATCAACAGCGGCACCACCAGCACCAGCATCAGACCGGTGATGATGAGGATTTTTTTCAATGGGCTCTGGGCCATGGTCGTCTCCCTTTATTCGGAGCGCCCAGCTTGCCCGGTGGGTGTGGGGGGACTGTGGGGATTTCGTGTGCGTGGGCGTTACCGCAGGCAAAGCGTGACGCGCACGCCGTGCTCCAGGTTTTCCACCCGCAGCCAGCCGCCGTGCAGTTCGGCGACTTCGCGGACCATGGCCAGGCCCAGGCCGGAGCTTTTTTCCTCCTCAGGGGCCGGCAGGGAATAGAACCGTTCGGTGACGCGCGCCAACGCATAGTCGGGAATGCGCGGGCCTTGGTTGGTGACGCTCAGGCCGCCGCTTTCCCCGTCACGCCAGCCGGCCACCACCAGGGTGGAGCCCGGGTCGGCGAAGCGCAGCCCGTTGTCGAGCAAATTGAACAGGGCCAGCCGGGTGGTGTCCGGGTCCACGTGCAGCACCGCTTCGCCTTCCAGGGCCACCTTCAAGGTCTTGCCATCGACCAGCACCTGACGGCTGCGGCGCCATTCGTCCAGCAGCGGCGCCAGGGGCTGATCACGGCGGGACGGCAGGCTTTCCAGTTTCTCCAGCCGGGCCAGCGCCAGCATGCGATCCAGCAGGTCGCTGAGCCGCTGACTTTCGTGCACCACATTTTCGGTGAGCCGGTGCAGGGCCGGGTCGCTGACTTCCTCGGCGAGAATCTCCCCGGCGCCGCGAATCGCCGCCAGCGGGCTTTTCATTTCATGGGTGAGCATGGCGGTGTGGTTTTCCAGACGGGAGCGTTCCTCCAACTTGCGGCGCATGGCGGTGACCGCCCGCGCCAGGTCATGGATTTCGTCGCGCACCCGGAAGCGCGGCGGCGCCGGCCGGCCGCCTTCCGCCACCGCCAGGGCATAGGCGCGCAGGCGCCCCACCCGGCGGCTGATCCACCAGGCCAGGCCCACGCCCAACAGCAGACAGACGGCGAGCGCCATCCATCCATAGCGGATCAGCCGCGCCTCCGCCTGGGCCACGAACGGCTGAATCGAGGCGCCGGGTTTGCCCAGGGTGACCACGCCGATCAGGGTGCCGTCGTGACGTATCGGCGCCGCCACGTACAGCACCGAGGAGGTGGGATCGTCCGGGTCGGAGCGGGTGGTGCGGGCGCCGTACTTGCCCTGCAGGGTCAGCAGCACATCGTTCCACTGCGAGAAATCCTCGCCTTCGTTGAGCCCCTGGGAATCGAACCGCACCACGCCCCGGGCGTCGGTGACGTACACGTGGGTGTCGGTGCGGTTCTTGTTCAGCCCCCAGATGGTGGCGGCGGGGGCGCGGTCCGCGTAGCGCTGCAGGGCGGCGCGCAAGTCCGGGGTGATGGTGAGCCGCTGTTCGCGCACGTCCGAGGCGATGATCTCCGCCAGCAGGTTGGCGGCGTCCACCAGGGTTTCCTCCGCGGACTGGCGCACCAACGGTTTGGCCTCGCCCAGCACCAGGTCCATGGTGAACCAGCTCACCAGCCCCATGATCAGGAAAAAGATCAGCAGCAGCTGGCGGCTCAGCTTCATGGCCGTTCCAACACATAGCCCAGGCCACGCCGGGTGGCGATCCAGGCGTCACCGCCCAGGGGCCGCAGCTTGGCGCGCAGGGTCTTGATATGGGTGTCCACGGCGCGCTCGAAGCTGTCCTCCTCGCTGCCGCAGATATCCAGCAGCCGGCCACGGCTGAACACCTGGCCCGGGTGACGCACCAGGGCTTCCAGAATCCGGTATTCGGAAGGCGTCAGGGACAGGGGCCGGTCGCGGAACCAGGCCCGCGCGGCGTCCTCGTCCACGCGCCAGTCCACCACCGGGGCCGCCTCGGAGGGGGCGCCCTGGCGCTTGAGGATGGCGCGCACCCGGGCCACCACTTCGCGGGGGCTGAACGGCTTGGTGACATAGTCGTCGCCGCCCAGCTCCAGGCCCAGGATGCGGTCCAGCTCGTCCTCCCGGGCGGTGAGAAACAGCACCGGCACCTCGCTGTCCCGGCGCACCCGCTTGAGCACCTCAAAGCCGTTGAGGTCCGGCAGGCCCACGTCCAGCACCACCAGCGCCGGCGGGTCCTCACCGAGCACCGCCAGCGCCTGCTCGCCGCGCTCCACGTGGGTGACCCGGAAGTGCTCCCGTTGCAGCGCGAAGCTCAGCGGCTCCGCCACCCTCGGTTCGTCGTCAACGATCAGAATGTGCGCGGTCACGGCGGTCCCCGTTGCGAAAACGCGGTCATCATAGCACCGGCGCCGGGCCTTTCGACCAATGTCGAGCCGCCCTTGCCGCCACCCCGGGGCCGTTGCACACTGACCGCCGGTCTCCGAGATTCCAACAACAGCAGCCCGGCGGAACCATGCATTACGACGAACGGCTAGACGGCCCTCTGCCCGAAGTGGACAAGGCGGCCCTGCTCAACCGCCTGCGGCGCGACCTGCCGGACCTGCACCTGCTGCACCGGCGCGAGGATCTGACGCCCTATGAATGCGATGGCCTGGCCGCCTACCGCACCGTGCCCTTGCTGGTGGCCCTGCCGGACACCCTGGAACAGGTTCAGGGGCTGATGCGTATCGCCAGCGACGAGGGCGTGCCCGTGGTGGCCCGGGGCGCGGGCACCGGCCTTTCCGGCGGTGCCATGCCGCTGGAACAAGGCATTCTGCTGGTGATGGCGCGCTTCAATCGCATTATCGAAATCGACGCCGAGGCCGGTACCGCCCGGGTGCAGCCGGGGGTGCGCAACCTGGCCATTTCCCAGGCCGCCGCCCCCTACGGTCTTTACTACGCGCCGGACCCGTCGTCGCAGATCGCCTGCTCCATCGGCGGCAACGTGGCGGAGAACGCCGGCGGCGTGCACTGCCTCAAGTACGGCCTCACCGTGCACAACCTGCTGAAGCTGGAGATCGTCACCGTGGACGGTGAATGCCTGACCCTGGGCAGCGATGCCCTGGACACGCCGGGCTTTGATTTGATGGCCCTGTTCACCGGCTCGGAGGGCATGCTCGGCATCGTCACCGAGATCACCGTGAAGCTGCTGCCGGCACCGCCCTGCGCCAAAGTGCTGCTAGCCAGTTTCGACAACGTGGAGAAGGCCGGCCAGGCGGTGGCCGACATCATCGCCGCCGGCGTCATCCCCGGCGGCCTGGAAATGATGGACAACCTGGCCCTTTGCGCCGCCGAGAATTTCGCCCACGCCGGCTACCCCCGCGACGCCGCTGCCATTCTGCTGTGCGAGCTGGACGGCGTGGAAAGCGATGTGGACGAGGACTGCCAGCGGGTGCGCGCGGTGATGGAAAACGCCGGCGCCACCGAGATCCGCCAGGCCCGCGACGACGCCGAACGGCAGCGCTTCTGGGCCGGCCGCAAGGCGGCCTTTCCGGCGGTGGGGCGCATCTCGCCGGACTACTACTGCATGGACGGCACCATCCCGAAACGGGAGCTGCCCAAGGTGCTGGCCGGCATCGAGGCGCTGTCCCGGGAATATGACCTGCGCGTGGCCAACGTCTTCCATGCCGGCGACGGCAACATGCACCCACTGATTCTGTTCGACGCCAACGACAGCGACCAACTGCAACGGGCCGAGGCCCTGGGCGGGCGCATCCTGGAGCTGTGCGTGGCGGTGGGCGGCAGCATCACCGGCGAGCACGGCGTGGGCCGCGAGAAGATCAATCAGATGTGCAGCCAGTTCGACGCCGACGAGATCACCTGCTTCCACGCGGTGAAAGCCGCCTTCGACCCACAGCGGCTGCTCAACCCGGGCAAGAACATCCCCACCCTGAACCGTTGCGCGGAGTTCGGCGCCATGCACATTCACCGTGGCGAACTGCCGTTCCCCGAACTGGAGCGGTTCTGATGGGCGATCAGTCCGAAGCCCTGCTGGAGCGGGTGCGCGCCGCCCGCGCCGAGCGCCGCCCGCTGTGCCCGCGCGGTACCGGCGGCAAATCCCACCTGGGCCGGCCGGTGGACGGCGAGGTGCTGGATACGCTGAGCCACCACGGCGTGGTGCACTACGACCCCAGCGAACTGGTGGTCACCGCCCGCGCCGGCACCCGGGTCAGCGAGTTGATCGCCACCCTGGCGGAGCAGGACCAGATGCTGCCGTTCGAGCCGCCCCTGTTCGGCGGCGACGCCAGCGTCGGCGGCATGGTGGCCAGCGGCCTGGCCGGCCCGCGCCGGCCCTGGGCCGGTTCGGTGCGGGACTTCGTGCTGGGTGTGCGGGTAATCACCGGCGAAGGCCAGCACCTGCGCTTCGGTGGCGAGGTGATGAAGAACGTGGCCGGCTACGACCTGTCCCGGCTGATGGCCGGCAGCTTCGGCTGTCTGGGGCTGATCACCGAAGTCTCGTTCAAGGTGCTGCCGCGCCCCCGCGCCAGCCGCTCCCTGCAACTGCGACTCACCGGCGAACAGGCCCGGGAACGGGTGCTGGACTGGCGCCGGCGTGGCCTGCCCCTGTCCGCCGCCTGCCACGGCGGCGGCCTGCTGAGAATACGGCTGGAAGGCAACCAGGGCTCGGTGGACGCGGCGGTTGCGGAGATCGGCGGCGAGCCCCTGGAAGACGGCCTCTACTGGGACAAACTGCGCGACCACCGGCTGCCGTTCTTCGACGGCGCCAAACCCCTGTGGCGGCTGTCCCTGCCGCCGGCGACGCCGGTACTGGAGCTGCCCGGCACTCAGCTCAGCGACTGGGGCGGCGCCCAGCGCTGGCTGAAAAGCGACGCGGACGCTGACACCCTGCGGCAGCTGGCCGCCATTGCCGGCGGTTCCGCCACCCGTTTCAGCGGTGAGGAGCCGGAGGACGCGCCGTTCCACCCGCTGCCAGCGGCCCTGCTGCGCTACCACCAGACGCTGAAAGCCCGCCTGGACCCGGAGCGGATTTTCAATCCGGGCCGGCTCTACGCGGACCTGTAACCGGAGGCCGGCCATGCAAACCCGTCTCAGCGACACCGCCCGCCAACTGCCCCGCGCCGACGAAGCGGAATCGATCCTTCGCAGCTGCGTGCACTGCGGCTTCTGCAACGCCACCTGCCCCACCTACCAGCTCACCGGCGACGAACTGGACGGCCCGCGCGGGCGCATCTATCTGATGAAAGAAATGCTGGAGGGCAATGAGCCCGGCGAAGGCACCCAGCAACATCTGGACGCCTGCCTGAGTTGCCGGGCCTGCGAGACCACCTGCCCCTCCGGCGTGGACTACCACTCCCTGCTGGACATCGCCCGGCCGGAACTGGAACGCCAGGTGCCCCGTTCCACGCGGGACCGGCTGCTGCGCCGGGGCCTGCGTGCCCTGATGCCGCACCCACGGCTGTTCGCCGCCCTGATGGGCCTGGGGCGGCTGGCCCGACCGCTGGCGCCGGCGGCGCTGAAAGAGAAGATCCCCGCCCGGGTGCCGTCAGCGGGCCACTGGCCCGGCGGCGGCCATCGACGCCGGGTGGCGCTGCTGGCCGGCTGCGTGCAACCGGCCCTGTCGCCCAACACCAACGCCGCCACCGCCCGGGTGCTGGACCGCCTGGGCATCGGCGCGGAAGTCTGGTCCGGGGCCGGCTGCTGCGGTGCGGTGGACTATCATTTGGGGGGGCATCTCGACGGCCAGGCCACCGGCCTGGACCGGGCCCGACGCAATATCGACACCTGGATCGCCGCCCTGGACGACGGCGTGGAAGCGATCATCCCCACCGCCAGCGGCTGCGGCGCCTTTATCAAGGAATACGGCAAGGTATTGGAGGGCGACCCGGCCTACGCCGACAAGGCGCGCCGGATCAGCGCGCACACCCGGGACCTGGGCGAATTTCTCGCCGAAGAGGATCTGGACACGCTGGCGGTGCACACCAAAAGCCGGCTGGCCTTTCAATGCCCCTGCACCCTGCAGCACGGCCAGCGCCTGGCCGGCGTCACCGAGGGCGTGCTCACCCGCCTGGGCTTCGACCTCACCCCGGTGCCGGACGGCCACCTGTGCTGCGGCTCCGCCGGCACCTACTCGATCACCCAACCGGCCATGGCCCGGCAACTGCGGGACCGCAAACTCGACGCCCTGGAAAGCGGCCAACCGGATGCCATCGCCACCGCCAACATCGGCTGCCAGATGCATCTGGGCGCCGCCGGGCGCACGCCGGTCAGGCATTGGATCGAGGTTGTGGACCAGGGGTTACCCGAGACGTCTGATCGCGACTGAAGCGGAGTGCCGCCCAGCCGCGATCGGGTTTTAAAGCTCCGGCCTACGATCAAACCAGGGCTTCGCCTTCTCCAACTGACCGGCCAGGGCCAGCAGCCGGCCCTCGTCGCCGTGGGTGCCGACGAACTGCACGCCCATGGGCAGACCGCTGTCGCACCAGTGCATCGGCACCGACATGGCCGGCACGCCGGTGAAGTTGGCGAGCTGGGTAAAGGGCACGTACTTCATGTTCTCCCGGGCCATCTGCTCCACCAGACCGGACTTCATCACCAGCTTGCCGGCGCGCAGTTTGAGAATCACCTTGAGGGCGTTTTGCTGCCAGGCCGGTGTGGCGGAGGCACCGATGGCCGCCGGCTGCAGGGCCAGGGTGGGGGTGAGCCAGAAATCGTAACGGTCGTGGAAGTCCGCCAACTGCCGGGCATAGAGCTGGCCACGCTGGTAGAAGCCCAGGTACTCGTCGGCGCGGGTGGCGTGGCCGAAGGCGGCCATGGCCAGGGTGTCCAGCTCGAAGCCTTCGTCGCCGCAACCGGTGAGTTCCTTGACCCGGGCCACCTCGCCGGCGCACTTGGTGAACCAGATGCCCAGCCAGTCCATGCTCATGGCCATCATGTCCAGGGACGGCGCCGCCTCTTCCACCTGGTGGCCCAGTTCCTGCAGCAGACGGACGGTGTCCTCCACCGCCTTGACCGCGTCCGGGTCCACCGGCGTGCCGATGGGCGAAGTCAAAGAGAAGCCGATTTTCAGCGGCGCCGGGTCGCGCTCCAGTTCACTGAGATAGGAACGGGCCGGCGGCGCCAGGTGGAACAGGGCGCCGTGCTCATCGCCCTGGGTGGCGTCCAGCAGAGCGGCGGAGTCGCGCACCGAGCGGCTCACCACATGGTTCACGGAAATGCCGTGCAGGGCCTCGGTGAATTCCGGCCCCCAGGGCGTGCGCCCACGCCCGGGCTTGAGCCCGAACAGACCGCAGCAGGCGGCGGGAATACGGATGCTGCCGCCACCGTCGTTGGCACCGGCGAACGGCACCACGCCGGCGGCGGTGAGCGCCGCCGAGCCACCGGAGGAACCGCCCGGCGTGTGATCCGTGTTCCAGGGATTGCGGCTGGCGCCAAAGGATTCCGGCTCGGTGATGCCCTTGGAGCCGAACTCCGGCGTATTGGTGCGCCCGAACGGTACCGCGCCGGCGGCCTTCCAGCGGCGCACCAGCTCCGAGTCCCGGGGGGCGCGGTTGTCCATGGCCTTGAGCGCCTTGTTGCCGGAATAGGTCGGCGCCCCGCCGATCTCCTGGAACAGGTCCTTGACCAGCATGGGCACCCCGGCGAAGGGCCCCTGCAGGGGCTCGCCGGCGCGCCGCCGGGCCTCCTCGTAGAGCGGAATGATCAGCCCGTTGAGCTTGGGGTTCACCGCCTCCGCCCGCTGGATCGCCACCTCCAGCAGCTCCCCGGCGGTCACCTCGCCCTTGGCCACCAACTCCGCCAACCCCAAACCGTCGTGGCGCCGGTATTCCTCAAAGTTCATGATGCTATCCTTGTTGTTCTGGTTACCCTGATGGTCTGAAACCATCCCCTTTCAACTTTTGACTTTCAACTTTTAACTCGTGCCCCGGGAGGCTCCATGAAAGCAGTCGGCTTCAATCAACCCCGCGCCATCGAGGACGTGCACGCCCTGGAAGACATCGAACTGGACCAGCCGCAACCCGGTCCCCGGGACCTGCTGGTGGCCGTGGAGGCGGTGTCGGTGAACCCGGTGGACACCAAGGTACGCCAGCGGCCGCTGGCGGACAAAGACTATAAGGTGCTGGGCTTTGACGCCGCCGGCCGGGTCGAGGCGGTGGGTTCCGAGGTACGCGGCTTTCTGCCCGGCGACCGGGTCTGGTACGCCGGCGCCATGCAGCGCCCGGGCTCCAATGCCCAGTATCAGTGCGTGGACGAACGCATCGTCGCCAAGGCGCCGGAAAGCCTGGGCCTGCAGGAAGCGGCGGCGCTGCCGCTGACCACCCTGACCGCCTGGGAGGCGCTGGAAGACCAGCTCGGCCTGACCCCGCAAAACGCCAACGGCAAAACCCTGCTGATCGTCGGCGGCGCCGGCGGCGTGGGCTCCATCGCCGCGCAACTGGCGGCGCGCCACTTCGGCATGACGGTGATCGCCACCGCCGGCCGCGAGCGCTCCGCCGACTGGTGCCGGGCGATGGGCGCCCACCACACCATCGATTACCGCCAGGGCCTGGTGGCGCCGCTCAAGGAACTGGGCATCGAGCAGGTGGACGCCATTCTGCTGGCCCAGGAACCGGACGGTTACTGGAACGACGTCTGTCAGCTGGTGGCGCCGCTGGGCGGCATCGTCTCCATCGTCGATGCCCGCGGGCCGCTGGACACAAATCCGCTGAAACCGAAAAGCGCCCGCTTCGCCTGGGAGTTCATGTTCACCCGCGCCCTGTTCGGCGTGGACATGGAACGCCAGGGCGAGATTCTCGGCCAGGCGGCGAAACTGGTGGACGAAGGCGTGCTGGAAACCACCCTGGCGGAAACCCTGGGGCCGATCAACGCCGCCAACCTGAAGGAAGCCCACCGCCGCATCGAAGGCGGCGGCACCATCGGCAAGCTGGTGCTGGCCGGCTGGGACTGATCACGGAGTCCGCTCAGGGCTGCCCGCAGGCCGCTGGCGATTCCCCCAGCTGCAGGTTGTGCAGGCACAGCACCGGCGCCAGCGCGAAGGTGCGCCGCCAGAGCATCGGCCACACCTGCTCATTGATCATCGGCCGGGGCAGCCGGGTGCTCACCATCGGCGCCCAGCCGTCCGGCGCCCGCTGGGCGATCACGAACTGGAACGGGTGGGCACCGGGCACGCCCAGGCGCACATCGGTGACCACCATCCGGTCACCGTTGCGCCGGTAATCGAGAAAGCCGTCGGTGAACCAGATCAGCCGTTGGCCGTCCGCCAGCCCGGCGGCCGCCTGCTCCAGTTCCGCGCGGCGCGGAAAGCGCTCCACATGGAGCGGCCCGTCGCCGTCGAACACGCCGGTGACGATCTCCAGGCGCGCCGACGGCGCCATCACCGTGGCCCGCCACAGGAAGGTGGAAAACGGCATCGGCTGGACCATCAAGGGCACGTCCTCGATGCCTTGATCCGCCAGCACCCGCTCCACCCGCTGCGTCATCCATTGCTGGGCCACCAGACTCCATAGCAGATAGCCGCTGGACAGCGCCAGCCCCACGGCCAGGGCGCGCCGGGCCGGCGGTCGGATCAGCGCGATCACCACCGCCACCAGCAACGGCAAGGTATAGAGCGGGTCGATAATAAAAATGCTGTTCAAGGCCACCGGCGGCCCCAGTGGCCACCACAGCTGGGTGCCGTAGGTGGTGAAGGCGTCCAGTAACGGGTGGGTGATCAGCACCAGGCCGGTGAACGCCAGGGCGCGCCGGAAACTGATGGTGGTTTTCCAGCGGCTGAGCAGAAACGCCAGCAGCAGCGCCAGCGGTGTCAGGACCAATAACGAATGGCTGAACCCCCGGTGCTCGGAAAAATTGGCCACCGCGTCGCCGTAATCGATCAGCACATCCAGGTCCGGCAGGGTGGCCAGGGCCGCCCCGGCCAGCACCGCGCCACGCCCCCAGCGACTTCCCAGGACCGCGCCTCCGAGCGCGCCGCCCAGCGCCGCCTGCGTCAAAGAATCCATGCCGTGCTCCAAAAAAAGGCAAAACGAAATAGCGTCGTTAAATTCCACCCATAGAAAGCATCCATACCGTCGCCGACGGCACCGCCAACCGTTTGAATAATATTGTAAAAACCGGGCCGTGGATGAAACTTGCGCGGTCATTTACGGGTTTCAGCGCTTGCGTCCGTGATGAGAGCGTCAAAAAATGGTCGTTAATGCCGGCCATGCTGACAGATCCATACCGTCTTCACCTCTCGCTCAGGAGATGCCGTATGCTCGACTCACGCAGCCAGGACGACGCGCACCGTACCGGATCGCGCGCCATTGACGACCTGATCGCCACGGTGTTGTCCAACGCCGATGTGCAGATCAATGGCCGGCGCCCCTGGGACCTCCAGATCCACCACCCCGAAACCCTTTCAAGAATCGCCGCCCAGCGTTCCCTCGGCCTGGGCGAATCCTATATGGACGGTTGGTGGGACTGCGACGCCCTGGATGAGTTCACCTTCCGCATTCTGCGCGCCGGCGCCGACGACCTGGGCAAAAGCAAAACCATGCTGGCGCTGCAGCTGTTCGGCCACGCCCTGCGCAACCGGCAAAGCCTGCGCCGCGCCCGGCAGGTGGCGGAGCGGCATTACGACCTGGGCAACGATCTGTTCGAAAAAATGCTCGACCCGACCATGGCCTACAGCTGTGGTTACTGGAAAGACGCGGACACTCTGCATCAGGCCCAGGAGGCCAAGCTTGATCTGATTTGCCGCAAGCTGGAACTGGAACCGGGAATGACGCTGCTGGATATCGGCTGCGGTTGGGGCAGCCTGCTGGAATACGCCACCCGGCACTACGGCGTGCGCGCCCACGGCGTCACCGTCTCCACCGAGCAGGCGCGGCTGGCCCGGGAGCGCTGCAAGCATCTGCCGGTGGAAGTGATGCTCAAGGATTATCGGGCGGTCACCGGCCAGTACGACCGGGTGGTGTCGGTGGGCATGTTCGAGCACGTGGGGCGGCGCAACTACCGCACCTTCATGGAGACCAGCCGGCGCCTGCTCAAGGATCGCGGCCTGATGCTGCTGCACACCATCGGCAACAACGAAACCAGCAACTGCCACGACGCCTGGATCAACAAATATATTTTTCCCAACGGCGAGTTGCCGTCGATCAGGCAGATCGCCCGCCACGCGGAGCACCGCTTCGTGGTCGAGGACCTGCACAATTTCGGCCCCGACTACGCGCGCACCCTGAAAGCCTGGGACGCCAACTTCCAGGCCCACTGGCCGGAACTGCGCGGTCAATACGACGAGCGTTTCCAGCGTATGTGGCACTACTACCTGAATATGTGCGCCGGCGCCTTCCGCGCCCGCACCATTCAGTTGTGGCAGTGGGTCTTCTCCAAACCCGGCCACCGGGTACAGGCCTACCGCGCCCCCCGCTGAACGCCGCGGCGCCGGCCCTGGCATGGGGCCGGCGGGCGGTGGCATAATGCGCCCAAAGCGGATCACGAATCATTCTCAATCCTATCGCGACCCCAATCGGGGCGGGCGCACCCATGCACGCGGACGACCTGTTTCAACGACATGCCCGGGAACTGAACGGCTATCTTTGCCGGCGCCTGAACTCCCCGGAGCAGGCCGCCGACCTGTGCCATGAGGTCTATTTGCGTCTGCGGCGGCTGGACCCCCAGCCCGCCGAGGCGCTGACCAATCCGCGCGCCTTTCTGTTCCGCATCGCCCGCAACCTGCTGATCGACCACCTGCGCCAGCAGCGCAGCCGCCCGGTCACCGTGCCCCTGGGCGACCCGCATCTGGATCTGGAAAGCAGCGCCCCCACGCCGGAGTCCGCCGCCAGCAGCGCCCAGGCCGTGGACGGCCTGCGAACGGCGCTCACCGACCTGCCCGATCACGTCCGCCAGGCGCTGCTGTGGAACCGCCTGGACGGCGTCAGCCAGCGGGAAATCGGCGAACGCCTGGGCGTGTCCGAGCGCATGGCCGGCAAGTACATCGCCCGGGCCCTGGCCCATTGCCGGGCGCTGGTGGCCGCCCTGGTGGTGATCGTGGTGGTCGCCGCCGCCCTGCCCTGGTCGCTGTGGACCGCGGACGCCCGCACCGGCGCTGGCGAGCGCCGCACCCTGACCCTGGCGGACGGCAGCCGGGTGATCCTGAACGGCCGTAGCGCCATCAACATCGACATCACCGACCAGCGTCGCCGGGTGGAGGTGGTGCGCGGCGAAGCCCTGTTCCAGGTGGCCAAGGACCCCGACCACCCGTTCCTGGTGCGCGCCGGTGACGCCCGGGTGCGGGTCACCGGCACCCGCTTCGAGGTGCGCCGCCGCGACGGCACGGTGCGCCTGACCGTGGCCGAAGGCAGCGTGCGGGCCGGCGATGGCCACCGCCACCGCTCGCTCCGCGCCGGCCAGCAAGTGCACTGGCGCCGGGGCCGCCTCGGTGAAGTGGAAACGGTGGACGCCGCGGCCACGCTGGCCTGGGCCCGGGGCCGGCTGGTGTTCCGGGACCGCCCGCTGGGCGAGCTGCTCGCCGAGTTGCGTCCCTACCATCCGGATCGCCTGGTGCTGCTCAACAACGAGCTGGCCGATCGGCGGGTGAGCGGCACCTTCGCCGCCGATCAGCCGGAGGCGGTGCTGAGCGCCCTTACCCAGACTCTGCCGGTGCGCGCGCTGCGGCTGCCCGGCATGGTGCTGCTGTATTAAAAATTTTTCTTCCCGAGGTTCAGAAACGGGCGCCGGCTTCGTCTTCCTGCATGTCTTTGTCGCGAATGGTTTCTATTTGCACTTTTGGAAGAAGGGTACCCTTTTCATGAAATCAATGACTTACCCCCGCCTGGCGCTGTTCGCCGCCGGGCTGATGCTGGTCGGCGCCGTGCGGGCCACGCCGCTGGACATCCCGGCCCAGCCCCTGGATGCCGCCCTGGCGGAGCTGGCCGAGGCCACCGGCCTGCAGCTGCTGTACGACGCCGACGCCACCCGTGGCAAACAGAGCCCGGCGCTGCGCGGCGACTACGGCGCCCGCCAGGCCCTGGATCGGCTGCTGGCCGGCAGCGGGCTGCGTTACCGGGTCAACGACGACGGCAGCCTTACCCTGGAGCCCGCCCCGGTCACCGAGAGCACCCTGGCGCCGGTGGCGGTGAACGCGGAAGCCGCCACCAAGGTGGACACCCCCACCCTGGAAACGCCCCAGTCGATCTCCGTGGTGCGACGCGCGCAAATCGAGGAACAGGGCTCCGACACCGTGCAGCAAAGCCTGCGCTACACGCCGGGGGTGTTCACCGACCAGATCGGCGCCTCCAAGCGCTACGACTATGTGTCACTGCGCGGCTTCTCCGACGACAGCATCGACAACATCTATCTGGACGGCCTCAAGACCATGGGCGACGGGGGCACCTTCAGTTCCATGCAGGTCGACCCCTATTTCCTGGAGCGGGTGGAAATCGTCAAGGGCCCCACCTCGGTGCTGTATGGCCGTGCCTCGCCGGGCGGCCTGGTCAACCTGACCAGCAAGAAGCCGCTGTTCGAAACCCGTCAGGAACTGCGTTTCGGCGTCGGCGACCATGACTACCGCAGCGCCGGGTTCGACTTCTCCGGGCCGGTCAACGACCGGGTGGCCTACCGGATCGTGGGGCTGACGGAGAAAAGCGACACCCAGTTCGATCACCTGGAGCAGCAACGCCGGGCCATCATGCCCAGCCTGACCCTGGCACTGGGCGAGAACACCCAGCTCGATCTGATGGCCTATTATCAGGACGACCCGGAAGGCGGCAGCCACAGCGGCGTGCCCGCCGAGGGCACGCTCTATACTCGTAACGGCCGCTACATCGACAACGATTTCTTCGAAGGCGAGCCGGGCCATGAACAGTTCGAGCGCACCCAGAAAATGCTCGGCTATCAGCTGCAGCATTTTCTTAACGACACCTGGAGCCTGCGCCAGAACGTCCGCTACATCACCAGTGACGTGAACCTGCAGCAGGTGTACAGCTACGACTGGGTGGGCTCGGGCAATCAGTTGAGCCGCTACTATTCCGGCGCCGACGAACAACTCGACGCCTACACCGTGGACAACCAGGCGCGGGCCGATTTCACCACCGGCAATCTCCGCCACACGCTTTTGATCGGCGTGGACTATCAGCATCGGGACGTGGACGCCGCCTGGAGCAGCGGCGCCTTTCCCGCCATCGACGCCTTCGATCCGGTGTACGGCGCCGCGCCCACCGCCATCGGCGACCCGGTCAGCCATCAACGCAAGCTGATTCAGACCGGGGTCTACCTGCAGGATCAGATCGCCCTGAACCGCTGGCGTTTCTCCCTGGGTGGCCGTCAGGACTGGGTGCGCACCGCCAACGTCAACGAAGACACCGGCGCCCGCTCCAGTCAGGACCGCGAACAGTTCAGCGGCCGCGCCGGCGTGCTCTACCGGTTCGACAACGGCCTGGCCCCCTATGTGAGCTATTCCGAGTCGTTCAACCCGAGCGTCTACACCGACGCCGACGGCGACCCGCTGGAACCCACCGAAGGCACCCAGTACGAAACCGGCTTGAAGTACCAGCCCCGCGACGGTCGCGGCCTCTACACCCTGTCCCTGTTCCATATCGACCAGGAGAACCTGGCGATCCGCGAGCCCCAGTCGGCGGTCTATCTGCCGGTGGGCGAGATCCGTTCCCGGGGCGTGGAGCTGGAGGCCCAGACGCTGCTTACCGATCGCTTGCGGGTGCAGGCCAGCTATACCTATACCGACATCGAGTACAGCGAAGCGGAGCCCGGCATCGACGGCAACCGGGTCAACCAGGCGCCGCGCAACCAGGCCAGCGCCTGGGGCCACTATCGCTTCGACGGCGGCCCGCTGTCCGGCTTCGAAGTGGGCGCCGGCGTGCGTTACACCCAGGGCATCCAGGCGGACCGGGAGAACACCCTGGAAGTCCCCGCTTACACCTTGGTGGACGCGGTGCTCGGCTATGACTTTTCCGCGCTGGGCGTGGACGGCCTGAGCGCGCGCATCAACGCCAATAACCTGCTCGACAAGGAATACGTGGCCTCCTGCTATTCGCTCAACTACTGCTACTTCGGCGCCGAACGCAGTGTCATGGCCACCGTGAGCTACCGGCTCCGCTGACTTTTTTTCAAACTTTACCGGCCTTCATGACAACGCCGTCACGGCCAGCCGCCTTTGCACAAGCTTTTACATAGGCGCTCTCGCGCGGCGCCGGGAAATCGCCAATGCTAAGCATCGAACGGCTTGCCGAGGGCGCCGTTCGGGATGGACCCCGGCCTCGGCCATGGGACGGCTACTAACAAAATCGTTACGCAGAATCAGGCAAGAAAAGCCCAGCTTTGACCTACCGCCGCGCGCGGCCGCCGCCTTAGGGTAGCGCCCGATAACGGCGACCGCCGAAACCGGCGGCCGGGATCCGCTAACGTGATTTCTGTGGAACGGACAACGATGGACACTGACTCCGCCAACGCCGCCACACCGCGGCGTGCTCATCACAAGTACGGTCTGGGACTCACCGCCGCGCTGCTGCTCGGCGCCGGCGCCGCCAGCGCGCAAACCACGCCGGACCTGCCCGGCGACGCCGCCACCTGGTCCGCCGGAGGCGTACAGCTGGCCCAGCTGGATCGCGATGAGCGCACGCCGCGCCGGCCACGCCCGGCACCCCGCCAGGAGCCGGAGCGGGAAAGCTGGTCGTTCGCCTTCGACAACGACGCCCTGGTACCCACCGGGCGCGATCAGGACTACACCTACGGGCTCAGCTTCTCCTACACCGGCCGCGACGCCCGTGATGCCTGGTACTCCATGAATCCGCTGCTGACTGGTCTGGACCGCCTGTTCGGCGTGGACGGTCGCGCACCGGAGAACATCGACGGCCACAGCATCGAATTCGGCCTGTTCGGCTTCACGCCGGAGGCCAAGGAGGAGTCCGCGCCGCTCTACAACGACCGGCCCTATGCCAGCCTGATCTACCTGTCCCAGTCACGCACCCAGATCGACCGGCAAAACAACGTGGCCTGGTACAGCAGCCTGACCGTGGGCGCCCTTGGCCTGGCCATCGTCGGCAACGGGCAAAACGCGGTGCACAAGGTGATCGGCAGCGAGCGGGCCGAGGGCTGGGACCACCAGGTCAGCGACGGCGGCGAACCCACCGCCCGCTACACGGTGGCGCGCCAGAAGTATTTCGACGTCGGCGACAACCTGGAAGTGAAAAGCACGCTGCAGGCCTCCGCCGGCTACATTACCGAGGCGCGCTGGAGCCTGAGCTTTCGCGGTGGCCGCCTGGCCGATCCCTGGTGGCGGTTCAATCCGGAGCTGACCAGCTACGGCGACGGCGCCGCCCGGGACAACGGCGGCGCGGCTCCCACCGAGAGCTATCTGTGGGGCGGCGCGTCGGTGGTGGCACGCGGCTACAACGCCTTTCTGCAGGGCCAGTTCCGCGACAGCGAAGTCACCTACGACTCCGACGAACTGAATCATATGATTCTGGAAGCCTGGCTCGGCTATACCCACGCCTTCGACAACGGTTGGCGGGTCAGCTATGTGCTGCGCGGCCATACCTCCGAAGTGCGCGAAGGCACCGCCGACCGCAATGTGCTGTGGGGCGGCCTGATCCTGGCGAAAACCTTCTGAGGGTGGTCCGCTTAAGGAATCTGGACGGAAATATGCTCGCCCACCAGGGCGGCCAGCCCGGGCGCATTGCCGAAGTAGTCGAGCAGTTCGATGGTCAGATGCGGGTGCCGCTCGCGGACCTCGCGCACCTGCGCCGGAATATCCGTGGAGACATGCTTGCCGTTGTTGAAGAACAGCGGATAGACATAGACCGCGTCCACCGGCTGATGCTCCAGTTGCTGCAGCGCCTCCTGCAACGAGGGGCGCGCCAGTTCCAGAAAGCAGGGCAGCACCGCCGCGTAATCGTGGGAGGCTTCCGCCACCGTTTCCACCAGCGCTTCGAACTCCCGGTTGGCCGCTTCCGCGCGGCTGCCGTGGGCCATGATCAACAACGCTTTTTTCACTGATACCTCCATTAGTCTCTCCACAGGGAAGAGGCCGCTTCGATTACCAGGGCATGACGGCGGGCCAGGGCCGCCCGGTCATCGTCGTAACCACCGCCGATCACGGTGGCCACCGGCACGTCACGATCGCGACAAAGCGACAGCACCCGCCGCTCCCGCTCGGCCAGCCCGGCCAGGCTCACCGACAGCCGGCCCAGCGGATCGCCGGCGTACACGTCCACCCCCGCATCGTACAGCACCAGGTCCGGGCGCACCGTCTCCAGCAGGTGGCTGAGCGTTTCCGTGACCGTGCTCAGGTAGGCGTCGTCTTCCAGCCCGAGCGGCAGCCCCACATCCAGATCGCTGTGCATCTTGCGGGTGGGGAAATTCTTCTCGCAATGAATGGAGCAGGTAAAGGCGCGCGGTTCGTCGGCCAGGATGGCGGCGGTGCCGTCACCCTGGTGCACGTCGCAATCAAAAATCAACAGCCGCTCCACCCGTCCCTGGGCGAGCAGCGCCCGGGCGGTCACCGCCAGGTCATTGAGCACGCAGAAGCCGGAACCGAAATCGTAATGGGCATGATGGGTACCGCCGGCCAGATGGCAGGCGATGCCGTGCCGCAACGCCAGCCGGGCGGTGACCAGGGTGCCCATCGGCGCGATGCAGGTGCGCCGGGCCAGCTCCGGACTCCAGGGCAGCCCCAGTCGTTTGGCTTCCTTTTCCTCAAGCCGGTCGTTGAGAAAACGATCCAGGTAATCCGGGCAGTGGGCCAGCGTCAGCAGCGCCGGCCGTGCCCGGCCCGGCCGGTGCAGGTTGGCGGGCGTGGCGATGCCGGCCTCGGTGAGCCGCTCGTGCAGCAGGCGAAACTTCTCCATCGGGAAACGGTGGCGGCCCGGGAACGGGAAACTGTAGGACGGATGGTAAACCAGCGGTATCGGCATGGGCGCAGTATACCGGAGCCGGCCCGCTCAGGACGTCTCCGGCAGGGCCGCCAGCCCCTGGCCCAGCACCCGGTACAGCGTTACCCGCGCCAGCATCTCGTTGTAGCGCAGCTCCAGGGCGTTCTGGCGGGCGCTGATCAGGCTGGTCTGGGCGTCCAGCACCGAGGTCAGCTCGATCTCGCCTTCCCGGTAGCGCGCTTCGGCGATCTGGAAACTCCGCGTCGCCTGGCGCAGGGCTTCCCGCCGGTGCACGTCCTGCTCATCCAGTGCATTGATGTTACCGAGACTCTGCTCCACCTCGGAAAGCGCGGTGAGCAAGACGCTCTGATAGCCGGCGACCTGCTCCAGCCAGGCGGCCCGGGCCACGGTGTTCTGCCCGCGGGTGGCGCCGCCATCGAACAGCAACTGGCTGAGCGAGGCGGCCAGACTGTACACCGCATCGCCGTCGAACAGATCGCCCAGGGCGGCACTGGCATAGCCGGTACTGCCGGTCAGGGTCAACGAGGGCCACCAGGCGGTGCGCGCCACCGCCACGCCGTAATCGGCGGCCATCACGCCGGCCAGGGCCGCCCCCACGTCGGGGCGCTGGGCCAATACCCGCACCGGCAGGCCGGGCTGCACGCCGGGCAACGTCAGGCCGGCGAGCCCGCCGTCGTCCAGCGCGAACCCCTGGGGGGTGTCGCCCACCAGCACCGCCAGCGCGTAACGGGTCTCCCGAGCCTGCTGGCGCAGGGCCGGCAGCGCCGCCCGTTGATTGGCCACCAGGGTGCGCTGCTGAGCCAGATCCTGGGGAGAGACCGCGCCGTAGCGCACCTTGGCCTCGACCAGTTCCAGCACCTGCTCGGACAGCGTCAGGCTCTCCCTCGCCAGGGTCAGCCGGTCATCCAGGTAACGGCTTTGCAGCCAGGTACCGGCGACACCGGACAGCACCGTAAGGCGCACGCTGTCCCGGTCGAAACGGCTGGCCTCCAGGTTGGCCTCGGCAATCGCCCGGTTGGTGCGCA
Organism: Alloalcanivorax sp. C16-1; assembly: GCF_046507805.1. Classification (NCBI taxonomy): domain Bacteria; kingdom Pseudomonadati; phylum Pseudomonadota; class Gammaproteobacteria; order Oceanospirillales; family Alcanivoracaceae; genus Alloalcanivorax; species Alloalcanivorax sp. C16-1. The sequence continues at coordinate 1,348,208 of NZ_JBKFTK010000001.1, read as the reverse complement.
GGCGCCCCCACAGATCCAGCTCGTAGCTGGCGTTGGCGTTGAGCCGGAAACTGTCGGCGCCATTGCCGCCGCCGACGGTGCCGGAGGTGGAAGCGCCGCCGCCCAGGGACAGGCTCGGAAACAGGGTGGCGCCGGCCTGCTGCAGACGCCCCTCGGCCTGCAGCACCCGGGCCGCCGCCGCCTGCAAGTCAGTGTTGTCGCTTAACGCCCGGGCCACCAGCTGGTTCAGCTCATCACTGCCGAAGCCTTGCCACCAGGCCGGCGTGTCCACCGCCGCGCGGCTGTCGGCCAGTTGGTTCTCCCACTGCTCGGGCACCGCCGGCTCGGGCATCTCCAGCCCGGACCGCAGGGCGCACCCGGACGCCACCAGGACGAACGCCGCCATGACCAGCGCCCGCTTGCCGCTTGCGGCTTGAAGCTTGAGGCCGGGTTTATTCATTACTGAGCGCCTCCACCGGATTCAGGCGGGCGGCTTTCAGCGCCGGCGCGAACCCGAACACCAGCCCGATCACCGCCGCGCACAGAAACGCGGCCACCGCCACCGGCACCGAGAACAGAATCGGCAGGCCAAACAGGGTCAGCAGCAGCCCCACCGCCACGCCCAGCGCCACGCCGATCACCCCGCCCAGGGCCGAGACCACCACCGCCTCGGTGAGAAACTGCTGCAGGATATTGCGCTGACGGGCGCCGGTGGCCATGCGGATGCCGATCTCGTGAATGCGCTCGGTGACGCTCACCAGCATGATGTTCATCACGCCGATGCCGCCCACCAGCAGGGAAATGGCGGCGATGGAACCGAGCAGCATGGTCAGGGTGTTCTGGGTGTCGGACACCATGTCCAGCAGCGAGGCCATATTGAACACCCGCACGTCCTCGGTGCCGTGGCGCTGGGTGAGGCGCTCCACCGCCGCCTGCTCGGTGGCGTCGATGTTCTCCACATCGTCCACCGCCAGGGTGATGGAGCGCAGATAGTTCTGGCCGAACAGGCGCAGGGTGCCGGTGGACAGCGGCACGAACACCACATCGTCCTGGTCGTCACCCCAGTTGGTGGCGCCCTGGGCGCTCATTACGCCGATCACCTGGAAGGGAATGCTGTCCAGCAGAATGAACCGCCCCAGGGCGTCGCCGTCGCCGAACAGTTTCTCGCGCACGGTGCGGCCGATCACCGCCACCGGCGCGTAGCGGTCCTGGTCCACCCGCGAAAAGAAAATGCCAGACTCCGGCCGCCAGTCGCGCAGCAACGGATAGTCCTCGGACACCGCCTTGACGCTGGTGGTCACGTCCTGCCCGTTGGCGCGGGCGGTGGCGCTGCCGGAGATTTCCGGCACCGCGGCGCGCACATTGGGCAAATCACGAAGTGCGTCCGCGTCGGCGGGCACCAGGGTGGCGATGACGCCATCGGCCACCCGCTGCTGGCCCCGGTCCGGGCGGATCACCAGAAGATTGGTGCCCATGTCGCCGATGCGCGCCACCACGTCCTGCTTGGCGCCCTGGCCGATGGCCAGCATCACCACCACCGCGCCCACGCCGATAACGATGCCAAGCAGGGTCAGCAGGGTCCGCAGCCAGTTGGCGCGCAGGGAACGCAGGGCCATGGTCACCGCTTCCCCGACCTCGCCGGCGTCCGGCACGCCGCTTTCCACCGGCGGGCTCAGGGCGGCCGGGCTGTCGGCGGCCACGGTGCGCGGCGGGCGCCGGCGGCTGTCGTCGACGATACGGCCATCGTGCAACGCCACCACCCGGTCGGCGTGGGCGGCCACGTCGGCGTCGTGGGTGATCACGATCACCGTGTGGCCGGCCTCCGCCAGCGCCCGCAGCTGCGCCATCACCGCCTCGCCGCTGACGCTGTCCAGAGCACCGGTGGGCTCGTCGGCGAGAATCACCCGGCCGCCGTTCATCAGTGCCCGGGCGATGGACACCCGCTGCTGCTGACCGCCGGACAACTGCCAGGGGCGATGCTCCAGCCGCTCGCCCAGGCCCAGGTCAGTGAGCAGCCGTTGCGCCCGCTGGCGCCGCTGGTCCCGGGGCAGGCCGGCGTAGATCGCCGGCAACGCCACGTTTTCCCAGGCGCTGGCGGTGCCGATCAGGTGATAGCTCTGGAACACGAAGCCGAACATCTCCCGGCGCAGCCAGGCCAGCGCCTGATGATCCAGCTCGCCCACGTCACGGCCGGCGAAGCGGTAGTGGCCCTCGCTGGGCCGGTCCAGGCAGCCCAGAATGTGCATCAGGGTGGATTTGCCGGAGCCGGAGCTGCCCATGATCGCCAGGAACTCACCGGCCTCGATGCGCAGGTCGATGCCGTGCAGCACCTCCACATCCTGTTCGCCGCCGGGGTAGCGTTTGCGGATGCCGGTCAGCTCGATCAGCGGCGCCATCAGAACAGCCCTCGCCGGCGCGGGGCATCCGCCTCCCGGGCCGCCTGGACCTGACCGATCACCACCGTGTCGCCTTCGCTCAGCCCGTCCAGGATCTGCGTGCGCACCCGATCGCTGACGCCGGTTTTCACGGCCCGGCGCTGCGGCCGGCCCTTGCCGTCCAGTACCCGCACCCAGGTGTCGCCGCCGTCGCCCTTGATCGCCGCCGCCGGCACGCTGAGTGCCTGCTCGGCAGCCTCGACCACGAAGAACACCTGGGCGGTCATGCCGGACATCAGCCGGCCCCGCGGATTGTCGATGTCGAATTCCGCGGTGTAGAGCACCACGTTGTTCACTTCCTCGGGGGTGGGCAGCACCTGCCGCAGGGTGGAGCGATAGCGCACCGCGCTGTTGCCCAGGGTATTGAAGTACACCGGCATGCCGGGGGCGAGACGGTCCACGTCCGCCTCGGACACCTGGGTGGAGACGGTCATGCTGGACAGGTCGGCGATGCGCAGCAGGGTGGGCGTGGTCTGGTTGGCGTTCAGGGTCTGGCCCTGGCGCGCCTCCAGGGTGACCACGGTGCCGTCCCGAGGAGCATAGATGGTGGCGTAGCCCAGGGTGGCCCGGTCGCCGGCCAGGGAGGACTCGTTCTGTTTGATCTGCGCCTGCAGCACCTTGAGCTGGGCGCGGGTGGTGGCCAGGGTGGCGCGGGCGGTTTGCCAGGCGTCATCGCTGGTGGCGTCGACGCCGCGCAACCGCTCCTGGCGCTGAAACTGTAACTGCGCCAGCTCCAGTTCGGCGCGCTGCTGGTCCAGCTGGGCGCGCAGGGCGTCGAGCTGGGCTTCGCCCTCGTCCACCCGGGCCTGCTGCACCGAGGCATCGATCTCCGCCAGCAGCTGGCCTTCCTTCACCGGATCGCCCACGTCCACGTACAGCTTTTCCAGCTGGCCGGACACCTGGGCGCCCACGTCCACGTAGTCGAGGGGTTCAAGGGTGCCCAGCGCGGTGACGCGGTCCTCGATGTCGGTCCGTTCCACTTGCGCGGTGCGCCATTGGTCGGCGCCGGCGGCGGTGGGCCAGCGCCACCAGAGCAGCGCCGCCAGCAGCACACCGGCGAACACAATCAGAAAAAGATGACGTTTGATCCAGCCCATCGAAGACACCGCCCCATTGCAGAATGCGGCCACTGTAGAAGGCAACGGTGCAAACAATGTGCGCGCTTTGCGAAAGAAAGGATTAAGAATCCTCGCGGAACGGCGCCACCAGATGGGTCAGGTTTTCCACGCTCAGGATCATCGCCAGCGCCATCAGCCGGCCCAGCTCGCCGCGGGGAAAACCCCGGTCGGCGAACCACAGCAGATAGGGCTCGGGCAGGTCCACCAGCGGCCGCCCCTGGTATTTACCGAAGGGCATGGTGCGCTGGCACACGGCGATCAGATCTTCGTTTTTGAAACTCATGGCTTATCGGATTCGGACGGGCAATCCGCGCAGCCTAACGCCCACGGCAGTCGCTGCCAACGTTCGGCTTGTCGCAGCAGCCGGCGGGCGGTGCACGCCCGGCGCGTTCCTCCTGCCCGGCCTGACGCAGAATCGCCAGGGCGCTGTGGGTAAACAAGCCGGCGATGGCCAGGGCGACCAGCACATCGGGCCAATGGTTGCCGGTCAGTATCACCAGCGCGCCGGCCAGGATCACCGACAGGTTGGCGATCACATCATTGCGCGTGCACAGCCAGGCGGAGCGGATGTTGGCGTCGCCCTGGCGGTAGCGCAGCAGCAACAGCAAACTGAGCCCGTTGGCGGCCAGGGCCACCAGCCCCACCGTGGAGATCAGGCCGCCGGAAGGGGTGGCACCGCTGACCAGCGCCCGCAGACTGTCCACCAGCACCAGCACACCCAGCAACAGTAATGACCACCCCTTGATGCGCGCCGCCCGCCAACGCCAGGTCATGGACTGGCCCAGGGCCCACAGTGTCAAACCATAGGTCGCGGCATCGCCGAGGAAATCCAGGGCGTCGGCGCGCAGGGCGCGGGAGCCGCTGGTCAGCCCGATCAGCGCCTCGACGAAGAACATGGAAAGATTGATCAACAATACCGCGATCAGTGCACGGCGATAGGCGGGCGGGGCACCGCGCTCCAGTTCCGGCTCACAACAGGCCATCGGTTCTCTCCTTCGCGGCCATCTTCAGGAGGTGGTATGCAGGGTGCAGACGTGGTCGCTGTCGCCGCGCTCCACCTGGAAGGTGCTGTGGCCGATGCGAAAGCGCTGGTGCAGTTGTTCCGCCCGTTCGTCCAGCCAGGCGTCGCCGGGGTGCCCGTCGGGCATCACCAGGTGCACGGTGAGGGCGGTTTCGGTGGTGCTCATGCCCCAGATGTGCAGGTCATGGATGCCGGTGACGCCCGGTTGATCGCGCAGCCAGGCGTCCACTTCGGGCAGGTCGATGCCGGCGGGCACCGCATTGAGCGCCATCTTCAGGGATTCGCGCAACAGGCCCCAGGTACCGATCACGATCACCACGGTGATCACCAGGCTGGTGACCGGGTCCAGCCAGTTCCAGCCGGTGTAGAGGATCACCAGGCCGGCCAGCACCACCCCCACGGAGACCGCCGCGTCGGCGGCCAGATGCAGGAAGGCACCGCGCAGATTCAGGTCTTCCTTACTGCCCTTGACGAACAACCAGGCGGAGGCGGTATTGATCAGCACGCCGATGGCGGCGACCACCATCACCGTCACCGACGCCACCTCCGGCGGGTCCAGCAAACGCCGGAAGGCATCCCAGCCGATGGCACCGCAGGCGATCATCAGAAACATGGCGTTGGCCAGGGCGGCCAGGATCGAGCTGCCCCGCAAGCCGAAGGTAAAGCGGCTGTCCGGCGCCCGGCGCGCCAGCCAGGCGCCGCCCCAGGCCAGCACCAGCCCCAGCACATCGGAAAGGTTGTGGCCGGCGTCGGCCATCAGCGCCGAGGAGTGGGCGATGAACCCATAGATGAACTCCACCGCGGTGAACCCCAGGTTCAGCGCGATGGCCAGCGCGAAGGCGCCGTTCATGGCGGACGCCCCGCCGTGGGCGTGGCCGTGGGCGTGGTGATGGGCGTGGTCGTGGGGATGGTCGTGGGGCATGAAAGGGCCTCCCTGATGCGGATGCCGCCAGTGAAACACCTGTAGTGGCTATAGGTTCAAGAGCGGCTACTGGTTCAAGCCCGGTCGTGGATCATCGGCCCCGGCGTGCCGTCCACGCCCAGCCCCCGTGCCGCTTCGGCCAGCCGCCGGTCACGGGTCCACAGGGTGGTGGCCGGGCTCAGCCGCGTGGCGGCCAGCAGGTGGGCGTCCACGAAGCCGATGCCCCGCCCCATCAGCCGGTGCCGCTCGATCAGAAACAGCACCTCGTCCTGATCCGCCACCGGCACGCCGGGCAGGCCACGCAGCAGGCCCAGCACCTGCTCCCGGCGGCTCAGGTTGCCGCAGGCCAGCTCTCCCGCCACGAACGGATGCATGCGCACCCGGTGATCCTCGAGCAGACGCACCAGCCCCGGGTCGCCGACGCGCAGATGGTCGACCCACACCGAGGTATCCACCAGCACCGGAGAGGCGCCGCCGCTCATCGGTAATCCGGACGCCGGCGGCCGGCCACTTCCAGGTCCGGCTCGGAGCCGCCCAGCCGCGCCAGGCGGCGGGCGCTCTCCTGCTCGATCAGCGCCACCAGCGCTTCACGGATAAGCTGGGTCCGCTCCTTGATGCCGGTGAGACGCTGCGCCTCGGCCAGCAGCTCGTCGTCGATATTGATGGTAGTGCGCATGGGACCTCCTTGCCCGACCCGGCTCTTTGACGGGCATGAACAGACGGGAAGCATCAAATATGTCACCCGATGATGCCCAAATCAAATGCGCATCCACCAATTTGTGCTTTCCGCCTCCGCGCCCCCTTCCCACACCACACCCTTTTCCGCCGGGCAATCAGCCCCAATACCTGTAATGATTACAGGTTAAAGCCAGCCACCCGCAACCCGCAAAAGGAGACCGTCATGTACGCCATCGGCGCCCTGTCCCGGGCCACCGACTGCAAGGTGGAAACCATCCGCTACTACGAAAAGATCGGCCTGATGCCGGAACCCGCCCGCAGCGAAGGCAACCAGCGACGTTACGGGGAGCGCCATCGGGAGCGGCTGTATTTCATCCGCCATTGCCGGGACCTGGGCTTCAGCATCGAAGCGATCCGCGAACTGCTGGCGCTCTCCGACGACCAGCAGCGGGACTGCGCGGCGGTGGACGCCCTGGCCCGCCGCCACCGGGACGCGGTGGACGACCGGATCCGCGCGCTCACCGCCCTGCGCGAGGAGCTGGACCGCATGATCCACCGCTGCGCCGGCGGCGATGTGGCCCACTGCGGGGTGATCGAAGCGCTCGGCGACCACCGCCTGTGCCGGCACACCCACCGGTGACCGGTGATTCAGTCTGATAGGTCGCATTCTTGACCCTCCGGGGGTAGAATCGCCCGCGTTTCAACCCCCCCTGTCCTGCCTTGGAAGTGCTCCATGTCCGCTGTGCTTCTCTTTCTCGTGGCTCTCGGGTTCGTGTCCATCGTGGCGGAGGACCTGGTCCATATCGATAAAGCCAAGACCACCCTGTTTTTCGGTTCACTGGTCTGGGTGCTGCATTTCATCTTTCCGCCCTCCGGCGAGACCTCCGACGCGCTGATGATCGCGCTGGACGAAAACCTGCTCGACATCGCTTCCCTGTGGCTGTTCCTGATGGCCGCCATGACCCTGGTGGCCTATCTGTCGCACAAGGGCGTGATCGACGGCATCGTCAATGCCCTGCTGCCGGAGCGCATGAGCGAGCGCAAGCTGATGCTGCTCACCGGTCTGTTCGCGTTCTGCTTTTCGTCCATGGCCGACAACATCACCGCCACTTTGGTGTGCATCGCGGTCTTGATGAATCTGCGTCTGCCCCGGGAAAAGATGCTGCGCTACGTGGTGCTGGTGGTGTTCTCGGTGAACGCCGGCGGTACCGCCCTGATCACCGGTGACGTGACCACGCTGATGATCTTCCTGGCCGACAAGGTGGAAATTCCCGACCTGATGCTGCTCAGCCTGCCCGCCTTCATGGCGGTGGCGGTGCTGTCGCTGCTGCTGTCCCGCGGCCTGAGCGGGGAACTGGTGATGGAGAAGCGCCACACCGAGGTGGCCAACGGCGACAAGGCGGTGGCGGTGCTGTTCTTCTGCACCATTCTCGGCACCATTTTCGGCAATGTGTTTTTCGGTATTCCGCCGGTGCTCACCTTCCTGTTCGGCCTGTCGCTGATGTTCATGGTGGTGCAGTTCCTGAACCGGGACGAGCCGACGCTGGATTACATCCGCAAGATCGAGTTCGACACCCTGCTGTTCTTCCTGGGCGTTCTGCTGCTGGTGGGCATGCTCAAGGAACAGGGCGTGCTGGCCTACTTCCCGCAGCTCTACGATGTGCTGCCGCCGCTGGCCGCCAACTATGTGATGGGCCTGGTGTCATCCCTGTTCGACAACGTGCCGCTGACCGCCGCCCTGCTCAATTCCGGCATCGAGATGACCCTGGATCAGTGGCTGACCCTGACCTACGCGGTGGGCGTGGGCGGCTCCCTGCTGGTGATCGGTTCCGCCGCCGGGGTGGTGGCGATGAGCAAGGTGGACGGCCTCACCTTCGGCAGTTATCTGAAGTTCTCCGGCTATCTGCTGGTGGCCTACACGGCGGGCTTCTTCGGCGTGCTCGCCGTGGGCAGCCTGCTCTAGGAAGCGTTCAGTCCCAAAGAACCGAGCTGACGTTCGCCGCGCCCATGCGGCCGGCGAACACCCGCCCGGCGCGGCCGCCGGCGGCGCCGGCGCACACCAGTGCCGGCATCAGATGCTCCTCGCGCGGGTGGGCGAATGCCCCGCCGGGGGCGTCACGCCAATGATCCAGCCGGTGCGCCCGCTCCGCCGCCTCCAGCCCCGGCTCCGCCAGTGTGATACGCAGCCAGTCCTCGAACGCCCGGTTGGCGTCCAGCGCCGCCGTGGACCGGTCCCTGCCCATCAGCACCGCCATGTTGTGGAACGACGAACCCGAGCCGATGATCGCCACGCCCTCCGCCCGCAGCGGCGCCAGCGCCTCGCCCAGGCGCCGGTGGGTAGCGGCGTCCAGGGACGCGTGCACCGACATCTCCACCACCGGCACGTCCGCCGCCGGGTACATCAAGGACAGCGGCACGAACACCCCATGGTCGAGGCCGCGGCTCTCGTCCACGGACGCCGGCAGGCCGGCCTCGTCCAGCAGCGCCCGCGCCCGGGCCGCCAGTGCGGGTAGCCCCGGCGCCGGATAACGCAGGGAGTAAGCCGCCTCCGGAAAGCCGTAATAATCGTAAATCAGCGACGGGTTCGGATGGCCGGTGAACGACACCGGCGCCGCCTCCCAATGGGCGCTCACCAGCAAAATCGCCTTGGGCGTCGGCGCCGCCGCCGCCAGGGCCTTCAGCGAAGCCACCAGCTCCCGGTGGCCGGGCTCGTCGAGCAGCGGCAGCGGTCCGCCGCCGTGGGTGAGGTAAGCGATGTAGGCCATGAGGTTCTCCCGAAATGAATCCTCAGGATACGCCGCCCGGCCCCGCCAATGGATTGAACCAGTGGCGCGGTACCATCGATTTTTTGCGCCGCCTCACGGGCAGGCGGCGATGTCCCGGGCGGTGGTCATCAGCCGGTAGCGTCGGTTCCGCGCCAGCTCGACCAACGGCGGTGCCGGTGGCCGCTCCAGAGCGTCCAGCTCCCGGGGCCGCACGGCCAAATAGAGAGGCCGGCGCGGAGACCCGGTCAGCGCCTCCCGCGCCTGCGCCAGAGACCGGGCCCGGGGCATCTCCCGCCCGTAGTAGCGGGCCGAGAAGGGCACCTCGTCCAGGTATATCAACGGCGCCCGGTCGACCTCGGGCTGGCGCTGGTAGCAGGCCACCAGCGCCTTTTCCGTGCGCAGGGTGTCCGGATGGATGAGCACATAGGCGCCGGCGATCAGCGACAGCACCGGCACCAGCATCGCCGGGCCGACGATCCGGCGCCAGGCGCGACCACGCGGCCCCAGCGCCCTGGCCAGCAGCAGTGCCATGAACGGCAGCCCGGGCAGTACGTAAGTGGCCAGGATATTGCCCGAGAAGGTGAAGAACAGGCCGGGCACGAACGCGGCGGCGATCAGCAGCCGGTTGTCGTCGTCCTTCAGCGCCCGCCGCAGTCGGCGCCGGCCGTCGGCATCGCGGAGCCGCGCGGCCAACAACGCCAACGCCCACAGCGACCAGGGGAAGGCGGCGTAGACGGTGAGCAGCCAGATGGTGCCACGGGCACGGTCGTGGGCACTGCCGTAGCGATCACCGCCCCAGCCCGGATCCAGAAAACGTTGAAAATGCTCACCGACGATAAAGTAGCGCAGAAACCCCGGCGTCTTGTGTTCGGCGAGCAGATACCACGGCACCGCCAGCAGCAGCGTCACCGCGCCACCCCGCCACCAGGGCAGCCGCCGCCACAGATCCGCCCAGCGCCCGCTCCACAGTGCCCACAGAAACAGCGGCGCGCCCACCAGCACCAGCGCCAGCGGCCCCTTGGCCAGCAGGCCCACCACCAGACCGGCGAAGAACAACGCACCCCAGGACCGCCCCTCGCCGCGCAGCGCCAGCCCCGCGCCCACCAGGGCAGCGGTGGTGCCCAGGGCCAGAAAGGAATCGGTGAGCACGGCACCGGCGCACACGAACAGCAGGCCGGAGGAGGCCGCGATCAGCGCCGCCACCCACCCCCCGTGGTCGCCGATCAGGCTGCGCCCATAACGGGCCACCAGCGCCACCATCGCCAGGCACGCCAGCCAGGAGGGCAAGCGCAGGGCCAGCTCATTGCCACCCAGCCATTGGAACGACAGAGCCTGGGCCCAGAACGCCAGCGGCGGCTTACCCCAGAACGGCACCCCCGGGGCGAACCAGGGGGTGACCCAGTCTCCGGTCACCGCCATCAGACGCGCGATGGCGCCATAGCGGGCCTCGGTGGTGTCGGTGAGCGGCAAGGCGGCCATCGTCGGCAAGCGGCTCAGCACCACCGCCGCCAGCAACAGCCACCCGCGTCGCGCGATGGCGGATCGCTCAGCCGGCGTCCGCATGGGGCAGCCTCAGGGTGGCGGCGGGTCGCTCCGGCCGCCGACGAACGGCGCCCGGCGTGATCACATCACGGACCAGATAGATCGGTCGTTGCTTGGTTTCCAGATATACCTTGCCGACGTATTCACCGACGATGCCGATGGTGAGCAGCTGCAGGCCACCCAGAAATGTCATCCACGCCATCAGGGACGGATAGCCGGGCACCGCCACCCCCAGGATCAACGCCTTGGCGATGATCCACACACCGAAACCGGCGCCGAGCGTGGCGGCCAGCGCGCCGACCAGCGCCGCCCAGCGCAACGGCGCCACGGAGAACGAGGTGATGCCTTCCAGGGCCAGCCCCAGCAATCGCCAGTAGCCCCATTTGCTGCGGCCGGCGAAGCGTTCCTCACGGTCATAAAGCAGCACCCGGGTGGGCAGCCCGACCCAGGCAAACAGCCCCTTCATATACCGGTTGCGCTCGTTGAGCCGGCGCACCGCCACCACCGCGCGCCGGCTCATCAGACGGAAATCGCCGGTATCCGCGGGAATGCGCGAGCGGCTCAAACGCCGCAACAAACGGTAATAGAGGTGTGCGCTGGCGCGTTTGAGCCGCGTTTCCCCGGGGCGCGAACGGCGCTGCATCAGCACCACATCGGCACCGGCCCGCCAGCTTCGAATCATTGCCGGAATGCATTCCGGCGGATCCTGCAGGTCCGCGTCCAGGATAATCACCGCCTCGCCACGGGCATGATCCAGGCCCGCGGTAAGGGCCGCTTCCTTGCCGAAGTTTCGCGACAGGCGGACCAGGCGAATCCACGGTTTATCGGCGCAGTGGCCGGCCAGCCACTGATCGCCGCCGTCGTCGCTGCCGTCATCCACGAACACCGCTTCGAAGGACACTCCGGTGGCGGCCAGGACCCGGCCCAACCGCGCCACGCATTCCGGCAACACCGCTCTTTCGTTGTAGAACGGCACCACGACGCTGATGACCGGTTCCTGCCTGTTGCTAACCGGGGGGATGAGAGCGGTCATGAAAAACACACCTCTTGTAGAGCGTATAATTGGCGACGGCCACCAGTGCCGTGGTCACCAGTTGCGCCGGCGCCACCGACAGGGCGAGACCACGGTGCAACAGCAGAAAAGCGGTACTGTTCAAGATGACGCCGAGGCCGCAGGTCAGCAGGTAGCCGGGCAAGGCCGCGAGGCCGGGGCGGGCGCCAAAGGTCCAGCGTTGTTGCAACGGATAGTTGGTGGCCGCCCCGGCCACCACCCCGCCGGCGGTGGCCACGGCGGGCGCCAGCCCGGCGCCGATCAGCGCCGCCATGGCCAGCCAGTGCACCCCTGTCGCCAGCGCCCCGGACGACACGAACCGCAGTGGCCGGGCGACGCGGGCGACCGGAATCAAGAACGCTGGCGCACGAAACGCGCCAGGTGCAGGGAATGGAAGAAACGCCGCTGCGCCACGTCCCGGTCGAGACGAAAGCCCTCCGCTTCCATATCCGCCACCAGCTCGCTCAGGGGGGTGTGGTTCTGACGGTGGCGATGGCCGCCCACGGCGGCGCGCAGGCGACGTTTCAGACCGGTGTAGGACCAGGGCGCCAGGTAGGAGACCAGCACATAGCCGCGGCTGACGCGGGCCATTTCCCGTACCAGCTCGCGGCGCTCGGCGCGCTCCGCGAAATGGTGCAGCAGGCGAAAGCAGATCACCGCGTCGAAATAGCGGCTTTCCCAGGGCAGATTGAACACGTCCCCTTCCTGCACCCGGGCCGGCTTACCGGCCTGTTCGAGCACCTCCCGGGTGTGGTCCACGGCGGCCTTGCCGAGGTCCAGGGCCGACACCTTCCAGCCCTGGCGCGCCGCCCACAGGGTCAAACGACCGGCGCCACAGGGCGCGTCCAGCACCCGTGCTTCCGGCGGCAGAGCGGGGAAGGCCCGGCTCACCAGTTGCATTTCCGCGCGGTGCTTTTCCGGCCGGCGGCGGGTGTAATGTTCGATGGTGGCGGTGTCGGCCTTGACGCGGCTCGGTGCCTGCGCAGCGGTCGCCGGGGCGTTCAGATTCAGGGTATCAGGCATGATGAAACACTCGTTCGGGCGCCGGCGGCGCGGTCAGGGTCAGGCGGGGGGCGTACAGTCGGGCGGTGCGCAGCACCGTGTCGCGGCCTCGCCCGTCAAGAAACGGGGCGCGGCGCAGCAGCTGATCCAGGTCGGCGTGGGCGGCGGCGGTGACACTCCGGCGATAACGCCAGCGTTCGTAGTCGAGCAGGCGCACGCGCAGGGTTTCCGGATCGATAAGGATGTGCTCGGGGTAGCAGGCGCCGTGCTGAATACGGCGACGGTGCAGAGCGGACAGCGCGGTGGTCACCGCGATCAGGCCGGCGAACAACCGGGCCGGTTCCACCCGGGAGGCGAAGGTGCCCAGGTCCACGAAGCCGTCCGGGGCCCGGGTCACCAGCACCGCCCGGTCGCCGTCCTCGGCAAAGAACACCCACTGCACGCGGGGGCAGTCACGAAAGGTGGAGAGCGCCAGAAAGTCCTGGAAATAGGTGGGGCGCGCGCGGCCGCCGCTGGCCAGGGTGCGGCGACGCTGGCCGGCCTGGCGCTTCACGTACAGCAGCGTTTCGGCACCGTCCGGGCCGGGCACGCGCAGGCGGGTGACACCACTCCAGCCACCGCGCCGAAAATTGGGCGGCTCCACCCAGTCGATGGCCAGATGCCACCAGTCCTGAAGCTCGCTCAACCCCTGTTCAGCCAGGGACGCCCGCCAGGCGTCCGCCACACGCACCGTTTTCATAACCTCGCTCACTCCGTAAAGCGGATAGTGAGCAAACTAGAGGTGCGGTCTTAAACCAGACTTAAGGGTGGAAAAGAAAGAGCGCGGAGAAGAAAGGCGTCAGGGACCGGGGCGCTCTTCGTCGTTATGGCCGATACGCAGGCCCGCCACATGGGTGACGCCACGCAGACGCAGCAGCGCCCAGACCGTGCCGATCAGACCGAACAGGGGCGCCAGGTAGACGGTGGTGTCGGTGAACAGATTGAGGGCCACCCCGGCCACCAGCATCAGGGCGAACACGGCCAGGAAGGCCCATAAAACGATTTTCTGCATGCCATACCCGTTCGAGAAATGATCGCGGCCAGTGTAGCAGGGCTGCCGCGACCTGGGGCCACACAACTGTCAGTGGGAAGAAAACCCTCCGGGTGAAGAATCCGCCGTGGTCGGCGACCGCCGCACGAAGCGGGCCAGATGCACGCAGGGCAGAAAGCGGCGCTGGGGAAAGTCCCGGTCCAGCTCGAACCCTTCCCGGCTCAGGGTCGACGCCAAGCGTGGCAGGGGCGTACCGTCACCGGCGCCCTCCACCGGGCCCTCCACCCGGGACCAGGGCATCAGCTGACGCCCCAGATCGGCCATGGTGGGCGTGGCGAAGTACGGCACCAGCAGGGCGTGATCGGTGACGCGGGCCAGCTCACGCAACCAGCCACGGCGCAGTTCCTCGTCGTCCGGCAGCCGCGAACAGAGCACGCCCTGAAAATACCGGTCCGGCCAGGGCAGCGACAGCGGCTCACCCAGGCGGACATCGCCACTCAGCGCCTTGGCGTCGAGTACCGAGCGAGTGTGAAAGGCGGCCCGCGCCTTGTCGACGGCGCACACCTGCCAGCCCTGTTCCGCCATCCAGGCGCTGATGCGACCGTCACCGCAGGGCACATCCAGCACCCGATCACCGCGACACAGTGCCGGAAAGGCCCGTTCCACCAGGGCCGCGTCGAAACCATCGAAAACAGCAGCTTGATTGATCACGGTAAAGCCCTCCTTGCCGGTTTGCGTGTGCCTTGAGACTCACGCTAAAGGGAGCAACTTAAATCAAACTGAATGGCCCGCCCGCCGTCCGGACCTGCATCACAGTGGTAATGCAGCCTGGTTCTCAGCGTGATTTTTTTTACCAGAAAACTCTTTTTTTATAAAAAAGCCGCCTCGAAGAGGCGGCTTGTTACGGACCGGCGCGCTTCAGGGCGCGCGCCGTTGGATGGCTTTCCAGTCGGTGAACAACGGATACAGCGCCGGCAACACCACCAATGTCAGCGCGGTGGCCGACACCAGGCCGCCGACGATCACCGCGGCCAGGGGGCGCTGCACTTCGCTGCCCACGCCGGTGGCCAGCAGCATGGGGATCAGCCCGAGCATGGAGGTAAGCGCGGTCATCAGTACCGGCCGCAGGCGCGACACCGCCCCTTCCGACACCGCCCGCTCCAGCGGCTCGCCGTCACGCAGACGCTGATTGATCGCCTCTACCATGACCACGCCGTTGAGCACCGCCACGCCGAACAGGGTGATAAAGCCCACCGAGCCCGGCACCGACAGATACTGGCCACTGATCGCCAGGGACAGAATGCCGCCGATCAGCGCCAGCGGCACATTGACCAGAATCAGCAGCGCCTGGCGCAGGGAACCGAACGCGAAATACAGCAGCAGAGCGATCAGTCCGAGCGCCACCGGCACCACCGTGGACAGACGTTTCTGGGCCCGTTGCTGGTTCTCGTACTGGCCACCGATATCGACGCTGTAGCCGGCGGGCAGATCCACCTGTTCGTCGATGGCGCGCTGAATGTCCGTCACCACCGAGCCCATGTCGCGGCCCGCCACATTGGCCTGCACCACCACCCGGCGCTGCACGTCGTCGCGGCTGATTTGCGGTGGCCCGGTGACCAGCTCCACCCGCGCCACGTCGGCCAACCGCACCCAGGCACCGTCCGGAGCGTGCAATCGCAGATTGCGGATCGCCTCCGCGTTGTCGCGGGCGGCGGCCTCGAAACGCACGTAGATGTCGTAGCGCTCGTTGCCATTGATGACCTGCCCGGCGCTGCCGCCGCCCAGCCCGTTGCCCACCAGGTTCATCACCTGGTCCACGCTCAGGCCGTAGCGGCTGAGGGCGTTACGGTCCGGCGTGATCACCAACTGCGCTTCGCCGGCGATCTGCTCCAGCTGCACATCCGTGGCACCGCTCACCTGCCCCACCGCGCGCACGATGGCGTCGCCTTTTTCCTGCAGTACGCCGAGATCGGGGCCGAACAATTTGATCGCCAGCTGGGCTTTGACCCCGGACAGCAGTTCGTCCACGCGCATGGCGATGGGCTGGGAAAAGTTGAACAACAGGCCCGGGTGCGCTTCCAGTTTTTCCTGGATGCGGGCCTGCAGTTCCGGCCGGTTGTCGGCGCTGCGCCACTGGTCCACCGGCTTGAGGCCGATGTAGATTTCCACGTTGCTGACCGGCTCCGGGTCGCCGCCGATCTCCGCGCGGCCCACCCGGCTGAGCGCGTAGGTGACCTCCGGAAAGGTCATGATCTCCCGCTCCAGTTTCTTACCCACCTCCAGGGCGGTGTCGAGACTGGACGAGGGCGCCAGGGTCACACGCAGTGCCAAGGTGCCCTCCTCCAGCGTCGGCACGAACTCGGTGCCGATAAAGGGCACCGTGGACAACGCCAGCACCAGCAGCGCCAGCGCGGCGGCGATCACCCGGCGGCGCGCGCCCAGGGCCCGCGCCAGCAAGGTCCGGTAGCGCTTTTCCAGCCAGGCCACCAGACGGTTGGGCTTTTCCTCCACGCCACGGCGGAACAAAAAACCGGCCAGCGCCGGCACCACCAGCAGCGCCACCAGCACGGCGGCGGCCATCGCCAGCATGATGCTGGTGGCCATGGGCACGAACATTTTCGCTTCCACGCCTTCGAAGGCGAACAATGGCAGGAACACCACCAGGATGATGGCGGCGGCGAAAAACACCGGCCGCGCCACTTCCCCGGCCGCCTCGCTGATGCGCAGCGGCACGCCGCCGGGGTCGTCGCCGCTGCCCTCGCGGCGGCTCAGATGTTTGAACAGGTTTTCCACCATCACCACCGAGCCGTCCACCAGCATGCCGATGGCCACCGCCAAACCGCCCAGGGACATGAGATTGGCGGACATCCCCAGGCTCGCCATCACCAGCAACGCCAGGCCGATGGACAGCGGAATCGACAACAGCACCAGCAACGTGGCGCGCAGGTTCATCAGGAACAGCGCCAGCACCACCACGATGAACAGGAAGGCCAGCAGCAGCGCGCCGACCACGGTGTCCACCGCCTGCTCCACCAGGTCGGCCTGGTCGTAGAACACCTCGAAGCGCACGCCGTCCGGCAGCGCCGCCCGGATCCGCTCGGCCCGCGCCTCGATGCCGTCGATGGTGGCCTTGGTGTTGGCGCCCATGCGCTTGAGCACGATGCCGGCCACCACCTCGCCGAGAAACTCGGGTTCGCCGCGCCCGTCCCGGCGGGTCATGGTGAGCGCGCCCTGGCGGATTTCACCGCCGAACTCCACCCGGGCCAGATCCCGCACCCGCACCTGGGTGCCGTTCACCTCCTTGAGCGGAATGTCGCCGATGTCGGCCAGCCCCTGCTGGCCGTGCCCGACCCAGCCCTGGCCGCGAATCACCAGCTGTTCGGCGCCCCGATCCAGGTACCAGCCACCGGCGTTGCGGTTGTTGGCGGCGATGGCGTCCATCACCTGCCGCAGGCTCAGATCGTAGGCCAGCAGCCGGGTGGGGTTCACATTGACCTGATACTGGCGCACCTCGCCACCGTAGCTGAGCACATCGGTGACCCCGGCCACCGGCATCAACAGCAACTTCACCACCCAGTCGTTGAGGCTGCGCAGCTGCATGGCGTCGATGCCGGAACCCGGTTCGGCGGTCAGCAGATACTGGTACACCTGGCCAAGGCCGGAGGTGTTGGGCCCCATTTCCGGAACGCCGACGCCGTCGGGAATGTCCTCGCGGGCGGCCTGCAATCGCTCGAACACCAGTTGCCGGGCGAAGTAGATGTCGGTGCCGTCCTCGAACACCACGGTGACGATGGACAGCCCGGTCTTGGAGATCGAGCGCACCTCCGCCACCTGGGGCAGGGCGTACATGACCGACTCGATGGGGTAGGTGATCAGTTGTTCCACTTCCTCCGCCGCCAGGCCCGGGGCTTCGGTGTTGACCTGCACCTGCACGTTGGTGACATCGGGGAAGGCATCCAGTTTCAGGCGCGGCAACTGCCAGCCGATCACGCCGACGGTGACCAGCAGCAGCATCAGCACCACCAGGCGGTTCCTGACCGCCCAGTCCACACAACGGTTCAACATGACGGGCTCCTAGTGGTTGTGCACGCTGAAGCCGGCCTTGGCCTGCTCGCTGGCGAGAAAGAAGGCGCCCTCGGTGACCACCGGGGTACCGGCTTCCAGGCCGGTGATCCGGCGCAGACCGTCGAGGGCGTCCAGGGCGGTGATCTCGACCGCCCGGTAGCGCCCGGGCCCGGCCTCCACGAACACCTGCCAGTCGCCGTCCGGTCCCCGGGTCAGGGCGCTCTCCGGCACCACCAGGGCGTCCTCAGGCAACGGCAGCTCAAGGGCCACGTCGGCGAACATGCCCGGGTGCAACAGATGGTCCTTATTGGGCACCGCCACCCGCACCTGCAGGGTGCGGGTCACCGGATCGAGACGGTGGCCGGCCTGGATCACCTTGCCGTCCACCCTCGCCTCACCCACCTGCACGCGGGCCGGCGTGCCGGCGGGCACGGTCAGCCCCGGCCGGGGCGGCAGGGCGGCCTCCGCCCACAGGGTCGCTTCGTCCACCAGGGTCACCAGGGATTGCCCGGCGGTCAGCCACTGCCCTTGCTGAAAGGCGTCGGTGAGGACCAGCCCGTCGTCCGGGGCGCGCAGGGTGTAGACCCCGGGATCCGCCTCGCCCTTTTCCAGGGCGGTCAGATCCGCGTCGCTGAGCCCGTAGCCGGACGCCCGGGCGCGCAGGGACTGGTAGCGGCCGCGCACCGTCAGGTAGCGCTGGTTGCCCACGGTGCGCTGGCCCAGCCGGCTGACCCGACGCCACTCGTCGGCGGCGGCCAGCAGGTCGCTTTGCAGGTCGGCCATCACCGGGCTGAACAGGGTGGCGATGGCGTCGCCCTGGCGGACGTGGGCGCCCAGGGTGACGCGCCGTTGGCGCACCTGGGAGTCCACCCGCACCGGCACCACCCAGGTGCGGTACTGGTCGCTGGTGATCTCCGCCGGCACCGTCAGGCGGCGGGACAAACCCGGGCGCGGCGCCAGTCGCGTCACCTTGAGACCAAGCATGGCGCGCTGGGCCTCGCTGAGCGTGAGGACGGCGGCGTCCTCGTCGTGGTCGTGGGCGCCCGCTTCAGCGTCCTGGTGGTCATTGGCCTCGGCGGGCTCGTGGTCGTGGTCTTGGTCGTGGGGCCCGGCCAGGGCCGGGTACGCCGGCCCCAGGGTCAGAGCCAGCAGCATCAGAAAGGTCTTCATGGCGTGGTTCCTTGGTGATCGGCGGAGAGAGAAGAGGCGGCGGCGGACCGCTGGTCGGCCAGCTGTTGCAGCCAGCCTTCCAGGCCGGCGCTCTGGTCGAGCCAGTGCACCCAGGCAAGCTGCATGGCACGGCGCAGTGCCACCCCGGCCAGCCGGGTTTCGAGCCGCTGGTCCAGGGCGCGCAGGTAGTCCTGCGTGGTCAGCTCCCCCTGGCGCCAGACCCGCTCCAGCAGTTCGGCGCTGTCCGCCAGCGGCGGCCCGGCCAGGGCGCGCCACTGGCGCCAGCGTTCATGTCGCTGACGGTAGTCCTGCAGAGCCCCTTCCAGACCGGCCAGCAGGTCATTGCGGGTTTTCTCCAGCAGCGCCCGGCGCCGCTCCACCCCGGCCAGGGCCGCCTGGTATTCCGGGGCGCCGGTATTGAACAGCGGCAACGGCAGGGAGAAATCCAGCCCCCACAGGTTCTCGTCGCCCTCGCGGCCGACACGCAGCCCCAGGGTCGGGTCGGTGCGGCGCCCCTTGCGGTCGCGCTCGGCGGCGCGGTCGGCCAGGGCCAGTTGCCCCTCCGCCAGACGCAGGTCATAGCTGGCGGCGAGGCGCGTCGCCAGATCCGGCTCGCCGTCCAGCGGGCGCCACCAATCGGCGCCGGGCAACGGCTGGCCGGGGGCACTGACCGCCAGTTGCCGGCGCAGGGTCACGGTGGCCGCGGTGGCCGCGCTTTCCGCGTCGGCCAGCTCCCGCTGCACCCGCGCCAGGGACAGGTAGGCCAGGGAGGCGTCCACCCGGCCCAGGTCACCGCTGCGCTCACGGCGGCGCACCAATTCGATCAGCCGCTGCAGGCGTTGCTCCTGTTCCCGCGCCGCCGCCAGCCGTTCACGGGCGGCGTCGAAGCGTATCAGGGCGTCCAGGGCCACGGCGGCCAGCCGGGCCCGGGCTTTATCGCCGCGCACCTCGGCCAGGTCGGCGGCCACCTGGCCGAGGCGCTGGCCGGCCCGGCCCTTGCCGGACCAGTCCAGGGTCTGACTGACGCCCACGGTGCGAGTGGTCTCGGCGCTGTTCTCGTAGCCGATGTTCAGTTCGGGGTTGTAGAGCGGTTCGGCCAGGGCGCGGCTTTCCGCCCGGTCGGCCTCCACCTTCGCCGCGATGGCGCCGCTGGCGGGCAGGTCGGCCAATTGCCGCTGCAGCCAGTGTGCCCAGCCGCCGGCGTCATCGGCACCGGCCCGGGCCGCGCACAGCACAAGCGCCAGCCCCAGGCCTGATACCCGGAGAATTTTCATGGGATTGCTCCTCGTTAACGGAAGAACGCGGGCAGGCGCCCGCGGTGAACTACACCGTCAGCGAGGCAATGGGAGGGCGGTAAGGACCGAACGACGGCGCCAGGGGCAGCGGCGGCGCCGGCGTCTTGATCAGGGTGGGCGCCGGTGCCGGGGGCGCCGGCAGCACCGCCAGCGGCGACACGAAACCGTGGCACTGGCAGCAATGGGAAGGCTGGGAGAGCCGCTCCGCGCCGGCGTCGGCATGGGCGAGGGCGTGATCGGCCCCGACGCTCAGCACCGGGTCACCGGTATGGCTGAGCCGGTGTTCGTGCACGCCCACGTCCGCCACCAGCACGTGCAGGCTGGTGAGGCAAAGGAGTGCATAGACGAAAACGCGAAAACGGGGCATCGGTACCGGTCAAGGCCATTAATCCCGGGCAGTATAGGCACCCCGTCCGGCCACCGCAAAATCGCAAACCGCTTGGCAGGGCGAGAGGGCTAGTAGTAAGTTCTTAGTCAGGGGTGAAGCATCGGTGAGAAGGCGGTGATTTTGCACGCTTTGGCGCTCATAATATCGCCAGTCCGGGGACAACGATGACAACACAGCCAACAACCACCATCCACCGGGACGCATAAGGGGGAAGCACCATGTACCGCATCATGGTCGTGGACGACGAAGATTATATTCTCAAGGCGTTGCGCCGGGTCATGGCGGCCCGCGAGGACTGGGAGGTGGAAACCTTCACCGACCCGGCCCAGGCCCTGCGCCGTGCCCGCACCACCATCTTCGACGCGGTGATCACCGACTACCGCATGCCCGAGGTGGACGGCATCGAGCTGCTGCAGGCGTTCCGGGAGATGCAGCCGGACACCATCCGCATCCTGTTGACCGGCGTGATCGACATCGACACGCTGATGTCCGCCATCAACCAGGCCAGCGCTTTCCGCTTCGTGCCCAAACCGTGGGAAGACGAACAGTTGATCCAGTGCGTGGAGGAAGGGCTCAAGTTTCGCGACGTGCTGCTGGAGAACAAGATTCTGGCCCAGACCGTGCGCGACCAGCGCGAGGCACTGAAGAGCATGGGCTACCACGGCTGACCAGCCACGCCGGCAAGGGGGTAACGGCGCATGGATTTGTTTCAGGGGTTAACGGGGCCGTTCGCCGGCATGGGCAGCCAGGGGCTGTTTCTGGTGTCGTCCACCCTGATCCTGCTGATCATCGTGTTCTTTCTGTACAAGACCTACCGCGCCTCGATGAGCGTGGAGGCCAAGCTGGCCGAATTTTCCTCGCTCAGCCAGAGCAGCTTCGGCCGCAAGCTGCGTCTGATCGAGGTCAACGCCGACGAGTACAAACTCAACAAGAAAGTGCTTGGGCCGCTGGCGCGCATCATCGATGAGTACTGCGTGCTGACCACCGACACCAAGGGTGTGATCACCTTCGCCAACGACAGCTTCCTGACCCTGGGCGGCTTTCACTTCCGCGATCTGGTCGGCCAGCACGAGAGCATGCACCACCCGCTGGACCACCCGGAGCTGGAAGCGCACTTCATGCGCAGCGACCAGGCCCGTCGTGGCGTCTGGAACGGCGAGGTCTGCTGCCGCTCGAAAAACGGCGACCTGTACTGGGTGAACATGTTCCTGTTTCCGCTCTCCTACATCACCGACGAGGACGACGGCTACATCTACTTCGGCACCGACATCACCCAGATCAAGGCGCAGAACAGCGAGCTGATCCAGGCGGTGCGCGATAAGGAACAGAAGATCAATCAGGTGGAATCGATGCTGCTGCACTCGGAAAAAATGGCGTCGCTGGGCACCATTTCCGCGGGCATCGCCCACGAAATCAACAGCCCGATTGCCTTCGTGTCCGCCAACCTGCGCCGCTGCGAACAGTATCTGGACGGGCTCGCCTCGGTGATCCAGGGGCTGCGCCGGCGCATCGATCCCCAGCGCTTCGAGCAGTTCCTGCAGACCGAAAAATCCCTGACGCTGAACGTACGCTCCCTGGAAATGGTGTTGCAGGACCATCCGGCCCTGATGCGCGAAACCGCCGAGGGCATCGAGCGCATCAAGAAGATCATTCGCGACCTCAAGCATTTCTCCTACAACAAGCAGGAAGACTTCGCGCCGGTGGACGTGGCCCGCTGCGTGAACGTGGCCCTGAGCCTGGCCGGCCACGAACTGCGTAACCGGGTCGGGGTACGCCTGGACATCGACACCAACCTGCCCCGGGTCAACGGCTCCGAGAGCCAGCTTTCCCAGGTGTTCATGAACCTGCTGGTGAACGCCGCCCAGGCCATCGAGGGACGCGGCGAGATCGTCATCGACGCGGGCGCCGACGAGCATTGGTACCGAATCTCGGTGAGCGACAACGGCAGCGGCATCGCCGAGGAACAGCTGGCCCAGATTTTCGAGCCGTTCTTCACCACCAAGCCGATCGGCAAGGGCACCGGGCTGGGTCTGTCCATCTCCCAGGACATCATCCTGCGCCACGGCGGTACCCTGACCGTGGAAAGCACCCCCGGGCAGGGCACCCGCTTCGACATCCGCCTGCCGCTGGCGCAGCAGGGCCAGGCCCATGCAGCCTGATCTGCGTTATCACTTTTTGCCGGAGGGCCGCCCCCCGGTGCACGTAACCCTGGCGCTGTCGCCCACCGACCACGGCCTGGCGGTGCCGGACGACTTTGAACCGCCGGCCTGGGCGCGGCTGGAACACCACCAATGCGCCCACTGCCCGCTGGACCCGGCCGAGCACCGCCATTGCCCGATCGCCCGTAATCTGGCCTTCGCGCTGCCGGTGCGCAATCTGGGCGAGTCGTTCGAGAGCCTGCAATTAAAGGTCGAAAGCGGTCAGCGCGAGTACCATGCCCACACCACGGTGCAACGGGCGCTCAGTTCCCTGTTCGGGCTGGTGTGCGCGCTCAGCGATTGCCCCCACACCCGCTTTCTGCGCCCCATGGCCCTGTTTCATCTGCCGGTGAGCAACGAAACCGAAACCCTGGCCCGCACCGTGGGCTTCTACCTGCTCAGCCGTTACCTGCAACGCCGCCCGCACCAGGACATGTCCCTGGATCTGGACGACCTGCACCAGGCCTACCACAACCTCGGCGAACTCAACCGCAGCTTCGTCAATCGCCTGCGCGGCGACGACTCCGACGCACCGCTCAACGCCATGATCCTGCTGCACGTGTTGTCCAAGGATGTGAACTGGGAGATCGAGGATCAGCTCGATGCCCTGGCCACCCTGTTCGCGCAGGCCACCGGCGACACCGGCCCGGGAATGCAGTAACGTCCCGGGTCATCGTTTGACTGACACGGGACCATAACAATGAAACTGAAAAACGCCGTCGCTCTGATCACCGGTTCTTCCTCCGGCATCGGCGCCGCCACCGCCCGCCTGTTCGCCGAGCAGGGCTGCCACGTGGTGATCAACTACAGCCGCAACGAGGACGGCGCCCGCGCCGTGGCCCGGGACTGCGAGGCCCAGGGCGTGCGCGCCCTGGTGGTGCGGGCCGACGTGGCCGACGACGCCCAGTGCCGGGCGCTGGTGGACGCCACCGTGAAGGAATTCGGCCGTCTCGACGTGCTGGTCAACAACGCCGGCACCACCAAATTCTGCCCGCACCATGACCTGGATGGCCTGGACAAGGACGACTTCCTGCGCCTCTACGAAGTGAACACCGTGGGCGCCTACCAGATGACCCGCGCCGCCACCCCCGCCCTGCGTCAGGCGGGCCTGGCCCATGTGGTCAACATGGCCTCCATCGCCGGCCTGGCCGGGGTCGGCAGCTCCATCGCCTACGCCGCGTCCAAGGGCGCTCTGCTGACCATGACCAAATCCCTGGCCCGGGTGCTCGGCCCGGAAGTCCGCGTCAACGCCATCTGTCCCGGCTTCGTGCAGGGCGAGTGGCTGGAGAAGGGACTGGGCAAGGAGGCCTACGACAAGATGCTGAGCAAGACCAAGGCCGGCGCCGCCCTGCACGACGCCGCTTCACCGGAGACCGTGGCGCAGGCGGTGCTGGGCCTGGTGATCGGCGGTGACCTGAGCACCGGCGAGGCGCTGCGCGTGGACGGCGGCGCCCATCTGTAAGGCCGCCGGGCGGGCCGCCCTGGCCCGCCCTGTCATCGAATCGTCCGCCATCGGTAAAAGAATCATAAACCTCCCCCTTTAGGCTTCCCGAATCCGAACCCCGGCGTATGCTGTGGCGCGTTCCTCACGCGCGCCCGCTTATGGTTCGCGCCGTTTCCGGCCGGCGCGCCGGTGTATGACGTCCGTGAGTCGCCAAGGAGAGCCCCCATGTCCGTGGTCCTGTCCACGCCCGCCGCCAGCGCCCCGCCGGCGCCGGCCCCACGCCCCGTCAAGGATGACGCCCCGTTCCAGGGCATTCTGGTGCCCGGTCTGCACGGCAGCGATGAACGCCACTGGCAAAGCCGCTGGCGCCAGCACATGCCGTGGCTGCACGACCTGCAAATGGAAGACTGGCGAAGCCCCGACCTGGACCTTTGGCAAAGCGCCCTGGACCAGGCGCTGGCACCACTGCCGGAACCGGCGGTGCTGATCGCGCACAGTTTCGGCTGCCTGGCCTGCGCCGGCTACGCGGCCCGGCGCCCGGACAAGGTGGCCGGCCTGCTGCTGGTGGCGCCGGCCTGCCCGGAGCCGCTGACCCTGAACGACCTGGGCGGAACGCTGCCGGTGCCGGCCCGGGTGATCGCCAGCACCACCGACCCGTGGATGACGCTGGACCACAGCCGCGCCCTGGCGCGCCGATGGGGCGCGGCCTTCCGCAACGGCGGCGACCTGGGGCACATCAATGCCGCCTCTGGCATCGGCGAGTGGCGCCAGGGCCTGGACGACCTTCGCTGGCTGCTGACCCGGCGCAGCGGCCACGCTTGACCCGGGGGCTACCCCGGGGTTTTATTCTGACGTCATGGACGGTGTACGGCGTGCGATAGGGTTATTGGTGCTGATGGGTCTGGGCGTATTGCCTCTGGCCATGGCCTCCGCCGTGCCCGCCATCGCCCACACCGGCCCGCACCACCCGGCTCCGGGCGGCCAGCCATCCTCCGCCTTGCCCTGTGCCGGCGCCGATCACCACGACGCGTCCATCGCCCCGGCCTGCGACCACCACACCGCGCACTGCCATTGCCCGCAGGCCTGCCAGGCCACCGGCGTACCGACCACGGCGCCACGACGGATCGCCACCCCCGCCGACCGCGAGCCCTCCGTCGCGCACCCCGCCCCGGCCACGCTCGGCTACCCCTTCGCGCCCTGGCGCCCTCCATCCTCGCCCTTCTGATTGCCGAAAAAACGGGCCTCGAAGAGGCCGGACTCAATGCATCAGGAGCTTTACGATGACTTCAAGCACCCCCTCATGGGGCCGGCGCCGTTTCGTCCAGGGCCTGGCCCTGGGCGGCGCCGCCCTCGGCCTGGGGCTTTCGCCCCGGCAACTGCTGGCCCGACAGGGCCAGACCGGCGCCGCCGAACTGAGCGGCACGGATTTCCGACTCACCCTGGACAGCGCCTCGGTAAACCTCACCGGCCGGCGCCGCCCGGCCACCCTGGTCAACGGTAGCCTGCCGGCCCCCACCCTGCGCTGGCGCGAGGGCGACACCGTTACCCTGGCGGTCACCAACCACCTGCCGGAGACCAGCTCGATCCACTGGCACGGTCTGCTGCTGCCGTTCCGGATGGACGGTGTGCCGGGCCTGTCCTTCGACGGCATCGCCCCCGGCGAGACCTTCACCTACCGCTTCCCGGTGAAGCAGAACGGCACCTATTGGTACCACAGCCATTCCGGCTTCCAGGAACAGAGCGGCCTGTATGGCGCCATCGTCATTGATCCGGCGGAGCCGGAGCCGCACCCGGTGGACCGCGACTACGTGATGGTGCTCTCGGACTGGAGCGATGAATCGCCGGACCACATTTACGCCACCCTCAAGAAGCTCAGCCACTACTACAATTTCAACGAACGCACGGTGTTCGACACGCTGCGCGATTTCCGCGAAAAAGGCGTGGTAAGGACGCTCAAGGACCGGCACATGTGGAACACCATGCGCATGAGCCAGAGCGACCTGGCCGACGTCACCGGCTACACCTATACCTACCTGCTCAACGGCCATAGCCCCAGCGGCAACTGGACCGGCCTGTTCCAGCCCGGCGAACGGGTCCGTCTGCGCTTTATCAACGCCAGCGCCATGACCTTCTTCGACATCCGCATCCCCGGCCTGGACATGACCGTGGTGGCCATGGACGGCCAGCCGGTGAAGCCGGTGCGCTTCCACGAGTGTCGCCTGGGCGTGGCGGAAACCCTGGATGTGATCGTCACCCCGGAGACCAAGCAGGCATTCACCGTGTTCGCGCAAAGCATCGACCGCTCCGGCTTCGCCCGGGGTACCCTGACCCCGGACCCGGCTCTGCGCGCCGAGGTGCCGACCATGGACAAGCCGCCGCTGCTGGGCCACACGGAAATGGGCATGGGTGCCATGGCCGGCATGGATCACGGCGGCATGAACCACGGCAACATGGACCACGGTTCCATGAGTCACGGAGCCATGGGGCATGACGACATGGATCACGGCACCTCGCACGGCGCCGCCGACGCCCCGGTGCCACTGGCCAGCGTGGCCGGCAATCCGGACCTGGCGCCCCGCGCCAGCGCCACCGAGCACCTGGACTCCGAATACGGCCCCGGCGTGGACATGCGCGCCATGGCCCCGGCGGCGCTGCTGGACGACCCGGGCGTCGGCCTGCGCGAAAGGCCCTGGAAGGTGCTGACCTACGCGGACCTGGAAACCGCCGGCGGCGCCCCGGACAGCCCCCATCCGGACCGCGAGATCGTGCTGCATCTGACCGGCAACATGGACCGCTATATGTGGAGCTTCAACGGCATCAAGTTCGCCGACGCCGTGCCCCTGGAGCTGCACCACGGCGAGCGCGCCCGCATCACCCTGGTCAACGACACCATGATGACTCACCCGATCCACCTGCACGGGATGTGGAGCGATCTGGAACTGGGCGACGGGCGCCTGCTGCGCAAGCACACCGTCACCGTGAAACCCGGCGAGAAGCTCAGCTACCTGGTACGCGCCGACGCCCTCGGCCGCTGGGCCTACCACTGCCATCTGCTCTACCACATGCAGGCGGGCATGTTCCGGGAAGTGCGCGTGGTGGAGGGCGCCACGCTTCACCACGACGGCCATCGGCACGGGGGGCATCACTCATGAAAAGCGGGACACTCAATCCGGTGCTGGCCGTGGCGGGGCTGGTTCTGTGGAGCGGCGCCCACGGCATGGACATGCGAGAGCCGGCCTTCAGCCGGGTGATCATCGATCAGTTGGAGGCCCGTGACGCGGACCGGGGCACCGTGACGGCGTGGGAGGCCTCGGCCTGGTACGGCGGCGACATCGACAAACTGTACCTGAGCACCGAAGGCGAGCGGCTCATGGACCAAGGCGGTGAAACCGACTCGTTCGAAACCCGTTTGGCCTGGAGCCATGCCTTCGCGTCATTCTGGGACTGGCAACTGGGCGCGCGCCGGGACTGGCAGCCGGACGACCCCAACCGGGACTGGGCCAGCCTGGGCGTGCAAGGCGTGGCGCCCTACCGGTTCGAAACCGACGTCAACCTGTTCATCGGCGAGGACGGCCTCACCCAGCTGCGCCTGGAGACCGAGTACGAGCTGCTGTTCACCCAGAAGCTGATCCTGGTGCCGGCTCTCGAAATGAACCTGGCCGGCAAGGCGGACGACGAGCTGCACACCGGCGCCGGCCTGATGGACGTGGAGGCCGGCCTGCGACTGCGCTACGAAATCCGCCGGGAGTTGGCGCCCTACATCGGCGTGAACTGGGAGCGGCGATTCGGCGACACCGCGTCGCGCACCCGCGACGCCGGCGGCGAGGTGGAAGACACCACCCTGGTCGCCGGCGTGCGGATCTGGTTCTGACCGGCCCTCAGCCCGCGAACACACGCCCGGCCCGGGGCCGGGCGTGCACCGCCTCCCCCACCACGAACGGCCAGCGTCCACCGTGGTGAGGCAATTCCACCTGCAGTGAGGGCGCGCTTTCGCCGACGCGCACGCTGATGCGCAGGGCCGCGCCCACCTGGGCCACGCTTTCCACATGGCCGGCCACGCCGTCGCCGCCCTCGCCTTTCAACTCAATGTCGTGGGGCCGGATATAGCCGGTCACTGGACGCGGCTCGCTTTGAGCGAACTCCGGCGCCGCCACCCTCAGCCCATGAAAGTCCGCCCAGCCGCCGGCGGCCTGGCCGTTCAATCGGTTGGCATCGCCGATAAAGCCGTACACGAACGGCGTGGCCGGGGCGTTGTAAATCTCCTGGGGGGTGCCCACCTGCTCCACTTTGCCCTGGTTGATCACCACCACCCGGTCGGCCACTTCCAGCGCCTCCTCCTGATCATGGGTGACGAACACCGAGGTCACGTGGATGTCATCGTGCAGGCGCCGCAACCAGGCGCGCAGATCCTTTCTCACCCGCGCGTCCAGGGCGCCGAACGGCTCGTCCAGCAGCAGTACCTTGGGCTCCACCGCCAGCGCGCGCGCCAGGGCGATGCGCTGGCGCTGACCACCGGACAACTGGTCCGGGTAACGGTCCGCCAGCCAGTCCAGCTGCACCAGCGCCAGCAACTCGTGCACGCGGCGGGCGATCTCGTTCCTGGCGGGGCGGTCCCGGCGTGGGCGCACCGACAACCCGAACGCCACGTTGTCGAACACCGTCATATGCCGGAACAACGCGTAGTGCTGGAACACGAAGCCCACGCCGCGCTCGCGCACGTGGGTGGTGGTCGCGTCCTTGCCCGAGAACAGGACGGTCCCGGCATCCGCGTACTCAAGCCCCGCGATGATCCTCAGCAAGGTGGTCTTGCCGCAGCCGGACGGCCCCAACAGCGCCACCAGCTCACCGCTGCGGAGCGTCAGTGATACATCATCCAGCGCCCGGAAGGCGCCGAAGTTTTTATTCAGATTGCGAATTTCGATGCTCATAGCTGTTCCTCACGGGCGGCGGCGCGCAGCGACCGCTGACGATCCTTTTGATGCTTGTATTCCAGGGCGGACTTGGCGATCAGCGTGGCCACGGCGAGCAGGGCCAGCAGCGATGCGCAGGCGAAGGCCGCGGCAAACTCGTATTCGTTGTAGAGAATTTCCACATGCAACGGCAGCGTATTGGTGACACCGCGAATATGGCCGGACACCACGCTCACCGCGCCGAACTCGCCCATCGCCCGGGCATTACACAGAATCACGCCGTATAGCAGGCCCCACTTCACCGACGGCAAGGTGACGCGCCGGAAGGTTTGCCAGCCGCTGGCGCCCAGGGTCAGCGCCGCTTCCTCGTGGGTGACGCCCTGTCCCTGCATCACCGGAATCAACTCCCGGGCCACGAACGGAAAGGTCACGAAGACGGTGGCCAGCACAATGCCGGGTACCGCGTAGATGATTTGCCAACCACTGTCTTCCAACCAGGGCCCGAGCCAGCCACGGCTGCCGAACAGCAACACATAGATCAGCCCGGCGATCACCGGCGACACCGCGAACGGCAGGTCGATGAGGGTGATCATCACCTGCTTGCCCCGGAAGCGGAACTTGGTGATCGACCAGGCCGCCGCCAGACCGAACACCACATTCAACGGCACCGCCACGGCGGCGGCGATCAACGTCAACTTGATCGCGTGCAGGGCGTCCGGATCGGACAGCGCCGCCAGATAGACCCGCAGCCCCTGGGACAGCGCCTCGCGAAACACCAGAAACAGGGGCACCAGCAAAAAGGCGAGCAGAAATGCCAGCGCGACACCGATCAGCACGCGCCGCAGCCAGGGCGCTTCGGTCACCGCGCGTTCGGTGACGCGGGCTTCCCTCGCGGGGAGTACAAAGCTCATGATCGTCAGCCTCCGGCTCGCTTGACGCTCCAGAACTGGAGCCCGTTAATGATCAACAGCAACACGAAGGAGAACAGCAGCATCACCATGCCCAGCGCCGAAGCCGAAGCGTAGTCGTACTGCTCCAGTTTGCTGTAGATCAACAGCGGTGTGATCTCGGTGCGAAACGGCATGTTGCCGCTGATGAACACCACCGAACCGTATTCGCCCACCGCGCGGGCGAACGCCAGGGCGAAGCCGGTCAACGCGGCCGGCAACAGCGCGGGAAACAGCACCCGCCGGAAGGTCTGCCAGCGATCCGCGCCCAGGCTGGCGGCGGCCTCTTCCCATTCCCGGTCCAATCCGGCCAGTACCGGCTGTACCGTGCGCACCACGAACGGCAGACCGATAAAGGTCAGCGCCAGCGTCACGCCAATCGGTGTGTAGGCCACTTTCAGCCCCAGCTCACCGAGGGGCTCACCGAACCAGCCGTTGCGTCCGTACAGTTCGGTGAGGGCGATGCCCGCCACCGCGGTGGGCAACGCGAAGGGCAGGTCCACCAGCGCATCCACCACCCGTCGCCCGGGGAAGGAGTAACGCACCAGCACCCAGGCCACCAGCACGCCGAAGACCAGATTGATCAAGGCGCCGGCCAGCGCGGCGCCGAAACTGAGCTTGTAGCTGGCCACCGCCTGGGGGTCGCTGACCACGCGCCAGAAATCGTCACCGCCCAGGGATATCCCCTTGGCGAACAGAGCCGCCAGGGGGATAAACACGATCAGGCTGGTGTAGAACGTGGCGAAGCCCAGGGACAACCCGAAGCCGGGTATGACTCGTTTGGCCATGATTCAGGATCACTCGGGCTTGTAGATCTGATCGAACACACCGCCATCATTGAAGTGCGTACGCTGGGCTTTCTGCCAACCGCCGAAGGCCTCGTTGACGGTCACCAGATTCACCTCCGGGAAGGTGTCCGCGTATTTCTTCGCGTATTCCGGGTCCACCGGGCGGTAGTAGTTCTTGCCGGCCAGATCCTGGCCCACCGGGCTGTACAAATACTCCAGGTAGGCCTTGGCGATGTCGGTGGTGCCATGTTTCCCGGCGTTCTTGTCGAGCACCGTCACCGGCGGTTCGGCGAGAATCGAGATCGATGGCACCACGATTTCAAAGTCGCCTTCTCCGAGTTTGTTGATCGACAGCAGCGCTTCATTTTCCCAGGCCAGCAGCACGTCACCGATGCCCCGTTTCACGAAGGTGGTGGTGGCGCCGCGAGCGCCGGAGTCCAGCACCGGCACCTGCTTGAACAGTTTGGTCACGAACTCGCGGGCTTTTTCCTCCGAGCCGTACGCCTTCTCGGCGTAGGCCCAGGCGGCCAGATAATTCCAGCGCGCCCCGCCGGAGGTTTTCGGGTTCGGCGTGATCACTTCCACGCCCGGTTTGAGCAGGTCTTCCCAGTCGTTCAGATCCTTGGGATTACCCTTGCGGACCAGGAACACGATGGTGGAGGTGTACGGCGCGCTGTTGTGCGGCAGCCGCGTCTGCCAATCCTCGGGAATGATGCCGGTCTTTTCGGAAATGGCGTCAATGTCGTAGGCCAGCGCCAGCGTGGCCACATCGGCCTCCAGGCCGTCGATAATGGCGCGCGTTTGCTTGCCGGCGCCGCCGTGGGACTGGCGCACGGTGACGGTTTCACCGGTTTCCTCTTTCCAATGCTCGATAAACTTTTTGTTGAACGCTTCGTAGAGTTCCCGGGTGGGATCGTAGGACACGTTCAGGATTTCACGGTCCGCCAGCGCCGTCTGGCTCAGTACCAGACCGAGGGCCGCGACGGCCAGTCCACTTTTCCAGTTCATTTTTTCAGCCTCCATCAGTGCTTATTGAATAGCGTTTTGGAGGCCTCCGGTGGTCCGGTCAGCCTGGGGTACCGCCGTGCGTCTCAACGCTTCTCGAAGCGGTATTTTTCCTTTCGTTCCACCTGGACCACGCGACCTTCGTGCACGGTGATTTCCACCGCGCCGAAACGCAGGTCCTTGATCAGCGAAGCAAGCAGGGCCGCCAGATCACCCTCATCCAGTGCCGGCGTACGCTGTGAGTGCGGGTGACTCATGATGACTTCTCCTCGACGAGTCAGAACTTGAAGGCCAGGCCGGTGCCGGCGGCACGATCCTCGGTGCCGGCGTCGTCCCGTTCCAGTTGTGAGAGATAGACATAGGCCACGGTGCCGCTACCCAATCGGTAATCGGCGCCCAGCGCCCAGAGCGTCAGCTTTTCGCCGGTTTCCTCACCCTTGGTCCGGCCGCCCTGGGCTTTCAGCGTCAGACGCTCGAAGTGCCAGGCCGAGCTGGCCAGCAGGCTGCGGTCTTCCAGATCGCTGTTCGGGGCGGCGTCCTCCGCTTGTTGCACCAGCGCGCCCAGCTCCAGCGCGCCGAGCCGGTAGGACAGGCTGGCCCGCAGCAGGTCGGCCCGGTCGATACCATCCACCGAGCGACGGGCCGCCTGATCCTTTTCGTAGGCCAGCGCGGCATAAAGGCGCTCCCGTTGCCATTCCAGGGACGCGGACACGGTATCGGCGAGACCGTCCTCATCGACGCCGTCGCCGTCCACATCGTCCTGTTCCGCCGGCGAAAAGGCCGCCTTGACGGTCAGGCCGTTCCACAGCAACGGCGTTTGGTACTGGATGATATTGCTGCTTCGATTCTGGCCGCCGATAAAGGTATCCAGGTCACCGTACAGATCATTGAACTGATCCACGGGGCCTTCGATGCGTTTCAGCGGGGTATCGAATTTGCCGGCGATCACGGTGCCGTAAGCACCCTGCAACCCGGCGTAGATATTGCGTTGGCTGAAGGTCTGGCCGCCGCTGTCACCTTCGTCCACATCGATGCCGAATTCGGCCAGGTAGACGGCCTTGAGGTTGCCCACGTCCAGATCAAAGTCCCCTTTGATCCCGATTCGGGAGTTGTTTGAATTCAGCTCCCACTCATCCGCGACGCGCGGGCCGGCCAGGCTGGCGCCCTCGAAATCGATGTTCTCCAGCGACAGATTCACTTTCCCGTACAAGGACGGTTGCGCGGCGCCGGCGATGATCGGCAGCCCCCCCAGCAAGACGGTTGTGACCAGCACAATCCCGTTTTTCATGACGGTGTTCTCCAGACAGCGTGAAACTCGACAAGACGAAAATCGCCTCCCGCTGTCGGGTGGGCCGCGCCGAACCGTTCGGCGATGGGGAACATGCTAGTCGCCGGCCCGAAAGATCATAAAGGAATATATTTCTATTGAATTATTCTTTTTGGGAATAAAAAGCATGAGTTACGCTGCCTGCCATCGTCATCGTCCGCCAGGAGGTCCCATGCCCATTCACGAACTACTGGACTACTTCAATCGGGAACAGGTCCGCCAGTACGGCGAGCGGGTGGCGCTGCGTGACGCCCTGAGCATGGAAGGCGACCGGGTGGTGGCCGACTATGCCGGCCTGAAGCTGGGGACCCTGTTCCAGCCCATGGTGGCGCTGACCTCGGAGCAACAGGGCGGGCACGAGGCGTTGCTGAGCGTTACCGGCCGGGTCGGCCGGCTGACGCCATCGTCGCTGTTCATGCTGGCCAGCAGCGCGGAGGACATCATCTATCTGGATCGTCTCTGCCGCACCCTGCACGCGCTCAATTTCCTGCTGCAGCCCAGCGTCGGCGGTCTGCTGTCGTTGAACGTGCATCCGCGCCATCTGGCCAGCGTGCGCCGCGAACATGGGCTGGCGTTCGAGCGTATCCTGCGCGAGTGCGGGCTGGAGCCTTCAAGGGTAATGCTGGAAATCCAGCAGGGCTCCCGGGGTGGCGGCGAGGATCTGGCGCGGGCGCTGGACAGTTACCGGGACTACGGCTATCGCATTGCCCTGGATCGGGTCACGGCGTCGCCGGCGGCGGACTTCTGGGGCGCCCGCCCACCGGATCTGATCAAACTGCACCCCGACCTGAACGACGGCGCGGCACGGCGGCGGATACAGGACGGGGTGGCGGCGCTGGGCGTGCCCGCCACCCTGCAGCTGGGGCTGACCGTGGACCAGGCGCGGGACGGCGGCTTCAGCCACGTTCAGAGCCGTGCCCTGTTCGCGCCCGGGGCGCAGCTGGCCGGACCCACCTGGCGGCGGGCCCGGTTTCCGTAACCGCCCCTGACCGCCCCGGGCCGGGACAGGTCAGGAGGCGTAGCTGTCCGCTTCCAGGCCGCGCAGTTCCTGATTGGTCTGCACGCCCAGGTCCAGGTCGCTGAGACGACCGTCGGCGATGGAGTAAATCCAGCCGTGGATGGTCAGCGGCTGCTCGCGGCGCCAGGCCTCCTGGACCACGGTGGTGTTGGCCACGTTGATCACCTGACGGGTGACGTTCAGCTCGCACATGCGGTCCAGGCGGGCGCCGTCGTCGGGCAGTTCGGCCAGCGCCTTGCGGTTGCGCAGGTAGAGTTCGCGCACCTGACGCAGCCAGTTGTCGATCAGACCGTGGGGCTGATCCTCCATGGCGGCGCGCACCCCGCCGCAACCGTAATGGCCGACCACCATGATGTGCTCCACCTTGAGCACGTCCACGGCGAACTGCAGCACGGACAGCAGGTTCAGGTCGGTGTGGTTGACCAGGTTGGCCACATTGCGGTGCACGAACAGCTCGCCGGGCATCAGGCCGACGATCTGGTTGGCCGGCACCCGGGAGTCGGCGCAGCCGATCCACAGAAAGCGCGGGCTCTGCTGGTTTTCCAGGGTTTTGAAAAAGCCGGGGGAGTCGAGTTCGATCTGACGACGCCAGTCGTCGTTGTTCTGGAACAGCTCGGGCAGGGTTTTCACGGTGGGCCTCCAATTGCGACGGTCCAATGATGCCGCAACCAGCCTGAACCGCAACGTGAAAAGTCTTTCGAAAGGTTAGCCGCCGGTCATGTTCATGAAACGCACCAGTTGCTCGCCCTCGGCCAGGTCGAATTCGTGCCGTTCCGGCTTGATCTGCATGCCCCGGTGCAGGGCATCGATAAGCGGCTGATCGTCGTCCGGATGGGCGCGCAGGATGCCACGCAGGTCCAGGCTGTGCTCATGGCCCAGACACAGCAGCAGGCGCCCCTCGGCGGTGACCCGCACCCGGTTGCAGGCGTGGCAGAAGTTGTTGGAATGGGGCGAGATAAAGCCCACCCGGCTGTCCGGGTAGCCGTCCGCCTGCCAGTAGCGGGACGGGCCGGCGGTGCCGGCGGCCAACGGCACCAGGGTGAAGCGCTCGGCCAGCTGATCGCGCAGTTCCTCGGAGGAAACGAACGCTTCCTGGCGGCTGTGCTCGCCGATCTGGCCCAGGGGCATCTCCTCGATAAAGGCGATGTCCAGGCCCCGCTGCAGGGCGAAGTCCACCAGGTCGGCGACCTCGTCCTCGTTGCGGCCACGCATGATCACGCTGTTCAGGCGCACCCGCCGGAAGCCCGCCTGGCGCGCCGCCTCGATGCCTTCCAGCACGTCCTCGAGACGGCCGGTGCGGGTAAGCTCACGGAAGCGGTCCGGACGCAGGGAATCCAGGCTGATATTGACGCGGGTGACGCCGGCCTCGCGCAGCTCGCCGGCGAAACGGCCCAGGCGCGCGCCGTTGGTGGTCAGGTTCAGTTCTTCCAGGCCGGGCAAGGCGCCCAGTTCCCGCGCCAGCGCGGTAAAGTTCTTGCGCACCAGCGGCTCGCCACCGGTCAGGCGGATGCGGCGCACGCCCTGGCTCACCAGCACGCGCCCCAGGCGGGCCATTTCTTCCAGGGTCAGCACCCGCGCCCGGGGTACGAAGGTCATGTCCTCCGCCATGCAGTACACGCAGCGGAAATCGCAGCGGTCGGTCACCGACAGCCGGACATAATCGATAATGCGTCCAAAACGATCTTCAAGCATGGCGCCATGATGCCAGATTCCGGCGGTCAGTGGGTACGACTGTTATGGTCATTTCGAGCCAGCGCCCCGGGGCCGGTTGGTCAGCGGCTTGGCCGGGCTGTTACCATAGTGGCCTGAGACGGCGCCGGGCGCCGGTCATTCACACCCGATTCAACCCCAAAGGGGCATGCATGCAAATCGCAGACAACAAGGTAGTGGCCTTCCACTACACGCTGACCAACGAAGCCGGCCAGACCATCGATTCCTCCCGTCAGCGCGAGGAACCGCTGAGCTACCTGCACGGCCACGGCAATATCATTCCGGGCCTGGAAAAAGCGCTGGTCGGCAAAGAAGCCGGCGACAAGCTGGAAGTGAAGGTGGCGCCGGAAGAAGGCTACGGCGAGCGCAACGAAGGTCTGATCCAGCAAGTACCGACCTCCGCCTTTGAAGGCGCCGGCGGTGAGCTGCAGCCCGGCATGCAATTCCAGGCACAGACCGAAGCCGGTCCGCGCATTTTCACCATCACCGCGGTGGAAGGCGAGGAAGTGACCGTGGACGGCAACCACCCGCTGGCCGGCGAGACCCTGAACTTCGACGTGGAAGTCACCGAAGTCCGTGAAGCCACCGACGAAGAGCAGGAGCACGGCCACGTGCACGGCCCGGGCGGCCACGAGCACTGAGCTCCGCTCCCCGTCGCGCCGATCCGCTGTAACGTGGATCGCTCCGAGAAGGCCCCGAACGGGGCCTTTTTTGCGCCCACCGTCGCTGACGCGACGTCAAAAAACGCTACTGGCGTTTTTCCGTTTCAGGGGGCGCCGGCCAGGGCCGCCGCCGTCTCTCCGGCGATGGCGCCCAGCACCACCGCGCTGAGCAGACCATTGCCGGACATATAGCCATCGTCGCCGGCACCGGACACGCCGCGGGCGGCGCCACCGGCGGCCAGCAGATTGGGCAGCGGCCCGCGGTCCCGGTCCAGCACCCGACCGTCGGTGTCCACTTCCAGACCACCCTGGGTGTGGAACAGGGCACCGGTGACCCGGATCGCAAAGTACGGCGGCGCCAGCCGGTGGGCGGGCTCGAAGGTCCGACCGAAACGGTCCGCCTGGCCGCTGTCCGCGGCCGCCGCCATGGCGTCGAACTCCCCGCGCAGCGTCTCCAGCGGCACCGCCAGCCCCTCGGCCAGGGCCTCCAGACCGTCGAATCGCTTCACCGCGCCGGCGGCCTCGGCGTTGCGGTAATCCTCGAATTTGAGCGCCTGTTCATGAATGCGCCGGTCGTACAGGTTCCAGGCCCGGCTCTCCGGCTGGGCGTTGACCTTGGCGGCCTGCTCCGAATAGCCCAGGTGCTCGTTGGAGAAGCGCGCCCCGTGCAGGTTCACCTGCACCCCGCCCTGCATCATCACCGCCCAGGAAATCAGGGTCTGGTGGGGCCAGGCCAGGGAGCCGTGGCCCTGATAGGCACCCATGTCCCTGAGGCTGGCGTCCAGCGCCTCGCCCCATTGCACCGCCTCGCCGCGGTTGCCTTCGTGACCGAAGTAGAGAGCCCCGGCCATGGCGGGAATGTGGCGGGCGATCAGCTCCGGATTGCCGCCGTAGCCGTTGCAGGCCAGCACCAGCGCCTCACAGCCGAGACGCTCCTCGACGCCGTCGGGACGTTGATAGGTCAGGCCGCGCACCCGGCGTCGTTCGTCCACATGCAGGGTGGTGACCCGCGCCCGGGTGAGCACATCCAGCTCCGCCGCCTCGGCGGCGTTGAGCAGGCAGCTCATCAGTTCCTCGCCGGTACGACGCGGCGTGCAGTGCATCCGCAGGCGGCTGTGGCCAGGGTAGAGAAAGCCCTCCACCAGCTCGAAGGGCACGCCGTGCCGGTCCGCCAGCCATTCGATCACGGCGCCGGAACGCCGTGCCAGGGTGTCGACGATGGCCGGGTCGGCCTGACCGTGATTCTTGCCCTGAATGTCCGCCGCCATGCGCGCCGCGTCGTCCTCCACGCCGGCGGCGCGCTGGAAACGGGTGCCCGCCGCCGGCACGAAGCCGGACGACATAAAGGTGCTGCCCCGGGGTACCGCGTCCCGTTCCAGCACCACCACCTCCACGCCCAGGGAGCGGATCGCCAGGCCGGCGACCAGACCGCAGGCGCCGGCGCCCACCACCACCACCGGCAGGGTCAGCTCGAATTCCAGCTCGGCGCCGTCGGTTCGGACCTCGGCCATGCTCAGCGCTCCGACCGGGTCTGGGTGTTGAACGCGTCGAGAATCTCGCCGGCGGTGGCCAGCCAGACGTCGTCACGGCGACTCAATTGCTCAAGCACCGCTTCCAGGCAGGCGATGCGGTGCGGTTGGCCGATCAGCCAGGGATGCAGGCTGAGTCCCAGCATCCGTCCACCCTGCCCGGCGGCTTCGCCGGCGAGAAAGTCCGCCGCGTCCTGGACCTGTTCCACCCAGCTGTCCTCGGAGTGCAGGTTCTGTCCGATCACGAACTGATCCTCGATCTCGGTGGACAGCGGCATCATGGTGAGCGGGCCGTGGTCGGTCCGGAACGGGTACGGCATGTCGTCGTTGACCCAGTCGGCACAGTATTCCACGCCGTGCTCGGCGAGCAGGTCCGGCGTGTGCCAGCTCTGGTTGCGCGCCGGGCTGAGCCAGCCGCGCACCGGCCGTCCGGCCAATTGATTGAGGGTGTCCAGGGAGCGCTTCACCTGCTCCCGTTCTTCCCGGGGATCCTGGCCACCGTAGTGCAGGTGATCCATGTTCCAGCCGTGGCACAGCAGCTCGGTGTCGCGCTCCAGCAGACGCCGGGTCAGGTAGGGCGTGTCCCGCGCCAGCTGACTGTTGATCGCCACCGTGGGGCGCACGCCGTACCGGTCGAACGCCTTCAGACAGCGGAACACGCCCACCCGGTTGCCGTAGTCGCGCAGGGTGAAGTGGCGCAGGTCCGGGTACGGCATCTTCATGCCGTTGGGCACCTTGAAGGGCTCGCCGCGCTGGTTGAGCGGGTAGAACTCCAGGGACAGGTTCACCCACACCGCCAGACGCTTGCCGCCCGGCCAGGTGACCGGCGGGCGGTCCGCCAGCATGGTCCAGTCATAGCGGTCGTGGTCATAGCCGTGCCGGCGCCAGGGGTACTCGAAGTAGCGGTCGTCCAGGCTCATTGGGCGCCTCCCTTGCGGCGTTCGATGTCGGCCACGGCAGTGTCGTAATGGTGGGCCAGATAGTGCTCGGCGATTTCCCGGCCGGTGGCCAGCCAGACGCCGTCGTGGCCGGTGATGTATTCCAGGGCCTCTTCCAGCGCCTTGATGCGGTGCGGGCAGCTCACCTGGTAGTTGTGGGTGGGAATGCACATCACCGTGCCGGACTCGGCGCCCTCTTCGTAGAGCCGGTCGAAGTGCCGCTTGAGCATGGTGGCGTAATGGCGCGGCTCCACCTTGTTGACGGTGTAGACGATGGTGTCGTTCATCTCCAGGGAATACGGCACCGAAATAAAGCGCTTGCCGTTGCGCACCGACACCGGCGTGGGCTGATCGTCGTGGAACAGATCGCAGGTGTAGAAGCCGCCCTCGTCACCGAACAGTTCGCTGCCGACCTCGGCAAACAGGTCCAGGGTGCGCTCGGAGTGGGACAGCGCCGGGGCCAGATAGCCGGCGCACTGCTGGCCGGTGTGGTGATGGATGGATTCCATGGCGTCGCGGATCATGGCCCGTTCCTGGGCCTCGCTCATGCCGTAGGTGTAGCGGGTGTTGTAGATGCCGTGGCTGAACAGCTCCCAATCCCGCTCCCGACACATGTCGATGATCTCCGGGTGGTGCTCGCACAGCGCCACGGACAGGGACACCGAGCCGCGAATGCCATACTTGTCGAGCAACGCCATCTGCCGGCGGTGGCCCACCCGGTTGCCGTAATCGCGGATGCTGTATCCGGGCACCGCCGGGCTCGGCTGGGGCCAGGCCTTGCGGTGCGGGTTGGCCGGCGGGTCCAGTTCGTAGAACTCGATATTGGGAGCCACCCAGAACGCCACCCGGGCGCCGTTGGGCCACTCCAGCTTGGGGCGGTCCTCATAGGGCCAGTAATCGTAAACGCCGAGACTTTCCTTCATGCGCTTTCACCGTCCAGCCAGGCCAGCACGTCGGCCACGTTCATCACGTCGGCGTACTTCAGATGCAGGTCGGTGAGGTTGGCGTAGTGGTAGCTCTCGTGCTTATCCGCCACGCACTCCTGGGGCACGATGGTGCGGTAACCCCGCGACAGGCTTTCCACCGCGGTGGCGCGGATGCAGCCGGAGGTGGAGCCGCCGGTGATGATCACCGTGTCCACCTGGTGCCACACCAGCAAGGATTGCAGCGGCGTTTCGAAGAAGGCGGAGGGCATGCGTTTGGTATAGACCACGTCGCGGTGGTGGTCGATGTTGACCCGCTCATCGAAAGCGGCCCGGTCCGAGCCGTACTTGATGTTCTGCAGCGAGTCCGGAGTGTCGGTGCGGGTGCCCCAGACGCCGGCGTCCTCGGCGGACTCCAGAAAGGCCACATGGGTCCAGACCACCGGCCAGTTCAGCGTGCGGAAGTGTTCGGCCAGCGCGTTGACGTACTCGAGCTGGCGCGGATCGGTTTCATAGGCCGTCTTGTAGAGGTCGGTGCGCGTGTACGCCTTCTGCGGGTCCACGTTCACCAGCACCGCCTTTTTGCCGAACCCGAAAGGCACACGCTGCGGGTTGGCGATCACGTCCTGGAAAATCTGCTTGGCTGTTTTGTCGGTGGTAATCATGCTGTCTCCGCCTAGCTGGTGGGGTCTTCGTATTGCTTGCCCGCGGCCAGAATCCGTTCCGTGCCGAGGAATTCATTGAGCTGCTTGAAGTCGAGCATCCGGTCGCGGAAGTTGTCGGTGGTGCCATCGTTTTTCAGGGTGCCGAAGAAGCGGTTGGCCATGAAGGTGAAGGCCCGTACCAGCGCCCCGGGGAAAATCACCATGGAAAAACCCAGCGCTTGCAGGGCGGCGGCATCCTGGATCGGCGTGTCGCCGCCTTCCACCATGTTGGCCATTACCGGCACGTGCCCCTTGAAACGGCCCATGACCGCGTCGATGTCATCGGTGCCGCGCAGCCCTTCCACGAACAACAGATCGCAGCCCGCTTCGCGGTAGGCCTCGGCGCGCGCCAGGGCGGCCTCGATGCCGTCCACCGCCAGCGCGTCGGTGCGACCGATGATCAGCGTCTGCGAGTCGCGGCGCGCGTCCACCGCCGCCTTGATCTTGCCGACCATCTCCCCGGCCGGCACCAGGCTCTTGCCACGCAGGTGACCGCAGCGCTTCGGATAGGTCTGGTCTTCCAATTGAATGGCGTTGGCGCCGGCGGCTTCCATCAGCCGCACGGTGCGCGCCACGTTCATGGCGTTGCCGAAACCGGTGTCGCCGTCGACCACGATGGACACCTCGGTGCGCTCGCGAATGTGGGCCAGGGTGTCCACCACCTCGGTGAAGCTGGTCAGGCCGATGTCCGGCCGGCCCAGCTTGGTGTAGGCGATGCTGGCCCCGGACAGGTACACGGTATCGAAGCCGCTCTGCTCGGCGATCGACGCGCTCAGCGCGTCGTAAACGCCCGGCGCCACCACGATATCATCCTGCCCCAGTCGATCCTTGAAATTACTACTCACTTGACTCATTCGCTCTCTCGGTTGCCGTTTCCCGGTGCGCTGGCGCCGACCGAC
The DNA here is from genome assembly GCF_046507805.1 of Alloalcanivorax sp. C16-1. Lineage (NCBI taxonomy): Bacteria > Pseudomonadati > Pseudomonadota > Gammaproteobacteria > Oceanospirillales > Alcanivoracaceae > Alloalcanivorax > Alloalcanivorax sp. C16-1. The sequence continues at coordinate 1,306,745 of NZ_JBKFTK010000001.1, read as the reverse complement.
ACCGGACTAAACAGAGGTCCGGAACTGGCCTACAATGCAGATCACACCAAACATCAAAATGACTTATATATAATACATTTATATGTTTAAAGAAGAACAGCGTCAAGCCGGGTCACCGGTCCGTCATCGATCCCAGGGGGCCCCGCGCCATGAATGAATCGTCGTTGCAAACCGCGGTCAGCGGCACCAAATCCCACAACCTCTACCTGCTGCTGCGCGACGCCATCCTCAGCCGCCGCCTGGAGCCGGGGGACAAGCTGCCCGGCGAGCTGAAGCTGGCGGAGCAGTACAAGGTATCGCGGGTGACGGTGCGCCGGGCCATGGAAGCCCTGCAACGGGCCGGGCTGATCGCGCGCCGCCCCGGGGTCGGCACGGTGGTGCTGGAGCAGCCCCTGGACGCCACCGTGATGACCGCCAGCGTCTCCAATCTGCTGCCCAATATGCTGAAGATGAGCCGCACCTCGAAGGTGCGCCTGCTGGAGTTCGCCTATGTGACGCCGGAACCGTCGATCCGCGACAAGCTCAAGCTGGCCAGCGGCGAAAAGACCCAGCGTTCAGTGCGCGTGCGGCAGGTGGAAGACCAGCCGTTCTCCTACCTCACCACCCATGTGCCGGCGCGCATCGCGCACCACTACAGCGAGTCGGATCTGGCCCATACGCCCCTGTTCGTGCTGCTGGAGCAAAGCGGGGTAACCATCGACCACGCCACCCAGACGATCTCCGCCGCCCTGGCCACGCAGACCGAAGCGGAGGCCCTGGGCGTGGCGGTGGGCTCGCCGTTGCTGGCGCTGACCCGGGTGGTCTATGACCGTAACGGCGAGGGCGTGGAACACCTGGACGCCCTGTACCGCCCGGACCGCTACCGCTTCCAGATCGACCTCAATCGTACCGGCGAAGACGACGCCCGCTATTGGGAGCCCCTGCCCGGGGACAAGGAGCCGGGGGCATGATTACGGTTTGACATGCCCTGGGGGGCCGACTATCTTTGCGCGATAGATGTAGTACATTTAATACATATATCGGGCATAGATAAATACATAGCGGAGTGCCATTCGGGGCACCCCGCGACGGCGAACCCCCAAAGGCATGGTCGTGACAAAAGCACCGAGAACCCTCTTCGACAAGATCTGGGACGCGCACGAGATCCTGCGTAACGAAAGCGGCCAGAGCCTGCTCTGGATCGACCGGCACTTCGTTCACGAGGGCTCCTTCCACGCGTTCAATAAACTCAATGCCCGCGACCTGAAGGTCGCCCATCCGGCGCTGACCACCGGCATCGCCGACCACTACGTGCCGACCCGGGGCCGCTCCATTCAGGTGGTCACCGACAAGGTGCGCTCGGTGATCGAGCAGCTGGAGCACAACACCCGCGAGCACGGCGTCACCCTGCTCGGCCTGGACGATCCGCGCCAGGGCATCGTGCACGTGGTCGGTCCCGAACAGGGGCTCACCCAGCCCGGCCTGCTGATGGTGTGCGGCGACAGCCACACCTCCACCCACGGCGCCCTGGGCGCTCTGGCGTTCGGCATCGGCGCCTCGGAAGTGGCCCATGTGCTGGCCACCCAGACCCTCTGGCAAACCCGCCCCAAACGTCTGCGCATCACCGTGGACGGCCGGCTCGGCGCGGGCGTCACCGCCAAGGACATCGCTCTGGCCTGGATCGCCCGGCTGGGCGCCGACGGCGCCCGGGGCCATGCCATCGAATACGCCGGCGAGGCGATCCGTGCGCTCAGCGTGGAAGCGAGACTGACTCTGTGCAACCTGTCCATCGAAGGCGGCGGCCGCTGCGGCATGATCGCCCCGGACGACAAGACCCTGGCCTATCTGAAAGGCCGCCCGGACGCCCCCGAGGGCGAGCAATGGGAGCAGGCCGAACACTACTGGCGCACGCTGCACAGCGACGAAGGCGCGGTGTTTGATCGGGAAGTGACCCTGCGCGCCGAGGAGATCGCGCCCCAGGTCACCTGGGGCGTATCGCCGGAGGAAGCCCTGCCCATCGACGGCACCGTGCCCGACCCGGCGCGGGCGGCCTCCCCGGCCAAGGCCCGCCAGATCCAGGACAGCCTGGACTACATGGGTCTGCGCGCCGGCCAGAAACTCACCGAAGTCGCCGTCGATTCAGTGTTCATCGGCTCCTGCACCAACGCGCGCCTGGAAGATCTGCGCGCCGCCGCCGAGGTGCTGCGCGGCCGCCACTGCCGGGTGCCCGGCATCGTCTCCCCGGGCTCCACCCAGGTGAAGCAGCAGGCGGAAGCCGAAGGGCTGGACCGGGTGTTCATCGATGCCGGTCTGGAATGGCGCGAGTCCGGCTGCTCCATGTGCGTGGGTATGAACGGCGACCAGGTGGGCAGTGGCGAACGCTGCGCCTCCACCACCAACCGCAACTTCAAGGGTCGCCAGGGCCCCGGGGCACGCACCCATCTCATGTCTCCGGCGATGGTGGCGGCGGCGGCGCTGACCGGCCATCTCACCGATATTCGCGAGCTGACGAGGTAACCCATGACGCCTTTTACCGAACTTTCCGCGCTCGCCTGCCCGCTGCCCCTGGAAAACGTGGACACCGACCAGCTGATTCCGGCGCGCTTCATGAAGGAGTCCCGGGATAAGGGCTACGGCGGTTTTCTGCTGCATGACATGCGCTTCGGCGCGGACGGCACGCCCACGGATTTCGTGCTCAATGACGCCCGCGCCAAGGGCTCGGAGATTCTGGTGGCGCGGCGCAACTTCGGTGCCGGCTCCTCCCGGGAAGCGGCGGTGTACGCGCTGGTGGACTACGGCTTCCGCTGCGTCATCGCGCCCAGCTTCGGCGACATCTTTTCGTCCAACTCGGTGAACAACGGCCTGCTGCCGGCGCTGGTCAGCGAAGACGATTGCGAAGCGATTCTCGACGCCCTGGGCGACCGGCCCGGCGAGCTGCGCGTGGACCTGAACGCGCAGACCATCACCGCCGGCGGCCGGGATTTTTCCTTCGAGATCAACGCCACCTGGAAGATCAAGCTGCTGAACGGCTGGGACGACATCGACCTGACCCGGGCCCGGGCGGAGGAGATAGAGCGCTTCCGCGAGCACTACACCGCCGCTTATCCCTGGGTCACATCCTGACAGCGGGCGGCCCGCGCCGCCCGCCACGACGCCGATAACCCGAAGAACACAATAAAAGAGGATTTCATGAGACCTTCCCTGCGCCTGATGGCGGCCGGCCTCTCATTGCTGTTCGCGTCCCTGACGCACGCGGACGAGCAGGTGATCACGGCCCTGCATGCCTTTCCGCCCTCGCTGATCTATACGCAAAGCTTTCTCGAGTTCGTCGATGACGTGAACGAGGAAGGCAAGGGCGTGATCCGCATCGACGTGCTCGGCGGGCCGGAGGTGATCGGCCTGTCCCAGCAACCCTACGCGGTGCGCAACGGCGTGGTGGACATGGCCTATACCGCGGCCAGCTTCTACGCCGGCACTCTGCCCGAGCGCGACGCCCTGATCTCGTCCAACACCAACGCCATCCATGCGCGACAAAGCGGCGGCATTGACCTGCTCAACCGCATCCACCAGCGCAAGATGGACGTGTTTTACCTGGGCTGGTTCGACAGCGGCATCAAGTACAACCTCTACACCATCAACAAGCCGGTGGTGAACGACCAGGGTGACCTGGCGCTGCCCAGCCTGCGTCTGCGCAGTAACCCGGTGTACGACGCCTTCTTCACCGATTACCTGAAAGCCCAGCCCATCAGCCTGCCCACCACCGACGTGTATTCCGCCCTGGAACGGTCCGTGGTCAATGCCACCGGCTGGACCCAGATCGGCATGAACGATCTGGGTTGGAACAAGTTTCTGCGCTACCGCATCGACCCGGCGTTCTATTCCACCGACATGGGCGTGATCGTCAATCTTGAGAGCTGGAACGCGCTCAGCGACGACGCGCGACGCATCCTTCAGGACGTGGCCATTCGCCATGAACGGGACAGCGCCCTGCGCTTCGCCAAGGCCGCCACCGAACAGCAGCGGCAGCTGGAAGCCAATGGCATGACGCCGTTCAAACTCGATCCGGCGGCGGCGGACCGCTACCTGCGCGCCGCCCGCGAAGCTTCCTGGCGGCGCATGAAGCGCTACATGGAACATCAGCCCGGCGGGCTCAGCCATTACCAGGACCTGATCGAAAAATTCAACGACCCCGCGGTCGATGCCGGCAAGGACGCCGCCGACACCGCCCGGTCCACCACCCGGTAGCGCGCCATGCATGCACTTTCCCGACTCTATAACAAATTGATCGACGCCATGGCGTTGGTGTCCGCCGTGCTGCTGGTGTGGCTGATGGTCGCCATCGTCACCTCCGTGGTGATTCGTAACCTGGGCGTGCAATCGCCGGCCTGGCTGTTCACCTCCACGGAATACGCCATGTTCTATCTCACCTTGCTGGGCGCCCCCTGGCTGGTGCGTGAGAAAGGCCACGTCTACATCGAAATCTTCATCAAGCCGCTGCCCGACGCCGCCCGCAATCTGCTCAGCCGCGTGGTGATGGTGATCTGCGCGGCCATCTGCCTGGTGCTGGCGGTCAAGGGCGTGGAGCTGGTGAGCACCAACATCGACCGGGTGGATTACGACGTGCGCACCTACTACTTCCCGATGTGGATGCTGACCATCACCTATCCGATCAGCTTTTCGCTGATGGGTCTGGAGTTCATCCGCTTTCTGTTTTCCGACCAGCCCTATCACAGTGAAGAACAGGAGACGCACTGATGGAATGGTATTACGCGCTTCTGTTCCTGCTGTCCCTGGTGCTGGTGCTGATGTTCATCGGCGTGCCGGTGGCGATCGCCTTTATCGGCGCCAACCTGGTCGGCGCCTGGGTGTTCATGCGCGGCGACGCCGGTCTGATTCAACTGCTCAATAACGGCTTCGGTGCCCTGTCCAGCTTCAGCCTGGTGCCGATTCCCCTGTTTCTGCTGATGGGCGAACTGTTCTTCCGCACCGGCCTGGGCATGCGCATGTTCAACGCCATCGATCAGTTGATGGGGCGGGTGCCCGGGCGCTTGTCCTACGTCACCGTGGTGGGCGGCACCGCCTTCTCCACCCTGAGCGGGTCCTCCATGGGTTCCACCGCCCTGCTCGGCTCCCTGCTGGTGCCGGAGATGGAACGCCGCGGCTACAAGAAGTACATGTCCATCGGGCCGATTCTCGGTACCGGTGGCCTGGCCATCATCATTCCGCCCTCGGCCATCGCCGTGCTGCTCGCCACCCTGGCCAAGATCGACATCGGCGACGTACTGATCGGCGGCGTGCTGCCCGGGGTACTGCTGGCCTCCCTGTACATGTTCACCATCTGGCTGAAGACCCGGCTGAAACCGGATTCGGCGCCGGCCTACGACGTGGACGCGCTGCCCCTGGCCACCAAGCTCAAGGTACTGAGCCGGGACATCCTGCCCATGCTCAGCATCATCGTGCTGATCATCGTGATGATGCTCACCGGCTTCGCCACCCCGTCGGAATCCGCCGCCTTCGGCGCGCTCGGCGTGATCGTGCTGGCGCTGGTATTCCGCACCATGACCCGGAAGGCGTTCAAACAGTCGGTGATGGGCGCGCTCAAGGTCACCCTGATGGCGTATCTGATCGTGTTCGGCTCCGCCACCTTCAGCCAGTTGCTGGCGTTTTCCGGCGCCTCCCACGGGCTGATTCAGTGGGCCACCCATTTCGATCTGCATCCGTTGCTGATGCTGGGCGCCATGCTGCTGGTGTTGCTGGTGCTGGGCACCTTCATGGAAGCGATCTCGATCATGATGATCACCGTGCCGTTCTTTTTCCCCCTGGCCCAGTCCCTGGGCTTCGACCTGGTGTGGTTCTCGGTGGTCACCCTGATCGCCCTGGAGATCGGCTTCTCCACCCCGCCCCTGGGTTTGAACCTGTTCGTCATGAAAGGCGTGGCGCCGGCCGGCACCACCATGCGCGAGATCTACCTCTCCGCCATTCCCTACATCCTTTGTTCGCTGTTGCTGCTGGCGGTGCTGACCGCCTTCCCCGGCATCGTGACCTGGCTCCCCTCGTTGTCGGGCTGAGCGCCGACAACGGGTCTCCATGGCGGCCGACCTCCGGCCGCCTTTTTTTTACCACTCCGCTCTCCGAGAGGAACGTATGAAAATCATAACCTCCAAGCGTATTTCCGCTCTTTCCCTGGGCACCGTGTTCGCGGTGCTGACCTGTTCCGCCCAGGCGGTCGGCTTCAAGGCCGGCGAAACCGACCTGGAACTGTACGGCTATGCCAAACTCGATGTGATCTATGATCTCGACGCGGACCTGGGCAATGCGATTCTGCGCAATCGGATCCCGCTGGACGACGACCCCGGCGCCGACGGCCATCTCACCATGCACGCCTTCGAAAGCCGGCTGGGTTTCACCACCGCCACCATGGTGGACGGGGACGTACTGCGCACGGTGATCGAAACCGATTTCTATGGCGGCGGCGGCTTCGCCGACGGCGGTGGCGAGCTGCGTCTGCGTCATGCCTACGGCGAGTGGAAGGGCCTGCTGGCCGGTCAGACCTGGACCAACTTCGGCAATGTGCTGAGCCTCTACGAGACCATCGACTTCAACCGGGACCTGGGCCAGGGCGGCGGCCGCCAGGCGCAGATCCGCTACACCACCGGCCCGTTCTCGTTCTCCGCGGAAGACCCGAAAGGCACCGGCACCGGCCACGCCGGAGGCGAAGTGATCGCCGAGGACACCAATCAATTCCGTTTCCCGGATCTCACCGCCCGCTACCAGGGCAGCGCCGGGCCGGTGCAGTTCGCCACCGCCGCGCTGGTGCGTTTCCTGGAATACGACGCGGACGGCGAAACCGTCAGCAACAGCGCCTGGAGCGACGACTCCGCCACCGGCTGGGGGGTAATGGCCGAGGCCCGCGCCCGGCTCACCGACACCCTGACCCTGCGCGGCTCGGTGACCCACGGTGACGGCATCGGCGGCTATCTGTACCTGAGCCCGGCGGCGCCCGGCTACGTCAGCAGCAGCGGCAAGCTGGAAACCATCGAAGGCACCGGCGGCGGCGTCAGCCTCAGCGCCAAGACCGGTCCGGGCCTGCTAACCCTGGCCTACGGCGTGGCCCGGGCCGACGTGGACGACGCCTATCGGGACGGCGCCATCGCCGGCACCGCCGACGAGCGCTACACCAGCACCACGCTCAACTACCTGTGGTCCACGACAAAGTACCTGACCTACGGCGTGGAAGCGGGCTATCACACCCGCGAGCAGGTGGACGGTCGCGACGGCGACGCGGTGCGTCTGCAGGGCATGGTGCGCTTCAACTTCTGAGCCCCTGGATCACCGACGGACCACGGGCCGACACCGGCGTCGGCCCGAGGTCCGTCGGTCCGGCGTCTTCCGGCACCGGCAGGCTCTCCATGAACACTTCCAGCGCCCGGCTCCAGCTGGCCGGCGGCGGCGTGGCCACCACCGTGGTGACCTGACCCAGAGCGTCCGGCAACGGCAGGGTGTGCAGGTCGAAACGCTGCCGGTACTGCGCCACCGTGGAGGCCGGTAGCACCGCCAGCCCCATGCCGGCACTGACGCAGCCGACGATGGCGTCGAGACTGCCGAATTCGTGGATGCGCGGCGCCGGCACCCGCCGTTCCGCCAGCAACAGTTCAATGGTGCGCCGGTAGCCGCAGCCCTGGCGGAAGGCCAGAAACGGCGTGCGCAGCAGTTCCGCGTGCGTCGGCATGGCCGGCAGGGGCCGGGCGCTGACCAGCACCAGCCGCTCCCGGAACACCGGTCGCAGGGCCAGCTCCTCGCCGACGTCCTCGGCGGCCACGAAGGCCGCATCCAATTGGCCGGCGCGCATCGCCTCGATCAATTCGCCGCTGGTGCCGGTGCGCAGGTGCACCGCCAGCTGCGGCCAGCGCCGGCTGAGGGCGGTCAACAGGCCGGGCAGGTGCACCGCCGCGGTGGTTTCCATACTGCCCAGGCGCAGCTCGCCGAGCGGTTCGCCGTCCGGCCGGAAGCGGGCCAGGGCGTCGTCGTGCAGTTCCACGATGCGGCTGGCGTAGGCCAGCAACTGGCGGCCCGCCGGCGTCGCCACCACCGGATTGCGCCGGTCCAGCAGGTGCGCGCCGAGCTCGCCTTCCAGCTTCTTGATGTGCGCGGTGACATTGGACTGCACCGTGTGCAGCCGCTCGGCGGCGGCGCTGAAGCTGCCGGTTTCCACCACGGCGCGGAAGATTTCCAGGGAACGGATCAACATGGGGCGCCTCTTCACCGTTTGAGATACACCCCATCTTAAAAAATCATTTCCAGTGATAGAAGGGCTCTGGTTAACTGGCGCCTTTCAGCCTTGCCGCCGGAGCCCGACGATGTCCTCCCAATCCGCCGTTCCCTCCCCCGTCCGTCTGGTGGCCATGGCCGCCTCCGCGACCCTGGTGGGCATCGGCCTGGGCCGTTTCGCCTACGCGGCGCTGTTGCCCGGGGTGATCCAGCGCGGCTGGCTGAGCGAGGCGGACGCCGGCTATGTGGGCGCCGCCAACCTGCTCGGCTATCTGGTGGGCGCGGTGCTGGCCGGCCGTGTCGGCCGGCGCTGGGGGGCCACCCCGGTGATCCGCCTGTCGGCGCTGCTGGTGGCGGTGGGTTTCGCCGCCAGCGCCTGGCCCGGACCGGTGTGGTGGTTCAGCCTTTGGCGGTTCGTGGCCGGGGTCACCGGGGCCTTGCTGATGGTGCTGGCGCCGTCGCTGATCGCCGGCCATCTGCCGGAATCCATGCGCAAAAGGGGCACCACCTGGATCTTCACCGGCGTCGGCGTGGGGGTGCTGTTCTCCGCCACCCTGGTGCCGTTGCTGATCGACAGCGGCCTGATGCTGGCCTGGCTGGGGCTGGCCCTGGCCTGTCTGCCGCCGATCTGGGTGCTGTGGCGACGCTGGCCGCCGGTGGCCGCCGCCAATCCCCATGACCAGGGCCCCGGCCGTGGCGCCGGCCTGCTGCTGGGGGTGGTTTACGTGGCCTACCTGCTGGACGCGGTGGGCTTCGTGCCGCACACCGTGTTCTGGGTGGACTACCTGGAGCGCCAGCGCGGCTTCAGCCATTGGGCCGGCGCCCTGCAATGGGCGGTGTTCGCGGTGGGCGCGGTGTCCGGGCCGTTCCTGGCCGGCGCCCTGGCCCGGCGGCTGGGCTGGCACCGCACCCTGATCACCGCCCTGACCCTGAAGGGCACCGGCGTGCTGTTGCCCATGCTGGTGCCCGGCCTGGCGGCGGTGACCGCCTCCTCGTTTCTGGTCGGCGCCATGATCCCGACCATGGTGTCCGGCGTCATGGGGCGCACCGCCGAGCTGGTACCGCCGCGCCTGGCCACCCAGGCCTGGGGCCGCGCCACCGCCCTGTTCGCGGTGGGCCAGGCGATCGCCGCCTATGCGCTGGCGGCGCTCTATGCCCGCCCCGGCGGCGGCCCGCTGATCTTTCAGATCGGCGGCGTGGTGCTGCTGGCGGCGGCGCTGCTGATGGCCCTGTCCGGGGTGGCGGCACGGCGCGCCGAGGGCCGCTGAAAGCCGGGCGTTTTTCCCGGTGGTTTTCCCGTAGAATCCGGTCAACGACCACACGGAATGCGGAGAACGCCATGGATCGACGTGCCCTTCTCAAGGCCCTGGGACTACTGGGCGGCGCCCTGCTGCTGACCCCCGGGCGCCTGCCCGCCGCACCGCCCGGCGCCGGGCCGGCGCGCCACGGGGAGCCGTTCAGCTACGCCGCCCTCAAGGGCATGGCCCGGCACTTCGCCGGGCGCCCCTATCACGCCCACGAAAAGACCCTGCCCAAGGCGATCCAGGCGCTCACCTGGGACCATTACCAGGCGATTCGCTACCGCCCGGACCATGCCCTGTGGGCGGATCTGCCGGGGGCTGACTTCCAGGTGCAGTTCTTCCATATGGGGCTGAATTTCACCACCCCGGTGAAAATCCACGAGGTGATCGACGGCGAGGCCCACCCGGTCCCCTACCGCACCGATCAGTTCGATTTCAGCGGCACCGGCGTGGACGCCGGCCAGCTCCCCGAAGGGTTGGGCTTCGCCGGCTTCCGCCTGCTGCATCACAGTGACTGGAAGCGGGATGTGGCGGCGTTTCTCGGCGCCAGCTATTTCCGAGCCACCGGCGCGTCGCGGCAGTTCGGCCTGTCCGCCCGCGGGCTGGCGGTGAACACCGCCCTGCCGGAGCCGGAGGAGTTTCCGGAGTTCACCCATTTCTGGTTCGAGCGCACCGACCACCCGGACCGGGTACTGGTCTATGCCTTCCTGGATTCCCCCAGCGTCACCGGCGCCTACCGGTTCACCATCGAGCGGGTGGACGGCGACGTGATCATGGACGTGGACGCCGCCCTTTACCCCCGCCAGCCCATCGAGCGGCTGGGGGTGGCGCCGCTCACCAGCATGTACCAGATCGGCGAGAACAGCCGCCGGGTGGCCTGGGACTGGCGCCCGGAGATCCACGATTCCGACGGCCTGGCCCTGCACACCGGTGGCGGCGAATGGCTGTGGCGGCCGCTGGTCAATCCACCGCAGTTGCGCTTCAACAGCTACAGCGACAACAACCCGCGCGGCTTCGGCCTGCTGCAGCGGGACCAGGATTTCGACCATTACCAGGACGACGGCGTGTTCTACGAGCGACGCCCGAGCCTGTGGGTGGAGCCGCGCGGCGATTGGGGCAAGGGCGCGGTGCAGCTGGTGGAAATTCCCACCCTGGACGAAACCTTCGACAACATCGTGGCGTTCTGGAAACCGGACCAGCCGGTGCAGCCGGGCCAGGAATACCTGTTCGCCTACCGTCTGTCCTGGACCGGCCAACCGCCACGCCCGTCCCTGGCCCGCTGCGTGGCCACCCGCACCGGCCTGGGCGGGGTAATCGGCCAGGTCCGGGAGTACTTCAGCTGGCGCTTCGTGGTGGATTTCCGTGGCGGGCCGCTGTCCGACGGCGGCCTGCCCGACGACGTGGAGGTGGTGCCGGTGATCGACGCCAGCGCCGGCCGGGTGGAAGTGACCTCGGCCCGGCCCCTGCATCAGATCGACGGCTACCGGGCCATGTTCGATGTGGTGCCGCCGGAGGACGATCTGACGCCGATCAACCTGCGCCTGTTCCTCAAGCGCAAGGACAACGGCGAGCCGCTCACCGAAACCTGGATCTATCAGTGGTCGCCACCGCCCCTGGACCAGCGCGACCTGCGCAACCCCGGGCATCTCTAGCGCCGGCTCTCAGGACGGGTTGACCAGCCCCAGGTTGACCGCCTTGAGGGCCGCCTCGGCGCGGCTGTTCACCTGCAGCTTCTGGTAGATGTCCTTCAGGTAGCCGGCGGCGGTGTGGTGGGAAATATTCAGCTGGCGGGCGGCGTGCTTCACGCTCAGCCCCTTGGCGATCAGGGTCAGCAGATCGGTTTCCCGGGGCGTCAGCGGCGTCTCGGCCGGACCCGGCTGCGATCGGAACTGGTGCAGCAGCCGCCGGGCGATGGACGAGGACAGCGGCGGGCGGCCGTCAAGAATGCCGGTAAGCTGGCGGGTGAATTCCGCTTCGGTGTCGTCCTTGAGCAAGTAGCCGTCGGCGCCGGCGCGCAGGCAGCCGAACAGATGCTCGGCGTCGTCGAAGATGGTGGTGACGATGCACGGCGCCTGGGGGTGCGCGCTTTTGAAGCCACGGATCAGATCGGCCCCGTCGCCGTCCGGCAACCCCAGATCGAGCAGCAGCAGATCGTAACGATACTCGCCAAGCGAACGACGGGCGCCGGCCAGGTCACCGGCGTGGTCGATCCGCTGGGGCGCCAGGGCGCTCTGCAGGCAGGCGCGCAGCCACAGGGCCACGTCCGGCAGATCCTCGACGATCAACACATGGTGCGGGCGGTTCATGGCGTGCGCTCCGGCGACACAAACAGAACGAACTTCATCAGGAAGCCATTCCCCTGCTTTGTTATTCATGGATACTGCGGCTATAGATACTACAGCCGGAGCGGCAAGGGGACCCCTTAAACGCGGGGTCGCGACACCGGGGGCGGGGAGCGACGGGGATGTTTTCATTACGGGCGAGAATCATTGCCGGCCTGCTGGCGGTGGCGGCCTACGGCCTGCTGGCCCTGGGCGTGGCGCTGTCATTACCGCAAGGGTCGCTGACGTTCCAGCAGGACGGCGAGCGGCTGCGCGCCGATGACGGCCAGGGCGGCGTGTTCACGGTGGTGGCCTTCGACGTGGGCGGCGATCGGCTGCCGGCGGACCCGCTGCTGGCGGTGGAAGAGCCGGACGTGCTGCCGGACTACGCCGCCATGGAGGCGCTGTTCCAGAACCACCAGCGGCTGTACCAGGCGCTGCGCGACGGTCGGCTGGTGGCGCTCGGCGACGGCGGCCAGCGCCTGCCGGTGACGCCGCTGGAGCGGGGGCTGACCGACCTGCCCGGCCTGTTCTGGCTGCAGCTGTTGTGCGGCCTAGCGGGCATGGTGATCTGTCTGCTGGTGTGGATTCCGGGCCAGCGCGAGGTGGCGATTCATGCCTTCGCCCTGACCGGGCTCAGCTATGTGCTGTTCTCATCGGCGGCGGCGATCTACAGCACCCGGGCGCTGTTCATTCCCGGCGATCTGTTCGCGCTGCTGTCCGGGCTCAATCACGTGGGCGCGCTGCTGTTTTCCGCCTCCCTGGGCGCCTTCCTCTGGAATTACCCGCGCCGGGCACCCTCGGCCCGGGTGGCCGGGGCCTTTTACGGCGCCTTCCTGGTGGCCATCGTTATTGATCAGGGCCGCCTGACCGCCTCGCCGGTGACCGGCTTCCATCTGTGGGTGATGGGCATCTTCCTGATCGGCCTGGCCGGCGCCGGCTGGCAATGGTGGCGCACCCGGGGCCGGCCCCTGGAGCGGGCCGCCCTGCGCTGGGTGGTGATCTCGATCGTCGCCGGCACCGCCTTTTTCGCCGGCGGCATGATTCTGCCGGCGATCAAGCAATCCGCCCAGGCGTCCTCCCAGGGGCTGCTGTTCACCACCTTTCTGCTGATGTACGCGGGCATGGCCCTGGGCGTGGTGCGCTATCGGCTGTTCGATCTGGAACGCTGGTGGTTCTCGCTGTGGGCCTGGCTGCTGGGCGGCATCGTGGTGATGCTCACGGACCTGGTGCTGGCTTCGCTGTTGAGCCTGTCCGGCCCGGCCACCCTGAGCCTGTCCCTGGCGCTGGTGGGCTGGTGCTATTTCCCGCTGCGTCAGTATGTGTGGGGGCGCCTGTTCGCGCGCCGCGAGCCGGGCCTGGACGCCTGGCTGGCGCGGGCCCTGCCGGCCATGCTGCGGGCCCGTCACGAACGGCTGGACGACTCCGGCGTGGAGGACGCCCTGCGGGCGGTGTTCCGGCCCCTGTCCCTGGAAAGCGAAACCGCGCAAAAGGGATCGCCGGCCGCCGCTGAATTGGCCGACAACGGCGCCGCCCTACGGGTCCCCGACCCCGCCGGCGACCGGGTGCATGTGCTGCGTCATCCCCAGGAGGGCGCGCGCCTGTTCACCCGCCAGGACGTGGACATCGCCGGCCTGGTGCTGTCCCTGCACGAACTGGTGAACCGGTCGCAGACCGCCCGGGCGGAGGGCGCCAGCGAGGAACGCAATCGCATTCGCCAGGACATCCACGACGACCTGGGCGCCAAGCTGCTGCATCTGCTGCACGCCGGCGCCGAGGAATACCGGCCGCTGGTGCGCGATGCCATTCGTGACCTGCGCGATCTGCTGCAGAACATGGAGGGCCGCGCGGTGCGGCTGGACGCCGCCGCCGCCCAGTGGCGGGAGGAAACCGGCCGGCGCTGCGAGGACCACGGGGTGGAACTGCACTGGCACCAGGTGCTGCCCGCCGTGACCCTGGACGCCGACCAGTACAGCGAGCTGACCCGCATCGTCCGCGAGGCGGTCAGCAACGCGCTGCGCCACGCCCGGGCGTCCACGCTGGAGGTGTCCCTGACCAGCGAGCAAGAAGGCATTGTGATCGTGATCGTCAACGACGGTCTGGCGGACAGCGGCGACGGGGCCGTGGGGCGGGGTCTGATGATCATGGCCAATCGCGCCCGCAAGCTGGGCGGCGAGTGCCAGTACGGCAGCGAGGGGGACCGCTGGCGCGTGCGCCTGCACGCGCCGCTGGTCCGTTATTCCGCCTGAGCGGTCAGCTTCGAGCGCACAGCGCCTCTTTGGCGGCGGCGTATTCCCGCGCCAGCCGCGCCACGTGCTCGCCGGCGGGCAGGATGTCGTCGACCACGCCGATGCCCTGGCCGCAGCCCCAGATGTCTTTCCAGGCCTTGGACTTGCTGCTGCTGCCGGAGCCGAAGTTCATCTTCGAGGGGTCGCTCTCCGGCAGGTTGGCCGGGTCCATGCCCGCATTGACGATGGACGGCGCCAGATAGTTGCCGTGCACGCCGGTGAAGAGGTTGCTGTAAACGATGTCCGACGCCTTGCTGTCGACGATCATCTGCTTATAGCCCTCCACCGCGTTGGCTTCCTTGGAGGCGATGAACATGGAGCCGATGTAGGCCAGATCCGCGCCCATGGCCTGGGCCGCCAGCACCGAGGCGCCGCTGGCGATGGAGCCGGACAGGGCGATGGGGCCGTCGAACCACTGGCGCAGTTCCTGGATCAGCGCGAACGGCGACAGCTGGCCGGCGTGGCCACCGGCACCGGCGGCCACGGCGATCAGGCCGTCGGCGCCCTTCTCGATGGCCTTGCGGCCGAAGCGGTCGTTGATCACGTCGTGCATCACCAGGCCACCCCAGCCGTGCACCGCCTGGTTCAGGTCCTCGCGGGCGCCCAGGGAGGTGATGACCATGGGCACCTTGTACTTCTCGCACAGGGCCAGGTCTTCCTCCAGACGGTCATTGGTTTTATGCACGATCTGGTTGACCGCGAACGGCGCGGACGGGGTGTCCGGGTTGTCCCGGTCCCAGGCGGCCAGTTCCTCGGTGATACGGGCCAGCCACTCGTCCAGTTGCGACACCGGCCGCGCGTTCAGCGACGGGAAGGAGCCGACGATGCCGGCCTTGCACTGGGCGATCACCAGGTCCGGGTTGGAAATAATGAACAGCGGGGAGGCGATCACCGGCAAGCGCAGCCGGTCCGCCAAATGCGCGGGTAAAGCCATGTCGGACTCTCTCCAGGGGTCATGGGTCCAATAATTTACGGCGTATACTTTATGCCGGCGAGGGGCGCTCGACAACCCCCTTGGTGGCGGGGAGGTTTCGCGACTGAAGTCGCTCCTACGGGGGCCCTGATCGGTCGTAGGAGCGACCGGGCGGCGCTCCGCTTCAGTCGCGATCCCCCTCGTCCCAATAGGGCGGCAGCACGCCCATGCCGGCGAACAAGGTGCGCATGGTGGTCTGGCGCAGAAACTCCACGTCCACGCCGCGCCCCAGGGCGCCGGTCTGCTCCAGCACCACGGTGCCGTGCAGGGTGGCCCAGAACATGTAACCGATCAGTTTGGCGTCGCCACGTACCAGGCCGGCGTCGATCATTTCCTGCACGTAGCCGGCCATGGTCTCGTTGGCCCGGGCGTGGGCCTTGACCAGTTCCGGGTAGCGTTCCTCGTCGGCCTGGGTGTGCTCGAACAGCAACTGATAGGTGTCCGGAAAGCGATGGGCGAAATCCAGGTAGGCGACGCCCGCCGCCCGGGCCTTGGCGCGGGCATCGCCGGCGGCGCGCACCGCCTGCTCCAGGTTCTCGGCGAATTGATTGAAGGCGGCGGCGCGCACCAGCGCCAGGATCTCGTCCTTGTCGCGGAAATAGCGGTACGGGGTCATCGGGCTGACGCCCATCTCGGCGGCGATCTGGCGCATGGTCACGTTGTCCGGCCCCCGCTCCAGGAACAGCCGGGTGGCGGCGTCGCGCACCCGTTCGCGGAATGCCGCCACCTCGCGGTCGGTCTTCGGTTTCTTGGCCACGGGCGCTCAGCCGCGCCCGATAAAGGGCATGCGGGTGGCCATGATGGTCATGAACTGGACGTTGGCGTCCAGCGGCAGGGCCGCCATCTGTACCACCGCCTCGGCCACATGGGCCACGTCCATGCGGTCCTCCACCAGAATCTCGCCGTTGGCCTGGGGAATGCCGCGCTTCATCGGTTCGGTCATTTCGGTGGCGGCGTTGCCGATGTCGATCTGCCCGCAGGCGATGTGATAGCGGCGGCCGTCCAGGGAGGTGGCCTTGGTGAGGCCGGTCATGGCGTGCTTGGTGGCGGTGTAGGGCGCTGAATTGGGACGCGGCGACTGGGCGGAGATGGAGCCGTTGTTGATGATGCGCCCGCCCATGGGATCCTGGGCCTTCATGATCCGGAACGCCGCCTGGGTGCAGTAGAAGGCGCCGGACAGATTGACGTCCACCACCCGGCGCCACTGGTCCGGCGTCAGGTCTTCCAGGGGCACCGGCGGCGCGCCGGTGCCGGCGTTGTTGAACAGCAGATCGAGCCGGCCGAAGGCCGCCCGGGTCCGTTCGAACAGGGCGTCCACCTGGTCCGGGTCGCCCACGTCGGTGGGCACCGCCAGGGCCTGATCCGGCCCCAGGCCGGCCTCGGCCAGCACCCGCTCCAGGCGGGCGCCGTCGCGGCCGGCGAACGCCACCCGATAGCCCGCCGCCACCAGCGCCAGGGCGCTGGCCTTGCCGATGCCGGTGCCGGCCCCGGTGACGATGGCCACCTTGCCGTGGCGGGGAGAGTCTTGCTGCATGGGTTCAGCCTCTTAGTGTGATGGCGCCGACCGTCAGGCCAGCAAATCCGCGAACGCGTAATAGTCCAGCGGGTCACCGGCGGCCACGGTGGCGTCCACCGGCACCACCGCCAGACCCTCCGCCCACACCGCCGAGCTGAGCATGCCGGAGCTCTGGTTGGGGTGCCGTTGCAGCCACGCCTGCCCGTCCCGCTCCACCCGGCGCACGCGCAGGTACTCCTGGCGCGGTCCGGGCCGCGCCACGGTGAAGTCCGACGGCAGCCGCTGGGGCACCGGCAGCACCGGTTCCGCGCCCAGGCAACGGCGCAGGTAAGGCAGCACCAGGGTCAGGTAGCACACCAGCACCGCCGAAGGGTTACCGGGCAGCCCGAAGAACGGCAGGCCGCCGTCGCCGAGCCGGCCGAAGGTGAACGGCTTGCCGGGCTTGATCGCCAGGCGCCAGAAATCCAGCTCGCCCCGTTCCTCCAGGGCGGCGCGCAGGTGGTCTTCCTCGCCCACCGACACGCCGCCGCTGGCCAGCACCAGGTCCGGCGGGTCCGCCAGCAGGGCGTCCAACTGCTCGCGGGTGCGGGCACGGTCGTCGGGCAACCACAGGGCGGTGACGTCGGTGAAGCCGCTTTGCGCCAGCAGCGCACTCATCAGCGGGCCGTTGCTGTTGTAGATCTTGCCCGGCCCCGCCGGCGTGCCGGGGGGCACCAGTTCGTCGCCGCTGCTGATCACCGTGACCCGCAGGCGACGCACCGGCAAGGTGGCCACCCCCACCGAGGCGGCCAGCCCGATGGCCATGGGCGTGATCCGCGCGCCGGCTTCCAGCACCACCTCGCCCTGCCGGGAGTCCTGCCCGGCGGGGCGAATGTTCTGCCCGGCCTGTACCCCCTCGGCGGCGGGGGGCGTCACCGTGCCGTCGCCGAACACGCAGTCTTCCTGCATCAGCACGGTGTCGGCGCCGGCGGGCACCGGCGCGCCGGTGAAAATCCGCGCCGCGCCGCCGGGGGCCAGTTCCCCCGGCGGGTCACCGGCGGGCACCCGCAGGGTGATCGGCAGGCTCACCGTGCCGTCGCCCAGATCCGCCCGGCGCACGGCGATGCCGTCCACTGCGGAATTGTCGTGGGGCGGCACCGTGACCCGGGCCGCCACCGGCGCCGCCAGCCAGCCACCCAGGGCCCGTTCCAGCGGTTCCTCCACCACTCGGCCCAGGGGCCGGGCGGTGGCCAGCAGCCGTTGGCGGGCCTCGTCCACGGGCATCAGCGTCATGATCAGGCTCCGCGGCTGACCAGGCCCGCGAAGTTGCACGGGCGGGTGCGGCTGTCGAGCTGGTTGGCGATGATCTTGTCCCAGCCGGTGGCGCAGGCGTTGTTGGAGCCCGGCAGGCAGAAGATCAGGGTGCCGTTGGCGACCCCGGCCAGGCAGCGGGACTGGATGGTGGACGGGCCGATTTCGTCCAGGCTGACCTGGCGGAACAGTTCGCCGAAGCCTTCCACGTGCTTGTCGAACAGCACGCCCAGAGCCTCCGGCGTGCTGTCGCGGCCGGAGAAGCCGGTGCCGCCGGTGACCAGCACCACCTGCACCGCCGGGTCGGCGATCCACGCCGACACCACCCGGCGCAGCTGGTAGATGTCGTCGCGCACCAGGTCCCGGGCCACCACGTTATGGCCGGCACCGGTGGCGCGCTCGGCGAGCAGATCGCCGGAGGTGTCGTTGTCCGTGGTGCGGGTGTCGCTGACGGTAAGAACCGCCAGCGCCAGCGGTTGGAAGTCGGTGTCGTGGTGAGCCATGGGTACTTTCCTTAACGAAGGACCTGATCAACGGGACCGCCGATGGTACCAGCGCCCTTACCCGACCGCACAGCACCGTTTGACCGCTGCCGACAGAGGCTGGCGAACGGCGCCGGCCGGCGGGTATGTTGCCGGGCTATACAGGCTGTTTATCGGAGTACGCCATGACCACCCTGGAAGAGGCCCAAAGCCGGGCCGCGCGCCTGCCGCGCCTGCCCCAGCGCAAACTCGACCACATCCCCGGCGACTACGGCTGGCCGCTGTTCGGCCAGACCCTGGCGTTCCTGCGCGACTATCAGGGTCTGGTGCGGCGGCAGGCGCAACGCTACGGGCCGGTGCACCGGGGCAGCATCCTGTTCCAGCGCGGCGTCACCCTGCTGGGCCCGGAGGCCAACGAGTTCGTGCTGCGCGACCAGGCCCATGTGTTTTCCAGCCGCGCAGCCTGGAATCCGATTCTGGAGCGGCTGTTCACCGACGGGCTGATGCTGCGCGACTTCGCCGACCACAAGTTCCACCGCCGCATCATGCAGCAGGCGTTCAAGAAGCCGGCGCTGGCCAGCTATCTGGCGCGCATGAATCCCCATATCCAGGCGGGCCTGGGGGATTGGCCGGTGGGCGATACCTTCACTTTCTTCGACCGCATCAAGGCGCTGCTGCTGGACGTGGGGGCGCAGATCTTTTTCGGCCTGGACATGGGGCCGGAGGCGGACCGGGTGAACCGCTCCTTTATCGATGCGGCGGACGCCTCCCTGGCGGTGTTGCGGGTGCCGGTGCCGGGCACCCTGTGGCATCGCGGGCTGAGCGGGCGCCGCTATCTGGAGCGCTTCGTCACCGACCTGATTCCGGAGAAACGCCGGGCGGCCACGCCGGATTTCTTCAGCCAGCTTTGCCAGGCGGCGGCGGAGGAAGGCGGCCTGACCGACCAGGACGTGGCCAACCATATGATCTTCCTGCTGTTCGCCGCCCACGACACCACCACCAGCACGCTGTGCTCGCTGATCTATCTGCTGTGCCGGCACCCGGAGTGGCAAGCGCGGCTGAGTGCCGAGATGGAGCGGGTGGCGGCCACCCTGGAGGACGGCGAGGCACTGGGCTATGAGCATCTGGAGGCCATGGTCGAGACCGGCTGGGTGTTCCGCGAGACCCTGCGCATGCGGCCGGCGCTGACCACCTTTCCACGGCGTACGGTGGAGGACGTGGACTTTCAAGGTTACCGGATTCCGCGCAATACGCTGGTCAATCTGTCGCCGTTGTTCACCCATTACATGCCGGAGTACTGGAGCGAGCCGGAGCGGTTCGATCCGGAGCGTTTCAGTGAGGGGCGCGCCGAGCACAAGGGCCATCATTTCCAGTGGATTCCGTTCGGGGGCGGGCAGCATAAGTGTTTGGGGCTGAATTTCGCGGAGATTCAGGCGAAGGCGTTTCTGTTCCATTTCCTGCGGCGGTATCGGGTGTCGGTGCGGGAGGGGTATGAGATGCCGGTGCAGTTGGTGCCGTTGGCGATGCCGAAGGATGGGTTGCCGGTGCGGATTGAGCTGCGGTAGGTAAGTTTCTCTCCAGCTGGGGCGCGGAGCTGTGTTACGCCCTGCCTCCAGGGGCCCACCGCGCCTCCGGCCTCTGGAGCGTTGGCCGGGCTCAAGTGTTTGAGGGGGTGGGGGTTGGGGGTAGACTGGGCTCTTTTCTGAGTCTGGTTCGTTGTGATGTCCACGTTTCTGGTGAAGCTGTTGTTGTCCCTGGCGGTAGTGGTGGGGGCGTTGGTGTTGTCGTCGCTGTTGCGGGGGGTGACCCGGCGGCTGGCCGCCCGGCGCGGTTTGGCGCGGGGGCGGGTGTTCCAGGTGGCGGTGCTGATCAATGTGCTGTGCCTGGTGCTGGGCATGTTGCTGCTGGGCGTGATTTGGGGGCTGAGCGGCGACGGCTTCATGGTGTTCACCACTTCCCTGGTGGCGTTGCTGGGCGTGGCGCTGTTCGCCAGTTGGTCGATGCTGAGCAACGCCACGGCGGCGGTGATCCTGTTTTTCAGCGCGCCCTATCGAATCGGTGACCGCATCCGGTTCCTCGATGGCGACAATACGGTGACCGGCTGCATCCGCCATATGGGGCTGGTGTTCGTGGTGCTGGAGGACCAGGAGGGCCATCATTACACCCTGCCCAACAATCTGCTGCTGCAGAAGACGGTGATCCAGCTGCGCGGCGAGGGCATTCCCTCCGACCAGAAGCACTGCCGTTGAAGCGTTGCCATTGAACCCACCGGGACCCCCGCCATGCCGCCGATTCTGACCACCGTCTGTCTGCTCACCCTGAGCAATATTTTCATGACCTTCGCCTGGTACGGCCATCTGAAGAACATGGCGCACAAGCCGTGGATCGTGGCGGCGCTGGTCAGTTGGGGCATCGCCCTGTTCGAGTATTTGCTGCAGGTGCCGGCCAATCGCATCGGCCATCAGGTGCTGAGCGTGGGGCAGTTGAAGATCACCCAGGAGGTGATCACCCTGGCCGTGTTCGTGCCTTTTTCGGTTTTTTACCTGAAGGAAAAGCTCAGTTGGGACTACCTGTGGGCCGGGCTGTGCCTGATGGGCGCGGTGTTTTTCATCTTTCGCGGCCGTTTGATGGGCTGAGCCCGGACGCCGGGGCGGGTATAGTAAGCGGCGACCACCAAGGAGGAAGACGCATGCGCACGTTGATGATGGGGTTGCTGGCGGGATCGCTGGCGCTGACCGGCTGCCAGAGCGGCCGCACCGCTCACCCGCTACCCGACGCCTGTTTCCAGGCCCCGGACACCGGCCAGTGCCGGGCGGCGATACCGCGCTACTATTACGACGCGGACGCGGACCGTTGCGAGCAGTTCACCTGGGGCGGTTGCGAAGGCAGCGTTCCGTTCGAAACCCTGGATGCCTGCATGGCCACCTGCTACGCGCCGGCACCGGATTTGCAAGGTGATTCGCAACAAGGTGATTCGCAAGACGGAGACGGCCAGGGCGGTGAGATGCCGTGAACGAGCACAGCCGGCAAATGCTGAGGGTGGTGTACGCCCTGCTTTTGATCGGCCTGCTCACCGGCGGCCTGACCGCTCTGGTGGGCGCCGTGATCGCCCACCTGAACGCACCCGAGGCGGGGGAGCCGGAGCGCTCCCATTACCGTTTCCAGTACCGGACGTTCTGGATCGGCTTGCTGTATTACCTGATCGCCGGCGTCACCACCCTGGCGCTGATCGGCTGGTTGCTGCTGGTGATCATCGTGATCTGGTGGCTGGTGCGCTGCGTGCGCGGACTGCGCGACGTGGGCCGCGACCGGCCGCCGGCCAACCTGACCACCTGGGGGTTCTAGCCGACGGCGGCACCCGGGGACTTTGTCATAAAATCTTTATCGGAGCCGGTCACACTGCCGGGTCCGCCAATCGGGAGACCTTTCATGGCTTTACTGCGTTCGTTCGTATTGATTCTGGGTGCCACGCTGCTGCTCTCGGCCTGCGCCCGCAGCCCGGTGGTGCAGCTGTATGACGGCGCCGCGAAACCGGACGCCCAGGTGCTGACGGTGCGCGTGCCGTCGGATCTGGAGGTGTTCACCATCAACGGCCAGGAGGTGGACGGCGTGAACACCTTCTTCAGCAGCGGTTACAAGGACCTCAAGCTGGCTCCGGGCCGCTATGAAATCATGGCCTACTACAAGCGCCTGTGGGATCTGGACGCGGACAACCACGAAGTGCTCAAGTCCGATCCGGCCAGGTTCACCGTGGACGGCAACGCCGGTGAGTTCTATCGGCTGGCCTTCGAGCGTCCGGAAAACGTGGATCAGGCCCGCGTGCTGGCGGACGACTTTTCCGGCCGGGTGGAGAACGTGACCACCGGCGAGAGCACCCCGTCCGAGCCCAGCGGCCTGGTGCTGAACCGGGGCATTCTGGCGCCGATCACCGGCACCGAGGTGGAGCAAAAAAGCTCCCGGGCGATCACCCCGCAGGGCGGCGGCGGCACCGAGCAACCGGCCTTCGCCGGTCGCGCCAAGGTGACCACCGTGGCCCCCGCAGGCCAACCGCCGGCCACTCCGGCCCAGCCGGCACCGGCACCTGCGCCCGCGCCCGCCGGCAAGAGCGCCAGCTATCTGGACACCCTGAAGGCGCAATGGAACCAGGCCACCCAGGAAGAGCGCCGCCAATTCCTGCAGTGGATTTCTCAATAACGCTTTGAGCCGCAATCTGTAGGGGCGCCCCTATTCCCCCTGCAGCGTCGCCACGATCCGCCGGCCACCGGCGTGATCGCGGTGCTCGCAGAGATAAATGCCCTGCCAGGTGCCCAGCGCCGGTGCGCCGTCGCGGATGGGCACCGTCAGGCTCTCGCCGATCAGTACCGTCTTGATGTGCGCCGGCATGTCGTCCGGCCCTTCCAGGGTGTGCGCATAGTAGGGTGCGTTCTCCGGCACCATCACGTTGAAGTGCCGCTCCAGGTCACCGCGCACGTCCGGGTCCGCGTTTTCGTTGATCGCCAGGGACGCGGAGGTGTGCTGGATGAACAGGTGCAGCAGGCCCACGCTCAGCTCGCCCAGTTCCGGCAGTTCGCCGAGCAACTCCCGGCTGATCAGGTGAAAGCCCCGCGGGCGCGGGGCCAGGGTCACGATCCGTTGATGCCACATGGCCGCTTTCCTTTAACGCTCGTTCCTTTACGGTGATGGCCGTTCAGGCGCTGGTCAGGCCGTTGACCACGTTCCGTGGCTGGCCGTCGCGCCAGGCACGCAGATTGGCCACCACCCCGTCCAGCAGGCGCTGGCGGGATTCGGTGCTGACCCAGGCGCTGTGCGGCGTGATGATCAGGTTGGGCAGATCGTCCGCCAACAGCGGGTGGTCCGCCGGCGGCGGCTCCTGACTGAGCACGTCCAGGGCGGCGCCGCCCAGGGTGCCCTCGCGCAGCGCCCGGGCCAGGGCCGGCTCGTCCACCAGCCCGCCCCGGGCGGTGTTGATCAGGCCGGCGCCGGGCTTCATGGCGGCCAGAAAATCCGCGTTCACCAGCTTGTCGGTTTCCGCGGTCAGCGGGCAATGCAGGCTGACCAGATCGGAGCGGGCCAGCAGCTCGTTCAGGGGCACGCGCTCCGCCTGCGCGGCGGCGCCGGGGCGCAGCGATTGCGCCACCAGCACGGTCATGCCGAACGCCTTCGCCAGCGCCTCCACCCGGCGGCCCAGATCACCGTGGCCGATCAGCCCCAGGGTCTTGCCGTTGAGATCAAACACCGGATGGTCCATGCGGCAGAACATGGACGAACGCGGCCAGTCCCGGCGCGCCTCGCGGTCGTATTGGTGCCAGCGGGTGGCCAGGCCGAGCATCAGCGCCAGGGTGTGCTGGGCCACCGTTTCGGTGCCGTAGCCGCTGACGTTGCAGACCACCACGCCTTGCCGGCGGGCGGCCTCCAGGTCCACATTGTTGATGCCGGTGGCGGAGATGCAAATCAGCTTGAGATCCGGCGCCGCCGCCAGCGCTTCCGCATCGATCACCACCTTGTTGGTGACCGCCACGGTGGCGTCCCGCAAACGGTTTTTTACAGCGTCCGGGCCGGTTTGCTCGTAGTATGTCCAGTGTGACAGTTGGCGCTCCAGGGCGGAAAAATCCAGCTCTTCGAGCTTCAGGGTCTGACTGTCGAGAATGACGCCTTTCATGAAAATACCATCGCCGTCGGTGGTCAGCAGGGGAGACCCATGCTACCGGATTTGCTGCAGGAAATGGGCTTTCTCGCCCCCGGCCGTGACGCCGATCGGCCGGTGGTGGGAGTGAGTGCCTGCCTGATGGGCAAACCGGTGCGCCACGACGGCGGCCATCGGCGCCATGCGCGCGTGCACGATGAACTGGCCGGCCTGCTGCGGCTGGTGGAGGTGTGTCCGGAAGTGGCCGTGGGCCTGCCGGTACCGCGCCCGCCGATCCAGGTGGTGGAGATTGAAGGCGCCCGCCGGGTCCGTCACGTAACCGCGCCGCGCCGGGATCTCACCGAAGCGCTGGCCGACCAGGCCCGCGCCGTGCCCCCTGGCCTCAGCGGCTTCGTGGTAAAAAGCCGTTCGCCCAGCTGCGGGCTCGGCACCACCCCGGTGCACGATGAACAGGGCCGCCCCTTCGCCCTCGGCGACGGCGCCTTTGCCGGCACCCTGAGCCGGCACCACCCCCATCTGCCGATGGCCAACGACACCGACCTGGACGCGCCGCTGTTCACCCAGGCGTTTCTGTTGCGGGTGTTCTGTCACCACCATTGGCGTACCCATGGCGCGGACGGCCTGGCGGCCCTGCGCGCCCGCAGCGGTCGTCTTGACGAGCCGTTGCTGTCCGGTACGCAACGCTTTCTCGACCGGCTCGCCGCTATCGAAAAGCCATTAACGCCAGCGCGGTAATCAATCCAAAAAGCAAGGAAAGACCCACCAGCGTTTTCCACGGAAACGGCTTCTTCTCCTCCCGTCCCAGTTCGCGCAACAACTCCGCGCGCAGCAGGCGGGTGTTGCGGGTATTGGCTTTGTAGATGGCGTCGAAGGCGTCGCCCACCACCGGCACCAGACCGCCGACGAAATCGATCAGCATGTTACGCAACATGCGGCGCTGGGTGGTGCCGCTGGCGCCGGCCCGGCGCGCCTCCACCAGCACATAGCCGGACAGTACGAACCCGGCCAGGTCGCCGATCCCGGGGACCAGGCCGATCAGGGCTTCGGCGCCCAACTCAAAACGGGTGAACGGAATACGGATACTGGAATCGGTGAAGCGGCTGAAGCGGTCCAGGCGCCGCAGCACCGCCTCCTGTCGGGCCCGTCGTTGTTCATCCATGGTCTGTGTTTTCCGCCTTCATTCCAGATAGGTGTAGCCGGCGAGACCATCACGGATCTCACCGAGAAAACGCTGCCGCTCGTCGTCGCGCAGCTGCGAATGGTGACAGCGTTCCTCCAGGGTGGCGAGCAGCCGTTCCGGATCGAAGTTCACATAGCGCAGCACCGAGCTGACGGTGTCGCCCTGGATCGCGTGGGTCAGTTCGATCTCGCCGCGCGCGTTCAGGTTCACGTCCACGGAATCGGTGTCGCCGAACAGGTTGTGCATGTCGCCGAGAATTTCCTGGTAGGCGCCCACCATGAAAATGGCCAGATGGCCGTTCAGGGTCTCGGGCAGCGGCAGGGTGGCCTCCACGCCCTCGCCGTCCACGTACTGGTCGATGCGGCCGTCGGAGTCGCAGGTGATGTCCTGCAGAACGCCGCGCCGGGTGGCGGGCTGGTCGAGGCCGGACAGGGGCAGCACCGGAAACACCTGGTCGATGCCCCACACATCCGGCACCGACTGGAACACGGAGAAATTCACGAACAGTTTGTCCGCCAGCAATTCGTTGAGGCGGTCCAGCAGTTCCCGCTGCTGACGCCGGCGCGGGTCAAGCCGGTCGCGCAGGGCCAGCAGGCCGTTGATGTAGAGCTGTTCCCCGGCGGCGCGGCCGCGGATATCCAGCTCGCCGTTCAGGTAGCGCCGGTGCAGATCCTGCCAGGCGCCCACCAGCTCCGGATAGATCTCCAGCAGATTGACCCCGCCGCTCTCCAGCAGACCGTTGAGCCGCCACAGCTCGCGCAGCTCGATGCAGGCGTCCGCCGCCGGTTCCGCCACCGGCGCCGCCGCCATGCGTTCCTCGTCGGTGATATTGAGCAACAGCACGGCGTGGTGGGCGGTGAGGGCGCGCCCGGACTCGGAGATCAGATGCGGCTCCGGCAGGTCGTGGCGGGCGCATTGCTCGGCCAGGGTGTGCACGATGTGCCAGGCGTAATCCGCCAGGTTGTAGTTCATCGAGCAGTAGGAGCGGGAGTGGGTGCCTTCGTAGTCCACGCCCAGACCGCCGCCCACATCCACGGTGTCCAGCGCCGCGCCCAGGCCGCGCAGCTCGGTGTAATAGCGGGCCGCCTCGCGCATGCCGGCCTTGATATCCTGGATGTTGGCGATCTGCGAGCCCAGATGGAAATGCAGCATGCGCAGGCAGTCCAGCTTGCCGGCGCGGCGACAATGTTCCACCGCCTGCAGCAGCTGGGGCGCGCTCAGCCCGAACTTGGATTTCTCGCCGCCGGTGTTCTGCCAGTTGCCCTTGCCGATGCTCATCAACCGCACCCGCAGGCCGATGCGCGGCGCCACTTCCAGGGCTTCCGCCTCCTCCAGCAACATGGGCAGCTCGGACAGTTTCTCCACCACGATCTGCACCTGCAGGCCGAGCTTCTCGCCCATCAGCGCCAGGCGCAGATACTCCCGGTCCTTGTAGCCGTTGCAGACCACCGTGTCGCCCGGGTTGGAGAGCGCCAGCACCGCCAGCAGCTCCGGCTTGGAGCCGGCCTCCAGGCCGACCGGCTCGCCCTCCTCCCGGGCGCGCAGGATCTCATGCACCACCCGCCGCTGCTGGTTGACCTTGATCGGATAGACCGGCGTGTAATGACCCCGGTAGCCGTGGTCGGCGATGGCGTCGCGGAAGGCCCCGGCCAGGCGTCGCACGCGATCGCGCAGGATGCCCGAGAAGCGCGCCAGCACCGGCGTGCGCAGGCCCGCCGCGCGGCAGGCGGCGAGCACCGCTTCCAGGGTCGCCTCGCCGCCGTCCCCGCCCTGGGGCCGCACCCGCAGATGGCCATCGCCGCCGATCCTGAAATAGCCGTCGCCCCAGCGGTCCACATTGTAGATGGCATCGAACGGGGTGGGGGTCTCACTCATGGGCTTTCCTTCGGCGACGAATGACGGGCGGCTAACGCGGTTATCGGCATTATGCCTGGACGGGCGCTGGCAAATCATCCTTGCCGCCGTACAATGCCGGTCTTTGAGACTTTCACGCAGCGGACCCCGAGTTATGGCTACCCAAGACGACAACTGGTTCATCGAACGTTTCGACTCCGCCGGCACCGCCTTCGGCCTGCGCCTCAAGCGCAAGCTGGAAGAGGCGCGCACGCCCTACCAGCACATCGAGATGTGGGATACCGACACCTTCGGTTATCTGATGACCATCGACGGCGCCACCATGCTCACCACCCGGGATAACTTTCTCTACCACGAGATGATGTCCCACCCGGCGCTGTTCAGCCATGCCGGGGCCCGCAACGTGCTGATCATCGGCGGCGGCGACTGCGGCACCCTGCGCGAGGTGCTGCGCCACGGCGGCGTGGCCAGCGCCATCCAGATCGACATCGACGAGCAGGTGACCCGCTTCTCGGAGAAGTATTTCCCGGAGCTGTGCGAGTCCAACGACGACCCGCGCGCGGAGCTGCGCTTCGAGGACGGCGTCAAGTTCATGCAGGAGTGCGAAGCGGAGCGCTTCGATGTGATCATCGTCGATTCCACCGACCCGGTGGGCCCGGCGGAGGGCCTGTTCAAGGCCGAGTTCTTCCGCCACTGCCACCGCGCGCTGGCGGACGGCGGCGTGCTGGTGCAGCAATCCGAATCACCGCTGCTGCACAGCGACACCATCATCCGCGATCTGCACCACAACATGCGCGAGGCCGGCTTCAGCCACACCCGCACCCTGCCGTTCCCGCAGCCGGTCTATCCCAGCGGCTGGTGGAGCTGCACCCTGGCGGGCAAGAACCGGGATGTGGGCGCGTTTCGCGAGGGCGACGCCGCCGGCAAGGACTTCGCCACCCGCTACTACAGCGCCGACATCCACCGGGGCGCGCTGGTGCTGCCGCCGTTCATGCAGGACGCGCTGTCCTGATCGCGGCTTCAGCCGCGATCAGACCGGCTCACCGTTGAGGGCCGCCTCGACGAAGTCCAGGCGGTCCTGGCCGAAGAACATTTCCTCGCCGACAAAGAAGGTGGGCGCGCCGAACACGCCGCGCGCCACCGCCTCCTCGGTGGTCGCCTTGAGGGCGTCCTTGACCGCCGGTGTCTGGGCGCGGGCCACCCAGTCCGAGGCGTCCAGTCCGGCCTCCGCCAGGGTGCGGCCGAGCACCTCCGGATCCGACAGATCCCGCTCTTGCCGCCACAGCCCCTCGAACAGCGCGCGCAGCAGGGTGTCGTTCCGGTCGCTGTCCAGCGCCGCCGTGGCCAGCCGCATGCACATCAGGGTGTTCACCGGGAAATGCGGGTTCATGGTCAGGGTGACGCCATAGCGGCGGGCGAAACGCTGCATGTCGTGGCGGCTGTAGCGCCCCTTGGCGGGTACCGCCGCCGGTGACGCATTCCCGGTGGCCTTGAACACGCCGCCCAGCAGCATCGGCCGGTAGCGCAGGGTGGCGCCGGTGCGTGCCACCAGCGCCGGCGCCTGGGTCCAGGCCAGGTAGGAGGCGGGGCTGCCCACGTCGAAGAAGAATTCCAGGGTCTGGCTCATCCGTTGTCCTCGCGGTTCGCAATCGGGTTCAGAAGGTTTCCATCCAGGGCCGCAGATCCAGCTCGTGGGTCCAGGCGTCCCGAGGCTGGTTGTGCAGCATCCAGTACTGGTCGGCGATGTGCTCCGGATCGAGAATGCCGGCGCGGTCCTTGAGCGCGTAACGGTCCGGGAAGTTATCGCGGATAAAGGCGGTGTCGATGGCGCCATCGATCACCGGATGGGCCACATGGATGCCCTCCGGCCCCAGCTCCCGGGCCAGACTCTGGGCCAGCGCGCGCAGGGCGAACTTGGCGCCGGCAAAGGCGCTGAAGCCCTTGCCGCCGCGCAGGGACGCGGTGGCGCCGGTGAAGATCAGCGTGCCCCGCTGCCGTGGCACCATCACCCGCGCCGCCTCGCGGCCGGTAAGAAAGCCGGCGAAGGCGGCCATTTCCCAGACCTTGCGGTAGACCCGGGCGGTGGTGTCACGGATCGGAAAGTTCACGTTGGCGCCGATGTTGAAGACCACCGCCTCCAGCGGCCCCACCTGCTCCTCGATGGTGTCGAACAGCGCCACCATCTGCGTTTCGTCGCGGGCGTCGCAGCCGAAGCCGTGGGCCTGGCCGCCGTCCGCCCGGATGGTTTCCAGCAGAGGCGCCAGCTCCGCTTCGCGGCGCCGGGTCACGCAGGCGGTGTAACCCTCGCGGGCAAAGCGCCGGGCAATGGCGCCACCGGTGGCGTCGCCGGCCCCGATGACCAGCATGGCGGGATTGGGCATGGCGCTCTCCTTAATAGTGGGTTCTTTTTTAGAACTTATCGGTTCGCCCGATAGTGGGTTCTTTTTTGGAACCTGTCAAACTCGTACACTGAAGACGAATGGAACAATGGAGAAGCCCGTGCGCTGGCAAGAACTGGATCAGCAACCCTGCTCCCTGGCACGCAGCCTGGCGGTGATCGGTGACCGCTGGACTCTGATGGTGTTGCGCGACTGCTTTTTAGGGGTGCGCCGTTTCGAGCATTTCCAGAGCCGCCTGGGGGTGACCCGCCATGTGCTCAGCGACCGGCTGCGCAAACTGGTGGAAGAGGGCGTGCTCAAGAAAACGCCCTATCAGGAGCGACCCCGCCGCGAGGAATACCGACTCACGGACATGGGCCTGGCGCTGCATCCGGTGATCGTCCATCTGGTGCAGTGGGGCGACCGCTATCTGGCCGACTCGCGCGGCGCGCCGCTGATTCATGAGCATCGGCAATGTGGCGAGCGGTTACAGGCACGGCTCACCTGCGACGCCTGTGGCGAGGCGGTGGAGCCGTACGACGTGCGGGTACTGAGGAATCCGGCGTTCGACGACGACGGGTCGTTACCCGACGTCGCCTTTACCTGATGCGGCCTTTACCTGACGTGGTGGCGTCAGCCGCTGACGATGATCGCCAGGGAACAGGCGGCCACGCCGAGCACCACAATCAACAGGGCTCGCCGCGTCACCAGGTTCCAATCCACCAAGGCCAGTTCTTTGAACAGGCTCATTCTGTGTCCCCCCCGGGATCGTTTACGCATTGTTACGCACAACCAAAACTGTGATACAAATCACGTTCAGCGATGCTGCTCCGGGGGTCGCCTTCACGCAATACGGCGAAGGCGTGAAGAGCCCGTCAGGGCGCTACGAATAAAGAGCGAACACCGGGATCGGCGAGCTGCTGCTCCGCCAGCATGGCCATCACCCTTTGCCGCAGCCAACTGTGGCCCGGGTCCGCGCTCTGATCGCGGTGCCAGTACAGGTGCAGCTCCAGGCCAGGAACGTCCGCCGGCAGCGGTTCCAGGTGACTGCCGGCCGGCGCCAGCTGGCGGGCCAGCAGGCCGGGCAGCGTGAGCAGCAGATCGGTGCCCATCACCGTCGCCAGGGCCGCCATATGGTGCTGGCAGCGCAGGCGGATGTTGCGCCGGTAGCCGAGCCGCGACAGCCCGAAATCCTCCATGCCCGGCCCCTCCCGCCGGGACGACACCAGCACATGCTGGGCGGCCAGATAGGCGGGCAGATCCAGCTTGCCGGCCAGCGGGTGCCCCTCGCGCATCAACACCACCAGGGGGCCGCTCATCACCGGCCGGTGCTCGATGGACTCCGGCAGCGGCAGCAGCACGTCGGCGGCCATGTCCAGGCGCCCGCTGGCCAGCTCTGTGGCCAGTTGTCGGCGGGCCACCGTCATCGACTGCAGTTTCACCCCCGGCGCTTCGTCCACCAGGCCGGCCAGCAACGGCGGCAGCAAGCAGCCTTCCAGCCCGTCGCGCAGACCCAGCACGAAGGTGCGTTCCGCCTCGTCCACATCGAAGCCGCCCTCGTCACTCAGACAACGCTGCAGCCCGCCCAGGGCATGCCGCACCGGCGTGACCATGGCCCGCGCCCGGCTGGTCGGCACCATGCGCGCCCCCTGGCGCACGAACAACGGATCGTCGAGGCGATCGCGCAAGCGACCCAGAGCGTGGCTGACCGCCGGCTGGGTCAGGTTGAGCACCCGCGCCGCCCGAGTCAGGGACCCCTCGGTGTAGATGGCGTCGAAGACCACGAACAGGTTCAGATCGAAGCGCGATACATGCATGCGATTTATTCCAGATTATTTCCAAGATTCATTCGATTTATTCAAAACCGCTCCCTAGCATGAGGTCAAGCTGCGCTTCAGGAGGCTTGAATGCCCGTCGTTTACTTGATCCGCCATGGCCAGGCGAGCTTTGGCGCGGAGAACTATGACGCCCTGTCCGACCTGGGCTGGGAACAGAGCCGGGTGCTGGGGCGTCATCTTCGCGAGCAGAACCTGGGTGCCCCCCGGGTGCTGTGCGGCGCCATGCAGCGACACCGGGAAACCGCCGAGGCGGCGCTGGATGCCCTGACCCTGCCCCGCGAATGGCACACTGATCCCGGCTTCAATGAGTATGATCATCAGAGCCTGATGCGGGTGCACTGGCCGGAGTCCCAGGACCGCGCCGCCCTGGCCACCTGGATGGCCACCCAGAGCCAGCCCCGGCGTGCCTTCCAGGCGCGTTTCGAGGAGGCCCTGCGGCGCTGGCAGCGGGGCGAGGACGACTACCCGGAAACCTGGGTGGCGTTCCGCGAGCGCGTGCTGGCCTCGTTGTACAGCCTGGCCAATGGTCTGGAAAAGGGCGACAGCGCCCTGGTGTTCACCTCCGGCGGCGCCATCAGCGTGGCCATCCAGCATTTGCTGGGGCTGGACGACGAGGCGCTGATCACCTTCAACCGGGGGTTGATCAACACCAGCGTCACGCGGCTGCTGGTCAATACCGGGCGGCTGCGGCTGGCCACGCTCAACGAGCACCTGCATCTGAGCGGCGATCTGCTGACCTACCGCTGAACGAGGATTCGCGATGACCACCCGCTCCAACATTCTGATCACCGGCGCCAGTTCCGGCCTGGGCGCCGGCATGGCCCGCCTGTTCGCCGCCAAGGGCCGCAACCTGGCCCTGTGCGCCCGGCGCCTGGACCGGCTGGAGGCGCTGCGCGACGAACTGCTGGCGATCAACCCGGCCATCACCGTGGCCATCCAGCCTCTGGATGTGAACGATTACGACCGGGTGTTCGAGGTGTTCAGGGGGTTCCAGCGGGAACTGGGCCGCCTGGACCGGGTGATCGTCAACGCCGGCCTGGGCAAGGGCCAGCCGCTCGGCACCGGCTATTTCCACGCCAACCGGCAGACCGCCGAAACCAACTTCGTGGCGGCGCTGGCGCAGTGCGAAGCGGCCATGGAGATTTTCCGCGAGCAGAACAGCGGCCATCTGGTGATGATGTCGTCGATGAGCGCCATGCGTGGCATGCGCAAGAACATCAACACCTACGCCGCCACCAAGGCCGGCGTGGCCAGTCTCGCGGAAGGGCTGCGCATGGAGATGCTCGGCAAGCCGATCACCGTGAGCACGATCTTTCCGGGCTACATTCGTTCCGAGATCAACGAAAAGGTGGAAAAGGCGCCCTTCATGGTGGACACCGAGACCGGTTGCCGGGCCCTGGTGGCCGCCATCGAGAAGGAGCCGGCCAAGGCCTGTGTGCCGTCCTGGCCCTGGGCGCCGCTGGGCTTCGCCATGCGGGTGCTGCCGCTGTCCCTGGTGCGGCGCATGACCTGATCCGCGCGCCTCACTGCCAGCCGAGGATCGGCGCCCATTCGGTCCATTCGTCCTCGGCTTGCGAATTCAACTCGAAGCGCTGGCCGGCCCCGGCCAGCGGCCCGGCCTGATCCGGGGTGGCGAAGCTGACGCCGCCGCGCAGCAGGTTCTCCACCGAGCTGGCGCGGATATCGGCGCCGGTGAACAGGCCGAAGTCCACATCCAGCCCGGAGCTGTTCCAGAATTTCGAATTGGTGCGCACCAGCTTGGCGTAGCGAGGCTGGATCACCACCTCGATTTCCACATGGCGGGCGTCCCGGGACAGCTGGCTGTCGCCGATGGTGCCCACCGCCAGGTCCCGGTAGAACACCTGCCGTCCCGGCTTCAGGGAACCCAGGGTGTCGGCCACCAGGGTCAGCTTGAGGCCGGACTCCGGCTGCTGGTCCGGCGGCGCCGACAGGCCCTGGAAACGGCTCGCCGGTTCGCCCTCGCCGGGCTTCACGGCGATGTATTTGCCCTCCACCAGGGTGTCCAGATTGCGCGCCCCGGCCACGCCGATCTCCGGCTCCACGATCCAGAAGCGGCTGTTCTCCCGGGCCAGCGCCCGCGCATCCCGGTTCAGGCTGGCGTGCACCTCCACCTGATCAAGATCGTCGCTGAGGCGGATTTCATCGATCTGCCCCACCGGCACCCCCCGGTACTTCACCGGCACCCCGGGTTTCAGGCCACTGCCCTGTTCGAAGGTGATCACCACGGTCTGATCGCTGCTGAGAAATTCCTGATAGAGCAGCCAGCCGGCCAGCGCGATGCTGATCAACGGCACCAGCCAGATCGGCGAGGGCCAGCGGGTACTACGGGTTTGCACCTGATCCATGGTCGGGTTCCCAGAGTTGCGAAGTGACGAAGGCGTGGGCGGACAGCATGGTCAGCACCACGGCCAGGGCGAAGGCGGTAATGCCCGGCTCCGGCACCGCCCGGGCCAGCACGCCGAAACGCATCAGCCCGGCCAGCAGGGCCACCACGAACACGTCCAGCATCGACCAGCGGCCGATCCAGTAGACCAGCCGGTAGGCGCGGATGGCGCCGCGCGGGCGCGGGTGCGCCGGAGTGCGCCAGTAGATCACCGCCAGCACCAGAATCTTGAGAATCGGAATCAGCAGGCTGGCGGTGAACACCACCAGAGCCAGGCCCGGCATGCCCGATTGCAGCAGCCGCAACACGCCATCGGCGATGGTGCCGGCCTGCTCCCGGCCCAGGGTTTCAAAGGTCATGATCGGCAGCAGGTTGGCCGGTATCAGCCACACCGCGGCGGCCACCAGCAGCGCCCAGGCCAGCGGTCGCCGCCGGCCCGCCTTCGGCGGCTCAGCCACGGTGGTCATCGCCGGCCTCGCGCCGCCGTTGTTCCAGCAGCCGGTCCAGGGCCGCCGGGTCCGCCAGCCCCTCGGCGATCCAGCGGGTGACCACCAGACCGATCAGACAGAACAGGCCGGTGCCGAGCCGCAGGCTGGCGTTGCCGCCCAGTTCGGTGGTGGCGATCAGCGCGCCGAGCAAAAAGATCTCCGGCATCGCCCACTCACGGCCCTGGCGGTACCACCACAACCAGCGGCCCGGCCGCCCGCCGGCGCGCAGGCGCGCCATGGCCACCAGCAGCGCCAGCATCTGCGCCGGCGGCATCAGCACCAGGGTGACGAACACCACCGCCGCCACCAGCCCGTGGCGGTCCTGGAACAGCGCCGCCACGCTGGACAGGATCGACACCGAACCGCCCACGCCGAACTGGTCCACGTACACCAGCGGCAGACTCACGGCCGGCAGCCACAGCACCAGGGCGGTGGCGGCCAGGGCCAGCACCGTCTGGGTGCGCAGGCGATGACGCGAGCCCAGCCGGGCGCCGCACCGGGGGCAGTACCAGTGGCCCCGGGGGGCCGCCGGAGGCGCCAGACGCAGGGCGCAGTCGTGGCATATCAGCGCCGGCGCGGCGCGGGAAGGCGAAAGTGAATCGGACATCCAGGCACTCTAGCCAGCCGCGCCCCGCCGCTCCATGCACGGAACGTAACCAGGCGGTAAAAGAGCGCAAAAAAATCGTCAGGAACGATTTTTGGCGTCGCGCTAGCGACGGCCCGAAGGGTGACCGCCAGGGATGGTGGTCACAAAAACAAGTCAAAAAAAGGGCGCCCGAAGGCGCCCAGCAACGTTCCAAGGAAGGAAACAGAATCAGCTTTTCACGAATTCCGGGTAGGCTTCCATCCCGCAGTCGATCAGGTCCATGCCTTCGTACTCTTCCTCTTCGCTGACACGGATACCGACCACCGCCTTGAGCACACCCCAGACGATCAGGCTGGCCACGAACACCCACACGAAGATGGTGATGGCGCCGACGATCTGACCGAGGAAGGTGGAACCGTCGTTGGTGAAGGGCACCAGCAGCAGACCCAGCAGACCGACCACACCGTGCACGGAGATGGCGCCGACCGGATCGTCGATCTTCAGTTTGTCCAGGGCGATGATGCTGAACACCACCAGCACGCCACCCATGGCACCGAACAGCGTGGCGGTCAGGGCGGTGGGCGTGGACGGCTCGGCGGTGATGGTCACCAGACCGGCCAGGGCGCCGTTGAGCAGCATGGTCAGGTCGGCCTTGCCGAACAGGAAGCGACCGACGATCAGCGCGGCCACGGCACCACCGGCGGCGGCGGCGTTGGTGTTCAGGAACACCATGGCCACGGAGTGCGCGTTGGCGGCGTCGCCCAGTTTCAGCACGGAACCGCCGTTGAAGCCGAACCAGCCCATCCACAGGATGAAGGTACCCAGGGTGGCCAGCGGCAGGTTGGCGCCGGGGATCGCGTGGATCTGACCGTTGGGGCCGTATTTGCCTTTACGCGGGCCGAGCAGCAGCACACCGGCCAGGGCGGCGGACGCACCGGCCATGTGCACGATGCCGGAGCCGGCGAAGTCGGAGAAGCCCAGGTCGCCCAGGTTGTACATGCCGAACACGTCGGCACCGTTCCAGGTCCAGGAGCCTTCCATCGGGTAGATGAAACCGGTCATCACCACGGCGAAGGCCAGGAACGCCCACAGCTTCATGCGCTCGGCCACGGCACCGGAGACGATGGACATGGCGGTGGCCACGAACACCACCTGGAAGAAGAAGTCGGACGCGGCGGAGTACACGGAGTCGCCGTCAAAGCCGTTGGAGGCGGAGTCCGCCAGCACACCGGCCAGATCGAAGGACTCGATGCCGTTCAGGAAGATGCCGCCGTCGTACATGATGGCGTAGCCGCACACCAGATACATGATGCAGGCGATGGCATACAGCGCCACGTTCTTGGTAAGAATTTCCGTGGTGTTCTTGGCACGCACCAGACCTGCCTCAAGCATGGCGAAGCCGGCGGCCATCCACATTACCAGCGCGCCACACACCAGGAAGTAAAAGGTGTCGATGGCGTACTGAAGCTCGAAAATTTGATTTTCCACGTTGCAACCCTCCGAGAATTTGGAAGCGTGATCAGGACCTTGGCATGGGTCGTTTTACACGTTGCTTGACTTAGATCGCGTCCTCGCCGGTCTCGCCGGTGCGGATACGAATGGCCTGTTCCAGGGTGGTGACGAAAATTTTGCCGTCGCCAATCTTCCCGGTGTTGGCCGCCTTGGTGATGGCTTCGATCACCTGATCCAGGCTGGCTTCCGCGATGGCCACTTCAATCTTTACCTTGGGCAGGAAATCGACCACGTATTCCGCACCGCGGTAGAGCTCGGTGTGCCCTTTCTGACGCCCGAAGCCCTTCACCTCGGTGACGGTGATGCCCTGGACGCCGATCTCGGACAGTGCTTCACGCACGTCGTCCAATTTGAACGGCTTGATGATGGCTGTAACCAGTTTCATTTCTATCTCCTTCAAACGCTTATGCTGCGTCCGTTGACGCGTCCGCCGGGTTTCAGGCCCCGCTTTGGTTCCCGATCCGTCCACATGATCGAACGCTCTAGCCCGTTTTCTGCACGACCCATGCCAGTTTTAAAAAGTCACGCATTTTCAGAGGGTTGGAACCTGGATCCTGGCATCCTGCCGGGTCGGTAGCGGCTTTATGGTGCACCGCTTTGGAGCACACCCCAAAACGGTGCATGCCGATGCGGTGCTCCGCATCCCGGCCGCCATGCTACCATCGGACTCCTTTTCGCCCGACCCGCAAATAGTGGAGCTTCCGGCCATGCAAAGCCAAGCCTTTATCGACCGCCTGATGGCCGACATCAGCCGCCATCTGCCCGCCGACCTGGGCCGTCTGCGTCAGGACGTGGAGCACAGCGTGCGCGCGGTGCTGGGGGAGACCGTGACCCGCCTGGATCTGGTCAGCCGGGAGGAATTCGAGGTGCAGCGGCAGGTGCTGGAGCGCACCCGCGCCCGTCTGGAAGCGCTGGAGAAGCAGGTGGCGGCGCTGGAAAGCGCCGCCGACCCGTCTTGATCCAAGAAGGCATCAGGAAAGCAATCAGAACGACCAACCGAAGCGGGCCTGACCACCGTGGTCAGCCCGGCCATCGCCGGTCTCGCCCAGGTAACCCAGGGTCAGGGTGGCGCGCGGTGCCAGCAGCCAGCTGAAGCCGACCTCCATCACCAGGGTATCGCGGGCCAGCGGCGCCCCTTCCACCGTGAACGACTCGCCACCGGCAAAGCGCATTGACGCTTCCGGGGTGGTGTCGCCCAAGGCGTGCCGCCAGCCCAGGCTGCCGTACAGACGGGTGGTGGGCTCGCCGGCCAGGGTGGTGAACAGCCGCGTCCCCAGCGTGCTGAAGGTGGTGTCCAGGGTTTCCCGGGCCCCGTGCAGAGCGGCGTCGCCGCCCTTCTCGTCGCCACCGTGCAGCACCGTGCGCACCTGCGCCAGCCGCACGAACGGCTCCACGCCACGGGTGGCCCCGAAACGGTGCGCCGCCTCCACGAACGTCTGCCAGGTGTCCGCGTCCCGGTCGCCGGTCAGGGATTCATCAAGGCCCCCGAGTACCGCCCGGCGCCGGGTATCGATGCGGTGGTGGCTGTAGAACAGACCGCCGCGCAGGGCACCGGGCCCGTGGCGGTACTCGCCGAACAGGCCGGCGTGGACGCTGTCGATGTCGGCGCTGCCGCGCCGGTCCGCCAGGTTCAGGTCGGTACGCCCGGCGCCGAGCAGAACGCCGGCACGGCCGCCGCCGGTGAACACCCGATCCACGCCCAGCAGGGCGCCCTGGGTGTCACGGTCACGATCCGCGGTGCCGGGTTCGCCGTCGGTCTGACCCACGTTGCCGTAGGCGCGCAGCCAGGCGGTGATGCCCTGGCCCCGGGCCAGGGTGGTGCCGGCGGCCAGCCGGTCGTCGTCGCCGAAGCGCTCCAGGGCCGTGTCCCGCAGCAGCCGGCTGTCTTCCAGCAGCGCCCCGGCGGCACTGGCGTGCACCTCACCGCTGAGGCTGTCGTAGGCAGCGGCCAGCGCCGCCGGCGAGCCGGTCTGCAGCGCCACCGTATCGTGCAGGGCGTTGCCGGCACCCAGGCTCTGCACGCCGCCGGCCACCGCCCGCTGGTTGTCGGTGGTGGCGACGGCGGCGAAGTCCAGGTCGTTGCGGCGCAGTTCCAGGTCCACGTTATTGGCGTCATAGAGCAGCGCCGCGTCCAGGAACAGAAAATCCGAGGCCACCTGGTCGAAGCGGTCCACCAGACCGTCGTCGGCGGTGAGAATGCGGTAGCGGCTGATCGGCCGGTATTCACCGGCGTCGCCGATGTGCACCACGGAGCCGGCCAGGGTCGCCTGGCCGGTGACGTGCAGATGATCGGCGGCGCTGCCGGCCGGGTCCACCTCCACCTCGAACGCGGCACCGTCCAGCAGGGTCAGATCCCCGTCCACGGTCAGGGCGCCAATGGAATTGCCCGGTGCCAGGGTGCCGCCGGCGCGCACTTCGGTGCTGCCCACCCGGCCATTGCCCTGCAGGCGCCCGCCGCTGAACACGGTCAGTTCGCCACCGAGCGCGCCGTCCACCGCCAGCACGCCATCGCGTACTTCATGCAGGCCGGCGTAGGCGCTGGCATCGCCGAGCAGGGCCAGGCGGCCGCTGCCCACTTTCTCCAGGGCACCGGCGCCGGCGCTGATATCGCCCTGGAAGACGGTATCGCCGTCACCGTCCACGGTGAGCAGGTAATCGCCCAGGTCCAGGTCCCCGGTAAAGGTGGCGGTGCCCGCCCCGGCCCGCAGCGTGGTGTCGGCGAGCTGGCGCAGGGCGTTGCCCAGGGTCACGGTGCCCCGGGTGGCCAGGGTGCCACCGTCCAGTTCCAGGGTGCCGCTGCCCAGGGCCTGGTCGGCGGCCAGCGTCAGGGTGCCGCCGGTGAGCCGGGCGATGCCGCTGAAGCCGCCGGACTGGCCATTGAGAACGGTGTCGCCGGCCCGGTGTTCGATCAGCCCGTTGCCGTTGAACACCGGCAGGAACTCATAGCCCTGGTCGGTGTGGTTGAACACCAGGCCGCCGTCGCCGCCGGAGAAACGCACTTCCTGAACGTCCAGAAACCCCGCGCCGGTGGCGGTGGTCTCGCCACCCAGGTAGAGGCGCCCGCGGGCGTCCGGATCGCCGCCGATAATCACCAGCGACGGCGTCTGCCCCGCCGGGGCGATACGTACGGTGGCGCCGTTGGCCACGGTGGCCAGGCCCTCGCCCTGGTAGCCCACGAACAGATAGCCCTGGCCGGACCAGAGGGTGTCGGCGCCGGTCATATGAAGCTCGCCACGGGCGGTGCTTTCCCAGCCGAGCAGGCCCTGGGCGGTGTCCACCCGGGCGCCATTGCTCATGGTGATCACGCCCTCGCCGGCCTGGCCCACGGCGGCATAGAAGGCATTGCTCAGGCGGCCGCCGTCCAGGTGCACGGTGCCTTTCCCGGGGGCGTAGCGGCCCAGCACCAGATAACTGTCGGAGTGAACGTCGGCATCCTGGATGGTCAGGTCCGCCTGGCCGCGCAGGCCCACGGTCAGGGTGGCGGCCACGTCCCAATCGGTGTCCGCGCCTTCCACCCGCATCACCGCCTCGCCGCCTTCTTCCTGGCCCAGGGTGGAGCCGTTGGACGAGATGGTGGCGCCGTCGGCGAACAGCACATCGGCGGAGCCGAAGGTGCCGAATACCATGCCGTCGTCACTGGTGAACCGGGTTTGCGGCCCGGTCACCGTGAGAGTGCCCGCCGAATCCTCGAAGTTGCCGAGAATGGTAAAGCCGGCGTTGACCTCGGCGCCGCCGGCCACGGTCAGTTCGCCGGCGCCGTCAAAGCCGACGAACAGATGGCCGCCGGTGTCCCAGGGATCCGGTCGGTCGCCGGGCAGTTCGACCACCGCGCCGTTGTCGATCATGTAGTCCGCCGGAACCGCCAGCGCCGGGCCGGCCAGTGCCAGCCCGGCCATCAGCGTCAGAGCGCCCGCCCCCGGCCCGCGAGTATGGAATGGTTTCACCGCCTTCCCCTTATAACGCACAACAAAAGCGCACCGACTCTGGCATCGGTTTTGCGATCAATTTCACATCATTTTTGTGCATTATTACCGGGGAATCACTCCGGCGCTATCAGGCCATACTCGTAGTGGGCGGCGTGACGATGTCGAAGCCCGGGGCGAACTCGTCGAGCAGGCCGAACAGGCGCTCCAGAGCGCCGGCGTCGCCCTGCACCTGAATGGTGCCTTCCTCCAGGGCCGCTTCCAGGGTCAGGCGGCCCATGGCCACCCGGTCCAGATCGGTCTTGTTCATGGTCGCCGACACCCGGGGGCACGGGTGGTGGCGGCCGGCCAGGTGGGTGAGCACGCCGTTGCGCAGGGTCAACGCGAAGCGTTGCTGCTCCGGCGCGTCCAGGTCCGGGAAGGTCCAGTTCAGCGCCAGTTCCTCGCCCGCCGCGCGCTCGCCGTTCAGCCGTACCGCCAGGAACGAGAAAAACAGATCCGGCGTCATCGAGCGCACCAGATCCGGGGCCTGGCCGCCGCCCACCCGACGCACGCCCAGGCGCAGCTCCTGGGCACCGGTGAGGTAGGCGTTGCGCCAGGTGGTGTTTTCGCACTGATAACCGAGCTGTTCCAGGGCGTCGGCCTGCAGCTCACGGGCCGCCCGGTTGGCCGGTTCGGCGAACACCACCTTGTTGACCACCTCGGCCACCCAGCGGTACTCGCCGCGCTCGAACTCCGCCCGCGCTTTTTCCAGCACCGCCTCGGCGCCGCCCATCCAGTCCACCGTGCGGCGGGCGCTGTCCACCGGCGGCAGCGGGTTCAGGTGGGCCGGGTTGGCGTCGTAGAAGCCCATGAAGCGCTGGTAGACGGCGCGCACGTTATGGCTCACCGACCCGTAGTAGTCGCGGGCGTACCAGCGGCTGGCCAGGGGCTCCGGCAGGCGCTTGAGACGGTCGGCGATGTCCAGCGGGGTCAGGCCGTGGTTGAGCAGGCGCAGGGTTTCGTCGTTGAGGAAGGCGTACATATCGCGCTGGTCGGCCAGGAACTCGCGGATGTTGTCGCCGCCCCAGGTGGGCCAGTGGTGCTGGGCGAACAGCACATCGCTGCGGTCGCCATAGCGGTCCAGGGTTTCGCCCAGGTAGTAGGACCAGATGCGCGGATCGCGTACCAGGGCACCGCGAATGGTCAGCACGTTGTGCATGCACTGGCAGGCGTTCTCGGCCACGCACAGGGCGCGCAGGGTCGGGAAATACAGGTTCATTTCCGCCGGCGCCTCGGTGCCCGGGGTGAGCTGGAACTCGATCTCCAGGCCGTCGATCACATGAGTCTCGAACGGCTCGACGATGGAATCCGTGGGCGGGATCAGGGTCACGGTGCCCCGCGAGGTGCCCTTGCCCAGGCCGGCGTCCACCTGGCCCCGTGGGCCACGCGGCAGCAGGCCGCCGTACATGTACTGGGCGCGGCGCTGCATGGCCGGGCCGGCGAACACGTTTTCGCTGACGGTTTCTTCCATGAACCCTTCCGGCGCGTAGATGCGCACCCGGCCGGCGCGCACGTCCTCCTCGCTGGCCACGCCCTTGACGCCGCCGAAGTGGTCCACATGGCTGTGGGTGTAGATCACCGCCACCACCGGCTTGTGCGGCCGGTGCCGGTAGTAGGTCTCCAGGGCGGCGGCGGCCACCTCGGCGCTGACCAGGGGGTCCATGATGATCAGACCGGTATCGCCCTCGATCACGTTCATATTGGACAGGTCGAAGCCGCGGATCTGATAGATCCGCTCGCACACCTTGAACAGGCCCGCGTGGTTGTTGAGCCGGGCCAGCCGCCACAGGCTCGGGTGCACGGTGTCCGGCGCCACCTCGGTGTCCTGGAAATCGTAGGCCCGGAAGTCCCAGACCGCGCGGCCGTCCCGGTCGCGGCGAATCACATCGGCATGGAAGCCGTCGATAAAGCCGCGGGCGGCGTTGTCGTAATCGCGGCGGTCGTGGAACGGCAGGCTGTCGCAACAGCCCCGGTTGTGCGCCACGGTGGCGGGCTGGGCGGGTTTGGCGTGCTCTTGCATGGCGGGCTCCGTCGTCAGGATCAAACACCGGCCCGTTGTACGCCGCTGGCCGCCATGCTTCCAATGCATTAAATTCAGCTTTTCCATGCAATCGGTGCAATTATGAATCTGCGTCGCCTGGAGCACCTGGTCGCGCTCGCCGAGGAGGGCGCCTTCGCCGCCGCCGCGCGCCGCTGCCATCTCAGCCAGCCGGCGTTCAGCCGCAGCATCCAGGGCCTGGAAGAGGAACTGGGCGTGGCGCTGTTCGACCGCACCCGTCAGGGGGTGGTGGCCACCGCCGCCGGCCGCCATCTGGTGGACCGGGCCCGGCGGGTGCTGCGCGAGGCCCGCGGCCTGCGCCGGGACGCGGACCTGATCCGCCAGCAGGACCTGGGCGAGGTGCGTTTCGGCGCCGGCGCCTTTCCCTCGGCGGTGCTGTTGCCCGGGGTGCTCGCCGACCTGATGAACGCCCACCCGCGCCTGAAGGTGCGGGTGGAAGTGGGCGAATGGGCCGGCCTGCTGCGCAAAGTGGAGGCGGAACAGCTGGACTTCGCGGTGGTGGAACGGCGTACGGTGCCCCCGGAATCGGCGCTGGAAACCCGCCTGCTGGCGGTGGAGGCCGCCGGCTGGTACGTGCGCGGCGGCCATCCGCTGGCGGCGCGCCGA
Organism: Alloalcanivorax sp. C16-1; assembly: GCF_046507805.1. Taxonomy (NCBI): domain Bacteria; kingdom Pseudomonadati; phylum Pseudomonadota; class Gammaproteobacteria; order Oceanospirillales; family Alcanivoracaceae; genus Alloalcanivorax; species Alloalcanivorax sp. C16-1. Next base: position 1,263,813 of record NZ_JBKFTK010000001.1, on the reverse strand, counting down.
AGCCTGGCGGTGAGCGATCTGCGCGCCTACCCGCTGGTGTCGGTGCCGCTGCCGGCGGCGGCCCGGGAACGGCTGGGCCGGGAGCTGGGCCTGGCCCACGGCGAGGCCTTGCCGCTGGCCCTGGAGTGCAACGATCTGATCGCCCTGCGCGAGGTGGTGACGCGCACCGACGCGGTGCTCAGCGCCACCCCTTCGGTGTGCCGGGAGGAGGTGGCGCGCGGTCGCCTGGTGCGGCTGGACCTGGATCGGGTACGCCCCAAGGTGGAGTTCGCCGTGGCCCGGCTGGCCCAGCGCACCCTGTCGCCGGCGGCGGAGAAAGCCCTGGCCCTGATCGAGCGCAGCGTGGGGCGCCTTTAACCGCCGACGGGCAAAACACCTACAGCACGACAGGCACATCTCGCACAGGCCGACCCGGCCCGCCGCGCTAGGCTGGGCCCATGAACATCACCAGCCTCAACAGCCGCGCCGCCCGTGGCGTCGACGCCGTGCCGGTGCGCGTGGAAACCCACCTGGCCCCGGGCCTGCCCGGCTTCACCATCGTCGGCCTGCCGGACACCGCCGTGCGCGAAAGCCGCGACCGGGTACGCTCCGCCCTGGTCAACGCCGGCTTCGACTTTCCCCAGCGGCGCATCACCGTGAACCTGGCGCCGGCGGACCTGCCCAAGGACGGCGGCCGCTTCGACCTGCCCATCGCCCTGGGCATCCTGCTGGCCAGCGGTCAGTTGGGCCGGGTGGACACCGACGGCCTGGAATTCGTCGGCGAGCTGGCCCTGAGCGGCCGCCTCAATCCGGTGCCGGCATTGCTGCCGGCGGCCCTGGCCTGCGCCCGCGCCGGCCACACCCTGGTGGCGCCGCCGGACAACGCCGACGAAGCCGCCCTGGCCGGGGCCCACACCTTGGCGCCGGCCAGCCTGGCGGCACTGTGCGCGCACCTGCGCGGCGCCACGCCCCTGACACCGCACCCGGCCCCGGCGGTGCCGGACGCGCCCCTGGACACCCTGCCCTGCCTGGCCGACGTGCGCGGCCAGCCCGCCGGCAAGCGAGTGCTGGAGATCGCCGCCGCCGGCGGCCATTCGCTGTTGCTGTGCGGTCCGCCCGGCGCCGGCAAGAGCCTGCTGGCCTCGCGCCTGCCGGGCCTGCTGCCGCCGCTGAGCCGGGCCCAGGCGCTGGAGGTGGCGGCGGTGTATTCGCTGCGCGCGGCGCGGCCGGCGGCGGCCTTTCTGCAGCGCCCCTACCGCAGCCCGCACCACACCATTTCCGCCACCGCCCTGGTGGGCGGCGGCAGCCGCCCCCGGCCCGGGGAAATCTCCCTGGCTCACCACGGCGTGCTGTTTCTGGATGAACTGCCGGAGTTCGGCCGGCAGGTATTGGAGGTACTGCGCGAGCCGCTGGAAACCGGCGAGGTGCACATCGCGCGCACCGCCGAGCAGCTGCGTTTCCCGGCCCGCTTTCAACTGGTGGCGGCCATGAACCCCTGCCCCTGCGGGTATCTGGACGACCCGGAGCGGGGCTGCGGCTACCGCTGCGACAAGGCCCGCCGCTACCAGCAGCGGCTGTCCGGTCCGCTACTGGACCGCATCGACCTGCATCTGAACGTGCCGCCGGTGGCGGCGGACACTCTGCTGGGGGAACCGGACGGCGAGCCCAGCGCGGCGGTGCGCCCGCGGGTGGCGGCGGCGCGGGAGCGGCAGTGGCGGCGCCAGGGCCGGCTCAACCGGGAGCTGCCGGCGGACGCCCTCGGCGCCACCCTGCGCCCGCACCGGGACTGGTTGCGCACCGCCATGGAACGGCTCGATCTTACCGCCCGGGGCCTGCACCGCAGCCTGCGGGTGGCGCGCACCATCGCCGACCTGGCCGGCAGCGACGAGATCCAGCGCGCCCATCTGCGCGAGGCACTCAGCTATCGGGCGCCGCCGGAGTAGCGCGGCGGCGCCACAGCTCCGCCAGCATCACCCCGGTGAGGGTCAGCATCCCGCCGAACAGGTGGGCCAGGGTGAGCTGCTCGCGCAGCACCACCGAGGCGATGGCGGCGGTGAACAACGGCACCAGATTGAAGAACCGGCTGACCCGGCTGGGGTCGAGCCGGGTGATGCCGTTCATCCACAGCCACGGCGCCGCCAGGGACGCGGCCACGCCGGCGTAGAGCACCAGCGGCACCGCTTCGGCGCTGAGGCCCTGGCGCGGCGACAGCAGCATCAGCGGCAGCAGCACCACGATGCCGACCAGGATCTGCAGATACAGCATCAGCAGCGGCGACAGGGTGGGCTTCCAGCGTTTCAGCAGCACCCCGTAGGTAGCGTAGGCAAGGGTCGCCAGCAGCATCAGCAGGTCACCGAAGTTGACGCCGTGGGCGATCAGCGCCGCCGGGTCGCCGGACGACACCAGCACCACCACGCCGGCCAGGGAAATCACCGCGCCGACCACCGCCCCCAGGGTCAGCGGCTGGGCCAGCAGCACGGCGGACAGCAGCAGCACCAGCAGCGGCATCAGCGACAGGATGATGCCCATGTTGGTGGCGCTGGTGGTGGTGCCGGCGTAATAGGCCAGGGTCTGGTAGGCGACCATGCCGAGCAGGCCGAGCACCACGTTGTGCCAGAACCAGGGGCGCACCGCGCGGCGCTGGCGCCACAGCGGCACCAGCATCACCGGCGTCAGCAGAACGCCGGCCAGCAGCCAGCGGTAGAAGCCGATCTCCGCCGGGTAGAGCACCCCGGCCACCAGCTTGTTGACGACATTGTTGCCCGACCAAAGCATCACCGCGGCCAGCGGAAACAGGTAGGCCAAAACGGACTCCTTGTGGCGGACGCCGACGGCGCCCGCGGGATCAGGGAAAGCCTCAGAGGCTGTTGCAGAGGTGGGCGCCGTCCACCGGAATGGCGGCGCCGCTGATGTAGGACGAAGCGTCCGAGGCGAGCAGCAGCAGCGGGCCCACCAGCTCATCGATCTGGCCGAGCCGCCGGAACGGAATGCGCTTGATCAGCTTCGCGCCATGGGGGCCCTGGAAGAAGTCCCGGTTGATATCGGTTTCCACGTAGCCCGGGCAGATCGCGTTGCAGCGGATGCCGTGGCGGGCGTAGTCCAGGGCGATGGATTTGGTGAGCTGCACCACCGCCGCCTTGGAGGCGGTGTAGGGGGCCAGCAGCGCGCCCACCCGCAGGCCCAGGATGGAGGCGATATTGATAATGTTGCCGGGGCGCCCGTCGCGGCGCCATTGCTGGATGGCGAACTTGCTCACCGCCCAGACGCCGTTGAGGTTGGTGTCGATCACCGCGTTCCAGTCATCTTCGCTGAAGGTGTCCAGGGTGCCCTCACGGCTGATGCCGGCGTTGTTGACCACCACGTCCAGGGCCGGCATTTCCGCGAACGCCTTTTCCACGCTGGCCGGGTCGGACACGTCCATGGGCACCACCACCGCGTCGCGGCCCTGGGCGCGCACCGCCTCGGCGGTCTCCCGGAGCTTGTCCACCCGGCGCGCGGCCAGCACCAGGTCGGCGCCATGCTCCGCCAGCACCCGGGCGAAATGGGCGCCGAAGCCACTGGAGGCACCGGTGATCAGCACCCGTTTGCCGGTCATATCGAAACGCGAGTCACTCATGCTCTCTCCTCTTGCACCACCGCCTCTGGCGGGCGGCTGACGATTCAAAAAAGGGAAATTCAGTCAAAGGACTTTACTGTAACGGAAAGCGGGTCGGGCGGGGAGCCGGCGTTCCGCCATGGCGGGCCGGTCACCACGGGATCCGTGGTCAGTGCCGATAGAAGCTGGGCGGGTGCCCGGTCCAGCGCCGGAAGGCGCGGGTGAAGTTGCTGGGGTCGGCGTAACCGAGCAGATCGGCGACCTTCTGCACCGGCAGGTTGGCCTGCAGGTAGCGCACCGCCCGGGCCATGCGCACCTCCTCGAGAAGATGCCGATAGCTGACCCCCAGCGCCGCCAGATGCCGGCGCAGGGTGCGCGAGGTGAGGTGGAAGCTGGTGGCCAGCTGTTCCAGGGACGGCAGCATGCCCTCCGCCTGCATCAGGCGGGCACGCACCCGGGACGCCCAGTCCTGGTCCGCCTCCAGCCGCTGCAGTTCCTCTTCGCATTTCTGTGCGGCCATGCGCCGGGAGGCCGGGTCCGACAGGGCGAAGGGTTCGCGCATCAGCGCCGCCGGAAAACGCAGCGCCGCCACCTCGCCCCCGAACACCACCGGCATATCGAGCACGGCGGCGTAGCGGTCGGCATGGGCCGGCGCCGGGTACGGCAGAATCAGGGTGGCGTCACGGAAGCGATCGCCGAGCAGATACCGCAGCCCGCCCACCAGGGCGGCGGTGACCACCTCCAGATAGGGCACGCGGATGTCGCCCAGGTCGTAGGGCTCCGCCAGGCAGAAGCGCACCCAGGGGCCGTCCACCCGCAACCGGGGCAGGCACAGGCGGGTGCGGGTGCGGAAGTAGCGCTCCAGCAGCTCCAGGGCCTCGCCCAGGTCGGCGCTGCTGATCGCCGCGTAGCCGAGCAGGCCGTGGGCGGTGACCGTGAGCTGACGGCCCAGGGCCAGGCCGATGGCCGGGTCGCCGCCCATGGCGCGGGCGCCTTCCATGACACGGCGGAACTGGTCGAAACGCAGCGCCGGCTCCGGGCTGTACACGGCCGCCGCGTCCAGTCCGACACGGGCCAGCAGCCGGTCCGTATCGAGGCCGAAATCCTCGATCAGTTCCAGCAGATTGCGTACGTAGTTCACCGGCATCGGGGTGCGGTCGTCCACACACTGCCCCTGGCCGGTCCCGGTGGTGTCCATGGGGGGAGGATACGCCGGTTCCCGGTTGTGTCCGAAAATGACAGGCCGCCAGTCTACCCGCCGCGGCGCTGCAAAGCCCGCCGTGCTTCGGTACCATGGCCGCTTTCGTTCCGTTGGGAGCCGGCCATGGCCCGCGTTCAAGCCCTGTTTATCGCCGCCGAGAAGCGCGGCCCGGTGAGTCGCCATGAGGCGCTCAAGGTGGAAGCCGGTCGCGGCATCGTGGGCGACCGCCGTTATCGCCGCGACACCCCGCCGGCGGAACAGATCACCCTGATCGAAAGCGAACAGGTGGCGGCCTTTAACCGGGAATTCGGCCTGGCGGTGGACGCCGGCGCGCTGCGCCGCAACGTGATCACCGAAGGGGTGGACCTGAACGCCTTGGAAGGCCGCACCTTCCAGGTGGGCGGCATCCTGATGCGCGGCATCGAACTGTGCGAACCCTGCTCCGTGGTGGGCCATCTGCTGGCCGGCCCGGACCTGAGCCCGGCGCGGGTGGTGCGCGGCCTCACCGGCCGCGGCGGTCTGCGCGCCGAAGTGCTCGGCTCCGGGGTGCTGCGCGAGGGCGACCGGATCCGCACCCACCTGGAGGATCGATCCGCTTGAACGAACCGGAACGCCGCGTGCGCGCCTGGCTGGAAGGGGCGGTGCTGGGCCTGAAACTGTGTCCGTTCGCCGCCCGCCCCTACGCCGACGGCCAGGTGCGCCTGGTGATCAGCGAGGCCACCGCGCCGGAGGCGGTGCTGGACGCCCTGCAGCGGGAATTACAGTACCTGGACCGGACCCCGGCGGTGGAAACCACCCTGCTGGTGACGCCCCACGCGCTGGCCGACTTCCTGGACTACAACGACTTCCTGGACCCGGTGGACGCGCTGCTGGCCGAACACGGCGGCGGCGGGGTCTACCAGGTGGCCAGTTTCCATCCGCACTACCAGTTCGCCGGCACCCTGGCGGAGGACCCGGAGAACTACAGCAACCGGGCGCCCTACCCGATCCTCCATGTGCTGCGCGAGGACAGCCTGGAACGGGCGCTGGACGCCTACCCGGACGCCGAGGCGGTCCCGGAGCGTAACATCGACACCCTTAATCGCCTGGGTGCCGACCGTCTGCGCCGGCTGTTCGCCGACTGGTCCTGAGCTCGTCGTCGGTGAGCGGCCGGTACTGCCCCGGCCCCAGGGCCGGGTCCAGGCGGATCCCGGCCACGCTCTCCCGGTGCAGGGCCACCACCCGATTGTTGAAATGGCCGAACAGCCGCTTGATGTGATGGTAGCGGCCCTCGCGCAGGGTCACCCGCGCCTCCCGGGGGCCGAGAATTTCCAGCTCGGCGGGCCGCGTGGTCAGGTCCTCATAGCGAAAATACAGCCCCTCACGAAACACCGCCGCGTAATGCTCGCCGATGGGGTCCTCGGTGCGCACGTGATAGACCTTTTCGCCGCTGCCCGGATCGGTGAGCCGCCGTGACCAGCGGCCGTCGTTGGTGAGCAGCAGCAGGCCGGTGGAATTAAAGTCCAGCCGCCCGGCCAGATGCAGGTCGGCCTTGACCGGCTCCGGCTCGTCGATCAGGTCGAGCACGGTGGGGTGGCGGGGGTCGCGGGTGGCGCTGACGCACCCCGCCGGCTTGTGCAGCATCAGGTAACGGGGCACGTCGCGGCGCAGGGACACGCCGTCCAGGGTCACCGCGCTGAACGCATCCACCGGGTACAGGCCATCGCCCACCGGCTGCCCGTCCACGCGGACCCGGCCAGCGGCCAGGGCCAGACGCACGCCACGGCGGCCCAAGTCGGTCTCCCGGGCCAGAAAACGGTCCAGTCGCATCGCAGCCTCGTGCAGGAATCGCGGGGTTTCGCTGGTATGATACGCCTTTTCACGATCCCTTCGCCGGAGCCCTATGTCGACGCTCAATCCCCGTCAACAGGAAGCGGTGCTGTACACCGACGGCCCGCTGCTGGTGCTGGCCGGCGCCGGCTCCGGCAAGACCAGCGTGATCACCCGCAAGATCGCCTGGCTGATTCAGGAGCGCGGCGTGCCGGCGCGGCGCATCGCGGCGGTGACCTTCACCAACAAGGCCGCCCGGGAAATGAAGGAGCGGGTGCAGACCCTGGTGCAGCGCGGCCAGACCCGCGGCCTGATCGTTTCCACCTTCCACAACCTGGGCCTGCGCATCCTCAAGCAGGAGCTGGCCGCCAGCGGCCTGCGGCGCGGCTTCTCGATCCTCGACCAGGCCGACAGCAAGGAGCTGCTCAAGGAGATCCTGCGCCAGGGGGAGTCCGAGGACGACCTGAACGCGGTGGACGCGGTGCAGAAACGCATCTCCGACTGGAAGAACGAACTGATCCTGCCCCAGGAGGCGGTCAGCCACGCCGAGGACGCCGGCACCCTGCGCGCCGCCATGGCCTACGAGGGCTACAGCCGCATGCTGCGGGCCTGTAACGCGGTGGATTTCGACGATCTGATCCTGCTGCCGGCGGTGCTGTTCCGGGAGCAGCCGCGCATCCTGGAGAAATGGCGGCACCGCCTGCAATACCTGCTGGTGGACGAATACCAGGACACCAACGGCGCCCAGTACGAACTGGTGCGCATGCTGACCCAGCCCGAGGGGCGCTTCACCGTGGTCGGCGACGACGACCAGTCGATCTACGCCTGGCGGGGCGCCCGGCCGGAGAACCTGGCCCGGCTGCAGGAGGACTGGCCGGCCCTCAAGGTGATCAAGCTGGAGCAGAACTATCGCTCCACCGGCCGCATCCTGAAGGCCGCCAACACGGTGATCGCCAACAACCCCCACGTGTTCGAGAAAAGCCTGTGGTCGGACCACGGCTACGGCGAGGCGATCCGGGTGGCGGCGCTGCGCGACGAGGACGCCGAGACCGACTGGATCGCCGGCGACATCTTCCACCGGCGCCTGCAGGGCAACCGGCGCTGGAAGGATTTCGCGGTGCTCTACCGGGGCAACTTCCAGTCACGGATTCTGGAAATGAAGCTGCAGTCCCTGCAGATTCCCTACAAAGTGTCCGGCGGCACCAGCTTTTTCGCCCGGGGCGAGATCAAGGACCTGATGTGCTACCTGCGGCTGCTGGTCAATCCCGACGACGACAACGCCTTCCTGCGCGTGATCAACACGCCGCGCCGGGAGATCGGCCCGGCCACCCTGGAAAAGCTGGCCGGCTGGGCGGCGAAACGGGACCAGGGGCTGTACCACGTCTGCGACGACTTCGCCCTGGGCGAGGTAATGCCCGGCAAGGCGGCGGAAAAGCTGCGTGGCCTCAAGCAGTGGCTGGACGAAAAGCGCCGCGCCTGCTTCGGCCACAACAGCCTGCAGGCGATCCACGAACTGATCACCGAGATGGACTACGAGGGCTGGGTGATGCAGAACGCCTCCAGCCCGCGCATCGGCGAAAAGCGCATGGAAAACGTCTGGCAGCTGGTGCGCAACATCCAGCGCATGCTGGAAAAGCAGGAAGAGGAAGACGATGGCGCCTCCGACCTGGAAGCGGTGATCGGCAAGCTGGTGCTGATGGACATGCTCGAGCAGCAGGACGAGGAGGACGATTCCGACCGGGTCCAGCTGATGACCCTGCACGCCTCCAAGGGGCTGGAGTTCCCCCACGTCTACATGATGGGCGTGGAGGAGGAACTGCTGCCGCACCGGGCCAGCATCGAGGACGACAACATCGTCGAGGAACGGCGACTGATGTACGTGGGCATCACCCGCGCCCGGGAAAGCCTGTCGCTGACCCAGGCCCTGACCCGCAAGCAATACGGCGAGAAGGTGGACACCATCGCCAGCCGTTTTCTCGACGAACTGCCGCTGGACGACCTGCTACGCATCGGCGAGGGCGTGGAGAAGGACCAGGAAAAAGAGGATCAGGTGGCGGAAAACAGCATCGCCAATCTGAAGGCGCTGCTCGGCTGAACGCCGGCGCCCGGCTCGGGCCCGGGCGAACCCGGGCCGAAGGGGTGTTCGCTACGACTACTTGCTGTGGTCGACGATGTATTCCACGGCGGCGTGGATTTCGTCTTCCGAGCAGTTGGAGCACATGCCCTTGGCGGGCATGGCGTTGAAGCCCTCGTAGGCGTGCTTGACCAGGGTCTCGATGCCCTTGTCGATGCGCGGTGCCCAGGCGGCGGTGTCGCCCAGCTTGGGCGCGCCGGCGGCGCCGGAGGCGTGGCAGGCGGCACAGCCGGTGTTGTACACCTGTTCCCCGGAGCGGGGTTCGCCGGACCCTTCGGCGGCGGCCACCTGGCTGCCGCATTCCTCGCCTTCCACGCACACGCTGCCCACCGGCTTGAGGCGTTCGGCGGTGGCGCGGTCACTGAAGATGGAGCGTTGACCCAGGGGGTAGGAGGAATTCTCGGCGGCCGAAGCCATTCCGGCGAACAGGATAGCCAGAAGGACCAGGCTGGCGGACAGCATTTTCTTCACGATGACACCTCTTATAGCTGTGACTTGCCCCGGGGGCGGCGGGATTATACCCGTAGAGAACACGGGGAAAAAGGCACTCGCGCCCGGGGTCAAAGATGATCCACCTGAATCCGGGGCAGGGAGAGGATAAAACAGCTGCCTTCGCCGGGGGTGCTGCGCACCTCGATGTCGCCGCCGTGGCGCTCGGTGACCACCTTGACGAAGCGCAACCCCAGGCCGGCGCCACGGGTGCGGGCGCCGCCGCTGGTGCTGGCGCGGCTGAAGCGTTCGAACAGTTTGTCCTGGAATTCCTCGGGGATGCCCACCCCATGGTCGCGGACCTGGCAGACCACCTTGTCCTCCTGCGCGGACAGGACCACCTCCACGGCGCCGCCTTCCTGGCTGTATTTGATGGCATTGGTGAGCAGGTTGACCACCAGCCGCTCCAGCAGCTCGTTGTTGCCGCGCACCCACACGTCCACGTCCTGGTCGTAGTCGAAGCTCAGCCCGATGTCCCGGGTCTGGGCCTGGATCTGCACCTGGTCGATGGCCGACTCCACCACATCGAGCATGTCCTGCTCGATCATTTCCACCGCTTCCTCGGATTCCACCCGGGCCAGTTGCAGGAACTGCTCGGCGATGTTCAGGTTGCGCTGGGCGTAGTGCTCCACGTTGTCCAGAAAGTCGCGCAGGCGCTCGCCGTCCTCGCCGTGGCGCATCTTGCCGATCAGTGCCAGCACCGAGACCATCGGTGAGCGCAGATCGTGGGACAGGAAGTCCAGCATCTCGGTGCGGGTGCGCATCGCCTGCTTCACGTCCGAGATGTCCTTGAGACTGATGATCAACATGCGCCCGGGCTGGTCGCCGGCGTGCACCAGGATCATGTCCAGATACAGATCCATGCCGCGCCGGTTGCGGCATTCCTTCTGCACACGGCCGTCGGCGAGCACGTTCTGCACCAGTTCCACCCAGTGGCGGTCACCGCTGAATTCCAGCTCCCGGCCGATGTCCGCCAACCCCAGGGTGTCCTGGCCCACGCCTTCCAGGCTGAGCAGGTAGGCGGCCTGGGGATTGATGAACACCACCCCGCCGCAGGCGTCGCAAATCAGCACGCCCTCGCTCATCTGCGCCAACCCCACCTGGAAGAAGCGGGTCAGCGCCTGCTGGCGCTGTTCCTCGTTGCGCAGTTTCTCCACGTGCTTTTCGATCACTTCGTAGCGCGGGCCGGTATTGCGGGCCCGGGCCTCGGTGCGCGACAGCATGGCGCGGATCCAGTAATCGTAGGTGTCGGCGTCCAGACCCTGGCGCCAGGCCACCCACAGCTCGTAGCGCCGACCGTCATGGCGGAACGGGTAACGGCGCGCCAGCTGGCCGCGCCAGTCCACCGGCGCCAGCTGCTCGCCGCCGGTGACCGGCGAGCCGCCCTGGGTCTGCAGCCGCCAGGCACGCACCGGCAGCACCTGATCCAGCATGCGCAGCATGCGCGACATGGGCGCCGGCTCGGTGAGGCGCCGGTTGAGGTCGCTGTATTCCGCCAGCCGCGCCAGGGCGTTGCGCATATAGGCCATGGAGTATTCCAGGCGCCGCCAGGTCCACAGCGGGTAGGCAACGATGGCGGCCAGCAACGCCGCCGCCGGCGGGAACCACAGATTGAACAGCGCCAGCAGCCCGTAGCAGACCGCCAGGGTCAGCCCCAGGAAGCCGAGTACCACCGGAATGCTCCAGCGCGGCAGCACCAGGGGCAGGCACAGGGGCGCCAGCAGCGCCAGCACCACCCCCAGCAGCAGGGTCCAGACCTGACCCATGGCCTCGATCAGCTCGCCCCGGCGCAGGGCATCGAAGATATTGGCGTTGATCTCCACCCCGGCCATCAGTTCGCCCTGGCCGGCCAGCGGAGTGGGCAGCACGTCGCCCAGACCGGCGGCGGTGGCGCCGATCAGCACGAACTGATCCTTGACCAGCTGATCGGGCACCCGGCCTTCCAGCAGGTCCACCGCGGACACCTGGGGGTAGGTTCCGGCCGGACCGGCGAAGGGGATATAGCGTTGGTATTTACGCACGTTGGCGAGCCCGGAGAAGCCCTCGTCCTCGCCGGCGGGGTATTTGTCCGGGGACAACAGGCCCTCGCCTTCCAGCAGCGCCTGGGTGATGTGCGGCCACCAGGGCTGGCCGATGCCGGAGCGCATGTACACCGAGCGGGCCACGCCGTCGCCGTCCAGCTCCAGGTCCACATGGCCCAGGCCCTTGGCGGCGCGGGCAAAGAAGGAATGCGGCAGCACCTCGATCAGCTGGCCGCCGGAGCGCAGCTGCTCCACGTGCACCGGCAGATAGACGTTGCCGGCGTCCTGGATGGCCTGGACCAGGGCCTGGTCGGACTCCGGCCGGGCCCGGTCCGGCTCGGACAGGATCAGGTCCATGAGAATGGCCCGGGCGCCCTGCTTTTCCAGTTGCTGGATGATCTGGGCGTGGACGCGACGGTCCCAGGGCCAACGGCCGATCTCGCGCAGGCTGTATTCGTCGATACCCACGATCAGCACGTCGCCGGAGGGCTCCATGGGGAGCCACTGCATCATGCTGTCGTAGACGTAGCGATTGAAAAAGGAGAGCGAGCCGCTGATCGAGAGCAGTACACAGAGGCCCGCCACGACCAGCAGCACTGACAGATGTTCGACAAAGTAGCGTTTCTGCTCGGAACCCGAGTTCGCCATGGTGCCCCTAGAAATTTATTACTGCGCAGCCGTCAACCGTTTGTTATTCGCCCGCGCGGCGCGCGGGCACCCCTTGCCGGGGAAGCATCGACAATAAACGGACGGCCCGACCAGGCAGGCACCTCGGACTGGTCAGGCGGACAGGTCCACCCGGGTCGGCGACGGCTATTCGTCCACCGGTTCCAGGCGGTAGCCGTGCTGATACACCGTTTTAATCCGATAGCCCCGCTCGGGCCGGATTTGCAGACTACGACGAATACGGCTGATATGCACGTCCACCGTGCGGGATTCGATCGGGGTCATAATGCCCCAGACCTTTTCCAGCAAATGGGCACGGGACATCAGCTTGCCCACGTTCTGAAACAGATAGCAGGCCAGCTCGTAGTCCTTGTCGGTGAGCTTGACGGGTTCCTCGTCGAGAAAGATCTGGCGCCGACCGCGATCGATCGTCCAGGGTCCCACGGTCATCATTCCTTGATCGTCCATGTCGGCCACACCCGCCCGGCGCCCCAGCGCGGTAAGACGAGCCAGCAGTTCCGCTTGTTTCACAGGCTTAACCATATAGTCGTCGGCCCCCTGGCTCAGCGCACCGACGATGGAGGATTCATCGTCACGCTGGGTCGCGAACAGCACCGGCGTTTTGTTGCCGCTGGCGCGCACTTCGCCCAGGACGGCGTAGCCGCTCATGTCGGGAACCTCCCAATCGAGCACCAGCAAATCAAAGGTATCCCTGCGCAGCAGACTCATGAACTCCCGCCCACTGGAGAGATGCGTGCAGGTATGCCCGGCCTCGCGGAGCCAGTGCGTGACCAGCTCGGCCTGGGCGTGATCGTCTTCTAGGTAAGCAATACGCACCGTGTGTTCTCCATCCTTTGCCGCAGTGAGGGTAACCAAAGCGTGAGGGCTTGGCGGGAAAAGATTGTAAAATGCCGGATCCCGCCGGGTCCATGGACTCCCCCGGCACAACCCGGTATTATGCGCGTCCCGCATCGGGGCACCCCGTTCGGAACCACAAGTTTTGCGCCCGTAGCTCAGCTGGATAGAGCGTTGCCCTCCGGAGGCAAAGGTCAGAGGTTCGAATCCTCTCGGGCGTGCCAAATAAAAAGGGCCACCCTGTTTGGGGTGGCCCTTTTTATTTGGCCATGTCTGATCGGAAGCGAACCTCTCCAGGTTCGACCAACTCGCTTTAAAAGCGAGTTGGCGACGAGCGGCCAAAGGCCGCGAAGCCCCGCAGGGGTGGAAACGGCCAAAAGCCGTTTCCATCAATCCTCTCCCCCACACCCCCACCAAACCGTCACCATTTTTTGCCACAATAGCGTCATCGTTCATCGCCCCCGGGAAACCCGCATGTTCCGCCGTACCAAAATCGTCGCTACCCTTGGCCCCGCCTCCTCCGACGCCGACACCCTGGCCGCCCTGATCGACGCCGGCGTCAACGTCTTCCGACTCAATTTCTCCCACGGCAGCGCCGACGACCATCGCGCGGTGGCCGCCCGGGTCCGCCAGCAGGCCGATGCCCGTGGCCGCACCGTGGCCCTGCTGGGCGACCTGCAGGGCCCGAAGATCCGCGTGGCCCGCTTCCGTGACGGCCCGGTGATGCTGCGCGGCGGCGAGCCCTTCGCCATCGACACCGCCCTGGACAAGGACGCCGGCGACGCCACCGTGGTGGGCACCGACTACGCCGGCCTGGCGGACGACTGCCGCGAAGGCGACATCCTTCTGCTCAATGACGGCCTGATCCAGCTTGAGGTCACCGCCGTGGAGGGCAGCCGGGTGCAGTGCCGGGTCAAGGTGGGCGGCGAGCTGTCCAACAATAAAGGCATCAACCGCCTGGGCGGCGGCCTCAACGCCGAGGCCCTGACCGAAAAGGACCGCCGGGACGTGCGGCTGGCCGCCGAACTGGACCTGGATTTCCTGGCCCTGTCCTTTCCCCGCCACGCGGACGACATTCACCAGACCCGGGCGCTGTACCGGGAGGCCGGCGGCCAGGGCGCCATGGTGGCGAAGATCGAGCGGGCCGAGGCGGTAGCCGACCCGGACACCTTGGATGCCCTGATCGAGGCGTCCGACGGCGCCATGGTGGCCCGCGGCGACCTGGCGGTGGAAATCGGCGACGCGGAACTGGTGGGGGTGCAGAAACACATCATCCGTCGCGCCCGGGACCTGGACCGGTTCGTGATCACCGCCACCCAGATGATGGAGTCCATGATCCACAGCCCCCAGCCCACCCGCGCCGAGGTGTCGGACGTGGCCAATGCGGTGCTGGACGGCACCGACGCGGTGATGCTGTCGGCGGAAACCGCCGTGGGGGACTACCCGGTCGCCACCGTGGAGGCCATGGACCGCATCATTCGCGGCGCCGAACGCACCTATCAGAATCGCCCGCCGGCGCACCGGCAGGAACAGGCCATGGCGCGCACCGACGAGGCCATCGCCCGCGCCGCCATGCACGTGGCCAACCATCTCGAAGGGGTGCGCGCCATCATCGCCATGACCGAGACCGGAACCACCCCGCTGTTGATGTCACGGGTGCGGTCCGGGCTGCCGATCTTCGCCTTCACGCCCAATGCCCGCACCCTGCGGCGGGTGGCTCTCTACCGGGGGGTGGAGCCTCTGCTTTTCGACACCACCCTGCCCGCCGACCAGGCCAACCGGGCGGCGGTGGCCCACCTGAGCGAAGCCGGCGTGGTCGGCCCCGAGGATCGGGTGATCCTGACCAAGGGCGACGCGGTGCGCGAAGGCGGCGGCACCAATACGCTGAAAATCGTTACCGCCGGGCAGGTGTGAATGTTCCCGGCGGACATATCTTGCAACATTTTTCCCGTGGCACGGCCCCCGGCTCCGGGGGCGCCCCGCGCCAACCTGAATGTGTGAACATTTGTTTTCGTTCTGAAAAAGATCACTTTCTTTTTTTCGGTATTCGATTTCAAAAAATCACGCCCAGCGCTTGTATGGCGGATTCAGGGGGCCTCAAAGGGGCAGAAACAAAATCAGCTTTTCATGTATACCGCGAAAAGATCGCGGGCTCGGCGAATTAATTAACACCTGTTCACATTAGGCGGAAAAGCGGCTCGCGGGCACCAGCGGGCGCCGACATACCCCCCGGTATTTTGGTTCTTTGCAGTATTGCTTCGCCGACAAAAGGGGCTCTAAGATAGCTCGTGACGACCGGGTGAAGCCTGTATTTTCGCGGCCTTCGCCGAAAGTCTAGTGGACTTGTTCGATGCGAACGTGTCCGCTCGGGAGACGATGCCCTGGGAAGGGCATACGAGAGGGGTTCATCGTTCATCGCCCGAAACGGGTCTGTCACCCCGGGGGTGGTGGCCGGTTCCAGGGATGACCGGATTACGGCCCTCGCAATACCAAAACTTCGAAGAACAGGACAAAAACAATGGCACTTAAGTGGACCAAAAACGCTTCGGGAGCGCTGAACAGCAGTGCTGATCAACCCCAACTTTCCAAACTGACCAAAGCCATCGGCGTGGCCACCGTCTTCGGTGCCATGACCGCTCTGTCTCCGGCTGCCCAAGCACTGAAAACCGATTTCGGCATGGAATACCGCGCCACCGCCTTCGCCAACCAGATCGATGAAGATGGTCAGGCAAACGGCGGCACCTCGGACAGCGACACCGGCTTCGGCCACCTGATCCGCATCAAGGGCAACTTCCTGGACGAAGACACTGGCATCTCCGTTTACACCAGTGTGGAAGTGGCCGGCGACCGTTGGGTCGGCGACAACCACGGCGGCGCCAACAACGCCTCTTTCAACAGCACCAGCCGCGGCGACAATGTGCGTCTGGACCTGGGCTATGTGCAGATCCCGGTGGGCCACACCGTGTTCCGCGTGGGCCGTCAGGCCACCAGCTACAACAACTGCTTCCTGGTGTGTGACGACCGCCGTGACCGGATCCTGGTGGTTCAGCCGTTCAGCAAGACCACCAGCGTGGTAGCCGGTTACGACCGTCGCTCCGACACCAGCGGCTATCGCAATGAAGACAACGGCGACATGAGCCTGCTGGGTCTGACCACCAAGATCAGCGACTGGAGCGCTGGCGTGCTGTGGGTTCAGTGGTACAACAACTACGAAGGCGCGCGGAATGCCGGCACGAACCCCGATGCCTACCCGCTCTCCAACGTAAGCCTGTTCTCCGGTTACCTGGACGGCAGCCTGACCGAAGCGCTGGACATGGCCGTGGGCTTCAACCTGTTCACCAACGGCAATGTGGAAACCGGTGCCCCGGGCGACGACCGCTTCTTCCAGGAAGACGCGCCGTCCGCCTACCTGCGCCTCGGCACCAGCCTGGGCCTGGTTGATCTGGGCGTGCAGTACGCCGCCACCCGCGACGGCGGCCTGATCTCCCCCGGCTTCGACACCTGGTCCAGCCTGATCAACTCCAACCCGGAATCCACCCAGAGCGCCAGCAGCATGTACCGCATGGGCGGCACCCTGGGCCTGAAGGACTTCGATGAGGATCTGCTGATCGCGCGCGCCAAGTTCAACGTGACGCCGAAGTTCTCCATCACCGGCGCCGTCGGCCAGCTGTCCATCGACAACGGCACCAACGACGACGACAGCATGGTCTACGACCTGCAGTTCGCCTACCAGGCCAACAAAGCACTGCGCACCTGGCTGTCCGTGGGCATGATCGAAGAAAACGAAGTGGGCACCCTGGCCGGTAACGACCTGGTCGGTGGCGGCCTCGGCACCTTCGCCAACGACGACGTGAAAGCCGCCAGCCTGAACATGACCGTGAACTTCTAAGTTCACCAGGCTGTCACTTTCCGACGTGGATAACGGGGCGACCTTGGTCGCCCCGTTTTCTTTTGGCGATCCGTTTTTTCGAAGCGTCGTACGGTACTGGACAAGGTCTCCCTTCCTTGCCCACACTCTTTTGTCCGCGCTACCGGTTCTTCTGATACGGAAACCCTTTCATGATCAAGTTTAATTCCCGCACCGTTTTGCTGTTCGGCGCCCTCGCCGGATTCGGTCTGAGCGGCTGCGCGCTCACCGACACCGAGGCGCAGCAGGCACTCGACATCGCCGATGGTCCCGCCGCTCTCAACACGCCGCAAGCCGACTGGGACACGCCGTTCTGGGAACAGGGCAACCGCGCCGCCCCGGCCGGCGAGGAGCGGCAGGCACCCAGCTTTACCCGCCGTGACGCGCCCCTGGCGAACGTGGCCATCACTCTGGGCGACGCGGTCGACGACACTCTGCCGGAGGCACTGGCGGCCCGCGGCTCGGACCACGGCTTGCTGGTACTGCCCAAGGGCATGGTCCAGGACGCCCTCACTCACACCCCCGGCTGCGACGACCTGGCCGGCGAAACCTGCCGCTCGGCGCTGGCGGTCTATCCCGGCGCGCGCCTGGTGGTGAAAATCGACGCCGCCGGTGGCGACCAGGTGGCGGTGCGCGTGTGGGACACCGCGCTCAACAAGGAACTGCAAGAGCGCGTCGCCAATAACGACCAGGGCGCCGCCCGATTGCTGGAAAGCCTGGGCAATCAGGTGTCCGCCGCGGAGTGGTCGGTGCGCCCGTTCGTGGGCGAGGGCGATGCCCTGTACATCGCCACCGGCCGGGTCAACGGGCTGGCGGAAGGCACCGAACTGGAAGTGCGTGAACCCGGTCGCGCGGTGCGCACCCCCACCGGTCAGGTGGTGGGCTGGCGGGCCGGCGAGGTGATCGGCAAGGCACGGGTGGCCGAGTGGGTGGGCGCCACCCTGTCCCGGGTGGAGCCGGTCAGCGGCACCGCGCCGACCCCGAACCACCGCCTGTCCCTGGCGCCCTGAGCGGCTAACGCCCGGCGCCGGGCAACTGCTCCAGCCGGGCCAGCCAGCGCTGGCCCCGGTTGGACGCCAGGCCGTCCGCCCAGCGGGTGGTTTCCGGCAGCCGGTAACGGGTGGTGCAGTGCATCACCCGTTCCAGGGCCCCATCCAGATCCATCCGATGCCCCGGTGATATGAACAGCGGCTTGAAGCCCGGTCGCGTGCGCAGCACCGCCCCCAGGGTTTCATTACCCTTACCCGCCACCAGGGGCGTCCATTCGCCGCGCCCTTCCGGCACCGGCCCATGGCGCCCGTACAGTTTCTTCTTGGCCACCCCCACCGTGGGCAGACCGGTGAGCACGCCCAGGTGGGCGGCAATGCCGAGCCGGCGCGGGTGGGCCACGCCATGGCCGTCGCACAGCAGCAGGTCCGGCGGCGTCCGCAATTGCTCCAGGGCCTTGAGAATCACCGGGCACTCGCGGAACGACAGCAGGCCCGGCACATAGGGAAAGCGCACCGGCAGGCGCGCCAGGGCATAGTCCACCGGCTCCAGGTCCGCGTAGCGCAGCACCACGATGGCGGCGCGGGCGGTGTCGCGGTTCTCGAAGCCCACGTCCACCCCGGCCACGGTCACCGGCGCCGGGCCGTCCGGTTGCAACCGCACCTGGCGGGCGGTCTCCACTTGCAGGGCTTTGGCGCGGGCCGGCGTCATCGCCGCCCAGTCACGCTCCAACTGCTCCGAGCTGAGGGTCATCGGCACACTCCTTTGCCCCCTCGCCTTTGCCGTTAGCGGTGGCGGGGGAAGACACCAGCCTAACACGGGACGCCGGCGGCGCCCGTCAGGCCGGGTCCGGATCCGCCCCGGCCGGTGCCCGGGCGGCGGACCGCACGGTGCCGGTCCACAGCGGATGGGGCGCGGCTCGCCGCAGGCGGCGCACGCGCAGCCGCTCCACCAGCAGCAGGCCGGCGGCCACCGCCCACAGCGAGCCGTTGACCAGCAGGATGTCCGGCTCCCGCCAGGTGGCGAAGCCTTCGTAGGCACCCTGCACCAGCGGCGCCGCCCCATAGAGCAGCGCGCACAGGGTCGGCCACAGCCGCGCGGTGGTCAGCGGCGGCGCGCGGAAGGCGGCGGCCAGGGCGATCAGCAAGGTAATCAGAAAAGCGATCTTCTCCGCCGGCGCGGTCCAGGCGGACCAGGGTGAATGGAGCACCGGCTTGCTGACCAGGAAACTCACCGCCAGACCGGCGATCACGCCGAAGGTCACGCCCAGAGTCAGCCTCAGCATGACGGCGGCGGCGCGGCTCGGGCCCTGGCGGTCGGTACGCCGCTCGCACCAGAGAATGTTCCCCGAGAAAAACAGCAGGCAGCCCAGCAACGCCAGCACGAAATACAGCACGCGCACCAACAGGCCGCCGTAGTCACCGAAGTGCAGCGAATAGACCGGCGTCAGGAAAGCGTCGTTGAGGGTGCGGTTGCCCGGCCCGGTGGTGGTCAGCAGGGCCGCGTCGTCGCCGCGCATCACCACATGGGCGTAGTGGCCCACATTGCCGTGCACCGAGCCGCCCACGTCCACCACGGCGTTTTCGTCGCCGTACTGCTGCAGCTCGATCCAGCCCACCTCCAGTTCCGGCAGGGCCTGTTCGGCCCGCGCCAGGTAACGGTCCACCCCGGCCATGGCCACCGGGTTGCCGCTGGCCTGGGGCGCCGGCCAGGCTTCCGTGGCATCGGTGAAGGCACTCTGAAACTGTGGCCCGAACACCAGCCCGCTCATCACCACCGTCAGCAACGCCAGACAGCACATGGCGGCGCCGGTCCAGGCGAAGATCACATGGAAGGGGTAGCTGAGCACACCCACCAGATTGTGCAGGTTCTTCCAGTAGCGGCGCAGGTTGCCCTGGTGCTTGAGCGCGAAAAACTCTTTTCTGAGCCGCGACCAGTGGATCACCAGGCCGCCGATCAGGGCGGCGCCGTAGAGCACCGAGACGATGCCCATCAGATGGATACCGACCTTGGGCAGGGCCAGTTCGTAGTGCAGCTCGTTGACGAACTCGGACAGCCCCGAGCCCGCCGCCGCCACGTTCTCGCCGGCGTCGTTGAAGTCGGCGGCGTGTTCGGTGTTCCAGACCGGCTTGCCGTCGACCATTTCCTGCCAGATCGCCGAGGGGTCGTCGCCGGGAATCAGGAACATCCAGTTGCCGGCCTCGGGATGGTTGGCCAGCACCGTGTCCAGCAGCGCCTGCAGGTTGGCGTCCGGCGCCGCGCCCGCCTCATGGGCGGGCTCCTGCCAGTGATGCAGTTCATGGTGGAACATGTTCAGGGCGCCGGCGAAGAACGCCACGAACAGCGCCAGCCCGGCGAGGATCCCCACCCAGGCGTGCAGATCGATGTGTCGCTTCAGGGTCGCGGCGCGCATCAGGCTCCCCCGTAAAGATGGGTGGTTTGCAGCAGCAGCCAGGCCAGGCCGTTGGCCGCCAGCAGACCGGCGCCGAGCCGCCAGGGCCGCCGCGCCAGGCCCGCCAGCACGATCAGCGCCGCCCAGATCACCAGCGACAGCAGCATCAGCGGCACCAGCCACTGGCGCCAGTCCACCGGCACCGCCGCCGCCAGCAGGCCGCACAGCATCATCGCCAGGGGCAACCCCAACAGCGTGCCCAGCAACCCCCTCATGAACGGCCTCCCGTGCCCTGGCGGCGGCCGGGACGGTAGCCGTCCACCCAGTGACCGACGATCAGGGCCGGCACCATGGCGCCCAGGGCGAACAGCCACAGCGCGGTGAACAGCCCGACCCCGGTGCCCAGCAACCAGGCCCAGCCGGCGGCGGCGCCGGCCACCAGCACCCAGCCGGCCAGGCGGGCCGCCGGCGGCAGCGCACGCCGCAGCAGCCGCTGCTGGCGATCGGAGAAGTACAACAGGAAGCAGCCGGCAAGCTGCACCACGAACAACAGAAAAGGCATGAGGGCGCGCACATAACGAGATTGACAACGATTCGCATTTATACGCGCCCGGCCGGGCCCGGTCAATGCGGGGGCGTCGCGCTCAGGGGTCTTCGCGCAGGGTGGCCAGCTGTGCCTGGGCGGCGGCCACGCCTTCCGCCGCCAGGCGATCCGGATCCAGATGCTCCCGGTCCGGGACCCAGACATCGGCGAACAGGGCGGCGTCGGCCACCGCCATCTCGGCGCTGAGCAGAGGCAATTGATGCAGGTGGCCGCGCAGGCCGCCGGCGCGGGACACCGCTTCCAGCCAGCCGGCGGGCCGCCGGTGCAGGCGCACGCCGGGCAGCGAGCAGCCGTCCACCGACTCCGCCACCGCGCAATGCAGCAGGGCGTCGCGCTGCCGGCTGACGCCCTGGCGCCACAGCGCCGAGCCACCCACCACCACCACCGACGGGAAGGTGCGTGCCAGCGCCAGGCACAGCTGGGCCTCGTCGGGGGGCTCGGCGCCATTGAGACGAATGAACACCGGCCGGGGCGGCGCCACCTGGCGCACCTGGCCGCTCTCCAGCCAGCGGCCGGCCAGTTCCATGGCGGCCTGCTCGTCGCCGTTCAGTTGCTGCTTGAGGTCGGCCAGGGTAAAGACGGCGGGAAGCGGGGCGTGCCCGGGAGGGGCGTTCATGGGTCCATGATCCCGGCGCGCGGCTCGCTGAGTCCCAGCCAGCCGCGCACCAGCACCACCCGGCTCAGCACCCAGCAGACCACCGCCACGCGACCGGCGTCGGCGGCCAGCAGGCGGCGCTCCTGCTGCAGACGTTCCACGCTGCCCTGCAAGCGCTGGCGGGTGATCAGCAGCTCGTCGACCAACGGTCCGCGCGCCAGGCTCAGGGTCAGCAGGCGCCCCTGGTAATCCTCCAACTGCGCCGCATAGGCGCGATCCACCACGCTGAAGGCACTGAGACGCCGCACGCCGGCGCGATGGGGCCGGCGACGTCCCGGGCGGGCGTGCCGTTCCCCGCCGAACCACACCCCCAGGCGCCGCAGCAGGCGCCACCACAGCGGGCGCCGGACGGCGCCACGCAGGTAATGACTCCAGGCGCGCAGCCGTGCGATGTCGTGACGCAGCTCGCGGATGCGCTGGTGCCGGGCCCGGCCCGGCGAGCCGGCGCCGGCACGGTATACCGTCAGGTACTCGTTGAGCGCCAGGATGCGATTGTCCACCGCCTCCAGGGCCAGCCGTGACGGCGCTGCCGGGCCTGACCACTTCGCCTGCGAACCCATCGAACGACTCCTTCATTCATTGCCTCGGCGGGTCGGGCGGGTGCCGCCGGCTCGGACCTTCTACTCTAGCCAGCCAGCGGCCAGGGCCCAAAGAGGCAATGCGTCAAATTTGAGTGAACGGATGTAGTGGAATGTATCAGCCGGCCGGCGGGAACATGGGTCATTCGGCCGCGCAATAAAAAGGCCGCCGGGCGTATTACCCCCGGCGGCCTTTTCCCATCGTCCCTGATTTCGCTCGCCGTCCCTGACGAGAGTCCTTCAGCCGGCGTTACCGGCGTGGACCATGTCCCTATGGTCCCGTGGCGAACCGCCTTCCGTGGCGGTATGCGGAAGCAACAAGGATTACTTGTTGTCGCCGTCCATGGCTTCGCCCATTTCGTTACCGGCGTCCTTGGTGTCTTCCCAGGCGTCATCCACGTTTTCGCCCGCTTCTTCCATGGGTCCCTGACCGGTCACTTCGTCGACGGCTTCATCCGCCTTCTCACCGGCTTTCTCCATCGGTCCCTGCTGATCACAGCCTGCCAAGCCAAGCATGGCGCCAAACAGAAGTACCACAAGTCCTTTGCTGAACGTACGCATAGTCACTCCTCGACGTGTCGTGAACGTTGGAGTGAAATCTATCGTCGTCAGCGCCGCCTGACCAGAGTGTGCCCCCTTGATTTTCCTCTATTTTACGAACCACATCGGAGCACGGGGGCGTCATTTCACGTCGGCTTCGCCGATCACTTAGTGGATAGGTGTTCGCGCCCGGACTTGCTATGATCGGGTGAAAAAACAAGGAGCGGCCGTGAAAACAATCAGCCGGACATCGGGGGGACTGGCCCGTTTGCTCACCCTGCTGGGCGGGGAAATCACCGACACCGTGCAGGAAATGCACGGCGCCATCGCCCACCCTCTCGACCGCGGCCGCCTGCCGGCCACGCTGGTCTATGACATGATCCGCTACGGCTTCCGCCAGGCCGGCAACGCCGTGCATCTGACCCGGCACGCCCTGCGCGACGAGCCGTCACCGGCCGAGCATCCGGACCTGCAAAGCATCGTCAACGGCGTGTTCGGCCAGCTGCTGGCGGCCCGCGACAGCCACTACGCACTGCCCATGACCCTGTTGCCCGGGCCGCCCTCCCTGGAGCGCGGCACCCTGGTGCTGATGGTGCACGGCCTGTGCCTCAACGAAGCCTGTTGGGACAACCCGGCCGCCGAGGCCTTCCGCCAGTGGGCGGGGCCGGCACTGGACGCGCACACCCGCACGCTGCGCTACAATACCGGCCTGCACATTTCCGAGAACGGCCGCGACCTGGCGGACCTGCTGGCCGCCACCGCCCTGCCGGAGCGGGTGGTGCTGGTGGGCCACAGCATGGGCGGCCTGGTGGCCCGCAGCGCCCTGCACCAGGGCCGCGCCCGGGGCGACGCCTGGGTGAACCGGGTCAGCCATCTGGCCTGCCTGGGATCGCCCCACCAGGGCGCCATGCTGGAACGGCTGGGCAACCAGGCCAACCGGCTGTTGGGGCTGACGCCCTACTCCCGGCCGCTGATGCGCCTGGGCAACCTGCGCTCCGACGGCATCCGCGACCTGCGCTTCGGCTATGTGGTCGAGGACCAATGGCGGGACCGGCCCCTGGACGAAGCCCGCCCCAGCCTCAAGGTGCCGCTGGACGACCGGGTGCGGCAGCTGTTCCTGGCCGGCAGCCTCAGCGACGAGGGCAGCGGCGCCCCGGTGGGGGACTGGCTGGTGCGGGTGGACAGCGCCCTGGCCGAACGGCTTTACCCGGACGCCGCCAATCTGAGCCGGCGGCTGCTGTACCGGCTCGGCCATATGGCCATGCTGGAGGACCCGCGGACCTACGACTGCCTCAAGGAGTGGCTGCTCGCCCGATGACTGTTTGCTGTTTGTGCGGCCACGCCGGCGTGAGCCTGTTCGCCACCGTGGAAGGGCAGCGTTATCTGCGCTGCCCGCAATGCCGGCTGACCTTTCTCAGCCGCCCGCAGTTGCCCGCCCGCGACGAGGAAAAACGTCAGTACGACCTGCACGAGAACGACCCGGACGACCCGGGCTACCGGCGTTTTCTGGAGCAGCTGGCGGCGCCGCTGAAGGCACGGCTGGAAAGCGGCGCGCGGGGGCTGGACTTCGGCTGCGGTCCGGGGCCGGCGCTGGCCCGCATGATGGAGGAGGCGGGGTTTTCCATGCGTGTGTGGGACCCGATCTACGCCGCCGACACGGAGGTACTGGCGGAGCGCTATGACTTCGTCACCTGCACGGAGGTGCTGGAGCATCTGCACCAGCCGCAGCGCGAGTGGGCGCGCTTCCAGTCGCTGGTGGCGCCGGGCGGCTGGCTGGCGGTGATGACCCGGTTTCTGACCGACGACGGGCACTTTCCGCGCTGGCATTATCGCCGCGATCCCACCCATGTGTGCTTCTGGCAGCCGCACACCTTCCGGTGGCTGGCGCAACGGGACGGCTGGCAGGTGGTGTTACTGGATAATCCGGTGGCTCTGCTGCGCCGGCTCTGAACGCCGGGCGCCGGCCACCAACCTATCCGGCCACCAAAAGGGCCACCGCCACGGCCAGCAGGGCGAGGGGAATCACGATCAATAAGCCGCGCAGCATGCGGCCCAACCAATAGCCACAGTCCATCGTCAACAACGGTCCGTCGGTAGCTCAGCGAGCCCCCACTGTAGACCGGTCTTCACACGCTCTTCATGAGCCGAACGGCGTAAAAGACGACCTATTTTGCGGACCGCATCACGGGTCTTCGACGGTGGTCACATCGCGCAACCAGAACTGCATGGTTTTTTCGGTCTGCTGCTCATCGCCCAGGTCGCGCCATGGGAAGCAGGTGGTCAGGGCCGGATCGGGGCGGTATCCCCGTTTTTGCCAGAACGGTTCCAGGGAGCGGTAGTCCCGCGGCCGTTGCGGGTGGTTGTCGTCGCGCACCACGGCGCAGAAGGCGGTGTAATCGAACCCGAAATCCCTGGCGTACAGTTCGCGCAGATCGAAGAACCGGTGGCCGACGCCCTCGCCCCGGTACGCCGGCAACAGCACCGACTCACCGAAGTAGAACACCCGCTCGGCATCGGGCCCGTGCTCGGCGAACGGAACCCGGAACTCCGGGTCGGCGTCGAGCAGCGGCAAGGCGGTGGCGGCGCCGATCAGGCGGTTGTATTCCAGCGCCAGCACGAACAGGCTTTGCTCGGAGCGGGCATAGCGGTCCAGGTAGTCGCGCTCGTAGGAAGGGGAGCCGTCGTAGAGATAGGGATAGTCGCGGAACACCTGAATGCGCAGGTCCGCCAGTTCATCCAGCCAGGGCTCCACCGCGATGCCGCTGACCGGTCGAATTTCCACTGCCGACATGATGTTCTCCCGGAACCCGCCGATGATGATGGCCCGATGCTAGCCGGATCGCCGGGCGCGGTCACCCATCCAGGTCAACCTTTAGCGAACCGGCGGGCTTCAGCGAACCCGCTCGCATCAACGAACCAGCTCGCATTAACGAACCAACAGGGCCACCCCGGCCAGCAGCAGCACCGAGAACACCACCTGACGAAAGCGGTGCTCGTCCACCCGATGATGCAGCGCCTCGCCGAGCACGATGCCCACCAGCACCACCGGCACCAGCGCCAGCAGGTGCGGCCATTGCGCCCGCAGCGCCCCGTTCAGTAAAAACCCCACGGTCAACAGCAGATTGAGGCTGAACCAGACCAGCACCAGGGTGGCGCGAAAGCGGCTCTTATCCAGCTCCACCCCGCCCAGGGCGTACACCAGCAGCGGCCCCCCGGACGCGAACAGCCCGTGGGTGAGGCCCGCCATCAACATCCAGAAGCGACTCCACAGCGGACCGTGGGCGACCGCCGGCGTAGCCCGCCGCAGCCGCCACAGCTCACGGACGCTGAAAGCCACCACCAGAGCACCGAACAGCCGTTGCGCGCCCGGCCCCAGGTCGGAGCGCAGCACGAACCCGGCCAGGGTGCCCAGCGCCATCATCGGCAGAATGCCGGTGAGCAGCAGCCGCCAGTGCACCCGCCGCCAATAACGCAGGGTCAGGTAGCCGCTGAGCACCAGATTGAGCGGCACCAGCACCGGCATCAGCACCTCCAGCGGCAGCACCAGGGCGCTCAGGGACAGGGCGATGACGATGGAGCCGAAACCAGTCATCGCCTCGGTGGTGTAGGCCAGCAACACGAACAGGGCCACCAGGGCCCAGGGCGAGCTCAGAACATCCAGCATTCAGTGATCCAGTTCCCCGGCGAAACGACGACGCATCAGGCGATGATACAGGTCCGGCGCCAGCCGCCACAGCAGACTGGCGAACAGGGTGAAGCGGTCCGGAAACAGGCGCCGCCGGCCGGCGGCTTGGGCATCGAGAATGCGTTCCGCCATCCAGTCGGCGTCACGCACCCGGCCTACCGAAGAGCGCGCGTGGGCGGCGGGCCGACCGTCAAAGCCCAGCGCATTGCGCTCGATGGGGGTGGCCAGAAAGCTGGGGTAGACCATCAGCACGCCCACCCCGTCGTCGGCCAGTTCGCCGCGCAGCACTTCGAAGAATTGCGCCAGCGCCGCCTTGGCGCTGCAGTAACCGGCGCGGCCCAGCACCGGCATCCAGCCCGCCATGGAACCGATGTTGACCAGGGTGCCACGGCGGGCGCGCAGCGCCGGCAGCAGGGCCAGGGTCAACGCCACCGGCGCGTCCCAGTCCACCGCCATGACCTTGCGGAACACCGCCAGGTCGGTGCGCGCCACCGAGGAACGGTGGGTGATGCCGGCGTTGTTGATCAGCACGTCCAGCGGCTCGTCGCGCAGGGCCGCCACCAACCCGTCGCGGGCCGCGTCGTCGGTGAGATCGAGGGCGAAGTGGCGCACCCGCTCGGTATCGACGCCGGCCAGGCGCGCCGCCTTGTCCGCCAGGGCCTCCCCGTCCCGGTCCACCAGAATCAGGCGCCAGCCGCGTTGCCAGGCGGCCCGGGCCAGGGCCCAACCCAGCCCGGACGCGGCCCCGGTGATCAGCATGGTCTTCATAATTGCCCTTGCGCCCGCGCCTGTTCGATGAAAAAGCGAAAGGTCTCCTCGGAGGTTTTTCTCGGCCGGTAGCCGAATTCCTCCTTGAGACGCCGATTGTCGAGCACCGGCCGGTAGCGCAGAAAGTTCACCTTCTCCGGCGCGTGGGCGGTGAGGCCCAGGCGTTTGCCCAGCGCCAGGGCGCCGGTCAACAGACCCGCCGGCACCACCAGGACGCGCTTGCCGAGCAGTTCCGCCACCCGCCGGATCGGCAGCGCGCCGTCACCGGCCAGGTTGTAGATGCCCCGGGCGTCGGTCTCGATGCCGTGCAGAATGGCGCCCACCACGTCCTGGTCCCAGATGAACACGAACGGCGAATCGGAGCCGGCGATGGCCAGCACCCGGCGGCCCTCGAACAGGGCGGTGATCTGATTGCGGGTGGTGGCGCCCAGCACCGTGCCCGGCCGCAGGATCAGCTGCCCGAGCCCGGGCGCCTCCTGACGATAGCGGGCCAGCAGTTCCTCCACCTGCCGCTTGTGGTCGGAATAGGCGAACTCCGGGTTGCCGCGCAGCGGCGCGTCCTCGTCGAGCCAGGCCGGGTTGTCCGCGTGGTAGCCGTAGGCGGCGCCGGAACTGGTGACGATCAGCTGGCGCACGCCGCCGGCCACGCAGGCGGCCAGCACATTGGCGGTGCCGTTCACGTCGATATCGTGGTCGCGGGCCCGGTCTCCGGAGTCCTCCAGCACGGCGGCCAGATGCACCACCACCTCGGTGCCATGGTCGGCCACCCAGCGGGCCAGGGCCGGGTCGCGGATATCGCCCTGCCGGCACTCGAACGGCAGGCCGTCCGGCACCCGCACATCCAGCCCCAGCACGTGGTGATCGGCGGCCAGCCGCTCGGCCAGCTGACGACCGATATAGCCGGCGGCGCCGGTGATCAGGATGCGGCTCATGGCGCGCCCTCCCCCGGCCGCGCGGGTCGCCCGGCGCTACGGGCCCAGATCAGCGACAGCAGCAGGCCGCTGACCAGATGCCAGACACCCCAGAAGCCGGCGATCAGAATCATGCCGGCGGCCTGCGGAAAGAAGGTGAACAGAATCGACAACCCCAGCCCGGAATTCTGGATGCCCACCTCCAGGGTCACCGCGCGCCGGTCGGCGCGGCTGAGTCCCACCGCCAGGCCGGCCAGGGCGCCCAGGGCCAGGGCCAGGGCGTTCTGCCCGATCACCAGGGCGACGATGCGATCCGCGTTGGCCAGGAACACGTCCATGTTGTTGCCAAAGGCGATGCCCACGAAGGCCAGCAGCACCAGCAGGGTGAACACCCGCATGGGCTTCTGGGCGGCGTCGGCGAAGCGGGGAAAATGCCGCCCCACCACCATGCCCAACAGCAGCGGCACCGCCAGCACCGCCACCACCAGCAGCAGGATGTTGGTGCTGTCCAGGGCGATGTCGGTGACCAGGCCACGGGTGTTCGGGTTGAGCCAGCCGTAGAACGCGAAATTGAACGGCGTGAGCACCGTGGCGGCCAGGCTCGACACCGCCGTCATGCTCACCGACACCGCCACATTGGCGCGGGCCAGCCAGGTCATGATGTTGGAGAAGGTGCCCCCGGGGCAGGAGGCCACCAGAATCATGCCCAGCGCCAGTTGCGGGTCCACGTCCAGCCACCAGGTGGTGGCGCAGGTGAGCGCCGGCAGCAGCAGGAACTGGGCCAGCAGGCCCGCCGCCGGGGCCGCCGGTTTGACCAGCACCCGTTTGAAATCGTCGACGCGCAGCGACAGGGACACGCCGAACATCATGCAGGCCAGGATCGCGTTGAGCGCGATCAGGCTGCCGGTATTGAAGTCGATGGTGGTCTGCATGTCGCCTCCTTACCCTTGCCCGGCCAGGTCGCGCCGGCGCGCGGCCAGTTCCGCCCGGTAGCTGTCCTTGTGCACGTAGTAGGCCATGCGCGCCAGCTTCAGATAGCGGTAGCCGCCGTCCGGGTTCACACCCGCCCGTTCCCGTTTGAGACGGCGCAGGGTATCGGCGGAGGGATGACCCTCTCGCACCCGGCGCAGGTACAACGCCGCCAGCGCCGCCTGTTCGTTGCGCCCTTCCCAGCCCAGGCCGGCGGCCTCGATCATGCCCATCATCAACAGGTCGTCGCGCTCCGGGTGAAACATATTCAGGTACAGCGACGGGGCGTCGCCGCGCCAGTTCAGGTGGGCCGGGTCGATGAACGGATAATCCAGACGGTAGCCGGTGGCCAGCAGAATCAGGTCGTAATCGGCCCGTTCGCCATCGGTGAAGGTGACGGTGTGGCCCTGGACGGCGGCGACGTCCGGGCGCGGGCGGATATCCCCGTGGCCGAGATGATGCAGCACCAGGGAATTGACCACCGGGTGGGATTCGTACATCCGGTAATCCGGGTCCGGCAGGCCGTAGTCACTGGGCCGGCCCACGATCAGACGGATCAGCCGCGCGTCCAGCCACTGCTTGAGGCGGCGCGGCAGTTTCAGCTTGCCGCCCAGGGTGTCCGCGGGCCGGCCGCCGATGAACTTGGGCAGGAAGTAGTAACCCCGGCGCACGGACAGGTCCACCCGGGCGGCCTGATGCACCGCGTCCACCGCCATGTCGCAGGCGGAGTTGCCGCACCCGACGATCAGCACCCGCTGGTCGCGGAACTGCCCGGCCTCGCGGTACTGGCTGGCGTGCAGCACCTGGCCGGCGAACCGGCCGGGCAGCGCGGGCAGATTGGGGGTGTGCAAGGTACCGCTGGCGATCAGCACCGCGTCGAAATGCCGGGTATCGGCGACCCCATCAGTTTCGGCGGTGAGCAGCCAGCCGCCGTCCGGCGCCGGCTCCAGCGCCGTGACCCGGGTGCCGAAGCGGTAGTGCCGGCGCAGATCGAAGCGGTCGGCGTAGGCGCGGAAGTAGCGTTTCAGTTCCGAGTGGTGCGGGTAGCTGGCCACCGCCTCGTCCATGGGGAATTCGCGAAACTCGGTCATTCGCTTGGAGGAGATCAGGTGGGCGCTCTGGTAGACGGTGCTGTGCGGGTTGTCGATGTCCCACAGGCCGCCCACGTCGTCGTGCAGCTCATAGCCGACGAAGGGCAGGCCCTGCTTGTCCAGATTGCGGGCGGTGGCCAGGCCCATGGGGCCGGCGCCGATCACTGCGTACATATGCGGGTTCCTTTCTTGTTATGCTCCTTACGCTAACCGCCGGGCCCGCCGCCGGCACGGCTGATTCGCGACCCGCCACCGGTTAATTCAGGACCCGGACCACAGACCATGACCCACACCCCCACGGTGACCGTGCATTTTTCCCAGGCCATCCTCCAGGCGGCCCAACGCCTGGGCCTGCGCCTGCCGGAGGAATGGGCGGCGCCGACACACCGGGACCGGGTGGATCTGGCGCAGCAGGATCGGCTCTGGGAGCACTTTTGCCGGGCCGCCGACGATCCGCTGGTGGGGCTGGAATTGGGGCTCGCTTTGCAGGTGGGCCATCTGGATACCGCCGGCATGATCCTGATGAGCTGCGAGACCGTGGGCGAGGCGCTGGAAAGCCTGCTGGATTACCACCCCATCGTCGGCGAGGGCGGCGACTTTCTGGTGGCCGACGACGGCCCGCGGGTGGCGGTGCGTTACCGGCCCCACTATGCCACCCGCCGCCCGGAGCGGGTGGAGGCGGTGCTCGCCAGCCTGCTCAACCTGACCCGCTGGAGCACCGGCGATGCCTTCCGGGCGCAGTCGCTGACCCTGCGCCACGCCGCTCTGGGCGCGCCGGAACGTTACCGGGAACGGCTCGGCGTGCCGGTGGTGTTCGAGGCACCGCACAACGCCCTGGTGTTCGACGCGGACCAGCTGCGTGTGCCGCTGGTGCACGCCAACCCGGCGCTTTGCCGGCACCTGCGCGGCCTGGCCGATGAACTGCTGGCGCGGCTCGACCACCGCGCCTTGAGTGCCCGGGTGGGCGCGCTGATCCGGGAGCACCCCGGCTGGGGCAAAGAGCGCATCGCCGAACGGTTGGGCATGAGCGGCCGGCACCTGATCCGCCGGCTGGCCGACGAAGGCACCAGCTTCAAGCTGCTGCGCGATACGTTGCTGCGGGAACGGGCTGAACAGGCCCTGCGCGACGGCCGCCGGGTGGCGGACCTGGCCGCGGAGCTGGGGTTTTCCGACGAAAGCGCCTTTACCAAGGCGTTCAAACGCTGGACCGGCGAAACGCCGGCCCGTTTTCGCGGTGATCGCGCCGGTTAAACCGCCGCCAACGCCTGTTCGATATCCGCCAGAATGTCGTCGATGTGCTCAATGCCGATGGACAGCCGCACCAGGTCGGCGCTGACGCCGGCGGTGCGCAGTTCGTCGTCGTTGAGCTGACGGTGGGTGGTGGTGGCCGGGTGGCAAGCCAGGGACTTGGCGTCGCCGATGTTCACCAGCCGCTTGATCATGCCCAGGGCATCGATAAAGCGGGCGCCGGCCTCGCGGCCCCCGTTAATGCCAAAGCTGAGAATCGACGCCGGCATGCCGCCGTCCATGTAACGCTGGGCCAGGGCATGGTCCCGGTCGCTTTCCAGCCCGGCGAAATTGACCCAGGCCACCTTGGCGTGCCCTTTCAGATAAGTCGCCACCTTCATGGCGTTCTCGCAATGCCGCTCCATGCGCAGGCTGAGGGTCTCGATGCCCTGCAGCAGCAGGAAGGCGTTCATCGGCGACAGGGCGCCGCCGGTGTTGCGCAGCGGCACCACCCGGGCCCGGCCGATAAAGGCCGCTTCGCCCATGGCCTCGGTGTAGACCACGCCGTGGTAGCTGGGGTCGGGCTCGTTGAAGGCCTTGAAGCGCGGGTTGTCCTTCCACGGGAAGCGGCCGGAGTCGACGATGGCGCCGCCCACGGTGGTGCCGTGGCCGCCCATGTATTTGGTCAGCGAATGCACCACGATGTCGGCGCCGTGCTCAAACGGCCGGCACAGAGCCGGGGTGGCCACGGTATTGTCGACGATCAGCGGCACGCCGGCGTCGTGGGCCACCTTGGCCAGGCCGGCCAGGTCCACGATGTTGCCCGCCGGGTTGCCCACGGACTCGCAGAACACCGCCTTGGTGTCGTCGTCGATGGCGGCGGCGATGGCGTCCAGATCACGGCCGTCGGCCATGTGTACGGTGATGCCCATGTTGGGCAGAGTGTGGGCGAACAGATTGTAGGTGCCGCCGTACAGCTGGCTCACCGAAACGATGTTGTCGCCGGTCCGCGCCAGGGTTTGAATGGCGGCGGTGATGGCGGCCATGCCCGAGGCCATGGCCAGGGCGCCGATGCCGCCTTCCAACTGCGCCACCCGCTCCTCCAGCACCGCGTTGGTGGGGTTCATGATGCGGGTGTAGATGTTGCCCGGCACTTTCAGGTCGAACAGGTCGGCGCCGTGCTGGGTGTCGTCGAAATAGTAGCTGGTGGTCTGATAGACCGGCACCGCCACGGCATGGGTTTCCGGGTCGCCGGCGAAGCCGCCGTGGATGGCGATGGTTTCTTTTTTCATGAGGTCCTCGTCCTGTTGTTATTTGAGCGGGGGCTCCGGCCAGAAGCCGAAGTCGCGGGGCAGATCGTTGAGATCGGTGTCGAACACCGGGTCGCGCTTTTCCAGAAAGGCGGGGAAGCCGTCCTTGCCGTCCCAGAACTCATTGGACCGGTAGATCAGGCGGGTTTCCACCGCGTGGGCACGCATCGGGTGCTCGAAAACCGGGTTGCGCCACAGCATCTGTTTGGCCAGGGCCACCGACACCGGGGAGCTTTTGGCCACCAGCTTGTGGGCCAGTTCGCGGGCGGCGTCGAGCACCGTTTCCTTGTCGTGCAGGCTGCTGAACAGGCCCGCGTCCAGGCCTTCCTCGGCCAGGAAAATATCGCCGCTGTAGACCCACTCCAGCGCCTTGTGCATGGGCACCAGGCGCGGCAGGAACCAGGACGAGCAGGCCTCCGGGGTGAGCCCCCGCTGGCTGAACACGAAGCCGATCTTGGCGCCGTGGGCGGCCAGCCGGAAGTCCATCGGCAGGGTCATGGTGATGCCGACGCCCACGGCGGCGCCGTTCAGGGCGCCGATCACCGGCTTGCGGCAGTTGAAGATGGCCAGGGAGACCTCGCCACCGGAATCGCGGATGGTGTCCAGGGGCGGGGTCTCGCCCTCGGCGTCGTCGTAGCCGAATACGTGACCGCCGTCTTCCGGCTGCATTTCCATGCCGGCGCAAAAGGCGCGGCCCGCTCCGGTAACGATCACCGCGCGAACGTCGTTGTCGCGGTCCGCCTCACCGAAAGCGTGCACCAGCTCGTCCTTCATGCGCAGGGTAAAGGCATTGAGGCGGTCCGGGCGGTTCAAGGTAATGGTGAGAAGGGGCGCCGCCCGCTCCACACGGATGTGCTGATACTCCATGATGAGTCCCGAGTCTGCTTTTGTTATGCCCGGTCCAGGTGCTCCACCTGGACCGGGAAGGCCCTAGCATAGCGGGAAGGCAGGGTGTCGAACATGGCACGCAGGGTGCGATTGAGATGCGGCTGGTCATAGAAGCCGGCCGCCAGCGCCAGGTCGGTCAGGCTCATGCCGTCCCGCCACAGGGTCAGCGCGCGCTGACATTTGAGGTGCAGTTGGAAGCGTTTCAGATTGACGCCCAGTTCCTGCCGGAACAGGTGGCGGAAGCGGGATTCGGACAGACCCACCGCCGCCGCCAGCTCGGCGCCGCCTACCTCGCCGTCGCCACGCCGCAGGCTCAGACAGGCGGCACGCACCCGATCGTCCAGCGGGCGCGGCTCGCCGGCTTGCAGGGCGTCACGCAGGGCCAGGGCACCCGGCACCGACGGCGCCGCCGCCAGGGCCCGCAGGGCCGCCGCGAAATCCGGGTGGGCGGCGAGCGGGAATTCGCCCCCCGGGCCTTGCAGGCGCAGCGCCCGCCAGGCGCGGTGGTCCGGGTCCAGATGCAGCACCGCCACCGGGCCGTCGCTGCTCAGGGCCTGGTCCACGTCCGGCGCCGCCCACACCGCGTCGGCGGTCACGCCGTGCCCGGCCAGCTGCACCTGAATCGGCGCCGCCAGCCCCACCAGCAGCGAGGCGGCCACATGGCGGTGGGGCCGGTTGTGCAGGTGCGGCGCCAGCATGCACCACCCACCTTCCCACAGGTACAGCGGCGAGCGGGGAACCGGCTTGCTCATCGGCTCAGGACGGCCGGCCGTGGCCCGGCGTGCGGCTGAACCCCAGTTTGTAGCGCACCTCCAGGCTGACGAAGATCGGCCCCACCAGCAGGAACACCAGATCGTCCACGAAGGAGGGTTTCTTGCCTTCCACCTTGTGACCCCAGACCTGCACCGCCCAGGCCACCAGCCACAGGGTCAGGGCGGTCCAGCCCAGCGGCAGCGGGCCCCGGTCCAGGGCCACGATCAGCGCCATGGACACCAGCAACCACCCCAGCATCAGCAGCGACACCCCCAGGGACAGGCGCAGGTAGAAGGGCATGCAAAGCAGCGCCAGCAGGGTGCCGCCGTTGACCCAGTAGGCGGCGGCGCCGTCCAGGCCCAGCCAGTGGCCGATGGGGATCAACCAGAACAGCCCCAGCGTGGAAAAGAAAATCACCGGCACACAAACGATGTGCACCCACTGATTGATCGGGTGGCGATGGCTTTCGCCGTAGTCGCCAAGAAAGGTGGCCAGATCACGCATGGCGGTCACTCCTTTTTTATTCTTCAGGGAAACCAACACTAGCGTGCCGGGTGCCCGCAAACTTGTACGAAGCGGTCAGTTCCAATGGCTGTCGTTGAGCGCGCGCAATACCATGCGCCGTGTCAGCATGCCCACCAGCCGGCCGCCGTCCCGGTCGAGCACCGGGTAGATCTTGGGCTTCTGCTTGATCATCATTTCCGCGATGTCCACCACCGAATCGCTTTCCCGCACGATCAGGGGCTGATCGTGCATCAGTTCCTCCACCCGCACCGAGCCTTCCTGGTGGTAACTGGACACCAGCAGACGGCGCAGGCAGTCCTGTTCGGAAACGAAGCCGATCACCCGGCGTTCCCGGTCCACCACCGGCAACCCGGAATAGCGGCTCTGCAGCAGCGTCGCCACCACCGTGCTCAGATCGGTGCCCGCCTGGATCGCCATGGGATGGCGCACCATCAGATCCTTTACCAACAACGAAGCCATTGCCGCTCTCCTGATTTTTCCGCCCGGGTTTCAATTCCTATACGATTTTGACTATAGCACCGGCGCCGCGCCGGGTGACGCTCCGCTGTTCGATTCATACAATAACGCCTTTGCCTGGCAAGGAACGCAACATGGGGTTTTCCTGGCCGCGGGCGCCGCGGGAACTGGCCGAGGCCCTGCTTGCCGTTTACGGGGCACCGGAGACCACCGGCCATCTGGCCGGCAACCTGCTGTCGTTGCTGGCCGCCGGGCTGGTGTTCTGGCTGGCGGCGCGCCTGGGCCGCCGCGCCCGCGCCGGCCTGCTGGCACTGCACGACCGGGTGCTGCGCCTGGGCAGCGAGAAACGCTGGCTGTGGAACCTGAGCCGGCTGGTGGCCGGCCTGGCGCCGCTGCTGCCGTGGCTGATCCTGGCCGCGCTGCTGGCCCTGGCCACCCCGCTACTGGCCACCTCCCCTGCCACCCGCTGGGTGTTCCTGGCCCTGCCTCTGGCCTGGCTGTACGTGTTGTTCGGCGTGCAGTGGCTGGCCGGGGAATGGCTGGTGCTGCGCGTGGCCCAGGCCGCCGGCGAGTACGTGCAGGGCGACCAGGCGCAAACCGCCGGCCTGCGCGCCCGGCGGCTGTCGCAATTGCTGCTGGTGCCCTGGGCTCTGTTTCTGGTGGCCGCCCAGGCTCAACCGCAAGGTGCCATGCACACCGTGCTGGCGGCCCTGGTGGCGGTGTCCCTGTACGCCGCCGTGGCCCGCCTGCTGGCGCCGCGGGCCCGTGAATACGTGCTGTGTCTGCAGTCCATTCTGCCGTCCTCCCTGGACCCGCTGGCCGAGCGCCTGCTGCGCCCGCGCTGGTTCCACTGGACCGCGCCGCTGCTGCTGCCGGTGGCGCTGGTGTACTTCGTTACCCGCTACCTGGACCGGCTGTTCGCCGGCTTCGACGGCTACCTGCGCCTCAAGGCGCGCTGGTTCCGGCTGCGCAATCGCGGTGACGAGGACGAGGACGGCGCACCGCTGGACGAAAGCGAGGCGGCCCGGGCCTACCAGTCCTGGTTCGCGGCGGAGCTGCCCGGCGACGAACCGGCGCCGTTCATCGACACCGGCCTGGAGGAGGCCATCGCCAAGGCGGTGCAACGCTGGCGGGACGACCGCAGCGACGACAACACCCTGCTGGTCACCGGCGAGAAAGGCAGCGGCAAGAGCCTGACGGTGGCGCATCTGAGCGAGCGCCTGGCCGAATCGGATCCGGCCTTGCGGGTGGTGCGTCTGGCGGTGCCGCCGCGCACCGTGGCGCCCCAGGCGGTCACCGCCCTGGTCGCCGAGGCCCTGAACGAGGCACTCGACGAAGGCCCCGCCAGTCTGGTCCGCAATGATAGTGAACGCCCACCCACGCTGCTGGTGCTGGACGAATGCCAGAACACCTTCCTGTCGCGCATCGGCGGACTGGACGGCTGGCGCGCCTTGCTGCGGCTGACCAATGCGCGGCTGGACAACCTGTTCTGGCTGGTGCTGATCAACAACCAGAGCTGGGCCTATCTGTGCAATGTGTTCGGCCGGGAATACCAGTTCCGCAACATGGTGCGGGTGAAGCGCTGGAGCCCCACGGAAATCCGTTCACTGATCCTCTCCCGCCACCATCGCAGCGGCCTGAAGCTGCGCTATGACGAGGTGCTGCTGTCATCCCGGGGCCCGGAAGCGGGCAACGTGCGCAACGCGGAACAGCGCTATTTCAGCCTGCTGTGGGACGCCTGCCGGGGCAACCCGATGACCGCGCTGAAACTGTGGCTGAGCTCGGTGAAGGTGGGCCGCCGCGAGGTGCTGGTGGGGCTGCCGTCGCTGCCGCCGTCGGCGGCGGTGGAGAAATCCGGCGAGAATCTGCTGTTCGTGTACGCCGCCATCGCCACCCACGAAAACCTGTCCGGCGATGAAATCGTCACCGTCACCAACCTGCCGGAGAACGTGGTGCGCTATGCGCTCAAGGCCGGCTTCGACGCCGGCTTTATCCGCTCCAGCGAGGACGACGGCCGCTATCGGCTGGTGCCGCTGTGGTACCACACGGTGATCCACCTTCTGACCAGGAAGAATCTGCTCCATGAGTGACAGCGGCGACCTCGTCAACGACCTGGCCACGGTCATGGATCTGTTCGACGTCTATGTGATCCTGCTCCTGATCGTCGGCATCACGGTGCTGTGGGCGCTCAATTGGGGCGTGCAGCGGCTGGGCCGCAATCTGATGGAGCGGGTACCGGCCCGACGCTTTCTGATTCTGCAGTTCACCACCCTGGTCGGTTTCGCCATCTACACCCTGGGCACCGGCGCCCTGCTGATCGGCGTGCTCAATCCGCCCCGCGAGTTCGTGCTGGCCGCCGCCGGCTCCCTGGCGGTGGCCCTGGGTTTCGCGCTCAAGGACGTGGTGGCCTCGCTGGTGGCCGGCCTGCTGCTGCTGTTCGACCGGCCGTTTCAGGTGGGCGACCGCATCACCTTCGGCGACACCTACGGGGAGATCGTTTCCATCGGTCTCCGCGCGGTGCGGGTGCAGACGCTGGACGACAATCTGGTGACCATTCCCAACGCCCTGTTCATCACCGACGTGGTCGCCTCCGGCAACGCCGGGGAGCTGGACATGATGGTGGTCACCGATTTCCATGTGGGTCTGGACGCGGACCTGCAGGCGGCCCGGGACATCATCGAGGAGGTGATCGTGACCAGCCGCTTCGCGTTCCTGAAAAAGCCGGTCACCTTCGCCATCGAGGAGGTGCCGGTGGCGGAATACCTGGCGGTGCGGCTGCGCGCCAAGGCCTATGTGCTGGACGTGCGTTACGAGAAAGCGTTCCAAAGCGACGTGGTGCTGCGTGTCACCGGGCTGTTCCGGGAGCGGGGCATCGCCCGCCCCCGGGAACTGCGCGGCGGAGAGTGATCCGCCTCAGGCGGCTTCGGCCAGCTCCGGCCGGTCCAGCATCACCGCCAGTTTCGCCAGCGCCCGCTGACGCACCGCGCGGCTGTCTTTCTTCTCCGGGTGAAAGCCGGGTTTGTAGTAGGCCAGATAGGAGCCGCCCAGGCGGCGCAGCCAGCCGGGCTTGCCGAGCAGCCAGTTGACGCCGTTGAGCACCGAGCGCAGGTCGCGCTTGTCGTCCATGCCCTGGCGCAGCTGGATGTAGTGGAAGATGGTGAAGCCGATGAACTCCACCGTGGTGAGCGCCATCTCCGAGGTGCGCACCCAGTAGCTGTCCACCTGATCACGGTAGACGTCGAACGCCACCGCCTTATGCTCGCTTTCCTCCACCGCGTGCCACAGCCACAGCGGCAGCATGCGCTCGTCCATGCCTTCCAGGAATTCCGGCTCCTCGAGCATCAGCTCGGCCAGCATGGCGGTGAAATGCTCCAGCGCGCAGGTCTTGGCCAGTTGCCGCTCCGGAGAAAATTTCTTGGCGATCCACTTCATCCCTTCGTGCACATAGTCGTGAACCTTCTGGGTCGGCACGCCCTTGCTTTCCATGAAGGTGTTGAAGTGTTCGTGCTCGTTGCCGTGGTGCGCTTCCTGACCGATGAAGCCCTTCACCCGTTCACGCAGGTCCGGATCAGTGATGTTCTTCTGGTAGTGGCGCACGGACCGCACGAAAAAGCGCTCACCTTCCGGGAAGGTGCAGGACAGGGCGGTCAGCAGCAGCGTCTTGAACTGGTCGTTGGCGAACCAGTAACGGGGCATGTCCGGATCAAAGGTGAAATCCATCCGGCGCGGTTGGATGTCGCTGCGGTTGGTGCGGCGCAGCGTGGCCTTGGCGTTCATAAAGCACTCTCCTGGTCATGGAGCGGCGGAATATGAGCGTCAATATGGGCCACGCCGGTTCGCACAGGCCAGTTCCGGCTGTGCCATTTTGCGCGCCGGGACTGGCCCCGCGGGCCGCCGGTTCAGTCGCCCAGATGGGCGGACAGCATCCAGGCGGCTTTTTCGTGCAGCTCGATGCGGTCGCTGGCGATGGCGGCGGTGCCCTCGTCCTCATGCTGGCCGGCCAGCTTCAGTACCTTGTTGGCACGTTCAGCCACGGCGCGATGGTCGGCGGTCAGGGTCTTGAGCATTTCCACGGCGTCCGGGTCGCCTTCCGCGTCCTTCACGGTGGACAGTTTCGCGAAGGCGGCATAGCTGCCCGGTGCCTTGCTGCCCAGGGCGCGAATACGCTCGGCGATGGTGTCCACGGCGGTGGCCAGCTCCGTGTACTGCTCCTCGAACAGAAGATGCAGGCTGTGGAACATGGGGCCGGTCACGTTCCAATGGTAATTGTGGGTCTTCAGGTACAGGGTGTAGCTCTCGGCGAGCAGTTTGCTCAGCTCGTCGGCCACTTCTTTACTGTGTTCGATCATCGCGATACCTCCTTCAGCGGTTAAGCGTATACCCGAATAGAATG
Source organism: Alloalcanivorax sp. C16-1 (assembly GCF_046507805.1). NCBI lineage: Bacteria > Pseudomonadati > Pseudomonadota > Gammaproteobacteria > Oceanospirillales > Alcanivoracaceae > Alloalcanivorax > Alloalcanivorax sp. C16-1. The sequence goes on along the minus strand of NZ_JBKFTK010000001.1, from coordinate 1,224,425 downwards.
CCTCCGTTTTCGGATTAAACAAGACCCGGGTCCGGCTATCGCAACGATACCTTGATCTCATGACGGACGGCGGCTTTACAAGCCGGCGGGCACCGGCAATGATGCGCCCTTCGGAGCATCCCCCCAGGGTCGACCAACAAGGAGCGATCATTGACCTCACAGCAGGCCGCCGCGGTTGCCGACTATTCGCCGTTCGAGGAATTCCTCAACAGCCTGACCCATGGCATCGGTCTGGTACTCAGCGTGGCCGGCACGGTGTTGCTGGTGGTCACCGCCAGCCTGCTGGGCGACCCCTGGAAGATCGTCAGCTTCAGTGTGTTCGGCGCCACCCTGGCGCTGCTCTACGCGGCCAGCATGCTCTATCACGCCAGCCGCGCGCCGCGCTGGCGGGCGATTTACAAGATGCTCGACCATTGCGCCATCTTCGCGCTGATCGCCGGCACCTACACCCCCTTCCTGCTGGTCAACATGCGCGGCCCGGTGGGCTGGACCCTGTTCGGCGTGATCTGGGCGCTGGCGGCCACCGGTATCGCCCTCAAACTGATTTTCGGCAATCGCTACAAACTGGCCCGGGTGGGCATTTATCTGGCCATGGGCTGGCTGGTGCTGTTTGCTTCCCGTGAGCTGCTGAACAGCATCGACCCGCTCGGCTTCCGCCTGATCCTGGCCGGCGGCATCACCTACACCGCCGGCGTGGTGTTCTATCTGGCCGACCGGCTGCCTTACAATCACGCCATCTGGCACCTGTTCGTGGTGGGCGGCAGCGTGTGCCACTTCTGTGCGGTTTACTTCAGCGTTTTGCCCGCCTGATTGCTTGCTTGCGGAGGCCTGGCAGTGAACGTGGACTGGTCTGTTTTCACCCCCTGGAGCGCCCTGGCCGGCGGTTTGCTGATCGGCGCCGCCGCCGGCGGTCTGTGGTTATTGATGGGCCGCATCGCCGGCATCAGCGGCATTCTCGGCGGCCTGCTGACCCCGGTTCCGGGAGACCGGCGCTGGCGGTTGGCGTTCCTCGCCGGCCTGCTGCTCTCTCCCTGGCTGTATCTGGCGGTGGCCGGCCCGGCGCCGGTGCGGGTCAGCGCCTCCTTGCCGGTACTGATCCTGGCCGGCCTGCTGGTCGGCTACGGCACCCGGCTGGGCTCCGGCTGCACCAGCGGCCACGGTGTCTGCGGCCTGTCGCGCTGGTCGCTCCGCTCGCTGGTGGCCACCGTGCTGTTCATGGGCGCCGGCTTCGCCACGGTCTATGTGACCCGGCATCTGCTGGGAGCGGCCTGATGAAAACCCTGGTGGCGTTTCTGGTGGGGCTGGTGTTCGGCCTGGGGTTGCTGATCTCACAGATGGCCAACCCGGCCAAGGTGCTGGGTTTTCTGGATCTGGCCGGCGCCTGGGACCCGTCCCTGGCCCTGGTCATGGGCGGCGCCGTGGCGGTGGGGGTGGTGGCGTTCGGGGTCTCCCGACGCTGGCGGCAATCGCTGCTCGGCGAGCCCATGCGCGGCCCCACCGCCACCCGCCCGGACCGGCGCCTGGTGATCGGTGCCCTGCTGTTCGGCGCCGGCTGGGGGCTGGCGGGCTTCTGCCCGGGCCCGGCCCTGGTGGCCGCCGGCGCCGGCCACGGCGAAGCGCTGATCTTCGTGGCCGCCATGCTGGCCGGCATGGGCCTGTTCAGGCTGCTCGGGCCCCGCTGACCGCTACCGGCCTCAACCGCTTCTACAGCAGCGCCTCGATGTCATCGGCCAGCTTTTCCGGCTTGTCCTTGGGCGCGTAGCGCTTCACCACCCGGCCGTCCCGGTCCACCAGGAACTTGGTGAAGTTCCACTTGATGCCCTCCGTGCCCAGCACGCCGGGGGCCTCCGCCTTCAGGTACCGGAACAGCGGATGGGCGTGTTCGCCGTTGACGTCGATCTTCTCGAACACCGGGAAACGCACGCCGTAATTCTTCTCGCAGAAGGCGCCGATCTCTCCGGAATCACCGGGTTCCTGATGGCCGAACTGGTTGCAGGGGAAACCGAGCACTTCCAGGCCCCGGTCGGCGAAGTTGTCGTACAGCTTCTGCAGCCCCTGGTACTGGGGCGTGAAGCCACACTTGCTGGCGGTGTTGACGATCAACAGCACCTTGCCCTTGAAGTCGGACAAGGGCCGCGGCTGGCCGTCCAGGGTCCGGGCTTCGAAATCGTACAGGGTGGTCATGGCAGGCTCCTTAATGGGTCGAATCCGAGTATAGCCCGGCGCCGGTGCTACCGGCCTACTCCGAATACAGCACCTCGACCAGGGCCTCGGCGGTGACCTTGCTGGACGGCGGGTTCTGGCCGGTGACCAGGCGCCCGTCGGTAACCGCGTGGGCTTCGAACTTGCCTTTGTTTTCGATGCGCGCGCCGAGCTCGGAAAGGCGGGTTTCGAGCAGGAAGGGCATTACTTCTTCCAGGCCCACTTCGCGCTCTTCCTCGTTGGTGAAGCAGGCCACCTTACGGTCCTTGACCAGCGGCACGCCGTCTTCATCGCGGGCACCGACCAGCGCCGCCGGCCCGTGACACACCGCGCCGACCACGCCGCCCTGGGCCCAGGTGCGCTGCAGCACGCCGGCCACCAGCGGGTTATCGGGCATATCGAACATGGCACCGTGGCCACCGGGCACGAACACCGCCACGAAGCCGTCTTCCCAGATTTCTTCCAGCGGGCGGGTGTCCTGCAGCGCCTCGATGGCCTCCTGCCAGGCCGCCTTCTGATCATCGTCGGGCACCGAGCGCGGGTCGATGGGAATCTTGCCGCCGGACGGGCTCGCCACCCGCACCGGAATGTTGTTGTCCTTGAACACCTGCCAGGGCACGGCGAACTCCTCCAGCCACAGGCCGGTCTGCTGCCCCTGCCCCATTTGCGATGCGCTGGTCACCAGCATCAGTAGCGGTTTATCCAGATTCATAACAACTCCTTGAGCGATCTCGATGGCCGTGACGGCGCCCGGCCAGCTTTAACTTGACGCTGACAGATTCGGCATCAAGATGGGATCAATACCCACAGCGTTGGGGGCGGCGGTGCTGATTTCAACCGGCCCGCCTTGTGAAGACCGGCCACGAACCAGGGACGCCGATGAACTGGGAACAACTGCTCAACAAGGCCCGCCTGGGCGGGCGCGATGCCAAGGACGAAACCGGCCGCACCGCCTTTCTCCGCGATCACGACAAGATCATTTTCTCCGGCGCCTTCCGACGGCTGGCCCGCAAAACCCAGGTGCACCCGCTGGCCACCAACGACCATGTGCACAACCGCCTGACCCACTCCCTGGAGGTGTCCTGCGTGGGCCGCACCCTGGGCATCCGCGCCGGCGAGCGGCTGGCCGGGCTGGGCCACCTGCCGGACAGCGCCAACGCCACCGACCTGGGTGACATCGTGCAGTCCGCCTGCCTGGCCCACGACATCGGCAATCCGCCGTTCGGACACACCGGCGAGCGCGCCATCCGTGCCTGGTTCCAGGAACGCGGCCAGCGCTATCTGGAACTGCTGTCGCCGGAGCAACAGAGCGATCTGATCGACTTCGAGGGCAACGCCCAAGGCTTTCGCATTCTCACCAAGAGCGAGTACCACCAGTACGACGACGGCATGCGTCTGACCTACGCCACCCTGGCCACCTTTCTCAAGTACCCGTGGCTGTCGTCCCGGGCCGGGGAAAGCGGCACCAAGCCGGGCAAGTACAGCGCCTTTCTGTCCGAGGCGGCGGCCTTCGACGAAGTGTGCCGGGCCACCGGCCTGCGCGAGCTGGCCCCGGGCCGCCATTGCCGGCACCCGCTGGCCTATCTGATGGAGGCGGCGGACGACTTCTGCTACGCCATCATCGATCTGGAAGACGGCCTGGAAATGGACCTGCTGCATTGGGACGAGGTCTACGCCCTGCTGCTGCCGGCCCTGCCGGACAGCGCCGAGGTGCGGCGGCTGGTGCAGTCGGAGATGCGCGACGGCCGCAAGGCGGCGCTGCTGCGCGGCAAGATCATCGAGCGGTTCATCGAGGCCGGCGTGGAGGCCTTCGTGGCCAATCACGAGGCACTGCTGGCCGGACAGATGGAGGGCGACCTGCTGCACCATTGCGAACCGGCGGTGCACGATGTGGTGGAAAACGCCAAGCAGCTGGCCCGGGGCAAGGTGTTCGAGCACCCGCGCAAGATCGAGCTGGAGATCGGCGCCTTCGAGGTGATGGGCGCGCTGCTCGATGGCCTGGTGGAAGCCGCCCTGTCCCACGCCCGCGGCACCGTGCGCAACTACCGCCACGAGCGCATTATCGACCTGATCGGCCGGCACAGTTTTCCGGATGGACTGGACCGGCTGGATGATCGGGAACGGGTCTATCAGTGCATCATGCGGGCGCTGGATTTTCTGTCCGGCATGACCGACAACTACGCCACCTATCTGGCCAAGCAGTTCTCCGGCATGGCCGAGACCCGCTACTGAACCCGCCACAGGATGAAGGTGCCGTCCAGGGCGCGATTGTGCGCTTCCAGCATCGCCCCTCCCATGCGGCGGAGGCCCGTCATCGGGGGGTATCGGAATGTTAACCGGCGCTGACGGCGCGTAGCGTTTTGCTACCCGGCTCTCGTGGCGACGATCATTTCGTGACATAGTCGACACTGGGGAACGAGGCAATATCGGGGATTTCATGGAAGCGTCAAGACTCCTTCCATATAGCGGCGCGGCTTACGACGAACTGCTGGACACCCTCTATGCCACACCGCTGAACCAGGAATGCTGGCCCGCATTCCTGGAACAGCTGGTGCGCATCAGTCGCTCTCGCTCGGCGCGCATGCTGGTGCTGGACCGGGCGGCCGAGCAGGTCACCTCCAGCGCCAAGGTGAACATCGACGACGGTTACCACCGCCAGTATGTGGACTACTTCGTCAACGCCTGCCCGTGGCGACCGGAACTGCGTGAAAAAGCACCCGGGCGCCTGTACTCAACCTATCTCGATTTTTCCTGCCACCAGAAACGCTTTTACCGCACCGAATTCTACAACGACTGGGCGCGGCAGCTGGATATTCACCACGGCGTGTGCGGCACCGTCTATCAGGGCAGCGACCACACCATTCAACTGCTGGTACAGCGCACCGGCGGCCAGGGGCCCTACGATCAGCCGGATACCGTCTGGTTCAACCATCTGGTCCCCCACGTGCGCCGCGCCATCGAACTCAACCGCCACGGTGAACGGCTGCGCTGGCGCGGCGAGGCCGGTTCGGTGGCCGGCAGCCGTCCCTACGCGGTGGTGGGCGCGGCGGGCCGAGTGGACTATCTGTGCGAGCGAGCGCAAATCCTGATCGCTCACGAGCCGGCGCTGAGTCACCACCACGGCCGGCTGATCCTGCGCTCGACCGAGCTGCGTGGCCGCTTCCAGCAGCTACTCGACAGCGTACTGGCCAGCGCCGGCCGGGGCTGGGAGCATGCCGGCGGCGCCCTGGCGGTGCCACGCCCCGGAAAGCGACCGCTGGTGTGCGTGGTCAGCCCGCTGGCGCCGGAAGTGGCTCGCGCCCTGCTACCCGGCGGTGGCCGGGCGCTGGTCTATTTCCACCTGCCAGAACAGGAGGGGCGGGTGGACGAATCCCAGGTGGCCATGCTGTTCGACCTCACCCCGGCGGAAGCCCGCGTGGCCCGTGGCGTGGCGGAGGGCCGCGACCTGGCCTCCCTGGCCGGGGACCAGGGCGTCTCGGTGCAAACCGTGCGCGGCCAGCTCAAGGCGGTGTTCCGCAAGACCGACACCTCGCGTCAGAACGAGCTGGCCGCGCTCATCCTCAAATCACCGGCCCTGCGGCCCGCCGAACCGGCACCGATCACCCTTGGCCTGCCACTCTAGCCACTTTGCTGCTTGGCCAGATGGGGACAGTGAGAGCCGGCATGGGAGGCCGGCCATGCTCTCCAACAGAAAATGGCGCCGTTACATGAAGAATCCGTAAACGCTCTTACTCAATCAGGGGGAGACGGTGTTCCAGGGTGGCAGCCCGCACCGCGTCGGGGATACGGATCTCGGTGGCCAGCGGCAGATGATCGGACAGGCGGCAATCGGTGAGCACGCGGGTGTGGCGCACCTCCAGGCCGGGGGACACCAGAATATGATCGATGTGCCGGTCCGGCGCCCAGCTCGGGAAGGTGAACAGCTCGCCTTCCAGGGGCCGCAGCTCCAGCTCCGCCATGGGCGAATGGGTGAGGTGCTCCAGCCGGCAGTTGAAGTCCCCCATCACCACCGTATAGCGGTAGGGGCGCAACAGGGCGCCCACATAGGCCAGCTGGGTGTTGCGGATCTTCTCGCCCAGGGCCAGATGCACCACCGCCACCACCAGGGGTTCCACCGGGTGTCCGAACTTGATCAGGATGGCACCCCGGCCGGGCAGGCCCGGCAGGGTGTGGTCCTCCACCGCGAACGGCGTGAGGCGGCTCAGGAAGCCGTTGCTGAACTGGCCCAGACGACCCAGATTACGGTTCAGCTGCTGATGCCAGAACGGGAAGTCCGCCAGCGACGCCAGGTGCACCAGCTGGTTCACATTGCGTGAGCGCAGGCTGCCGCCGTCCACCTCCTGCAGGCCGACCACATCGAAATGACGCACCACATCGGCGATCTGTTCGATGGTCTCGACGCTGCGCGGGTGCGCCACCAGGTGCTTCCAGCTGCCGGTCACATAGTCGCGGAAACGACTGGTGCCGATGCCCGCCTGGATGTTGAAACTGAGCAGCTTGATGCTGTCGTCCGGCAGCGTCACCTCGCGGATACGGCGGGTGCGCCGGTGGCCCTGACGGGCGAAGGAGAAGCCCGCCGGGCGGGCTCTCCAGCTTTGGTAGGCGATACGGGCGCGGTCCAGCAACATCGGGGTTGGCTGCCTATTTGCTCTCTTTCGCAACCAGATAATCGATGACGTCGAACATTTCCGCGTTGCTCTTCAGGCCTTCGCGCAGCACCAGGTACTTGCCGTTGACCACGAAGGACGGCACGCCGCGAATCTCGTGATCGCGGGCCAGGGCGTCGCCCTGACGCAGCTTGGTGGAAACGCCGAAGGAGCCGTACAGCTGATTGAATTCATCTTTGTCGACGCCGTACTTGGCGAAGAAATCCGCCAGCGCGGTGGGGGTGAACAGCGGCTCCCGGTGCTTGTGGATGGCGTCGAAGATCGGCTTGTGCACCTCGCCCACCATGTCCAGCACCTCGGCCACGTAGTAGGCCCGGGCCAGCGGCTCGGCATTACGCAGGAAGGTCACCGGGGTACGCACGTAGTCCACGTTTTCCGGCTTGTTCTCCAGCCAGTCGTCCACCAGCGGTTCCAGAGCGTAGCAATGGGGGCAAATGTAGGAGAAGAACTCCCGCACTTCCACCTTGCCGGGCTCGGCCACGTTACCCTGGGTGTCGAGCACCTTGTAATGGGTCCCTTCCGCGTAGCGAGCGTGATCGCCACCGGATTCCGCCGCCACGGACGTACCGGCCAGAACCAGCCCCACCAGCAGCGCCATCGCCGTCATCAGCTTACGCAGCATGCAATTCTCCTTGTTGTCCACTTGGTCCACTCTGTGACCGCGCGGGGCGGCAAACGCTCCCGGCGGCACGATCTTTCATTATGACGCCATAGGCGGGCTCTTGCCCACGGCGGGTTTTCGTAAAAATCGTGCAAAAAAAAGGCAGCCATCGGCTGCCTTCTTTCGATCGGACCAGCGCCGCGATTACTCCGCCGCGGCCTGATCCTCGGACAGACCCGCCACGAAGCTGGCCACCGCCTTGATCTGAGCGTCGCTCATCTTGCCGGCCACGGTGCGCATCATCGCCTGCGGATCATTGTCACGTTTGGCCATATCGCCGATGGACTCGTTGCCGGCGGCGCGGAACGCCTTCAGCTGCGCTTCCACATAGTCGGCGTGCTGGCCGGCCAGGGCCGGGAAGCCGGCGGCGTCGATGCCCTGACCCGCCGGGCCGTGACAGCCGGCGCAAGCAGGGACGTCCTTGCTCACGTCACCGCCCCGGTAGAGGCGCTCGCCCTGCTCCACCCAGTCGGCGCTGGCCTGACCGGTGGTGATCTCCTGCTCGGCGAAATAGGCCGCCAGGTCCTGCATGTCCTGGTCGCTCAGGTTCGCCACCTGGCCCTGCATGATGGCGTTCTCGCGGGCACCGGATTTGAAGGCGTGGAGCTGTTCCACCAGGTATTTTTCACCCTGGCCCGCCAGGCTCGGGTACATGCCGGACGGAGAATTGCCGTCGGGGCCGTGGCAGGCGGCGCAGGGCTGGGATTTTTCCTTGCCGGCTTCCGGATTACCCTGCGCCAGCGACAACGGAGCGACCGCCAGGGCGGTCAGCAGCACGATCAGCTTGAAACACTTCATGGCCTTTCCTTCAAAAACAGCGACTTACTTCGACATGTATTCGATAAGAGCGCGGTATTCCTCGTCGGAGCAGTCCCCGCACATGCCACCGGGCGGCATGGCGTTGTAGCCCTCTTTGACATGCTTGACCAGCGTGTCCATGCCTTTCTCGAGGCGCGGTTTCCAGGCGGCCTGGTCACCGGTCTTGGGGGCGCCGGCGGCACCGCTGGAATGGCAGTAGGTACAACTTTGATCGTACCGTTCCTTGACGGCGTCGGCCTGGACGCCGGAGGTCAGGCTCAAGGTAAACACCAGGGCAAGCCCTGCGATCAAACCTTTCATGCGGTATCTCCCCGTGGAGCTGGCGACATGCTGGCTTTTATTCTGCGTTGAGTTCCTGTAGAACGTCGGCCACGCGGCGAACGCGCGACGGCGCGCATTATATACCAGAGGTCCGCTCCCGTCATATGCCTTATTAAGGGTGCGGGTTTTCCGCCCTCCCGGACCATAGCGAGACCACCATGCCCCAGGATCCCACCCAGCGCCTGCTGCACCAGGCCCAGTTTCTGAAGAGCGCCCAGACCGTCGAGCAATGCCCGCCGGACGAGGGGTTCGAGGTGGCCTTTGCCGGGCGCTCCAATGCCGGCAAGTCCAGCGCCATCAACCGGCTCACCGGACAGCGCTCCCTGGCGCGCACCTCCAAGACCCCCGGTCGCACCCAGCTGCTCAACTTCTTTGAGCTGGACGAACAGCGCCGCCTGGTGGATCTGCCCGGCTACGGTTACGCCAAGGTGGACAAGCAGACGCGGATGCAGTGGCAGCGCCACCTGGACGACTATCTGGCCCGCCGCCGCTGCCTCACCGGGCTGGTGCTGCTGATGGACATCCGCCACCCGCTCAAGGAATTCGACCGGCTGATCCTGGACTGGTCCGCCCAGGCCGGCATGCCCCTGCATCTACTGGTCACCAAGGCGGACAAGCTCAAGTTCGGCGCCGCCAAAAGCACCCTGCTGCAGATCCGGAAGACCCTCAAGGACCACCCGGCGCCGCTCACGGCCCAGCTGTTCTCCGCCACCGCCGGCACCGGCTGCGACGAAGCCTGGGCCCGCCTGGGCGACTGGCTGCGGGTGCCGCCGGACGAAAACCCCTCCGCCTGACCCGTTCTGTCACACGTTCGACGTTTTTCGGCACTATATTGATGCCCGTCAACTCGCCCCCGCATCGAACCGGGACAATGCAAACCATTGATTCCAGGGCACTTTCGTTCGATGTGCGCCTTGATGCCGGGCGATGACCGAATAACGGCACGGCCTTTGCACTACTCATTACGTAAGAAAGAAGGAAAGGGGAAAAGCCCGGCCCGGAGCCGGCACCTGCTTTTCAGCAGGCAAAAAAAATCCCTGGCAGCAAGTGGGGGGAAGGGAACGACTGCGCTGCCAGGGAGGCTTGCCGCCCCGGCCTCCTGGGGGAGAGGCCGGGGTGTCCAGAAGCTACGAACCGGTGAGGGTACTGGGGGATCGGGGGTACCGGTCCGTAGCCATTAGTTAGGACTGGCCGCCATTCAAAAAAGTTTCCCGGTGGTTTCACCTTTTACAAATTTGATCTTTCTACTCAATTTACGCCTCGGCGCGCTTCCGCGCCATCCTTTCCGTGGACCGGCCCCGAGGGCCGGTTTTACTGTTTCCTTCACTGCTTCCAGGGCCGACCGCGGGTGTCTTCCCGGCGACGCAGCTGCCGGTGCATGGCCGCCTTGGCCAGCATATGGGCGGACACCGGCGCGGTGATGAACAGGAACAGCACGATCAGCAGCTCCTGGAGCTGCAGGGCCTGCTCCTGCCAGGAAAAGAACAGCAGGGAGGCGAAGATGGTGCCGCCCACGCCCAGGGTCGACGCCTTGGTGGGGCCGTGCAGGCGCAGATAGAAGTCGGGCAACCGCGCCAGCCCGAACGAGCCCACCAGGGCGAACACGCCGCCCACCAGAATGGCGGCGCTGACCAGAAACTCAACCAGAGTGTCCATAATCTCCTCCCGCCTACTCGATGATGTCGCCACGGGTCATGTATTTGGCCACCGCCACGGTGCTGACGAAGCCGATCAGGGCGATCAGCATGCCCGCCTCGAAATACAGCTTGCTGTCGTTGGCGATGCCGTACAGAACGATCAGGGCGATGGCATTGATGTACATGGTGTCCAGGGCCAGGGCCCGGTCCGGCAGGGTGGGGCCACGCAGCAGCCGGTACAGATTAAGCACCAGGGCCACCACGATCAGGCCGAAGCCGATGGGCAAAGCGATCTCTAGCATTCGAAAATCTCCTTCAGTGGCCGCTCGTAGCGCTGTTTGATCTGCGCCACCAGCTCCGCTTCGTCGTCCATGTCCAGGGCATGGATCAGCAGCGTGCGGCGGTCCTCGCTGACGTCGGCGCTGACCGTGCCCGGCGTCAGGGAAATGGTGCTGGCCAGCAAGGTGATGGCGAAATCGTCCTCCAGCTCCAGCGGCATCTCCACGAACGCGGGCCGCAGCTTGCGCGGCGAGCCCAGGATCAGCCGCGCCACCGCCAGATTGGCGGTGAGGATGTCCCAATGCACGACCAGCACGAACCGCACCAGCTTGGGAAAATTGCGCAGGTGCGGCACGTTCGGCCAGAACGGCCGGGTGCCCAGCGGCAGCACCACCGCCAGCACCAGCCCCAGCAGCCCGTGGCCCCAGGAGAAACCGTTCAGCAGCAGCCAGGTGAGCCACAGAAACAGGCTCAGCAACGGAAACGGCAACAGTTTTCTCATGCCCCACCTCCCAGCACCGCATCGATATAAAGCTGCGGCTGAGCCCATTGCGCCGCCACCGCCACGGTGGCCTCCAGTACCGGTTCCGCCCAGATCGCCAGCGCCGGCGCGGCGGCCAGCAACAGCACCGTGGCCAGCAGCCGGACCCGGTCCAGGCGCCGTTCCGCGCCGTCGCCGGTGGCGCGCCAGAACAGGGTGGAGCCGGCCCGGCTCAACCCCACCAGGGCAAGCAGGCCGCCGCTCAGCAGGAACAACCAATAGAGCGGCGCCGGCACGGTTTGCAGCAACGCCACCTTACCCATGAACCCGGACAGCGGCGGCAGGCCGATCACCGCCACCGCGCCGACAAAGAACAACAGGCCCAGACCGGCGCGCCCGGTGGGGGCCGGGCCGGCCACCAGCTGGTCGCCGAGCTTGCCGCGCCCGCGCGCCACCAGATCGGCCAGCAGGAACAGGCCGCCGCTGACCAGGGTGGTGTGAATCAGGTAGTACAGCATGGCGCCGAACGACTCCGGCGAGCTCCAGGCCAGCCCGGCCATCAGGGTGCCCACCGACATCACCACCATGTAAGCCACCATCTCACCGAGGCGGCGGGCGCCGAGCACGCCGATGGAGGCCAACGCCAGGGTCAGCAGCGCCATCACCCACAGGGCGTCGCGGCCCAGGCCGGCCAGGGCACCCTGCTCGAAAGCCAGCCCATAGATCCGGGCCACCGAGTAAACGCCCACCTTGGTCATGATCGCGAACAACGCCGCCACCCCGGCGGTGGCGTTGGCATAGGTGGCCGGCAGCCAGAAATAAAGCGGGAACAGCGCCGCCTTGAGCCCGAACACCACCCACATCAGCAGGCCGGCGACCCGGGCCAGCTCCAGCGCGCCACCGTCCAGCTGGTTCACCTTGACGGCGAAGTCGGCCATGTTGAGGGTGCCGGTGGTGCCGTACACCAAGCCCAGCGCCACCAGAAACAGGGCGGAGCCGATCAGGTTGAGCACCACGTAGTGGATGCCGGCGCGCACCCGCGCCGGGCCCCGGCCGTGCAGCGCCAGCCCGTAGGAGGCGATCAGCAGCACCTCGAAGAACACGAACAGGTTGAACAGATCGCCGGTCAGGAAGGCGCCGTTGATGCCCATCAGCTGCAACTGGAACAAGCCGTGGAAATTGGCGCCTTTCTTATCGTCGGCGCGACAGGCATAGAGCAGCGCCGGCACCGCCAGCACCGCGCACAGCAGCACCATCAGGGCGCTGAGTTTATCGAGCACCAGCACGATGCCGAACGGCGCCGCCCAGTCGCCCAGGCGGTAGACCTGGATCTCGCCGCCGGCGGCCTGCTGGTACAGCGCCCAGGCCACCGGCAACAGCGCCAGCACCGAAAGCATGCCGGTAAAGCGACGCAGCGGCTGACGCTCGCGCACTTCCAGCAACAACAACATGCCAGCGAAGGCGGGGATCAGAATCGGCGCGATGATCAGATGTTCCATCAGGCCTTCCCTCCGTCGTCGCGCTTGCCGTCCACGTGGTCGGTGCCGGTTTCACCCTGGCCGCGCAGGGCCAGCACCACCAGGAAGGCGGTCATGGCGAAGCCGATGACGATGGCGGTCAACACCAGCGCCTGGGGCAGCGGGTCGGAGGCCGGCCCGTTACCGACAATGGGCGGCTGGTTCAGCGCCAGCCGGCCGGAGATGAACACGAACAGATTGACCCCGTAGCTGAGCAGAGTGATGCCCAGAATCACCGGGAAGGTGCGCGCGCGCAGCACCAGGTAGACGCCGGTGCCCACCAGCACCGCGATCATGACGGCGACCATGGCTTCCATCAGGCACCCTCCTTCGCTTTGTCATCCAGCAGGGACAGCTTGCCCAGATTGGCCAGCATCAGCAGGGTGGCGCCGACCACGGTGAGGAACACGCCGATGTCGAACAGCAGCGCGCTGGCCACCTCGAATTTGCCCACCAGCGGCCAGTGCAGGTAATCGAAGGTGCTGGTCAGGAACGGGTGGCCGAAGAACCAGGAGGCCACGCCGGTGATCCCGGCCAACAGCAGCCCCACCGCCACCACCGGGTGGTAATCGCCGGGCATGCGCCGGTGCACCCAGGCCACCCCGGACGCCACGTACTGCAGCAATAGCGCCACCGAGGTGATCAGCCCGGCGATAAAGCCGCCGCCGGGCAGGTTGTGCCCGCGCAGGAAGATGTACACCGAGATCAGCAGCGCCAGCGGCAACAGCGGCCGGGAAATGGTCACCAGCACCAGGGGGTGGGCGTCCCGGGCCCAGGGCCGGCCCAGCGAATCGCTGGGCGCGGAGCGCAGGTCCAGGTCGCGCAGCATGGCATAGATGCCCATGGCGGCGATGCCCAGCACGGTAATCTCGCCGAAGGTGTCGAAGCCACGGAAGTCCACCAGGATCACGTTGACCACATTGGTGCCGCCACCACCGGGCTTGGCGTTTTCCAGGAAGTAGCCGCTGATCGATTGGAAGTCGCTGGTCATCATGGCGAACGCCATCACCCCGACGCCACCGCCGATGATCACCGACAGCAGCAGGTCACGGAGGATTCGTGGCCAGCCGGACTCCATGCGCGTGCGCACCGGCAGAAAGTACATGGCCAGCATCAGCAGCAACAGGGTGACGACTTCCACCGACAGCTGGGTCAGCGCCAGGTCCGGCGCCGACAGCCGCACGAACGCCAGCGACACCACCAGGCCGACCACGCTCAGGGACATGATCGCGGTCATCCGATGGCGGTGCAGAATAGCGGTGATCAGCGCCGCCACCACCAGCATTACGCCGGCCAGCAGCGACACGCCGTCCAGCGGCAACAGGGCCCGCTGCCCGTCCAGCACCGCCGGCGACAGATGGACCAGCAGCACCAGCGCCACCAGCGTCAGCAGCCAGGCCGCGTAGCTTTGCAGGGAGCCGTTGCGCAGAAAGTCACTGAGCGTCGCAGCGGCACGGGCCAGGCCCTGGATACGGCGCTCGAAAATCAGGTTGGCGTTGATCTCCGGCAGGCGTGCGTACTGTCTGAACAGCCAGTTCCGGGAGCTGTAGACCAGCACGCCACCCACCAGCGCCACCACGCTCATCATCAACGGCAGATTAAAGCCGTGCCAGATCGACAGGTGATACTCGGGCAGCTCGCCGCCCAGGGTGGCGGTCGCCGCCACCGCCAGCAGGCCGGCCACGGTGATCGAGGGCAGCACGCCCACCGCCACGCACAACGCCACCAGAATCTCCACCGGCACCTTCATATAACGGGGCGGCTCATGGGGCGGAAACTTAGGCAGATTGACCGGCTCGCCGTTGAAGAACACGTCGTGGATAAAACGCGCCGAGTAGGCCACCGAGAACACCCCACCCAGGGTGGCGCCCAGCGGCAGCACCCAGCTCATGGCGCCAAGCCGGCTGGACTCCAGGGTCTCGGCGAAGAACATTTCCTTGGACAGGAAGCCGTTGAGCAGCGGTACCCCGGCCATGGCCGCCGACGCCACCATGGCCAGCACCGCAGTGTAGGGCATGTATTTCCACAGCCCGTTGATGCGGCGCATGTCGCGGGTGCCGGTCTCGTGATCGATGATGCCGGCGGCCATGAACAGGCTGGCCTTGAAGGTGGCGTGGTTGATGATGTGGAACACCGCCGCCACCGCCGCCAGTTCGCTGTTGAGACCGAACAGCAGGGTGATCAGGCCGAGATGGCTGATGGTGGAATAGGCCAGCAGCCCCTTCAGGTCGTGCTGGAACAGGGCGGCCGCCGCCCCCCACAGCAGGGTGGTCATGCCGGCCAGGGTGACCACGTCGAACCACAGATTGGTGCCGGCCAGCATGGGATAGAAGCGGGCCAGCAGGAAGACCCCGGCCTTGACCATGGTGGCGGAATGTAAGTAAGCGCTCACAGGCGTGGGCGCCGCCATGGCATGCGGCAACCAGAAGTGGAACGGGAACTGGGCGCTCTTGGTGAAGATGCCCAGCAGCACCAGGCCCAGAATCAGCGGGTACAGCTCGCTGGCGCGGATCAGATCACCGCTGGCCAGGGCGTCGCCGAGGGAATAGCTGCCCACGATCTGGCCAATCAGCAGCACCCCGGCGAGCAGCGCCAGCCCGCCCATGCCGGTGATGGTCAGCGCCATGCGCGCGCCCTTGCGGGCGGCGCTCTGGTGCGACCAGAAGCCGATCAGCAAAAAGGAACTGAGGCTGGTGAGCTCCCAGAACAACACCAGCAGCAGCAGGTTGTCGCTGGTGACCACCCCCAGCATGGCGCCCATGAACAGCAGCAGGAAGGCGAAGAAACGGCCCGCCTTCTCCTTGGCGGACAGATAATAGCGGGCGTACAGAATCACCAGCAGCCCGATGCCCAGCACCAGCAGGGCGAACAGCAGCGCCAGGCCATCCAGACGGAACGACAGGGCCAGCCCCAGGCTCGGCACCCAGGGCAGCGAGGCGTGGACCGTCTGGCCATCGAACACCTGCCCCGCCGGAGCGATCAACAACACCAGGGCCAGGGCCGGCATCAGGGCGGCGCTCAGCGACAGCACCGTGCGCGACGCGCGCAGGCGTTCGGCCAGGAGGGGCAGTGCCGCGCCGACAAAGGGCAGCAGTACCAGAACAGCGAGAGTCATAGAATTTCCGTTATCCGTCGCGGCAAAGCCGCTTTGAGCTTAACAGGTCGAGGCTCAGCGACAACGGGGCGGATCGGGGAAATAGGGGCGACGCCCGCGGCGGGGACAGTGCGCGGGCGTGATCATCATCCGGTTGTGGGGCGAACGGCGCTCCATGGATGGGACTCTGACGAAATGAACCGGCAGTATGCCACGAGTGCCGCGCCGTGTCAGAACTCGCCGATGAACTGGTTGTAAAACTGGCGCGCGGTACGCCCGGACCGCACGCCCCGCTCCATGGAGAAGCGGCGCGCGCGAATGTGCAGTTCATGACGGTCGGCCACCGGGCCGAACAGGTGGTCCACCATCTCGAAGTAGCGTTCCTCGTTGATCGGGTAGAAGCTCAGCGACAGCCCGAAACGGTCCGCCAGGGAGATCTTCTCCTCGACCACGTCGCCGTGGTGGATCTCGGTGCCCACCACCCGGCTCTGGTCGTTGTCCGACAGGTATTCGCTGACCAGATGGCGACGGTTGCTGGTGGCGTAGAGTTTGACGTTGGCCGGCGGCAGCTCCAGGGAGCCTTCCAGCACGCTTTTCAGGTGCTTGTACTGGTTGTCGCCGTCCTCGAAGGCCAGGTCGTCGCAGTAGATCACGAAGCGCTGGGCGCGCTCGCGGATGTCGTCGACGATTTCCGGCAGGTCGATCAGGTCGTGCTTTTCCACCTCGATCACGCGCAGGCCCTTGGGCGCGTAAGCATTGAGCAACGCCTTCACCAGCGAGGATTTGCCCGTGCCACGGCTGCCCCACAGCAAGGCGTGGTTGGCGGGCTTGCCGGCCAGAAAGCGTTCCGTGTTCTGGATCAGCTTGGCTTTCTGCGTGTCGATGCCGAGCAGATCGTCCAGGCGCACCGGATCCAGGTTGCGCACCGGCCGCAGCCGCTGCTGGCGTGGCCGCCAGATGGCCGCCACTTCGCTTCGCCAATCCACCTCGTTCATGATCCGCAATCCTCTTTGCCTGGGTATCGGGGCCCAATGATAAGGTCAACGGGCTTGTCTTGGCACCCGGGCGCAAACGGTGGCCCCAAACGTCCGCCCACGCGGTACCATGGATGCCTGATCGCAATAAGGAGAGTTCGATGCCCCGTTTCATGCCCCCGCTGCTGCTCGCACTGGCCGCCCTGGCCAGCGGCTGTGCCCAACAGCCCGCCGCTCAGTTGCCCGAGGAAGCCCGGGTCTGCCCGGATTCACGCCCGCAGATGTGCACCATGGAATACCGCCCGGTGATCGGCTACGACCGCACCGGCGAACCGGTGGGCAAATTCGGCAATGCCTGCCACGCCTGTGGCCAGGAAAACGTTCACTACACCCTGCCCGAGGGCAAGGAGCCGCGCTAATTGTCCTCGTCACCGCTGCGTCTGCTGCTGGACTTCGACGCCCAATACCGCCGTGATCGCGACCAGACGCCGGCGTTTCTGCATCGCCGGGACCGGCGCCTGGCGCTGGTGCGCGAGCAGGCCGGCGCCACGCCGCCGTCGCTGGCGGAATGGCTGCACGCGGTGGGCGACGGTCGCCACCACACCGCGCCCCTGCGCCACTGGCGCCGCCTCAACGGCGGCCTGGTGCTGGCCGGCGGTGTGCTCGGCGTGCTGACCATGCTCGGCCTGCTCTACGTGACCGGGCCGGCGCGCATCAATGTCACCCTGTTTCTGGCCCTGGTGCTGGTGCAACTGCTGCTGGCCCTGCTCACCGCCGGTCAGGCCCTGGCCGGCTGGCGCCCCTGGGGCGCGCTGTTGGACCGGTCCGACCCGGAGCAACCGGCGCCGGCGCTGCGGCCCCTGCAGCCGCAGCTGGCCGGACGGGCCGCCCAGGCCGGCGGCCTGGCCTTCGCCATCACCGCCCTGCTCACCCTGCTGGCGCAGATTCTGGTGCGCGACCTGGCGTTCGGCTGGAGCACCACCCTGCAAACCTCGGCGCCCGCCTACCATGGGCTGGTGGAGGCCCTGGCCTGGCCATGGCGCGACTGGCTGCCCGCCGCCGTGCCGGACCTGAATCTGGTGGCCCAGTCCCGCTATTTCCGCCTGGAAAACGGCCAGCCGGCGGACCCTGCCCTGCTCGGCGGCTGGTGGCCGTTCCTGGTGATGACCTGGCTCTGCTATGTGGTGCTGCCTCGCTTGGTCCTGCTGATGCTGGCCCAGGCCCACCTGCGCCACCGGGCCCGGCGCCTGCTCCGTGACCACCCCGGCGTGGCCGCCCTGCGCGAACGGTTCGTCACCCCCTGGGTGGACAGCGGCGACGACGCCCCCGCCGGCGTGCCGCTGACCACCCCGGCGCCATGCCCGGCCCCGGAACCGCCGCCGGATACCGGCACCCTGATCCGCTGGGCCGGCGCCGACGATCAAGGCCGGCTGCGCCCCCGGCTCGGCGAGGTCAGGGTGCTGGACGCCGGCGGCGCCGCCAGCCTGGAGCAGGACCGGGATACCCTGAACCGCGCCGACCGCGCCCGGCCGGTGGTGATCCTGGTGCGCGCCTGGGAACCGCCCACCGGCGATCTGGCCGACTTTCTCGACGACGCTCGTGCCCACTGGGGCGCGACCACGCCGATCCTGCTGCAGCCGCTGGCCACCGACGACCACGGCCTGGCGCCCTGGCAGCGCTTCGTGGCGCGCCGCCAGGACCCGGCGCTGCAACTGTGTCCGCCGCTGACCCCGGACCGGGAGCCCGCCGCGCCATGACCACCCCGCCCCGCTTCGCCGTGGTCGGCCACCCCAACAAGGGCAAGTCGAGCATCGTCGCCACCCTGGCCCAGAACGACGGCATCGCCATCGCCCTGGAACCGGGCACCACCCGGGACAGCCACCGCTATCCGCTGAGCGTGGACGGCCACGCTCTCTACGAGCTGATCGACACCCCCGGCTTCCAACGCCCGCGCAAGGTGCTGGCCTGGCTGCAGGCGCACAGCGCCAGCGCCTCGGACCGGGCCGACACGGTGCGCGCCTTCGTCACCCAGCACCGGGACGACCCGCGCTTCCACGACGAGTGCGAACTGCTCACGCCGATCCTGGACGGCGCCGGCATTCTCTATGTGGTGGACGGCGCCGTGCCCTACAGCCCGGAGCAGGAAGCGGAAATGGAAATTTTGCGCTGGACCGGCCGGCCCAGCCTGGCGCTGATCAACCGCATCGGCGAGGGCGATCATCTGGCCGATTGGCGCGCCGCCCTGGGCCAGTACTTTCAGATCGTGCGCGACTTCGACGCGGTCAACGCGCCCTTCGACACGCATCTGAGTCTGCTGCGCGGCTTCGGCCAGCTGGCGCCGGACTGGGAAGCGCCGCTGGAAGAAGCGGTGAACCACCTGCGCGACCAGCGCCGCCACCGCCAGCACCGCGCCCTGGGCCTGATCGCCGAAGCCCTGGCGGACATGCTCACCCACGCGGAAAGCGCCCGCTTCAACGAACACGACAACCGCGACGCCCTGGAGCACGACCTGGCCCGCCGCTGGCGGGACCGTCAGCGGCAACGCGAACAACGCCTGCGCCGGGACGTGGAAGCCCTCTACCGCCACCGCCACCTGCACCGCCGCGAACAGCAACTGGACTGGGACGCCGGCCACGACCTGTTCAGCGAACAGGCGCGCCGCGCCTGGGGCGTAAGCCGCACCTACCTGGCCACCGCCGGCTTCGGCGCCGGCGCGCTCGGCGGTGCCGGCATCGACGCCCTGGCCGCCGGCCATTCCCTGGGCACCGGCGCCCTGATCGGCGGCGTGCTGGGCGCCGCCGGCAGCCTCTATTACGGCGGCAAGTACGCCGACAAACTGGGCACCATGAAGCTGCTGGCGCCGCTGGCCGGCGGCGGCCGCCGGGCGGAATTCGGTCCGGTGCGCGACCCCCAGTTCGGCTATGTGGTGCTGGGCCGCGCCCTGGAGCACTGGTTTCAGGTCAGCCACCGCAACCACGCCGGCCGCGACCCGCTGACCCTGGACCACGGCGACCGCCACTGGCTCGAACAGCTGCCCCGCGGCGACCGCCAGCGCCTGCAAAAAGCCCTGCAAAACCCGCCCCGCCACCCCAGCGACGGCAAACGCCGCCAGGCCCTGGAACAGGCCGTGGAAAACGCCGGCGGCGCCTTTCTGGAATGGCGGGAAGGTGCGCCAACCTGACGCCGGCGTTTTCTAAAGGTAGTCGCGAAGCAGCCGGTACAATTCCGGGTGTTTTTTGCTGAACCCGGGGGCTTGAATATGGCGAATCTGATCCGGTTCAGGTCGATACCCCAATGCGAGCAGGGCGCGAACCGTGGGCGCGTTCCGGTCGGTTCGAAAGCCCTTCCAGTAGCGGTCGGAAACCGGCCTGACTCCCCGGGCATCCAGATAGTAAAGCACCTGATCCAGTCCGAGCATCGCGGCGCGATCAAAAACACCCTCATTGCCTTCCAGGCCACCGGCCGTCACGTCCGGCCGGTACGCCCTGGTGGCGTGTAGCGAATAACCCGCCGCCGACAGCAGAGTAATTTTATTGATCAATTCCGTCTGATCGATGCGCGATTCCGGCCCATCGGCACGCCGCAACACATCCACGATCACCGACTCCTGCAATGCAAAACGACCAGACTCGACCAACCGCTTAAGCTCATCCGGCGAGGACACCATCACCAGAAACCGTGTCATCCGGCGCCGCCCATCCGGCGTCATGGTCGCGAACGGTAAATCGCCACGGTCAATCGCATCCAGCACACCATCCACTCGCCCCTCACGAAGGAACGCCGCCATCCGGCTCAGAATATCGTGGTCGTTTCTGTCGATCGGTGGCCGTCCGGAAACCGGTTCTTCCTCCGGCGCCACCGTTATCGGATCCGCCAGCGCAACCGCCTCCGCGGCCGTGTCGAGCGGATTCCCGGCTATCACTGGAGGGACATCATTGGCCGCCTTGTGCGCCGGCGCCCGCGACCATCCGGCCCAGATCACGGCCACCAGGACAACAATACTTAAAAGCCAAGCGCTCCATTTCGTCGTTTTTTTCATCCTTGTTTTCCTCATCGCTTCTATCGCGGCAAATCCGGAATCTTGAAGTACGGTGTTTTTTGGTTGTCCAGGCTGTGCAGAAACGCTTCCAGGTCGGCCAGGTCCGCCTGACTCAGGCGGAGCGGTTTGAGCAATGGGCTGGTCACCGGAAACAAGGGGTCGTTTTGCTGCGCCCCCTTCGGACGTGGACGGGGGCCACCGGCGTTGTAGATAGAGAGGACGCCGTGCATCTTTCCGAACTTGCCGCTGTGCATCCAGGGGCCCGTTTCCATCACATTGCGCAGGCCCGGAGTTCTGAACGCACCCACATCTTCTGAGCGACCGGTCACGGTATAACGCCCCAGGTCCTCGTTCTTGCCGCCGTAAAAATGCAGGCCCAGATTGTGGAATTCGCCGTCGGTGAACAACGGGCCATGGTGGCAGTTCATGCAACCGGCGCGGGTGCGGAACAGATCCAGGCCGCGAATCTCCGCCTCGCTGAGCGCATCGGGGTTGCCTTGCAGGAAAAGGTCGAAGCGGGTGGTGCCGGTGACGATGGTGGTGAGATAGGCACCCAGGGCATCGGCCAGGCGTTGTGGATCGAGCGTGGCGGTGCCGAAGGCATCACGGATCAAGCCGGCGTAGCCGGGCACGGCGTTGACCGCCGCCACCGCTTCGTCCGGGCTGCCGTGCATCTCTTCCGGGTTGGCGATGGGCATCAGCACCTGGTCTCGCAGGGTGGCGGCGCGGCCGTCCCAGAACTGGGCACCCTGGAAGGCCGCGTTGGCGACGCTGGGCGTGTTACGCCGGCCACGCTGGCGATTGTGTCCGTAGGGCACCTCGCGGCCGTCGGCCCAGCCCCATTCCGGATCGTGGCAGGACGCGCAGGCGATCTGTCCGGAACCGGACAGCCGCGGATCAAAAAACAGGGTTTCGCCCAGATCGCGCAGCGCTTGATCCACTTTGGGTGTCGGCGGCAACGGCCCCAGCGGCCGCGCGTCCACGCTGTCGTCCACCTGGAACGCCGGCCAGCAGGCCGGCCCGGCGCGGTAACGATCCAGCCGATCCGCGTTGGCATCGGGGCAGGCGCCGCCGGCCAACGCCGATGCCGGCAACGCGACGCAGAGCAGAACGCCCACCGCCATCCAGCGCAACGTCACAGCCGCACCTTCATGCCGAGCCAGTAATTGCGGCCGATTTCGATGCCGGAATCGTAGGTATCCGGGTTGCCGTCGTCGGCGGTGTAGGTACGCGCGTTGAAGACGTTATTGATCTGCGCGTCCAGCACCAGACCCGGCTCGCGGGTCACCTGCCAGGTCAGTTTCAGGTTGCTGATCCAGGTGGCGGGCCGGTCCCGGTCCTCGTACACCGGCAGGGATTCCGTCACCGTCTGCCCGTTCGGCAAGGTGATGGTTTCGCCCTCTTCGGAGCGGCCGGAGTTGGCGATGTAGCGTTGCTCGTCCCGCCAGGTGGTAACCAGGCTGGCGCGCAGGTTGCGATGCAGATCCGCCGCCAGGCTCACGGTGGCCACCAGAGGGCGGTTGTAGTCATAGCGCACCTGCTCCAGTTCGCCCTGGCGCATGCGCTTGCCCTGGTAGTAGATGTACTCATCGGCCAGCGGGTTGTCGGCGCTGACGTCGTAGTCCGAGTTGGAGGTTTCCGCCTCCGACCAGGTGGTACTGAGCCCCAGATGGTAACGGCCGAAGGTGCGGTACCAGGCTAGGGAAATGCCCTGGTAACGACTGCTGCCGTCGTTGGTGAGCCGGTACTGTTCGAAACCGTCCTGCTGAATCTCGGTTCGTTGCTGGGAGAGTTCGTCGTGCCCTTCCCGGTGGATGTAGCGAACATCCAGAATGCCGCCCAGGAAGCTCTGTTTAACGCCCACGGTAAGCTCGTCGCTGTAGGGCGTATTCAGGTCCGAGAACACATAGCGGGTGCGGGCGCCGCCGGAATCGCTTTCCCAGTCGCCCACCACATTGGCCACCGAACCCCGGTATTCCGTGTAGTGGGGGATGCGCGCCTCGCGCAGCTTGTAGGAAAGCAGCGGCGCGCTGTGATAGCGGTTGGCACCAAAGGTCAGATGCGTGCGGCCGTTGCCGAATACATCGAAGGCGCCGCGAAAACGGGGTGACAGGTTCAGGTTGCCGAGGAAATCATCGTAATCGTAACGCGCCCCGAACACGGTCTTGACCCGCCCCCAATAGGTGGAGACTTCGGTATAGGCGGCGGCCTGGGCCAGACCCACGTCCAGGTCATGGGCCTGGTACACGTTACGGGTGGAGAAGAACTGTTCGCCTTCCACGCAATCCAGGCCGATGCCCCGGCACTCGATGTCGGTGTTGACGATGCCGTTCTGATAGATGTACGAAGTGGCGGGCCGGTCCTCCAGCACCCGCACGTAACTCAGGTCCAGACCGTATTCCAGATTCCAGCCGCGCCCCAGCCACTGGAACGGTTGGCGCTGGGCGTCCAACCCGAAGGTGTAACGACGCTGCTGGCGATCCAGGTCGCCGAAACCGCCCTGGCGGCTGAACGCCAGATCGTTCTCGATGCCCCAGTGGCGGCTCGGACTGTTTTGCCAGTTGAAAAAATGCTGCGGGGAACGGCGGCTGTTTTCGCTCAATGACACGGCCAGACGGGCGGTGATGTCGTGCCGGTCGGTGAGCCAGGACAGTTTGCCGTTGCCGGTCAGGCCGCCGCCCCGCACGCTGAATTCGCTGTCCTTGGCGTCCTTGATAAAGTACTCGCCCTCATAGGGCGCCACCGCCAGGCCCAGGTCCAGCCAGCCCTGGTCCCACACCGGCGTGTAGAAGCGGCCATTAAGGCCCAGATTTTCCTGTTCCTGATCCTTGATCTCGCCCAGGGACACGTCCGGATTACGCGAATAGGAACGACTGGCGCCCAGATAGACGCCGCGCCCGCCGGCCAGCGGCTGGTCCACACTGATGCCCATGCGCTCGCGCTTGAAGGAATCCGGCTCCGGCGGCGCCGAGGGGTTCTCCGCATCGTCCGGCACGTGGTGGAATACCCGGTAGTCCACCCAATCGGATCGGGTGGTGCTGTAGGACAGATTGACCCGGCGTGGCCCCTGGCCGGCGCGCCGGGTTTTCATGTCCACCACGCCACCGGTGAAATTACCGAAGCGCGCCGGCACATTGCTGTCGTAAACCGTTACCGATTCCAACATGTCCTCGTCGATGAACAGCGACTGCTCATGGCCGGGTACATCGGTGATCGAGTTGGGATTGTCCGCCAGCGGGTCGAGCCGGCTGTTGATGTCCACGCCGTCGAGCTGGAAGTTGTTTTCGTAGGCGCGCCCTCCGGAAATGGAAATCGACGCCGGCTTCAGGTCGTACAGACTCTCCGGTTCATAGCGATCCTCGCTGAACTGGATATTGGGCAGCACCTCCAGGGCTTCGGTGACACTGCCGTTGGCGCTGCCGTAATCGTCCAGCATGTGCCGGTCCAGGCGATAGCTGCCTTCCGGTTCGGTGGTCACCGGCTGGGCCGCGCCGTCGCCGTGCACATAGACCGGGTTGAGGGTTTCCACGTCGTCCTCGGCGTGGGCCGCGAGCACACAAAAAAAGAGGCCGACGGTCAGTGCCGCCGGCCAAAGAGGGTAGTCAGTCATGATCAGCCATCACAGGACGCGCAGAAAGGCGTGGAATCCTCATCGTCCGTGATGCCATCTCCGTCCAGGTCGTCGTCCAGTTGCAGGGCGCTGGCCGCGATGTCCTCCGCGTCGACCCCGAGATTGAAGAAGTCCGGGCGGCCATCGCCATCCGTATCGCGGACCGCGACGGCACCCTTGGCGAAATCGTTTTCGCCGGTCATTACCGTGGCGATGCTTTGCAGCATCAGATTGCGGTCGTTGTTGGAGAGGCCATCCTTCTCGGTGAGCGCCACCGCCTCGTCGTAGTAACGGGCACCCGCCAGCACCAGTACGGACTGGTTCAGATAGGTCAGCCGCGAGCTGTCGGACAGCTGCGCGTCCGCCAGGTTGGCCACGCCCAGCTGGTTACCGTTACCCAGAATCAGATCCCGCGCCGCCGCCCGGGCGTCCGCCACGTTCTGCTGGTCGGTAACGGTCAGCGCACCGGTTTGCAGCGCCATGTGCCCGGCCTGTTGGGCCACCTGATTGAGGCTGGTGGCCAGCGACAGGCCACCGGACATGGCCGCGCTGCGCGTGCTGTCGTTGATGGCGCCCGCCGCTTCCTGGAAGTAGCGCGTTTGCGCTTCGCGGCCGTAGTCGAGTGCCAGGCTCAGGTTGTCGTTGCCCAGCGCCAGGGAGACCAGATCTCGTAACGCACCGTCGTACTCGTCATCCTGTATGCCACCGGCTTCGCTTTCCGCACGGGCGATGGTGATGCCACTCTCGGCGGTGAGCCCCAAGCGACTCTGGGCGCCGGCGATGCGAGAAAGAAGTTCGAATCGTTCATCGGTGTCCGTGACACTTTGGAGAATTTCGTCCGCGATTGACGCACAATCGCCCATCCAGCCGCGTGCCGTATCAATGTCGCCCCAATCTTCCGCGAACTGAACCAACCTTAAACAGCCGCTACCAAGCAAAGCGTCGGCGTCGTTGGCATATGCGCCCTGATATTCATCGGAAAGGTAAAAGTTCCAGGCTGCGTCTCTTACCTGATCACCAAGCAGTGCATAGCCATTGCTGTATAGAGCCTCCGAAAGCCCAGGCACTGTGTCCGACTGATCGATCAGATACGCCAGATACTCCTCCGGCTCCGGATAGTTCTGCCGTAAGCCGTCGAGTGCCTCTTGCATCTCGCCGTTCACGACGTCCTGGAACGCTATTCCGACATTGATATTCTGCAAAGCATCTTCAATCTCTCGGGGATCGGTAATGGTTTCATCTACCTGCTGAAGATAACGGTCCACCTGATTGGTCGCGACATAGTACGCAGCCATCCGCTCCACATAGACATCCGTCTGCTCCAGGTTACAGGGCGTCAAAGCTCTGGTTTGCTCGAAGAGATCAATGACGTTGCTGAGTTCCTGGTCCGCGCCCAACGCGTAGTAGTAGCCGGCTGAATAGGTGAGATAGAAAGCGCGTAGCTTATAGTGCGTGCAACCACTGCTGGTCTGGTATCCGGTGCCAAGGACAAATCGGGTAAAAAGATCAACGCTTTGTATGGCGTCACCCAGGAAAGGCTCTACCCGATTTTCTTCAAGCGCTACTTCTACCGATAATTCCGCGTTATCACGTATCGCCGTCAGCAACTTCCCGTATACCGACTGGTAGGGGCGTCCCTCATAGAGAGAGACATAATCGATCACGTTATCGATGGCCCTCTGCGACGCTTCTATCTCCCCCAACCGCCGATAGTCGAGCACCAGCGAGTTGTACAGGTCCGCTTCCTGCGCCGTCATGTTTTCCAGGCCCTTTGCCTCGATAATGCTGTCCAACTCGGAAAGGGAAGTATCAACCAGTGCTTTCGCTTCGTTATGCGACCCCGTGTCGATAAGCCTGTACGCGATCCCTTGAGCCGTCTTGGCGCGCAATAACGGTTGGAACACACGCGTTCGTAGAATGATCTTTGCCTCGTCAACCTGACCGGCAAAGGCCAATCCTTCAGCAATGTCTTCATAAACCGGATCCAGAATCAGATCGTCGAGCACATCATCGAACAACCGTTCGGCGCGGTAGAACGGCGACAGGTCGGAGGCGTAGAAGTATTCGCGGCGGGCGTCGCTGTCCATGCCGAGCTTTTCCGCGTCGGTCAGTGGAATGCGGTGGTCCAGGGCGCGCAGGCCGGTGAGGCGGGCGATGTCGTTGTCCGCGCCGAGGCCGGCGGGCACGGTGAAGTCGCTTTGTGCCAGCGTGGCCGGGTCCAGATCGTAGCTTTGCAGCACATAGCGCATCAGGTTACGAATCTGCGCACTGCCGGCGGGGACGCCGGCGCCGCCGTTGGCGCTGATCAAGGTGTCGGCCAGGGCGGCGATGTTGGTCTGGCTGGTCTCATCCTCCGCTTTTTGTCCGAACGCATCGCGCAGGTAGAGTGCGATGCCCCGGCGCACCGCGATGCGGTTGGCGGCGCCCACCACCGCGTCCGCGCCCTGGTCGGTGGCGACCCCGGCCACCGCCTGGAATTCCGGCTCCAGTTCATTGATGCGCTGACGGCTGGCGTCGGTGAGAGCGGGGTCGGTGGCCAGCCATTCGCGGGCGGCGTCCAGGTCGCCGGTGTCGCGCAGGGCGTCGACCAGCCAGGTCATCGGCCCGCTTTCCCGATTGAGCGCCACGCCCAGCAGGGTCAGCCGCAGGGATTGGCGCTGCAGGTCGCCGTCCGTGGCGGGATCGTCCAGCACCCGATCGGCGTCCAGGCCCAGCCAGCCGGCCACCGTCTGCCGGGCGTCGTCCAGGTCGGCGCCGTCGTCCACCAGGGCCATCACCAGGGTACTCACCGGTGTGGCCAGACCGCTGCCGCCGGACACGGGCCCCACCAGGGTCAGCCCGGTGAAGTCCTGCCCGGTTTGCGAATCCACGCCGCCCTGTGCCACCACCCGGGCGCCGATCAGATTGGCACCGGACGACACCGCGAAGCGAAAGCCCCCATCCGCGTCGCTGCGCACCGGCACCGCCAGGGCGTTGCCGTTGGCGTTTTGCAGTTTGACCAGGGCACCGGCGATGCCCGGGTCGGTGACCCGGCCGGACACGGCGCCACCGCCGCCGCTGCCTCCGTCACCACCACTACCGCCACCGCCTCCGCCGCCACAGGCGGCCAGCAGGCCAACAAAAAGAGCCACGGCCACGGGCCGTGCCCAGCGTGTGCATCGCTGATACATGACGGGTTCCCCCAGATTCGCTTCGGTGTAAGGACGCCGGGGAAGATAATCTAAGTGATAATGATTCGCAATATTATGTAGGAAGTTGACCGCCGGCCAGATGCTCCCGCCGGTAGTCCCGGGGCGCCATGCCCATCACTTTCTTGAACATCCTGGAGAAGTAGTAAGGGTCGTCGAAGCCCAGTTGCTGGGCGATGTCGACCACGCTCAGATCGGTGATGTCGAGCAGGTAGCAGGCGCGGCTGATCTTCAGGTGCTGGAACGCCTGCATCGGGGTCTGGCCGGTCTGGCGCTTGTAGGCGCGAATGAAGTGGTAGCGCGACAGGTCGCTGGTGGCCGCCACCAGGGTGTCCAGGTCCACCCGCTGATGGAGCCGGGCGCGCAGCCAGGCCTGCACCCGGGCCACGTCCAGGGCGTCGTTGCGGTCCTCGCGCTGGCGGCGCATCAGGGCCATGTAGCTGAGCAGGCTTTTCAGCAGGTTGGCGGCGTAGATCAGGTGGTGGCCGCGAAAGCGGGTGACCGTGGCCAGCAGGGCGTCCAGGTCCTCGGTGAGGCGGGGATGGCGACCCACCGGCGCCACGAAGGCGTCCGGCCCGTCCAGCACCGCGTCGAAATAGTCGTCCACCCGGTCGCCGCCCAGGTGCGCCCAGTAGATGGTCCAGGGGTCGTCCGGGTTGGCCCGGTAGCGGTGGGGTCGGCCCTCGCGGAACAGCAGCACGTCGCCGGCGCCCACCGGTTGGCGCCGGCCCTCCAGTTCCGCGTCGCCGGAGCCCGCCAGGCAGTAGATCAGCAGGTGGTCCCGGGGGGCGCTCCGGTCCATATGGTGGCCGGCGGCGCTGGGGTAGAACCCGGCCCCGTGGGGCAGGCAATCCCGGCACAGCGGGTGCGCCGCCAATTCCGTCACCAGTGCCGGCGGAATCACCACCCGCCGGCCGCTTTCCGGCAACGGCCACTGGGAGGTTTCCACCTGTGATCCGGTTCCGCGCATCGCAATTTTGTCCATCATCTATCAATTAAAGCCATCTTATCCGCCAAAAGCCTGTGGTACACCATAGCAATAATTGAAAAACACGCTGGCGTCGATGTGGGCGCCACCGTCAAAACAACAACACAAGAAACAGGGAGAGCTCATGCTTGTAGCCAGCTTCCTCGGGCTGTTCGCCGGCCTGGCCTTACTGGTGGTGCTGACCATGCGCGGCGTTAACATCATCATCTCCGCGGTGCTGTGCGCCATGCTGGTGGCGGTGTGCAGTGGCCTGCCGTTAAGCGACGCCATGCTGGACAGTTACATGGCCGGCTTCACCGGCTTTTTCACCTCCTGGTTCCCGGCGATTCTGCTGGGTGCCCTGTTCGGTCAGTTGATGGACGACAGCGGCGCCGCCAAGGCCATCGCCCGCCAGTCCAGCCGCTGGTTCGGCGAGAAGCGCGCCATCATGGCGGTGGTGGGGGCCTCGGCGATCCTCACCTACGGTGGCGTCAGCGTGTTCGTGGTCGGCTTCAGCGTGTACCCGATCGCCTTCGAGCTGTTCAAGCACGCCAACCTGCCGCACCGCT
Source organism: Alloalcanivorax sp. C16-1 (assembly GCF_046507805.1). Classification (NCBI taxonomy): domain Bacteria; kingdom Pseudomonadati; phylum Pseudomonadota; class Gammaproteobacteria; order Oceanospirillales; family Alcanivoracaceae; genus Alloalcanivorax; species Alloalcanivorax sp. C16-1. The sequence continues at coordinate 1,195,400 of NZ_JBKFTK010000001.1, read as the reverse complement.
TTATTCCCGGCGCCATGGTGTTCGGGTCGATCTCGTTCACCATGACCTCGCCGGGGTCGCCGGAGGTGCAGAATCTGATCCCCACCGAGCATTTCGGCACCACGGCGGTGGCCGGTGGGATGATCGGGGTGATCTGCGCGCTCACCATTCTGGTGCTGGGTGCCTGGGCGATCCGCCGCTGCGTGCGCCGGGCGGTGGACGCCGGCGAAACCTTCGACCCGCCGGCGGCGGCGGCGCGCCAGCACGACCGGGACGACGGCGCGCCGGTGCCCACCTGGGCGGCGCTGTTGCCCCTGCTGGTGCTGGTGGGCGGTTTCAACGTGCTGTCCCTGGCCCTGGGCATGCGCCCGGTGGAGGCGCTGCTGGTGGCCATGGGCGCCAGCCTGGTGCTCGGCTTCGTCCTGTTCCATCGCCATCTGCACGAGCGCGTGCGCACCCTGGGCACCGGCGCGGACAACGCCCTGGTGGCCACCGCCAACACCTGCGCGGTGGTGGGCTTCGGGGCGGTGGCGGCGCTGACGCCCGCGTTCAAGGAAATCGTGGCGGTGCTCACCGACCTGCCCGGGCTGGAATACGCCGGCCTGGCCATGGCGGTGACGGTGATCGCCGGCATCACCGGCTCCGCCTCCGGCGGCCTGGGCATCGCCCTGCCGATCCTGGCACCGATCTATCAGGGCATGGGTCTGGACAACGGCGCCATGCACCGGATTTCGGCGCTCGCCTCCGGCGGTCTGGATTCGCTGCCGCACAACGGCTATGTGGTCACCACCATCCGCGCCATCTGCAAGGAAACCCACCAACGGGCCTACCCGACGGTGTTCATCGCCAGCGTGCTGGTACCTTCGGTGGTGCTGGTAATGGCGGTGGTTCTGTATACGCTGGTGTAACGACGCCGGCATCCGAATAGGGCTAACAATTTTAGGGAGAAAGCGTTATGAGCAATCGACTGCCCCAACTGATTCAGGGCGAGTTCCGGCAAAGCGGCACCGACACCTGGATTCCGGTGACCAACCCGGCCACCGGCGAGGTGCTGTGCGAGGCGCCGGCGGCCACCGCCGAGGAAATGGAACGCGCCATCGCCGCCGCCAAGGCCGCCTTTCTGGAGTGGCGCGAGGTGCCGGTGTCGGAGCGGGCCCGCTTGATGCTGCGCTATCAGCATCTGCTCAAGGAACGCCACGACGACATCGCCCGGGTGCTGGCGAAGGAAACCGGCAAGGTGTTCGCCGACGCCAAGGGCGACGTGTGGCGGGGCATCGAGGTGGTGGAGCACGCCGCCAACATCGCCTCTCTGATGATGGGCGAAACCGTGGAGAACGTGGCCCGCGGCATCGACAGCCATTCCTGGACGCAGCCGCTGGGCGTGTGCGCCGGCATCACGCCGTTCAACTTTCCGGCGATGATTCCGCTGTGGATGTTCCCCATGGCCATCGCCTGCGGCAACAGCTTCGTGCTCAAGCCTTCCGAACAGGATCCGATGACCCCCAACCTGCTCGCCGAGCTGTTCCTGGAGGCCGGCGCGCCCAAGAATCTGCTGCAGGTGGTGCACGGCGGCAAGACCCAGGTGGACACCCTGCTCACCCATCCGGAGATCAAGGCGGTGTCGTTCGTCGGCTCGGTGCCGGTGGGCCAGCACGTGTACCGCACCGCCACCGACCATCTGAAACGCGCCCAGTGTTTCGCCGGCGCCAAGAACCACATGGTGGTGATGCCCGACGCCCGCAAGGATCAGGTGCTCAGCAACCTGGTGGGCTCCGCCTGCGGTGCCGCCGGGCAGCGTTGCATGGCGATCAGCGTGGCGGTGTTCGTGGGTGACTCGAAACAGTGGCTGGACGAACTCAAGGACCAGTTCGCGGCGGTGCGCCCGGGCGCCTGGGACGACGACCAGGCCGCCTATGGCCCGCAGATCAGCGCCAAGGCCCGGGAGCGCGTTCTCACCCTGATCCAACAGGGCAAGGAAGAAGGCGCCACCTGCCTGCTGGACGGCTCCGAGTGCACCGTGGACGGCCTGCCGGATGGCCACTGGGTGGGCCCCACCCTGTTCTCCGATGTGACGCCACAAATGGCGCTGTATCGGGAGGAGATCTTCGGCCCGGTGCTGTGCTGCCTGTGCGTGGACACCCTCGACGAAGCCATCGAGCTGGTCAACAACAGCCCCTACGGCAACGGCACCTCGATCTTCACCGCCAACGGCGCGGCGGCGCGCAAGTTCCGTCATGAAATCGAAGTGGGCCAGGTGGGCATCAATGTGCCAATCCCGGTGCCGCTGCCGTTCTTCAGCTTCACCGGCTGGAAGGGCTCGTTCTACGGCGACCAGCACGCCTACGGCAAACAGGCGGTGCGCTTCTACACCGAGACCAAGACGGTCACCAGCCGCTGGTTCGACGACGATATCCCGGACGCCACCCACGGCGGGCCGAACATGACCATCAACCTGAAATAAGTATCGCGGCTGAGCGAGGATCAAACGTGGATTTCGCCCTCAATGACGAGCAGCAGGCGTTCCGCGATACGGCGCGCCAGTTCGCCGACAAGGAACTGGCGCCGTTCGCCGCGGAATGGGACGCCGGCAGCGTGTTTCCCAAGGACACCATTCGCCGTGCCGGCGAGCTGGGGTTCTGCGCGCTGTACTGCGACGAGGAACACGGCGGCCTGGGCCTGAGCCGGCTGGACGCGGCGCTGGTGTTCGAACAACTGGCCGCCGGCTGCACCTCCACCACCGCCTTCATCACCATCCACAACATGGCCACCTGGATGCTGACCCGCTTCGGCGGCGACGCGGTGCGCGCGCGTTGGGCGGCGCCGCTGATCAGCGGCGAGGCGCTGGCTTCCTACTGCCTCACCGAGCCCAACGCCGGCTCCGACGCCGCCTCGCTGAGCACCACCGCCAAGCGGGACGGCGACAATTATGTGATCAACGGCGCCAAGGTATTCATCTCCGGCGCCGGCGACACCGACGTGTTGGTGTTGATGGCGCGCACCGGCGGGCCGGGGGCCGGCGGCATTTCCTGCTTCGCGATCCCGGCGGACGCGGCCGGCGTCAGCTATGGCCGCAACGAGGAGAAGATGGGTTGGAAGAGCCAGCCCACCCGGGCCATCACCCTGGAGGACGTGCGGGTGCCGGCGGATCAGCGCATCGGCGACGAGGGCCAGGGCTTTCGTATCGCCATGGCCGGCCTGGACGGCGGGCGCATCAATATCGCCAGCTGCTCCCTGGGCGCCGCCACCGCCGCGCTCAAACAGGCACAGGGTTACGTGGGCGAGCGCAAACAGTTCGGCCAGGCCATCGCCGAGTTCCAGAACACCCAGTTCAGCCTGGCGGACATGGCCACCCATCTGGTGGCGGCCCAGCAGATGGTGCGTCTGGCGGCCTGGAAGCTGGACCAGGGCGACGCGGACAAAAGCACCTACTGCGCCATGGCCAAGCGGCTCGCCACCGACCTCTGTTTCGACGTCTGCAACCAGGCGCTGCAATTGCACGGTGGCTACGGCTACATCAAGGAATACCCGCTGGAACGCTATGTGCGCGACAGCCGGGTGCATCAGATTCTGGAAGGCACCAACGAGATCATGCGGGTGATCATCGCCCGCCGCGTGCTCAAGGATTTGTCGTTTTTATAAGGAGAAGAACATGAAGATCGGCTTTTTCGGCGTCGGCAACATGGGCGGCCCCATGGCCGCCAACCTGGCCGCCGCCGGCCACAAGGTGACCGCCTTCGACCTGGTGCCCGCCCTGCGGGTGGCCGCCGAGGAAAGCGGCGTGCACACCACTGACACGCCGGCGGACGCCCTGGCCGGCGCAGAAGTGGTGATCAGCATGCTGCCCTCGGCGGCGGCGGTCATCGGCCTGTACCTGGGCGACGACGGCATCCTGCCGGGTATTGAGCCGAACGCCTTGATCATCGACTGCTCCACCATCGATGCGGCCACCAGCCGGCGGGTGGCGGAGGCCGCCGCCGAAACCGGTCTCGCAATGATCGACGCGCCGGTGTCCGGCGGCGTGGGCGGCGCCCGCGCCGGCACCCTGACGTTCATTTGTGGCGGCAGCGAAGAGGCGGTGGAACGGGCCCGGCCGATTCTCGACGTGATGGGCAAGAACGTGTTGCGCGCCGGCCCGCCGGGGGCCGGCCAGGTGGCGAAAATCTGCAACAACATGCTGCTCGCCGTGCACATGATCGGCACCGCCGAAGCGCTGCAGATGGGCGCCGACCATGGCCTGGACCCGAAGGTGCTGTCCGAGATCATGCGCGTCAGTTCCGGCGGCAACTGGTCCCTGGAAGTCTACAATCCGTGGCCGGGTGTGATGCCCAACGTGCCCGCGTCGAACAACTACGACGGCGGCTTTGGCGTCAACCTGATGAACAAGGATCTGGGCCTGGCCCTGGAGGCGGCCCTGGCCACGCGCTCGGCCACGCCCATGGGGGCGCTGGCGCGCAGCCTTTACGCCAGCCACGCCAACCAGGGCTACGGAAACAAGGACTTCTCCAGCATCCTGGCCCAGTTCAAACGCAAGGACGGGGCCTGATCAACCGTCCTGAATGCGCCGCCAGGGACGGGCGGCCTCCAGCTCGAAGGCCAATTCCAGCAGGGTGCGTTCGCCGCCCTGCACCGCCGCCAGCTGCACGCCGATGGGCAGCCCCTCGGCGCTGACCCCCAGCGGCAACGAGATCGCCGGACTGCCGGAGGCGTTGTTGGCCGGCGTGAAGCTGGCGTACTTGATCAGCCGGTCGATCAGCGTCTCGAACGGCAGGGTCGGGCTCAGATAACCCAGTTCCGGTACGGTGCGCGCCAGCACCGGCGACAGCACCACGTCGTAGTGGCGGAAGCTGTCCGCGTACTCCTGCCAGGTGCGGCGCAAACGGTAGAGCACCGCCGGCGTCTTCCACAGGCGGCGCCGGTAATAGCCGGCCAGCCCCACGGTCAGGTCATCCAGCCGCTCCGCGTGAAAGCCCGGCCCGAACAGCCGGGCGCCGAAGCGGCTGACCATGAACGCCATCATCCCGTAGTAGGTCACGAAGTCGTCGATGAACGAGGGCTTCAGCGGGATCGGCGCTTCTTCCACGTGGTGGCCCAGGTCCGCCAGCAACCGGGCGGTGTCCTCCACCGCCGCGCGGGTATCCCGGTCGGTGGCGCTGCCGGTGATGGAATCCACCACCAGCCCCACTTTCAGGCGCCGCCGCCTGGGGCCGGTGACCTCGCCCAGGGCCGGCAGTTTGGGGTTGCGGTAATAGCGCTCGGCGGCGGCGAAAAAGCGGGCGGTGTCGCGCACGCTGCGGGTCAGCACGCCCTCGCTGATCAGGTCCACCGGCAGCGCCTGGGAGGCTTCCGACTTCACCAGCCGACCGCGGGTGGGCTTGAGCCCCACCAGACCGCAACAGGCGGCGGGGATGCGGATCGAGCCGCCGCCGTCATTGCCGTGGGCGATGGGCAGCGCGCCGGCGGCCACCAGGGCGGCGGCGCCGCCGGAGGAGGCGCCGGAGGAATAGCCGGTGTGCCAGGGGTTGCAGGTGGGCGGCTGGTCCATGAATTCGGTGCTGGCGCTGAAGCCGAAGTCCGGCAGCCGGCTCTTGCCCAGCAGGGTGAAACCCTGGGCGAGAAACTGGCGGGCGAAGTCGCTGTCTTTTTCCGCCGGCCGCGTGTGCACCGCCGCCGAACCGTGGCCGGTGGCCAGGCCGGCCACGTCGATGTTGTCCTTGATCAGGGTCGGCACGCCGGCGAAGGCGCCGCCGCCGGGCCGGGCGGCCTCGCCGCGTCCCCGCTCGAAGGCCGCCAGGGCCACGGCGTGCAATTGTGGGTCGACCCGGCCGATGCGCTCGATGGCGGCTTCGGTCACTTCGGCGGCGCTCAGCGCCCGCTGTTCGATCAGCGTGGCCAGGCCGGTGGCATCGTGATCGCCCAGGGCGTCGTCGGTAAAGGCGTGCAGGCGGCGGCGCGGATCGCTTATCGGGGTGCCCATGATGGCCCTCCTGTTGTTCTGTAGCGGCAGCTGTTCTGTAGCGGCAACGACACGAATGTACCATGGTGCCATATTCAGCACGGGCCAATCCCGGGCTGCCGGCGGTTCCGGTTAGGGGTAAAGTCGGGCTTTCTTGGAACGGGAGAGATCTGATGAACTTCGACTTCAACGGTCGGCGGGTGATCGTCGCCGGCGGCAGCAAGGGCATCGGCCGCGCCATCGCCCTGGGCTTTGCCCGGGCCGGCGCCCGGGTGTCGGTGTGCGCCCGCGGCCAGACCGCCCTGGATTCGCTGCGCGAGGACGCCGCCGGCGACGGCCTGGCCCTGCACACCGCGCCCTGCGACATCGGCGATAAAGCGTCCCTGGAAAGCTACCTGGAGGCCGCGCTGGCGGAACTGGGCGGCGTCGACGTGCTGGTCAATTGCGCCTCCGCGTTCGGTCGCGACGACAACGAGGACGGCTGGATGCGCAGCGTGGAAGTGGACCTGATGGGCACCGTGCGCGCCGCCCACTATTGCCTGTCCCATCTGAAACAGACGCCGGGGGCCTCGATCATCAACATCGCCTCCATCGCCGCCCTGCACGCCTCCACCCGCACCGCGCCCTACGCCGCCATCAAGGCGGCGGTGGCCCATTACACCGGCAGCCTGGCGGTATCCATGGCGGCCCACGGGGTGCGCGTCAACGGCCTGGCGCCGGGGTCCATCGAGTTTCCCGGCGGCGTCTGGGATCAGGCCCGCCAGCACAACCCGGACCTCTACCAGCGAATACGCGGCGGCATTCCGTTCGGGCGGCTCGGCACCCCGGAGGAGGTGGCCAACGTGGCGCTGTTCCTGGCTTCCGATCTGGCCAGTTGGATCACCGGCCAGACCCTGGTGGTGGACGGCGGCCAGGTTCTGTCCTGAGCCCCGCCCCGGGGCGCAATATTCCGCTTAACAGGCCGTCCGCTTTACGGCACCATGGCGGCTCTTGAAGGGGAGTATCCCCCGGCGACCACGGTCGCCGGACCCGCCGTCGTCAGCACGGGCCCAACGGCCCCGGCGGCGGGCAGCGCCCCGGGCGCGGGAGAGACCTTCGGGTGTGATCCGATCATCAACCCGGAGGTTTTCCCGTGCACGTTCCCGTCTGGATCTGGCTGGCCACCATCGCCGGCATCATCGCCCTGTTCCTGTTCGACTTCGTCGCCCATGTGCGCAAACCCCACGAGCCCACCTTCAAGGAAGCGGCCTGGTGGTCGGCGTTCTTTATCGCCATCGCGCTGCTGTTCGGCGCCGGCCTTTGGTGGGTCTGGGGGCATCAGCACGGCGCCGAGTACTTCGCCGGCTTCGTCACCGAAAAGAGCCTGTCGGTGGACAACCTGTTCGTGTTCGTCACCATCATGGCGCGCTTCGCGGTGCCGCCGGTCTACCAGCAAAAGGCGCTGCTGATCGGCATCGCCATCGCGCTGATTCTGCGCGGCCTGTTCATCGCCGTGGGCGCGGCGGCCATCGCCCAGTTCAGCTGGGTGTTCTACATTTTCGGCGCCTTTCTGCTGTACACCGCCGCCCATCTGACCTGGGAGTTTTTCAACAAGGATGAGGACGAGGGGTACAAGCCCGGGCCCGGCGTTCGACTGCTGCAACGGCTGCTGCCGACCACCGACGACTACCATGGCCAGCGGTTGTTCGCCCGCCAGGGCGGTCGCTGGATGGTGACGCCGTTGTTCATCGCGGTGGCGGCCCTGGGCTTCACCGATGTGCTGTTCGCGTTGGATTCCATTCCGGCCATCTACGGCCTGACCAAGGAGCCCTACATCGTGTTCACCACCAACGCCTTCGCCCTGCTCGGTCTGTTGCAGCTGTACTTTCTGCTCGGCGGGCTGCTCGACCGACTGGTGTTTCTGGGGCTGGGGCTGTCGGCGATTCTCGGCTTTATCGGCGTGAAGCTGGTGCTGGAGGCACTGCACGAAAACAGCCTGCCGTTCATCAACGGCGGCCAGCCGCTGCACGGCATTCCGGAGGTGCCGATCTGGCTGTCGATCTCGATCATTCTCGGGGTGCTGGTGGTGACCACGGTGGCCAGCCTGATTCACAGCGGCTTCCAGGACCGCAACGCGCGGCTCTAGACAAACAGACGGCGGGGGCCGGCTCAGGCCCGCGCCCGTTCCACCCGTTTGCCATTGGCCAGCATGCGCCGGGCCAGCCGGGTCAGCCCGCCAATGCTCTCCACCACCGCGTCCGGCCGGTGCGGGTGGCTGACGGTGCCGGGGAAGATTTTGTCCAGCCAGCTTTGCGACCAATGGGCGCCGTTGTAGAAGATGGCGGTGACGCCGGCGTCCTTGGCGGCGATCACGTCGGTGGTGCTGTCGCCGGCGTACCAGCAATGTTCCCCGGGCGTCAGACCCAGCTGGTCGAGGGCCTTGAGCAGCATGTCCGGCGCCGGCTTGCGGTTCTCCACGTCGTCCCCGCACACGGTGACATCAAACAGATCTTCCCAGCCGGTGCCGTCGACGATGCGCAGCTCATGCTCGAAGAAATCCCGTTTGCGGTTGGAGATCACCCCCACCGGCACACCGGCGGCGCGCAGCCGCTCCAGCTGCGGGCGAATGTCCGGCTCCAGCGGGTGGACCTCGTCCACGTAATTCTTGTAGCAGGCGTCGAACGCCTGATGGACGCGCCGCTTGGCGTCGCCGTCGGCGCCGAACAGCACCTCGAAAATATCGGTGCGCGAAATCTTGCGCTGGGCGGTGATCTTGGGGTGCAGCTTGTGATGCTCGCGGACGTACTTGACCAGCTTGGCGTCCTCCAGGGTCTTGGACGCTTCCGGTTCCAGCAGCCGGTCCCACAGGCCCAGCTCCTCCAGGCGCGGCAGCACGTCGTCCACGGCGTGGTACATGGCGTCGTGGGTGTCCACCAGGGTGGCGTGCCAGTCGATCAGCACCGCCGACGGCGGCGCATGGGGCAGTTGCAGAATGCTCACGGTAGCGCGTCTCCTCGCTGTCCCTCACTCGAATGACCTTAACGCAAACCGGCGGGCGGCGCGCGGGATTGAAAATTTTTTACGCTTGGCCGCTGATTCCCTCGCCGCGCCGGCGCTATGCTGGAGATTCCGCCCTGGACCGGGAGGCACCATTGGTCATGAGTAAGGACACGCTCGGCGACTACCGCCGCAAACGGAACCTGGATGCCAGCCGCGAACCCTCCGGTGGCGAGGACACGCGGCCCGTTTTCGTGATCCAGAAACACGACGCCAGCCGGCTGCATTACGATTTCCGGCTGGCCTTCGGCGGCACCCTGAAATCCTGGGCGGTGCCCAAGGGGCCGTCCACCGATCCCCGGGACAAGCGTCTGGCGGTGCAGGTGGAGGACCACCCCCTGGACTACGCGGACTTCGAGGGCGTGATCCCGGAGGGCCACTACGGCGCCGGCACCGTGATGGTCTGGGACCGGGGCGGGTACCGCAATCTGCGCGCCGACAAGGACCCGCCGGTAAGCATGGCCGACGCCTGGCGGGAGGGCCTGCTGGAGGTCTGGCTGGACGGCGAAAAACTGCAAGGCGGCTACGCCCTGAAGCGGTTCCGCGACGGCGACAAGCCCCAATGGCTGTTGATCAAAATGAACGACGAACATGCCGACGCCCGCCGCAATCCCACCTCGACCCAGAACCGGTCGGCGAAGAGTGGCCGCACTCTGGCGCGCATCGCCCGCGACGAGAAGGCGGCCGGCCATGAATGATGCGGTGCTGAAGGTGGACGGCGAACACATCGCCCTCTCCCACCCGGACAAGGTGCTGTTCCCGGACGACGGCCTGACCAAGGCGGATCTGGCCGATTACTACCAGCGGGTGGCGCCGCTGATGCTGCCCCACCTGCGCGGCCGGGCGCTGACCCTGCACCGTTTTCCCGACGGCATCGGCGAGAGCGGTTTCTACCAGCAGAATCGCGGCGACTATTTCCCGGACTGGTTGCCGGCGCGGCGCATCGACCACGGCGGCGACACCGGCGAGGTGACGCACATCTTTTGCGAGCGGGCCGCGGATCTGGTGTATCTCGCCGGCCAGGCCACGCTGACGCTGCACGCCTGGTTGAGCCAGGCCGCCCGGCCGCACCATCCGGACCGGCTGGTGTTCGACCTGGACCCGCCCGACGATGATTTCGCGCCGGTGCGCCGGGCCGCCCATCAGGTGGGCGACGCCCTGCGCGAGGCGGGGCTGACACCGTTCGTGAAGACCACCGGCTCCCGGGGCCTGCACGTGGTGGCGCCGCTTGAACCGAGCGCCGATTTTGATCGGGTGCGCCGGGCGTGCCGGCGGCTGGCCGATCATCTGGCCACGCGCCACCCGGACGCGCTGACCACCGAGCAGCGCAAGAACAAGCGCCGGGGTCGGCTTTATCTGGACATCATGCGCAACGCCTTCGGCCAGACCGCGGTGGCGCCCTACGCGGTGCGCGCCAAACCGGGCGCGCCGGTGGCCATGCCGCTGGATTGGGACGAGGTGAACGATAGCGCCATTGGCCCGCGCCGTTACACTCTGCAGAACGCCTTCCGCCGCCTGGGGCAGAAGCACGACCCCTGGGCGGAGATGGACCGCGCGGCGGCGGACATCGGCAAACTGGAGGCGGCCCTGGAAGCGTGGGAGCAGGGCTGACCCCGGCCCCACGCCAGGCTCACCGGCGGCGTTATTTGGCGGCCGCCATCTCCTCCCGGTAGGTACCGGCCAGGCGCGTCTTGTCCTGCTCGTTCAGCGCGCGGCCGGCAAGCTGGAACACTTCCTGTTCTTCTTCATCCAGATGGTGGGTGACCAGTTCCTTCAACTTTTTGGCGGTGGCCAGCCAGCCCGGTGAGCTGAAGTCGGTGCTTTCCAGCTCCTCCACCAGTTCATCGATCTCATGGTGTTCGGCCACGCTGTGGCGGGCTTTTTCCTGGGTCAGGTCCTGCTCCATCATCGGCACGTACAGGGCCCGCTCCTCGGCGGCGGCGTGGGCGGTGAGTTCCTGCTTCACCTTGGCGAACAGCTCTTCACGGCCTTCACTGTCGCCGTGGGTTTTGACCAGCAGGTCCAACAGGGTCCGCTGGGTGTCGTGGTCCTGGCGCAGCGCTTCGAACAGATTCATGGTCGGGCTCTCCTTGATCTTGCGTTCCGGTGGTTCCTTGGGGGTATTACACCTTACCGCCAAACCGGAAGTTTGCCGCCGGTGCTTTACCGGAATTTACCCTTCTCCGTCGCCCTCCCAGCGGCGCGCCCCGGCACCGGTTTCCGCCAGGGTGTCGCCGGGGTTGCGCAGCCGGCAGGCGGTGAGCGACAGACAACCGCAGCCGATGCAGTCGTCGAGCTGGTCACGCAGCTGGCTCAGATGGAGGATGCGCCCATCCAGATCCTGCCGCCAGCGCGCCGACAGGCGCGACCAGTCCCGGGCGGTGGGGCTGCGCCCGGACGGCAGCGACGCCAGCGCGCCCGCCACCTCCGCCAGCGGAATACCGATGCGCTGCGCCACCTTGATCACCGCCACGCGGCGCAGCACATCCCGGTGGTAGCGGCGCTGGTTGCCGGCGCTGCGGTGACTTTTGATCAGGCCCTTGCGTTCATAAAAATGCAGCGCGGACACCGCCACGCCGCTGCGTCTGGCCACCTCGCCCACGGTCAGGGCCTTGCCAATATCGATGGAGGGTACCGGGTCCATGATTACCTCTATTGACCTTAAGCTTGGTTGAGCTTTTATGCTGCCTTCCCCTTTTCCCCGGCACAAGTCGTAGAATGGCGTTTTCGCGGTTCGCGCCGCCGTTTCCAGCAAGGAGCCTTCGTGTCCGACATCATCGCCATCGACGGACTCAGCAAGACCTACGAGTCCGGTTTCACCGCCCTGCGCGATGTGAACCTGCACATCCGCAAGGGCGAGATCTTCGCGCTGCTGGGGCCGAACGGCGCCGGCAAAACCACCTTGATCAGCATCGTCTGCGGCATCGTCAACCCGGGACCGGGCACGGTGGTCGTGGACGGGTGCGACATTCGGCGCGATTACCGGGCGGCCCGTTCGCGCATCGGGCTGGTGCCCCAGGAGCTGTCCACCGACGCGTTCGAGACGGTCTGGGCCACGGTGAATTTCAGCCGTGGTCTGTTCGGCAAGCCGGCCAATCCGGCCTACGTGGAAAAGGTGCTGCGTGACCTTTCCCTGTGGGACAAGCGCAAGGACAAGATCATGGCGCTGTCCGGCGGCATGAAACGCCGGGTGATGATCGCCAAGGCACTGGCCCACGAACCGGACATTCTGTTTCTCGACGAGCCCACCGCCGGCGTCGACGTGGAGTTGCGCCGGGACATGTGGAATCTGGTGCGCGGCCTGCGCGAGCGGGGCGTGACCATTATCCTCACCACTCACTATATCGAGGAGGCGGAGGAAATGGCCGACCGGGTCGGCGTGATCAGCGGCGGCGAGATCATTCTGGTGGAGCACACCCGCACCCTGATGGAAAAACTGGGCCGCAAGGAACTGCGGCTGCAACTGGCCGCGCCCCTGGACAGCGTGCCCGCGGGCCTGGCGGATCTGAATCTGGTGCTGGAGGGCGACGGCCACGAGCTGGTGTACGGCTTCGACGCCCGCCACGATCAGGCCGACGTGGCCGGCCTGCTGCGACGCCTGGCCGAGCAGGGTATCGAGTTCCGTGACCTGCGTACCCGCGAGAGCTCGCTGGAAGATATTTTCGTGGACCTGGTCCACCACCGTCGCACGGGAGAGCAATGATGAATCTTCATGGCGTAAAGGCCATCTACCTGTTCGAGATGGCACGCACCTGGCGCACTCTTTTGCAGAGCATCGCCTCGCCGGTGATTTCCACGTCGCTTTATTTCGTGGTGTTCGGCTCGGCGATCGGCTCGCGGATGGTGGAGATCGACGGCATCAGCTACGGCGCCTTTATCATTCCCGGGCTGATCATGCTGATGTTGCTCAACGAGAGCATTTCCAACGCTTCGTTCGGCATCTACATGCCCAAGTTCACCGGTACCATCTACGAGGTGCTGTCGGCACCGATTTCGCCGTTGGAAATCGTCTTGGGCTATGTGGGCGCGGCGGCCAGTAAATCGATCATCCTCGGGCTTTTGATTCTGGCGACGTCAAGGCTGTTCGTGGACTTCAGCATCGCCCATCCGTTCGCCATGATCGGCTTTCTGGCGCTCACCGCGGTGACCTTCAGCCTGTTCGGTTTCATTATCGGGGTGTGGGCGGACGGCTTTGAAAAACTGCAGATCATACCGATGATGATCGTGACACCGCTGACGTTTCTGGGCGGGACTTTTTACTCGGTGAACATGCTGCCGCCGGTGTGGCAGACGGTGACCCTGTTCAATCCGGTGGTGTACCTGGTGAGTGGCTTTCGCTGGAGTTTCTACGGCGTGGCCGACGTGCATGTGGCGGTCAGCCTGGGCATGACGCTGGTGTTCATGCTGGTGTGCGTGGGGCTGATCACCTGGATCTTCAAAACCGGCTACCGGCTGCGGACCTGAGCCCGCCGTCACACCGCGCCCGGCCGGGCGCGGTGTTCGGTGCGTGGCTGAACAGGTCGCTTACTTCTTCTCGGCGCGCACCTTTTCCTCGATGCGCTTGCCGATGGTTTCGTCCACGTTGCGCCAGTATTCGAACACCCGGGACAGCACCGGCTCTTCCACGCCGTCCAGCACGTGGCCGGCCACGTTGTTCACCAGCCGGTCGCGGGCGGCGTCGTCCATCACCTTGTTGACCAGATCATTGGCCTGGTTGAAGTCGCCGTCGTCCGGGCGCAGTGTGTAGGCGGCGCGCACGAACTCGCCGTCTGCGGCCCACACCGCCTGCTCCGGGTAACGTTCCGGGTCCGCCGCCGGACCACCCTTGGAGTTCAGGGCGTAGACCGGATCGCTGGCGTTACGCATGCGCATGGCGCCGCCCTTGCTGTAGCTGTGCACCGGACACTTGGGTTCGTTGACCGGAATCTGACGATAGTTCACGCCCAGCCGGGCACGGTGCGCATCCGCGTAGGAAATGGCCCGCGCCAGCAGCATCTTGTCCGGCGACAGGCCGGTGCCCGGCACGAAGTTATTGGGTTCGAAGGCGGCCTGCTCGATCTCGCTGTGGAAATCGCTGGGGTTGCGATCCAGGGTCAGCTTGCCCACTTCGTGCAGCGGGTAATCGTCGTGGGGCCACACCTTGGTCAGGTCGAACGGATTGATGCGGTAGGTCTTGGCGTCCTCGAACGGCATGATCTGCACGTGCAGGGTCCAGCTGGGGTGCTCACCGCGTTTGATCGCCTGGAACAGATCACGGCGATGGTAATCGGCGTCGCTGCCGGCCATCTCGTCGGCCTGTTCCTGGGTCATGCACTTGATGCCCTGGTCGGTTTTGAAGTGGTACTTCACCCAGAACCGCTCACCGCCCTCGTTCACCCACATGTAGGTGTGGCTGGAGTAGCCGTTCATGTGCCGCCAGGTGGCGGGCACGCCCCGGTCGCCCATCAGCCAGGTGACCTGGTGGGCGGACTCCGGCGCGTTGGTCCAGAAATCCCACTGCATGTCATTGTCACGCAGACCATTGTCGGCCCGGCGTTTCTGGGAATGGATGAAGTGCTGAAACTTCATCGGATCGCGGACAAAGAACACCGGCGTGTTGTTGCCCACCATGTCGAAGTTGCCCTGCTCGGTGTAGAACTTCACCGCGAAACCGCGCGGGTCACGCCAGGTATCCGGGCTGCCGGCCTCGCCGGCCACGGTGGAGAAGCGAATCAGCACGTCGGTCTTCTTGCCCGTCTGCAAAAAATCCGCCTTGGTGTATCGGCTCACGTCCTGGGTCACCTGGAAATGACCGAAGGCGCCGCCGCCCTTGGCGTGGGGCTGGCGGTCCGGAATCATCTCCCGGTTGAACGCCGCCATCTGCTCCATCAGATAATGATCGTGCAGGACGATCGGGCCGTCGGGCCCGACCGACAGGGAATGTTCATCGCTGGCGACCGGAATCCCGGCATCGGTGGTGGTTGGCTTGCGATTGTCGCTCATTGCTGGCTCTCCCTCCTGGTGTCCGCGGGCCGGCGTCGTCAGGCGGCGCGGAACGAAAAAACGGTCAAGGCGCGCTCCCAGGGGTTGGGGGCCCGCTCCGATACCGTCGCTCTTTGCCGTTACAGTCGCAGGGTGCGGCCACCACGGATAGACACCGGTGGGCGAACTTTACAAAAATTGATGGAAGGGCGATGGCGCTCCGTGACGCCGGCGTGAAACGGCGGGCTGGCCGGCGCCGATGGCCAACCGGCGCGGCGCCGCTTACCATGACCGGACCTTTGAACGGAACGAAGACCCTGGCTTTGAACCTCGCTCTCACCGACCTTCTGCTGCTGGCCGCCCTGGTGCTCGGCGCGGCCCTGTTCTGGCGGGCCCAGCGCATCCGCGAGACCGCCCTGCGCGTGACCCGCCGGCACTGCGAGCGCGAGGAGGTGCTGTTGCTGGACCAGACCGTGGGTCTGCGCCGCCTGCGGCTGCGCCGGGACCACGGCGGCCGGTTGCGCCTTTGGCGCCTCTATGAGTTCGAGTTCACGGTCACCGGCGGCGAGCGTTACAAGGGCGAAACGGAAATGCTCGGCGAGCGGGTTCAGCGCGTGGTGCTGCCACCGCACCGCTTCACCCGGGAACCGGATCAGCTGCACTGACCCCACAAGATCAGCCCGGCGACACCGGTACAACGTCCTCAAAAAAAAGCCCCGGCAAAGCCGGGGCACTGGCACTTACGGAAGAAAAGAGGTGCGCTCAGGTCCAGCCGAACAGACCGTCCAGCAGACCGCCGAGCAGATCGCCCAGGCCGGGGATGCCTTCCAGCACGTCGGCCACCGGGGCCAGGATGCTTTCCAGCAGACCGTCGTCGCCGGCCACGGTGTCCAGCACCATCACCAGCGGTTCGCCCAGGGCGGGAATCTGTTCCAGCAGATCGCCCACCGCCGGGATCAGCGCGAAGTCCTGATCGAGCAGACCGCCGAGCAGATTTTCCAGGCCGGCTTCGCCGTCCAGGGGGCCGCCGCTGAGCAGGCCGCCGAGCAGTTCGTTGGTCAGGTCGCCGAGCACCGGTACTTCATCAAGCAGGCCCAGAGCCGGGTTGAGCAGGTCGCCCGGGTTGCTCGGGTCGACACCGCCTTCGCCGCCCAGCAGGGTGCCCAGCACTTCGTTGAGCAGCTCACCGGCCACCGGCAGCTGGTCCAGCGCGCCGGTCAGGTTGGCCAGCGGGTCGCCGCCTTCACCCCCCTCGACCGCGCCCATCAGGGTGCCGATCAGCGGGTTGAGCAGGTCACCCAGCACCGGCACTTCGCCGAGCAGGTCGGAGAACTGGCCAAGCTGGTCACTGGCGGAGGTCAGGCACTGCAGCGGGTCACCGGATTCGCAGTTCACGGCGCCCAGCAGCTGACCCACCAGCGGGCCCAGTACCGGCACCTGGTCCAGCACTTCCTGCACCGGCGCGCTCAGTTGTGACAGGTCGCCACTGGTCAGTGCTTCGGACAGGGCTTCCAGGTCCAGGGCATCCAGGGGCAGGCCACCGGCGTCGCCACCGGCCAGGCCGTTGAGCAGGTCGCCCAGCACCGGCACTTCGGCCACCATCTCCGGCAGACCTTGCAGTTGTTCCAGCAGGGCGAACAGCGGGTTGGCGTCTTCGCCGCCGCCGTTTTCCAGCGCCTCGCCGATCAGGTCACCCACCACCGGGATGCCGGCCAGCAATTGCGGCAGGGTTTCCAGCAGGTCCAGGTTGCCCGGATCGCTTTCGATGGCGCCCAGCAGGCTGTTCACCAGCTCGCCCACCACCGGCACGCCGCCCAGGGCGTCGGTCACCGGGGACAGCAGGTCGCCGGCTTCCAACAGACAGGTCAGCGGGTCCGCCTGATCGCCACAGATTTCGCCCACGCCCGGCAGGCCGGCCACGTTGAGCACGCTGCCCACGCCGGTGAGCACTTCGGTGAGGCAGTCCTGCGGGTTGAAGTCGCCGGCGTTGGAGGCCACCGGGCAGACCGCGGTGGACAGGGTGTTCAGGGTGCCGATCAGCAGTTCGCCGCTGGCCAGATTATTGGCCACGCCGGTGAGACAGGTCTGCGGATTCAGCGCGTCCTCGCAGCCCAGCACGGTGAGTGCGCTCTGCAGGGTGTCCGGGGTGGTTTTCAGCACGTCCACCACGCACAGCACCGGGTTGTCCGCGTCCGGGCACAGTTCCTGGGTGATCGGGCTGGTGCCGTCCAGCAGGCCGGTGATGGTGTCGCGCAGGTAAACGGTGCTTTCCATCACGCAGTTGGGCAGGAATTCCACGTCGGACAGGCTTTCCACCAGGGCGGTGTCGGTGCCGGCCACCGTATCGGCGCACACCAGGCCGAGCAGGTTGTCATTGCCCAGGGAAATGTTGGTGAGCGCTTCGTTTTCACAGGTCACCACGTCGATGGCGTTGCCCAGCGGTACGTTCAGCACGGTGCTCGGGCATACGGAAGCGGTGAAATGGTTGTTGGTGTCGATCAGGCCGAGGGTCGCTTCACGCTCCTCGTCGTCCATGTCGTCACCGGGGTTACCGGGTTCGTCCGGGTTATCCGGATCGTCCGGGTCACCCGGGTTGTCCGGGTTGCCGGGTTCATCCGGATCGCCGGGGTTATCCGGGTTGTTCGGCGTTTCCGCGCCGCCATTGCCGGACGGGCCGCCGCTGCTGCCACCGCCGCCGCCACAGGCGGCCAGCGCCGCCAACATCATCATCAATACCAGTGTTTTCGCCAGGGACCGGAACATGATCCACCCTCCTTGAGTTTTATCCGCATCAGTCGCTGCCCCCTCCCCCCACAACCGGAATCGAAGGGCGGCAGTGCACAGATGGAATGTACAAAGGGTGGCAATGAAAAAATGTCGGCCTTGCTTTAAGAGCTGTTACGGCAGCACTCAAACGCAACCGGGGCGCTTCAGAATGTGTGCGGCCTGTAACGAATTCGTGATCTTTTACGTTCCGGACGGGCCAAAAGAGCGGAATGTGCTGAATGTCTTGTTATTTATAACCAAAAGCATGCTATGCGCGCATGGGTGGCCAGCACCCGCCGCGTGTCGCAAAAAGACAACCCGAAATAAACCGGGGCGCACCGGCCTGCTGGCCGGCGCGCCCCGTAAAGTCCCGCGCGTGGCACGGGCCGGTGGCCTCAGAGGTGCTTGAGCACGGTCTCGGCGCTGCTTTCCTCCACGCCCTTGGCGTCCACGCCCAGGTATTCCACCACGCCATCGTTGGCGATCAGCGCGAAGCGCTTGCTGCGGATGCCCAGGCCGGCGCCACTGGCGTCCAGTTCCAGCCCCAGCGCCTTGGTGAACTCGGCGTTGCCGTCGGCCAGCATGGTGATCTTTTCGGCATTCTGGTTTTCCTGCCAGGCGCCCATCACGAAGGCGTCGTTCACCGCCATGCAGCCGATGGCGTCGGCTTTCTCAAGAATCTCGTCCGCGTTCACCACGAAGCCCGGCATGTGGGTGTTGGAACAGCCCGGCGTGAACGCGCCCGGCACCGCGAACAACACCACCTTGCGGCCTTTGAAGAAGTCGCCGGTGGACAGGTCCTCGGGGCCTTTGGCGCCGTTGGTCTTGATGGTGACGTCGGGCAGCTTGTCGCCTACGGCAATGGTCATGATCGTATCCTGTGGGTGTTGAAAAGGACCTCGAATGTACCAGACCCGGCGGCACGGCGCCGAGCGCAACGGTACCCATCCAGGACACCGGCAACGTAAAAGAGTGTTGCCATTGCCGCCGCCGGTTTGATCCCGCCGGCGCGGGTCCCCAGGCTGGATGGCCAGCAACGTCGATCAAGACCATCCACTGACACGAAGAAGGAGATTCGTCATGAGTCAGACCATCGTCATTACCGGCGCCAATCGCGGTATCGGCTATCACATGGCACGGCTGTGGAAGGAACGCGGCAACCAGGTGATCGCCGTGTGTCGTAGCTCGGCCACCCGGGAAGGCCGCGAGGATCTGCACGACCTGGGCATCCGCGTGCTGGAAGGCTACGACGTGAGCAAGGACCAGGATGTGGCGGCGCTCAAGAAGGAACTGGGCGACACCCCGGTGGACGTGCTCTACAACAACGCCGGCATGATGGAAAACGAGACCCTGGATGACCTGAACCTGGACACCATGCGCCAGCAGTTCGAGGTGAACACCCTGGGCCCGTTGCGCGTCACCCACGCGCTGCTCGACAATATGCGCGAGGGCAGCCGGGTGGGCCTGATGACCTCGCGCATGGGGTCCATCGAGGACAACGACTCCGGCGGTCGCTACGGTTACCGGGTCAGCAAGGCCGGCCTCAACGCCGCCGGCAAATCCCTGGCCGTGGACCTGAAGGACCAGGGCATCCCGGTGGCGATCCTGCACCCGGGCTTCGTGAAAACCGACATGACCGGCAACAACGGCGACATCACCGCCGAGCAGGCCGCCCACCGCCTGGTGCAGCGCATGGACGAGCTGAACCTGGACAACACCGGCACCTTCTGGCACTCCGACGGCAGCGTGCTGCCCTGGTAAGCGATGATACCGATCGGGAAGATTATGTACCTGCCAAGCGCTGACGCTTAAATTCTTCCCGTTCGGTAATTTTTCTTGGGTGGCGGCTCTTTTTTGACCATAATATTCCCGATCAGGAATATCCGGAGCAAACAATGTCGCCCTCCCTCTCACCCTACGTCGTGGAAAGCGCGAACGAATTGGGCGCTCGCATTAGAGCGGCACGCAAAGCCCAAGGCCTGACTCAGGTGGATTTGGCGGAAATCGCCGGGGTCGGTCCGCGTTTCGTGTCGGAGTTGGAGCGCGGCAAGCCTACCGCCCGACTGGAGCTGACCTTTCGTATCACCCGGTTGCTCGGCCTGGATCTTTTCGCCATACCACGAGGTGTCCGGCCATGAGCCGCGACCTCAATGTCTGGTATCAGGGCCGTCTGGTCGGTCGCCTCCTGGACAGCGGCGCGGGGCGGATGGCCTTTCTTTATGGCGGGGATTGGCTGTCTCACGGCTGGGCGATTTCCTGCAGTCTGCCTTTGAATGAGACCGGAGATTTCCTGCCCCCCGATCTTCGGGGTCACCATTTTTTCGCCAATCTGCTGCCCGAAGGCAACGCCAGGGACCGACTGGTCCGGCAATTGGCCGTCGCCGACGACGATCTTTCCCTGTTGGCAAAGCTGGGCGGCGATTGCGCCGGCGCGTTGCAGTTGCTGCCCTCGCAAGAGTCGCCGGCCACGGAAGATGCTCCAAAAACGTCGCGGGTTCTCGACGAATCAACCTTGATCACCGCCATCGAACAGGGCCGCTCGGCCTGGCTGGACGGCGATACCGCGCCGCGCCTTTCTCTTGCCGGGGCACAGGATAAGATACCGGTCCTGGCCACTCCGACCGGCGAAGGCGGCTGGTGTTTCGATCTGCCTGAAGGCAACGCGCCGTCCACGCACATTCTCAAGCTGCCGGTTCGGGATCTGAAGCAGGTTCCCTTGCTGGAAATCTATACCACACATATTGCAGCGCAACTGGGCTTGCCGGTGGCACCGGTGAAACTGGTAAAAATCGGCGAGCATATTGCGTCGCTGGCGGAGCGCTATGATCGCCATGTGCAACCCGGAAGGGTACGGCGTCTGCATCAGGAAGACTTCTGCCAGGCCCAAGGGCTTTCACACCGACAGAAGTACGACCTCAACGACGGCGGCTTTGCCCCGCTGGCGACAATTATAAAAAACCATTGCCGGCAGCCGGCTGCGGATCTACAGGCGCTGGCCCAATGGCAAATCTTCAATGCACTGGCGGGTAACGCGGACGGCCATATCAAGAACCTGTCCCTGCTATCAGAAGGCGAAGGGGTATGGACACTGGCGCCTTTCTACGATCTGGTTTGTACACTTGCCATCGACCAGGTCAGCCATAAACTGGCGTTGCCGGTGGGCAAACAGATCGACCCCGGCAATCTGCACCACACCCATTGGGCGGCATTCGCAAGACAGCTCGGTATGGCGCCCAAACGGGTTCAACGGCTTATCAAGATCCAGGTGACGCACCTGGAAGCCCATCTGGACGACCTGCATCAAGCCTTTATTGAACAACACCGCCTCGGCCACGAACTGGATAAGGCCAAGGCGGTGATCAAGCAGCAGGTTAAACGCGCGAGACAGAACTGGCTCGCCTAGCGCGCAGCAGACCGGCCGCGAACAGGATCAGGAACGGCAGCAGTGACCAGGGGCCGAGGGCACCGCCGCTGCCGCCCCCACCACCGCCCATGGACGGGCGCGCTTGCTGGAACA
Organism: Alloalcanivorax sp. C16-1; assembly: GCF_046507805.1. Classification (NCBI taxonomy): domain Bacteria; kingdom Pseudomonadati; phylum Pseudomonadota; class Gammaproteobacteria; order Oceanospirillales; family Alcanivoracaceae; genus Alloalcanivorax; species Alloalcanivorax sp. C16-1. Next base: position 1,174,188 of record NZ_JBKFTK010000001.1, on the reverse strand, counting down.
TGGGCTGGCCCTGGTCGGCGCGGTGGGACGCCGGGGCTTGCGACTCCCGTTGCGCCTTGGCCAGTTTTTCCAGGTCGCGGCGGTCCGCGTTACGGCGGTCGATGCCGTATTTCTCGAACATTTCCTCACGCAGCACCACCATGGAGGTGTAGTCGGTGACCAGGCCGTATTCCAGGGCCAGGTCGGTGATGCCCTCCTCCAGGTCCGCGTCGGCGCCGAAATTGTCGCGCTGGCGCTGCAGGTCCTGGATGGTGGCATAGGCCCACAGCCGTTCCAGTTCCGGGTTGGCGCCGCCCTCGGCGGGGAACGGGAAGCGGGTTTGATAGCGGCGGGTTTCGCCGCCCACCTTGGCGCTCAGGGTCACGTCCGCCGGACCGTCGCCCCAGTAATGGCCCAGCACCACGATGCGCCCGCCCCGGTAGATCGTGCCGAGGCGCCCGGGGGTCAGATCGGCGGTTTTCACGCCGTCGATGTCCAGGGTCACGTCGTTCATGGCCCGGTGGGTGAGCTTGCCGGTGGCCTGCATCAGCCGGCCGACGATGTCGTCGCTGTTGGAGACGCTCAGGGCGAAGCCGTTGCTGGCGTCGGTGAGGGCCGTGAGCAGCGGCCGGTTGGCGCTGTTGCCCATGATGAAAGTGAACAGCCGCACGTCATAACGGTCCAGCAATTCCAGAAAGCGTTTCTGCTCGGTGACGCCCACGTTGGCCACCCCGTCGGTGACCAGGGCGATGCCGGTGGGGCGGTCCGTGTCCAGGGACTTCAGACCGGTTTTCAGACCGTCGTAGAGGTTGGTGCCGCCGCTGGATTGCAGCGTCGCCACGCGGTTCACGTAGTCACTCACCGCCTCCGGGGTCACCGCCACGAAGCCGGAGGTCAGCTCCCGGGCGCCGTCGTTGAACAGCACGATGCGGAAGCGGTCCTCCGGTTGCAGCCGGCCCAGGGCCTTGCCGACGCCGTCCGCCAGGGTCGCCAGCTTGCCGGCCATGGAGCCGGACACGTCGAGCACGAACACCCAGTCGCGGCCGCCGGTCACCGCCGGCAGGTCATCGCCGGGGGTCAGGCTCATCATGAAGGTGCCCCGGTCGCTGCCCGGCGCCTTGTAGGCCACCAGGTCCACGCTGCCGGGCAGGTCCGGCGGGTAACGCCAGTACACCGCGATGTCCTGGTTCAGCTGGAACGCCGGCTGCCCGCCGGTGGTACCCGGGCGTTCCGCTTCGCCGCCACCCTGGTTGTCGCCGTGCGGCTGACCGCCGGCCCGGTTATCCAGTACCACCCGCCACTGGGTGGGGCTGGTTTGCGTCACCGCCGCGCCGGGCTGGTCCGGCACCCGCACCGCCGCCACCGGATAACCGGTACGCAGATTCAGGGTAAAGGTGAAATGCTCCTCGACCCGTTCGTTGGCGGTCCAGAAATCCAGCTGGCGCTGGTCCACCCCGCCCTCTTCCAACGGGTACAGATAGCGGCCCACGCCGGTGTCCTCGTCCACCGGCTGCATGTACACCAACCGCACGCGGGTGTCCTGGCCGGCCCGCACCGGGCTCACCTGTACATCGAAAGCTTTGTAGCCGTCCTGCTCGGTCAGACCGGCCTCCCGGCCGGCCGCCTTCTCCTGCTCGTAGACCTGGCGGGCCTTCTGCTTCTCCAGTACCTCACCCACCACCGGCTTGCCGTCGATCCAGACGGTGAATTCCGCCACGCTGCCCTTCTCCGGCACCGGGAAGCGGTAATGGGCCTCCAGATCGCGGTCGTGGGGATTGTGGAAAACCTGCTCCACCTCGGTGATGGCGTACCCGTCTTCCACGTCCACGGTGACGTGTTGCTGGTTCAGCGAGAGCGGCGGCAGGCCGCCGTCCGTGGGGGTCATCAGCCCGGCCGCCCGGGCACCGGTGGCGGCCAGCGCCAGCATCAGCGCGCCGGCCAGCCAGCGGCTTCGGCAAATCAGGGAAGTCATGTCGTTCTCCTGTCTCTTATTGGAACGTCCTTTAAACGCCGTTCAATAGATACAGGAGAAGCGCCGGATTATTAAACGCTGTTCATTAACAAGACTTTTCCGGGGGTGTTCAATAGCGCCGCGCACGGCGGCTCAGAGATCGCAGCTCAACCCGAATACCGCCAGCCCCTCCACCAGATACTCCGCCAGCAACGGGTGACCGAGCAGGTAGTCCGCGGTCTCCGGGGTCCACTCGTCCCGGGCCAGCCGCAGGGCGCCCTCCCAATCGTCTTCCTGGAAATCGCCGCGCCCCAGCCACATCAGCGCCACCACCTCGGTCTGCTGGTCCGGCTCCAGGTCGGCGATGATGGTGCGGAACTCAGCCTGGGAAGGCTCACCGGCACCGGTGGCCGGCATCGGCGCGTCGCCGGGCTGGTCGATGGGATTGCTGCCGTCGTCCGGCAGAATAATGGCTTCCTGGGACTGGAACGCCTGGGCCAACTCCACCAGCCGGCACACGGTCTCGCCGCTCACATTGAGCATGGGATTCTCCTTCTCCGGGTCGGTTACCGCCGGCCGCGGCCGGCGTTCTCTGTATAGGAAAAGGGTGGCATGCCCGGCCGGGATCACAAGGTGAAGGACGTAAAAGAGGGTCTCAGTGTGGAAGGAGTTTCCAGGCGACCTGCACGAAGGCGGTGACGCCGGCGTCCTTGAAGCGGTCCTGGCTGTCGATCACATCCTGGCGGGACAGCTCTTCCAGGGTATAGCGGTCGCCGTACAGCCGCTGGATCTCGTCGGGCCGCACCGGGAACGGCGGGCCGTCCATTTCGGCCGGGTCGTATTCGAAGCTGATCAGCAGTTGCGGGGCGTTGCCGGTGAGGGTGGCGACGTGGGGGGCGTAGCGGGCGCGCAGCGCTTCCGGCAGCGCCACCAGGGCGGCGCGGTCGTAAACCCGGTCAACCGGGCCCGGGTCGGCGGCGGTGAGCGCGAACAGGTCGCCCTGGAACACGGTCAGGTCGCCGTGGCGCCAGCGGTGGCCGCCGTCCCAGGACGTTACCTCGGGCTCGAATCCGAGTTCCTCGAACAGCTCCCGCACCGCCCGTTCGCTCAGTTCCGCGCCCACCACCTTGAAGCCCTGTTCCAGCAGCCAGCGGATGTCCAGGGTCTTGCCGCACAGCGGCACGAACACCCGGGCGCCGGGGGCCGGATTGAGGGCCGGCAGGTTGCGTTTGAGCACCGGGTTAACGAACGGCAGGTGCCAGCCCAGCTCCTGGTTCTGCCATCTTTCCCGCCAGAATTGCTTTTCCATGTTTGCCTCCCGGGCTCACTGGCCGCGCCGCAGAATCTGCTCGGTCTGTTGCAGAAGATGGGAAAAATCCGGTTTCGCCACCACCGCCAGCACCAGGGTATAAACGCCGTTGAGCAGGCCCAGGGCGGCGTCGGCGTGCATAAAACTGAGCGCCACGATCATGAACGCCACCGCGTCCAGCATTCCCAGAAACGCGAACATGGAGGTCTGGGTTTTGACCGCGGCCAGGGCCGCCGGGCCCTCCGGCGCCACGCGACCGGCCAGCGAGCGGCGGGCCACCGCTTCCGGTTTCATGATCAGGTTGCGCAGCGGACGCGCCATCAGCAGAGTCAGGGCCATGGCCCCCAGCGACAGCTGCCAGAGGGTTTCCTGGGGCAGCAGCTCGGCGACGGGCAGGAAGGCCCCGAACCGTACCGCCAGCCACAGGGCCACGCCGATGAACATGGGCGCGGACAGGGTCACGAACCACAGCAGGTTCAGGGTTTTGGGGGACGGTACGCGCGCGCCGGCTGCCTGGCCCATAAACGGTTTCCTTTTTAGTGTGCTTCTTCCCAGTTGTCACCGATGCCCACGTCCACGATCAGCGGCACCTTCAGGTCGGCGGCGGCTTCCATGCGTTGTTTCACTTCCCGGATCAGGGCGTCCACCTGGCCTTCCGCCACTTCGAACACCAGTTCGTCGTGGACCTGCATGATCATCAGGGCGTCGAAGTCGCTGTCGGTGAGCCAGGCGTCCACGTCGACCATGGCTTTCTTGATGATGTCCGCGGCGGTGCCCTGCATGGGCGCGTTGATGGCGGTGCGTTCGGCGGCCTGGCGGCGCTGGCCGTTGCTGCTTTTGATTTCCGGCAGGTAGAGGCGGCGGCCGAACAGGGTTTCCACGTAGCCGTTTTCGGCGGCGTCGGCGCGGGTGCGGTCCATGTAGCGTTTCACGCCCGGGTAGCGGTCGAAGTAGCGGTCGATGTATTGCTGGGCTTCGCCACGGGGGATGCCGAGCTGGCGGGCCAGGCCGAAGGCGCTCATGCCGTAGATCAGGCCGAAGTTGATGGCCTTGGCGTTGCGGCGTTCGTTGTCGGAGACCTGGTCCAGGTCCTTGTCCCAGACTTCCGCGGCGGTGGCGCGGTGAATGTCCAGATTATTGGCGAAGGCGTGCAGCAGGCCTTCGTCACCGGACAGGTGCGCCATGATGCGCAGCTCGATCTGCGAGTAGTCGCAGGCCACGATCTTGCGACCTTCAGGCGCCGAGAAGGCGAGCCGGATCTTGCGGCCCTCTTCGCTGCGCACCGGAATGTTCTGCAGGTTCGGGTCGCTGGACGACAGCCGGCCGGTGGCGGCCACCGCCTGGTGATAGGAGGTGTGCACGCGGCCGGTGCGGCGGTTGATCAGTTCCGGCAGCTTGTCGGTGTAGGTGTTCTTGAGTTTGGAGACACCCCGGTACTGCATGATCACTTCCGGCAGGGCGTGGCCGTCCAGGGCCAGTTCCTGCAGCACCGCCTCGGCGGTGGAGGGCGCGCCCTTGGGGGTTTTCTTGATCACCGGAATGTCCAGTTTTTCGTAGAGGATTTCGCCCAGTTGCTTGGGCGACCCCAGATTGAATTCCTGACCGGCGACTTTGTAGGCTTCTTCCTGTAATTCCATCATGCGCTTGGCCAGGGACTGGCTTTGCTTGCGCAGCATATCGGCGTCCACGTAGGTGCCGTTGCGTTCGATGCGGCTGAGCACCGGCAGCAGCGGCAGCTCGATGTCCTCGAACACTTTTTTCAGGCCGTCGATGCCTTCCAGTTGCGGCCACAGGGTCTGGTGCAGGCGCAGGGTGATGTCGGCGTCTTCCGCGGCGTATTCGGCGGCTTCGTCCAGGCCCACCTGATTGAAGGTAAGCTGCTTGGCGCCCTTGCCGGCGATCTCCTCGAAGCTGACGGTTTTGTGGCCCAGGTATTTGAGCGCCAGGGAATCCATGTCGTGGCGGGTGGCCACCGAGTCCAGCACATAGGATTCCAGCATGGTGTCGAACTGAACGCCGCGCAGGGTGATGCCGGCGTTGGCCAGCACGCTCATGTCGTACTTCAGATTCTGGCCCACTTTTTTCACCGCCTCGTCTTCCAGCAGCGGCTTGAGTTTTTCCAGTACCAGGGCCTCGGGCAGCTGCTCCGGGGCACCGGCGTAGTCGTGGCCGAAGGGGATGTAGGCGGCTTCGCCGGCGGCGGTGGCGACGCTGACGCCCACCAGGGCGGCGTCCATGTAGTTGAGGCTGGTGGTCTCGGTGTCGAAGGCGAACAACGCCACCGCCCGCAGCTTCTCCACCCAGGCATCGAGGTGCGCTTCATCGAGCACCATTTCGTAGCTGTCGCGGGCGATGGGTTGCTCCGGGCTCAGGTCCACGGCGCCGTCGGCGGCCGGGTCCTGGCCGTCCAGCAGCTCCACCAGCCAGCCTTTGAATTCCAGGTCGCGGTAGTATTCGGCGAGCTTTTCCACTTCCGGCGGGCGCAGCTTGAGTTCATCCAGACCTTCGTGGAGTTCGCAGTCCACCTTGATGGTGGCCAGCTGATAGGAAAGAAACGCCTGGTCCCGGTGCTCCTCCAGTTTCTTGCCCATGGTCTTGGCGCCCCGGAATTCCAGCTCCGCCACTTTATCCAGGTTGTCGTAGATGTTTTGCAGCGAGCCCAGGCCGGTGAGCAGGGCCAGGGCGGTTTTCTCGCCGACGCCGGGCACGCCGGGGATGTTGTCCACCTTGTCGCCCATCAGTGCCAGGAAATCGATGATCAGTTCCGGGCCGACGCCGAATTTTTTCTGTACGCCTTCGATGTCGTAGAGGGCGTCGTTCATGGTGTTGATCAGGGTGACGTGCGGGTTGACCAGCTGGGCCATGTCCTTGTCACCGGTGGAGATCAGCACCGCCTTGTTCTCGGCGCTGAACACCCGGGCGAAGGTGCCGATCACGTCGTCCGCCTCCACCCCGTCCTCGATGATCAGTGGCAGGCCCATGGCGCGGATCAGGTCGTGCAGCGGCTGCACCTGGGCACGCAGGTCGTCGGGCATGGGCGGGCGGTTGGCCTTGTACTGCTCGAACAGTTCGTCGCGGAAGGTCTTGCCCTTGGCGTCGAACACCACCGCCATGTACTCCGGGTCATAGTCCTTGATCAGCTTGCGCAGCATGGCGGCCACGCCGCGCACCGCGCCGGTGGGCCGGCCGTCGGAGGTGGTCAGCGGCGGCAGGGCGTGGAAGGCGCGGTACAGGTAGGAGGAACCGTCGACAAGAATGATCGGTTTGCGGTCGGCCATGGGGGTCCTTGGTCGGAGCGTGTTCGGGAGGACATAGTGTAGCGCCAGGAAGGGGCGGGGTCAGGGGGCGAACCAAGCTGCAAGCCACAAGCTACAAGACACGCCCTCCAGCGCCCCGATCGTGCCGCCGCTTGTGGCTTGTAGCTTGCAGTTTGAAGCTGTTAAAGCCGCTCGCGGGCGTGGGCGAGGATTTCGTCCACCGCCCGCCGCGCGGCGGGCAGGGCCCCGCCCATGGTGATAAAGCCGTGCACCAGCTTCGGGTAGTCCAGGTTGGTCACCGGCACGCCCGCTTCGCGCAGCCGCTCACCGTAGGCCAGGCCCTCGTCGCGGAGCGGATCGGTGGCGGTGATCAGCAGGGTGGCCGGGTGGCCGGCCAGATCCGGGTTGCGCAGCGGCGATACCCGGAAGTCCGCCACCAGACTTTCGTCCTGCATGTAGTGGTTGTGGAACCAGTCGATCATGTCCCGGTCGAGACCGCCCTGGCCGCCGCCGAGCACGGTGGCGGAGGGCATTTCGTTGGCGCCGTCGGTTTTCGGGTACACCGCCACCACCAGTTTCGGCACCGGCAGGGCGTGCAGCGCCGCCTGCTGGGCGGTCACCAGGCTCAGGTTGCCGCCGGCACTGTCGCCCATCACCGCCAGCCGGTCGCGGTCGATGCCCAGGTCGCCGGCCTGTTCGGTGAGCCAGCGCCAGGCGGCCAGCACGTCCTCGGCGGCGGTGGGCGCGGGGTGCTCCGGCGCCAGCCGGTAGTCCACGTTGACCACCACGGCACCGGTCTGGTTGGCGATGTGGCGGCAAAGGCGGTCGTACTGCCTGGCACTGCCGATGGTGAAGCCACCGCCATGGGCGAACAGAATCGCCGGGGCGCCGCCCGCCGGCGCCGGGCCGACCCGTCTGGCGGGGCGGTACAGCCGCACCAGGATGTCATCCCCCTCCACCGGGACGCGGATATCGCGCACCTCGGACACCGCTTCCTCGGACACGTCGAGCATGCGGATCATCTGACCGTACAGGGAGCGGCCCCGGGGCAGCGGCAGTTCATGGAAGCCCTTGCGGCCGTCGGAAAGCGCCAGCAACAGGCGCAGCTTCGGGTCCAGGGTGGAACGGTCCACCTTTTCCAGCAGCCCGGCCAGGCGGCCGGCGACACCGGCGGGCAGGGCCATCAGGGCGCGCACCGACGTGCGCTCGATCTTTTCTTGCAGCGACATGGGATTCCTCGAGAAACGGCCTGTTCAGCGAATCCCCGGGGTTATACCATCGCCGGAAGTTTCAGGCCCGGTCATCCCCGGCCTTTTTTCCACTCAGGGTGGATGCATGTCCGTTTATACCCGCCTCGACGACAGCGAGCTGGCCTCGCTGCTGGACGAGTACGATCTGCGTCTGGAGTCCGCGCAAGCGGCCCCCCACGGCATCGAGAACAGCACCTGGCTGATTCAGGCGCGGGATCGTTACCAGTATCCGCGAGCGGTGGTACTGACGGTGTTCGAGCGCTTCTCCGAGGCCACGCTTTCCCCCTACCTGACATTGCTCTCCACGCTGGCACAGGGCGGCCTGCCGGTGCCGGCGCCGCTGCTGGACCGGGCCGGGCGCTCTCTGCGGAAGGTGGCCGGCAAACCGGCTGTGCTGGTGCCCCGGTTGCCCGGCCAGCATTGCTTTCGGCCCGATTCGGAACATTGCCGCCAGGTCGGCGCCCTGCTCGCCGCCCTGCACCGGCAGCCGTCGGCGCCGGCGCGCACGCTGCCGGACGAACGGGCGCGGCTTGCCGGCTTCGCCGAGCACCTGTGCCGGCTCGGCGATGACGATCGGCGCCACGCCCGGCGCCTGCTGCAGCACTGGCGCAAGGTGCCCCCCGGCGAGGTGCTGATCCACGGCGATCTGTTCCGTGACAATGCCCTGTTCAACGACAGCGGCCGGCTGACCGGGGTGCTGGACTTCTACAACGCTTGCCTGGAACGGCCGGAGTACGACCTGGCGGTGGCGCTTAACGATTGGGCGGTGTCCGCCGAAGGGCGCCCGGTGCCACGCCGCGAAGCGGCGTTGCTGGCCGGCTACCGGGAGGCCGACGGGGTCTACGAGCCGGCGGTGCTGGAACTGGCGCTGGCGGTGGCGGCGCTGCGTTTCTGGCTGTCCCGGCTGATCGGCCCGGTGTCCGGCGATGCCGAAGGCCAGGGCAGCAAGGATCCCGCCGAGTACTCCCGCATCTTCGGCTACCGCTTCGAGGCGCTCAGCCAACGCTACGACGTATGAACCGCTAGCGGCCCGGGCCGGTGAGAATCAGATGGTTGAGGTGGGCCAGCCAGTCGCTTTCCGCCCACAGCCAGGGATGATGGGGGTTGGCCAGGCTGGTGGGCGTCAGCGCCTGCACGCCGTCCGCCACCGCCCGCGCCACCAGGGCCTCATTGAATCGGGCCCAGCCCGCCGGTAACCCCTCCGGCTCGCCGGCGGGCGTCAGCCAGCCCTCCCCGAGCACCGGCTGCAGCCGCCGCACCCGGGCAAACGCCAGCCGCCGATTGAGCAGGTCGTACAGGCGTCCGCGCCAGTGGTCGCCGGTGGCGTTCAGCAGGGCACCGCGCAGCGGCCCCAGCCGCCGCTCGAGCAGCCCCGGCACCGGCAGGTCGGCGCCGGTGGCCAGCCGGAAGCGCGGGTCGTCGTCCAGCCACAGCCCGTAATCGAGAAAATCCAGTTCACTGGTGTCCAGCTGGCGCAGGTATTCGCTGTGGCCGGCGGCGGCGCTCAGCCCCACCCGCAGGGACGGAAAATGGGCGCGCAGCGCGCGCGGCACCTCCAGCAGATAGCGTTCCACCTCCGCCTCCTGCTCCGGGCGCCAGCGGTCGGGCAGCGGCCGGTGGGGCGCCTGGCCGAACACCCGCCTCAAGGCCCCGTGGCTCCAGGGAGGAAACGGAAAATGGTGGCAGAAATCCAGCGCCACCACCCGTTCCAGGTGGCCCCACTGGCGCACCAGATCCAGGGTCTCCGCCCAGACGTCGACGAAGTCGCCGGGGCGGCGTACGAAGGAGCGGCGGGCGCGGCTGTCGGGGACGAAAAAGCCGGAGAACCAGAGGCTCAGGTCGCGCTCGGCGGCGGCGTCCAGGAAACGCCGCAGGGCCTTGCGGATGGGCACGGTGTGGGCACCGCCGGGCAGCCCCCGGCGCGGGTCCGGCTCGGCGAGAATGTCACAACGGTCCAGGTGCACGCTGTTGGCCGGGGTGGCCACCAGATGCGGATAGGGGTCCAGGCGCACGGCGTTGAAGCCCCGCGCCACGGCCTCGTCAAGACGGGCTTCCACGGCGCCGGGCACGGCGCCGTAGTCCCGGCCCAGCGGCCAGGCATAATCCCAACAGGTGATGGCGAGTCGCTGGGTCTCTCCCTGACGCTGCCCCATGAAAGCACCTCAACCCGATAAACGACTCAGGATAACGGTTTCGGCCCATGTCTCAATGGGACCGGGGGACAATAATGTCGGTGGACCGGCCAATCAGGGGCTCAGGCAGCGCTCGAAGCCGGCGGCCACCACCTGGTCCAGCCAGGCCGGGTAGTCCAGGTCCGGGTGGTCCCGGCCCAGCGGGTCCAGGGCCACCGCGCGGCAATCCGGGCACAGCCGCTGGATCAGACCGCGCTGCGCCTCCGGCTCCAGCACCGCGCAGGTCACGTCCCCCCGGGCCACCTGTTCCGCCAGGACCACGAAGCGGCGGCTGCCCGGCCCGGCACCCAGCTGGGCGCTGACGGTCACCGGCGCACTGAGGCCCAGGCGCTGTTGAAAATAACCCCAGGGGTTGTGGTAGCTGAGCCAGGGGCGATCGGCCAGGGGCGCCAGCCGCTGGGCGGCCGCCTGCCGGGCGATGTCCAGCGCTTCCAGGAAACGTCCCGGCTCACCGTCCGGCAGGTGATCGCCGTCGCGGGCCGCCACACCCCGGGCCAGCACCGCCATGTTGTCCGGGTCCAGCCATAGATGGGGATCGAGGGCACCGGCGTGATCGTGCTCATGGCTATGGTCATGGTCATGCTCGTGGCCGCCCTCGCGGCGGGTCACGCCGGGCAGCGACAGCAGCGCCACCGACGGCCCATCGCGGCGTGCCATCAGGTCCGCCACCGCCGGCTCCGCCTCGGCACCCAGCCACACCACCAGGTCCGCCTGGCGCAGGGTGAGCATCTGGCGCGGCGACAGCATCGGGTTGTGGGGGCTCTGATTGGGGGCCAGCAGCGTGACCACCTCGGCCTGCTCGCCATAGAGGGCACGCAGGGTCATGGCCACCGGCTCCACGCTGGCCACCACCACCCGGGCGGCGGCCGGGGCGGACCACAGCACGCTGGACATCAGCAGCAGGGCAAACATCATCGGGCGCATGGCGTCTCCGCGACTATCAGGCAAAAAAATCACGCCCGGAGCGGCGTTACCCCGGGCGTTGGACGAACGATATAGTATATCATTACTCTTTTGCTCCGAACCGGATTTCTCCTGCTATGACTGACGCGCTGGTGGCGGTGGACCACGCCGCCCTCACCCTGGGTGGCCAGGCGGTGCTCGAAGACGTGTCGCTGACCCTGGCACCGGGCCGCATTACCACCCTGATCGGACCCAACGGCGCCGGCAAAAGCACCCTGGCCCGGCTGGTGCTGGGCCTGGCCCGGCCGGACCGGGGCCGGGTGGTGCGCCGGCCGGGCCTGACCCTGGGTTACATGCCCCAGCATCTGCGCGTGGACGAAAGCCTGCCGCTCACCGTGGACCGCTTTCTGTGGCTGGCGGCGCCGGGCCGCACCGGCGCCCGCCGCGACGCCCTGCAGCGCACCGGGGTGGCCCATCTGCGGCGGCGCGCGGTGCGCCAGCTGTCCGGCGGCGAAATGCAGCGGGTGCTGCTGGCCCGGGCGCTGCTGCGCCGGCCCGACCTGCTGGTGCTCGACGAGCCGGCCCAGGGCGTGGACGTGGCCGGCCAGGATGCCCTCTACGGATTGCTGGGCCAGGTCCGCGACGAAACCGGCTGCGGCATCCTGCTGATCTCCCACGACCTGCATCTGGTGATGGCGCGCACTGATGAAGTGGTCTGCCTGCATCACCACGTGTGCTGCTCCGGCACCCCGGAAGCGGTCAGCCGCGACCCGGCCTACCAGCGCCTGTTCGGCACCCATGGCATGGCCAACCTGGCGCTCTACACCCACCAGCACGATCACGACCACGACCTCAGCGGCGATGTGCACGGCGGCCATGCCCATGACGGCCATCACCCGGGAGGCCACCACCATGATTGAACTGCTCGCGCCGGCGCTGCTGGCCGGTCTGGCGGTGGCGGTGGTCGCCGGCCCCATGGGTGCCTTCGTGGTGTGGCGGCGGATGGCGTTCTTCGGCGACACCATGGCCAACAGCGCCCTGCTCGGCGCCGCCCTGGCGCTGGCCCTGCAGGTCAATCTGTACCTGGCGGTGAGCGCCGCCTGCCTGACCGTGGCGGTGGTGCTGGTGGGCCTGCAGCGCCAGCGGCAGATCGCCGACGACACCCTGCTGGGCATCGTCGCCCACATCACCCTGGCCCTGGGCGTGATCGCCCTGAGCCTGCAGGACAGCGTGCAGGTGGACCTGTTCGCCTACCTGTTCGGCGACCTGCTGGCGGTGGGCTGGGCCGACGTGCTGGCGCTGTGGGCCGGCGCGGTGCTGATTCTGGCGCTGCTGGTCTGGCAATGGCGGCCGCTGCTGAGCATCACCGTCAACGAGGACCTGGCCCGGGTGGAAGGCGTGGCGGTGACCCGCACCCGCCTGCTGCTGATGCTGCTGCTGGCATTGCTGATCACCGGCGCCATCCGCACCGTGGGCGTGCTGCTGATCACCTCCCTGCTGGTGATGCCCGCCGCCGGCGCCCGCCGGCTGGCGCACACCCCGGAGCAGATGGCCCTGTTCGCCAGCCTGATCGGCCTGGCGGCGGTGACCCTGGGGCTGACCCTGAGCTGGTACGCCAACACCCCGGTGGGCCCGTCCATCGTGGTCACCGCCGCGCTGCTGTTCGGCCTGACGCTGCTGCGCCGGCCCGCGTCCTAGCCGCCCCTTCGTTCCGCTTTCCCTTGTCTTCCACGCCATCGGCGGGGCCATGCCCGCCGGTGGCGGCTCCGTGGCTCTAACCATGATCGTATACGATTTGATGTTTTAGAAACATTATCGTATTTTATATATCAGATTTCCCCGGGAATGCAGTTCCAATGCAGCCCCGATGCAGCCTTAATGCACCGCCCGTGCCAGAAAAATGGAGCCAACGTGACTCAATCCGAAGGCAGTTTCTTTGCCCTGCCCCAACCCTCCCTGCCGGTAGCCGGCGACCGACGTCGCTTCCCGGTGCGCCGCATCTACTGCGTCGGCCGCAACTACGTGGCCCACATTCGCGAGATGGAAGAAGGCGATGAACGGGATCCGCCGTTTTTCTTCCAGAAGCCCACCGACGCCATCGTCACCGACGGTGCCGCCGTGCCCTACCCGCAGGACACCGACGACTTTCAGCACGAGGTGGAACTGGTGGTGGCGATCGGCGGGGGCGGCCGCGATCTGAGCCGGGAGCAGGCGCTTGAGCAGGTGTTCGGCTACGCCGTCGGCCTGGACATGACCCGTCGCGATCGCCAGTTCGAGGCGCGGGATATGCGGCGCCCCTGGGAAATGGGCAAGTCGTTCGACCACTCCGCCCCCTGCGGTACCCTGCGCCCGGCCGCCGAAGGCCACGTGCTTTCCGGGGCCATTTCCGTGGAGGTGAACGGTACGCCGCGCCAGACCGGTGAACTGGAGCTGATGATCTGGAACGTGGATGAAATCATCGCCAACTTGTCCACGCAGTACGAACTGAAACCCGGCGATCTGATCTTCACCGGCACGCCGGCCGGCGTCGCCGCGGTGTCCCCGGGCGATCAACTGGTGGCGCGCATAGACGGTCTCGATGATCTGCGCGTACGCATCGACCCGCCTCTCAGCCAAGGAGCCTGACATGGAGCCGAAACAACGCATCGAGTATTCCGCCATCACCGACCGTCCGCGCCTGTCGCTGCCCGATGGCAAACGAATGGCGGTCTGGGTGATCGTCAACATCGAGGAGTGGGACATCAACTCACCGATGCCGCGCACCGTGCTGACGCCGCCCGCCGGCGGCGCGCCCTCGCCGGACATTCCCAACTGGGCGTGGCACGAATACGGCAACCGGGTGGGTTTCTGGCGCCTTCTCAAGACCCTGGACCGGCTGTCGATCCGTGCCGTACTGGCCATCAACGGCACCGCCGTGGGCAGCTACGCGCCGATCAGCCAGGCGGCGCTGGATCGCGACTGGGAATTCATGGGCCATGGGTACACCCAGCGCAACATGCAGAAGGTGGAGAACGAACACGAGGACATTCGTAAAACCACCCGGGCCATCGAGGATTTCACCGGCAAGCGGCCACGGGGCTGGCTCGGCCCCGGCCTGACCGAAACCTGGGAGACACCGGATCTGCTGGTGGAAGAAGGCTACGACTACGTGTGCGACTGGGTGCTCGACGACCAGCCGGTGGTGTTGAAGACCCGCACCGCCCCCATCGTCAACGTACCGTACACCCAGGAATGCAACGACGTGGCGATGATGCTGATCCAGCACCACCCGGCGTCGGAGTATGCCCAGCGGGCCATCGACCAGTTCGAACAGATCTACGAAGACGCCGAGGACGGCGCCCGTGTGATGGCACTGGTGGTGCACCCGTACATCATGGGCGCGCCGCACCGAGCACCCTACTTCCGCAAGGCGCTGGAGCACATCGCTGCTCGCGAGGACGTGTGCTTTATGACCGGCGAGGAGATTTTCGACTGGTACCAGCAGCAACGCTGAGGTCTGGTCCGCTGAGTCCCCTGAACAAGCCCTTCCTCTGGAAGGGCTTTTTTTTGGGGTTTTCGCGCCCCGCAACGGGGCAGAAATCGGCCATGGGATGCAATCCGGCACCACAATAACGCAAGCGGATACGAGGCGTGCTACTTGGCCTCAAACTGTATTCAATAAAACTTTACAGGCCATCCTGTCGCTGCTATTACTTGAAACACCACCAAAACGTATACAATTTACGTTTTTCTGAAATGAATGTAATACAGTCAATGCACGCAAAAGGGGGATAACCCGTGAATCGCGATTGTTTGCTTCGCACCGCCCGCATCCTGCTCGCCACTCTGCCCGTCTGGGCCTGCCTGTCCGGTACCGCTCAGGCGGCCACGCCGATGAAGATCGCCCACCTGGTGCCCGGCGAGGCGCCGCGCGGCCAGGGTGCCACCTTGATGGCCAAGGAAGTCAGCAGCGATGACCGTTGCAATATCGATGCCCGGGTGTTCCCCAACTCCCAATTGGGTGGCACCACGGATCTGATCGAGAATCTGCAAACCGGGGCGCTCGAGGTGGCGATTCTGCCCGGCTCGTTCCTGGTCGGCTTTCAGCCACTGATCGGCATCATGGACTTCCCGTACTTCTGGCCCACGGATTACAACGACCTGAAGACCGTGATCGAAAGCGATGCCATGCGCGCGCTGCTCGACACCACCGAGGAGAAAGGCGTGGTGTCCCTGTCGGTATGGCACACCGGTTACAAATCCTGGACCGCCAACAAGCCCCTGGACACGGTGGCGGCCTACAAGGGGCTCAAGGCCCGGGTGATGCCCTCCGCCATCATTCGTGAACAGGACAAACTGCTGGGCATGCAACCGGTGGCCATGCCGTTCTCCGAAACCTATGTGGCCCTGCAGAACGGTGCCATCGACACCCAGGAAAATCCGGTGGTCACCAACTATCTGATGCGGTTTCAGGAGGTTCAGGATTACCTGACCCTCAGCAACCACGGCACGCTGGACCAGGTGATCATGGTGTCCAAGCTGTGGTGGGACAAGCTGGACGAGGGTTGCCAGACCGCGGTGCGCGAAGCGGTGGCCGACGGTGGCGACCTGACCGCCGAGCTGGTCTACAAGATGATCGACGAGAAGGCCCTGCCGGCGATTCGTGAATCCGGCACTGAAGTGGTGGAGGTCAGCGACGAGAATTTCGCGGCCATGCGCGATCAGGTGCTGCCCGGCGTCAAGCAATTCTATATCCAACAGAACGGCGATCGGGGCAAGGCCATCGTCGACGCTTTCGAAGACACCTTCTCCAACCTGTAAAGGCGCGCCATGAGTGCTCTGGTCCGAACCCGCCGCGCCTTTGGCATTGCCGCCCAAGCCCTGGACACGCCACTCACCCTGATTGATCGGGTGCTGGGCGTGGCCATGGCCCTGGCCTTGTTGCTGGTGGCGGCGATTCTGTTCTTCAACGCCCTGGGCCGGACCTTGGGCTTCTCCTATGAAGGCGGCTCTTCGCTGGCCCGCCTGCTGGTGATCTGGCTGACCTTCGTCGGCAGCTATCTGACCGCCCGCTCGGGCAGTCACATCGTCGTCGACATGGTGCCCCGGCTGGTGCCGGCGCGCTGGTACGGCGCGCTGATGGCCGTGTCGGGCACGCTCTCCATGGTCACCACCGGCTATCTCGCCTGGCTCGGCTACACCTATACGGTGCTGCGCTTTCAGTCCGGCCAGATGGACCAGCTGCTGCCCATCAAAACCGCTCATTTTTACCTGCCGGTACCGGTGGGTTGCGGCCTGATCACGCTGGCCTTCGCGTGCGCCACGCTGCGCGCGCTGGCCGGCGACGAACACGCCCCGGAGCGGGAAAACGACAACAATGAGGGAACGCTCTGATGCCGTTCGTACTTCTGATCGGCGCCGCCGTATTGCTGGCCGTGGGCGTACCGGTTTTCGTCGCCATTCTGGCGCCCACCCTGCTCACCTTCGATCTGTTCGGCCCGGGCCTGCCGGCTTTTACCCTGGTTCAGAAAATGGTTCAGGGCATCAACAAGTTCAGTCTGCTGGCGGTGCCCCTGTTCATCTACGCGGCCTCGATTATCTCCAACGGGCAGATTGGCAAACGGCTGGTGGCGCTGGTGGAAAGCTGCCTTGGCCACCTTACCGGCGGGGTGGCCATCGCCACCATCGTCAGCTGCGGTCTGTTCGGCGCGCTCTCCGGCATCGGCCAGGCCGCCATCGTCAGCATCGGCCCGATCGTTTATCCGCTGCTGATTCGCCAGGGCTACAGCCCGGGCTTCTCGGTGGGTCTGCTGCTTTGCGCGTCGACCTTGTCGATGCTGATCCCCCCGGGCATCGCCATGATTCTTTATTCGCTGCAATCCATGAGTTCGGTGGGCGATGTGTTTCTGGCGGGGCTGGCCGCCGGCCTGATCTTTATCCTGGTGATGTCGCTGTACGCGTACGGCTACGCCCGCTTCAAGGGGCTGCGCGGCGCCGAACGGCAAAGCTGGGGGCAACGCCTGGAGGCCTTGCGACGTTCCGGCTGGGCGCTGGGGTTGCCGCTGATTATCTTCGGCGGCATTTATTCCGGCGTGTTCACCCCCACCGAGGCCGCCGCCAGCGCCTGCGTGTACGCCATCTTCGTGGAGTGCGTGGTATACCGGAACCTGGACCTGAAAAGCCTGCTGAACGTCTCCACCGGGTCCGCCGGCATTATCGCCGGCATCATGATTCTGCTGACCGCCGGCGCGGCGCTCAGCTACTACCTGACGCTGGAGAATATTCCGGGGCTGGTGGCCGATCTGCTGGCCGGCCGGTCGCCCTTCGAGGTGATGCTCTATCTCAATCTGGTGTTCCTGGTCACCGGCATGTTCATCGACCCCAACTCCACGGTGATCGTGCTCACCCCGATCGTCTATCCGGCGGCCATGCAGTTGGGCATGGACCCGGTGCATCTGGGCGCGGTGGTCACCATGACCATCGCCATCGGCATGATCACGCCCCCCTTTGGCATCAATATTTTTGTTGGCATGGTGACCTTCAACGTGAGTTATATGGAAGTGGTGAAAAGCGCCTTGCCGTTCATCCTGCTGGCTCTGGTCACGCTGCTGATCATCAACCTCAGCCCCGGCCTGATTTTGTGGCTGCCCGCGCATTTGGGGTGAGCGAAGGGGCAGGCCCGGTGATCGAATCTTGGCCGTGCTTCCATTATCATTCGCCCGGCGCAAAGGGACGGCCCCGCCACCGGCGCCGTCCCGACCACCATGGAGAGCAACCGCATGACCAAGGAGCCGAACAATCTCCCCTCAGTACCCGCGCGGCGTGACCGCCGGTCCGGCATGGGCGAGCTCCCCAACGATCATGTGATTGAAACCATTCGCAATGCCATTCTGGATGGCGACATCGCCGCCGGATCGCGCATCAACGAGGGCCAGCTGGCGCAACGCCTGGCGGTATCGCGCACTCCCATCCGGGCGGCCTTGCATGTGCTGGCCGGTGAGGGCCTGATCACCTATATCCGCAATCGCGGCTATTTTGTGCGCGAGTTCGACCTGTCCGAGGTGCTGGACGCCTTCGAGATGCGCGCGCTGGCGGAGGCGTTTTCGGCTCGCCTGGCCGCCGAGCGCGGTCTCTCCGCCCACCAGGAGGTGGAACTGGATGAGTCGCTCCAGCTCACCGAGGAGGCCCTGCAATGCACCGACATCGAGCAGGCCCGCCACCTCTACAGCCGCTCCAACGAGCTTTTTCACACCGTCATTCAGTCCGCCGCCGGGTCGCGGCTGGTGTCCGATGTGATCGCCCTGTGCCACCGCATTCCCCAGACCCTGACCCGCAACGTGATGGCCTTCACCTTGGAGGACGTGCGCAAACGCGGCCAGGAGCACCGCCTGATCTATGAGGCGATTCTGGCCCGCCGTCCCAAGGAAGCGGAGGAGCGCATGTTCGATCACGTGATCGGCGTGCGGAAAGGCATCGTCCGGGCCCTGGCCGCCAAGGACCAGCCGCCGCGCGACGGCCGCCCGCTCTGACCGGGCTTTGCCCGTGCACACCCACCCCACCCTGAACCGCCGCATCTGGGCCCTGGCCTGGCCGCTGCTGTTGTCCAATATCACCGCGCCCCTGCTGGGCCTGGTGGACACCGCCGTGGTGGGGCATTTGGATTCGCCGGTCTATCTGGCGGCGGTGGCGCTGGGCGCCAACTTCTTCATGTTCCTGTATTTCTCGTTCAACTTTCTGCGCATGGGCACCACCGGGTTCACCGCCCAGGCGCGGGGGGCCGGCGAGGCCACCCTGGTGGTGGTACTGCGGGCATTGCTGCTGTCCACGGTGCTGGGCGGGCTGCTGATTCTGCTGCAGCCGGCGCTGCGCGAGGCCGGGCTGTGGCTGCTGGGGGGCAGCGCTGAGGTCCAGGATCTGGCGCGGGACTACATCGCCATCCGCGTGCTGGGGGCGCCGGCGGCGCTGGGCAATTTCGCGCTGATCGGCTTCGCCATCGGCCTGCACCGCACCAGCGTGCCGCTGAAAATGACGGTGCTGATGCACGCCAGCAACGCGCTGCTGGATTTTCTGCTGGTGCAGGTGTGGCATTTCGACGTGCGCGGCGTGGCCACCGCCAGCGCCCTGGCCGAGTACCTGGGGCTGGCCGGCGGGCTGTTCTGGCTGCGCCGGGAGATTTTCGGCGACGCCTGGCGGGCCCTGCCGGCCGGCGCCCTGCGCCAGGTGGCGCCGATGCTGCGGCTGCTGGCGGTGAACCGGGACATCTTTCTGCGCAGCCTGGCCCTGCTCAGCGTGTTTTTCTTCTTCACCGCCCAGGGCGCCCGGCTGGGCGACACGGTGCTGGCCGCCAACGCGGTGCTGATTACCTTCCTGCTGCTGCTCAGCAATACCCTGGACGGCTTCGCCAACGCCGCCGAGGCGCTGGTGGGCGACGCCACCGGGCGCCACGACCGCCGGCAGCTGGACGCGGCGGTGCGCGCCACCGGCCGCTGGACCCTGGTGGTGGCGCTTTTGGCGCTGGCCGGCTTCGCGCTGGGCGGCGCGCCGCTGATCCGCCTGCTCACCGACCTGCCGGCGGTGCGTGACACCGCCATCCACTACCTGCCCTGGATGCTGCTGCTGCCGCTCACCGCCAGCGCCGGCTTCTGGCTGGACGGGGTGTTCGTGGGCGCCACCCTGGCGCCGCAAATGCGCAACACCATGATCCTGGCCACGGTGCTGTTCTTCCCCGTGTGGTGGCTGACCCGGGACTGGGACAACCATGGCCTGTGGCTGGCCATGAACGTGTGGATGGCCAGCCGGGGGGTGCTGATGGCGCTGGTGTGGCGGCGGGTTCGCGGCTAACCGGGACGGTGATAACCTGACCGGGCATTGATCCTCACCACGGACTTCGGAGTCGCCCATGGACAAGGCCCTTACCCGTTTCTCCCTGCTTACCCTGGTCGCCGCGATCACCGCCGGCGCGGCGTGCACCACCATGGCTTCCAGCGAACAGGCCTGGCAAACCTTCCGCGCCGACGTGGAACGCGGCTGCCGGGCCGCCGCCGAAGAAGGCGGCTTTGAGGTGGAGACGGTGACGGTGGACCCGTTCGGCTCACAAAGTTATGGCCTGGCCCGGCTTATCGGTCACGAGAACGGCCAGGACCGCCAGCAGCTGCTGTGCGCCTATGACAAGCAGCGCCGGCAAGCGGAAGTGGGCACGCCCATGGCGATCGACCCCGGCGCCTAGCTCTTTGCCCCGGCACCTTGCCGGCTATGGACCGGCGCGGGCGGGCGCCTCTGCCGCCTGCCAGCCGGCTCAGCGGCTCAGCGGCTCAGCGGCTCAGGGCGCCGTCTTCCTGCAGCCGTTTGGCCAGGTCGCCGGCGAAGCCGCGCACCGCGTTGGCCAGGCTGGTGGGGTTGATCACCCGGGACTGGGCCTGCCACACCGGGCTGTCCCGGCCCACCTGATAGAGCGTGCTTTGCAGGTAGTAGTCGCGGTTTTCCACGTAGTAGCCGGGGGAATAGACGGTGTCGTAGCCGGCGCCCAGGGACGGGCCGTAGCCCTGATTGAGGCGGGGCGGCACATAGTCGGCGCGCACTTCGGCCTTCAGGAAGGACACTGCCAGCACGCCGTCGGCGCCGCTGCGGTCCACCGCCTTTTCCACGCGCCGGCGCAGGTCGTCGCCGTCGGCGGCGCCTTCCAACCGGCGGTGGGCCAGGTACACATGGCGCACCCGGTCGCGCAGGGCCTCGCCCAGGGCGTTCTCCACCGCCACCCGGTCCTGGTCATCGTTGATCAGGGCGATCACGAACAGGCTTTCGAAGCGCGGCTGCGCGGCGTCCGGCGTGTTCCAGCCGGACACCACCTCGGTGGGGGTGGCGCAGCCGGCCAGGGCGAGAGCGAGGGCCAGGGAGAAAAGTATCGAAACGGTGCGTCGCGGCGCGGTCATGGGGCATCCTTTCGGTTGGCGGGGGAAAATCCGTATCCCCATGCTAACCGGCCCGGCCGGTGACGCAACCGACACGGATCAAGACCCGGGGCGGTCAGGCCTTGCCGGCGATGAATTTCATCAGCGTCATGAACCACATCAGGTGGCCCGGGTCGCCCTCCACCTTGATGTCACCGGCCTGCATGCCTTCCATGAAGGCCATCTGGTTCTTGCCGGACGCCTTGAGGGTACGAAACGCGTAGTCCGCGTCCTTGAAGTTGAGCGTCACCGACGGGGTCGGGTGCAGGCCACCCTTGCTGGCCACATGCCCCGGCCGGAAGTGGTACCAGCGGGCGGCGCGCCCGTTGAAGGTGCGCCACTGCATCACCACGTCACGATGCTCGAGCTGTTTGCGAAAGCCCGGGTGGCGGCGGGCCAGCCAGGCCAGCCGCCAACCCAAAACCAGCAGGATCAAACGGAATTTCATCGGGTCTCCAGCCGGCCGCCGTCAGGGCATCAGCGCGGGCAGTTCCTTGTTGAGTTTGAGCTTTTCCTTAACCGCTTCGCCGGTGAGGGCGTAGCCGCGCAGGGCGCCTTCCTGATCGCGGAACAGGGCCTGCACGTCGTTGCCGTCGGCCTGGATGTCCCATTCACCGTCCAGTTCTTCCGGCGGCGGGCACACCACCACCGGGCAGGCCGGGGTCTTGATGGTCACCGGCATCACGCCGTAGCTCACCGGGGTGGGCTCGCCGGCCAGGGTTTTGGCCAGGGCCCGGGCGCCGGCCATCAGCGGCAGCACGTAGGGCAGCACATGGCCTTCCACCTCGGCGCAGTCACCCAGGGCATAGACGTTGTCGGCGCTGGTGCGCAGGGTACGGTCGGTGAGGATGCCACGGTTGGTGCGCAGGCCGGCGTCCTTGGCGATGTCGATGCGCGGCCGCAGGCCGATGGCGGACAGCACCAGGTCGGATTTCAGGTGGGTGCCGTCGGACAGCTCGGTGACCAGGCCGGCGCCGTCCCGGTCGTGGTGCACCGCTTTGGCCAGCGGGCCGAAATGAAACGTCACGCCCAGGCTTTCCAGGCCGCGCCCCACGGCGGCGGAGGCCGGCTCCGGCAACAGCATGGGCAGGCAGCGGCCCAGGGGTTCCACCAGGTTTACCTGGAAGCCGCCGTTGGACAGGTCGTTGGCGAACTCGCAGCCAATCAGGCCGCCGCCCAGAATGGTGACGCTCTTCTTGCCGTCCAGGGCCTGGCGGAAGCGGGCGTAATCCATCAGGTCGTTGACCGAGAACACCTCGCCCACCGCGTCGCCTTCCAGCGGCGGCGTCCAGGTGTCGGCACCCAGGGCCAGCACCAGGGCGCTGTAATCCAGGTGGTCGTCCGGCAGCAGCACCCGTTGCTTGTCGGTGTCGATGCCGGCCACGTGGACGCCGGTGCGCACGGTAACGTTGAACTGCTCGGCCACCTGCTCCGGCGTGGCCATGGCCAGGTCGTCGGCGCTTTTTTCCTTGGTGAAGCCGGTGGAGAGCATGGGCTTGGAGTAGTTGCGCCCGTCGTCGGCGGTGAGCACCACCACCGGCGTTTCCTTGTCCAGCTTGCGGAATTCCTTGACCGTGTTGAAACCGGCCAGGCCGGATCCGATAACGACGATGGGGTTCATGGCGGGTCCTGGGTCATCTTGCGGTGAGTGGCGAACAGAAAAACGGGCCGGGGTGGTTCAGATTTCGATCATCTCGAAGTCTTCCTTGCCCACGCCGCAGTCCGGGCACACCCAGTCTTCCGGCACATCTTCCCATTTGGTACCGGGCTCGATGCCTTCCTCGGGCAGGCCTTCTTCTTCATCGTAGATGAAGCCGCACACCACGCATTCCCATTTCTTCATGCTTAAACCTCGTTTCGTCGGAAGCCGGGCCCGGGTAGACGGGCCGTTCCAGGGGCCCGCTAACGTAGCCACGGCCGCCGTAAAAATCAATGACAGTGGATAATGGCACCTTTGCCGGGCGGCCATGCCGCGCCGCCCCGTGGGGGTAAGCAGGGTTCGTGCCGACCCTTGATCGAACGGTCATCCTGGGCCATAGTCCCCGCGCCCGCCGCGATTGAGCGAACACCATGCCCGATACCGCCCTGCGCGCCGATACCCGCTGGCGCGCCCAGGAACGCCTTGTTCTGCCTCCCCTGATCCGTGATTGGCTGGCGGACCCCGGTTCGCTGACCGCCCGGCTGCGCCGCCACGGTCCATTCCGGGTAGCCCCGCGTGATGGCGCCATCGAACGCCCGACCCTGGAAGAGCAGGCCCAGCTGGGGCGCATCGGTCGCCAGTACGCCCTGATCCGCGAAGTGACTCTGTATGTCCACGAGCAGCCGGTGGTGGAAGCGCGCAGCGTGCTGCCGCTGGCCACCCTGGCCAACGCCAACCGCAGCCTGGGCCATATGGGCAGCCGTTCCCTGGGCAGCGAGCTGTACCGCCGGCCCCTGGCGCACCGCGATCAGGTGTGGGTGCGCTTCGGCCTCAGCCCCACTGGCCAGGGGCCCTGTTGGGGGCGACAATCCCGGTTCGTGAAGCGTGGCCGGCCGCTGCTGGTGGCCGAGCACTTTCTGCCCGCGCTGTGGGAACTGATAAGGGACTGACCTATGCTCGCCTTCGTGGAGCACCGCTGGCCCTCGCTGTGGCCCTGGATTCAGCTGATGCGGCTGGACCGGCCGATCGGCAGCATGCTGCTGATGTGGCCCACGCTGTGGGCCCTGTGGATCGCCGGCGACGGGACCCCCAGCCTCAAGCACATCGTGATTTTCGTGCTCGGTGTCTATGTGATGCGCGCCGCCGGCTGCGTGATCAACGATTTCGCCGACCGCGACTTCGACGGCCACGTGACGCGCACCCGGGAGCGGCCGCTGGCCACCGGCGCACTGAGCGTCAAACAGGCGCTGCTGCTGTTCTGCGGCCTGGGCCTGCTGGCCTTCGTGCTGGTGCTGTTCCTGAACCGCTTCACCCTGCTGCTGTCGTTCGGCGGCCTGGCCCTGGCCATGCTCTATCCCTTCACCAAGCGCTTCACCTATCTGCCACAACTGTTTTTGGGCGCCGCCTTCAGCTGGGCGATTCCCATGGCGTTCGCGGCGGAGACCGGCGCCGTGCCCGAGATCGCCTGGCTGCTGTTCGTCACCAACCTGCTGTGGACGGTGGGCTACGACACCGAGTACGCCATGTGCGACCGGGAGGACGACCTCAAGATCGGCGTGAAGAGCACCGCCATCCTGTTCGGCGACCTGGACCGGCTGATGGTGGGCGTGCTGCAGGCGCTGACCCTGGTGGCGCTGTGGCTGGTGGGCCAGCGGCTGGGGCTGAGCGGGCCCTGGTACCTGGGCCTGGCCGGCATGGCGGCCGGATTCGTGCACCAGCAGTGGCGCATCCGCTACCGCCAGCCGGGGCCGTGCTTTCAGGCGTTTCTCAGCAACCACTGGGCCGGCGCCAGTGTGTTCGCCGGCCTTTATTTTCATTACCTGATCAGCGCCTGAAAAGGTGCTAATTTGTCATCAGGATGTCATAAAAAGGCAATCTAATAGGGGCACTTCAACGGGAAAACCCAGAGAACGCCAATATGTCCCGCAACCGCATTCTGATCGTCGACGATGAACCCGCCATCCGCGAAATGGTGGCGGTGGCCCTGGAATTGGCCGATTTCGATGTGCTGGAGGCCGAGAACGCCCAGCGCGCCCATGAACGCATCGTCGATGAACGCCCCGACCTGGTCCTGCTGGACTGGATGCTGCCCTCGGTGAGCGGTATCGAGCTGGCGCGTCGCCTCAAGCGCGAGGACGCCACCGCCGAGGTGCCGATCATCATGCTCACGGCCAAGAGCGAGGAAGACAACAAGATCCAGGGCCTGGACGTGGGCGCCGACGATTACATCACCAAGCCGTTTTCCACCCGCGAGCTGATTTCGCGGATCAAGGCGGTGCTGCGCCGGTCCTCGGCGGCGGCGGCGGAGAAGGCCATCGATGTGGAGGGGCTGTGTCTGGATCCGGTGAGCCATCGCATCAGCGCCCATGGCGATCCGGTGGACATGGGCCCCACCGAGTACCGGCTGCTGGAGTTCTTCATGAGCCATCAGGAGCGCGCCTATTCCCGGACCCAGTTGCTGGATCAGGTGTGGGGGGCGAACGTGTACGTGGAGGATCGCACCATCGATGTGCATATCCGGCGGTTGCGCAAGGCGTTGGCGCCGCATGGGTTTGACGGGTTTATTCAGACGGTGCGGGGGACGGGTTATCGGTTCTCGGTGAAGACCAGCCAGGCTTCGTAACTCCAGATTGAGGGGCGCGGGAAGAGCAGGCCCGGTCCCGGACACGCCGCGAGTACATCCTTGTAGGCTCGAGCTGGCCATCCCTGGCCAGCTACGGTCCGGGACCGGGCCTGCTCTTCCCGCTTCGCGTTAACCGCCGTGACGCCTTGCTGGTTTGGGGTTAGTGTGCGGTTAGGTATTTTGAGACGTTTTTCATGAAGCATCCCTCCGGTATGCGGGCCAGTCTGGCCAAGGAAGTGAATCGGATTCTGATTCTGGTGGCGGCCGGGGTGGCGTTGTGTGTGTTGTGGCGCAGTGTGTGGCCGTTGGTGGCGGTGCTGGGGTTGTACATTGTGTGGAGCACGCGGCAGTTGTTCGCGTTGTACGTGTGGCTGGTGCGCGAGGAGCATACCGATCCGCCGGACAGCGTGGGGCTGTGGGGCGAGTTCTATACCCGGCTGGAGCATCTGTTCCGCCAGGAGCGGCGGGCGCAGGACAACCTGCAGGGCATCATCCAGCGGGCCCAGGCGTCGGTGAACGCCCTGGAGGACGTGGTGGTGATGATCGACCGCCATGGTCATCTGGAGTATTGGAACCACGCCGCCGAGCGGCATCTGGGGTTTCGGCCGGATAAGGATCTGGGCCAGCCGCTGACCAACCTGATGCGCCATCCGCGCTTTACCGATTACCTCAGCCAGGGGCGCTTCAACGAGCCGCTGGAAATTCCTTCCCCGGTCAACGACAGCCGCATTCTGCAGTTCCGGATCACCGAGTTCGGCGAGGGGGATCAGTTGATCCTGGCGCGGGATATGACCCGGCTTCATCACCTGGAAGAGATGCGCAAGGACTTCGTGGCCAACGTGAGCCACGAACTGAAAACGCCGCTGACCGTGCTCAAGGGGTATCTGGAGACGCTGCAGGATACGGTGCCGGAGGAGCAGACCCGGTTACGCCGGGCGCTGCAGCAGATGAGTACGCAAAGCCACCGCATGGAGGCGCTGGTCAACGATCTGCTGCTGCTGTCACGGTTGGAGAACACCAAGGCGGACAACACCGGTCAGGCGGTGGCGGTGCACGGCATGCTGCACCGCATGCGCGAGAGTGCCCTGGCGCTGATGCCGGAGAAACACCACCGGATCACGCTGACCGTACCGGAGGACGCGCGGCTGCTGGCCAATCCGGCGGAGCTGGAAAGCGCCTTCGGCAATCTGATCACCAACGCGGTGAAGTACACCCCGGCGGAGGGCCACATTCATATCCAGTGGTGGCGCGACGACCAGGGCGGGCATTTGTCGGTGACCGACGACGGCGTGGGCATCGACCCGCAGCACATTCCGCGCCTTACCGAGCGCTTCTACCGGCCGGACAACAGCCGCGTCACCCAGACCGGCGGTACCGGGCTGGGGCTGGCCATCGTCAAACACGTGATGCTGCGCCACGACGGCAAGCTGGAAATCCAGAGCGCCCTGGGCAAGGGCAGCACTTTCACCTGCCACTTTCCGCCGGCCCGGCTGGTGGACAAGCCCGCCGTGGCGAACACCTGACGCACCCGATCATCGACCACCGCCGTAGCAGCGGCCGGGCGGCATTCCGCTTAAGCCGCGATCAGTAGTGCGGGGGCGGCGCGTCCTGGATGCGCAGGGCCGCCAGCTCTTCACCCTGTTCCACCACCCGGTCGACCAGTTTGCGGCAGGCGGTTTCCAGCTCGTCCAGCTTGCGCTGCTGGTCGGCGACCACCTGGTTAAGGCTGGCCACCAGATCTTCCTGGTAGGCCAGCTTGGTTTCGATATCGAGAAAACGGTCTTCGCTCATGGCACCTCCTGAACCGGAGCGGCAGTATAGCGCTCCACCGCCTGGCGCTACACGGCGCCGGCCAGCACCGACTGCGCCAAATCCAGCGGGTCCTCTTCCAGCCAGTCCAGCTGCCCGTCCAGCGACAGTTGCGACAGGCCATGGACCAGCGCCCAGGCGCGCAGGGCCGCGCGGGTGACCCGGGCCGGCTCCGGCGCCTCGCCGGGCCAGCCCCGCACCACCGCCTGACGCAGGGCCTCGAAGGACGCCCGGGACGCCTCGCTCAATTCATCACCGCGCCGGTGCGGCGGAATCACGCTGAACATCAGCCCGAACAGAGCCGGATGCTGGTGGGCGAAGCGGATATAGCTGCGCCCGGCGGCCAGCAGCTGGTCACCGTCGGCGGCGCGGGCCTCCGCGTCCTGCTGGGCGGCGCTGAGGCGCCGGAACCCTTCCGACGCCAGCGCCTGCAGCAGCGCCTCCTTGTTGGCGAAATGCCGGTAACTGGCATTGGCGGTGACGCCCACCCGACGGGCCAGTTCGCGGAGACTGAAGCCGTTGTCGCCATTCTCCGACAGCAGCGCCAGGCCTTCTTCCACCAGGGCGCGGCGCAGGTCGCCGTGGTGATAGCGGGCGGCTGGCATTTTCGTTGATGAGGGCACCGTGCAACTTCCTTCCGTTCGTATGTTTACAACATACACATGAGGTCACGGGGAGCCCAGCGTTGCGCGCTTGATTTAAGCCCCTGCCGCCGCTAAGGTTATCGCCGTCTTGGGGGAGTAGTCGCCGGGCCACCCCGCCCTGACGGTCGTCAACATATTTGCGCCTCAATGCGCATGGCGGCCGTGTCCCGCACGCGAAGCCTTTCGCGCCGCGGTATCGACGAGACCTGAGGCATTGTCCGTATTCCGCGGGGGCGGGATCGACGGGCGATGTCTCTGGTTATTGGTCGATCCCGCCCCCCTAAGGAACTCCGTTGGACGCTTTTCTCTCTTCCACCCTGCTGGTCGCCCTGGGCGAAATCGGCGATAAAACCCAATTGCTGTCCCTGGCCCTGGTGGTGCGCTATCGCAAGCCCTGGCCGATCCTCGCCGGCGTGATCGTCGCCACCCTGGTCAACCACGGCATCAGCGTCTGGTTCGGCGACTGGCTGGCCGGCGCCATTCCGACCCACTGGCTGCGGTGGATTCTGGGTTTGAGCTTTATCGCCCTGGGCCTGTGGATGCTGATTCCCGACAAGGACGAGGAAGTCGGGGATAAGTACCGCTTCGGCCCCTTCCTGACCAGCCTGGTGCTGTTCTTCATCGCCGAGATCGGCGACAAGACCCAGGTGGCCACGGTGGCCCTGGCGGTGCGTTTCCAGGAATTCTGGCCGGTGCTTCTGGGCACCACCACGGGTATGATCGCCGCCAATCTGCCGGTGATCTGGGTGGCCCACCGTCTCGCCAGCGAGCGTTTCGAGGTGTGGGCCCACCGGATCAGCGCCGCCCTGTTCATCGCCTTCGGTGTCTGGGCACTGATCTGACCTGGGGAGAAACCCGCATGGCGCTGACCGCCACCATCCACAAAGCGGAACTGACCGTCTCGGACATGGACCGGGATTACTACGCCACCCACAACCTGACGGTGGCGTTGCACCCCTCCGAAACCGAGGCGCGCATGATGCTGCGGCTGATGGCGTTCGCCCTGAATGCCCACCAGGATCTGTCCTTTACCCGTGGGCTTTCCAGCACCGAGGAACCGGACCTGTGGCAGCACGAGCCGGATCAAACACTGACACACTGGATTGAACTGGGCATGCCCGACGAAAAGCGGCTGCGTAAAGCCTGCGGCCTCGCCCGCCGTGTCACCGTTTACGTCTACGGGCAACGCGGCCCCCAGGTTTGGTGGGAAGGCATGCGCGACAAGGTTCGGCGTTTTGGGAATCTGCGCATTATCAACGTGGACCCGGCCAGCGAGGCCGCTCTGGCCGAATGCTGCCAACGCCAGATGCAATTGCAGGCGATGATCCAGGACGGGCAGCTCTGGCTCGGGGATACCGGCCACTCCGTCGAGATCCGACTGACTGCCTGGCATGTGGGCGACGCGTTCTAAAAAACGGCTACAAGCTTCAAGCGGCAAGCTACAAGCGAAAACCTGTCCGCTCCGCCGGACCTGCTTGCGGCTTGTAGCTTGAAGCTTGCAACTATTCTTCCTCGAACCAGCCCCGGGTGCGATTAACGATCGCCACCAACGACAACATCACCGGCACTTCCACCAGCACGCCCACCACCGTGGCGAGAGCGGCGCCCGAGGACAACCCGAACAGGCTGATCGCCACCGCCACCGCCAGTTCGAAAAAGTTGGAGGTGCCGATCAGGCAGGCCGGGCCGGCCACGTTATGCGGCAGGCGCAGCCAGCGGGCGGCGACGAAGGCGATCACAAAGATGCCGTAGGTCTGGATCAGCAGCGGAATAGCGATCAGCACGATGGCCTGGGGCTTGGCGAGAATGGTCTCGGCCTGGAAGCCGAACAGCAGCACCACCGTGGCCAGCAGGCCCAGCACGCTCACCGGCTTGAGGGTATGGACGAAATCATCCACCGCCTGTTCGCCGCCGCGACCGCTCAGCCAGCGCCGGGTGAACGCCCCGGCCATCAGAGGCAGCAGCACGTACAGCACGGTGGACAGCACCAGCGTGTCCCAGGGCACGGTGATGTCGCTGACCCCAAGCAGCAGCGCCGCGATGGGCGCGAAGGCGAACACCATGATCACGTCGTTCACCGACACCTGCACCAGGGTGTAGTTGGCGTCGCCCTTGGTGAGGTGGCTCCATACGAACACCATGGCGGTGCACGGCGCCACGCCCAGCAGGATCATGCCGGCGATGTACTCGCTGCCGGTCTGCGGGTCCACCAGATCGGCGAACAGCACCTTGAAGAACAGCCAGCCCAGGGCCGCCATGGTGAACGGCTTGATCAGCCAGTTCACCACCAGGGTGAGCAGCAGGCCCTTGGGCTTGTCGCCCACCCGCTTCATGGCGGCGAAGTCGATCTGGATCATCATCGGGTAGATCATCACCCAGATGAACACCGCCACCGCCAGGTTCACATGGGCCACCTCGAAGGCGGCCACCGCCTGGAACAGGCCCGGTGCCGCCAGCCCCAGGGCGACGCCCGCGACGATCGCCAGCCCCACCCAGACACTCAAGAAGCGCTCGAAGAATGGCATCAGTGGTCGCCCTGGTCCCGGTGAATCTTTTGCAGCGCCGCGGTCAGGCCGAGCGGGTTAAGGGATTCAAGGTCCAGCGCCACCACGTCCTCCAGGCGCGCCCGCAACCGCGCGTAGGTGTCCTCGAACACCGCCTGGATGTGCGCCTCGTCGCCCTCCGCGGCGGCCGGGTCCGGAATCCCCCAGTGCACCTTGGCGGACTCGGACAGCCACACCGGACAGGCTTCGCCGGCGGCGGCGTCGCACACCGTGATGACCACGTCGAACCATGGGTCTTCCAGGTCGTCCATGGATTTGGAGGTGGGCCGGCCCACCGGCACGCCGTGGCGCTCAAGCACCGCCAGGGCGTGGGCGTTGACCCGGCCGGAGGGGTGGCTGCCGGCGCTGCGGGCCACCAGGCGGCCCTCGCCCAAATGATTGGCCAGCGCCTCACCGAGGATCGAGCGGCAGGAATTGGCGGTGCACAGAAACAGCAGTTTCAGCGGCATTTTCACGGTCGTCTCTCCGGTGAACGTTCGGCGGTTAGCAGCATTGTCCTTGCAGAGGTCGCAGGCCCAATTGGCGCCGGCCCTGCCGCACAAGGCTTTCAATGATAGTAAGCGCCCACTCTGGCAGGGCGCCGTTGATCCTGTAATGCATCCAGGTGCCCTGGCGCCGGGCCACCACCAAGCCGCACTGGCGCAACTGGGCCAGATGGCGGGAGATGGTGGACTGGGGCGCGTCCAGGGCCGCCACCAGGTCGCACACACAGACCTCCCGGTCCGTCTCCATCAGGCACACCAGGCTGAGTCGCAGCTCATCGCCCAGGCACTTGCACAGGCTGGCGACGGACACTTCGGCGGGGGCGGTCTGGACAGCGTGCATGGCGGTTCCTCGCGGTCGCACTCTTGATCGGGGGTCGGACTTTGATTTCGTATATCCGGATTTACGGATATATTAGCGTGAAAAAAGCCCGGCGCAAGGCCGGGCCCATGAAGGTTTTATGGCAGAAAACCAAGCCCAGGGTACGGATCCCTCAGGGTTTTTTCACCTCTTTCTCCATCTGGTCGATGGAGATGTGCCGTACATCGGTGCCCTTGACCAGGAAGATCACCTGCTCGCCGATATTGCGGGCGTGGTCGCCGATGCGCTCCAGGGCGCGCAGCGACCAGATGATGTTGAGCACCCGGGAAATGGCCCGCGGGTCCTCCATCATGAAGGTCACCAGAGCACGCATGGCGGAGCGGTATTCCATGTCCACCTCGGTGTCCTCGGCGGCCACTTCCACCGCCTTGTCGGCGTCGAAGCGGGCGAAGGCGTCCAGGGTGTCGCGCAGCATATTGCGCACATGGTTGCCGATGTGGCGCACCTCCACGTAGCCGCGCGGGGATTCGCCTTCCTCGGCCAGTTGCAGGGCCATGGCGGCGATCTTGGCGGACTCATCACCGATCCGTTCCAGGTCGGACACCGCCTTGGACACGGCGATGATCAGACGCAGGTCGGAGGCCGCCGGGTGGCGCAGGGCCAGTACCCGGGCGCATTCCTCATCGATCTGGATTTCCTGCTGGTCGACCTTTTCCTCGGTCTGCAGCACCTTCTCGGCCAGGCCGGAGTCGGCGCGCAGCAGAGCTTCCAGGGCGTCGACCACCTGCTTTTCCACCAGGCCACCCATTTCCATCAGGTGGTTGCGAATCGACTCCAACGCTTCGTTGAACTGCGAGGAGCTGTGCTGACCAAAATGCATGCGATCCATGTTTGTTCTCCTTGGACCTCTGGCCTTAGCCGAAGCGGCCGGTGATGTAGGCTTCGGTGAGTTCGTTTTCGGGTTTGGTGAACACCGTCTCGGTGTCGTTCACCTCGACCAGTTCGCCCAGATGGAAGTAGGCGGTGCGATGGGACACCCGCGCCGCCTGCTGCATGGAGTGGGTAACGATGACGATGGTGTAGGCCTCGGTGAGCTCATCGATCAACTCCTCGATCTTGGCGGTGGCGATCGGGTCCAGCGCCGAGCAGGGCTCGTCCATCAGAATCACTTCCGGGCTCACGGCGATGGCCCGGGCGATGCACAGCCGCTGCTGCTGGCCGCCGGACAGGCCGGTGCCCGGCTTGTCGAGACGGTCCTTCACCTCGTCCCACAGACCGGCCTTGCGCAGGCTGGTCTCGACGATCTCGTCCAGGTCGTACTTGCGCCTGGCCAGGCCGTGCAGGCGCGGGCCATAGGCGATGTTGTCGTAGATCGACTTGGGGAACGGGTTGGGCTTCTGGAACACCATGCCCACCTTGGCGCGCAGCAGCACCACGTCCAGGGACGGATCGTAGATGTCCTCGCCATCCAGGGTCACGGTGCCTTCCAGGCGGCAGCCCTCGATGGTGTCGTTCATGCGATTAAGCGCGCGCAGGAAGGTGGACTTGCCACACCCGGACGGGCCGATGAACGAGATCACCTCGTTTTCCATGATGTCCAGATCGATGCCCTTGATCGCCTGCGTCTCGCCGTAATAGATCTTGACGTCCCGGGCATTGATCTTGACGGCTTGCGACGCCGGCGACTGGGATTGCCGGTCGTCCCTGTGCTGGACCATCACTTCCGGATCAACCATCTTCATTGTCACCACCTTCTCTCGAATTTCTTGCGCAGCCAAATGGCGAATGCGTTGAGGGTGATCATCATCAACAACAGCACGATGATCGCCGCCGAGGTGCGCGCTTCGAAGAAGTTGCGCATCTCATTTCCCTGCCAGAGATAGATCTGGACCGGCAGGGCCGTGGATTGTTCAAACGGCGTGGTCGGGATGTTGGCCACGAAGGCGTTCATGCCGATCAGCAGCAGCGGCGCCGTTTCCCCCAGGGCCTGGGCCACGCCGATGATGGCCCCGGTCAGGATGCCCGGAATCGCCAGCGGCAGCACCTGCTGGAACACCGTCTGCACCCGCGAGGCGCCCAGGGCCAGCGCCGCCTGACGGATCGACGGCGGCACCGCCTTGAGCGCGGAACGGGTGGTGATGATCACCGTGGGCAGGGTCATCAGGCTGAGCACCAGCCCCCCCACCAGCGGCGCCGACAGCGGCAGCCGGAACCAGTTGATGAAGATCGAGGCGCCCAACAGGCCGAACACGATGGACGGCACCGCCGCCAGGTTATTGATGTTCACCTCGATCAAGTCGACCAATCTGTTCTTGGGCGCGAACTCTTCCAGGTAAATGGCGCTGGCCACGCCCACCGGCACCGCCAGCACGATCACCACCAGCATCATGAACAGCGAGCCCATGAAGGCGCCGGCCAGGCCGGCGGAGGCCGGCGAGCTGCGCGAGTCCGAGTTGGTGAACAGCGTGGTGCTGAAGGTCACGTCGAGCAGGCCGTCCTCGTGCAGTTCATCGGCGATGCGGCGCAGCTCCGGGCTGAGCTGAAGGCGCGCGTCCGGCAGACTGCGGTCGATATTGCCGCGAATCCAGACGTCCACCTCCGCGTCGGCGAGCAGCGTCACTTCGCGGCTCTGGCCAATCAGGGACGGGTTCTCCGCCACCATGTCGCGCAGCCGGTATTTGGCGCCGCTGGTGAACAGCTTGCGCAGCTGCCGGCGGTGCTCTTCCAGCGCCGGCTTCTCGGCGATCAGGGCGTCTTCCAGAATGGTGTTCCAGCTCGCCATGGTGAGCTGGAAGTTCCAGGCGTTGAGGCGCTGCTGGAAGTCCCGGGGCGACTCCTCGGGCTGCTGTTGCGGCGGCGGGCCCATGTTCAGCACCGCCGGATCAAAACGCACGTCCAGGGTCAGGGTGGACTGCCAGAAAGCCGGCAGCCCCCGGGAGAAGATGCTCACGAACAGCACCGCCACGAACGCCAGCCCCAGCATCACCGCGGTGAGGCCGAACCGGCGGAAGCGCTTTTCCCTGGCGTGGCGGCGGCGCAGGCTTTGCTCCACCTGACTCTGGATCCGCGCACGCGGGTCGACACCGGACTCCATCGTACTGTTGGCCATCAGTCGTATTGCTCCCGGTATTTACGGACGATGTACAGGGCCACCACGTTCAGGCCCAGGGTGATCACGAACAGGGTCAGACCCAGCGCGAACGCCACCAGGGATTGCGGGCTGGCGAAGTCGGTGTCACCGGTGAGCTGGTTGACGATGGTCACCGTCACCGTGGACACCGCCTCGAACGGATTGGCGTGCAGCACCGGGCTGTTGCCGGCGGCCAGCACCACGATCATGGTTTCGCCGATGGCGCGGCTGGCGGCCAGCAGAAAGGCGCCGACGATGCCCGGCAGCGCCGCCGGCAGCACCACCTGGCGGATGGTTTCCGACTTGGTGGCGCCCATGCCCAGGGAGCCGTCGCGCAGCGACTGGGGCACCTGGGAAATGATGTCGTCGGACAGCGACGATACGAACGGGATGATCATCACGCCCATCACGAAACCGGCGGTGAGGGCGCTGGTGGAGCGAATCTGGATGCCGACCAGGTCACCCACACTGGAGAAGAACGGGCCCACCACCATCAAGGCGAACACGCCGTAGACGATGGTGGGGATGCCGGCGAGCACTTCGATCACCGGCTTGGCGAAGGAACGCAGCCAGGAGGGCGCGTACTCCGACATGTAAATGGCGGTCATCAAACCCACCGGCACCGCCACCAGCAACGCGATGATGCTGATCATCAGCGTGCCCCAGAGCAACGGCAGCAGACCGAAATCGCCGTAGTTGCTGTGGCCGGTACTGCTGAAACGTGGGTTCCAGTTCAGACCGAAAAAGAAGTCCAGTGGATTGACGAACGAAAAGAAGCGCATCGCTTCCCCGAACATGGAGAACACGATGCCCACGGTGGTGAGGATCGCCACGCCGGAACACAGCAGCAGGCCGACGTTGACCACCTTCTCCACATGATTGCGTGCCCGCAGTTGCGGGCGGATCCGGCCACGGGCGATGAACAGCCCGCCCAGGGCCA
This sequence comes from Alloalcanivorax sp. C16-1, assembly GCF_046507805.1. Taxonomy (NCBI): domain Bacteria; kingdom Pseudomonadati; phylum Pseudomonadota; class Gammaproteobacteria; order Oceanospirillales; family Alcanivoracaceae; genus Alloalcanivorax; species Alloalcanivorax sp. C16-1. The sequence goes on along the minus strand of NZ_JBKFTK010000001.1, from coordinate 1,139,268 downwards.
GGGACGCCATCACCGCGATCTTGGCCAGCTCGCCGATGCCGCGCAGCCGCGCCAGCGTTTCCGCCGCCGCCACCTCGTAGGGCGCCGGCTCCCCGGAGACGCCATAGCCACTGGCGATATCGCCGAGCCGCTGCATCAGGTTGCCGACCTGCTGCGACGACAGGTTGGACATTTCCGGCGGCAGTTGCGAGAACACCACCGAGCGGATCACCGCGGGTTCCAGCAGGGTCCAGAGCACGAACACCAGTAACGCCGGCAGACCGCACCACAGCGCCACCAGCCAACCGTAGTAGCCGGGCCGGGAGTTCATGCGCCCGGTGGTGGTGGTGGCGACCGAGCGGCTCCGGGTGAGACCCAGTTGATAGGCCACGCCCATCAGGATCAGGAGCAGAACGATCAGCGTCATGTTGTCCATCGTGACTCCATTTGAGCGTACCCGTTGACCGTATTTAAACAACGACCCCCGAAGGCGTGGGACCGACGGGGGCCGTGGTTGGCAATGGCTGCCTATGTTACTTGCTGACGACCTTGCGGTCTTTGAAATCAGCGATCGCCTGCTCGCGCTCTTCGTCGTTCAGCGGAATCAGACCGATCTCTTCCAGCTGGCTGCCGAAGCCGGACACGTCTTCGCTCAGGAAGTACTGCACGTATTCCTCGATGCCCGGGATGGAACCGATGTGCTCGCCCTTCACGTAGAAGAACAGCGGGCGGGATACCGGGTATTCGCCGGAGCCGATGGTTTCCAGGGTCGGGGTGATGCCGTTGATGGTGGCCACTTTCAGGCGGTCACGGTTCTGCTCGTAGAAGCCCAGGCCGAACACACCCACCGCGTCGGCTTGCGCCTGCAGACGGGCCAGGGTTTCGGTGTAGTCACCGGAGATCTCGATCACGCGGCCGTCCTGACGGAACTTCAGGCAGGCTTCCTCGTCGTCCGCCTTGCAGCCGTCCAGCACCACTTTCTCTTCGAACACTTCACGGGTGCCGTGGTTGGAGGCCGGGATCACCAGCACGATTTCCTGGTCCGGCAGGGACTTATCGATCTGCGACCACTTGGTGTAGGGGTTGGCCACCATTTTGCCGTCCTTCGGTACCTGGGCGGCGATCGCCTTGTAGACGTGCTCCGGCTTCAGCTTGAAGGTGCCCTTGCTGGCGTTGGAGGCGAACACGATGCCGTCGTAGCCGAAGCGCACTTCCAGGATTTCCTTCACGCCGGCCTTGCCGCAGCTCTCGATCTCGCTGGATTTGATGGCGCGGGAGGCGTTGGCGATGTCGATGGTGTTCTCACCGACGCCCTGGCAGAACTGGCGCAGGCCGCCGCTGGAGCCGCCGGAGCCGACCACCGGGGTGTTGAACGGGAAGGCGTTGCCGAACTGCTCGGCCACGATGCTGGCGTAGGGCAGCACGGTGGAAGAACCGGCGATCTGAATGGTGTCACGGGCCATGGCCGGCGCCGCGGCGGCGGTCATGGAAACGGCGGCGAAGGCCAAACCAAGAGCTTTCTTGAAACGCATTGTTGAATCCTCGTCTGCATCTGCGAATGGAGCGACATCGCCCTCGATGCCGCCCTTGCCCGGGCTCGCTGATCCGGATCCCCCGACGGTGCCCGGGCCAGGGGAGGTCGATTGTGGGCAAGGACCATTGCAACAATGTGACACGTTGGAACTGTGACACGGTTCGCGACGGCCCGCCGCCCGGTTTTCCAGTCGCGAGGCAGTATGAAACCGCTAAATGACACTAAGATGACAAATTCACCCCGAACCGCCGCCGGGCGCCGAAAGGGGCACGAAAAAGTGATACAAAAAGGCCGCGCAGCCCGCGTGTTTGCTGACCTGACGGCCCATCATCCGTATAATTCGCGCCGGACCCGGGATCCGGCGAGGCAATTTTGATTTCACGACAACAACAGGCGCTGATGCGCTGGCAGCGGCGGCTCACCGCCTTTACCTGCGGAGTGGGCCACTGCTGCGCCTGGTTCGCCATCGCCATGGTGCTGCTGATGGTGCTGGTGGTGGTGCTGCGCTACGGCTTCGGCATCGGCAATATCGCCCTCCAGGAGAGCATCACCTACCTGCACGGGGCCCTGTTCATGCTCGGCGCCGCCTACACCCTGGCCCTCGACGAGCACGTCCGCGTCGACGTCTTCTATCAGCATTTCAGCCCCCGCCGTAAGGCCCTGGTCAATCTGCTCGGCACCCTGTTGCTGCTGCTGCCACTGTGCGTCGCCATCTTCACGCTCTGCCTGCATTACGTGCTGAACAGCTGGGCCGGCCTGGAGGCCTCCGACAACGGCGGCCTGCCGCTGGTGTTCGTGCTCAAGAGCCTGCTGCTGGCGCTGCCGGCGCTGCTTACCGTGCAGGCGGTGGCCGAGCTGATCCACGCCGGCCTGACCCTGGCCGGCGCCCACGCGCCGGAGCCGGTGCAGCACGATGAGGGGGACGCATGGAGCTGATCCAGCTGATCCCGCTGCTGATGTTCCTGGCGGTGGGCGTGGTGCTGCTGAGCGGCTACCCGGTGGCCTTCTGCCTGGGCGGCGTGGCCCTGATGTTCGGCCTCGGCGGCCTGCTCACCGGCGCCGTGGAGATGTCCGAGCTGACCTTTCTGCCCGGGCGCCTGTTCGGCATCATCGAGAACACCAGCCTGATGGCGGTGCCGTTGTTCGTGTTCATGGGCGTGATGCTGGAGAAATCGCGGGTGGCGGAGCGCCTGCTGGCCAGCATGGGCCGGCTGCTGGCGGTGTTTCCCGGCGGCCTGGGGCTGGCCATCGTACTGGTGGGCGCGCTGCTGGCGGCCAGCACCGGCATCGTCGGCGCCACCGTGGTGACCATGGGCCTGCTGTCGCTGCCCACCATGCTGCGCCACGGTTACGACCCGCGCCTGGCCACCGGCCTGATCTGCGCCACCGGCACCCTGGGCCAGATCATCCCGCCGTCCATCGCCCTGGTGCTGCTGGGCGACGTGCTCTCCACCGCCTATCAGGAAGCGCAGCTGGCCCAGGGCCGCTGGGCCCTGGACACGGTGTCCGTGGGCGACCTGTTCGTGGGCGCCCTGGTGCCCGGCCTGGTGCTGGTGGCCATGTATCTGATCTATGTGCTGGTGATTTCCAAGCTGCGCCCGGAGATGGCGCCGGCCATGCGCGCGGAGGACGCCCGGGTGGACGGCGTGGACGACAGCTCCCTGCTGCGCGGGCTGCTGGCACCGCTGCTGCTGATCGCCGCGGTGATGGGCTCGATCCTGGCCGGTTTCGCCACCCCCACCGAGGCCGCCGGCGTGGGCGCCTTCGGCTCGCTGCTGCTGGCCGCCATCAACCGCCACCTGGACCTGCACATTCTGCGCGAGACGGTGCGTGGCACCACCCGCGTCACCGCCATGGTGTTCATGATCCTGATCGGCGCCAGCCTGTTCTCACTGGTGTTCCGCGCCTACGGTGGCGACGAGACCGTGGCGCACCTGTTCGACGCCCTGCCCGGCGGCGTGGTCGGCGCCATGCTGGTGGTGATGCTGATCGTGTTCCTGCTGGGCTTTATTCTCGATTTCATGGAGATCACCTTCGTGGTGGTCCCCATCGTCGGGCCGGTGCTGCTGGCCATGGGCGTGGACCCGATCTGGCTGGGGGTGATGATCGCCCTGAACCTGCAGACCTCGTTCCTGACGCCGCCGTTCGGCTTTGCCCTGTTCTATCTGCGGGGCGTCACACCCCCGGAGGTACGCACCGCGCATATCTACACAGGCGTGATACCCTTTATTCTGATTCAACTGACCATGCTCGGCATCCTGGCCCTGTTTCCCGACCTGGCCACCTGGTTGCCCGGGCTCCTTAATGGATAAGGATTTTCGGATTCCAATAACATGACCAACGACGACACTCCCCGGCCGCAAGGCACCCTGGCACTGCAGACCATCGCCATGCCCGAGAACGCCAACTGGAACGGCGACATCTTCGGCGGCTGGCTGGTCTCGCAGATGGACCTGGCCGGCGCCGTCACTGCCCGGGCCCGGGCCCGCGGCCGGGTGGCCACGGTGGCCATTGATTCCATGGCGTTCCTGCGCCCGGTGCCGGTGGGCGCCGTGGTGAGCTGCTACACCCGCATGCAGGACATCGGCCGCAGTTCCATGCAGATTCTGGTGGAGGTGTGGATCGTGGAGGACAGCGGTGCCCTGGCCAAGGTCACCGAGGGGCACTTCACCTTCGTGGCCATCGACGAGAATGGCCGCACCCGGTCAGTGCCGCGGGACTGAAAAGGCGCCCGAAGGGCGCCTGCTCTTCAGGACGTTTTCTGGCCCAGCACCATGGAGCGGACGTTGAGCGCGGACTGTTCGGCCACCGCCACGTAGGGCACCACGGAATCGCGGAAGTCCCGGTAGGATTCATAGATCCGCCGGGCCTGGTCGTTGCCGGCCACCAGATCCTGGATCACCTGCTCGCTGGTTTCGTGCAGCTTCATCAGCACCTCGTCCGGGAACCGGCGCAGCTGGGTGCCGTGCTCGTCCACCAGTTGCTTGAGGGCCTCCGCGTTGCGCGCGGTGAACTCATCGTAGATGTGCTGGTTCTCCGCCTCGGCGGCGTTCTTGACGATCTCCTGGAGGTCGTCGGGCAGCGATTCCCACTTCTCCTTGTTGATCATCATTTCCAGCATGGCACCCGGCTCCGCCCAGCCCGGGTAGTAGTAGTAGTCGGCCACCTTGTGCAGGCCGAAGGCCAGGTCGTTGTAGGGGCCGACCCAGTCGGCGGCGTCCAGGGCGCCGGTCTGCATGGAGGTGAACACCTCGCCGCCGGGCATCTGCACCGGGGTGGCGCCGATCCGCTGCATGATCTCGCCGGCCAGGCCCGGGGCCCGGATCTTGAGGCCCTTGATGTCCGCCAGGCTGTTGATTTCCTTACGGAACCAGCCACCCATCTGGGTGCCGCTGTTGCCGCAGGGCAGCGGTTTGATGCCGAAGCCGCCGTACAGCTCGTCCCACAGTTCCTGGCCGCCGCCGAAGTTCATCCAGCTGTTGATTTCCTGGGCGGTGAGGCCGAAGGGCACGGCGGTGAAGAACGGGGTGGCCGGGTGCTTGCCCTTCCAGTAATAGGAGGCGGAGTGGCCCATGTCCGCGCTGCCGTCGCGCACCGCGTCGAACACGCCCATCGCCGGCACCAGCTCACCGGCGCCGTAGACCTTCACGGTCAGGCGGCCGCCGGACATGGCGGTGACCCGCTCGGCGAAGCGGTTGGCGCCGGTGCCCAGGCCCGGGTAGTTCTTCGGCCAGGCGGTGACCAGCTTCCATTCCAGGGTTTTCGCCGGTTTTTTGGCGGCGGTATCGGCCTGGGCCGCGCCGGCGGCCTCACCGGATTGAGCGTTGTTGCCGTTGTCCTGGCCACAGCCGGCCAGAGCGACGCCGCCGAGCCCCAGACCCAGGGCGGAAACGAATTTACGACGATCCATTGAAATCTCCCGATCGTGTTGTTGTTGTGCACGGATTAACAAAGTGCGATTCATCGCGCAGTTTATTCAGATCACTTCCAGGCGCGCGTACTGGCTCACCAGCCATTTGGTGCCGGCGCCGTCGAAATTGATCTGCAGGCGGGCGTTGGGCCCCTGGCCCTCGAAATGCAGCACCGTCCCCTCGCCGAACTTGGGATGCAACACCCGCGCCCCCAGCACAATACCATTGGCGTCTTCCTGGCGCAGCGTCCCGCCGCCGCCCACCGGGCGGGTGACGCCGGCGCGGGCGCGCACCTCCTCCAGCAGTTCGCCGGGGATCTCGCGCAGAAAGCGGCTCGGCGGGTTGAACGTCTCGTTGCCGTAGAGCCGGCGGCTCTCCGCGTGGGTCAGGTACAGCTCGCGCATGGCGCGGGTCACACCCACGTAGCACAGGCGCCGTTCCTCGGCGAGCCGGCCCGGTTCCTCGGAGGACATCTGGTGCGGGAACAGGCCCTCTTCCAGGCCGGTGATGAACACCACCGGAAACTCCAACCCCTTGGCGGAATGCAGCGTCATCATCTGCACCGCGTCTTCATGGGCGTCGGCCTGGCCTTCGCCGGCCTCCAGGGCGGCGTGGTCGAGGAAGGCGGCGAGCGGGTCGTCCTCGCCGTCCTCGTCGCCGAACTGGCGGGTGGCGGAGATCAGCTCGCGCAGGTTTTCCTGCCGCTGCTGGCCCTTTTCGCCCTTCTCCTGGCCGTGGAAATCGAGCAGGCCGCTGGCGGCGATCACGTGCTCGGCGGTTTCCGCCAGATCCAGGTCGGCGGTTTCCTCCGCCAGCCGGTCCACCAGCTGCAGGAACGCCAGCAGGGCGTTGCCGGCGCGGGCGCTGAGCAGCCGCTCGTTGATCATCGCCGCCGCCGCGTCCCACAACGGCAGGCCGCGCTCCCGGGCGATCTGGCGCAGGGCTTCCAGGGTCTTGGCGCCGATCCCCCGGGTCGGGGTGTTGACCACCCGCTCGAAGGCGGAGTCCGCGCGCCGGTTGCTGAGCAAGCGCAGGTAGGACAGCGCGTTCTTGATCTCGGCGCGCTCGAAGAAGCGCTGGCCGCCGTAGATGCGGTAGGGAATGCCGGCCTGCAGAAAGGCTTCCTCCAGCACCCGGGACTGGGCGTTGGAGCGGTACAGCACCGCCACCTCCCGGCGCAGGCCACCCTGCTGCACCAGGTTCTCCACCTTGCCGGCGATAAAGCGCGCTTCGTCCACCTCGTTGAAGCCCGCGTACAGCCGGATCGGGTCGCCGTGGCCGCCGTCGGTCCACAGTTCCTTGCCGAGCCGGTCGCTGTTGTTGCCGATCACCGCGTTGGCCGCCTGCAGGATGGTGCCGGTGGAGCGGTAGTTCTGCTCCAGGCGCACGGTGCGGGTGTCCGGGAAGTCGCGGCTGAACTTGTGGATGTTCTCGATTTTGGCGCCGCGCCAGCCGTAGATGGACTGGTCGTCGTCGCCGACGATGGTGACCGCGTTGTCGTCGCTGGCCAGCAACCGCAGCCAGGCGTATTGAATGGCGTTGGTGTCCTGGAACTCATCCACCAGCAGGTGCCGGAAGCGGCGCTGGTAATGGCCGCGCAGGCCGTCGTTGTCGCGGAACAGCTCCAGCACCCGCAGCAGCATTTCGTTGAAATCCACCAGGCCGCCGCGCCCGCAGGCTTCCTCATAGGCCAGATAGATCGTCTGCATGGTCTTAAGAAAGAGGTCGCCCTCGCCGATATCCATGTGAGCGGCGCGCAACCCCTCGTCTTTCTGGCCATTGATGAACCAGGTGGCCTGGCGGGCCGGCCAGCGCTGCTCGTCGAGCCCCAGCTCGCGGATCACCCGCCGAACCAGCCGCTGCTGGTCCTCGGCGTCGATGATTTCGAAGTTCTGGGGCAGGCCGGTCTCCTGCCAGTGGGCGCGCAGCAGTCGGTGGGCAATATTGTGGAAGGTGCCCACCCACATGCCGCCGGCGGGCATCTCGAGGAGCTGTTCGATGCGGCCGCGCATTTCGGCGGCCGCCTTGTTGGTGAAGGTCACCGCCAGCACGCCGAACGGCGAGGCCTGGCCGGTGGCGATCTGCCAGGCGATGCGGTGCACCAGCACACGGGTTTTGCCCGAGCCGGCGCCGGCCAGCACCAGCAGGTGGCGGTCCTCGGCGGTCACGGCGTCGCGTTGGGCGGCATTGAGGCCTTCGATCAGGGGGGTGATGTCATCCATGGCGGCGAAGTTTATCAGAACCGCCGGCCGGACGCGGTAGATGTGAACGGCAACGCGCTATCCGGTTTCCCTATTCCGTGGGGCTGGGTAAACTGCCAAACAAAAAGCCGGGCGACCCACGCGACGGCGCCCGAGGCCCAGAGCCTGGAACGAACCTGTGTCGACTTCATCCGAGCCACATACCAGCAAGCAGCAGACGGCGGTGATCCGCGCCCAGTGCCAACACCTCACCAGTGGGGTGAAGAGCATGAACGTGCTGGAAGCCCTGGCCGCGATTGCCGCCCTGTGGGCCTATTGGAGCACGCCCACGCCGCGCCCCTGGCTGGTGGGCTGGGTGCTGGTGGTGCTGACCGTCCTGGTGGCGCGGCTGGCCTGGCTGCTGACCGCGCGGGCCGGCTACGGCGGCGGCCGCCGCGACCTGTGGCGGGTGTCCCTGTCGATCCTGCTGTCCGCGGTGTGCATGGGCGCCGCCGGTTTTCTGTTCAATCCCGCCGACAGCCTGCTCTCCGATTCCATGCTTTATGCCCAGCTCACCATGAGCTGCCTGGGTATCGGCCTGAGTATTCTGGCGCTGGCCGCCTACAGCAGCCACCTGCCCACCGTGGTGCTCTACCAGGCCTGCCTGCTGGGGCCGGCCTGCGCGCAGCTGGTGGTGACCCACGACAGTGAGCCGGCGCTGGCGGCCATGCTGGTGGCCACCCTGGGCTTTCTGATCATCGCCGCGCGGCGCATCAACCAGACCACCCACCAGGCCCTGGATCTGCAGACCAGCAACACCGCCCTGATCGATTACCTGGACCGGGCCCGGGCCAACGCCGAGGCGCTCAACGAGAAACTCGCCGAGGAGATCATGGAGCGCAAGGAAGCCCGCCGCCGCCTCCAGGAGGCCAACGACCGGCTGGAGTCCATGGTCAGCGACCGCACCCATGCCCTGGAGCAGGCCAACAAGGAACTGAGCGCCGCCGGCGAGCGCCTGCAGCTGGCGCTGGACGCCAGCAACATCGGCCTGTGGGACTGGGACCTGCAGAGCGGCACCAACTACCACACCAATTTCGACCGCATCCTCGGCTACGAGAGCGAGTACTTCCGCAACTTCTTCGGCGACCTGCAGCAACTGGTCCACCCGGACGATTTTCCCGCCATCCGCCGCGCCATGGTGGGCCACTTCAAAGGCGAAACCGACCGCTACCACGCCCTCTACCGGCTGCGCCACGCCAACGGGCCCTGGTGCTGGATCGAGGACGAGGGCCGCGTGGTGGAGTGGAGCGACAACGGTCGCGCCCTGCGCATGATCGGCACCCGCCGGGACATCACCGCCACCCGCGAGGCCCAGGAGCAACAACGGCTGGCGGCCACCGTGTTCGAGAACGCCCCGGAGGGCATCTTTATTCTCGACCGCCATTTCCGCTTCCTGGCGGTGAACGCCCGCTTCGAGCAGATCACCGGCTTCCGCGAGTCCGAGGTGCTCGGCGAGAGCATGACCGACAACCCCCATGTGGAGCGCAACCGGGACATCTACCGCAGCATCACCCTGGCGCTGCGCCGTACCGGTTTCTGGGAGGGCGAGATCAGCGAGCGCCGGCGCAATGGCGAGCCGTTCCCGGAGTGGCTGCAGATCAGCAGCGTGCTGGACGAGAAGCAGCGGGTGATCCGCTATGTGGGCATGCTCTCGGACCTGACCTCGCGCAAGGAAACCGAGGAGCGGGTCCAGTTCCTGTCCAACTATGACCGCCTCACCGGCCTGCCCAACCGCACCCTGTTCCGGGAGCGGCTGCAGCGCGCCCTGACCCTGGCGCGGCTGAATCGGGAAAAGGCCGCCCTGCTGATGATCGACCTGGACCGCTTCAAGCCGATCAACGAAAGCCTGGGCCACGAGATCGGCGACCGGCTGCTCAAGCAGGCCGCCGAGCGCATCTGCTCCTGCGGCGTCAACGACGAGAACCTGGCCCGAGTGGGCGGCGACGAATTCACCCTGGTGCTGGAGGACTGCGGCGGCGAGTCCCAGATCGGCGTGCTCTGCCAGAAGCTGATCAACATGATGAAAAAGCCGTTCCTGATCGATGGCCATGAATTGCTGCTCGGCGCCAGCATCGGCATCAGCGTGTTCCCGAGCACCGCCCAGGAAGCCCAGGCGATGATCAACCAGGCGGAAATGGCGGTGCACCAGGCCAAGCGCGGCGGCGGCAACAACTTCCAGTTCTACCGCATGGGCATGCAAATGGCGTCGGTGGAGCAGCTGGCCCTGGAAACCAGCCTGCGCAAGGCGATCTTCAAGAACGAATTCGTGGTGCACTACCAACCGAAGATGGACCTGGCCAGCGACACCATCTCCTCGGTGGAAGCGCTGGTGCGCTGGCAGCATCCCACCATGGGCCTGCTGGCGCCGTCCGAATTCATTCCCCTGGCGGAGGAGTCCGGGCTGATTTCCGCAATCGGCGAGCTGGTGCTGGAACGCTCCTGCCGGCAGGCCCGGCAATGGCACCGGCGCGGCCTGGGCGACATCCGCGTGTCGGTGAACCTGTCCGCCCACCAGTTCCGCAAGGGCAATCTGGCGGACGTGGTGGACCGCATCCTGCACCTCACCGAGCTGCCCGCCCATCTGCTGGAGCTGGAGCTCACCGAAAGCCTGATCATGGAAGACATGGACCAGAACATCGCGCTGCTGGAACGCTTACGGGAGCGGGGCGTGGGGCTGTCCCTGGACGATTTCGGCACCGGTTATTCGTCGCTGAACTACCTGAAACGCTTCCCGGTGGACACCCTCAAGATCGACCGCACCTTTATCACCGACCTGCACAAGAGCGAGGAAGACGCGGCCATCACCCGGGCCATCATCGACATGGCGCACAACCTGAACATGAGCGTGGTGGCGGAAGGGGTGGAAACCGAGCAGCACCTGGAGATTCTGCGCGATATGGATTGCGACAGCATCCAGGGCTATCTGATCAGCCGGCCGGTGGCCGAGGATCAGCTGCTCGCGCTGCTCAAGCGGCAGCACAACCGGGCCGGCGACGGCCCGGCGTAGGCCGCTACTCGTCGAGGATCGCCAACGTCTCCGGCTTGGCGAAGAAGGGTTCCAACTGCCGGCGCAGCCACGCCTCGAGCATGCCCCGTTCTTTCAGCAGCTGTACCGCCGGCGGGCCGAAGCGCAGGGCGTCGTCCAGCAGATGCTCGCGGGTCAGGCCCACCTCGTCGATCAGCTCACGCAGGGTCAGCTCGGCGTATTTGTCGAAGAAGGCGTCCACGCCGGCATCCAGCAGTGCGGCGAAGTAGTCGCTGTGGCGGAACTCCCGCCAGAAGTCGTAGCCGATCACGAACAGTTCCTGGATGTCCTCGCTGTCCAGCAGATCGCGCAGATCTTCCAGGGGGCGCTCGGCGAACTCCTGCCAGGCCACCAGCACCAGCTCGCGCAGGGCCCCCAGATTGTCGTCGCTGTACAGCCACGGGTCCGCCAGCAACGCCGCCATGCGCTCCTGCAGCCAGTCCTGCACGCGCAGCTCCAACCCGGCCCGCCAGCGCGGCGGCACGCGGCGGTCGATCAGCCCGCGCACCGGCCCGGGCATGCCCTGGTGCAGCCAGGTCTTCAGGCCCAGTTGGGTGCCGCCGGCCAGCACCGCCAGCAGCACCGGATTACGGCTCAACCAGCCGATGCCCTGCCGCGACAGGGGCACTTCCAGCAGCTTGTCCACCAGCGCCACCACGGTGGCCTCGTCGACCACCTCGCCCACCCGGCGCCGGGTCTGGATGCCGTGCTCGTAGAAGCGCTCCACCATTTCGCCCACCAGCTCGGGGATGCCGCCCCCCAGCTCCACCTCGATGGCGTACTTGCGGGCGGTGATCCGCACCTGTTCGGCACTGACCACCTCGCCCAGGGTCAGGCGCTCCGCCTGGTCCAGCAGGAAATCCAGCTCCCCTTCCAGCCAGGCGTCGATACGGCCGGGCTCCAGGGTTTCATGGACATGGGCCACCAGGGCATCGAGTAAACGATCCGCCTTCTCTTGTTTATTCGCCATCACGACATCCGTTCCTTCCTGTAAAGCCAACCGCGTTTGGCGGGCAGAATGTATCATCGGTCAATGTAACAATCATCAGAGGTACATCGCCATGGCGATCAACATTCTGCCCACGCGCCGTAATCTGCGTTTCCACCTGAACGCCGACAAGGCCCTGTCCTGGCATCGGGACGGGCGCAACGTGAGCCAGTTCCTGAACACTCTGAGCCTGTTCTTTCCGGTGGGCGAACGCTTCTTCATCGATAGCGTGCGTCACTATCGCGACCTCGTCCAGGACCCGGACCTGAAAGCGGCGGTGACCGCGTTCATCGGTCAGGAAGCCATGCACGGCCGCGAGCACGAAGAGTACAACGAATTCGTCAACCAGGCCGGGGTGCCGGTGGCCGCCCAGGAAAAAATCGTGGCCGCGCTGCTGGCGCGCCTGCAGAAGACCACGCCCAAGGCCTTCCAGCTGTCCGGCACCGTGGCCCTGGAGCATCTGACCGCGATCCTCGCCGACGGCCTGCTGAGCCTGCCGGAGATCCTGGAAGGCGCCGATGACGACTACAAGGCGATCTGGAACTGGCACGCCCTGGAGGAAACCGAGCACAAGGCGGTGGCCTTCGACGTCTATCAGCTGGCGGTGGGCAGCGACGACCAGGCTTCCGCCTACGCGCTGCGCTGCTTCGCCCTGGTGCTCTCCACCAGCGTGTTCTTCGCCCTGTTCCTGCCCTTCTATCTGCACAATGTGCGGGTCAGTGGTGGCCTGTTCGACCGCCGGGGCTGGCGCGCGGTGTGGCGCCACAGCCTGGGCCGCAAGGGCATTTTCCGCTACACCGCCAAGGCCTGGCTGGACTGGTTCAAGCCCGGCTTCCATCCCTGGGACCACGACAACCGGGAATACCTGGAACAATTCGAAGCGCTGTTGGGCGACGCCCTCAAGAAGGCGGCCTGAGCGCCCCTTCCCGATCCCCCGGAGATCGTCCCCCCCGGCGATCCCGCTTTCAGGCCGGCAACCCCTTGCCGGCCTTTTTTTATGGTTCATCGCGCCCTGAGCCGCGCCCCGGCTGAAGGGAACAACCCCACCACCATAAAAAAGGCCCCGCGAGCGGGGCCTTTCGGGTCGATGGAGGCAGGCGCCGGCGTCAGCCGGCGGGGTCGTTGCCCTTGCCATCCTGGGTGTCCACCACCCGGTCGTCGTTGAGCACCTTGATGTAGGCCGGCGGTGCCTTGCCGTCCTTGTCCTCGCCGAAGTACAGCGTGGTATGCGGGAACGGAATCTCGATGCCGGCCTGGTCGAAGTACTTCTTGACCAGACGGTTGTAGGCACGGCCCACCGCCCACTGCATCCCCGGGGACGCCTTGATCACCACCCGGATGTTCACCGAGCTGTCCGCCAGGGCGGTCACCCCGGCCACCGTCATCGGCGCCAGGATGTTGTCCTTCATGGGACCTTCCTTGAGTTCCTCGAAGGCCGCTTCCAGCTGGGTGATGGCATCGTCGATGCTCTCGCGATAGGCAATGCCGTACTCGCCCACGTGGTTGCCGAACTCGCGGGTGTAGTTGGACACCGCGCCCACCGCCGAGAACGGCACGATGTGGTAGGTGCCGGACAGGTCGCGCATGGCCACGGAGCGAATGCCGACCCGCTCCACGGTGCCGGAGTTGCCGCCGGCGCTGACGAAGTCGCCGGTGTTGATGGCGTTTTCCAGCTGGATGAAGACCCCGGTGATCACGTCCTGCACCAGCTTCTGGGCACCGAAACCGATGGCCAGACCCAGCACCCCGGCGCCGGCGATCAGCGGCGCGATGTCGATGCCGATCTCCGACAGCACGATCATCGTGGTCATGATGATCAGGGCGATGGCCAGGGCGGTATGGAACAGCCCCAGCAGGGTCTCGGCCCGGGCGGCGGCGGCCGGATCGGCGCCTTCGCGGGGGCTGAATTTGTGCTCCAGCAGGCTCGCCAGGCCGATCCAGACGGCCGCGGCCACCAGCAGGATCAGCAGGATATCGACGATCGCGCTGACCACGCTGACGCCGGCTTCGGTGGCGTACCAGGCGGCCAGGTCGTAGACCTCCCAGGCGTCCAGCGACAGCACCACCACCAGAATCAGGATCATGGCGCGGATCACCTTCAGGCCGGTGGGCACGTAGGTATTGACCCGCGACTGCAGCCTCGGCATGGAGTGATTGAGCCGCTCGGAGAAGCGGATCTCCTTACCGATCAGCTGGGTCAGAATCACCGACACCAGCATGCCCACCCCGGCGTACACTACCGTCAGCAGGGTGGCGGAAGCGACGAACGGCAGGGCCGTGTCCGGGTTGATCACGGTGACCGCGAATACCAGGAACGCATAGGCCAGGGCCAGCACGTGCCAGAGGCGACCGAGCAGGCGCATCAGCACCCGGCCGGGCCCGCTGGTCTGCTCGGCCCGGGCGAACAGGCGGTCGCGCACCACGGTGCGCTTCTTGAGAATCACGATCGCCGCGTAGATCAGGGCCAGCAGCATGATGATGGTGCCCACCGCGGAGCCCAGCGACGGTGACAGGTTGAAGTTCAGCACCGGCACCAGCACCAGCATGCCGTAGCCGATGAACCCGGCCAGGTTGGCCAGGAAGCGGTTGCAGTAGCCGGCCTGATCGGCGCCCACCGGCACCAGCCGCAGACCTTCGTAGCCGGAGGAAAACAGCATGCGCAGGCCGGCCTTGAACAGCTCCACCACCAGGAAGGCGTTCAGGAACAGGGCCAGGCGGGTGGCGTCGGCGTCCACGTTGTTGACCAGCGCCGAGGACACGGCGCCACCGGCCAGATAGGCCAGCGCCACCACCACCACGTCGACGAAGGCGGCCACCGCCACCGCCACCACGGTGCGCAGCATGGCGAATTTTTCCGAGCCGCGCAGGGCCCAGCCGCTCAGCGCCCGAAACGACGGTTTGGCGATGGCGCGCAGAATAAAGAACACCACGAAGGTGGCGATCACCAGGATGGCGAGGTTGATCGCCGCGGCGCCCAGGGCCTGGCTGTCCACGCTGGCCATGCCGCCGGTGTCCGCCTCGGCGGCATCGACGCCGAAAATACCGCCCAGGGCCACGCCCAGGGCGGTGAACTGGTCACCCACATTGCTCAGCATATGGCCGGTGGTGGCGGCCATGCGCCGGGCGAAGGACACCTGCTCCGGGCGCTGGCCACTGGGGGCTTCCGCCGCGATCTGTTCCGGCGGCGGAGCGCCTTCCACCGGCGCCGGTTCCGTCGTTTTCTCGTCGGCGGCGGCGGCATCACCGGCGCGGGCCGCTTCCAGACCGCGCAATTCCTCGATGAGGGCGTTTCGCGAACTCTCGTTTTCGAGCAGATCCGCCAAAGTGCCGTAGGCGGGCTCGCCGCTGGCTGCGGTGTTTTCCTGGGCCAGCGCGGGAGGCGCGAACAGCATAACCAGCAAGGTCAGCAGGCCGGCCAGACCCGAATACGCAAAACGTTGTTTAGGCACTCTACCCTCCTTTCTTTATTCATCACGCCATCCAGACGCGGCGATGCCGCGCACCCTAAGCAGGGGCACGAGATTAACGGGTGAAGACTACGGCAAGAAAGTCGCGGACTCCACCGGCCATCACCCTGCATAACAAGAACATACCGGCGGTAACGACGCCGCCGTCGTGGCGTAAAAAAGCGCAAAATTGACAGTGCCCAATGGCTTCTTCACGGAACCCCGGGGGCGCCGGGGCGAATGGTGGTTCGCCGGCCAGCGCGCACAATGCGGGTTCGCGATAACGTTCGTTCGCTCAATCGGCAGAGGGTTTCTCATGAACCAGTGGCAACACCGCACCGTGGTCCGCGAGGGCGTCAACCTGGCCACCCGTCGCCGCGGCGACCCGGACGCCCCCACGGTGCTGTGCGTGCACGGCTACCCGGACAACGGCGAGGTCTGGGACGGTCTGGCCGAGGCCCTCGGCGATGGCTACCAGGTGATCACCTACGACGTGCGCGGCGCCGGCGCCTCCTCGGCGCCCACCGCCCTGGCCGCCTACCGGCTGGCGGAGCTGCGCGATGACCTGTTCGCCGTGATCGACGCGCTCAGCCCGCACCGGCCGGTGCATCTGGTGGCCCACGACTGGGGCTCGATTCAGAGCTGGGAGCCGGTCACCGAACCCGGCGCCGAACGCCGCATCGCTTCCTACACCACCCTCTCCGGCCCGTGCCTGGACCATGTGGGCCAGTCCCTGCGCCGGCGCGGCGCCGGCGATCTGGCGGCCAGCCTGCGGCAGCTGGCGAAGAGCTGGTACATCGGCGCCTTCCATCTGCCCGGTCTGGCGCCCCTGGCCTGGAAGCTGGGGCTGGGCGACGCCTGGCCCGGGGTGCTGCGTCGCACCGAGGGCCTGCGGGTGGCCCCCAGCGCCACGCAAAGCCGCGACGGCGCCCAGGGCGTGGCCCTGTACCGCGCCAATATGCTGCCTTGCCTGCTGCACCCCCGCGAGCGCCGCACCACCATTCCGGTGCAGCTGATCGTGGCCACCCGCGATCGCTATGTGGGGCCCGGCCTGCTGGAAGGGCTGGAGCAATGGACCGGGGCCCTGTGGCGCCGGGAGATGAACACCGGGCACTGGGGCCCGCTGCTGGGTCATGCCGCCGTCACCGCCGACTACCTGCGCGAATTCATCGACCACATCGAGGGGGGCCCGGAGACCCCGCGGCTGGCCCGCGCCCGGGTACGCGCCGACGCCGGCCCGGACGCCGGCAAGCTGGTGGTGATCACCGGCGCCGGCTCCGGCATCGGCCGGGAGACCGCCCTGGCGTTCGGCGCGCGCGGCGCCACCGTGCTGTGCACCGACATCGATCCGGAGTCCGCGGCCACCACCGCCGAGGCGGTGCGCGCCGCCGGCGGCGACGCCCTGAGCCGCAAGACCGACGTGGCCAACGCCCGCTCCATGGAGGCCCTGGCCCGTTATCTGGACAAGGAACTGGGCGCCCCGGACGTGGTGGTCAACAACGCCGGCATCGGCCTGGCCGGCCCGCTGCTGGACACCAGCGTGCAGGACTGGAAGCAGGTGCTGGACGTGAACCTGTGGGGGGTGATCCACGGCTGCCGGTTGTTCGCCCGGCAAATGATCGACCAGGTCAAGGCCGGCCATATCGTCAATGTGTCCTCGGCCTCCGCCTATCTGCCGTCCCGGGCGCTGCCCGCCTACGCCACCAGCAAGTCCGCGGTGCTGATGCTCACCGAATGCCTGCGCGCGGAACTGGCCGACCAGGGCATCGGCGTCTCGGCGATTTGCCCGGGGCTGATCGATACGCCGATCACCGGCCGGGCCCGCTTCGTGGGGGTGGACGAGGACGAGCAGAACCGCCGCCGGGCGGCGGCGCAGCGCCTTTATCATCGGCGCGGCTTCACCCCGGACCGGGTGGCGCGGGCCATTGTCGGCGCGGTGCGGGACAACCTGGCGGAAGTTCCGGTCAGCGCGGAGGCCAGCGGCATGCGCTGGCTGGGCCGGCTGGCGCCACCGCTGGCGCGGCGCCTGGCGCGGCTGGACGTGACGCCCTGAGCGGCCGCCGCGCATGGCGCGTGAACACGAACCGGACTATGATTCCGTCATGAGTGCTTCCCGCAAATCCCCGGCGGCGCTGCTGCGCCGCCTGACCCAGAACGCCCCCGACGCGCCCGAGCTGGACCCCGCCCTGCGGGCCCGTCAGGAGTTCACCATCGACAAGCTGGCCCGCGAGGCCGGCTCGACGGTGCGCAACGTGCGTGCCTACCAGGACCGTGGCCTGCTGCCGCCGCCGGAAAAACGGGGCCGTACCGGCATCTACACCGACGTGCACCTGGCGCGGCTGAAAATCATCGGCGCCCTGCTGGAGCGCGGCTACACCCTCAACAACATCCGCGACCTGCTCAGTGCCTGGGAACAGGGCCGCGACCTCAACGATATTCTCGGCCTGGAAGTGGCGGTCACCTCCTGGCAGAACCCCAGCGTGCCGTCCTATCTGGACTACCAGGATCTGATCGACGACTTCGGCGAGGACATCACCCCGGAAGTGATGACCAAGGCGGTGACGCTGGGCTACATCATTCCCGAAGGCACCCGCCTGCGGGTGCCCTACCCGCGCATCTACAACGCCGGCAAGGAGCTGGTGGAGAACGGCGTGCCGCTGGACGCGGTGCTCACCCATGTGCGGCTGGTGCGCGGCGAAGTCGACAAACTGGCCGAGCGTTTCATCGACATGATCGTCGAGCATCTGGTGGACGAGAAATACGGCCCCAACAGCCTGCCCGAGGGTGACGACGTGGCCCGTCTGGCGGAGTTCATCACCCGCATCCGCCCGCTCGCCGAGGCGGTGGTCAACGACGAGCTGGGCCGGGTGCTGGAAAAGAGCATCAACAAGGTGCTGGTGGACCGGCTCGAAAACGTGCTCGATCACCTGGAACAAAACGCGGATCGCGGTTAATCCGCCCGCGCCTCACTCATCACCCCATCGGGGTATCCCAACGGTTGGCGTTTCGCTGGAGTTTTGTAGCGGCGCCTCCCGCTAGTCGTACGTTCGTGCAAATCTAATTGACCTATCCGATCCTCCTTCCAAAACAACAAATCCGGAGGCGTTTATGAAATACGCGAATGTGCTGTTGGGTCTGATGCTGGCGGGCGTACTCACCGCCTGTGGTGGTGGCGGCGGCGGCGGGGGCGATCCGGCCCCGGGCAACGACCCCACGCCCCAGGAACCGGAGCAGCCGGAAGAACCGGAAGAACCCGCCCTGCCGCAAGACCGGCCGGCGGCAGTGACGGCGCCCTACGCGGACTACGGCCGGGTGCTCAATATTCTGCCGCCGGGCCAGGACGACAACGGCGGCCTGAGCAACCTGGCGGCGGACGTGCCCGGGCTTTCCGATCTGATCAGCGGCGTGCTCGATGACCTGGTGGCGGAAACCGGCCTGGTGCCGGCGCTCAGCAAGGAACCCCACTTCGACGACCAGCTGGGCCTGTACGATGCCCTGGTGCGCAGCCCCGAGGGTCTCACCGACAACGACCTGACCGGTTACTTCAAGGCGGCGCCGCTGCGCGCGCCGGACGCCGGCGGCTGGGAAAGCGAGATCACCGTGCAGGGCGCCGGCCGCACGGTGACCATCAAGCGCGACGACTTCGGCGTGCCGCACATCTTCGGCGAGCAACGGGCCGACGCCCTGTTCGGCGTCGGCTATGTGACCGCCGCCGACCGGCTGTTCCTGCTCGACGTGCTGCGCCGGGCCGGGCGCGGCGAGCTGTCCCGGTTCCTGGGGCCGGCGGATTTCTCCTTCGACCAGGACATCGCCCTGGACGCCCCGTATCGGGAAGAGGACCGCACGCAACAAATCGCCAACGCGGTGGCCCGCTTCGGCGACGACGGCGCCCAGATTTACCAGGACGCCACCCATTTCGTGGACGGCCTCAACACCTACGTCACCAAGGTGCGGAGCGGCCTGCTGGAAGCGCCCATCGAATACCTGGGCCTGGGCGTGCAGCTGGAACCCTTCGTGATCGAGGACGTGGTCGCCATCGCCACCCTGATCCAGGGCATCTTCGCCGGCGGCGGCGGCAACGAGCAAGCCAACGTGCTGCTGCTGCAGGCACTTCGGGAAGAAACCGGCTCCGACCAGGCGGCCTGCGACCTGTGGCGGGACCTGCGCCACGCCACCGACCCGGATTCCACGGTCACCACCGACCGCTCGTTCGCCACCCAGTCGCCGCCGACCATCGATGAGGACCTGTGCCCGCTGTCCGGCGAACTGGCCGGCCGCTTCCCCGGCGCCGTGCTGTTCGACGCCGGCAGCTATCAGGATTACCGGCCGCTGACCACCGAACCCTGTGGCCGGCCCGGCCAGGCCCAGTGCCCCACCGCCACCGGCAATCTGCCGGCGCTGCCCGGCACCGGCGTGGTCGGCGGCCTGCTGGAGTCGGTGGGCGAACTGCTCGGCGGCCTGCTGTCCCTGTCGTCCCTGGACGACGGCGAGATGGCGGCGCGCTGGGCGCGGGTGCGCATCGAAGCGGACAAGCTGTTCCGCGCCACGCCGCCGGCGACGGCGGTCCCCGGCGCCCTCAGCGACGAGCAACGGCTGGCGATCCGTCAGCGGGTCACGCGCCTGGCCACTGGCATCGCCGGCCTGCGCGAGGGCTTCCCCAACGCCATCTCCAACGCCCTGCTGCTGACCGGTGAGCACAGCGCCAGCGGCCGGCCGCTGGCGGTGTTCGGTCCGCAGACCAGTTATTTCGTACCGCAGCTGCTGCTGGAAATGGCGGTGCACGGCGGCGACATCAACACCCGTGGCATGACCTTCACCGGCCTGCCCTATGTGGTGATCGGCCGTGGCCCGGACTTCGCCTGGAGCGCCACCTCCGGCAGTTCCGATCTCACCGACGTGCGCGTGGTGTCCCGTTGCCAGCCCGCCGAGGCGCCGGCCCACGGCGAGGGCGGCTACCGGGTCGGCGGCCAGTGCCGGCCCTTCGACGTGATCGAGGACGACTGGCCGGCGCGCTGGAATCTGGCGGTGCCCACCGACGACCCGGCCAGCATCGGCCAGAACTTCGCCGTGCACCGGCGGGTGATCCGCACCGCCGAATACGGCCCGGTGATCGGCTTCGCCACCGTGGCCGGCCAGCCGGTGGCGCTGACCCGCCAGCGCAGCACCTATTTCGCCGAGCTGGATACCGCCCTGCCGTTCATGCTCGCCACCCGCAACGACGTCCATGACGTGCGCAGCTTCCAGGAGGTGTTCAACTTCACCACCGGCAGCTTCAACTGGTTCTATATCGACGACCGGGACATCGCCTTCTTCCATTCCGGCCTGTATCCCCAGCGCGCCCCCGGCGTGCATCCGGAGCTGCCGAGCTGGGGCAACGGCCAGTTCGACTGGACCGGCTTCCTGCCCCTGGAGGCCCACCCCAACGACGCCAACCCGGCCCGTGGCTACCTGGCCAGCTGGAACAACCGGCCGGCCCGGGACTGGTGGGCCGCCGACGCCAACGCCAGCTACGGCCCCACCCATCGCAACGACATGCTGGAAGTGCGCCTGCGCGACCTGGTGGACCAGGGCGGCGTGACCCTGGCTAATCTGGTGGAGGCGATGGGCGACGCGGCGGTGGTGGATCTGCGCGGCCAGGAGGTGCTGCCCCGGGCGCTGGATCTGCTGGAGGACGGCACCCTGACGCCGGAGCAGACCGAGGTGGTGACAATGATGCGCGACTGGGTGGCCAACGGCGCCTTCCGCCGGGACCGGGAC
The DNA here is from genome assembly GCF_046507805.1 of Alloalcanivorax sp. C16-1. Taxonomy (NCBI): domain Bacteria; kingdom Pseudomonadati; phylum Pseudomonadota; class Gammaproteobacteria; order Oceanospirillales; family Alcanivoracaceae; genus Alloalcanivorax; species Alloalcanivorax sp. C16-1. The sequence continues at coordinate 1,118,388 of NZ_JBKFTK010000001.1, read as the reverse complement.
GGCGACGGTGCCTATGACGAAGAAGCGGCGGTGGCGCTGATGGACGCCTGGTACCCGCGCCTGATTGAGGCGCTGCTGCCCCAGCTCACCGCCATGGAGGATGTGAACGGACGCAACCTGTCGCTGATGGAGCGTGACAACAAGCCCGGCGACATGGGCTCCGCCTACCAGAAGGGCTACTACGGCTACCTGGAACGGGTGCTGAAGCAGGCCCTGGGCACCGCCGAGGCGCCCTACCTGGCCCTGCGCTGCGCCGACAGCGACCAGGCCGGCGCCTGCCGCGACGCCCTGGCGGACAGCCTGACCCTGGCCCTGGACGACCTGGGCGGCCTGGCCGACCGGGACACCTGGAACGTGGACGAAAGCGCGGACAACATCCAGCACCGCGCCATCGGCCTGTCCTCGGTGCCGGGCATCCACTGGCAGAACCGGCCCACCTTCCAGCAGGTGGTGGAGTTCACCAACCATCGATAGACCCTGACCGGCAAGCTGCAAGCCAGGAGGCTTGTAGCTTGCGGTTAATTCATTTCATTCATGCCCTCTAATGAGCCTTATGCATTTGTTTAATTCCGGGCCCCGGTTTAGCGTGTTTGTCCCACATTATTCGGGAGAGCCGCATGCGCGCCATTCTCTGCAAGGAACTGGGGCCGGCCGATAAGCTGGTCATCGAGGACGTCCCGTCACCGCAAGTGACCGGCAGCGGGGTCAAGGTGAAGGTGAAGGCCGCCGGCCTGAACTTCCCGGACACCCTGATCATCGAGGGCAAGTACCAGATCAAACCGGAACTGCCGTTCTCCCCCGGTGGCGAAATGGCCGGCGAGATCGTCGAGGTGGGCCCGGACGTGAAGCACCTGAAGCCCGGCATGCGGGTCATGGGCCTGACCGGCTACGGCTCCTTCGCGGAAGAAATGGTGGTGGCGGAAAACCGGGTGATCCCGGTACCCGACGCCATGAGCGATGAAACCGCCGCCGCCTTCAGCATGGTCTACGGCACCAGCTACCACGCCCTCAAGCAGCGCGCCAATATCCAGCCCGGAGAAACCCTGCTGGTGCTCGGCGCCAGCGGCGGCGTGGGCCTGGCCGCGGTGGAACTGGGCAAGGCCATGGGCGCCACCGTGATCGCCGCCGCCAGCACCGACGACAAGCTGCAGGTGGCCAAGGAAGCCGGCGCCGATGACCTGATCAACTACAGCGACGAGGACCTGAAGCAGGCCCTCAAGAGCCGCTACCCGAACGGCATCGACGTGATCTACGACCCGGTGGGCGACCGCTTCACCGAGCCGGCTCTGCGCAACATGGCCTGGAACGGCCGCTTCCTGATCGTCGGCTTCGCCGCCGGTGAGATCCCCAAGATCCCCGCCAACCTGGCCCTGCTCAAGGGCTGCAGCATCGTCGGCGTATTCTGGGGTGCCTTCACCCAGCACGAACCGAAAGAGCACATCCAGAACGTGAAGGAACTGATGCAGCTGTTCGCGGACGGCAAGATCAACCCGCGCGTCAGCGAGGTGTTCCCGTTCGAGCAGTATGAGGACGCCCTGGCGGCCCTGACCTCCCGCCGCGCCAAGGGCAAGGTGGTGCTCAAGGTCAGCGACTGAGCGCCGCCGCCTGGCCCTCCCCCTCGGGCAGGGTCAGGGTGGCACAGAGACCGCCGCCGGGGCGGTTGCTCAGCGTCAGGCTCCCGCCTTCCTCGCTGAGCACGGCCCGGGCGGTGGCCAGCCCCAGACCCACCCCGCCGGTACTCCGGTTGCGGGACCCTTCCAGCCGGTAAAACGGCTCCATGACCTTTTCCAATTGCGCCTCGGGCAGCCCCGGCCCGCGATCACAAACGCGGATCAGAATCCGCCCGTCGGCCCGGCCCAGGGTCACGGTGGCGGCGCCCGCGTACTTCAACGCATTGTCGATGAGGTTCGTGAGTGCTCGCTTAAGCGCCATCGGCCGACCCACGTGCACCCGCTTGCCGGCCTCTTCATAGCGGACCGGCAGGCCCTGATCGGTGTAATCCTCCACCAGGGTCAGCAGCAGCTCGCCCAGATCGAAGGGCGTGGGCGACTCTTTCAGAGTGTCATCACGGAAGAACACCAGCGCGGCGTTGATCATCGCCTGCATTTCATCGATATCCCGGAACAACCGGCTTTGCTGCTTGCGGTCGCGGATGAACTCGCCGCGCAACCGCATACGGGTCAGCGGCGCGCGCAGATCGTGGGAAATGGCCGCCAGCATCTGGGTGCGGTCCGACACCAACCGCTGAATGCGCGCCTGCATGGCGTTGAAGGCCAGGGTGGCCTCGCGCAGTTCGTAGGGTCCCTGGGGGTCGATGGGCGGCGCCCGCATATCGGCGCCGAAGCGCCGCGCGGCGCGGGTAAACGCCTGCAGCGGCCGGGCCAGCCGGCGGGTCGCCACGGCGGCCACCAGCAACGTGGAGATCAGCACCAGCCCCAGGCTGATCAGCATTCGCGGCAACGGAGCGAGCCCCCAGCTGCGGTAGGGGGCATCGAACGCCAGCCAGCTGCCATCGCCCAGTTGGATGGCGAGCAGGTAGCCCCGCTGGCCGCCGTGCGCCGGCCATTGGTCCGGCTGCACCACCAGAATCCTGGTGTCCGGGCGACTCAGATGGGCGCGCAGTTCCCCGGCGCCATCGTGCAGATTCAGGTCGATGCCCTCCGGCAGCCGCAGCTCGGCAAGGCGTGCCGTCCACCTGACCCGGTACGCCGGGTCGTGGCTGGCGGCGGCCTCGGCCAGCCGGGGTCGCAGGGCCGGCGGGGCGGCGTCCATCACCCGGGTCAGCGACGCCACTTCGCGCAGCAGGTTGCTGCGATCCAGGGCCGGCCGCGCCCACACCCCGCCCAACTCGATGAACAGCATATTGAGTGCCAGGGAGACCGCCATCGCCAGCACGATGGTGAGCGCGATCCAGCCCACCACCCGGTCACGCCGGCGCGGCCGCATCAGCCGCGCTCCACGGTACAGGCGAACAGATAACCGCCGTTACGCACGGTGCGGATGATGTCCGGATTGCGGCTGTCCCGCTCCACTTTGCGCCGCAGCCGGCTGACCTGCACGTCGATGCTGCGATCAAAGGCGTCGTGACCGCGACCACGGGCCAGGGTCAGCAATTGCTCCCGGGTCAGCACCCGCTGGGGGTTCTCCAGGAACACGGTCAGCAGGGTGAATTCGCCGTTGGACAGCGGCACCATGACGCCCTCCGGCGAACGCAGTTCCCGGCGGGTCTGATCCACGCGCCAGCCACAAAACACCAGCGCGGCGCCGGCGGCCACCGGCGCCGCGCTGCGCCGCAGCACCGCGCGCACCCGCGCCAGCAGCTCCCGGGCGTCGAAGGGTTTGGCCAGATAGTCGTCGGCGCCCAGCTCCAGACCCACGATGCGGTCACTCAACTGGCCCATGGCGGTGACCATGATGATCGGCGTGGGATAACGGCTCCGCAGCCGGCGGCACAGGTCCAGCCCGCTGTCACCGGGCAGCATCAGATCCAGGATCACCAGATCCGGCGTGCTCCGGCCCATGGCCCGCCACAGGGCATCGCCGTCCCCGGCCAGTTCGACCCGGTAGCCTTGCTGCACGAAGAAGCGCTTCAGCAACGCGCGGATTTCGGCATCGTCGTCAACGATCAGCAGCGTCTGCACAGTGGGGCGGCCCCGTCGAGTGGCAGCGCCGGGAGGGCGCGCCCTGGCGGGAAAGTTACGAATTGGCGGCGATGAACACAAATATTTCACCGCTGAAATAAAGCGTCAGCGGTGACACCAGACGGACATATCCAGGCAAGACCGGCGCCGTACCGTTGCGCCAGTCCACCCTGGAGCGAAACGCCATGCCCTCCCGCCGTCTTTCCACCCTGTTCCGAGTGAGCCTGACCGCCGCCCTGCTGTTGTTGCTGGGAGGCTGTGCGCACACAGCGCCGCCGCCGGCGGGCCCGGTCGACGCCGAGGGTCCGGCCACCGTGGTCGTGCATGATCCGGCCGAGCCGGTGAACCGGGTGGTGTTCGGCTTCAACCGGGTACTCGACACGGTGCTGCTGAAACCGCTGGCCACCGCCTACGGCTGGCTGCCGGAACCGGTCAACGATGGGGTGCGCAACGTCGTCAACAACCTGGGCGAGCCCGAGGTGTTCATCAACGATGTGCTGCAGGGGAACGGCCGACGATCCGCGAATACACTGGGACGCTTCGTGGTCAACAGCACCGTGGGCCTGCTGGGGCTCTTCGATGTCGCCAGCCACTGGCATATGCCCTACCACGATGCGGATATGGGTCAGACGCTGGGCGTATGGGGCGTGGGCAACGGGCCCATTGTCGAACTGCCGCTGTTCGGTTCCAGCAACAGCCGTGACGCGGCGGGCCGGGTGATCGGGCTGTTTCTGGATCCGTTCGGCGGTACCGACAGCGACACGGTGAAGGACATCAAAACCGGCAAACGGGTGGCCGGCACCGTCGACGGACGCTACCGGGCGCTACCCTTTACCGAGCGCCTGGAGCAGAGCCCGGATTACTACCGCGCCTTACGCGATGCCATTGCCCAACGGCGCGCCGGACTGGTGGAACAGGGCCGCGCCGGCGAGGTACGACCGGAAGCACCGCCGGCCGCCCCTGAAACCGCGCCTCAGCCGCCGCTCTGATCGACGAGCACCCCCGGCGCGCCCTCCTCCAGAGTGGCGCGCAGGTCGTCGGGTACCCGTGTTTTCTCGAACGGCTCGGTGGTCATCATCACGTACACCACCTCCGCCCGGCACAGCACGGTGCCATCGGCGGCGCGCACCATTTCGTGCTCCAGCACGAACGAAGTGTTGCCCACCTTCAGTGTCCGCACACGCACGTCGATGACGTCATCGAACAGGGCGCTGGCCTTCCATTCCAACGTCAGCTTGACCACCTGGTTGTCCAGGCCGCGCGCCAGCAGCGCGTTGTAGTCGCGGCCCAGGGCGCGCATGAATTCGGTCATGGCCAGGTCGACGTAGTCCGCGTAGCGGGCGTTGAACACCACTTTCTGGGCGTCGCATTCGTTGTAGCGCACCCGCAGGCGGAAGCGGAACGGATCGGTCATGAAAACTCCTATTGCAACTCAAGGGGCCGGTCGTGCCGTCGTCGCTCCGCGATCCACTGGTCGTGGGTGGGGGCGGCGGCGTCGCCGGACAGGGTATTGATGATCTCGAAGAAATTCTGCCGGTAGGTGTCCTTCATCACCTGGTCGCGGGACTTGATGCGCACCGCGTACACGCTTTGCACGTTCTGGTGATCGAAGCCCCGCCAGTACTGTTCGTCCTTGAGCAGGCTGTAACGGTGGCCTTCCAAAGCGCGGCGCACCGAGGCGCTGTTAAAGCTGTTGGCCCGCTCCACCGCCTCCTTCCATTGATAGACGATGCTGTAGGCGGACGCCGCCGAGGTGGAGGGCCGGGTGCGATAACGTTCCGAGAAACCTTCCACGAAACGCTGGCCGCGCGCGTAGTCGAATTCGTAGGGCACGTTCCAGGTCCAGGGGGCGGCGCCGATCACGCCGGCCATGATGAACGGACCGGTCTGCTCCACCATACTCAGGGTCAGGTTGGGCACCACGATCTGCATGCGCTCGGGCAGTTTCATCTGCTGCGCGATGGTCATGCCCTGCACCATCTGCTCACCGAACAGCACCAGCACCAGCACCTCCGCGTCGCTGTCGGCGGCGGCTTTCACCGCTTCCTCGATCTGGTGGTAGCGGGCGCCCGGGAACGGCACCCGCACCGACCGGTGCCGGTCGGTGTCGGTGGTATCGGTGAACTCGCGCATGGAGGCCTCGGTGGTGTGGCCCCAGGTGTAGTCGGCGGTGACGTAGAAGTAGGATTTGTCCGCGTACTCGCGCTTCAGGTAATCGCCCAGTACCCGCGCCGCCATCCAGGCGCTGTAGCACTCGCGGAACATGTTCAGGTGGCCGTCCTTGCCGGTGGTGTCGTTGGAATAGGTGAGCGTGCCGAAGTACAGCAGATTGTGACGGCGGGCCTGATCGCTGGCGGCGATGGCCACGCCGCTGGAGGCGCCGCCGAACAGCATCGCCACCCCTTCGGCGGCCAGCTCGTCCACGTTGCGGCGGGCCCGGTCCGGCTGCGAGGCGGAGTCCCGGTCGACCAGTTCCAGGGGCCGGTCGAACAGGCCGCCGGCGGCGTTGATTTCTTCCACCGCCATCAGGGCGCCGCGCTTCTGCATCAGCCCTTCTTCGCGGTATTCTCCGGTGTGCGGATAGTTGAGACCCAGCTTGATCGGCGTGGCCGCCCGGGCCACCGAGACCAGCAACACCGCGGCCAGGACCGCGCAACCCCAGTATTTCAAACCCTGCTTGCTCATGGCTCCCTTCCCCCCTGTTATTGTGATGTAGAGCTATTGTGATGTAGCGCTATTGCAATCTAGGGCGACGATTAGCATAGACCCTCTGGGGAGGTTATTAGCCTTTGGTCGATTGCGCCGATCAATTTGTGACCGGCCGGTATTGAGCCCGAACATACCGCAGAGTATGCTCACGGCCCTAATTTAAAACAAAATTCCATTAAGGGCGCGCCTGTCCGGTTTGACCGGGCGGGACGCCGGGAGAGTGCCATGACCTCGATCAGCGATGCCATGCCGGTTTACGCGCCGGCCCTGCCCGAAGACGGCTTTGTGTCGGTTCCCGAACGTCTGCGGGAAATGGCGGCTCTGCAGCCGGACCAGCCGGCGGTGTACGACGAACAGGGCATGCTCACCTGGCGGCAGTTCGTGGACGGCGTCAACCAGGTGGCCAACCGGCTGCGCGCCGCCGGCCTGCGGCGCGGCGACACGGTCGCCGGGCTGGCCGAGAACAGCGCCCGTTACCTGACCCTGTTCATGGGCACGCTGAGCGCCGGCGGCTGCATGGTGCCGCTGTCCGGCATGGCCGCCGGCGAGACCCTGGCGCTGATGGTCAACGACTGCGACGCCCGCTTCCTGTTCGTGTCCGCCAAGCACCGTGATCTGATCGAACCCCTGCTCGGCAGCCTCCACAACGTGGACCCGGCGCAGCGCGTGGCCCTGGACTTCCAGGCGGACGGCTGGCAGCCCTTCGAGACCTGGCTGGGTGACGCCTCCAGCGAGGCGCCGGACCATGTGCCGACCCTGGACGATCCCTTCAACATCATCTACAGCTCCGGCACCACCGGCGTTCCCAAGGGCATCCTGCACGATCACCGCCTGCGTGCCCGTCATGTGGAACGGGGCGAGCGGCTGGGCTACACCCGTGAGGCGGTGACCCTGGTGTCCACGCCGCTGTATTCCAACACCACCCTGGTGGCGGTGCTGCCCACCCTGTTCGGCGGCGGCACCATCGTCAGCATGGCCAAGTTCAACGCCCATCGCTTCCTGGAGCTGGCCCAGGAGCACCGCGCCACCCACGCCATGCTGGTGCCGGTGCAGTATCAGCGGATTCTGGCGGAGCCGGATTTCGACCGCTTCGATCTGAGCAGCTTCAAGATGAAGTTCTCCACCAGCGCGCCGCTGCGCGGTCATGTGATCGCCGACGCCATGAAGCGCTGGCCGGGCAACATCATCGAGTTCTACGGCCTCACCGAGGGCGGCGTCACCACCACCCTGAACTGCGCGGACAACCCCACCAAATGGGACACCGTGGGCCAGGCCAGCCCGGGCTGCGAGCTGCGCATTATCGATGAGGACCTGAAGGAAGTGCCGCCCGGTGAGATCGGCGAGATCGTCGGCCGCAGCGGCGCCATGATGCGCGGCTACTACAAGCGCGACAGCAAGACCAACGAGCTGCTGTGGACCAGCCCGGAAGGCGAGGTGTTCTACCGCACCGGGGACATGGGCCGGCTCGACGAGGATGGCTTCCTGTCGGTGCTGGATCGGCGCAAGGACATGATCATTTCCGGCGGTTTCAACATCTACGCGGAAGATCTGGAGCGGGTGCTGCTCAAGGATCCGGAGGTGGCGGACGCCGCGGTGATCGCCATTCCCAGCGAACAGTGGGGCGAGACGCCGCTGGGCCTGGTGGTGCTGCGCGATGGCAACGGCGATCTGGAGGCGATCCTGGCCCGCGCCAACGAGCAGCTCGGCAAGGGCCAGCGCCTGTCCGGCCTGGAGCGCCGCGACGAACTGCCGCGCAGCACCATCGGCAAGATTCTCAAGCGCGAGCTGCGCGATCCCTACTGGCAAAAGCAGGCCCAGACCGAGCGGGGCTGACGCGCAACTCAGGCTAGAGCAGGTTCTCGATCGGCAGCAGCCCGAAGAACCGCGACGCCAGCCAGCGCGCCTTACTGACACGGGGTTCCCGGTGATAACGCACCGGGCCCCGCTCGTCGCCGGCGCCCCATTCCAGCCGGCCCTGGTCGTCCAGGCCCACCCGATAGCTGTTCTGCGGCGCCATGCCTTCCTCGATGAACGCCGCCACCCGGGCCGCCAGCGCCTCGGAATTCACGTAGTAGCCCATTTCCGTATTCAGGTTCGCCGAGCGCGGGTCCAGGTTGAACGAGCCGACGAACAGTTCACTGCGGTCCAGCACCATGGCCTTGGTGTGCAGGGCGGACATGGAGCGCCCCGGTTTGAGGCGGGCCAGGTGCCGGCGGGCGCGGGCGTTGGGCTGCAGTTCGTGCACTTCCACGCCGGCCTCGATCAGGTCGCGCCGGTAATGGGCGTAGGCGGCGTGGGCGGCGATCACGTCATTGGTGGCCAGCCCGTTGGTGAGCAGGGCGATGCGCCCGCCGTTGGCGTGCATGGCGCCCAGGGTACGCACGAAATCGTCGCCGGGGATGAAGTACCCGGCTTCGATCAGGATCTCGCGCAGGGAGCGACGGCTGAGTAACTCCGCCAGCTGGTCGCCCATCAATCGCTGGGTGACGCCCTTGGCCTTGTCCGGGGTATCGAACAACAGCGCCGCCGGCGCGGTGATCTGGCGGGCGTCCGCGTCGCGCACGATCTGCTCGAAGCGCGCCGGATCCTGCTGGTGATGATAGGGAAAGTCGTCCAGCGCCTGGCACCACTGATTCAACTCTTCCCACAACCGATCGGCGTCCTCCAGGGAACGGCGTTTGAGCGTGCGCAGATGCACGGTGACGTCACTGTTCCAGTAGCTCTCGAAGGCCTCGCGGGTTTCCTCGACGATGGGGCCGCGGGCGTACAGATCCAGATCACGGAAGTTGGCTTCCGGGTGCACCCCGAAATAGTGGTCGGAAATATTGCGGCCGCCGACGATGGCGTGCTCGCCGTCGGCGATCCAGGCCTTGTTGTGCATCCGATGGTTAAGACGCGGGGCGTGATAGAGCCACTGCACGATGTGCTTGTAGCGGCCCCGGAACGGATTGAACAGGCGGATTTCCACATTGGGGTGGGCGTTGAGCGCCGCCCACTTCACGTCCCGCCCCAACTGGTTGGCGTGGTCCAGCAGCAACCGCACGCGCACGCCACGCCGGGCCGCTTCCAGGGTCCGGTAGACCAGCAGCTTGCCGATGCGATCGTCGTCCCAGATGTAGTACTGCAGGTCCAGGGTCTTCTCCGCCAGCCGCGCGGTGGCGGCTCGCAGGACGAAGGCTTCCTCGCTGTCGGGCAACAGGCAGAACCGGGATTGGCGAACCCGCGAGGTGGGCGCGTCGGCGCCTTCCTGATCGGCGCCTTCGCTCATGCTCGGGGCTTCAGGCTGTCGCGAATTTCTCGAAGCAGGATGATGTCTTCCGGAATCTCGGGGGTGGGCGGCGTGGCCACCGGCGCCGCTTCCTCTTCCTTGCGTTTCATGCGGTTGAGGGAGCGCACCAGCAGGAAGGTGGCCCAGGCCACGATCAGAAAGCTGATCACGTTGTTGATGAACAGGCCGTAGTTGAGGGTCACCGCGCCGGCGGCCTGGGCTTCCGCCAGGGTGGCAAAGCTGCCCTGGCCCTTGAGCACCACGAACAGATCCGCGAAATCCACATCCGCCAGCAGCAGGCCGATGGGCGGCATCAGCACGTCGGTCACCAGACTTTTGACGATGGTGGTGAAAGCACCGCCGATGATGATCCCCACGGCCATGTCCACCACGTTGCCACGCACCGCGAATTCGCGGAATTCCTTCATGATCGCCATATCGTTCCCTTCCTGTTCAGGGCCCGGTATTCAGCGCCCGGGCCGGGCCAGAAATCATCTTAGCCCGGATGGCGCCGCCGGCAAATCATGGTCACGAAAACAACGTAAACGATTATTCCACGGTCACCGATTTGGCCAGGTTGCGGGGCTGGTCCACGTCGGTGCCGCGCAGCACCGCCACATGGTAGCTGAGCAACTGCAGGGGCACGGTGTAGACGATCGGCGCGATGCTCTCGGGTACCGCCGGCAGGTGCAGCACATGGATGCCCTCGCCATCGGCCACCTTGGCGTTCTTGTCCGCGAACAGGTAGAGCTCGCCGCCCCGGGCGCGCACTTCCTGCAGGTTGGATTTGAGCTTTTCCAACAGCTCGTCGTTGGGGGCCACCGCCACCACCGGCATTTCCTTGTCCACCAGGGCCAGGGGGCCGTGCTTCAGCTCACCGGCCGGGTAGGCTTCCGCGTGGATATAGGAGATTTCCTTGAGCTTGAGCGCCCCTTCCATGGCCACCGGGAACTGCACGCCACGGCCCAGGAACAGGGTGTGGTGCTTCTCCACGAAGGCGCGGGACAGGGCTTCGATGGGCTTGTCCAGAGCGGTGGCCTGCTCCAGCAGATTGGGCAGCTGGCGCAGTTCGCCGAGGATCTGCTCGATGCGCTCATCGCTCAGGCCATGGCGACGGCCCAGCGCCAGCACCAACATCATCAGGCCCGCCAGCTGGGTGGTGAACGCCTTGGTGGAGGCGACGCCGATTTCCGGACCGGCCTTGGTCAGGAAGGTCAGCTCGGATTCACGCACCAGGGAGGAGCCGTCCACGTTGCAGATCGCCAGACGGCCCACATAGTTGTTCGAGCCGGTGTCGCGCAGGGCGGCCAGGGTGTCGGCGGTTTCACCGCTCTGGGAGATGGTCACGAACAGGGTGCCTTCCGGCACCACGTGCTGGCGGTAGCGGAATTCGCTGGCCACCTCCACCTGGCAGGGAATGCCGGCCAGGGCTTCCAGCCAATAGCGGGCCACCATGCCGGCGTGGTAACTGGTGCCACAGGCCACGATCTGCACCGACCGGACCCGATCGAAAATGGCCATGGCCGGCTCACCGAAGGCGGCGCTGACCGCGTCCGGTGAATCGATGCGGTCCTGCAGGGTGCGCTGGATGGCCGCCGGCTGCTCGAAGATTTCCTTCTGCATGAAGTGGCGGTACTCGCCTTTCTCCACGTCTTCGTGGGCGCCGTCGAATTCGTGCACCGCCCGCTCCACCGGCTCGCCGTGGCGGTCGAAGACGCGCACCCGGTCGGTGGTCAGTTCCACCAGGTCGCCTTCGTCCAGAAAGATAAAGCGGTTGGTCACCGGCAGCAGGGCGAGCTGGTCGGAGGCCACGTAGTTCTCGTCGATCCCCAGGCCCACCACCAGCGGCGAGCCGGAACGCACCGCCACCAGCCGATCCGGTTCACGCTGGTCCACCACGCCCAGGGCGTAGGCGCCGTGCAGCTGCGGCACGACTTTCTGAAGGGCGCGGCGCAGGTCTCCGCCGCACTCCTCCAGGCTACGGTGCAGCAGATGGGCCACTACTTCGGTGTCGGTCTGACTCTGGAAGCGGTAGCCGTCCTGCTCCAGCTCGTCCTTGAGTTCCTGGAAGTTCTCGATGATTCCGTTGTGGACCACCGCCAGGCCATCGCCGGAGAGGTGCGGGTGGGCGTTTTCCTCGGACGGCCGTCCATGGGTGGCCCAGCGGGTGTGGGCGATGCCCAGAAAACCGGCGGTGTTCTGCTCGCGGACGGCCTCTTCCAGGGCGGCCACCTTGCCCTGGCGGCGTACCCGCTGCAGGCCATTGGCATTGATCACCGCCACGCCGGCGCTGTCGTATCCACGATACTCGAGCCGCTTGAGGCCCGTGATCAGAATATTGGTGACGTTACGATGGGCGATGGCGCCGACGATTCCACACATGGGTGTTTCCTTTTTCCAATCACCAGATAGCTATTTCTTGGCGGGTCGCGGCCAGTTCTCGATATTGCGCTGCTGACCACGCGCCACCGCCAGACCATTGTCCGGCACGTCCTTGGTGACCACGCTGCCGGCGCCGACGGTGGCATTCTCGCCGATGGTCACCGGCGCCACCAGGGAAGAATTGGAACCGATAAAGACACCGTCCTTCATCACGGTCTGGAATTTATTGACCCCGTCGTAGTTGCAGGTGATGGTGCCCGCGCCCACGTTGACGCCCTTGCCGATGCGGCTGTCGCCGATATAGGTGAGGTGATTGACCTTGGAGCCCTCGCCGATGCGCGCCTTCTTGGTCTCCACGAAGTTACCGATACGCGCCTTGGCGGCCAGTTCGGTGCCCGGGCGCAGCCGGGCGAACGGCCCCACGTTGCAGCCTTCGCCGACCACCGCGCCGTCGATCACCGAGTTCGCCTCGATCACCGCGCCGGCGGCGATGTCCGCGTCGCGGATCACGCAATTGGGGCCGATGCGTACGCCCTCGCCCAGGGTCACCTTGCCTTCCAGCACCACGTTCACGTCGATGGTTACGTCGGTGCCGGTGCTCACCGAACCACGGATATCCAGGCGGGCCGGGTCCAGCAACGTCACGCCGTCGCGCATCAGCGCTTCCGCGCGCACCCGCTGATAGACCCGTTCCAGCCGCGCCAGCTGGACACGGTCGTTGACGCCGTCCACTTCCCATGCGTCGGCGGGCTGCTCGGTGACCACGTCCATGCCGGCGTCCACCGCCATGGCAATCAGGTCGGTAAGGTAATATTCGCCCTGGGCGTTGCGGTTGGAGAGCTTCGGCAGGCTGTCATTGAGGAAGCGGCGGCCGCAGGCGAGGATGCCGGTGTTGATTTCGCGGATGCGCTTCTGGTCGTCGCTGGCGTCCTTCTGCTCGACGATGCGGGTCACCTGGCCCCGATCGTCGCGCACGATGCGCCCGTACCCGGCGGGGTCGTCCAGTTCCAGGGTCATCAGCGCCAGGCTGCGGTCGCTGACCCTCGCCACGAAGTCACGCAGCGTCTCCGGGCGGATCAGCGGCACGTCGCCATAGAGCACCAGCACCACGTCCTCGTTCAGGTGCGGCAGCGCCTGGGCCACCGCGTGGCCGGTGCCAAGCTGCTCGGCCTGTTCCGCCCAGCGCAGCCGCTCGCCGTTGACCGCCTCGCGCACCCGCTCGCCACCGTGGCCGTACACTACCACGGTATTGGCCGGCGACAGCGCCGCCGCGGCGTCCACCACGTGCTGGACCATGGGCCGGCCGGCGATCGGGTGAAGCACCTTCGGCAGCGCCGATTTCATGCGGGTGCCTTTGCCCGCGGCCAGAATCACAACCGCCAGAGTCATATCCTTCGATCCTCGAATTGTCGTCCTGATTAGGGTGGGGGCCCCTTATCAAACAAAAAGGGGCGGCTCCAAGCCACCCCTTTTCGTAATCCGGCCGTTCACGGTGTGTTACCGCTTGGCCATCTTCTTGATTTGCTCGATGGTGCGCAGGCGCGCGGTCGCCTCGGCCAGGGCCGCGGCAGCGCGGGTGTAGTCCATTTCCGCGCTCTTGCCTTCCAGGGCATCCTTGGCGTGCTGCTTGGCGCGCTCGGCGTCGGCCGCGTCCATGTCCTGGGCGCGCTCGGCGGTGTCCGCCAGCACGGTGACCAGTTTCGGCTGCACTTCCAGGAAGCCGCCGGACACGTAGAACACGATCTCTTCGCCGTTCTGGGTTTTCACCCGTACCGGGCCCGGCTTGAGGCGGGTCAGCAGCGGGGCGTGACCGGGCATCACGCCCAGGTCACCTTCCACGCCGGCGGCCACTACCATTTCCACCAGACCGGAGTACAGCTGTCTTTCGGCACTAACAATGTCGCAATGCACGGTCATCGCCATTTGGGTTCCTCCCCGTGCAGGTTACTTGTCACCGCGTTTGTTGTAAGCCTCTACAACTTCGTCGATGGAGCCCTTCATGTAGAAGTCCTGCTCGGGGATGTGGTCATAGTCACCGTTCAGGATACCCTGGAAGGAGCGGATCGTCTCCTTCAGCGGTACGTATTTGCCCGGTGAGCCGGTGAACACTTCCGCCACGAAGAACGGCTGGGACAGGAAACGCTCGATTTTCCGGGCGCGGGAGACGGTGGTTTTGTCTTCCTCGGACAGCTCGTCCATGCCCAGAATCGCGATGATGTCCTTGAGCTCCTTGTAGCGCTGCAGCACGGTTTGCACGCCGCGGGCCGCTTCGTAGTGCTCATGGCCGATCACCAGCGGGTCCAGCTGGCGGGAGGTGGAGTCCAGCGGGTCGATCGCCGGGTAGATACCCTTGGAGGCGATGTCCCGGCTCAGTACCACGGTGGCGTCCAGGTGGGCGAAGGTGGTCGCCGGGGACGGGTCGGTCAAGTCATCCGCGGGCACGTAGACCGCCTGCACGGAGGTAATGGAGCCGGTCTTGGTGGAGGTGATCCGCTCCTGCAGAACGCCCATCTCTTCCGCCAGGGTCGGCTGGTAGCCCACCGCGGACGGCATACGACCGAGCAGCGCGGATACTTCGGTACCGGCCAGGGTGTAACGGTAGATGTTGTCCACGAAGAACAGTACGTCGCGGCCTTCGTCCCGGAACTTCTCGGCCATGGTCAGACCGGTCAGCGCCACGCGCAGACGGTTACCCGGCGGCTCGTTCATCTGGCCGTATACCAGGGACACTTTGTCCAGTACGTTGGAGTCCTTCATCTCGTGGTAGAAGTCGTTACCCTCACGGGTACGCTCACCCACGCCGGCGAACACGGAGAAGCCGGAGTGCTCGATGGCGATGTTCCGGATCAGCTCCATCATGTTCACGGTCTTGCCCACGCCGGCGCCGCCGAACAGGCCGACTTTACCGCCTTTGGCGAAGGGGCAAACCAGGTCGATCACCTTGATGCCGGTTTCGAGCAGTTCGTTGGAGGCTGCCTGATCCGCGTATGAGGGCGCTTCGCGGTGAATGGCCATGCGCTCGTCTTCGCCGATCGGGCCGGCTTCGTCGATCGGGCGACCCAGCACGTCCATGATCCGGCCGAGGGTCTTGGTGCCCACCGGTACCTGAATCGGCTCGTGAGTGTCGGTCACTTGGAGGCCCCGCTTGAGACCTTCGGTGGAACCCATGGCGATGGTGCGCACCACGCCATCGCCCAGCTGCTGCTGAACTTCCAGGGTGGTTTCGGTACCGTCCACGGTGAGTGCGTCATACACCTTGGGCACGGACTCGCGCGGGAATTCGACGTCGATCACAGCACCGATGATCTGAACAATACGACCGCTACTCATGCTTGCATCCTCTTAACTTGCGTTTCTCGCCGCTTGCTTTTCGCACACCCTTAAACAGCGGCGGCACCACCAACGATTTCGGAAATTTCCTGCGTAATGGCAGCCTGGCGCGCCTTGTTGTACACCAGTTGGAGATCGTTGATGATCTCGCCGGCATTGTCGCTGGCGGCTTTCATCGCCACCATCCGCGCGGCCTGTTCGCAGGCATTGTTCTCAACCACACCCTGATACACCTGGGACTCGATGAACCGCACCAGCAGCTCGTCGAGCAGCTCCTTGGGCGCGGGCTCATAAATGTAGTCCCAGTGACGCTTGAGCTCGTCGTCCTCGCCCGGCTCCAGCGGCAGCAGGCGGATGGTCTTCGGCTTCTGCGTCATGGTGTTCACGAATTCGTTGTACACGATGTACAGACGATCGATCTCACCGTTTTCGTAGGCATCCAGCATCACCTTGATGGACCCGATCAGGTCGTTCAGGTGAGGCGTGTCGCCGAGGCCGCTGACCGAGGCCTCGACCTTGCCGCCGACACTCCGGAAAAAGGCCAGCCCTTTGGAACCCACCACGCAGTGCTGGACCTTGGCGCCCTTCTCTTCCCACTCGCGGGCACTCTTCACCACGCTTTTCAGCAGGTTCACGTTCAGGCCACCGGCCAGACCCCGGTCCGAGGTCACGACGATATAGCCGACGTTCTTGACGTCCCGTTCCTGCAGGTAGATGTGCCGGTATTCCAGATCAGCATTGGCAAGATGGGCCACCACCTGACGCATGCGCGTGGCGTAAGGCTTGCTCGCCTCCATACGCTCCTGCGCTTTACGCATCTTGCTGGCCGCCACCATTTCCATCGCACGGGTGATCTTCTTCGTGCTCTGGACGCTGGCGATCTTGCCCTTGATCTCTTTACCGCTAGCCATAGGACTGATCCTTTCTCAGCGAATTACCAGGTTTGGGTGGCCTTGAACTGCTCGATGGCCTCCTTGATGCCGGCCTCGATCTCGTCGTTGTAGTCACCCTTCTCGTTGATTTTGTCCATCAACGCTTTCTGTTCGCTGTTCATGTAATCCAGCAGTGCCGCCTCGAAGGAACCGATCTTGTCGATCTCGATACCTTTCAGGTAGCGGTTGTTGGCGGCGTAGAGAACCACGCCCATTTCCGCCACGGACATCGGGCTGTACTGCTTCTGCTTCATCAGTTCGGTCACGGCCTGACCGTGCTCGAGCTGCTCGCGGGTGGCTTCGTCCAGGTCGGAGGCGAACTGGGCGAACGCCGCCAGTTCCCGGTACTGGGCCAGTGCCAGACGGATACCGCCGCCGAGCTTCTTGATGATCTTGGTCTGGGCGGCACCACCTACACGGGATACCGACACACCGGCGTTCATCGCCGGACGGATACCGGAGTTGAACAGGCTGGTTTCCAGGAAGATCTGACCATCGGTGATGGAGATCACGTTGGTCGGTACGAAGGCGGATACGTCACCGGCCTGGGTTTCAATGATCGGCAGCGCGGTCAGGGAACCGGTCTTGCCTTTCACTTCGCCATTGGTGAAGTTCTCGACGAATTCCTCGTTGACCTTGGCGGCGCGTTCCAGCAGACGGGAGTGCAGGTAGAACACGTCACCGGGGTACGCTTCGCGGCCCGGCGGGCGGCGCAGCAGCAGGGAGATCTGGCGGTAGGCCCAGGCCTGCTTGGTGAGGTCGTCATAAACGATCAGGGCGTCTTCGCCGCGATCGCGGAAATATTCACCCATGGTGCAGCCGGCGAAGGGCGCCAGGAACTGCATGGAAGCCGGGTCGGAGGCGGAGGCGGCAACGATGATGGTGTTGTCCATGGCACCGTGCTCTTCGAGCTTGCGCACCACGCCGGCGATGGTGGACTGCTTCTGGCCGATGGCCACGTAGATACACTTAATACCAGAATCTTTCTGGTTGATGATGGCATCCACGGCCACGGCGGTCTTACCGATCTGACGGTCACCGATGATCAGCTCACGCTGGCCACGGCCGATCGGGGTCATCGCATCGATGGACTTGAAGCCGGTCTGTACCGGTTCGTTCACCTCACGGCGCCAGATTACGCCGGGGGCCACTTTTTCCACCGCGTCGGTGACGTCGGTCTTGATCGGACCTTTGCCGTCCACCGGGTTACCCAGGGCGTCGACCACGCGGCCGAGCAGTTCGGGGCCCACCGGCACTTCCAGAATGCGGCCAGTGCACTTCACCTTCTGACCTTCGGCCAGACCCAGGTAGTCGCCGAGTACCACGGCGCCAACGGAATCCTGCTCCAGGTTGAGGGCCATGCCGTAGATGCCGCCCTCAAACTCGATCATCTCGCCGAACATCACGTCGGCCAGACCATGAATGCGCACGATACCGTCGGATACGGATACCACCGTACCTTCGTTCCGTGCCTCGGTGGAGGTATCAAGTTTCGCGATGCGCGACTTGATAATCTCGCTGATTTCGGACGGGTTGAGTTGCTGCATCTCTAATCCCTCAAACTCAAGAGTTCAGTTGCTCGGCGAGGCGGGAAAGCCGGCCGCGCACACTGCCATCAATTACCGTATCGCCGGCTCGTACCAGCACGCCACCAATGAGTGACTCGTCCACGGAAGTGGACACCTGCACGTCCCGGCCCAAGCGCTCCTTGAGCGCCGCCACCAGCTTGTCGGTTTCGGCGTCTTCCAGCTCGAACGCGGCGATCAGTTCCACATCGGTGATGCGCTGATCGGCGGCCAGCAGTTCGTGGAACAACGCGCGAATGGTGGGCAACAAATCAAGACGTTTGTTGGCCGCCAGCTGGGCGATGAAATTGCGGGCGCCTTCACTGAGCTCGTCACCGCAGACCTGAATAAAGGCTTCGGCCTGCTGGGCACGATCCAGCTCCGGCTGGTCCAGATAGGCGCGCACGGTGGCGTCCTGCGCCACGGTCGCCGCCAGATCCAGCATCTGTTCCCATTCCGCCAGGCCGTTGTTTTCCTTCGCGAAAAGGAACGCGGCTTTGGCGTAGGGACGTGCGATGGTGGTCAATTCAGCCATGGGGTGCCATCCGTATCACTCAGAGTTGAGCCGCCAGCTCGTCGAGCAGCTGCTTGTGACTGTCGCGGTTCACTTCGCGGGCCAGCACTTTCTCGGCACCGCTCAATGCCAGGGCGGACACCTCTTTACGCAGCTCTTCGCGGGCGCGGTTGATTTCCTGATCGATCTCGGACTGGGCCTTGGCGATCAGGCGCTCACCTTCGGTACGGGCCTGATCCTTGGCTTCCTCGACGATCTGATTGGCGCGCCGGTTGGCCTGCTCAATGATCTCGGACGCCTTGTCCTTGGCTTCCTTCAGATTGGCGGAGGCTTTTTCCTGCGCCAGCTCCAGATCCCGTTCGGCACGGTCAGCGGCGCTCAAACCTTCGGCGATCTTCTGTTTGCGCTCGTCCAGGGCCCGGGAAATGGGCGGCCAGACGAACTTCATACAGAAGAAAACGAACAGAGCGAACCAGATGGCCTGGCCGATCAGTGTCGCATTAATGTTCATGCCAACACCTCAGCATTACGTGGATTTCCCTGAACCGGGGCTCGGTTTGAATCCCGTCTTACTGGAAAATCAACAGGAAGGCGATGGCGATACCGATAATCGGCACGGCGTCCAGCAGGCCCGCGATAATGAACATGCGGGTTTGCAGCATAGGACCCAGTTCCGGCTGACGTGCCACGGACTCCAGGAAACGACCGCCCATCAGACCGAAGCCGATACCAGCGCCGATACCCGCCATGCCAGCAACCAGCGCCGCCGCGAGAAGGTTTACATCTTCCATCTTTACACTCCCGTTAAGTGCTTCAGTTGAGTTAGGAAACGTTGCTTAGTGCTCTTCCACCGCCATGCTCAGGTAGACGATGGTCAGCACCATGAAGATAAACGCCTGCAGGGTGATCACGAGGATGTGGAACACCGCCCAGGGCCAGGCCGCCACGGCCTGCCAGGTGCCCATCATCGCGGCCACCAGGATGAATACGAATTCGCCGGCATACATGTTGCCGAACAGCCGCAAGCCCAGGGACACCGGCTTGGCCAGCAGGGCCAGGACTTCCAGTACCAGGTTGATCGGCAGCAGGATGATTTTGCCCAGCGCGCCCTTGGCTTCGAACGGCTTGAAGCTCAGCTCCGCCATGAAGCCGCCCACGCCCTTCACCTTGATGCTGTAGAACACCACCAGGAAGAACACGCAGATCGACATGGACATGGTGATGTTGGGGTCGGTGGTCGGCACGATGCGGAAGTACGCTTCGTGGGCGGACCAGCCGAAGAAGGTGGTCATGATCCACTGGAAGGTGAGCGGCACCCAATCCACCGGGATCAGGTCCATCAGGTTCATCAGGAACACCCAGCAGAAGATCACCAGCGACAGCGGGGCGATCAGTTTGCTCTTGCCGTGGAACGAGTCGCGCACCTGGGTGTCGATGAACTCGATGATCATTTCCACGAAGTTGAGCATGCCGGAAGGGGTATTGGGGCTGGCCTTGCGGGCCATCAGCCAGAACAGCAAACACATCAGAATGCCGAGACCGCCGGACCAGGCCAGGGAATCCACGTGGAAGGCGGCGAAGCCCATGTCGCTGGCTTCCTGGGCGTTACAGGCGAACGTCCAGGTGGCGTCGTTCAGGGTCTGGTCGTGACCGTGACAGGTCCGCTCATAGCCGGCGGGCAATTGGCCATAGGTGAGATTTCCCAGATGGTGCTTGATGTACTCGCTGGCGGAGCTCGCTGCCATATCAATACCTACAGTCTAGTCGTCTTGCCCGTCCCGTTCCGCTCCCAGGCGGTGGTCCAGGCGCGCCACCTGAACCCAACCGGCGATCTGCGCCAGCAGGAACCCCAGAAACAGAACCACTACATGTGTCAGTTCGCGCGACGCCGGCACCTTCGCGAAGGTCAGGCCGAACAGCGCCACCATGATCACCACCTTGCCGGCTTCCGCCCGCATGGCGGCGCCCGCCATGCGTTCAGGCGCGCGGTTGCCCGGGTGTAGCCACACTTGGAAGCCACCCCAGGCGTATGCGATCAGGCTGATAGTGCCGCCCCAGGCGGCCGCGAGGCCCAGACTGGCGCCGGCGATGACGACGACCAGTACGGCGAAGGTCATGGCGCTTAAAATCTGCGCGCGCATCAAGCCCCAGAACAGTGTTCTGCGGGCTCGTTCGTCGAAATTGGCCACCGTGCTCCCGTGTGTCGCTGCTGACGCCGCCGGAGCGTGTCAGGAGAAGGTCGCGGGTACCCCCTGATCTTTGGCGCGGGAAGTATATGGGGAAGGTATATCGGTATCAACCGGCGAGGGTCGATTGTTTGGCCCGAAAGGACCGGATTCGGCGTAAAATTTGAACGGACGCTCTACTTAGGAGGGAATCTATACAAATCAAGTGGTTTTGTGGCCGGAGATAAACCGTATTGATACGCCTCTCCGACCACTGCGTCAAGCGAGTTGATAAATAGGCAAGCAAAAACGTCCACCCGTTGAAGAAAGACGCTTATTTGATGTGGGCGAGAATGCCGTCCAGTTCATCCAGGTTGTTGTAGCTGATCACCAGCTTGCCCTTGCTGCCCGTGCCCTGCTGGATCTGCACCGGCGCGCCCAGGCGCTCGGACAGGTCATTGAGCAGATGACGCACATTGGGGTCTTCCCGGGGGGGCGCGGTCCTGGCCGGCTTCTCTTTCTCGAACTCGCGCACCAGGGCCTCGGTCTGGCGTACCGAAAGCCCCTTGGCCACCACCGCCCGCGCCGCTTCCACCTGTTTCTGGCCGGTCAGCGCCAGCAGCGCCCGGGCGTGGCCCATCTCCAGGTCGCCGTGTTCGAGCAGCTTCTTGACGTCCGCTTCCAGGCTCATCAGGCGCAGCAGGTTGGTCACCATGGCCCGGGACTTGCCCACCGCGTCGGCCACCTGCTGGTGGGTGAGGCCGAATTCCTCCTTGAGCCGGGACAGCGCCAGCGCCTCTTCCATGGGGTTGAGGTTCTCGCGCTGGATGTTCTCGATCAGCGCCATGGCGATGGCGGCTTCGTCGGGCACATCGCGGATCACCGCGGGAATCGTGTCCAGCTCGGCCATCTGCGCGGCCCGCCAGCGCCGTTCGCCGGCGATGATCTCGTAGCGGTCCTCACCCAGGGGGCGTACCACGATGGGCTGCATCACGCCCTGGGCGCGGATCGATTCAGCCAGCTCTTCCAGGGCGTCGGGGGACATGTCGCGGCGCGGCTGATAGCGGCCCCGCTGCATGAACTCCACCGGCAGGTGGCGCAGTTCGCCGTCCCGGGGCGGACGCTGGCCACGGTCGGCGGCGGCCTCACCGCCCTCCAGGCTGACCTCGTCCGGATGGTCCTGGTAGGCCGCGTTGCTGCTCAACAGAGCATCCAGCCCCTTGCTCAGCCCGCGTTTACGCTTTGCCGCCATAATCGGATCTCACTTCAGTCGGTTCGTGCGGAGGCCTGCGGGGTCTTCTGCATGGCCTGTTCGCGGCGCAGGATTTCGCCGGCCAGGGCCAGGTAACTGACCGCGCCCCGGGACTTGGAATCATAGGTGATCACCGGCGCGCCATGGCTGGGTGCCTCCGCCAGCCGCACGTTACGCGGGATGATGGTGCGGTAGACCTTGTCGCCGAAATGGCTGATCAGCTGATTGGAGACATCGTTGGAAAGACTGTTGCGCGGGTCGTACATGGTGCGCAGCAGGCCACCGATATGCAGCTTGGGGTTCAGCACCGAGCGGATCTTCTCGATGGTGTTCATCAGCGAGGTGAGCCCTTCCAGAGCATAGTATTCGCACTGGATCGGCACGATCACCGAGTCCGCCGCGGTGAGCGCGTTGACGGTGAGCATGTTCAGCGATGGCGGGCAGTCGATGATGATGTAGTCGTATTCGTCGCGGATTCGCGCCAGGGCGTTACGCAGCCGGAACTCGCGCAGCTTCATATCAAGCAGCTGCACCTCGGCGGCGGTCAGGTCGCCATTGGCGGCGATCAGTTTGAAGCCGGACGACTCCGGGGTCTCGACCACCGCCTGTTCCACGTCCACCTCGCCGGTGAGCACTTCGAGGATGGTGTAGTCCGGCTCGTACTTGTCCACCCCGGCGCCGCTGGTGGCGTTGCCCTGGGGATCGATGTCCACCAGCAGGACCTTTTTGCGCGTGGCCGCCAGGGAGGCGGCCAGGTTGACGCTGCTGGTGGTCTTGCCCACTCCGCCTTTCTGGTTGGCAATGGCAAAAACGGTGGTCACTGCGATCTCCTTATGATCACCAGCACACGGGTCTCGTCCAGCCCCGGCACGGACAGAGGTTCCACGCGCGCGGTCCAGCCGGCCGGCAGCTCGGCCAGTTCGCGCTCCGCGGCGGCGGCTTTCATAGCCAGAACGCGGGTATGCGGCGCGATCAGCGGCTCCGTCACCGCCAGGATGTCGGGCAGGGCGGCAAAGGCACGGCTGATAATCTGCGATGGAGCATTACGGTACTGTTCCACGCGGGCATGCACAACCTCCACGTTGTCCAGGCCCAGCTCCCGCCTGGCCTGGCGCACGAAGCGCGCTTTCTTGCCGTTGCCGTCGAGCAGAACGAAGCGCTGCCCGGGCCGGGCGATGGCCAGGGGAATGCCGGGCAGGCCGGCGCCGGTGCCCACGTCCAGGGTGTCGCCGTCGTCCAGATGGGGCAGCACCGCCAGGGAATCGAGCAGGTGCCGGGCGACCATCTCGCCGGGCTCGCGCACGGCGGTGAGATTGAACGCCCGGTTCCATTTCACCAGCAGGTCACGGTAGCTGAGCAGCGCCGTGACCTGGTCCGCGTCCAGGGCCACGCCCAGATCGCGCAGGCCGTCTTGCAGACGGTCCCGGTCGGTCATGCCTGGCGGGCCGTCTGGTGCCGGTGCTTCTTCAGGTAGATCAGCAGCAGGGAAATCGCCGCCGGGGTCACGCCGGGGATGCGCCCGGCCTGGCCCAGGGTGGCCGGCCGCACCTCGCCCAGCTTCTGTTTCACCTCATTGGAGAGGCCCTTCACCGCGCCGTAATCGAAGTCCTCCGGCAGGGGCTGGTCCTCGGCGGCGCGCAGCTTGGCGATCTCCGCTTCCTGGCGGTCGATATAGCCGGCGTACTTGGCGGCGATTTCCACCTGCTCCACCACCGCGTCCGCCATCGGCGCCAGGCCGGCGGCCTCGGTCAGCGGCCGGTAGCTCAGCTCCGGGCGCTTGAGCAGGTCCATCAGGCTGTATTCGTGGGGCAGCGGTTTGTCCAGCAGGGCATTGACGCGCTCCGCCTCGGCGGTGCCCGGGCGCACGAAGGTGGCCTTCAGCCGCGCCTGTTCCTGCTCCATGCCCTCCCGTTTGGCCACATAGGCGGCCCAGCGGGCGTCGTCCACCAGACCCAGCTGGCGGCCTTTTTCGGTGAGGCGCAGGTCGGCGTTGTCCTCGCGCAGCAGCAGCCGGTATTCAGCACGGCTGGTGAACATGCGGTAGGGCTCCCGGGTGCCCATGGTGATCAGGTCGTCCACCAGCACGCCCAGGTAGGCCTCGTCACGGCGCGGTGCCCAGGCCTCTTTTTCCTGACTCAGCAGGGCCGCGTTCAGGCCCGCCAGCAGACCCTGGGCCCCGGCTTCCTCGTAGCCGGTGGTGCCGTTGATCTGGCCGGCGAAGAACAGCCCGGGCATGTGCCTGGTTTCCAGGCTGTGCTTGAGGTCCTGCGGGTTGAAATAGTCGTACTCGATGGCGTAGCCGGGGCGCGTGATGCGGGCGTTCTCGAAGCCGCGGATGGAGCGCACCGCCGCCATCTGCACATCAAACGGTAAACTGGTGGAAATACCGTTGGGGTACAGTTCATGGGTGTCCAGCCCTTCCGGCTCGACGAAGATCTGGTGGCTGTTCTTGTCCGGGTAGCGGTTGACCTTGTCCTCGATGGACGGACAGTAGCGCGGGCCGGTGCCTTCGATGACACCGGTGAACATGGGGCTGCGGTCGAACCCGGAGCGGATGATGTCGTGGGTGTGTTCGTTGGTGTGGGTAATGTAGCAGCACACCTGGCGCGGGTGTTCCTCCACCTTGCCCAGGTAGCTCATCACCGGCACCGGGTCGTCGCCCCACTGCTCTTCCATCACCGAGAAGTCCACGGTCTTGCCGTCGATGCGCGGCGGCGTGCCGGTCTTCAGGCGGTCGACCCGGAACGGCAGCTCGCGCAGGCGCCGGGCCAGGGCGTTGGACGGCTGGTCGCCGGCGCGCCCGCCCTGGTGGTTGTCCAGGCCCACGTGGATCACGCCGCCCAGGAAGGTACCGGCGGTGAGCACCACCGCGTCGGCGTGGAAACGCAGCCCCATATTGGTGACCGCGCCCACGCAGCGGCCGTTTTCCACGATCAGGTCGTCCACCGCCTGCTGGAACAGGGTCAGATTGGGCTGGTTTTCGAGGATGCCACGGATCGCCGCCTTGTAGCGCACCCGGTCCGCCTGGGCGCGGGTGGCACGCACCGCCGGGCCCTTGCGGGCGTTGAGCACGCGGAACTGGATGCCGCCCAGGTCGGTGGCGCGGGCCATGGCGCCGCCCAGGGCGTCAATCTCGCGCACCAGGTGGCTTTTGCCGATGCCGCCGATGGCCGGGTTGCAGCTCATCTGGCCCAGGGTTTCGATATTGTGGGTGAGCAGCACCGTATCCACGCCCATGCGCGCCGCCGCCAGGGCCGCCTCGGTGCCGGCGTGGCCGCCGCCAATCACGATAACGCCGAATCGATGGGGGTATTCCATGGGATGCTCTACCTTCGCCCGGGGAGGGGCGTCTAAAATATGACCAGATCGGGCGCGCTAGTATAGTCTCAATGTGGCTAAAATAAAGGCCGGCGCACATGTAGGCGGCTCCACCTTCCTATATAATGTTCCAACCTTAACCCGCTGTTTCATATTCCAGGAGCGCATTTGGATTCATTGAACCTTTTCTTGCTGGTGGGAACCGGGCTGATGTTCACCGGCCTGCTGCTCGGGTCGATCAGTTCCCGGGTGGGCGTTCCCTCCCTGCTGGTGTTTTTGCTGGTCGGCATGTTCGCCGGCGAGGACGGCATTGGCGGCATTCGGTTCGATGACTTTTCCCTGGCCTATGTGGTGAGCAACATCGCCCTGGCGGTGATCCTGCTGGACGGCGGCCTGCGCACCCGGCTCAGTACCTTCCGGCTGGCGCTGCGCCCGGCGCTGACCCTGGCCACCCTGGGCGTGGCCCTGTCCGCCTCCCTGGTGGGCGCCTTCGCCACCTGGGTGATCGGCGTGGACTGGCGGCTGGGGCTGCTGCTGGGCGGCATCATCGGCTCCACCGACGCCGCCGCCGTATTCAATGTGGTCAAGGGCGCCGGGGTCACGCTCAACGAACGGGTGGCCAGCACCCTGGAGATCGAGTCCGGCCTCAACGACCCGATGGCCATCTTCATCACCCTGATGCTGGTGGAAGTGCTGGTGAACCCGGAGATGGGCCTGGGCCTGAACATGCTGATCACCCTGGTGCAGCAATTCGGCCTGGGCATCTTGATGGGCCTGAGCCTGGGCGCCCTGCTCAGCGAGATCCTGCTGCGCGTGCGCAGCAACGAGGGACTGCATGCCTTGCTGCTGTGCAGCGGCGGCGCCATGGTGTTCGCGCTCACCAACCTGGCCGGCGGCAGCGGCTTCCTGGCCATCTACCTGGCCGGCCTGGTGGCCGGCAACCGGCGCGGCGGCACCGGCGATAACGTGCTGCGTTCCATGGACTCCATGGCCTGGCTGGCCCAGTCCGGCATGTTCCTGATGCTGGGGCTGCTGGTGACGCCCTCGGAAATGGGCGACAGCCTGGTGGACGCCCTGATGGTGGCGGCCTTCCTGATGATCGTGGCACGCCCTCTGTCGGTGTGGGTGAGCCTGCGGCCGTTCCGCTTCAGCTGGCGGGAGGAGCTGTTCATCGCCTGGACCGGCCTGCGCGGGGCGGTGCCCATCGTGCTGGCGGTGTTCCCGCTGCTGGCCGGGGTCGGCCAGACCCGGCTGCTGTTCGACATCACCCTGGTGGTGGTGCTGATTTCGCTGCTCGCCCAGGGCACCAGCCTGCGCTATGTGGCGCGCTGGCTGAAGGTGTCGGTACCGGCCACCACACCGCCCCGGCAAATGGTGCCCCTGGCCGCCTCCGGCGACCGCTACCTGATGCAGTTCGAGGTGGACGCCGGGGCCAAGGCCGAGGGTCAGCACCTGGGCGCCATCACCAGCCCGCGCATCACGCCATTGCTGATCATCCGTAATCAGGAGTTCCGCAACCTGGCGGAGGATCCGGTGATCGAAGCCGGCGATCTGGTGACCTGGCTGGCGCCGGTGGCGGAGAAGGATTATCTGTCGGATCTGTGTCACCGCCTTTCCAAGGACGAGAAACGCTATTACGGTGAATTCTTTCTGCGCGGCAGCGTGCCGGTGGACCAGCTGGTGGCGGTGTACGGGATGGAAAAACCGGACCCGGCCCTGGAAGGGCTCACCGTGGAAGCCCTGTTCGAACGTCGGTTCGGCCACCAGGCGGTGGTGGGCGACACCCTGCGTCTGAGCGGCCTGAAGCTGCGCGCCCGCACCGTGGAACAGGGCCGCGTGGTCCTGATCGGCATCAAATTGCCCAAATAAAGAGGATGGACCCATGCCCCGTTTCGACAACCACCGTGTCCTGATCACCGGCGCCGGCGCGGGCATCGGCCAATTAATGGCGGAGAAGTTCGCCGCCCACGGTGCCGAGGTGATCGTCACCGCCCGGCGCATCGCCGCCGCCCGCGAGGTGGTGGATCACATCGCCAATGCCGGCGGCAACGCCCATGCCTACACCCTGGACGTCAGCAAGATCGCCTCGATCGCGAAGTTTCGCGACCAGCTGCATGAGGAACGGGGCCCGATCAGCATCCTGGTGAACAACGCCGGGGTGGTGCACGGCGGCGAGTTCGAACAGGTCGACCTGCAGCAGCACCTGGACACCTTCAAGGTCAACGCCGAGGGCCTGATGGCCTGCAGCCACGCCTTCATGGCGGATCTGCTGGCCGCCGACCGCGCCCATCTGGTCAACATCGCCAGCGCCTCCGCCTTTATCGGCCTGCCCTATGGCAGCACCTACGCGGCCAGCAAGTGGGCGGTGGTGGGCTTTTCCGAATCCCTGCGCCTGGAACTGGCGGAACGGGGCCAGCGCCACGTCAAGGTCACCACCGTGTGCCCGAGCTACATCGCCACCGGCATGTTCAAGGGCGTGAAGACCCCGCTGTTTTCTCCCATGCTCACCCCGGACCGGGTGGCCGACAGCATTCTGCGCGGCGTCGCCAAGGGCGAGGCATTCGTGATCGAGCCGCCCATGGCCCGCTCCGTGGAACTGCTCAAGGGCGTTCTGCCCCGCCGCGTGTGGGATCAGGTGGCGCGGCGCACCGGCGTGTCCACCTCCATGTACAGCTGGAAGGGCAAGCAGGGCTGACCTTTCCATTTTGTGCATACCTGTTCGCAAGCGAAGGCATGACCGGCGATTCACCCTACAGCCGGCGGCCTTCGCTTCGCCGTCAATGTCAGTCAACGCTCGTTCGCTAACATTGCCTGCCATACGACGACCCCGCCCGACACGGGCGCGGCCCGCATTGCGAACAGAGAGTGTGCTATGCCGACCTACAAGGCTCCCCTGCGCGACATGCGCTTCCTGATCAACGAAGTGTTCGACTTCGAGAGTCACTACAAGACCCTGCCCAACGGCGAGGAAGCCACCCCGGATATGGTGGAGGCGATTCTCGGCGAACTGGCGCGCCTGTGTGAAAACACCATCGCGCCGCTCT
Source organism: Alloalcanivorax sp. C16-1 (assembly GCF_046507805.1). Classification (NCBI taxonomy): domain Bacteria; kingdom Pseudomonadati; phylum Pseudomonadota; class Gammaproteobacteria; order Oceanospirillales; family Alcanivoracaceae; genus Alloalcanivorax; species Alloalcanivorax sp. C16-1. Next base: position 1,090,268 of record NZ_JBKFTK010000001.1, on the reverse strand, counting down.
ACCAGAGCGGCGACGAGGAAGGGTGCAAGCTGGAAGACGGGCAGGTGACCACGCCCAAGGGCTACAAGGAAGCCTACCAGGAGTACGTGGCCGGCGGCTGGCAGGGCCTGTCCCACCCCACCGAGTACGGTGGCCAGGGTCTGCCCATGTCCCTGAACCTGTTCAAGCAGGAAATGCTGGGCGCCGCCAACTGGTCCTTCGCCATGTACCCGGGCCTGTCCCTGGGCGCCATGAACACCATTCAGCTGCACGGCGATGAAGAGCAGAAACAGACTTATCTGAGCAAGCTCACCGAGGGCACCTGGGCGGGCACCATGTGCCTCACCGAGCCCCAGTGCGGCACCGACCTGGGCCAGGTGAAAACCAAGGCCGAGCCCCAGGACGACGGCTCCTACAAGCTCACCGGCACCAAGATCTTCATTTCCTCCGGCGACCACGATCTCACCGAGAACATCGTGCACATCGTGCTGGCCCGCCTGCCGGACGCGCCCAAGGGCACCAAGGGCATCTCCCTGTTCATCGTGCCCAAGTACCTGCCCGGCCAGATCGGCGAGGACAACGGCGTGACCTGCGGTTCCCTGGAAAAGAAAATGGGCATCAAGGCGTCCGCCACCTGCGTGATCAACTTCGACGGCGCCACCGGTTACCTGATCGGCCCGGCCAACCAGGGCCTGGAGTGCATGTTCACCTTCATGAACTCGGCGCGCATCGGCACCGCCTGCCAGGGCATCGCCCACGCGGAACTGGCCTACCAGGGCTCACTGCCCTACGCCAAGGAGCGCCGCTCCATGCGCGCCCTGTCCGGCAAGAAAGACCCGGACGCGGTGGCCGACGCCCTGATTCACCACGGCGACGTGCGCCGCATGCTGCTCAAGCAGAAGGCCATCGCCGAAGGCGGCCGGGCGATGATCTACTTCGCCGCCCAGTACGCCGACCACATGATTTCCGGCATCCTGGAAGACGACAAGGACAAGTACGACCGCTGGGACAGCGAGCTGGGTTTCCTGACCCCGATCCTCAAGGGCTTCCTCACCGAGAAAGGTCTGGAAGTGGCCAACGACGCCATGCAGATCTTCGGCGGCCACGGCTACATCAAGGAACACGGCATGGAGCAGATCGTGCGCGACGCGCGCATCGCCACGCTCTATGAAGGGACCACCGGGATCCAGGCCCTGGACCTGCTGGGCCGCAAGGTGCTGCTGTCCAGTCGTGGCAAGTGCGTGCGCGATTTTTCCAGGAAACTGCTCGATTTCGGTCGCAAGCACCTCACCGACGGCGAACTGCGCCCCTATGCCTGGAAGCTGCTGAAGATCGCCGCCGAGTGGAATTACCTGACCACCCGCATCATGCTGATCGCCGCCAAGGACCGGGAGATGGTCGGCACCGCCAGCTACGATTTCCTGATGTATTCCGGCTACGCCATGATGGCCTACTTCTGGGCCCTGCAGGCCAAGGTGGCGCGGGACAAGCTGGCCCACGGCGGCAACGAGCCGAAGGAGTTCTACCAGGCCAAGCTGGCCACCGCGGAGTTCTTCTTCGAGCGCATGCTGCCCGCCGCCAAGGGCCACGCGGACGCCGCCCTCAAATCCACCAAAAGCACCATGCAGCTGGCGCCGGAGCATTTCTCGTTCGACTACGAGTAAGCCGTGTGATCCAGCAGTTCAACGAGATGGCCGACCACCAGGTCGGCCTGATCGGCGAACTGTCCGTTGCCCCCGTTGAGCAGTAATCCCGCCGCCATACCGGCGTTTCGCGCCGCCTGCAGATCGTAGACGAAATCCCCCACATACAGGCACTCCGCCGGCACCAGCCGTAGCCGGTCGGCGATCCGCAGCAGTCCTTCCGGATGCGGTTTGGGCGCGCAATCCTCGCGGGTCAGAATCAGGTCCACCGGCAACCCCAGCACCTGATCGGTACGCGCCACGGCGGCGCGGCTGTTACGGGTAAGAATGGCGGTGGGCACGCCGTGGCGGCGCAGCGCCGCCAGCAACGCCTCGGCACCGTCGATCCAGGTGGCGGCCTCGGCGCCGGCCATTTCATGGCGATGGATCACCCGCCGGGCGTGGCTGGCCTGCTCCGGCGGCAGGGTCTCCAGGTGCTCCAGCAGGCCGATGCCTTCCGGAAAACCCAGCTCCCCGCGCAGGGCGGCGAAATCCAGGCGGGTATCCACCAGGGTACCGTCGAGGTCGAACAGCAGGGCCTGAAAACGGCGCGGTGGCATGGACGTCTCCTTGGCGATCATGACAAGCGCCAAGGGTACCCGGCCACCGCGCAACGGTCAGTGACGGCGGCGCAGCAGGCCCGCCAGCACCACCAGCAGCCCGTAGCCCAGGCCGCCGCCGTTGCTGCCGCTGTCGCCGCCGCTATCGCCATCGTCCCCATTGTCCTGGTCCGGCTGATCGCCGCCGGCGTTGGCGGACAGCGCCATATCGATCACCACCGGATCGTGGTCGGAGGCCCGCCAGGCGTCCGCGGCGTAGTAGCGCTGGTGTTGCTCTTCACTCTGGTAATCCGGCAGCTGATAGGAAAACGCCACCGGTTCATCCGCGTTGATGTGCCATTCCAGGGCGGCCAGCACCTTGCCATTAAGGCGTTCGGAAGCCAGGGCATGGTCCAGATAGCCGGCTTCGCCTTGGTAGGTGTAGCTGTAGGCGTCCTCGCCCTGGAAACGCTGGATCAGATCCACCAGGCCGGCGTCGCGCAGGGTGGTGATCGGGTCTTCCTGGGCGTAACTGTTGAGGTCGCCCATCACCAGCCAATGGCCATCGCCGGTACCGGTGGGATCGTCCCGCATCCAGCTCAACAATTGCTCGGCGGCGGCCACCCGCTCCGCGTTCCAGCAGCCCTGGCCGTCGCCCTGGGCGCTGTTGATGCCGTCATCCGGGCAGCTGCCCTTGGACTTGAAGTGGTTGACCACCACGGTGAGGGTCTCGCCGCCGTTCAGGGGTTGGAAGGTCTGGGCCAGCGGCTGGCGGTTGCTGGCATTGCCGAAGGCGCCGGCGTCGGTGGTGGCGGCGGTGCCCGCCTCCTCGACCACATCGCCCCGGTAAATCAGCCCCACGGCGATGGCATCACCGCCCAGGCGCTCAAGGCCCGGGTCCACGTAGCGCCAGGCCGGCCCCAGGGCGGCGGTGAGCTGGGCGATGGCGGAGTCCGGGCCATAGCCGTCGTTCTCCACCTCCATCAGGCCGACCACATCGGCGTCGATGTCGTTGAGCGCGGCCACCAGCTTGTCCTGCTGCCGGCTCAGCTCCTCGCTGCTCTTCGCCCCCCGCGCGGTGGGGAAGCCGCCGCCGTTGCCGTCGCCGTTGAAGTAGTTGAGCACGTTGAAGGAGGCCACCCGAAGGTCGCTGCCGGCGGCCCGGTCCGGCACCGGGGCACGGGGGTTGGCGGTGGCGTCGAAGCGCACCTCGCCCACCGGCTGCAGCCGCCATTGGCTGAAGCCGTAGGTGAACACCGCCTGGAACGGCCGGGTGCGATAGCCGGCACGCAGGGTATTGTCGGCGGCCAGACCGCCCTCCGGATAGATCACCGTGGCCGGATTCTGGGCGTTGGAGGCATCGTCCAGCAGCACCTGGTTACGGGCATTGGCTTGCTTCACCGCCCGCGCCGGGTCGCCCGGGGCCGCCACGTTGGTGGGGTTGAACAGACGGCCGTTGCTCAGCGTCATGCTGCCGTAGCGGGCCAGCTCGTAATTGTCGCTCACGGTGAGCGGTTGCTCCACGCTCACCAGCATGCCTTCCAGGGCTTCCCGGTCGGCCAGATCATCGAACGGCAGGGTCAGCACCACCGGCGTCACCGTCACGCCCTGCTCGCAGACCGCCCGCTGGTCGGCGCTGATCTGGGTAAGGCCGTAGTACTCGCTGACCGTGCCGCTCACCCGCACCCGGTCACCGGCGCTCACGTCGGCCTCCGGTTGATAGATGAACAGGCCCTCGGACGTGGCCGGGTCGTCGTCCCGGTGGGCCTCGGTTTCCATCACATAGAAGCCGTCGAAGGCCGGGTACAGGGCGGTGACCACCGCCTCGATCACATGGCCCTCGCCGTCCAGCGGGGAGCTGTCGCCGTCGCCCTGAATGGCGGCGATGCGGGTCACCGGCTCGCCGCAGGCGCCCAGGGGCACCGGCTCCTGGCCGCCTTCACCGCCGCCGGTGCCGGGCTCACCCAGACCGTCCAGGGTATCCGAGGGGAAGCCCACCCACTGCGCCGACGGGTCGAAGGCATCGTCGATCACGGTATCGCCGCCGGTGACGCTGTCCTTGCGGCGCAGAGTCCGGTCCGCCGTGCTCAGGCCACCCCCGGTCCAGGCGCTGCCCGGGTCCTCGCCGACCCGGCCGAAGCTGTCCACCACGCCGTCGGCGTTACGCAGCACATAGGCGTCGTCGCCATTGTGGTTGATGGTGGCGCTGGTGATGTCCGCCAGCCCGGCCAGGGTGCCAGTGGCCTGGCTGGTGACGATCACCAGCACATCACCGCCGGCCAGGTTCTGGCCGTCCAGGGCCAGGCTGCTGCTCGCCGTGGTGGCGCCGTTGCTGTAGCGCTCCAGCACGTAGCCGTTCAGGCTCTGGCTGGTATCCCCGGAGTTGTACAGCTCCAGCGCTTTGTTCTGGCCGCTGCCTTCCACGTACTCACTGATCAGAATATTGCCCTGGGCGCTGCAGGCCATTGCCAGCCCGGCCAGCCCCATGATGAAGATGCGCATAACCCTCTCCGCGAACGATGATCGGAGTACCCTGACAAGGGCCCGTGACCAAACCATTTCATGGGGATGGCAACCTTCTTGCAGGCACTTTGGCATCGGCCATTGCAGCGGCATTGGCAAGTGCCGAAAACGTGAAACATCGCACATAGTGGTGGGCTCCAGGGCCAAGCCCGGTTTACCGCAAGGCACATTCAGGACCCGGGCCGCTCTGCTAAGATGGCCCGTAACGCCAAGGAGATAGCGCGTCCTGTTCCCGAGCGGGACGGCGATAAAAAGTGAGGATGGCATGAAAACCCTGAGTCCGGTGGATCAGTTGTTCCTGTATCTGGAAAAACGACAGCAGCCCATGCACGTGGCGGGCCTGCAATTGTTTTCTTTCCCCGAGGGCGCCGGCCCCAAATACGTCAGTGAGCTGGCGCAGTCGATCCGTGATTATTGCCGTCCCGAACCGCCCTTCAACCAACGCTTGCGGCGCCGCTGGGGCCAGTGGCACTGGGATGAGGACAAGCAGTTCGACATCGATCACCATTTCCGCCACGAGGCCCTGCCCAAGCCGGGCCGCATCCGTGAACTGCTATCGCTGGTGTCCGCCGAGCATTCCAATCTGCTGGACCGGGAGCGCCCACTCTGGGAGGCGCACCTGATCGAAGGCATTCGCGGCCGCCAGTTCGCTCTCTATACCAAGGTCCACCATTCCATGGTGGACGGCATCTCGGCCATGCGCATGGGCATGCGGGCGCTGTCAACGGACCCGGACGAACGGGACCTGCCGCCGGTGTGGGCCTACAAACCCAATAAGCGCGGACGGGGGGTGAGCAGCCCGGTGGACGCGGTCAGCAGCCTGGCCCGCCTGACCGCCGGCGCCAGCCGCCAGCTCGCCACGGTGCCGGCGCTGACCCGGGAAATCTACCGGGTCACCCAGAAAGCCAAGGACGATCCCAATTTCGTGTCCATCTTTCAGGCCCCGGACACCATTCTCAACCAGTGCATCACCGGTTCACGGCGGTTCGCCGCCCAGAGCTATTCCCTGCCGCGCCTGAAAAAGCTGGCCAGCGCCTTCAATTGCACCCTTAACGACGTGGTGCTGAGCATGTGCGGCCATGCGCTGCGCGAGTATCTGATCAGCCAGAATGCCCTGCCCGACCAGCCACTGATCGCCATGGTGCCCATGTCCCTGCGCAAGGACGACAGCGCCGGCGGCAACCAGATCGCCATGATCCTGGCCAACCTGGGCACCCATGTGTGCGATCCGGCCAACCGGCTGCGCGTGGTGCAAGCCTCGGTGAAGGAGGCCAAGCAACGGTTCGCGCAGATGAGCCCGGAGGAAATTCTTAATTTTACCGCTCTGAGCATGGCGCCCACCGGGCTCAACCTGCTCACCGGCCTGGCACCGCGCTGGCGGGCGTTCAATGTAATCATTTCCAACGTGCCCGGCCCCAAGGAGCCGCTGTACTGGAACGGCGCCCAGCTCAATGGCCAGTACCCGGTGTCGGTGGTGCTGGACCGCATCGCCCTGAACATGACGCTGACCAGCTACCGGGATCAGATCGAGTTCGGATTGATCGCCTGCCGCCGTACCCTGCCCTCCATGCAGCGCCTGCTGGACTACCTGGAACAGTCCATTCGCGAGCTGGAGATCGCCGGCGGCCTGCGCTGAGCGGGCCTCCGGCGGGGCCCCAAAGGCCCGCCAAAAAAAGGTTGGTGTAGCGGCATAAAGGGGGTAAAGTCAAAAAGGCTGCAGATTGTGGCAGTGGTCTGTTTTGGTAGTTGCCTTCCTCCGCGTGAAGCTCAAGAAGTCTCCGAACACCCCTCCCCTGGTTTGCATGCATCACCCTATGAAAAGTTTTGAGGTATAGATTCACATGGCTACTGGTACCGTTAAATGGTTCAACGAATCCAAGGGTTTCGGTTTCATTTCCCAGGATGACGGCGGCGCGGATGTCTTCGTTCACTTCAGCGCGATCACTGGCTCTGGCTTCCGTACTCTGGCCGAAGGCCAGAAAGTAAGCTTCGATATTCAGCAAGGTCCGAAAGGTCCGCAGGCGGCCAACGTCGTCGCTGAATAAGACCTGAACGTACGGGCCGGGGCCGGCTCCCCGCCCGCCGTTTTCAAGGTCGGAAAACCCCGCCTCGGCGGGGTTTTTTTATGGCCCGCCTTCCCTGGCGCGGGCAGCTCAGGTCAGAGGATGCCCTGCCCGACCATGGCTTCCGCCACCCGCAGGTAGCCGGCCATGTCCGCTCCCACCAGATAATCCGGCCGCTCCCCATCGCCGCCGTGATCCAGACAGCGTTGGTGCACCCGGGCCATGATATCGCGCAGCCGGCGATCCACTTCCTCGGCGCTCCAGCTTTCCCGGCGGCTGTTCTGGCTCATTTCCAGACCGCTCACCGCCACGCCGCCGGCGTTGGCCGCCTTGCCCGGGCCGAACACCACACCGGCACCTCGCAGCCGTTTCACGGCGGCGCCGGAACAGGGCATGTTGGCGCCCTCCACCACCCAGCCGCAACCGTTGTCGATGAGCCGGTCGGCATCGTCTTCTTCCAGTTCATTCTGGGTGGCGCAGGGTAAGGCGATGTCGCAGGGGATGTCCCAGGGACGTTCGCCGTCCCGGTATTCCACCCCGTCGAAGCGGTCCGCCAGGTCACCAACCTTGCCGCCGTCGTTCTTGATCTCCGCCACCGCCTCCAGGTGGTCCCGGGTAAAGCCCTTCTCGATGTACACGCTGCCCCGGGAGTCGGACAGGGTGACCACCCTGGCGTCGCATTCCAGCGCCTTCTCCAGGGCGTGACGGGCCACGTTACCGGCGCCGGAGATCGCCACCGTGCGCCCGTCCAGGGTCTGATCGCGCTGGCGCAGCATCGCCTCCAGAAAGTAGATCAGGCCGTAGCCGGTGGCCTGCACCCGCAGGGCGCTGCCGCCGAAGGAGAGCTGCTTGCCGGTGAAGCCGCCGTCGTGGCGGCGACCAAGCTTGCGGTACATACCAAACAGGTAGCCGATTTCCCGCGGGCCCACGCCCATGTCACCGGCCGGCACGTCGGTATCGGCGCCCATGTGGTGATGGAACTCGGTCATGAACGCCTGGCAGAAGCGCATCACCTCGGCGTCGCTGCATCCCTTGGGATTGAAGTCCGAACCGCCCTTGCCGGCGCCCAGTGGCAGGCCGGTGAGCGCGTTCTTGAGGGTTTGTTCCAACGCCAGAAAGGTGAGCACATCCAGGTTCACCGAGGGGTGGAACCGCAGGCCCCCTTTATAGGGGCCCAGGGCGCCGTTCATCTGCACCCGGAAGCCGCGATTCACCCGGGTACGGCCGTCGTCGTCCACCCAGGGGACCCGGAACACCAGCGTGCGTTCCGGTTCCAGCAGCCGCGCCATCAGCGCGTCGTCGTCGAAGTCCGGGTGGTCCCTGAGGGGCCCCTCGATGCTTTCCAGCAGCGACCGGGCGGCCTGCTGAAAATGTGTGTGGTGGGGGTCCCTTTCCTTGATGCGGTCGAGTATCGATTGAGTATCCATGGGCCCCATGAAACCGGCCCGGCCATCAAAGACAAGTCATGGCCGCTTCAAAAAAAGTAAAAAGCCGAGCGGGGCGGACGCGGATTCAGCCCTCGAGCAGTGCCTTGCGGCGGCGCCAGTCGGGCATGCGGCGGTCCATCAGGGCATGGAATTCCGGCCCGTGGTGCATATGTTCCAGGTGGCAGAGCTCGTGCATCACCACATAGTCGATGGCCGTCGGCGGGTACTTCATCAGCAGCAGATTGAGGTTGATGTAGCCGCGCGGCGACAGGGAGCCCCAGCGGGTGCGCATCTTCTTGACCCGCAGCGTGGGGCGGCGGTGGCCACGCTCCTCGAACCAGGGAAACTGGCGCTCGATGCTGTCATGAAAGAAGGCGCGCGCCTGGGCGCGCCACCATTCGTAGAGCGCATCGCGCACCTGGCCCTCATCGTCGGGCCGGGGCACGGCGACGCACAGACGATCGTCCCGCAGGTCCACCCGGCCCCGGGCCGGGCCGGTGGACAAGGCGCGCACGTCCAGCGTGCGCGGCGTCCCCAGGTGCGGGCAGGGCTCGCCGTGGCGCCAGTGCTGACGCGGACGATGGGCCATGTCGCGACGCTGGCGTGCAATCCAGTCGCGGCGCTCGTCAACGAACGCTTCGATATGGCGGCCGGCCAGGCGCAGCGGCGCGCGCACCTGGACACGCCCGTCCGGGAAAACCCGCACCTCCAGGGAACGGCGCCGTGAGCGGACCAGTTCGTACTCCAGCGGCGAGTCCATCAGACCGGCTCTTCCAGCGACCTTCTCCAGGACGGCAGCAGCGCGCCCCGGTTCAGGCTGCCCGGCAGGATGGTCACCGGCGCACCGCTGCCCAGCCCGTCATGGCCGCTGACGATGACCGCCTCCGCCTCGCTCAGGCCGGCGACCACTTCCACCCAGCCGTCCCGGCGGCCACCCAGTTGCACCGCGCGGCGCTCGGCGCGCTGCGCCGCGGTGATGGTGAATACGAAGCTCTGCGCCCCATAGGTGACGATGGCCTGCTCCGGCACCAGCAGGGCCGGATGCTCGCCGAACAGCATCGAGACCCGCAGAAACTCGCCGGGGCGCAGCAGCGCCTCGCCGTTGTCCAGGCTGGCTTTGACGGCAAGGCCGGGGCCGTCGGCGTCGACCTGACCGTTGAACACCATCACCTTGCCGCTGAATTGCTTGTGCGGATGGGCATCGCTGCTGAAGGTCACGTCCAGGCCCGGGCGCAACACCACCCGGTAACGCTCCGCCACCTGGAAGCTCACTTCCAGGTGGCGCACGCTGTCCAGGGTGGCGACGGGTTCACCGCGGCGCAGATAGACGCCCGGGTGCACCGGGCGCAGGCGCCCCATGATGCCGTCGAACGGCGCGCGAATACGGTGATCCTCCAGCGCCACCCGGCTCGAATCGAGACCGGCTCTGGCCGCTTCCATGTCGACCTTCAGATGATTCACCGCGGTCTGGGACAGGCCCTGGCTGTCCGCCTGCCGGGCCGCGCTCTGGTAGTCGGACAGGGCCCTCTGATAAACGGTCCGCGCCCGTTCCAGATCCGCCCGCGCCTGGCGATCGTCCAAAGACACCAGCAGGGTGCCCGCGTCCACGCTCTGGCCCTCGCGAAAATGCAATTTGCTGACCCGCCCGTCCACCGCCGTGAGCAGTGTGATGGTCCGGCTGGCCCGGGCGGTGCCGACCACATCCAGACGGTCGGTAAGCGGGCGGACGATGGCCGCCATGACATTCACCGCCGTGGGCGGTCCCTGGGCCCTGTCCCTGACCGATTGCCAATGCGCCCACCCGGCGAAGCCCAACAGGCCCACGGCGGCCACAATCAGCAGGCTGGCGATCACTCGCAGCATGGTTTTCTCCAGGATCGGGAGCACACCGGTTGCGCGCAGGGCCAGCCCGGCGCGGGGGGAACACGGAGTGTAAGCGTTGTAGGGGGCCGATCGGAGGGATCACCGGGCGGCTCCCGGCAGGGTACACGCTTGTCGGGCAGCGGGATATATGGCGGGGAAAGAACGGGGCCGGGTTGCCCGGCCCCGTGGGATCACACCAGTTCGGCGCGCATTTTCTTCTTGTCCAGTTTGCCCACCGAGGTGCGCGGCAGTTCGTCCACGAACACCACCCGGTCGGGCACACCGTAGCGGCTGATCACGCCCTCGTCGGCGTAGCCGCTGAGCAGCGTCTTGATGGCGTCCTCGTCCACCTCGCCACTCTTGACCACCAGCGCCACCGGACGCTCGCCCCATTTTTCGTCGGCCACGCCGACCACCGCGCACTCGGCCACCGCGTCGTGCTGCAGGATCAAACCTTCCAGGTCCAGGGACGACACCCACTCGCCGCCGGTCTTGATCACGTCCTTGATGCGGTCGGTGATCTTCAGCCAGCCGTCCGCGTCGATCACGCCAATGTCGCCGGTGTGCATCCAGCCACCGCGCCACAGCTCCTTGGAGTTGTCCTCGTCCTTCAGGTAGCCCTGGGTCAGCCAGGGGGCACGCAGCACCAGTTCACCCTGGCTTTTGCCGTCGTGGGGCTGGTCGTTCATGTCGCTGTCGACGATGCGCCACTGCACCATGGGCACCGGCCGGCCGGTGCGGCTGCGGTAGTCGGCCTGGGTTTCCGCGTCCGCCTTCTCCAGTTCCGGAGTCAGCAGCGCCACGGAGATCAGCGGGCAGGTTTCGCTCATGCCGTAGCCGGCGTAGATGTCGATGCCGCGGGCCAGGGCCGCCTTGGCCAGGGGCTTGGGCAGCGCCGAGCCGCCGATGATCACCTTCCAGCCGCTCAGGTCGATGCTCTTGGCGGCTTCCGCCTGCAGCAGCATCTGGATGATGGTGGGCACGCAGTGGGAGAAGGTGACTTTCTCGGTGAGCAGCAGCTTGAGCAGGGTTTCCGGCACGTAGCGGCCCGGGTACACCTGCTTCACGCCCAGCAGCGTCGCCACGTAGGGCACGCCCCAGGCGTGCACGTGGAACATGGGCGTGATCGGCATGTACACGTCGTCCTGGTTGAACCGGCCGTGGCCGGAACCGGACAGCGCCGCGCGGCCGGCAAAGGTGTGCAACACCAACTGGCGGTGGGAGAAATACACACCCTTGGGCAGACCGGTGGTGCCGGTGGTGTAGAAGGTGGTGGCGCGGGTGTTCTCGTCCAGCAGCGGGAAGTCGTACTGATCCGGTGCCTTCCCCAGCAGCGCCTCGTACTCGCCGGCCAGCTCCAGCTTGCTGTCCAGATTACCGCCTTCGTCGTCGAGCAGGATAAAGGTCTTGGCGGTCTCGATGCGGTCCTTGAGCTCTTCCAGCACCGGCAGGAACTCGCGGTTCACCAGGATCACGTCGTCCTCGGCGTGATTCAGGGTATAGAGAATCTGCTCCGGGCTGAGACGCACGTTCACGGTGTGCAGCACCGCGCCCATCATCGGGATGGCGAAGAAAGCTTCCAGATAGCGGTGGCTGTCCCAGTCCATCACCGCCACGGTATCGCCGGGTTTCACGCCACAGCCGGCCAGGGCACCGGCCAGCCGGTGCACCCGCTGCTCCAGCTCGCGGTAGCTGTAGCGGCGCTGATCGGCGTAGACGATTTCCTGATCGGGGGCGGAACGGACGCCGGATTCGAGGATGCCGTGGATCAGCAACGGCGACTCCACGGCCTCCGGGGTGCGATCAATGGTCAGGTCTTTGCTCATGCTTGCTCTCCATCACCAAAAAAAGTTCCGAGCCGAAGCGGAGCCGCGCGCGGCGCCGGATAGGCACCGGCGACCCTCGCCGTCCGGTCGGAGATTGCTTTGTTATAGCAGACCGCTGAAGAACCCTTTGCGTGCTCAGCGTGGCCTGCGGGGCGGGCAAAAGATTGGCACAGCCCGCCGCCGGCGTCACCCCGGCGGCGTGACCGGTGCGTCGAGCACTCAGTCGCCGGACGGACCGGTGAGTTTGAGCGGGTCGAGCAGCTTTTCCAGTTCGTCGCGGCCCAGGTCGGTGTGCTCGGCGGCCACGTCGATCACCGCCCGGCCACTGGCGAACGCCTCCTTGGCGATGGCGGCGGCTTTCTCATAACCGATCACCGGGTTAAGGGCGGTCACCAGGATCGGATTGCGGCCCACGCCCTCGGCCAGGCGCTCCTTGTTCCAGGTCATGTCGCGGATTGCCTGATCGGCCAGGTTGCGGCAGCTGTTGGCCAGCCATTCGGTCATATCCAGCAGATTGGTGGCCACCAGGGGCAACATCACGTTGAGCTGGAAGTTGCCGCTCTGGGCGGCCACCGTATTGGCCTGGTCGAGACCGATCACCTGGGCCGCCACCATGGTGGCGGATTCGCAGATCACCGGGTTGACCTTGCCGGGCATGATCGAGGAGCCGGGCTGGGTGGCGGGCAACTGCAGCTCCCCCAGGCCGTGGATCGGGCCGGAGTTCATCCAGCGCAGGTCGTTGCTGATCTTCATCAGCACCACCGCCAACCCGCGCAGGGCGGCGGACAGATGCAAGGGTGCGTCCACCGCGCTCTGCGCCAGCGCCGGGTGCGGCAAGGCGGTAAAGGGCCGTCCGGTGTCATCGGCGAGCGCCGCGGCGAACCGCTCCGCGAAACGCGGATCCGCGTTGATGCCGGTGCCCACCGCGGTACCGCCCTGGGGCAGCGCCTGCAGGTCGTCCCGGGCACGCGCCAACCGCTCACTGGCGTTCTGCAGTTGCAGCACCCAGGTACGCAGCTCCTGCTCCACGGTCACCGGCATGGCGTCCATCAGGTGGGTGCGACCGGTCTTCACCAGGGTTTTGCCCTCGCCGGCGCGCAGCCCCAGGGTGGTGATCAGATGTTCCAGATCGGGCAGCAGCTGCTCGGTGACCGCCATCACCGAGGACAGGTGCAGGGCGGTGGGGATGGTGTCGTTGCTGCTTTGCCCCAGATTGACGTCGTCGTTGGGGTGGATCTCGGTGCCGGCCTCCCGACAAAGATGGGCCACCACCTCGTTGACGTTCATATTGGTGCTGGTGCCGGAGCCGGTCTGGAACACATCCACCGGAAACTGATCCAGGTGATGGCCGTCGAGCAGCTCGTTGCAGGCGCCGACGATGGCGGCGCGCTTTTGTTCATCGAGCAGTTCCAGGTCCGCGTTGGTCTGCGCCGCGCAGCGCTTGATGCGAACCACCGCCTGGATGAAGCGCGCCGGCAGGCCCCGGCCACTGATCGGAAAGTTGTTCACCGCACGCTGGGTCTGGGCCCCCCAGCGCGCTTCCACGGGCACTTCGATTTCACCCAGGGAATCCTTTTCCACTCGTGTGTCGCTCATCACCGTTCTCCTGCGCCGCGATCGGGTCCATCAGTATCGGCAAGCACCGGGAGGCCGTCCAGGCAGACGGCGATGGCAAGGCGGCGGACGATGCAAAATAACGAAAAAGGCGCGCGTCAGCCTTCCGCGATCACCTGATTGCGGCCCTGCTGCTTGGCGATATAAAGACGCTGATCGGCGGCCTCCACCAGCTCATCCAGGCTGTCGCCGTCCGTCCCCCATTCCGCCACGCCAATGCTGCACGACAGCGGCACGCTCAGGCGGCCGCCTTGATAGGGTTGGCTGGCGATCAGTTCACGCAGGCTTTCCGCCACCAGTATCGCCTCGTCGCGGTTGGTATCCGGCAGCAGCACGGTGAATTCCTCGCCGCCCACCCGGCAGGGCAGATCGGTGGCGCGCAGGCGTTCGCGAAGACGCTGCGCCACGTGAATCAGCACCAGGTCACCGATGCGGTGGCCGTGGTTGTCGTTGACCGCCTTGAACAAATCCAGATCCAGCACCAGCAGGCTCAACGGCGTGTCGAGCCGTTGTGAGCGGCTGCGTTCATGCACGAAGGCCTCGCGGAACCGGTACAGGTTGGCCAGCCGGGTGAGCGGATCGGTGGAGGCCATCACCACCAGATCGGAACGGGAGCGGTGGCTGCCACGTTCATAGATATAGGCGAACGCCAGGGTCACCGACAGGGACAGAACGATATTGGCGATTTCGGCGAAGCCGCTGCGGTAGAGGTAATCGGGATACTTATAAAGAAACAATCCCAGCGCCACGAGAATAAAGAACACCGACACCGAAAGGCCCAGGCGCGGACCCAACAGAAGATGACACAACACCGGCACGATGTAGATCCACAGGAACACCGTGGGGGAGGCCCCGGGCAGATAGAGCGCGGCCATCATGATGGTGAGAAAGGGGATCAGGTAAATCAGGGTCCAGAAGCGCAGACGGGGCGTGCGGCGCACCACCACATACAGCAACAGCGACGCGATGGCGGCACCCAGCTCCAGATAAGCCAGCACCATCACCCCGCGTCGGATGTTGATAACGTAGAACAGAGCGCCGCACAGCGCGGTGAGAATCAGCAGCGCCTTGAGCAAAGCCCGGCGCTGCGACTGACCGCTGTGGTCGCCGACCTGAAAATCAGTCCCCATGCGATATACACCGGATCGTTTTTTGTCGACTTCTTCCGGAGAGCTGCTAGCAAATTGCCAGCAGGCACCATACCCGATTTCAGACGATTTACCGATACGTGGCAACGAAAAAAAGCCTGCCCGCGTACGTTGGAGGGGAACCAAAAAGACGGCCCCGACGGTTCATCGGGGCCCAAATGGAGGGTGTCTCGGAACAGGCTGCCTAGGCGGCCTTGCGCAATGGCGTGGCCACGCGCTTGGGCGCGGTCTTGTAATGGGTGGTGTAAAGGGTCAGCCCGGTGAAGGCCAGGCCACCGATCAGATTGCCCAGGACGGTGGGAATCTCATTCCAGAGAAAGTAATCCATGATCGAAAAGTTACCGCCCATGATCATCGCGGACGGAAACAGAAACATGTTCACCACGGAGTGTTCGAAGCCCATGAAAAAGAACAGCATGATCGGCATCCACATGGCCAGCACCTTACCGCTGACATGGGTGGAGATCATCGCGCCCACCACACCCATGGACACCATCCAGTTACACAACATGCCGCGAATAAAAATGGTCATCCAACCGCCCAGTCCGTATTCCTCATAACCCAGGGTTCGCGCCTCGCCGATGCCGGCGATCTTGGTGCCCACCGCGCCGGGGTCGGTACTGAATCCCATGGTGAAGACAAACGACATCATCACCGCCACCGTCAAAGCGCCGGCGAAGTTGCCGAGAAAAACCCAGCCCCAATTGCGCAGAATGCCGCGTGGCGTTACCCCGGGGCGTTTATCCAATAGCGCCAGCGGCGTCAGCATGAACACGCCGGTAAGCAGGTCGAAGCCCATCAGATAAAGCATGCAGAAGCCCACCGGAAACAACAGGGCGCCAATCAGAAACACACCGGTCTGCACCGCCACGGTGACGGCGAACACCGCCGCCAGCGCCAGGATGGCACCGGCCATGAAAGCACGGATAACGGTGTCACGGGTGGACATGTTCAATTTCGATTCGCCAGCGTCCACCATTTTGGTGACGAACTCGGTAGGAACGAGATAAGCCATGATGGTCTTTCCTCTTCGGATCACACAAACAAAAACGGCGCCCATCGCGCCGCCCCGCGTAATGCGGAGCGAAGCAAATGGACGCCGTTATCCAGGGTTCGCGTATTGTCGAATCGAATGACGCAAGGTCGATGCCAACCTGAAGAATTTATGGAAAGACTTTTTTATTCAAACGTTTAACCGTTCCTGAAAGAAGCCGGTCGGCGGCGCGGATCGCGATTCATGTTCCGATCCGGTGCGCCCGATGCACCAAGGCACGGCAGAAGCCCGCTGTCGAGGCTCCGGGCGGTGCCGTCCAGGCCGCCACCATCCCTCGATACCCGGCGGCTTTACGCGCGCGTTACGGAACCTGGAACGTAAATTGCCTGGACCCCTTCAGGCCACTCCACCAGAGGGATTCCGCCATGTCTTCCCGCGCGCCCACTTCGGACGCTTTCATACTGGCCGCCAAGCAATGCGAGATCGGCATTCTCGAGGAGCTGACGGAAACCTGCGACGTGGTCACCGCGATCAGCGAACTGGTGCATGAGCTGCAGCGGGAGCGGGCGCTGTCCAATATTCATCTGGTGTCCCACGGCGAGCGCCTGGTTCCGCAGCGCCGGCAACAGATTGAACGTTGTCAGCATCAGGAAGAGCGGCTGCGCCATTTGCTGAGCCGCCGCTACCTGAACCGCCCGCCGGATCACACCACCATGCCGCTGCTGAATACCATTGCCCTGGTGTTGCAAGGCATGGACGGTTTGCCGGCGCTGCGCCGCGAGATCAGCGATCTGGCCATGGGTCCGGAGGACGCCACCTTTGCCTTTCGGCGGCTGATCGCCGGCCTGCTGTCGGTGGTCTTCCATGCGGCGGACGTAGCCAGTGAACCGATCATTACCCGGACGCTGGTGGCGCTGTTCAATTTCATGCAAGGCAAGGAATACGCCGGCCAGGAACGGGCCTGGGGTTCCATCGGCTTCGCCACCGGGCAGTTCAATCGCGAATGGGGCGAGCGCATCGACCAGCTGCAGGAACTGCAGAATCGCAGCTTCGAGGATTTCCTTCGCTTCGCCGGCGACGCCCTGGAGACGCAGTGGCGGCGCCATGAAGCGGATGCCTGCAACACGGATCTGAACCGGCTGCGCGCGCTGATCGAGCGGCTTTGTCAGGGCGATTCGATCGATTCGGAAATCAGTGAAGTCTGGTACGAGGTGGCCACCCGGCGCATCGACGGCCTGCGCGCCATCGAGACGGCGTTGACCACGGCACTACAGCAAACCTGCCGGGAGCAATTGACGCGGGCGCGCCACGATCTTCGCTTTCAACAATCCCGTCTTTCCGACCTGGTCCATCATCAAACGCCGCTGACGCTGCTGTTCGACACCCGGGCCCTGCCCTTCACCGATCATTTCCAGCGCCGGGACATCGCCTCACCGGAACAGGCCCGTTCGGTCTACGAACTGATGCTCGGCCAGGCGGAGCAGATCAAACAAATGGAAGAGGCCCTGGAGGACGCCCGCCGCGCTCTGCGCGAACGCAAGCAGATCGAAAAAGCCAAGGGCCTGCTGATGAGTCAAATGGGGTTGAGCGAAGAGCAGGCCTATGCGCGCATGCGGGAGAAAGCCATGCAAAACAACCAGAGGTTGGCGGAACTGGCCGTCACCCTGATCAACGCCGCGGAGGCCGCCCGCGAGAGAGCGGGCAACCTGAAACGCTGAACAGCGCCCGGTCAGACCGGACGTTTGAGAATCAGGTTCATGCCCTTGAAGCTGGCCACCACCTCGCCGTTCTGATTGACGCTTTCCATCAGCGCGAAGATCACACCCCGGTCCGCCTTCGACCGCGACGGCCGCGCCTCCAGCACGGTGGCGCGCAGGGTCAGCCGGTCGCCGGGCCGTACCGGCCGCAGCCAGCGCACCTCGTCGACCCCCGGCGAGGCCAGCCCGGCCCCCTTTGCCACATAGTGGTCCACCATCAAACGCATCATCAGGCTCAAGGTGTGCCAGCCACTGGCGATCAGCCCGCCGAACGGCCCCGCCGCTGCCGCCTCCGGATCGATGTGCATGGCCTGGGGGTCGAAGCGCCGCGCGAACGACAGCACTTCCTCTTCCTCCACCTCGATGGGGCCGAACTCATAGACCGCCCCTTCCGGGTAATCCTCGAAGTAACGGTCGCTCTGCGGCACCGCGAAGGTCGTCACGGCCATGGTCTCTCTCCGATCCGGTGA
The DNA here is from genome assembly GCF_046507805.1 of Alloalcanivorax sp. C16-1. Taxonomy (NCBI): domain Bacteria; kingdom Pseudomonadati; phylum Pseudomonadota; class Gammaproteobacteria; order Oceanospirillales; family Alcanivoracaceae; genus Alloalcanivorax; species Alloalcanivorax sp. C16-1. The sequence goes on along the minus strand of NZ_JBKFTK010000001.1, from coordinate 1,072,383 downwards.
AAAGCACGATGATAACGCCCTCCTCCATGGAATAACGAGAGCCGCCGGACTGCGCTATGCTGAGCCCGGCGAGAAAAAAGGAGAAAGCCCGGATGTTTTCAAAATGGCAGTGGTGGTTGATGCAGTTTTCCCGGGCCCTGTGGGTGCGCGCCACCGGCTTCGCGATCCTGGCCGTGGGCACGTCGCTGCTGGCCATCGTCGGCCAGCGCTGGCTGCCCGCCGATCTGCCGGTCACCGTGGGCGCCGACGCGGTGGACACCATTCTCAATGTGCTGGCCTCCAGCATGTTGGCGGTGACCACCTTTTCGCTGAGCGTGATGGTCACTGCCTACGGCGCCGCCACCAGCAACGTGACGCCGCGAGCCACCAGGCTGTTGATGCAGGACAGCACCACCCACAACGCCCTGGCCACCTTTATCGGTTCGTTTCTGTTCAGCCTGGTGGGGCTGGTGGCGCTCAGCACCGGCGCCTACGGCGAAGGCGGCCGGGTGATTCTGTTCCTGGTCACGCTGCTGGTGATCGTACTGATCGTGGTCACCATTCTGCGCTGGATCGATCACCTCTCGCGGCTGGGTCGGGTGGGCGAAACCACCGACCGGGTGGAACAGGCCACCCGCGCCGCCCTGCGACAGCGCGCCGCCCATCCCACCCTGGGCGGCCATGCCCGGGACCCGCGCCAGCCGCCGCCGGCGGACGCCCGGCCGGTGTACCCGGATCGCATCGGCTATGTGCAGCATGTGGACGGCGACGCGCTGTCGGAATGGGCGGAGCGCCATGACGCCGATCTTTACCTGGTGGCATTGCCCGGGCATTTCGCCCACCCGCGCCAGCCCCTGGCCTGGGTGGTCGGCGGCGGCGCCGACATTGAGACGCCGGTGCGCGACGGCTTTACCGTGGACGACGAGCGCACCTTCGACGAGGACCCGCGCTTCGGCCTGGTGGTGCTTTCGGAAATCGCCTCCCGGGCCCTGTCTCCGGCGGTGAACGACCCGGGCACCGCCATCGACGTGATCGGCCGGTCGGTGCGCATCCTGGCGGAGTGGCGGCGGGTCGGCGAACAGGCGGCCGCCGAGCGCGGCGGCGAGGCGGTGCGCCGCCCGCGCCTGTGGGTTCCGCGGCTCAACGAGGAGGAGTTCTTCGACGACCTGTTCAACCCGATTGCCCGGGACGGAGCCTCTCTGGTGGAAGTACAGATCCGTCTGCAGAAGGCCCTGGCCGCCCTGGCGGCGCTGGGCTTTCCGGAGCCCGCCCGACGTCACGGCCGGCTGGCCCTGGTCCGGGCGGAGGCGGCGCTGGTGTCGGAGGAGGACAAAGCCAACCTGCGCCAACGGACCGATTGGCTGGACTCTTAGCGGTGCGGGTCGGCGGCGCTATTTACCGATGCAGAAGGAAGAAAAAATGCGCCCGAGCAGATCGTCGGCGGTGAAAGCACCGGTGATTTCTTCCAGGGCCTGCTGGGCGGCGCGCAAGTCCTCGGCCAGCAGTTCGCCGGCGGCGTGTTGGTGGAGCTGGTCGCGGCCTTTGGCCAGGGCGGCCAGGGCCTGCTCCAGAGCGGTGATATGGCGGCGCCGGGCGGAGAAGCGGCTCTGGCCGGTGCCCTGGTAGCCGGCCACGGTCTTCAGGTGATCGCGCAGCGCCTCCAGGCCCTCGCCAGTGGCGGCGGACAGGGCGAAGGTATCCGCCGGCGCCGGCCGGGCGCCCGGCTCCAGGCCGCTCAGGTCCGCTTTGTTGAGCACCCGGGTCACCGGCAGGTCCAGATCGTCCAGTTCCTGCTGGCTGCGCGGCAGCAGGGACGCCAGATCGGTGAGGTCCACGTCCGGCTCCTGGGAATCCACCACCACCAGCAACCGATCCGCCTTGCGGATTTCATCGTAGGCCCGGCGGATGCCTTCCTGCTCCACCCGGTCCGGGCTCTCGCGCAGCCCGGCGGTGTCGATCAGGTTCAGGGGCAGGCCGTCCAGTTGAATGGCTTCGCGCAGCACATCCCGGGTGGTGCCGGCCACCTCGGTGACGATGGCCGCCTCGTGGCCGGCCAGGACGTTCATCAGTGACGACTTGCCGGCGTTGGGTTTGCCGGCGATCACCAGGGTCAGGCCCTCGCGGATCAGCCGGCCCTGGCGCGCGCTGGCCAGCACCGCGTCGGCCTGGGCGATCAGGTCGGTGAGATCGTCCGCCACGCCCCCTTCGGAAAGAAAGTCGATTTCCTCCTCCGGGAAATCGATGGCCGCCTCCACGAAGATGCGCAACTGGATCAGCTGCTCCACCAGGGTGTTCACTTCCCGGGAGAAGGCGCCCTGCAGGGAGCCCAGCGCGGCGCGGGCGGATTCCCGGGTGCCGGCGTCGATCAGGTCGGCGATGGCCTCGGCCTGGGTCAGGTCCATCTTGTCGTTGAGAAAAGCGCGCTGGGAGAACTCCCCGGCCAGCGCCGGGCGGGCACCGTGGTGCACGCAGGCGGCCACCAGCGTGTCCAGGATCACCGGGCCGCCGTGGCCCTGCAGCTCCACCACGTCCTCGCCGGTGAAGGAGCCGGGGCCGGGAAACCAGAGCACCAGCCCTTCGTCGATCAGCTGGCCGTCGGCGTCGCGGAAGCGGGCGAAATGGGCGGTGCGCGGCGTCAGTTCGCGGTCGCCGATGAGGGCGCCGGCAATGCGCCGGGCATCCGGGCCGGACAGGCGCACCACGCCCACCCCGCCCCGGCCGGGGGCGGTGGCAACGGCGACGATGGTATCCGGAGCGGTTAAAGGCATGCTGGGAGTATACGCCGTAGGAGCGGCTTTAGCCGCGATCAGCAAGGTACATCTTCATGACCTGCTTGGCTGATCGCGGCTAAAGCCGCTCCTACGGTATCGGTCAGCTTTCGCTTTCGATCTTGCGGGTGATCACGTACTGCTGGCCGATGGACAGCAGGTTGTTGGTCAGCCAGTACAGCACCAGACCCGCCGGGAACCACAGCATGAACACCGAGAACACCAGCGGCATCCACTTCATTACCTGGGCCTGGGTGGGGTCCGCCGGGGTCGGGTTGAGGCGGGTCTGCAGGAACATGGACGCGCCCATCAGGATCGGCAGCACGAAATAGGGGTCCATTACCGACAGGTCGTTGATCCACAGGAAGAACGGCGCCTGGCGCAGCTCCACGGATTCCAGCAGCACGTAGTACAGGGAGATGAACACCGGCATCTGCACGATCATCGGCAGACAGCCCCCCAGCGGATTGATCTTCTCGCGCTGGAACAGCTTCATGGTTTCCTGTTGCTGCTTCTGGCGATCGCTCTTGTACTCTTCCTTGATGCGCTGCATCTCCGGGGCCACCTTGCGCATCTTGGCCATGGAGCGGTAGCTGGTGGCGCTGAGCTTGAAGAACAGCATCTTGATGATGAACGTCAGCAGGATGATGGCCACGCCCCAGTTGCCGACGCCCATGCCCAGATCCATATCCAGGCCGAACAGGTCCAGCTCGCCGCTCTGCAGGAACACCAGCACGTGGAAGATCGGTTGGGCGATGAACCACAGCCAGCCGTAATCCACGGTCATGTTCAGGCCGGGGCTGATGGCGCCCAGGTTGTCCTGGATTTTCGGGCCGGTGTAGAACTCGGCGTAGAACACCTTCTCTTCGCCGGGGGCCACTTCCTGGTTGGCGCCGACGAACCGCAGCAGGTACTCATTGCGGTTCTGGCGGTACAGGGTGGAATAGGTATAGCGCCCCTGGGCATCGGGTACCCAGGCGGACACAAAGTAATGCTGCAGCATGGCGATCCAACCGCCATCCTGGGTCAGCTTCAGCGGCTCTTCCTGAATATCGTCGAAGGGCAGCTTGTTGTAGGGCTTGTCGGCGCTCCAATAGGCGGCGCCCAGGTAGGTGGGCATGGGGATGATGCCCTGGCTGCTCTTGCCCGGGTCGTCGCTGCCGTCGCGCTTGATCTGACCGTACAGGGCACCCTGCCAGGTCTCACCGCTGTTGTTGCGGACGATGTGGCTGACCCGTACCAGGTAGCTGCCGCGCTCGAAGGTGTAGCGCTTGATGATCTGCACGCCGTCGGCCTGACTCAGCGTCAGGTCAACGTTCAATTCCTTGTCGCCGTCACTGAGCTGATAGCTGGATTGGGATGCCTGCCAGGTGGGGCGGCCGTCCTTGGTGTCGGTGCCGTTGCGACCCACCAGGCCGCTTTGCGCCACGTAGGTCCGCGCCTGGTCGTTCTCCAGCAGCACGAAGGGCTGATCCGGGGTGTCGGCATGGCGAGGGTACTTCGGCAGGGCCACCCGCACGATATCGCCCCCCACCGGATTGATTTCCAGATTCAGCACGTCGGTGTTGACCTGGATGCGCTGCCCGGGATTAGCCGGCGTGTCCGCGGTGGCCGGGGCCTGCGGTTGTTCACCACCGGTGTCGGGGACGCCGCTGTCATTGGCGACGTCGGGCTCGGGCAGAGGATGGGCGGAATCCTCGTCGCCGGAGGGTCCGGCGTTCGCCGGGGCCTGCTGCTGGGTCACCGGCGTCGTCGGTGCCATGTAGTCCTGTTGCCAGGCCTGGATGAGCAGGTAGGAGACAACGGCAATGCCGGTGATCACTAACGCGCGAGGGATATCCATAGTCAGATTTAATTCTGGCGAGAAAAAGCGGACGGCAGTTTCTCAGTCTTGCTGGCGCTTGGCAAGCAGCTTGTCCAGCAGCGAGGCCAGCAATGGCGTGGCGGAACGGCCGCCATCCGGCGGACAGGGCGCCCGCAGCAGGACGATAAGATCCAGGCCGGCCAGGTCATGTTGGCGCAATCGGAATTGTTCGCGGGCACGCCGCTTGATGGCGCCGCGGTCCACCGCCCGACGGGCGCGACGGCGGCCCACCACCAGACCAAGACGGGCCTGCGGCAAGTCATTGCGACGGGCGAGAATCAGAATATAGCGGTCGGAGACCCGGAAATCCGGCGCGTCGAAGACGGCCCGGAACTGATCTCCGCCGAGCAGGCGATGATCACGGGTAAAGGAAAGCGGGGAGGAATCTGGAAGCGCTGACCGATGCACCATCGAGAAAAAGCAGTGACAGAACGGTCAGCGCCGGCGGCCGACTCAGACGGTCAGCCGCTTGCGACCCTTGGCGCGACGGGCGGCCAGCACCTTGCGACCGTTTTTGGTGGCCATGCGGGCACGGAAACCGTGGTTGCGCTTGCGCTTCAGATTGCTCGGTTGGAATGTCCGTTTCATGGCGTCATCCCCAAAAGTGGATTCAGGTGTCTGTAAGAGGGCGCGGATAATAGCCCTGGCCGGGGTGGCTGTCAACCGATCCGCGAACCGGGTCGAATCGGGCCGGCACGGCCTGGGTGGCCGGTTATCAATAGATTTAAGAATTTAAATTTCTTTTTAGAAGCAGTGGTAGTAATAGGGGAAAGCCTTTTCTGTGGAAAAGCCTGAAAACGTCCACGAATTCAATGAGTTGGCATGTTGGTAACTGCCTTATAACTGTGTGTAACCCCTGGTGACGACACGCGGACAGCCTGTCGATGACTGTGGAACAGATTCATGCACGAGGTTATCCCCAGGGTTATCGCCCCGCCCGCGCACAGGGTTGTGGACCCACTTATCCACAGCCGGCGCAAAAAGAAAAACACCGGTCAAGCTGTGGATAATTGGGCGTGTGGGGGTATAGAATGCGCAGTCTTATTTCATGGATTCAGGCAAAGGCGGGGACGTGTCCGAGGAGCTTTGGCATCGCTGTTTGACGCGGCTGGAGGACGAATTGCCTTCGCAGCAATTCAATATGTGGATCCGACCGCTGCAGGTGTCGGCGTCCGCGGACGGGGGAGAAATGACCCTGTTCGCGCCCAATCGCTTCGTGGTCGACTGGGTTCGCGACAAATACCTGGAACGCATCGGCGAGGTGCTGGGCGAGTTGCAATCCGGTCCCCTGCCCCAGGTGCGTCTGGAAGTGGGCAGTTCCCGGTCCCGCCCGGCGCCGCCGGCCCAGCCCTCCGCCCCTTCACCGGAGCGGCGTGCCACGCCGTCGGTGGAGCCGCGCCCGCGGGCGGTCTCTCCGGAGCTGGGGGGCGCCGCCAAGCACCGCAGCAACCTCAATTCCAGCTTCACGTTCGTCACCTTCGTGGAAGGCAAGTCGAACCGCATGGCCAGCGCGGCGGCCCAGCAGGTCGCCGAGAACCCGGCCAGCCACGGCTACAACCCCCTTCTACTTTATGGCGGTGTGGGGCTCGGTAAGACCCACCTGATGCACGCGGTGGGCAATGAGCTGCTGCGGCGCAATCCCAACGCCAAGGTGGTCTATCTGCACAGCGAGCGGTTCGTGGCGGATATGATTTCGGCGCTCCGCAACAAGACCATCAACGAGTTCAAGCGTTTCTACCGGTCGGTGGACGCGCTGCTGATCGATGATATTCAGTTTTTTGCGGGTAAGGAGCAGTCCCAGGAGGAGTTCTTCCATACCTTCAACGCCCTGTTGGAAAACGGCCAGCAGATCATTCTGACCTGCGACAAGTTTCCCAAGGAAGTGGACGGCCTGGAAGAGCGTCTCAAGAGCCGGTTCGGTTGGGGGCTCTCCCAGCCGCTGGAACCGCCGGAGCTGGAGACCCGGGTGGCGATCCTCAAAAAGAAGGCCGAGGAAGCCCGGGTGGAGCTGCCCAACGACGCGGCCTTCTTTATCGCCCAGCGCATCCGTTCCAACGTACGCGAGCTGGAGGGCGCCCTGCGCCGGGTGATCGCCCATGTGCGCTTCACCGGTGCCCAGATCGACATCGGTCTGATCAAGGAGGCGCTCAAGGACCTGATTGCCTTGCAGGCCCGGCAGATCAGTATCGACAATATCCAGCGGACCGTGGCGGAATACTACAAAATCAAGGTGCCGGACCTGCATTCACCGCGACGCACCCGGTCCGTGGCCCGGCCTCGCCAGGTAGCGATGGCCCTGTCCAAGGAATTGACCAGTCACAGCCTGCCGGAGATCGGGGAAAGTTTTGGCGGCCGTGACCACACCACCGTGCTGCACGCCTGCCGCAAGGTGGCGGAATTGCGGGAATCCAACCCGGAAATAGAAGAAGATTACCAGAACCTCCTGAGGACCCTGACGTCCTGACGGATCCACTGATAACGGGAAAGCGAGACATGAAATTCTCCATCAACCGTGAACAACTGCTCAAGCCGCTGCAGCAGGTGGCCGCGGTGGTCGAAAAACGCCAGACGTTGCCGGTCCTGTCCAATGTGCTCATGGAAGTGGGAGACGGTCAGCTTTCCCTGACCGGTACCGATCTTGAACTGGAGCTGGTGGCCCGGTTGCCGCTGGAAGGCGAGCACCAGGGTGGGGAAACCACGGTACCCGCCCGCAAGCTGGTGGACATCGCCAAGAGCCTGCCGGCGGAGGCGGACATCCGCTTTGAGATGGACGGCGAGCGCATGCTGGTGCGCTCCGGCCGCAGCCGCTTCTCCCTGACCACCCTGCCCGCGTCCGAGTTTCCCAACCAGGACGAGGACAACGCCGGCTCGGTGCTGGAGATCGCCCCGTCCGCCCTGCGCGACCTGATCGACCACACCGCCTTCTCCATGGCCCAGCAGGACGTGCGTTACTACCTCAACGGCATGTTGTTCGAGCTGCGCCCGGGCATGCTGCGGGCGGTGTCCACCGACGGCCACCGGCTGGCCCTGTGCGACGCCGCCATGGAAGGCCAGAGCGAGGAAGCCTCGGTGATCCTGCCGCGCAAGGGCGTGATGGAGCTGGCCCGCATTCTGTCCGACGCCGGGGAGAACGTGCGCCTGACCCTGGGTCGCAATCATGTACGGATCGTAGCGGGCTCCATTACCTTTACCTCCAAACTGGTGGACGGCAAGTTCCCCGAGTACGAGCGGGTGATTCCCAAGGACGGCTCCCGCGTGGTGCTGGCCGACCGGGAAACCCTGCGCCAGGCCCTGGCCCGGGTGGCGATTCTTTCCAACGAGAAGTACCGCGGCGTGCGAGTGCAGCTCTCCGAGGGCAGCCTGCGTATCGTCGCCAATAACCCGGAGCAGGAAGAAGCGGAGGAAGAAGTGTCCGTGGATTTCGACGGCGGCCCCCTGGAGATCGGCTTCAACGTCAGCTATCTGCTGGACGTGCTGAATACCATGGACGGCACCCAGGCCCGGCTGGAACTGGGCGACAGCAACAGCAGTGCCCTGGTCACCGATCCGGAGCACGAGGCGGCCCTTTATGTGGTCATGCCCATGCGTCTCTGATTTTCTCATTACCCGGCCCGGCGGCTCCGCCGGGCCGTTGCTCCCCTTCTCTTCGCCCTCGCCCCTGCCCCGTTCATGCTGACCGATCTGCGACTGACCGACTTCCGTAATTATCGGGAAGCCGAGCTGGCTCCCGCGCCCGGCCTGAATCTGATTTTTGGCGATAACGGCAGCGGCAAGACCAGTCTTCTGGAAGCGATTTATTTTATCGGCAGCGGCGGCCGTTCGTTTCGTGGTGGCCGTCTGTCGCGGCTGGTGCGGGACGGCGCTCCGGCGGCCACGCTGTTCGCGCGGGTGGCCCAGGGGGAGCATGAGCACCGGCTGGGCGTGCGCCGCTCCCCGTCCGGCATCGACTCCCTGAAATTGAACGGCGCCACCCCGGGGGCACTCAGTGACGTGGCCGCCCTGCTGCCGGTGTTGGCGTTGCATCCCCAGTCGGTGGAGCTGGTCTTCGGGGCGTCCGCTCTGCGCCGGCGATTCGTGGACTGGGGAATGTTCCACGTGGAACATTCTTTCCTTCCCGCCTGGAAGGAAGCGAACACGGCCCTGAAACATCGCAATGCCCTGCTCCGCAGCCGCCGGATCAGCCCCCGGGAGCTGACATACTGGGACCAGAAACTGGCGGCGACTTCTGGTAGTATTGAAGGGTTACGCAGTGGGTATTTGCAGCGTTTGAAGGTGGAATGGAAAGCGGTCCTCGCACTGCTGGCGCCGGAGTTGAAAGGTGACCTGACGCTGCAGACCGGCCTTCGGGATGGGGAGTCCTATCTGGACGCTCTGACCCGCACCCGCGAAGACGATCTGCGTCGCGGGTTCACCCAAACCGGGTTTCATCGCTCGGAGCTGAAGATCACCGTGGGCGGCACCCTGGCCCGGGATCGGGTATCCCGTGGGCAGGCCAAGATACTGGCCTATGGCCTGATGCTGGCCCAGCTGCCGCTGATCGCGGCGGCGGGGAAAGTCTGCACCCTGCTGGTGGATGATCTGGGCTCGGAGCTGGATCAGGACCATCGGGCGACCCTGCTGGCTTTTCTGGCCCAAGGCACGCACCAAACATTAATTACCGCGGTGGACCGGGAGCAACTGGGCCCCGCGGTGGTGGAAACGGGCGAAGCGGCAAGAATGTTCCACGTGGAACATGGCCGTGTTCGACGGATATCGGACGACCCATAGGATTAGGACATGGCGGAGAAAAACTACGATTCATCCAGCATCAAGGTGCTCAAAGGTCTGGATGCGGTTCGTAAACGTCCCGGTATGTACATCGGTGACACCGACGATGGCACCGGTTTGCACCACATGGTCTTCGAAATCGTGGATAACTCCATCGACGAAGCGTTGGCCGGCCATTGCTCGGAGATCAAGGTAATCATCCACCCGGATGAGTCCGTCTCCGTGTCGGACAACGGTCGGGGCATCCCCGTGGACATGCACCCCGAGGAGGGTGTGAGCGCCGCCCAGGTGATCATGACCGTGCTGCACGCCGGGGGTAAGTTCGACGATAACTCCTATAAGGTGTCCGGCGGTCTGCACGGCGTGGGGGTTTCCGTGGTGAACGCCCTCTCCGAGCACTTGAAGCTGACTATCCGCCGCCATGGCAACGTCTACGAGCAGACCTATCATCACGGCGTGCCGCAGAAGGACCTGGATGTGGTGGGCAGCACCGACAGCACCGGCACCGCCGTGCATTTCCGCCCGTCCCCGGAGACCTTCACCAACATCAAGTTTCACTACGATATCCTCGCCAAACGCCTGCGGGAGCTGAGTTTCCTGAATTCCGGCGTGCGCATTCATCTGATGGACGAGCGCAGCGGCGATGAGGACGTATTCCAGTACGACGGCGGCCTGAGCGCCTTTGTCAGCTACCTGAACCAGAGCAAAAGCGCCCTCAATGAGGTGTTCCACTTCCAGATCGACCGGGAAGACGGTATTGGCGTGGAAGTGGCCATGCAGTGGAATGATTCCTACCAGGAAAACATCTTCTGCTTCACCAACAACATTCCCCAGCGGGATGGCGGCACCCACCTGGCCGGCTTCCGCGCCGCCCTCACCCGCAGCCTGAACAACTACATGGACAAGGAAGGCTTCCTCAAGAAGGAAAAAGCCAACCCGTCCGGGGACGATGCCCGGGAAGGCCTGACCGCGGTGATCTCCGTGAAGGTGCCGGACCCCAAATTCTCCAGCCAGACCAAGGACAAGCTGGTCTCCTCCGAGGTGAAGACCGCGGTGGAGCAGACCATGTCCGAGCGGTTCCAGGACTACCTGCTGGAACACCCTGGCGAGGCCAAGATGATCGTGCAGAAGATCATCGACGCCGCCCGCGCCCGGGATGCGGCCCGTAAAGCCCGGGAAATGACCCGTCGTAAGGGCGCCCTGGATATCGCCGGCCTGCCCGGCAAGCTGGCGGACTGCCAGGAGAAGGACCCGGCGCTGTCCGAACTGTACATCGTGGAGGGTGACTCCGCGGGCGGTTCCGCCAAACAGGGCCGTGACCGCAAGTACCAGGCCATCCTGCCGCTCAAGGGCAAGATCCTGAACGTGGAGAAGGCGCGGTTCGACAAGATGCTGTCCTCCCAGGAGGTAGCTACCCTGATTACCGCGCTCGGGTGCGGCATCGGTCGCGACGAGTACAACGCGGACAAACTGCGCTACCACCGCATCATCATCATGACCGATGCGGACGTGGACGGCTCCCACATCCGCACGCTGCTGCTGACCTTCTTCTTCCGCCAGATGCCGGAGATGATCGAGCGCGGCCACATCTATATCGCCCAGCCGCCTCTGTACAAGGTGAAAAAGGGCAAGCAGGAAACCTACATCAAGGATGACCCGGCCCTGGAGGACTACCTCACCACCCTGGCGCTGGACAAGGCCGCGCTCTATCCCGGTGACGGCGCGCCGCCGGTCAGCGGCGAGCCCCTGGCCAAGCTGATCGCGGAATACCGGCAGGTGATGCGCATCGTCGAGCGCCAGTCCCGGGTGTTCCCGGCGGTGGTGCTGGAGCAGATGATCTATATGGGCTCCCTGGACGAACAGCGATTGTCCGACCGGGCCGCCATGGATGAGTGGTGTCAGCGCCTGGGTGCCCGGGTGGACGCCCTCACCGACGCCACCCAGAGCTTCACGGTGAGCGCCGAGGAAGACAAGGAGCGGGGTCTATTCCTGCCACGTGTGCAAGTCATCGCTCACGGCCTGCCCCGCGAATACCGGGTCTCCCTGGAGTTCCTGCAGTCGCCGGACTACGAACGCATCAAGCACCTGGGGGAAACCCTGGAAGGTCTGCTGGCCGAGGACGCGGCGGTGGAACGGGGGGAAACCCGCCGACCGATTCGCCACTTCGCCGATGCCCTGAGCTGGCTGATGCAACAGGCCCGTCGCGGCACCAGTGTGCAGCGCTATAAAGGGCTGGGTGAGATGAACGCGGACCAGCTGTGGGAAACCACCATGGACCCGGAATCCCGGCGCATGCTGCAGGTGACGGTGGAGGATGCCATCGCCGCCGACCAGATCTTCACCACCCTGATGGGCGATGACGTGGACCCGCGTCGTCGGTTCATTGAGTCCAACGCGCTGCAGGTGTCCAACCTGGATATCTGATCGACCGGAAGGGACGCGCGACCGGCGGGGCCGGTCGCGCCGAACAAGGCGGGCTTAAACCTCGTAGTCTTCCAGCTTGGCGCCCTGCTCCACGGCTTCGCGCAGCCACACCGGGCGTTTGCCACGGCCGGTCCAGGTCTGGGAGCTGTCCTTCGGATTGCGGTATTTGATCTTGGCCGGCTTACGCACGCCCGCTTTCTTCTTGCGGGTGGTGGATTTGCGTGCCGTGGTCTTCTTCTTGCGACCCTTGTTCTCTTCCAGCAGATCGTCAACGGAAACGCCCAGATCCTTGGCGATCTTGTTGATTTCCGCCTGGGCGTTCTTCACCGCTTCCATGCGTTTTTTCTCGAGCTTGCGCTCCGCCTGGCGGATCAGTTTTTCCAGATCGGCGACGGAGTAATCATCCAAATTAATGGTCATTTCGGGTGTTCCTTAACGGTAGCGACGAACATGATTTATAAGCGGCTATCGCGGCCGACTGTAAGTATTATCCCGGGAAAACGCAATTAGGGCGTTGTATTTTTGTTTAACCGTCCCGGATAGTGATAAATAATCCACTGTTCGGCGGCGGCGGTCACGGTTTTTGCGTCCTTGCCATCGGTATTAATCACCGGACTGATACGCAGGGTGATTTCACCGGGAAAGCGCAACCAGGAGCGGGCCGGCCAGCAGTCACCACTGTTGTGCGCCATGGCCACCACCGGTACGCCGGCGCGGCAGGCCAGCAAAGCGCCGCCGTGATTAAAATGACCGAGCGTGCCCGGTGATTGCCGGGAACCTTCCGGGTAAATGACCACCGGAATACCTTCGTGCAGACGCGCCGTGCCCTGGCTGAGCAGGGCCTTCAAGGCCGCCCTGCCCTTGCCCCGGTCGATGCGGATCGGCCGCAGCAACGCCAGCCCCCAGCCAAAGAACGGTAACCACAACAATTCCCGTTTCAGCACCGTGGCCTGGGGGGAAATCAACAGTTGTAAAAAGAAGGTTTCCCAACTGCTCTGGTGGTTGGCCAGTACCACGAAGCCGCCCGCCGGCAAATGTTCGCGGCCCTCGACGCGGACCCGCACGCCGTTCAGATGGCGCAGCAACAGGATGGAAAAGCCGGTCCACAGATTCACGAAACGGTAACGTTTATGAAACGGTAAAAATGGCCCGATCAGCACGCAGAAAAAGCTGTGAATGACGCCGGCCAGGTTATAGAGAATAAAAAACAACACACTGCGAATGACGATGCCCGGAGTGGCGCGGCGAGCGCCGGCGGGTGGGTTCATGAAGCATCCTTGAGAAACTGATCGACAAAGCGGGCCAGGGAGTCATACACCGCCACCGGGCCCAGGTCTTCGGGCAGGCCCTTGTCCAGGGTGCGCCGGCCCTTGCCGGTGAGCACCAGGACCGGGCGGCAGCTCCGGGCAACCCCGGCCTGCAGGTCCCTGAGACTATCACCAACCAGGGGCACCCCGGCCACCTCGCCATAATCGGCAACAATTTGGTCGATCAGCCCGGCGGCGGGTTTGCGGCAGTCGCAGCCGTCGTCCGGGCCATGGGGGCAGACGTAGATGCCGTCCAGGTGGGCGCCGGCCTGCGCGAGATGGCCGACCATACGAGCGTGAATGGCCTCCAGGGTGGCGGCGTCGAACAAGCCGCGCGCCAGCCCGGATTGGTTGGTGGCCACCACCACCCGGTAGCCGGCCCGGTTGAGCCGGGCGATGGCGTCCGCGCTGCCGGGCAGCGGCTGCCATTCGTCCGGTGTTTTGATGTAGGCGTCGGAGTCTTCGTTAATGACGCCGTCGCGATCGAGAATAATCAGCTTATTGGTCATGGCGGCGAGTATACCAGCCGGGCCCCGCCGCGGCGCCGCTCGCTGATCAGGCCATGGTATCGACGATCCCGCCTTCCACGCGCAGGGCGGCGCCGGTGGTGGCGGAGGCCTGCGGCGACGCCAGATAGACCACCATATTGGCCACTTCCTCCACGTCGGCGACCCGTTGAATAATGGAGCTGGGACGGTTTTCCTTCACGAAGCGTTCTTCCATCTCCTGCTCGGACAGCCCTTTTTCCTCGGCCATTTCATGCAGCATTTTGCCCACGCCTTCGGAGCGGGTGGGCCCGGGCAGCACCGCGTTGACCGTCACGTTGGTGCCGCTGAGCACCTTGGCCAGGCCCCGGGAGATGGACTGCACGGCGGTCTTGGTCATGCCGTAGTGGACCATTTCGGTGGGAATATTGAGCGCCGATTCGCTGGACAGGAACAGCACCCGGCCCCAGTCCCGTTGTTTCATACCCTGGGCGTAGTGGCGGGACAGGCGTACCGCGCTCATCACATTAACCTGGAAAAACTGCTCCCAGTCTTCGTCGGGAATATCGAAAAACGGCGTGGGCCGGAAAATCCCCACGTTATTGACCAGAATATCCGCTTGCGGATGGGCGTCGATCAACGCCTGGCACCCTTCGGCGGTGCCCAGGTCCGCTTCCACGCCGTGGGCGGTAACGTCGGGAAGGTCGGCCTTGAGCCGCTCGATGGCCTGATCCACGCGCTGGCGGGTGCGGCCGGTGATCACCACCTCGGCGCCGGCGGCCGCCAGGCCCTGGACGATGCCGAAGCCGATGCCCGCGGTGGACCCGGAAACAATGGCTTTCTTGCCGGACAGATCAATACGCATGCTGACACTCCCTTGTTGCTGTCGGTGGCTTGCTGCTGTCGGTGCACTCGACGACGAGTGCGTCTCCCTGTCTAGTGGCGACGGCCATCGGCGATCTCAAGAGCGGCCGGGCAGACCCAGCATATCCGCCAGGCTCAGATCCGTGTCTTCCTCGATCAGCTGAAGGTGGGCTTCCAGATCCCGCAGGTGGCGGTCGTTCTCGCGTTGGGCGCCGGCCACGTCGCCGGCTTCCAGACAATCCACCACCCGCCCGTGCTCATCGTGTTCGCAGGTGGCGTTGCCCGGTGGCTGAAACAGGGCCACCACCAGGCAGCAGCGGGAAATGATTTCCGACAGATAGCGATGCAGCATGGGGTTGCGGGACAACTCCCCCAACCGCAAATGAAAGGCGCTGGCCAGGCCCGCCCACTCGGTCTGGGCGTAACGGTGCATGGCGTTCTGTTCCTTGCGCAACTGGCGGCGCAGGGAGGCGTAATCGGCGCGGCTGGCGTGGGCGGCCACCAGCGGCAGCACCGCCGCTTCCAGGGCCCGGCGGGCCTCGAACAGCTTGCCCACCTCCTCGCGGCTGGGCATGGCGACGATGGCGCTGCGGTTGGGCCGCAGTTCCACGATGTGGTCGTGGGCAAGCCGCTGCAGCACTTTCTGAACCAGGGTCCGGCCCACGCCGAACAGTTCGCACAGGGCGGCTTCCGGCAGGCGGGTGCCCGGTTTGAGCCGTTGTTCCATGACCCGGTCGACGATGGCGGCGTAGATCCGCTGCTCCTTGTCGGCGGGCTTTTCACGGGCCGCCGGCGCCTGGCCGGCCAGGGCCTGGGGGCGGACCTTGGGGCGGCCCCGGCCCTTGGGGGCGGTAGCGTTCATAGAAACAGACCGTCCATGTGGTCGCAGATGGCGCCGGGGGTGGTCAGCCACAGCGCGTCCCGGTGCGCGGCGATATGGGTCAGGGCCCGGCGCAGATGCCGCAGCCGGTAGGGTTGCCCCATCAAATACGGGTGCAGGGCGATGCCCATCACCAGCGGCTGCCGTTCCGACTGCGTCAGCATCTCGTCGAACTGATCCACGATCATATCGGCGAACGCCCGGGCGTCCAGCTTGCGGGCGATGATCATCGGAATGTCGTTCACCTCCTGGGGATAAGGGATCGCCCAGAGCCCGCGCCCGTCGCGGGTGCGCATGCGCACCGGCTGATCGTCATGGCACCAGTTCAGGGTATAGCGGTAGCCGGTTTCCGCCAGCAGGTCCGGGGTGCGCCGGGATTCGCCGATCCACGGCGACAGCCAGCCGGACGGGGCGGTACCGGAGGCCGCCGCCATGCGCTCGCGGCAATGTTCCAGCAAGGCTTTTTCCTGCTCCTCCTCCAGCGTTCCCTGGTAGGTGGCGTTGCTGTGGCCGTGGGCGATCAGTTCGTCGCCACGGGCGGCGCAGGCGTCCAGCAGTTCCGGGCAGTGATCGTAGAGCGCCGTGTTGGCGATGGTGCCGGCGGGCAGGCCCAGGGCGTCGAACAGTTCCAGGCAGCGCCAGGCACCCACCCGGTTGCCGTACTCCCGCCAGGCGTAGTTGAGCACGTCCGGCTCGGCGAACCGGGCGCCGAGCTGGGCGCCCATGCCCTCGCCGAAGGCGAAGTGTTCCAGGTTGAATCCCAGGTACACCGCCAGCCGCTTGCCGCCGGGCCAGTGATAGTCCGGGCGCTGCTCGATGCCCTGGTAATCGAAGCGGCCGTGGTCGGCCAAGGGGGCGAAGGGCTGTGTTTCGTTCATGAGGCGTCCTGGGCCAGGCCGGCGCGGATCAGCAGCCATTCGGCGCTGTCGTTCCACACGTCCATTTCGGTAATCCGTCCGTCGCGGACCAGGTACCGGTCCACATAACGGTTGCCTTCAAAAGGCGTGCCGTCCGGCCATTCCCCATACAGGGTGCCGATGTTGTAAACCACCGCCCGCGCCAGGGTGCCGCCGGCCACCACCTCGGTGGCCTCGAAGCGCTTCTTCACCCAGCCGTAGCGGTGGCGATTAAAGGCCGTGCATTCCGCCGGGTCGGTCATGGACCGGTTGCCGGTAAAGCGGATCACCAGGTCCGGCGCCACGAATTGGCGGGCGGTGTCCGGGTCCGGTTTCATGAGGATGGTCAGATAGGTATCGATCAGGGCGGCGGGGTCGCGAATCGGTGTGTCGCTGTTCCACTCTGGTGCGTTGTCCATGGTCGGATCTCCTTCTTGCCCCTTGCCTGTGCGCGCCGAACCCGTGGGCCGGTGGCGATCCGGGGCCCGTTCCGGGGCGCCGGGCGGCGGTATGAATCCGCCGCGATCCGGGGATTTTTTGTCGACAATTAAAGGTTTAAGTGACGCCAGAAATTAAAGCAATTTACGTGCCCGATAGCTGAAATCCGCAACATGGCACGGGCTTTGCGTTGTCGGTGGAGCGGATCGGCTGCAGGCGCCGCGCTCCGTTCCATCCCAACACCTGAAGGGGGAATCCCATGTTGCGTATCTCTCGCGTTTTAATGGCCGCCGCGCTCACCGCGCTGCTGGCCGTGCTGCCGTGGCGCGCCGCCGTGGCGGCGGAGCCGGTGAAGATCGGCCTGATCACCGCCCTGTCCGGGCAGTCGGCCCTGGCCGGCCAGGCCATCTCCCGTGGCGTGCAACTGGCCATCGACGAAATCAACGCCGGCGGCGGCGTGCTCGACGGCCGCGAACTGGTGCTGGTGCGCCGAGACGACGAGTCCAACCCGGCCAAAGGCGTGGTGGCTGCCCGCGAACTGATCCACAAGGAGAAGGTGGCGGTGCTGTTCGGCGGGCTCGACACGCCGGTGGCGCTGGCCATCGTGCCGCTGGCCAACCAGGCGAAGATGCCCTTCATGGATCCCTGGGCGGCGGGCACGCCGATCACCAAGAACGGCGCCGATCCCAACTTCGCGTTCCGGGTGTCCGCCATGGACGAGTTGGTGGACGTGGCCATGGTGGAGTACGCCCAGAAAACCTTCGGCTCGGAAAAATTCGGCCTGCTGATGATCAACAACCCCTGGGGTGAGTCCAACCACAAGGGTCTGGTGGCGGCGCTGGACGCCAAGGGCATGAAGCCCGCCGGCAGTGAAAAATTCGACGGCGACGCCATCGACGTGGTGCCGCAGCTCACCCGCCTGCGCGACGCCGGCGCCGATACCATTGCCCTGGTGGGCAACGTGGGCCCCTCCGCCCAGGTGGTGAAATCCCTGCGCCGCATGGGCTGGGACGTGCCGATCGTGTCCCATTGGGGCCCCGCCGGTGGTCGCTTCACCGAGCTGGCCGGTCCCGGCGCCGAGAAAGTCCATTTCGTGCAGACCTACAGCTTCTTCGGCGACCAGTCCGAAGTGGGCAAAAAGGTGATCGCCGCGCTGAAGGACAAGTACGACGACATCAACGGCCCGCAGGACATCACCCCGGCGGTGGGCGTGGCCAACGCCTATGACGCCATGCACCTGACCGCGCTGGCCATTGAAAACGCCGGTTCCACCGACGGCGACGCCATCCGCGAGGGCTATTACCAGATCGGCACCTACCCGGGCCTGATCAAAACCTACCAAAGCCCGTTCTCCAAGGAACAGCACGACGCCCTGGGCCCGCAGGATTATGTGTGGGCGCAATTCATCGACAACCGCATCGTGCCGGTTGGGCTGAGCGACTGACGGAAACACTATGGACACGCAGCTGGTATCGGCGCTGATCAGTGGCCTGGGCATGGGCAGCATGTACGGTCTCATGGCCCTGGGCTTCTACATCACCTTCGCGGTCTCGGGCACGGTGAACTTCGCCCAGGGCAGCTCGATGATGCTGGGGGCGGTGCTGTGCTACACCTTCGCCCAGACCCTGGACTGGCCCATCGGGCTGGCGGTGCCGGCGGCGCTGGCGCTGTGCGCGGTGTACGGCCTGCTGGTGGAGCGTTTGGCGGTACGGCCGTTCGTGCGCCGTGGTTCCGATGCCTGGCTGATGTCCACGGTGGCCCTGGGCATCGTGCTCGATAACGTGGTGATGCACACCTTCGGCAAGGAGCCGCGCAGCCTGCCCTCTTCCCTGGCGGTGTCGCCGGTGGAAGTGGGCGGGCTGGGCCTGAGCGTGTACCCGCTGCAATTGATCATTCCGCTGGTGGGGCTGGCGCTGGCCGCCGCCCTGCATCTGGTGGCGCGCCGCACCCGCTGGGGCAGCGCCCTGCTGGCCACCAGCCAGAACCGCGACGCCGCCCGGCTGATGGGCATCCCCATCGGCCGCGCGGTGGCCGGCGCCTTCGCCCTGTCCACGGTGCTGGCCGGGGTGGCCGGCATGATGATCGCGCCACTGGCCAACGTGAACTCGGACATGGGCACCCTGTTCGGCCTGAAAGCCTTTTCCGTGGCCATCCTGGGCGGCATCACCAGCGCCTGGGGGGTGATGATCGCCGGTCTGCTGTTCGGCGTGGCGGAAAGCGTGATCACCATGACCCTGGGTTCCGGCTACACCCACATCATCACCTTCGGGCTGGTGATCGTGGCGCTGGCCCTGCGGCCCAACGGCCTGTTCGGCCGCGCGGAGGTGAAAAAGGTATGAAGCGCCTGTCGATTCCGGCCGGCCTGGCGGTGCTGGTCGCCGCCCTGGTGATGGTCTTTTTTCTCAACAGCTACTACGTCTACGTGCTGGCCAACGTGGCGCTGATCGCCATTGTCGGCGTGGGCCTCAACGTGCTGCTCGGGCTCACCGGCCAGATCTCCTTCGGCCATGTGGGTTTCTACGCCATCGGCGCTTATACGGTGGCGATTCTTACCAGCCAGGCGGGCTGGTCGTTCTGGCCGGCCTGGCTGGCCGGCGCTTTGGTGGCCACCGTGGCCGGCCTGGTTCTGGCCCTGCCCGCCCTGCGCGTGAAAGGGCCCTACCTGGCCATGGTCACCATCGCGTTCAGCTTTATCGTCCAGCACGCCATCATCGAGATGGAAGGGCTCACCGGTGGCCAGAACGGCATCATGGGCATCGCCGCGCCCTCCTTGGGCGCGGACTGGAGCATCGAACAAACCGTGGCGGTGCTGGCGCTGCTCACCCTGGCCGCGTCGCTGGTCGCCTATACGCTGCTGGCTCGGGGCACCTGGGGCGCCGCCATGCGCGCGGTAAAGGACAGCGAAACCGCCGCCGAGTCGGTGGGCCTGGGGCCGCTGGTAATCAAGACCGTGGCGTTCATGGTGTCGGCCGGTCTGGCCGGCCTGGCCGGTGGCCTGTTCGCGCCGCTGGCCGGCTTCGTGACGCCGGACACCTTCAGCTTTATGCAGTCGATCCTGTTCGTGCTGGTGGTGATCGTGGGCGGTGCCGGCTCGGTGATCGGGCCGGTGATCGGCGCCGCCATCCTCGGCATGCTGCCGGAACTGCTGGCCACCCTGGAAGCCTACCGGCTGCTGTTCTTCGGCGGCCTGCTGCTGGTGGTGTTGCTGGTGGCGCCGAATGGTCTGATCGGCCTGGGCGCGGACCTGCTGGCGCGGCTGCGCACCGGCGGCGGTGTGAGCCGAACCCGGGCGGCGGCGGTCGCCGCCGGTCTCGCGCTTTCCGAACGGCGGCGCCAGGGGCTGCGTCTTAATGGACTGAGCATGACCTTCGGCGGGGTGCGCGCGGTCAGCGACCTGACCATGGAGGTGCCGGCGGCGGCGGTGACCAGCCTGATTGGCCCCAACGGCGCCGGCAAGACCACGGTGCTGAACATGGTGAGCGGCTTCTACCCGCCCACCGCCGGCCACTTCGCCCTCGGTGAGCGCACCCTGGGCGCCGGCCGGGCGTTCCGCATCGCCCGCCACGGCGTGGCCCGCACCTATCAGACCTCCCAGTTGTTCGACACCCTGTCGGTGGCCGACAACGTGGCCCTGGCCGCCTGCCGGGGCCGGCTCGGCAACCTGCTCGGCGCGCGCCGCTACCTGTCCAAAGCGGCACGGCAACGGGCCGCCGGTCTGTTGGCGTTCTGCGGCTATCAGGGCCCGCTGGACGTGCCCGCCTCGCAACTGCCCCATGTGGACCGGCGGCTGGTGGAGATCGCCCGCGCCCTGGCCACCGATCCGGACGCGCTGCTGCTGGACGAACCGGCGGCGGGCCTGTCCCGGGAAGACACCGACCGGCTGGCGGCGCTGCTGCGCGCCATCGCCGACGCCGGCGTGGCGGTGATGGTGGTGGAGCACGATATGGAACTGGTGATGCGGGTGTCCGATCAGGTGGTGGTGCTGGACACCGGCCGTCTGCTGGCCGCCGGCAAACCGGAGCAGGTACGCGCCGACCCGGCGGTGCGCCGCGCCTACCTGGGCGAGGATCTGGATGAAGCGCGGCCGGTGGCGGAACGGCCGCCACGCACCGGTCCGGAATGGCTGGGCGTCAACAAGCTGGTGGCCGGCTACGGCGCCGAACCGGTGCTGCACGGCATCAGCCTGAAGGTGCGCCAGGGAGAAATGGTGGCGCTACTGGGCGCCAACGGCGCCGGCAAATCCACCCTGATGCGTGCTCTGGCCGGGCTGCATCCGGTGCAGGCCGGCGGTGTGCACCTGGACGGCCAGGCACTGGAAAAAATGCCCGCCGAGGCCATCGTGCGCCAGGGCCTGGTGCTGGTGCCGGAGGGGCGTCAGGTGTTTGCGGAGCTGTCGGTGCAGGACAACATTCGGCTGGGTGCCTTCCTGTGTCCGGCGGACCGGGAGACGCGGCTGGAGGAAATGTTCGAGCGCTTCCCGCGGCTGCGCGAGCGGCGCCATCAGCGCGCCGGGCTGTTGTCCGGCGGCGAGCAGCAGATGCTGGCGGTGGCGCGGGGGCTGATGAGCAAGCCCCGGGTGCTGCTGCTGGACGAGCCGTCCCTGGGGC
Organism: Alloalcanivorax sp. C16-1; assembly: GCF_046507805.1. NCBI lineage: Bacteria > Pseudomonadati > Pseudomonadota > Gammaproteobacteria > Oceanospirillales > Alcanivoracaceae > Alloalcanivorax > Alloalcanivorax sp. C16-1. The sequence continues at coordinate 1,051,104 of NZ_JBKFTK010000001.1, read as the reverse complement.
TGGCGCCGAAGATCATCGACGAGCTGTTCGCGGCGCTGGATCAATTGCGTCGGGAGAACATGACCATCGTGCTGGTGGACCAGATGGCGGCGCTGGCCCTGTCCCTGGCGGACCGCGCCTATGTCATCGAAGGCGGCCGGGTAATGGCCGAGGGCAGCGCCCGGGACATCGCCGCCAGCCCGGAGCTGGCGGACGCCTACCTGGGGGCTTCTACTCCTGCAGCAGGCTGATGTCGGCCACGTTCAGGAACAGATCGCGCAGGAAGCTGAGCAGGGCCAGGCGGTTGCCCCGCACCGCCGGGTCCTCGGCCATCACCATGACGGTGTCGAAGAAGGCGTCCACCGGCTCGCGCAGTTCCGCCAGCAGGGCCAGCACCGCCTCGTAGTCGCCGGCCTCCAGCAGCGGCTCGCTGCGTTCGTAGGCGTTGACCACCAGATCGGTGAGGGTCTGTTCCGCTTCGTCTTCCAGCAGGGCGCCGTCGATTTCCTCCGGCGGTGCCTCTTCCAGCTTGGCGAGAATATTGGACACGCGCTTGTTGGCGGCGGCCAGGGCGGCGGCTTCTTCCCGTTGCTGGAAGGCGGCCACGGCTTTCACCCGGCGGTCGAAGTCCAGCGGCCGGCGGCAGGCCTCGTCGATGGCCAGCACCGACAGGATCACCGGAGTGGCGATGCCCTGCTCCTGGTACATGGCCCGGTAGCGGCCCTTCACGAATTCGAACGCCTCGTCCACCTGGCCGGCGTCGATGCGGCCTTCCAGCTGCGCCGCCGCCTGTGCCAGCAGGTCGCGCAGATCCAGATCCAGACCGCCTTCGATGATGATGCGAAGAATGCCCAGGGTGGCCCGGCGCAGGGCGTAGGGGTCCTTGGTGCCGCTGGGGGTCTGGCCGATGCCGAAGATGCCCACCAGGGTGTCGATCTTGTCCGCCAGGGACACCGCCTGGCCGGTTTTGGTGTGCGGCAGGCTGTCCCCGGCGAAGCGCGGCAGGTACTGCTCGTGCAGGGCCTCCGCCAGTTCCTCCGGCAGCCCTTCGTTGCGGGCCAGGTAGTAGCCCATGATGCCCTGCATGGTGTCGAACTCGTAGACCATCTCGCTGTTGAGATCGGCCTTGCAGAGCGCGCCGGCGCGGCGCGCCAGTTGCTCGTCGCCACCAATATGACCAGCGATCACGCCGGCCAGGGCACCGATACGCTCGCATTTGTCGGCGAGCGTACCGAGCCGCTGCTGGAACACCACCTGGGCCAGGCCCTGGGCGTGTTGTTCCAGCGGCTTGCGGCAGTCGTTGTCGTAGAAGAAGGCGGCGTCCGCCAGACGCGGGCGGATCACCTTCTCGTTACCGGCGATCACCTGTTTGGGATCGCGGGACTCGATGTTGCTGATGGTGATGAAGGTGGGGGTCAGCTTGCCGTCCGCGTCCAGCACCGAGAAGTACTTCTGGTGCTCTTCCATGGCGCTGATCAGCGCCTCCTGGGGCACGCGCAGGAAGTCCTCGTCGAAGCGGCCGGCCAGGGCCACCGGCCATTCCACCAGGGCGGTGACCTCGTTGAGCAGGTCGTCGTCGATGCGCGCTTCACCGCCGGCGTCGCGGCCGGCCTTCTCCGCCTGCTGGCGGATCAGTTCCCGGCGGCGGGCGAAGTCGGCGATTACCTTGCCGTCCTGTTCCAGGCGGGTGGCGTAGTCACCCGCCTCGGCCAGCTCGATGGCGTCCGGCGCGTGGAAGCGATGGCCGTAGGAAGCGCGGCCGGCTTTCTGATCCAGCAGCTCGAACTCGATCACCTCGCTGCCGAACAGGGCCACCAGCCAATGGGCGGGGCGCACGAACTGCACCTTGCGGCGGCCCCAGCGCATGCGCTTGGGAATCGGCAGCTTGTTTACCGCCTGGGTGACGAAGTCCGGCACCAGCTCGGTGACCGCGCGGCCGGATTCCTCCAGCCGGGCGAACAGGCGCTCGCCCTTGTCGGTCTGCTGGCGGTCCAGCTGGTCCACGGTCAGGCCCACGGAGGCGGCGAAACCCTCGGCGGCCTTGGTGGGGTTGCCGTCCTGATCGAAGGCGGCCTGCACCGCCGGGCCCAGACGCTCCACCTGACGATCCGGCTGGCGGGCGTCCAGGTCGCGCACCAGCACCGCCAGACGGCGCGGCGCGGCGAAGCTTTCCACGGCCCCGTGGCCGAGGCCGGCGTCGTCGAGCTGGCGCACCAGCTCCTCGGTGAGGGCGGCGCTCAGGGCCGGCAGGGCCTTGGGCGGCAGTTCCTCGGTACCCAGTTCGATCAACAGATCCCGTTGCTGGCTCATTGTTTGCCCCCCTTCTGTTTCTTCGCCGCCTTCTGATCCTGCTGCCGGAGTTGCGCTTCCACTTCCTCGCGGATGTCCGCGTCGGCCATCGGGAAGCCCAGCTTGCGGCGGGCATCGAAGTAGGCCTGGGCCACGGCCCGGGCCAGGGTACGCACGCGCAGAATGAAACGCTGGCGCTCGGTGACCGAGATCGCCTTGCGCGCGTCCAGCAGGTTGAAGGTGTGGGAGGCTTTTAGAACGTATTCATAGGCGGGCAGCGGCAGGCCCGCCTCGATCAGCTTGGTGGACTCCGCCTCGAACAGATCGAACTGCCCGAACAGCGCTTCCACATTGGCGTACTCGAAGTTGAAGGTGGACATCTCCACCTCGTTTTGCAGGAACACGTCGCCATAGGTGACGGTGCCGGACGGGCCCTTGGACCAGACCAGGTCGTAGACCGAATCCACGCCCTGGATGTACATGGCCAGCCGTTCCAGGCCGTAGGTGATCTCGCCGGTGACCGGGTAGCAGTCGATGCCGCCGACCTGCTGGAAGTAGGTGAACTGGGTCACCTCCATGCCGTTGAGCCACACTTCCCAGCCCAGGCCCCAGGCGCCCAGGGTGGGCGATTCCCAGTTGTCCTCGACGAAGCGGATGTCGTGGGTGAGCGGATCGAAGCCGAGCTGGCGCAGGGAATCCAGGTACAGCTCCTGGATGTTGTCCGGGGACGGTTTAAGCACCACCTGGAACTGGTAATAGTGCTGCAGCCGGTTCGGGTTCTCGCCGTAGCGGCCGTCGGTGGGCCGCCGGGAGGGCTGCACATAGGCGCTGTTCCAGTTCTCCGGGCCGATGGCGCGCAGGAAGGTGCTGGGGTGAAAGGTCCCCGCGCCCACTTCCATGTCCAGGGGCTGCACGACCACGCAGCCCTGTTGGGCCCAGTATTGCTGCAGGGCCAGAATCAGGCCCTGGAAGGTGCTTACGTCCGCTTGCGGTTGATCCGCCATGGTGATTCCCGTTGTTCGTTCCGATCGCCGAGCATTGAAAATGAGGGGGGCAAGTATAGCGTCCCCCAGGGGCCGGTGATACCGTGCTCCGGTTCTTCCGAGGAGGGTTTCACCCATGGAACGCTGCCCCTGGTGCGGCACCGACCCGCTCTACGTGGCCTATCACGACAACGAGTGGGGCGTGCCCGAGCGCGATGCCGACCGGCTGTTCGAATTCCTGATCCTGGAAGGCGCCCAGGCGGGTCTCAGCTGGATCACGGTGCTGCGCAAACGCGACAACTACCGCCGGGCCATGGACAACCTGGACCCGCGCAAGGTGGCCCGCTACGACGACGCCAAGGTGGCGGGCCTGCTGCAGGACCCGGGTCTGATCCGCAACCGGCTGAAGATGCGCGCGGCGGTGGACAACGCCCGCGCCTGGCTGGAGCTGCAAGAGGCGGGCATCGACCCGGCGGCGCTGCTCTGGGACTTCGTGGACGGTGAACCGCGCGTTAACCGCTTTCGAAGCCTCGCCGAGGTGCCGGCGGTGACGCCCACCGCCGAGGCCATGAGCAAGGACCTGAAGAAGCGCGGCTTCCGCTTTGTCGGTCCCACCATCATGTACGCGTTCATGCAGGCCGCCGGGCTGGTCAACGACCATCTGGTGAGCTGCCCGCGGCACCGGGATCTGGCCTGAATCACAGAACACCAAACGTCACGCAGCTTTTACACCTTCTTCACCGAAGCTGGTACGCCCTTTGCTGGGGAACCTCCTGAACGGAGGCACCCATGAAACCTGTATTGATTCTGAAAACCGGCTCCACCTTCCCGACCCTGCGACAGCACTACGGGGATTTTGAACACTGGATAAGCAACGGCCTGGGCGAACATACCCCGGTACGCGTGGTGGACGCCCTGGATGGCGACGCCCTGCCCCACCCGGCGGAAGCCGCCGGCGTGGTGATCACCGGTTCCCATGCCATGCTCACCGATGAAGCCCCCTGGATGCGCCGGCTGATGCGCTGGCTGGAGGACGCCCTGGGGCGCGCCGAGGCACCGCCGATGCTGGGCATCTGCTTCGGGCATCAACTGCTGGCCCGCACCCTGGGCGGTGACGTGGACGACCACCCGCTGGGCATGGAAGCGGGCACCGTGGCCTTGCGGCTGACGGCGGCGGCGCGCACCGACGCCCTGTTCGCCGGGCTCTGGGATCAGCCCTGGGCGCAGATGATGCACCGCCAGTCGGTGCTGGTGGCGCCCCCCGGCGTGGACGTGCTGGCCAGCAACGGCCACGACAGTTGCCAGGCGTTTCGCTACGGCCATCAGGTCTGGGGTTGCCAGTTCCATCCGGAATTCAGCGCCGACGTGACCCGCGCCTATCTGCAGGCCCAGCGCGGCGCCTTGCTCTCGAACCAGCAGGTGGACGACACCCTGCCCCGGGTGCGCGAGTGCCCGCAGGCGTCGTCCCTGCTCGGCCATTTCGCGTCGCATGTGGTGCCCGCCGCCGCCTGAGCCGGATCATCGATTGGTGTAGCATGCGGGGCAAAGACGAGCCCGGATGCCCATGACCGACCCCTACCGCGACCAGCACAAGCAGCGCCTGGCTTACATGCCCTGGCTGTACCCGCGCCTGAAGCCGCGCCACCGGGCCTGGGCGGAACCCTGGCAGCGGGCGCTGCAGGAGGAATGGTCCAGATTGGAGACGGTGCGCTTTGGCGCGCACTGTTTTGTGGCGCCCCAGGCGCGCCTGTTCGCGGAACCGGGCCGTGACATCGTGATCGGCGATCACAGCCACATCGCCGCCGACTGTATGCTGCACGGCCCGCTGACCCTGGGGGAACACGTCAGTCTCAATCATCATGTGACGCTGGAAGGCGGCGCCGCCGGCATCGTCATCGGTGACCATACCCGCATCGCCGCCTATGCCACCCTGTACGCCTTCGACCACGGCCTGCGCGCGGAGAGCCTGGTGCGCGAACAGCCGGTGACCTCCCGGGGCATCGTGATCGGTCGGGATGTGTGGCTGGGGGCCCGGGTCGGGGTGGTGGATGGCGTCACCATCGGCGACCATGCGGTGGTCGGCATGGGGGCGGTGGTGACCCGGGACGTGCCGCCCTGGACCCTTGTCGCCGGCAACCCGGCCCGGCCCATCGGCCGCCGGCCCGGCGCGCCGGCGGAGTCCTGAAACCGGGCCGGTATTTTTCTCTTGAACACCGTTCATCAATCATCGTTATAATGCCCGCCATCGAGTCTTCAAGCGACGGATGGGATCCGCCATGGCACGACGCAACGAACACAGCAAACCGGAACTGCGCGCCCTGGCCATCGGCACGGTGCGCACCCTGGTGGCCGAGCAGGGCCTGGAAAAGCTCAGCGTCCGCGAGGTGGCCCGGCGGCTGGGCTATGCCCCGGCCATGCTCTACCACCTGTTCGAAAACCTGGATGACCTGATCCTGCACGTCAACGCCGACACCCTGGACACCCTGCTGGACCGCATGGACGCCGCCACCACCATGGAGAACCCGCGGGCGGCTCTGATCGCCATGGCCCACCACTATCTGGAGCTGTCCCGGGCGCAGACGCCGCTCTGGCGGCTGGTGTTCGAGCACCGCATGAACCAGGGGGCGCCGGTGCCGGGCTGGTATCAGCGGCGCACCCGCAGCCTGTTCCTGATGGTGGAGCAGCAACTGGAGCGGCTGGCGCCCTGGGCCACGGACCGCGAGCGGATGCTCGGCGCCCGCACCCTGTGGGGCAGCCTGCACGGCATCTGCGTGCTGTACCTGGGCGAAAAACTGGACGTGGCCGGTGACGTGGATCCCCGGGAAATGGTGGACTCGCTGCTGCGGCACTATCTGGCGGACTGGTCCGCCGCCACCAATAACGTGCCGCGAGACGGCCACGGAGGGGCACGCCCATGAAGGACGGGACCTTTTCCCTGCTCGGTAAACGGCGTTTCGGGCCGTTCTTCTTTACCCAGTTTCTGGGCGCCTTCAACGACAATGTGTTCCGCCAGGCGCTGATTCTGCTGATCGCCAGTGGCGTGGTGGCCGGCACCGAAGTGAACACCCTCAACAACGTGGCCCTGGCGCTGTTCATCCTGCCCTTCTTTCTGTTCTCGGCCCTGGCCGGGCAGGTGGCGGACAAATACGACCGGGCCATGCTGGTGCGACGCATCAAGTTGGCCGAGGTGCTGATCATGGGCTGCGCCGCCGCCGGCTTTTTCTTCAGCAGCGTCTATTTTCTGCTGGCGGTGCTGTTCCTGATGGGGCTGCAATCCACCTTCTTCGGGCCCATCAAGTACGCGATCATTCCCCAGCATCTGGGGCCCCGGGAGCTGGTCACCGGCAACGCCCTGGTGGAGATGGGCACCTTCCTGGCGATCCTGCTGGGCTCCATTTCCGGCGTGTTGCTGAAAATGGACGCCGCCAGCCCGGCGATCGTTTCCACCGCCGTGGTGGGTCTGGCGCTGCTGGGGTACCTGGCGGCGCGGGGCATCCCCTCGGCGCCGGCGGCGGACCCGGGCAGCCGGCTGGACTGGAACCTGTGGAAGGAGACCTGGCGCATCGTCGGCTACGCCCGCGATGTGAAGTCGGTGTGGATGTGCGTGCTGGGGATTTCCTGGTTCTGGTTTCTGGGCGCCGCCTACACCACCCAGCTCAAGGTGTACGTGGACGATTATCTGCTCGGCACCGACGGGCTCTACGCACTGCTGCTGGGCACCTTTTCGGTGGGCATCGGGCTGGGTTCCTGGCTGTGCGAGAAGCTGTCCGGCCGGCAGGTGGAACTGGGGCTGGTGCCGCTGGGCTCCATCGGGCTGAGCCTGTTCGGCGTGGATCTGTTTTTCTCCTACGCCGGCCTGCCCAAGGGCGTGGAGCTGGGCATCGGCGCCTTTCTGCAGGCGCCCGCCGGCTGGCGGGTGCTGGTGGACCTGCTCGGCATCGGCGTGTTCGGTGGTTTCTACATCGTGCCCCTGTTCGCGTTCATCCAGCAGCGCTCGGACCCGCGCCATCTGGCGCGCATCATCGCCGCCAACAACATTCTCAACGCTCTGCTGATGGTGCTGTCCGCCGCCGCCGGCATCGTGCTGGTGGGCTTGCTGGAGTTCACCGTGCCCCAGTTTTTCCTGGTGCTGGCGCTCCTCAACGTGGTGGTGGCCGCCTACATCTATACGGTGGTGCCGGAGTTTCTGATCCGCCTGCTGGTGTGGATGCTCACCAACGTGCTCTATCGGATCAAGCGCAAGGGCCTGGAAAACATTCCCGACCAGGGCCCCTGCCTGCTGGTGTGCAACCATGTGAGCTACGTGGACGCGCTGCTGCTCGGCGGCTCGGTACGGCGCCCGGTGCGCTTCGTCATGTTCAAGCCGATCTATGACCTGCCGTTGATGAACCTGATCTTCCGGGGTGGCAAGGCGATCCCCATCGACGGCAAGTCGCGCAACCCCGACGTGTACGAGGAAGCCTTCCGCCGAATCCGCGAGGAACTGGCCGCCGGCCAGGTGGTGTGTTTGTTCCCGGAAGGCCAGTTGACCGCGGACGGTGAGGTGGGTGAATTCCGCAATGGCCTGGAAAAAATTGTAAAGGAAACCCCCGTGCCGGTGATTCCTATGGCACTTTCCGGTCTATGGGGTAGCTTCTTCAGCCACAAGGGCGGGCGTGCGCTGACCCGGCTGCCCCGGCGGTTCTGGTCGCGGGTGGTGCTGAGCGCCGGTGAACCGGTGCCGCCGCAAGCGGTCGAACCGGAAGACATGCGCCGCCGTGTGCTGGCCCTGCGAGAACAACCCTGACACTACAATGAGGAATGTTATGCGACGGATTTTTATCGTGATCGGCCTTTTGCTGGGCGCTTCGATCACTCAGGCCAATACGGAGATTCAGAACGTATTCGGCTGGGTGGAAAACGCCACGCTCGAACCCATGGGCGCGAAGGTCAAGGCCAAGCTCGATACCGGTGCGCTGACCTCTTCCCTGCACGCGGTGAACGTGGAGCGGTTCGAGAAAGACGGCGAGGAATGGGTGCGCTTCAAGGTGAAGGTGGAAGACCAGAAAGAAAAGGAAGTGGTCAGCGAAACCTTTGAGCGTCCGATCTATCGTGATCTGACCGTGCGCGGCGCCGGCGGCAAGGACGACCGGGCGGTGGTGCTGATGAAAATCTGCTTCGGCAACACCATCTATGAAGAGCAGTTCGGCCTGGATAACCGCAGCGACATGATCTACCCGGTGCTGATCGGCCGTCGCACCATCCAGCATCTGGGCGTGGTGGATGTGACCAACACCTTCATGCACGAACCCAAATGCGATGAAGACAGCCCGGTGCAGGAATTCGACAAGGACAACACCGATGAGGACATCGGTGACTGAGTCCGCCGGCCGGGTCAGGCGACCCGGCCGAACACCTGAAGAATATTCCCGAGACGGGCGGTGAAGGTATCACCGCCGTTGAGGGGACCCACGCCGGCGGGGGTGCCGGTGAACACCAGATCGCCGGGCTCCAGGGTAAACACCCGATTGATGTCGGCGATCAATTCAAAGGTGGGAAACAGCATCTGGCCGGTGTGGCCGTGCTGCCGCATCTCGCCGTTGATCTCCAGGGACACTTCCAGATTCTGCCGCACGGAAATACCGCGGGCGTCCACGAAGCCGGACACCGGCGCGGCGCCGTCGAAGGCCTTGGCCCGCTCCCACGGCTGCCCTTTTTCCTTGAGCCGCGCCTGCACGTCGCGCAGGGTCAGATCCAGACCCACGCCGTAGGCGGCGATGGAATAGCGGATCACGTCCAGATCGGTTTCGCCACTCAGGCGCTTGCCGATCATCACCACCATTTCCACTTCATGGTGCACCTCGCCCTGCCCCTGGGGCAGGGCCAGCGGTTCGTGCAGGGTGCACAGCGCGTTGGCGCCTTTCATGAACAGCAGCGGCGAGTCCGGCACCTCGTTGCCGAGCTCCCGGGCATGGTCCGCGTAATTGCGGCCCACGCAGACGATCTTGCCCACCGGCAGGTCCATTTCCGACCCGTCGATCCAGCGGTGTACGTAACGCTCAGACATCGAACAGCTTCCCGGGATTCATGATGTTGTTGGGGTCGAACACCGTTTTGATGGCCTTCATGGCGTCGATGTCTTCCTCGCTGCGCGAGTAACCCAGGTAAGGTTTCTTGGTCATGCCCACGCCGTGCTCCGCGGAGATCGAGCCGTTGTAGCGCGCCACGATCTCGAACACCCATTTGGAGACCTCGCCGCAGCGCTGGAAGAATTCTTCCTTGGCCAGGTCCGCCGGTTTCAGAATATTCAGGTGCATGTTGCCGTCGCCGATATGGCCGAACCAGACGATCTCGAAATCCGGGTAGGCGTCCTGCACCACCTTGTCCACGTCCTCGACGAAATCCGGCACCTTGGAAATGGTCACCGAGATGTCGTTCTTGTAGGGCGTGTGCGGCGCGATCGATTCGGAGATCCGTTCGCGCAGCTGCCAGAGCTGCTCCAGCTGGCCCAGGGACTGGCTCATCACGCCGTCCAGTACCCAGCCCTGCTCCACGCAGTGCTCGAAGATTTCCATGGCGCGCTCGCCGACCTGCTCGGACAGCTGCTCGAACTCCAGCAGACAGTAGAACGGACATTCGGTGTCGAACGGCGCCGCCACGCCGTGCTGCAGCACATGGCCCATGGCCTTGTCGGAGAAAAACTCGAAGGCGGTCAGGTCGATGTCCTTCTGGAAGGCGTGCAGCACCTTCATCACCTCGCGGAAGCCCGGCGCGCCCAGCACCAGGGCGGTCAGATCCCGGGGGGGCCGGGTCAGGCGCACGGTGGCCTCCACCACGAAGCCCAGGGTGCCCTCGGAGCCGATGAACAGGTGGCGCAGATCGTAGCCGGTGGCGTTCTTGATCAGGCCCTTGTTCAGGTCCAGCAGATCACCCCGGCCGGTGACCACCTTGAGCCCGGAAATCCAGTCGCGGGTCATGCCATAGCGGATCACCTTGATGCCGCCGGCGTTGGTGTTGATGTTGCCGCCAATCTGGCTGGAGCCGGCGGAGGCGAAGTCCACCGGGTAGAACAGGCCCTGTTGTTCGGCGAATTCCTGCAGCTGCTGGGTGACCACGCCGGGCTGCACGGTGACGGCCCGGTCATACTCGTTGAAGTCGAGAATCTTGTTCATGCGGTCGAACGCCACCACCAGCTCGCCGTCGGCGGCCACCGCCGCCGCCGACAGGCCGGTGCGGCCGCCGGAGGGCACCAGGGGCAGGCCGTGCTCGTTGGCGATCTCGACGATCTGCTGCACCTCCTCGGCGGTCTCGGGCAGCACCACGGCGCAGGGCGCCGGCGCCCACACCTTGGTCCAGTCCACCCCGTAGCGCGCCGCGCTCTCCGCATCGGTCAGGCAGCGGCTGCCGAGCAGCTCGGTCAATTGGTCCAGCGCGGCATGGGCCAGGGCGGTCATAGGCAACTCCAGGCTTGTTCAAGTCGACTTGAAGACAACGATCAGCGGGATGGGTCTCATCCGGGGCGGGCTATGATACCATACGCGCCCATTTAACCCGCTACCGAGAGCACCCATGGCCAATACCTCTCTTGAGAAGGACAAGATCCGTATTCTCCTGCTCGAGGGCGTCCACCAGAACGCGGTGGATAATCTGAACGCGCACGGTTACAGCAACATCGAATTGCTGCCCACCGCGCTGACCGGCGATGACCTCAAGAAAGCCGTGAAGGACGCCCACTTCATCGGCATTCGCTCGCGCACCCAGCTTACCGAGGAGGTGTTCGAGGCCGCCGACAAGCTGATGGCCGTGGGCTGCTTCTGTATCGGTACCAACCAGGTGGACCTGAACGCCGCCCTCAAGCGCGGTATTCCGGTGTTCAACGCCCCCTACTCCAACACCCGCTCGGTGGCGGAACTGGTGATTGCCCACACCATCAACCTGATGCGGGGCATCCCCGAGAAGAACGCCGTGGCCCACCGGGGCGGCTGGCTCAAGTCCGCCAAGGACAGCTACGAGATCCGTGGCAAGAACCTGGGCATCGTCGGCTACGGCAACATCGGCGCCCAGGTGTCGGTGCTGGCCGAGTCCATGGGCATGAAGGTGTACTTCTACGACGTGGTGCCCAAGCTGCCGCTGGGCAATGCCCACCAGGTGCAAAGCCTCAACGAGCTGCTCAGCCTGTCCGACGTGGTCAGCCTGCACGTTCCGGACACCGCCGGCACCCGCTGGATGATCCAGGAAGAGCAGATTCGGGCCATGAAGCCCAAGAGCTACCTGATCAACTACGCCCGCGGCAAGGTGGTGGACATCGACGCCCTGGCGGCGGCGATCCAGGACGGTCACCTGCTGGGCGCGGCCATCGACGTGTTCCCGGAAGAGCCGAAGGGCAACGACGACGAATTCGTCAGCCCGCTGCGCGAGTTCGACAATGTGATCCTGACCCCGCACATCGGTGGCTCCACCCACGAGGCCCAGGAGAACATCGGCACCGAGGTGTCCGAGAAGCTGATCCGCTACTCCGACAACGGCTCCACGCTGAGCGCGGTGAATTTTCCGGAGGTGGCCCTGCCGTCCCATCCGGACATGCACCGGCTGCTGCACATCCACAAGAATATCCCGGGCATTCTCAGCCAGATCAACGCGATCTTCTCCGAGAACGACATCAACATCTGCGGCCAATACCTGCAAACCAATCAGGACATCGGCTACGTGGTGATCGACGTCAATAAAGGCTACAGCCAGCTGGCCCTGGATAAACTCCGCACCATCGAAGGCACCATCCGCACCCGGGTGCTTTTCTAGCGCCTTTTCGGCGCGCCGGTGCCTCGACAAGAAACCGGAGTCGGGCTAACTTGCCCACTCCGGTTTTTTTCTGTCTGGCCGTTGGGGAATAAGGATGCCTCGCCCTTGATCTGGTGGATCACCCGTCCCGCGCTGCTGTGCCTGCTGGGCGCGGCGCTGCTTTCCGGCTGCGCCACCCGCTCCCTGTTTCAGCCCTACCCGGACCAGGCCCGTGACTGGAAAAGCGGACTGGGCGCCGGCGCCGCGCCGGTGGCGCTGCTGGACAAGGGCGTGGACAGCGCCGACGGCGTGCTCTATCTGCAGGAGCTGGGCCGGGTGGAGCAGCTCAACGGCGACACCGACACCAGCCGCTCCGCCTTCGCCCGCGCCATCGACCACTACCGCGATACCGACGAGCAGGCCCGCCTGCGCGCCTCCGGGCTGGCCGCCAACGCCGGCGCCCTGCTGGTCAACGACAACGCGCGCCCCTATGTGGCGCCGGATTACGAGCGCATCTACAGCCACGCCTACCAGGCGCTGAACTACTGGCGGCAGGGCGACGTGACCGGCACCGCCGTGGAATTGCGCGCCGCCGCCAACGAACAGCGGGTGGCCGCCAACCGGCGCGACCGGGAAATCGCCGAGGCACAAAAGGAAGCGGACCAGGCGGACCTGGACACGGATCGCTTCGACGGCTACTTCGCCGGCCTGGACGCCGCCGCCGGCGACGTCAAAGCCAGCTTCCAGAACGCCTGGACCTTCTATCTGTCCGCGTTGTTCTGGGAAGCCCACGGTGAATACAACGACGCCCTGGTGGACTATAAAAAGGCGCTGGAAATCCACCCCACCTCCGATCTGCTCAAGGAGGACGTGACCCGGGTGTCCCGGGCCCTGGACGGCCGCCGCCCCCGTGGCCAGGGCGTGGTGGCGGTGCTTTATGAGCAGGGCTATGTGCCGCCGCGCCGCGAGCTGAGCCTGCCGATCCCCACCATCCACGGGCTGTTCGCGGTGGCGTTCCCGACCTACTCCCCCGCCGACAAGCCGCGCCCGACGCCGCTGACGGTGTCCGCGAACGGCGCCTCGGCGCGCACCGAGGTGCTTACCGACGTGGGCGGCCTGGCCGCCAAGCACCTCAAGGAACAGTTGCCCGGCATGCTGGTGCGCCAGACCCTGCGCGCCACCGGCAAATACAATCTGCAGAAAAAGGCCAACGACGATTTCGGGCCGGTGGGTGCGCTGCTGACCCAGCTGTTCAACCTGGTCAGCGAGCGAGCCGATCTGCGCGCCTGGCTGAGCCTGCCCGCCTACGGCCAGGCCACCCGTCTGTTATTGCCCCCCGGTGAGCAGCGTATCCAGTTGAGCACGCCCGGGGGCGGTGCTAGTTTGACCGTGCCCGTGGTGGAAGGCGGGCTCACCGTGATTCACGTGGTGTCGCTGCCCGATGGCCTGATCACCCGCGTGTTACCCGTTCAGGAGGGACCGCTATGAAATCCATTCTCGCGCCGTTGGGCGCCGTACTGCTGGCGGTGGTGCTGGCCGCCTGTTCCACCTCGAACATGGCGCGCCCCGGCGACGACGGTGAGGTGGTGCTGCACGCCAACAGCACCCTGCTGGGCAACCGCCTGTCGGTGGAAAGGTTGCAGGAAAAAACCGTGGGCGACCTGATGTATGTGCAGGCGACCCTGGAAAACGGCTGGAAGGCTGAACTGGATTTCCAATACAAGATCAAATGGTTCGACAAGGACGGCTTTGAAGTGGCGCCGGAATCCCAGCCCTGGCGACAACTGGTGATGGCCGGCCGCAGCCAGAACAATGTGCAGGCGGTGGCCCCCAACCCCAGCGCCGTGCGTTACGAAATCTGGGTTCGCGAATAATCGCGCCCGGAACCCATGAAAAAGGAGAAGGCAATGGTTCGCGTACTGTCCATGGCGGTGCTGGCAACCGCGCTGCTGCTCACCGGCTGCGCTTCCAAGGTGGATTACGGCGACGCCCAGGCGCGGGAAACCGTGACCACGGACTTCGGTTCCACCGACCTGCAGATGATCGCCGCCAAGATGGTGGACGACATGATGGTGTTTCCGCCCGTGGTCGAGATGACCCGCGACCGCCGCCCGGTGATGTTCGTGGACCGGGTCAAGAACAAGACCAGCGAGCACATCGACACCGAATCGATCACCGACACCATCCAGAGCAAGCTGATCAATTCCGGCAAGTTCCGCTTCGTGGATATGTCGGTGGTGGACCGGGTGCGTGAACAGCTGGAGTACCAGCAGGACTCCGGCATGGTGGATCAGTCCACCGCCGCTCAGATGGGCCGTCAGGTGGGCGCCGAGTTCATGCTCTACGGCAACCTGTCTTCCATCGTGAAGCGCGACGACAGCACCAAGGACGTCTATTACAAGTTCACCCTGAAGCTGCTCAATATCCAGAGCGGCATTATCGAGTGGTCCGGCGAGAAGGAAATCCGCAAGACCCGCAAACGCAGCCTGTTCGGTCTTTGATCCCGGCCCGGTGGCCGTCGCCAGGGAGAGTCCCATGTTGAAGCGCTTTTCGTTGCACCGGTTTTCCACGCTGATCGTGCTTCTGGCGCTGGCCCTGGCCGGCCCGCTGCGGGCTGCGGAAACCGAAACCGTGACCGCCCGGGGCTACGGGCAGGACCCGGAGCAGGCGGTGGCCAACGCCCTGGTGGCGGCGGTGCGCCAGGCCGGCGGGGTCACCCTGGCGGTGGACCCGGCGTTCCGGCGCCAGGTCAGCCAATGGGTGGTGCAGCGCCAGGGCGACGTGACCACCTGGACCGGCACCCGCACCTCGGTGGCCGAGCCGCAACTGCCCACCCTGGGCAGCCTGCAAAGCTACCGGGTCACCGGCGTGGCCCGGCAGGACGACGCCCTGTGGCGGGCCGAGGTGGAGGCGGTGATTCTGCGTCATCGGGCGCCGGGACCGGACCGCTCCCACCTGCCGGCCATCGCGGTGGCGCCGTTCACCACCTCGGCCAGCCGCTACACCCTGGGCGAAACCACCCTGCCCGCCGCCGAGGTGCGTGCCCGCCTGCAGGCCAATCTGGTGGACGCCTTCGCCCAGTCTGGCCGCTTCCGGGTGCTGGACCGGGCCCACCTGGCCGCCCGCGAGGCGGAGCAGGCGATTCTGCGCAACGGCAGCGCCGAGCCCGCCGAACTGTTGCGGCTGGGCAAGGCCAAGGGCGCCGACCTGTTGCTGGTGGGCAGCATCGAGGCTTTCGACATCGGCGACCAGGCGCGCACCTTCTACGGTGCCAGCTTCCAGGGTTACGAGCCCTATGTGCGGGTCCGCTACCGGTTGATCGACGCCGCCGGCGGCGAGATTCTGGCCGCCGGCCTGTTCGACTGGCAGCAATCCGAAGACAGCGTGCGGCAGCTGGCCCGGCAGCAGAACCTGGACCATTGGCGCCACCCGGAACGGCTGGCGGACCTGGTGTATCCGCGCATCGCCCGGGCTCTGGCCGGCGCCGCCACCGATACTCTTTATCCGGTGATCGTGCTCAAGGCCGACGGCGACCGTGTCTGGCTGAGCCAGGGCGAAGGTCGTCTGGAAGCGGACACGGTGCTTAACGCCTACCGGCCGATGGAGACCATCGAGGACCCGCAAACCGGCCTGCCGATCCGCATGGACAGCGAGTCGCTGGCCAGCCTGCGGGTGCTCGAGGTGCGTCCGGATTACGCGGTGGCGCGTGTCACCGAGAGCCGCGAACCCCTGCGGGCCGGCGACCAGGTGCGGGCGCCGGCCCCGGCGGAGAACCGGGCGGCTCTGCCCGCCGGCCAGCCGGACAGCCCCGGGTCGTCCGAAAAGCCCCTCTCCTGGGACTGAGTCCATGACCGGTTATTTCAATCAGGCGCTGGTGCTGCTGGCGGCGGCGGTGCTGCTGCTGCCCTTGTTCCAGCGCCTGGGCCTGGGCAGTATTCTCGGCTACCTGGCCGCCGGCATCCTGATCGGGCCCCTGGGCCTGGGGCTGATTCCCGGCGCGGAGGCGGTGCTGCACTTCGCCGAACTGGGCGTGGTGCTGATGCTGTTTCTGGTGGGCCTGGAACTGGCCCCGGATCAGCTGTGGGCGCAGCGCAAACGGTTGCTGGGGCTGGGGCTCAGCCAGATGCTGTTCAGCACCGCCCTGCTCACCGCCTTCTTTCTGGTCTGGGGACAAAGCACCCCGGCCGCCATCGCCATCGGCGCCACCCTGGCCCTGTCGTCCACCGCCTTCGCGGTGCAGATGCTGGTGGAGACCAATCAGCTGGGTACGCCCCAGGGCCGCAACGCCTTCTCCATTCTGCTGTTCCAGGATCTGGCGGTGATTCCCCTGCTGCTGTTGCTGCCGGTGCTGGCCGGCGGCGGTGGCGGCGAGGAAGAGCCGCAGCTGCTGATCGGCCTGGGTGCCCTGGTGCTGATGTGGCTGGCCGGCCGCTATCTGCTCAACCCCTGGCTGGCCTGGCTGGCCCGTTTGCACAACCGGGAGCTGATGACCGCCACCGCCCTGCTGCTGGTGCTGGGTGCGGCGGAGCTGATGGAAACTCTGCATCTGTCCATGGGGCTGGGCGCCTTCGTGGCCGGCATGCTGCTGGCCAACTCGCCGTTCCGGGAGCAGCTGGACACTGATATTCAGCCGTTCAAGGGGCTGCTGCTGGGCCTGTTCTTTATCGCCATCGGCATGACCATGGACCTGAAGCTGCTGATCAGCGCGCCGTGGCGCATCCTGGCCATGGGCGTGGCGCTGCTGGTGGCCAAGACCCTGGTGCTGATGGTCATCGCCCGGGTCATGAAGGTGGCCTGGCGGGACGCCCTGCGTTTTGGTCTGCTGCTCAGCCAGGGCGGCGAGTTCGCCTTCGTGCTGTTCACCCAGGCCGGTGCCCTGGGGCTGCTGGACGAGGCGATGATCGCCCGACTCAACCTGGTGGTGGCCCTGTCCATGGCGGCCACGCCGCTGCTGTTGAAACTGGTGGCGCGGCTGTGGCCGGCGCCGGCGCGCACCAGCCGGGGGGTGGACGACGAGCCGGCGCCCCACGGCCAGCCGCCGGTGATCGTGGCCGGCTTCGGCCGGTTCGGGCAGATCATCGGCCGGATTCTGGTCAACCGGCGCATTCCGTTCACCGCCCTGGACTCCAACCCGGAGCACATCGACACCGTGCGCCGCTTCGGCAACGAGGTGTATTTCGGGGATGTCACGCGGCTGGATCTGCTGCGCACCGCCGGCCTGGATCACGCCCGGGTGATGGTGCTGGCCATCGACGATGTGCAGGCGTCCCTGCGCGCGGCCTCGATGATCCGCGAGCATTTCCCGCACATCACCCTGATCGCCCGGGCCCGCGACCGCTATCACGCCTATTCGCTGATGGCCGAAGGGGTCGAGCATGTGATTCGCGAAACGCTGGATTCCAGCCTGCGCGCCGCCCAGACCACCCTGGTGCAACTGGGCGTGCCGGAAAGCACCTCCATCGAGGTGGTGCGCACTTTCCGCGACGTGGACGAACGGCTGCTGCGCGAGCAATTCCAGCATCGCGACCAGCTCGACAAGCTGATCGAGATTTCCGCCCGGGGCCGGGAAGAGCTGGAATCACTGCTGGCGGCCAGCGTCGACGGCAAGGATCAGCGCTGATCGCTGTCGCGCGGGACCTCAGAGCTTGAGCTTATCGAGGCCCCGGCGAATGCCGTTCTCCAGGGCCGGCTTCACCAGCGCCCCCACCAGCGGCAACTTGCCGCGAAAAACGATGGTGTACTGAAGCCGGGAGCCACCGTCACCGTGCTCGGAAAACACCATCTCGCCGTGGTGGTCGCGCAACGGGCTGCCCCGGGTGATGCGGTAGGCGATGCGCTGGTCCGGCTCGAAATCGGTGACCGTCTCCTCGAACGCCGGCGCCAGCGGCAGGCTCATGCGGCGCACCGAGCCCACCCCGTTGGGGTCGTCGATGCCGGTTTTCACCCGCCGTACCCGGATCGGGGCGAACAGCGCCGACAGATTTTCGTGCTGGCTGAGATGGTGGAACAGACGGTCCACCGGAAACGGAAAGGTTTTGTCGATCTCGATGCGCTGCAGGCCCATGGGCTCCCTCGTTAACGATAAACGGACCCCGGAGTCTGCCCGTTCACCGGCGCCGCGCCCAGGTTCCAACGGGCCAGACGCCGGTGCACGGTGGCCGGTCAGTGAGCGCTGGCGGCCTGGTCGGCGTGCCGTGGTTTGGCGGGGGGCCGCACCTCGGCGCTGCCGATGGCGCGGGGGTCGGCGGCGGCGGTGACCTGGTCGCCGTCCCGCCGCCAGAGAATCGCCTGCATATTGCCGTATTCCCGCTCCACCGAGACCAGATCGTGGCCGCGCAGGGTCAGGCTCTTCGCTTCCGGGCTGTCCAGGAAGGCGGGCTCCACCTGCACCCGGTCGGGCAGGTACTGGTGGTGGAAACGCACGCGGCTGACCCAGTCTTCCACCGGCTTGCCGGCGGCGGCTTCCATTACGCCCAGCATCACCATGGTGATAATGCGGCTGCCCCCGGGCGTGCCGAGGATCGCCACCCGGTCGTCGAACTCCACGAAGGTGGGCGTCATGGACGACAGCGGGCGTTTGCCCGGGGCGATGGCGTTGGCGCGGCTGCCCACCAGGCCATAGGCGTTGGGGCTGCCCGGCTTGGAGGAGAAATCGTCCATCTCGTTGTTAAGGATCACACCGGTGCCCGGCGGCATGAAACCGGAGCCGAACGGCAGGTTGATGCTCAGGGTGGCGGCCACCCGGTTGCCCTCCGCGTCGAGCACGGACAGGTGGGTGGTGTGGAAGCCTTCCTCGCTGACCACCGGCTCGCCCAGCTCGCTGCTGGGGGTGGCCCGATCCAGCTCGATGGAGGCGGCGCGCGCCTTGGCGTAGGAATCGCTCAACAGGTTATCCACAGGCATGTCGACAAAATCCGGATCGCCGAGATAGCGGCCGCGATCCTGGTAGGCGCGCCGCCAGGCCTCCACGGTAAGATGGGGAAGTAAGTCCTCACTAATCTCGCCGCCATTGAATTGACTGAGGATATTCAGCGCTTCCATCATCACGATGCCGCCGGCGGAGGGCGGCGGCGCGCTGATCACCCGACCGCCTCGGAAGTGCCCGACGATGGGTTGGCGTTCTTTAACCCGATAGTTTTCCAGGTCCTTTTTGGTCCAGATCCCGCCCGCTTCACGGACCCCCCGCACCAGCTTGTCGGCCACCTCGCCTTCGTAAAAGCCGTCGCGGCCGTCCTCGGCGATGGCCTCCAGCACCTCGGCCAGATCCGGCTGCTGGATCAGGGTGCCGGTGGCCGGAATGCGGCCGCCGTCCAGGAACACGCCGGCGGCCACCGGGTAGCGGTTGAGCACATCGTGGCGGTAGCCCGCCAGGGTGCGATAGTGCTGCTCCACCGGGAAGCCTTCCCGGGCCAGACGGATGGCCGGCGCCAGGGTCACCGACAGGGGCAGCGTGCCGTACTCCCGGGCCAGGTGCTCGAAGGCGGCGGCCTGGCCGGGGATGCCGGCGGCCAGGGGGCCGTTGATGGCCCGGTCGCGCACCACCTCGCCGTTGTCGTCCTGATACAGGTCCTCGGTGGCCGCCGCCGGGGCGGTCTCGCGGGCGTCCACCATGGTCTGGAAGCCGTCGCTCTGCCGGTGCAGCAGCCAGAAGCCGCCGCCGCCCATGCCCGCCGAGTAAGGCTCCACCACCGCCAGGGCCGCGGCCACCGCCACCGCCGCGTCGAAGGCGTTGCCGCCCCGGTCGAGAATCTCGAAGCCGGCCTCGGTGGCCAGCGGGTGGGCGCTGGCGATGGCCGCCTTGCCCGGCGCGGCGGCCTGGGCGGTGGCGGTGAACAGCAGAACGAGCAGGATCAACCCGCGCATTGCGATCTCTCCTTGAATGGGGTCAGCCGGAGTCGGTGGCGGCGGTCAGCCGCCCCGTTGCTGCTTTTTCAGTTCCAGTGCCTCCACCACATGGGCGGGCACGAAGTTGCGCACGTCGCCGTCCAGCAGGGCGATCTCGCGCACCAGGGAGCTGGAAATAAACGACAGATGCTCCGCCGGTGTCAGGAACACGGTCTCCAGCTCCGGCGCCAGTTGCCGGTTCATATTGGCGAGCTGGAATTCGTATTCGAAGTCGCTGACCGCGCGCAGGCCGCGCAGCAGGATATTGGCGTTCTGCTCGCGGCAGAAATGCGCCAGCAGGCGGGAGAAACCCACCACCTCCACGTTGTCCAGATGGCTGATGCTGTCTTCCACCAGCTTGACCCGTTCGTTGAGGGAAAACAGGGGGCCCTTTTTCTCGCTGGCGGCGATCGCCACCACCACCTCGTCGAACATCTTCGAGGCGCGTTCGATCAGGTCCTTGTGGCCATTGGTGATGGGGTCGAAGGTACCCGGATAGATCACACGATTGGTCATGCTCGGCTCGCTTTGTCCCGACAGAGGGCGCAAGCATAACGCAAGCGTCGCGGGAGTGCAGGGGTGGCCGGAATGGCGCGCGGGCCGGGGCGGCCCGCGCGGGTTCAGGCCGGTTTCAGCCGGTCCGCCAGGGCCTGGGCATTGCGCGCGGTCAGGCCGTAGATGGAAAGCTGCGGGTTGACCCCCAGACTGGTGGGGAACACGGACCCGTCGAACACATACAGGTTGTCCAGGTGCCGGTAGCGGCCCTGGCTGTCCACCAGTCCGCGCTGTTCGTCGCCCATGGCGCAGCCGCCCATCACATGGGCGCTGCCCAGGGCCACTTCCAGAGGCTTGTAGGGCAAGGTCGCCATGGCGTCGCGGGCCTGTTGCCAGCTGTCGTAATAAGGCGCGCGGGTGTGGCCCGGCCGCACCGCCCGGGCGCCGGCGGCGAACTGCATTTCCACCTGGCTGAGCAGGCTGCGGCGGGCGCCGTCCAGCACATAGTCGCTGAGCGGGTAGTCGAGCTGGGGCTCGCCGTTGTCGCGCAGACTGACGGTGCCGCCGGGGCTGTCTTCGTGGAAGCCGTCGCGCAGCAGCGCGATGGAGGCCGCCAGCCGGGGCAGTTCGGTGATCTGCTGGCGGGCCACGTCGCCGAAGCCGCCCAGCAGGGCGGCGGTGAGGCCCGGGTGCAGCGGCATCATCTCCAGCTTATAGCCGATGGCGCCGTCCACGCCGTCGGCGAAGGTGAACTGGTCGGAGTGCAACGACTGGGGCGCGCCGTAATACGGCGCCACCTCCTGATCGTAGTGACCGAAGGCGAAGCTGGTGACGTGCAGGAAGGTGCGCTTGCCCACCTGCTCCCCGGGGTCCGGCGCTTCGGAGCGCAGCAGCAGCGCCGGGGTCTGGATGCCGCCGCCGGCGGCGATCACGGTGGGCGCGCGCACCGTGAGCAGGCCGCCGGTGGGTTGTTTGCGGTGATCCAGTGGGCGCACTTCCACGGCGGTGACCTTCTGGCCGTCATGAATCAGGCGCTCGGCGCGGGCGCTGTGGATCAGGGTGGCGCCGGCGTCCATGGCCGCCGGCAGGGTGGTCACCAGCATCGACTGTTTGGCGTTGGTGGGGCAGCCCATGCCGCAGTAGCCGATGTTCCAGCAGCCACGCACGTTGCGCGGAATCACCGACCAGTCCCAGCCGAGTTTTTCGCAGCCCCGTTTGATCACGTCGTTGTTGGCGTTGGGCGGCATCGCCCAGGGCTCCACGCCCAGCCGGTCTTCCATGCGCTGGAAGTACGGGTCCAGATCGGCGCGGCCGGTGCCGGTGACGCCAAAGCGGTCGCGCCAGTGATCCAGCGTTTCGGTGGGGGTGCGGAAGCTGGAGGTCCAGTTGACCACCGTGGTGCCACCCACGGTGCGCCCCTGCAGGATGGTGATGGCGCCGTCCTGGGTGGCGCGCAGGGTGCCCTCCTGATAGAGCTCCCGATAGGCGTCCCCCTCGTTGAGGGTGAAGTCCCGGGAGCTGCGCAGCCGGCCGGCCTCGACCAGGATCACCTTGAGGCCCCGTTGGGCCAGGATCTCGGCGCTGACGCCGCCGCCGGCGCCGGTGCCGATGATCACCACGTCCGCCTCCAGGGTACGCCGGCCGGTCTCGGTGGCCCCGTCGATCACCGACCATTTGTCGCCGGCGTCCGCCCAGGGGTCGGCGATGTTCTGAATCTTGCGTTGGGACAGGTCCTGCATGGCACGGGCTCCGCTTAAAGCCAGAAAAAGGGGGGTAAAAACCGCCGCTATGGCGCGATTCAGGCGCTTTTTGCCGCCAGATTGCGCGGCGGGCCCGGGTAGCCGGTGGTCCGACCCCCCTCGGGGGTGACGTACCAGGCCATCATCAGGGGCTGGGTCAGGCCCTTGAAGGCGAGGCGGGCGAAGCCGCCGTCGTTGTCGGCCCAGCTCTGAAGCGTGTCGCGCAGCTGCGCCGGTTGCTGGTCGGCGAAGTGCGCCCAGGTGCCGGTGAGCCACCAGCGGGCGGCGCCCAGTTGCAGCAGATCGAGGAGTTGGAAGAGCTGGCCACGGGCGCCGTCGGAGCCGCCGGCCAGCAGCCGGTCGAAGGCCGCCAGGGCCTGATCCGGCCCGGCGTCGGGCACCGCTTCCAGGCCGCCGGCCAGCAGCGGCGCCATCAGGGGCCGCAGCAGTTCCAGGTCTTTCTGGCGCAGATAGTCGAAGCCGGAGGCCGGGCCCGGGTCGCCGCTGCAGCCGGTGAGCAGGCCGGCGCCGCCGGCGCCCAGGGTCAGGGCGGTGGCGCCCCAGAACCCGAGTTTCAGGAAGCCGCGACGGCTGACGCCGTCGCCGGAGGAGAGCTTCGAGGAGAGAGTGCCCTGGCTCATGGCATCACCCTTAATTTTTGTTGTTGTCGCGCGGCCGCGGGCGGCCACTTACTTGAGCATGAACTTATAGATCAGCTTGTGCATGCCACGGCCATAGGGCGGCAGGATGTGCTTGGTGGCGTTCATCTTGCCCTTCTTGTACACGCCCTTGGCCTTGGAGAAGGTCAGGAAGCCTTCCGGGCCGTGGTAGTGGCCCATGCCCGAGGGGCCGATGCCGCCGAACGGAATGTCGTCCACGCCCACCTGGGTGATGGTGTCGTTGAGGCAGACACCGCCGGCGTGGGTGTGGCGCAGCACGTGGTCGCCGTTGTCGCTGTTCCAGTCGAAGTAGTACAGCGCCAGCGGTCGCGGCCGGTCGTTGACGTAATCCAGGGCGTCGTCGAGGGTCTTGTAGGGCACCACCAGCATCAGCGGGCCGAAGATCTCGTCGGCGGCGATCTTCATGTCGTCGTTGACGTCCAGCACCAGGGTGTGGGGAATCTTGCGGCTGCCGGTCAGGTCCTCGTTGGCCGGGTTGATCTCGACGATGCGCGCGCCCTTGTCGCGGGCATCGTCCAGGTAGCTGCGCAGGCGCTGGTACTGGCGCTCGTTGATGATGCTGGTGTAATCCGGATTGTCACGCAGGGTGGGATAGAGCTGGCTGATCTGCGCGGTCCAGGCGGTGACGAACTCGTCCACCCGGTTCTCGGGGCAGAGAATGTAGTCCGGCGCCACGCAGGTCTGGCCACTGTTCAGGCATTTGCCGAAGGCGATGCGCTCGGCGGCGTCCTTCATCGGAAAGTCCTGGCCGATGATGCAGGGGCTCTTGCCGCCCAGCTCCAGGGTCACCGGGGTCAGGTTCTCGGCGGCGGCGCGCATGATGTGCCGGCCCACCGAGGTGGACCCGGTGAACAGCAGATGGTCGAACGCCAGGGTGGAAAAGGCGGCGCCCACTTCCACCTCGCCGTTGATCACCGCCACCTGGTCCTCGTCGAAGGTCTGACCGATCAGCTCTTCCAGCAGGGCGCCGGTGCGCGGCGTCGACTCGCTCATCTTGATCATCACCCGGTTGCCGGCGGCCAGCGCCGACAGCAGCGGGCCGATGGCCAGATACAGCGGGTAGTTCCAGGGCACGATGATGCCCACCACGCCCAGGGGCTGGTATTCCACCCACACCTTGCCGGGCCACTGGGCGGCGCCCACCTTGCGCTTGGACGGCTTCATCCACTTGCGCAGGTGCTTGGCGTGGTACTTGATGCCTTCCACGCTGGTGAGCAGCTCCGCCAGCTTGGTTTCGTCGGCGGCGCGGTTGCCGAAGTCGGCGTTGAGCGCCGCGATCCAGGCGTCCATGTTGTCCAGCAACATGGGTTTGAGGCGCTGGATATGCTCGATGCGCTGCTCGGCGGAGGGGAAGGGGTGATGGCGACAGGCGGTCTTCTGAACGTCGAAAATCCGCTTCATGCGTTCGATCTGTGCCTGGCCGGTTTGGAATTCTTTGATTTCGGCGACCATAATGCGCCTCCCTGGACGGTGATGAACCTGCTCCGATCTTTAGAGCAATTACTCTAGAGGTCAAGATACGATGCGTTAAAGCGGTTGT
Source organism: Alloalcanivorax sp. C16-1 (assembly GCF_046507805.1). NCBI lineage: Bacteria > Pseudomonadati > Pseudomonadota > Gammaproteobacteria > Oceanospirillales > Alcanivoracaceae > Alloalcanivorax > Alloalcanivorax sp. C16-1. The sequence continues at coordinate 1,026,758 of NZ_JBKFTK010000001.1, read as the reverse complement.
CTCCGCCCCGTTTATCCGCCAGATTGGCCTGTTATGACCGACACCAAGACGCGCATCCTGGACACCGCCCTGCGCCTGTTCAACCGGCACGGGGAGCGCAACGTCACCACCAACCACATCGCCGGGGAGCTGGGCATCAGCCCGGGCAATCTGTACTACCACTACCGCAACAAGACGGCCATCGTGGCCGCCCTGTTCGACCGCTACCAGGGGCATCTGCGCACCCTGCTCACGGTGCCGGCGGGACCGCTCACCTGGGAAGACAAGATGCGCTATTTCGAGGGCATCCTGGAATCCATGTGGGAAGGGCGTTTCCTGCACCGGGACCTGGCCCACTTTCTTCATCAGGACCCGGCCCTGCGCGAGCGCTACAAGGCGTTCGTGGAAGACAGCCTGGCCCGGGGTCTGGAAATCTACCGCCGGCTGCGCGACAGCGGCCTGATCGAGGCCGGCGACGAAGAACTGCGCGCGCTGCTGGTCAACACCTGGGTGCTGGCGGCCTCCTGGTCCGGCTTTACCCACGGCCTGAACCCGGACATCGCCGACGACGAAACCCTGGACCGGCGCCTGCTGCGCCAGGGCATCTATCAGATCATCTGCCTGGAAGCGCCGTTCCTGCGCGGCGAGGCCCTGCGGCACCTGGACGCCATGAAGCGCGAGTACCGTCTTGACGAAACCGCCCTGGACCGGCTGTTCGGCGCCGTCGGTCGGGTACGCCCGGAGTGAGGGCCGCCGGCGACCGAAGTCCGGTCTGGGTACTGCGATCGTTGTTCGCCTGGGTGGCGCTGGTGGCCGGCGTGCTGCTGCCGCTGCCCGGTGCCGACGTGGTGGCGGCGGTGGCGGTGACCACCGCCATGCTGCTGGGCTGGCGGGACCTGCGCCCGGTGGCGCGCATGCTGCTGGTGTTGATGCTGGCGGCGGCGCTGGCCGCCGCGCTGCTGGAGCCCCAGGCGCTGGCCCGGGGTGTGCGCAACATGGCGGTCCTGATCGGGCTGATCATTTCGGTGATTCTGCTGTCGGCGGTATTGAGCCGCTCCCGGGATCTGGCGCGGCTGTCCTCCAGCCTGTTCGGCGGGGGCTCGCTGACCCGTTACTACAGCCTCACCTTCGGCACCGCCTTCCTGTCGATTCCGCTTAACTTCGGCGCCGTGGGCGTGGTCGCCGCCCTGGTCGCCGACCGCATCAACGGCCGGGGCCATTCCGCCGGCACCCGCAACGCCGCCCGCGCCACCCTGCGCGGCTTCGCCGCCGCGCCCCTGTGCTCGCCGCTGTCGATCTCGGTGGCGGTGGTGCTGACCTTTCTGCCCGGCCTGCAGGGCTGGCAGCTGATCGGCATGGGCCTGCCGGTGGCGGTGCTGTTTCTGCTGGCCGGCGCCCTGTTCCGGGAGCCGGAGGCCGACGGCGCGGCGCCGCTGGAAGAGCGCGCCGCCGGGGCCGGGCCCTGGCTGCGGTTCACCGGCCTGATCGGCCTGATCTGCGCCGGCACCCTGGCGCTCAGCGCCGGGGTCGGCCTGAGTTATCCCCGGGCGGTGACCCTGAGCTGTCTGACGGTGGTGGTGCTGGGGCTGGCCTGGGGCGCCTGGCGCGGTGAGCGCCCCACTCCGCCGTCCCTGGCGCCGGCGTCCAACGAGCTGGTCATCGTCGGCGCCTCCGCCTTTCTCGGCGCCCTGGTCAGCGCCCTGGCGGAACACCACCTCAGTGCCAGCCTGGTGCTGCCCGGCTGGGGCTACCCGCTGGCGGCGCTGCTGGTGCCCTGGGTGTTCTATGCCGCCGGCATGGCGGGCTTCAACCCGATTCTCACCGGTACCCTGCTGGGCGCGGTGCTGGGGCCGATCTGGCCGCCGTCGGCGATCCAGGCGCTGGGCCTGTCGATGGTGTGCGGCTGGGCGATGACCGGGGTGAGCACCCCCTATGCGGCCAATGTGCTGCTGCTGGAGCGTTTCACCGGTTACCCGGCCTGGCGCACCGCGGTGCTCTGGAACCGGGTTCTGGCGATCACCGTGATGCTGGGCGGCGGCGCGCTCGCCGCCCTGCTCACCCTGCTGCTGGTGTAGCGCCGGTGGTGACCCGGCCGCCGGTGAGCCCGGCGGCGAAGGCGGTCAGACGTCGTTCCAGCCAGTAGTCCGGATGGCGGGGGCTGCCGGCCACGAACCCCACATGGCCGCCATGGCGGCTCAGCTCCAGGATCACGCCGGGGCCCAGATCTTCGCGGGCGGGCAGCGCCGCCGGCGTCATGAACGGATCGTCCACGGCCTGGATCATGAGGGTCGGTGTGCGGATCGCCGCCAGCCGGGAACCGGCGGAGCACTCGGCGTAGTAGTGGGCGGCGTCGCGGAAGCCATACAACGGCGCGATCACCCGGTCGTCGAACTGCCAGAACGAGCGGATGCCGGCCAGGTCCAGGGCCGCCAGCCGGCGGGCCTGATCCGGCGCCACCCGTTCCAGATGGCGCCGCTGGCGGTGCAGGTTATCGAGCAGCGCGCGGATCAGGTGACGCCGGTACAGCCGGGACAGGCCCCGGTCCATGCGGTCCGCGCAGATCGCCAGGTCCAGCGGCGTGCACACCGCCACGGCGGCGCTCAGGGTGCCGCTGTCACGGCGCGCCAGCCAGTTGAGCAGGCGGCTGCCGCCCAGGGACACGCCGATGGCCAGCAGCGGCCCCCCGGCGTCCTCGGCGCGCAGGTGGCGGAACACCGCGTCCAGGTCGTCGGTCTCGCCGGCGTGGTAGGTCAGAGCGGTGTCGTTGGCGGCGGCGGCGCCCCGGGAATTGATCGCCACCGAGGCGATGCCCGCCGCCGCCAGCCGCGCCTGGGTGCCGCGGATATAGTGGGAATCGCTGCAACCGGACAGGCCGTGCAGCAGCACCACGCGCAGATCGCCGGCCTCGGGTTCCGGGCCGGCCCGGTCCAGCAGCAGGTGGTCACCGTCGTCCAGCCTCAGGGTTTCGCGGCGCCGCTGCAGGTCCTCGGTGCGCCGCCACAGCGGTCCCCACAGGGTCTGCAGGTGCGGTGAGCGCAGCCACGACGGCGCGCGAAACGGCGCCTCGACGATTTCGGCCATCGACAGGTTTCCTTCCCGGGCAAGATCAGCGAGCGGGTATGGTAGCCTTTAGCGCCGACCGCGTCCGCCCTGCCCTGTTTGCGGAAGGTCTTATGTACGGAAGAGACCCCATGAGCCGCCGCTTTTTTGATGATCAGCCGTTCGCCGCCCAGCAGCCCGTGGCGCTGGGCCCGGGCCCCAGCCACCACATCGCCAAGGTCCTGCGCATGGGCGTGGGTGAATCGCTGACCCTGTTCAATGGCCATGGCGGCGAATGGTCGGCGGTGCTGGAAGAGGTGGGCAAGAAAGCGGTGATCGCGCGCCCCCTGGCGTTTACCGACGTGGACCGGACGGCGCCGCTGCCGGTGACCCTGGGGCTGCCGCTGATCAAGGGTGACCGCATGGACTTCGCGATTCAGAAAGCGGTGGAGATGGGCGTCGCCGCGATCCGGGTGCTGAACACCGAACGTACCGAGGTGCGCCTCAAGGGCGAGCGCGAGGACAAGAAAGTCGACCACTGGCGGCAGGTCATCATCAGCGCCTGTGAGCAGTGCGGCCTGAACCGGCCGCCGGCCCTGGAGGGCCCGCTGCCGTTGAGCGACTTCGTGGCCGGCGCCGGCGGGCTCAGGCTGATCGCCCACCCGGGCCGGGAACCGCTGCGCGCGGAGGCGCTGGCCGGCGCGGAGGCGATCACGCTGCTCACCGGCCCGGAAGGCGGCTTTTCCGACTCCGAACTGGCGGCCGCCGGCGCCGCCGGCTTTCTGCCGTTCGCGCTGGGGGAGCGGGTATTGCGCGCGGAGACCGCGCCGGTGGCGCTGCTCGGCGCGCTCTGGGCGTTGCGCTGAGCGCCGCCGTCAGGCGGACGCGGCGGCCTGGCTTTGCCGCTCCATCATGTCCGCCTGCAGAATCTCGATCCAGTAACCGTCCGGGTCCTTGATAAAGGCCAGGCCCTTCATGCGGCCGTCGTCCGGTTTCTTCACGAAGGCCACGTCCAGCGATTCGAACCGTTCGGCGGCGGCATAGACGTCCGGCACGGTGATGCCGATGTGGCCGAAGCCCTGGGGTTCGTCGTTGCCGTTGTGGTAGTGAAAATCCCGGTCGTCCTCGGTGCCCCAGTTATGGGTCAGTTCCAGCATCGCCTGGCGGCCGAAGGTGTAGGTCAGCCGTTTGGCGTCGTCCTCCGGCACCTCGGTGGCCTCGGTGTCGTTCAGGTAGGTCAGGAAGTAGAGAGTGAACTTCGCTTCCGGGAAATCCAGCTTGCGGATCAACCGCATGCCCAGCACCCGGGTGTAAAAGTCCAGGCTCACCGCCGGGTCCTTGATGCGCAGCATGGTCTGGTTGAACAGGTAGGACTGGGTATCGCGGTCCGGCTTGTCGCACAGGCCGGGGGCGGACTCGAAATGGCGGGGCATTGGAGGCTTCCTTCTGACACCGGGGGAACCCCGAATCATGGCGCCCCCGGTGTCGATTGCAAGCGCCGGATCAGGGCTCCGTGACGTCGATCTTCTTGAGCACTTTCTGCAGGCCGGCCACGGTACCGCCCACGTCGCTGAGGTTGGACGGCAACAGCAGGGTGGTGGATTCCTTGGCCAGCTTCTCGAACGCCGCCACGTACTGCTCGGCGATGCGCAGGCTGACCGCCTCGTCGCCGCCGTCCTGGCGGATCGCGGCGGCCACTTCGCTGAGGCCGGTGGCGGTGGCCTGGGCCAGCAGTTCGATCTGCCGGGCGCGGCCCTCGGCTTCGTTGATCTGCTTGAGCTTCTCACCTTCGGAGATATTGATCATCTCCTGCTTCTCGCCCTCGGAGCGGTTGATGGCCGCCTGCCGGTCCCCTTCGGAACGGTTGATGGCGGCCTGGCGGTCGCCTTCGGATTCCGCCACCACGGCGCGCCGTTCCCGCTCGGCGCGGACCTGCTTCTCCATGGCGTCCTTGATCGACGCCGGCAGGGTGATGTCGGCCACTTCATAGCGCAGCACCTTGACGCCCCAGGGCTGGGCCGCCTCGTCCACGGCGCGCACCACTTCCATGTTGATCTCCGAGCGTTCCTCGAAGGTTTTGTCCAGATCGATCTTGCCGATCACCGACCGCAGGGTGGTCTGGGCCAGCTGCTGGGAGGCCTGTACATAATCGTCCACGCCGTAGCTGGCGGCCTTGGCGTCCACCACCTGCAGGTACATGACGCCGTCGATGGACACCTCGATGTTGTCCTTGGTGATGCAGCTCTGGCGCGGCACGTCGCGGACGATTTCCTTGAGCGAATGCTTGTAGGCGACCCGGTCGATGAACGGGACCAGCACATGCAGGCCGGCTTCCAGGGAGGTGCGGTACTTGCCCAGCCGTTCCACCACGAAGATTTGGCGCTGCGGCACGATGCGCACCGTCATGAACAGCAGAATGATCACGCCCAGGGCGAGCAGCGCCGGAATAATGAGTCCCATCATGGTTGGTTCCTTGTTGGCGGGTTACGGAGTCGGATCGTCGGTGGTGGTGTGCGGGTCGGACCAGGGCGCCACGGTGAGCCACAGGCCGTCGTGGCGGATGATGCGCACCATCTGGCCGTCGCTCAGGGGCTGGCTGGATTGCGCCTGCCAGCGCGCGCCGCGATAGCGCACCGTGCCGATGCCGTTCTCGAAGGCGCCTTCCACGGTGGCGCGGGCGCCCACCAGGCCGGCGCTGTCGTCGCTGTTGACGCCCTGGGTTTCGCGGCCGAACAGGCGGTCGCGCAGATAGCGGCGGGCGAACACCAGCAGCAGCAGGCTGAGGCCGGCGAACAGAGTGATTTCCCAGACCGGGTTATCGAGCACGCCCAGGAACACCAGGGCGCCCACCAGCAGCGCCGCCAGACCGAGAAAAATGGTCACCAGCCCGGACAGGGCGAACTCGGCGATCACCAGGATCAAACCGAAGATGATCCAATAACTGTATTCCGGCACGTCTTTGCTCCCCGCTGGCGAACCGCCACTCTATCACCTTCCCGGTGACGGGTCCGTGCACCGTTCAAGGTCAGTGCTGGTGGCCGCCGGGTCCGTGCACGTGGCCGTGGGCTTTTTCCTCGGCGCTGGCGTCGCGCACGCCCATCACCCTCATCTCGAAGCGCAGATCGAGGCCGGCCAGGGGGTGGTTGGCGTCCACGTCCACGGTTTTCAGCCCCACCTTGAGCACGGTGACCCGGCGCGGGCCCTGCTCGGTGCGCACTTCCACCACCTTGCCCGGTTTGAGCTTGCCGGCGTGTTTCAGATACTTGGCGGAGAGCCGCTGGCGCAGGCTCTCATCGCGCCGGCCGTAGGCGTCCTCCGGGGGCAGGGTCACGGTCACCGCGTCGCCCTCGTCCTTGCCGGCCAGGGCCTGTTCCAGGCCGCGCAGAATATTGCCGTGGCCGTGCAGATAGGCGAGCGGCTGGTCGGCGGGGCTGTGTTCCAGCTCCAGGTCGTGCTCGGCGTCGAACAGGGTGTAATGCAGCGTGACGACCTTGTCTTTCTCGATGGGCATGGGGGCGATCTCCTGAAGGGCGGCGAAGGCGGGATTCTGCGGCGCCGGCGCGGCGCTGGCAAGACGTGCGCTTCCACGGCATGCTGCCCGGGTATCCATGGTCTGGAGGGACCCATGTCCGGTTCAAAAAAAGTGGTGATCGCGGCGATGGCCGGCAACTTGCTGATCGCCGTCACCAAGTTCGTGGCGGCGATGATCACCGGCAGCTCCGCCATGCTCTCCGAAGGCATCCACTCGCTGGTGGACACCGGCAACGGCGGCCTGCTGCTGCACGGCATGAGGCGGGCCAAAACACCGCCCAACGAGCGCTTTCCGTTCGGCCATGGCAAGGAAGTGTACTTCTGGGCGTTCGCGGTGGCGGTGCTGATCTTCGCCCTGGGGGCCGGTATTTCCCTGTACGAAGGGGTGGTGCACCTGTTCCATCCGGAGCCGATCAGCAATCCGTTGATCAACTACATCGTGCTGGGGCTGGCCATGGTGTTCGAGGGCACCGCCTGGACCATCGCCCTGAAGGAATTTCGCCGCACCAAGGGCGGGCGGGGGTACCTGGAGGCGATCAGCCGGGGCAAGGACCCGACCACCTTCGTGGTGCTGTTCGAGGATTCCGCGGCCATGCTGGGGCTGCTGGTGGCGCTGCTCGGCGTGCTGCTGAGCCAGGTCACCGGGATGCTGTGGTTCGACGGCCTGGCCTCGATCATCATCGGGCTGATCCTGGCCGGCACCGCCTGCTGGCTGGCCTACGAGACCAAGGGGTTGCTGATCGGCGAGGCCGCCAATCCCCGGGTGGTGGCGGGCATCCGCCGGGCCGCCCTGTCCATGCCCAGCATCGAGTCGGTGAACGAGGTGCTGACCATGCATATGGGCCCGGATTTCATTCTGGTCAACATCAGCGTGACCTTCTCGCCGTCCCTGGGCACCCACCGGCTGGAGAGCGTGATCGCCGAACTGGATCGCACCCTCAAGGCCGAGGACCCGCGCATCAAGCGAGTGTTCGTGGAGGCGGAGGCGCCGGCGGCGACGGCGTGAGCGGCGGCGGCGTCAGCCCCAGGGCGGCGCGGTCCTCGCCCCGCTCCAGACGGCGCAGCAGGCTCAGCGACTGGCGGTACCAGAGCCGCCGACCGCCGGGCCGCCATTTGAAGCGCTTGTAGGTCCACTGATACTGCGGCAGGTTGCGGCGGATGCATTCTTCCAGGCCGCGATTGAGCAGGGTCAGCACGCACGCCTCGTCGGCGGCCTGCTCCAGCTGCGGGGCCGGTTCAAAGCGGATGCGCACATCCCGCACGTTGCCCTCGCCCCGGTAACAGGAGACCACGAAGATACGCGGCCGGTAGCGCCGCACCAGCTTGTCCACCAGGGCCGGGGTGGGCACTTCATGGCCGAAGAAGGGCACGAACGGGTTGCTGCGGTTGCCGGGATTGTGGTCCGCCAGCAGCGCCAGGGTGCCGTTGCCGCGCAGTGTCGCCAGCCCTTCCTTGACGCCCTGGCCGTTGGTGGGCACCAGCCGGCAGCCGGTGCGCTCACGGGCTTTTTTGACCAGCGCGTCCACCAGGGTGGCCGGGTGTGGCTGGTACATCACCGTGGTGTTGCCCTGGCGTCCCAGGTACAGATTGATGGTTTCCCAACTGCCCTGGTGCAGCGACAGCAGCAGCACCGGGCGCTCCTCGGCGCAGGCATCCAGATAGGCCTGCTCGCCCTGGATCTCGGTGATGCGTTCCAGGGTCTGCTCCACCGGCCGCTGCCAGACATGGGCGAATTCGCAGAACGAGCGGCCCAGCTCGCGCAGGCTCTGGCGGCCGATGCGGCGCGCGTCGTCCAGGCTCAGCTGCGGCTGGGTGGCGACCAGATTGATCAGCACCGTGCGGTAGGCGCTGGCATAGCGCAGCGGTACCCGGGTGATCAGGTCCCCCAGCAAGGCGCCCAGGGCGGACGCGATCGGCAGCGGCAGCCAGGCGACCAGACGCATCAACCAGCGCAGCCGTTGCCCGCGGGTGTGGGCACTCATCGGGGCGGTTCCTCCTCGAACCCGTGGTCGTGGAGCGTGAGGGTATCGCCATGACCGGGGGCCTGAAAAGACCGCGTCGCCACGCCGTGCCGACGGCGCGCCGCGTCCAGCGCCTTGGGCGGCTCGTCCAGGGGCTCGTCGGTGAGCACGAAGGTGCCCCAGTGCATGGCCAGGGAGTGGGCGGCGGCCAGGTCCTGGTGGATGCGCACCGCTTCGTCCGGGTTGATGTGCACCGGCGCCATGAACCAGCGCGGCTGGTAGGCGCCGATCGGCAACAGGGCCACGTCCACCGGGCCGAGCACGTCGTGGATCTCCTGGAACACCGGCGCGTAGCCGGTATCGCCGGCGAAGAACAGGCTGAAATCGTCCCACTCCAGCCGCCAGCCGCACCACAGGGTGCGATTGCGGTCGCGGGCGCCACGGCCGCTGAAGTGCTGGGCGGGCAGGCAGAAGGCGTGGAAATCCTGGTGCCGCTGGTGTTGCCACCAGCCCAGCTCCACCACCCGGGCCACGCCCCGGCGGCGCAGCCACTCGCCCACGCCGTGGGGGGCGAACCAGCACAGGCGCTCGCCGAAACGCTCATTGAGCGCCCGCACCGAGGCCCGGTCCAGGTGATCGTAGTGATTGTGCGATACCAGCACCGCGTGGATTTCGGGCAGGGCGTCGATGCTCAGCGCCGGCGCCACGGTGCGCTTCGGGCCGGCGAACGACACCGGCGAGCAGCGCTCCGAGAACACCGGATCGGTGAGCAGATTCCAGCCCCGGTACTGCACCAGATAGGTGGCGTGGCCGATCCAGGTAAAGCGCGGGCGGTCGGCGCGGGTCGCCAGCAGCGCCGGGTCCGGCTGGCGCAGCGGAAACGACCGGTGCGCCGGGAAGCGGCCCCGGGTTTCCCGTTGCCAGCGCAGGAAGTCGCGCAGGCCGTGGTCCGGTGTGGGGTGACGATTCACATAGCGGGAGCCGGTGGGGCCACACTCGGTGGCCAGCCGGTCCAGGCGTGCCCAATCGATCATGCGGTGAGGCCGGTCACCGCCCGTTCGATGGCGTCCAGATCCGGGATCACCGCCAGGTCGCCGCCCACCTGCACGTACATGGCCTCCGCCGGGCCGGTGTCTCCGGGTTCCTCCACCGGGTCGCCCTTGTTGACCCGCAGCAAGCGCGGAATGCCCTGTACCACCGTGGCATAGAAGCGGGCACCGCCGGTCACCGTGTTGATCACCGCGATGCGCGCCTCCGGGCCGATCGCCACCTGTCCGGAGTCATTGAGCTTTTCGAAGGAAATCAGCGGCAGATCCTGCTCCCGCCAGTTGATCCAGCCGAGCAACCACTCCGGGCCGTGGCCGGGACGGTCCGGCTGGCGCAGGGGAATCACCTCGGCGACCACGATATTGGGGATCAGCCAGGGGCGCCCCTTCATCGGGATCAGCAGACTGGGAATGTCATCGGGGATCGGCGCGTCGGGCGCTCGTCTTTCAGACCTGGGTGATTCGGACATGGTTGCCTCGGGCATGGTTGTATCGGACCTCGTTAGCCTGAACTCAGGGGGCCGCCACGGCCACCTCCCGGCGCACTCGCTCCACCAGTTGCCGGGCCAGTTGCTCCGGTGTACCACTGTAGCTTACACAACCGGTTTCGCGCACGGCATCCGGCTGGCTGCTGACCGCGCAGCTGTCGGCGGTCTGCGCCCACACGGTGGTGCCGGCGGTGGCCAGCCGCGGAGCGGCGATGGCGCCGTCGTTGCCCATGCCGGAAAAGACGATGGCGCCGGCGCAGCCACCGAAGCCGCCGGCCACATTATGCAGCACCTGGTCGATGCTGGGCGCGTAGGGGCCTTCCCAGGACTGGCCGGTGAGCCGCACGCCCCCGTCCCGGTCGAATTCGATGCTTTCGGAGACCGGCGCCACCAACAGGCGACCGTGGCCCAGGCGGCTGCCCGCGCCGGCCACCTGGCAGTCCAGGCGGCTGTCCCGGCGCAGCACCTGGCACAGGGTCTCCAGAAAGCCGGCGTCGATGTGCTGGGCCAGCACGAACGCCACCGGCAGGTGCGGTGGCAGCGCGTCGAGAAACTGCTTCACCGCCGCCGGGCCGCCGAGGCTGGCGCCCAGCACCCAGACCCGTTCGGCCACGCCCTCGCCGTCGGCCAGCGGTTGGAATTCCCGGGGCCGGGGAATCGGCGCCGGGGCCGGCACCCGGGGCACGGTGTCCAGCCGCTCCACCGCCGGTTTGCCGATGTAGTCCACCAGCTTGGTGACCAGCCGCCGCTCCCAGCGCGGGTAGTGGCTGGCGGTGCGCGCCGGCGCCTGACCGTCGCAGAACAGCAGCGGCGCCGCCGCCTGTTCCAGCAGCCGGTCGAGGAACGGCTGCCAGCGATCTTCCCGGGACAGGTCCACCACCCACAGGTCCAGGGCGCCCTCTTCCAGCCAGCGATCTTCCAGGCTGTCCGGGGCGGTACTGACCAGCACCCGGTAGCCCTGCCCCTTGATGGCGGCGGCCAGCAGATGCCCTTGCAGGGTGTCGTCGGCGATCACCCCGACCCGCCCCGGGCCGGCCATCAGGCGCGCACCTCCCCGGTTTCGCCGAGCAGTTCACGCAGGGTGGCGAGCAGTTCGTTTTCCTGGAACGGCTTGCCCATGTAGCAGTCGACGCCGATGTCGAAGGCGCGCTCGCGGTGCTTCTCGCCGGTGCGCGAGGTGATCATGATGATCGGTACCGCCTTGAGCCGATCGTCGTGGCGCATATGGGTGGCCACCTCGAAACCGTCCATGCGCGGCATTTCGATGTCCAGCAGCAGGGCGTCCGGGGTTTTCTCCTCCAGGGTGGCGATGGCGTCGATACCGTCCTTGGCGGTGATCACCTCGTAGCCGCTGCGCTCCAGCAGCCGGCCGGTGACCTTGCGCACGGTCACCGAGTCGTCCACCACCATCACCAGCGGCAGGGTGTGGGTGTCCTCGTCCAGAGCCGGCACCGGCGGCGCCAGCGGCGCGTGGGCATCGCTGAGCGCCTTTTGCTGGGCCTGGGCGGCGCGGATCAGCGAGTGAATATCGAGAATGATCACCACCGCGCCGTCACCGAGAATGGTGGCGCCGCTGATGCCGGCCACGCTGGCCAGCTGCGGGCCCACGGATTTGACCACCACCTCCCGGGAGCCGATCAGGCTGTCCACCACCAGGGCCACACTGTGGTCGGCGCTGCGGATCAGCAGCACCGGCAGGGGCTGGCTCTGGCTTTCCAGGTTCGGGGCGGCCACGTCGTGCACGAAGCGGCCCAGGTAGTTCAGATCGTAGCGTTGCCCGGCGTAGTGATAACCGTCGCCCGCCCCGTCACTGTCCTGGCCCAGATGATCGCTCAGTTCATAGGGACTGATGCGCACGATGCCTTCGATCTGGTTCAGCGGGATGGCGTAGGCGTCGTCGCCAACGCGCACCATCAGCGCCCGGTTCATGGCCAGGGTGAACGGCAGGCGCACCAGGAAGCGGGTGCCCTGGCCGGGCCGCGAGTCGATGGTCACCGAGCCGCCCAGCTGCTTGATCTCGCTGGCCACCACGTCCATGCCCACGCCGCGACCGGACACCTGGGTCACCTGGCTGGCGGTGGAGAAACCGGCATGGAAGATGAACTGCTGAATTTCATGGTCCGGCAGCGCCGCGTCCTCGGCCATCAGGCCGCGTTCCACCGCCTTGCGGCGCACCGCCTCGGTGTCGATGCCGCGCCCGTCGTCGGCCAGGATCACCACCACCTCGCCGCCTTCGCGGGTCAGCTCCAGGGTGATATGGCCGCCCTCCTGCTTGCCCGCCTGCCGGCGCCCTTCCGGGGCCTCGATGCCGTGGTCCACGGCGTTGCGCAGCATATGCTCCAGGGGCGCCACCACCCGCTCCATGAGGGTGCGGTCCAGTTCGCTTTCCGGATTGAGAACGTCGAAGGTGACGCGCTTGCCCAGCTCGCCGGAAATCTGCCGCACGATGCGCCGCAGCCGCGGCACCAGCCGCGAGAACGGCACCATGCGGGTGCGCATCAGCTTTTCCTGCAGATCGGTGTTGATGCGCTGCTGCTGCAACAGCAGGGTTTCGGTGTCGCGGGTGCGATCCAGCAGGGTGTTCTTCAGGTCCAGCAGGTCGGAGGCGGACTCGGACAGCTGCTTGGTGATCTGGTGCAGTTCCGAGTACTGGTCCATTTCCAGCGGGTCGAAGCGGCCGTCGAACTCACCCCGGTCCACGCCCTGCTGATAATTGGAGAGAATCTGCGCTTCCGTTTCCACGTCCAGGCGGCGCAGCTGCTCGTACAGCCGGGTCACGGTGGCGCCCATTTCCGCCACGTTGAAGCCGAACTCGCTGATACTCTGTTCCACCCGGCCCCGGTTGATGGAGGTTTCCCCGGCCAGGTTCACCAGCGCCTCCAGCACGTCGGCGCCGACCCGCACCATTTCCTGCGGCTGCGTCTGGGGACGGCGCTCCTCCCGTTGCGGGCGCGTCGCTTGCGGGTCCGGGCCGGCCACCGGGGCCGGCGGCCCGGCCGGCGCCGGACGCGCCGCCACCCGCTCGCGCAAACCGGCGAGCCGTTGGCTGATGGCGTCGAAGTGGGCCAGCATCGCCTCGAAATCGCCGTCTTCCGGGTCCCGGCGCTGGCTTTCCAGCCGGTTGATCAGGCCCTCGAAACCGTGGCTCTGGTCGCCCAGGTCCTGCAGGCCGGCCAGACGGGCGCCGCCCTTGAGAGTGTGCAGGGCGCGCTTCAGGTCGTCGCTGAAGTCTCGGCTTTCGGGATGATCCCGCCAGGCGATCAGGCAGCCGTCGATGATTTCCGCCAGCTCCTCGGACTCCTCCAGGAAGACGTCCAGGATTTCCGGGTCCAGATCCTCCGGCAGGTCGCCGTCGAGGGGGGCGGCCGCTTCAACGGCGTCGCCGTCGGCGGCAACGGGCGCCCGCCGCGCCTCGCCCAGGGCGGTGATCAGATCGTCCGCCGGGGCCGGCGTGCCGCCGGCGGCCACCGCCTCGACCATGTCCGCCAGACGGTCGTGGCAACCGTGCAACAGGGCGGCCACCGGCGGTGTCAGCAGGGCGCGTTGCCGGCTCAGAGCGTCGTAGAGCGTTTCCAGCTCGTGGCCCAGCTCGCCCACGGCGCCGATGTCCGCCATCCGCGCGCTGCCTTTGAGGGTGTGCAGATCGCGCTGCAGGGATTGCAGCTCCAGGCGGTTGTCCGGGTCGGCCAGCCAGGTGTCCAGGCTGCGGCCGGCGGCCTCCAATACATCGCGGCCCTCTTCCACGAACAGGGCGATCAGTTCCTGGTCCGGCTCGGAGGGAGTGCCGGTCGGCGCCGGGTCCGCCGCCGCTATCGACAGGTCGCCGTCCACGGCCTCGCGCAGGGAGGCCAGCAGATCCGGCGCCGGCGCCGGGGCTCGGCCCTGGCGCAGGTCGTCGATCATATCGGCGAGCCGGTCATGGCCCCGGTGCAGCAGGTCGAACAGCGCCGGCTCCGCCGGGCGGTCCGGGCCGCCGGCCATTTCATAGAGGTTTTCCAGCTCGTGGGCCAGGTCGCCCACCGGCGTCACGCCGGCCATGCGCGCCCCGCCCTTGAGGGTGTGCAGGTCCCTCTGCAGGGCCGCCAGGCTGGCCTGGCCGCCCTGCTCCCAGGCCGCCAGATGTTCGCTGGAGGAGAGCAGCAGATCCTCGGCCTCCTCCAGGAACAGGCTCACCAGTTCCGGGTCGGTGTCGTCGTCCGCCGGCAAGGCCGGGCCGTCACCGGGACCGTTCGGGCCGGAGGTCTCGGCCAGGTCGCGCAGGGCGTCCACCAGACCCAGCTCGGCGCGCACGGTCTGGCCGGCGGCCAGACAGTCCATCATGTTCATCAACGCTTCGTGGCCTTCCCGGGCCAGCTCCAGCAGGCTCGGGCTGAAGCGCAGCCGGCCCTCGTTGACCGCGGAATACACCAGCGCCAGCGCCTGGGCCAGGCCATGAATCTCGTCGAGGCGGGCGGTGCGCGCGCTGTTCGCCAACAGCGCCAGCTCGTCGCGCAGGCGCGCCAGCTCGGCGGTGTGCGCCGGGTCGGAGGCCCACTGTTCCAGCAGCTTGTCGGTGTCGATGATCAGGTCCATGCCCTCGGAAAGGAACACGGACAGAATGTGCGGGTCGGTGCCTTCGCGGTGCTCGTTGAGCGTGGCGCGGGCCGCCACCAGGCGCTCGATCAGCTCCGCCGCGCCGGGCAGGGTCACCGGGCCCTGGCCCAAGCGCGCCAGGCCGTCGCTCAATTGTTCCCGGGTGGCGCCGATCAGCGCCACCAGTTCCGCGTCGGCCCGGTGGCCGCCATTGATCAGTTCCTTGACCAGCTTTTCCGCCGGCTCCGCCAGTTCCGCCATGGCGTTGATTTCCGCCATGCGGGCGCTGCCCTTGAGGGTGTGCAGGGCGCGGTGCACCTCGTCGTCCACCCGATGTTCGGTGAGATCCGGATCGAGTTGCGCCAGCCAGTCCCCCACCAGCGCCAGATTACGTCGCGCCTCGCTGTGGAAGATCTCCAGCAGCACCGGGTCCGGACCGTCGCCGGCGGCGGGCGCCGACGGTTCCCCGGGCGGCAGCTCGAACTCCAGGTGGTCCAGGTCGGCCAGCGGATCGTCCTCCGGCGCCTGTTCCTGTTCAGGTTCCGGCTCCGGTTCCAGAACCGGTGGCGCCGGCGGTGGTTCGTCGGCGGTTTCCGGAGCGAGGGTGGGCGCCGTCGAGGGGGCGCCATCGACCCGGGGCACCGCGTCCAGCCGGCCGCCCTCCGCCAGGGTAAAGGCGGCCCGCTCCAGGGGCGTCACGTCCCAGGGCGGCGGGCGCCGTTCCGCGAAGGCCTCCACCAGGGCCGGGATCAGGCCGTGCACGGTGCGCACCAGCTCGATCAGGGTGGCGTCCGGCTCGACGCTGCCGTCGATCACCCGGTTCATCATGTTCTCGATGGCCCAGGCCAGCTCGCCCACGGTGGTGGCGCCGACCATGCGGCCGGAGCCCTTGAGGGTGTGGAAGGCACGGCGGAATTCCACCAGCGCGGTCTGGTCGCCGGTGTTGGCGGCCCAGCGCGGGAAGTGCTGGTTCAATGCCTCCAGGACCTCGCCGGCCTCCTCGACGAAGATTTCGATGATCTCGTCGTCGATCAGATCGTCGTCGTCCTCTTCCGCCGGGGTGTCCGGCGGCGTCTCGATGGCGGCGTCGTGGTGGGGTTCCGGTTCGGACGCGTCGGTTGCCTCGACGTCCTCGTCGGCGGGTGCTTCTTCCTCCGGCAACGGGTAACCCAGGTCACTGACGCTGGCGCGGGCCAGCTGCAGGATGTCGTCGCGGGTTTCCGGGTCGTCGCTGAGGCGCTCGAGGTAGTACTCCACCGAGGTGATGGCGTCGGCCAGGGTGTCCATGCTGCGCCAGTCCGGGGTGGCGTCGCCGTGCAGCAGGCGCTCCTCGATAAAGCGCACGCACTGGCGCAGGATGCCGGCGGGCCGGTCCAACTGCACCACCTCGAGCCCGCCGCGCACCGCGTTGAGTTTGTCCGGCACCGTGGTCAGGTGCTCCCGGTCCCATTGCGAGGCGATGAACTCGACGATGCCGTCCTTGGCCTCTTCCAGGCCGGCCCGGCATTCACGCAGCACCGCGTCCATGGCCTGGCCCACGTGCCGGGGCAGTTCGACGCCGGCGGCGGAGGCCGGCCGGCGCTGGTCGCCGCCGATGCCGGCCAGGGTGGCTTCCACGTAGAGCAGCGCGCCGGCCACGTCCATCAGGGTGTCGCGCCGGGGTGGCTGGCGCCGGTCGACGATGGCTTCCATCACCCGCAGCTGTTCTTCCACCAGCACCCGGGGCTGGCCCAGGCCGAGCATGGCGATGGTGTCGGACACCTGCTTGAGGCCGGTGATCTGCGGCTCCAGGGCGGCGGGGTCGGAGTCGCCCTGGTGCACGAACCGCTCCAGGGCGTCCTTGATCTTGGTGATTTCCTCGGACAGGGCGCTGACCACCGAGCTCATGGCCAGGGCGTCCGGGCCGGTCATGCGTTCCCGCTCGGCATTGATCAGATCGTCGGAGGGCAGTGCCTCGTCCAGGCGGAAGCCGGCGCGCACCTCGCGGATGCGCGGGCTGTCGTGGTCCGCCTTGGCCACATAGTAGAGCAGGTTCTTGAGCAGCTCCGGCGGAGCCGGGCGCTCCAGGCTGTCGACGCCGTCGGCGGCCAGTTCGCGCAGGGTGCGGTCGACCTGCCCGAGCATCTGCTTCACCGAGCTGCCCAGTTCGATCACGTCCTCGCGCAGCCCCTCCGCCAGGGCGTCGGCGATGCGCCACAGCGGCGCCCGGGCGGCGTCGCCGGTGACCTGCTCCAGTTTGGCGAACACCTTGCGCATGTAACCCAGGTTGCGGTCGATGTCGTCGTTGCGCATGACGCCCACCAGGGCCAGCTGGAACATCTGACGGATCTTGCGCGCCAGCTGCGGGAAGCGCGGGTCGGCGCGCACCGATTCCGGCACCCGGCCCTGCCCTTCGGCGTGGCGCAGATCCGGCTTGAACAGGGCGGTTTCGGACAGCAGGGACTCGCCCCGGGCGGCGCGCAGATCGTTGAGCAGCGGCAGCAGTACCACCGGCAGGTCGCGCCGGTTGCTGGCCACCCGGTCCAGATAGGGCGGCAGCTGCAGGATCGCCCGCATCAGCGTTTCCTGGCCGTCGCTTACGTTGCCCACGCGCCCTTCCACCAGCGCCCGGGCCAGCTTTTCCATTTCCTCGGCGAGCAGGGCGGCGCCGTAGAATTCCACCATCTGCAGGGTGCCGTACACCTGATGCAGGTGGGTCTGGCAAAAGCGCAAGCGGGTGGCGTCGTCCGGATGCTCGACGAACGCCTCCAGGGCCTGCTGGGCCTGGTTCAAGGTCTCCTGGATTTCCCCACGAACCCAATCCAGTGCCAGATAGTCGTGACGGTTGCTCATGACGTCTCCCGCGTTCTTATTGCCGGCGCCGGAAGGCCAGGGTGTCGGCGAACTGGACACGTTCCAGTCGCGGATCCTGCCAATCGGTGATTTCGCCGGGTCCGAGCACCAGTAATCCCCCGGGTGCCAGCCGGCCGGCCAGCCGGTTGACGATCTGCCGTTTCCGCCAGCGGCGGAAGTAAATCAGCATGTTCTGGCAAAAGATCAGGTCCATGTTGTCCATCGGTGCCTGATCCAGATTCAGCACGTTCAGATAGGCGAAGCACACCCGCTCGCGCAGCGTCTGGGCCACCTGTTGGTGGCGGCCGTCAGCGTCGCTGAAGTAGGCCGCGCGCAGCGCCGGGTCGATCTGCTCCACCCGGCGGCGGGGGAACAGGCCACGGCGCGCCTTGGACAGGGTGGGCAGGCTGATGTCGGTGCCGGTGATGCCGTAGAACAGAGGCTTGCCGCTGTCGGCGAAGCGCTCGTTGATCAGCATCGCCAGGGAATAGGCTTCCTCGCCGGTGGAACAGCCCACGCTCCAGGCATTGAGGGTGGCGCCGCCGGGCCGCTCGGTGGCGAACCGGTCGACGAATTCCTGCACCAGGGCGAACGAGCCCGGATGCCGGAAGAAGCTGGTCTCCTGGACCGTGAGGCGGTCCACCAGTACCGACCATTCCATGGCGCGGGCCTCGGTGGCGCCGGTGACCAGCTGCTCGTAATACAGGTCGTAACTGGCGATGCCCAGCTCGCGCATGCGGATATTGAGGCTGGTCTCCAGGAACGGCTTGCGCTCCGCCGCCAGCGTCATGCCGGTGCGCTCCTCGAGCAGGGCCTGCCAGAGCTGGAACTGCTCGGCATCCATGGCGGGGGCGCTCTTGATCGACCAGCGATCTGTCACTGCGTAACCCATGGTTCCGTCTCCGGAACCGGCTCAGGCCGGCTCAGGAATGTTCCGGCAGGCGGAAGCCGGCCACCGAATTCCGCATCTCCTGGGCCATTTCCGCCAGATCGCCAATCGAGCGGGCGGTGGCGGTGGTACCGGCGGAGGTCTGCGAGGTAATTTCCTGGATCACGTTCATGGTGTTGGAGATGTGACCCGCGGAGGCGGCCTGCTGGCGCGCCGCGTTGGAAATGTTCTGGATCAGGTCGGCCAGGTTCTTGGATACGTTTTCAATTTCTTCCAGCGCCACACCGGCGTCCTGGGCCAGGCGCGCACCCTTCACCACCTCGGCGGTGGTGGCCTCCATGGAGATCACCGCCTCGTTGGTGTCGGTCTGAATGGTTTTCACCAGGGTTTCAATCTGCTTGGTGGCGGCGGCGGAACGTTCCGCCAGGCGCTGCACCTCATCCGCCACCACCGCGAAGCCGCGGCCCGCTTCGCCGGCCATGGACGCCTGGATGGCGGCGTTCAAAGCCAGAATGTTGGTCTGGTCGGCGATGTCGTTGATCAACGATACGATGTCGCCAATCTCCTGGGAGGATTCACCCAGGCGCTTGATCCGCTTGGAGGTTTCCTGGATCTGCTCGCGGATGGTGTCCATGCCGTGGATGGTGGCCTGCACCACTTCCGCGCCCTTGTTGGCGATCGCCACCGCTTTTTCCGCCACCGCGGCGGACTCGGCGGCGTTGGCGGATACCTGGTCAATGGACACCGCCATTTCGTTCACCGCCGCCGAGGCGCCGGCGATTTCCTGGGCCTGGTGCTCGGAGGCTTCCGCCAGGTGCATGGCGGTGGACTGGGTTTCCTGGGCGGCGGACGCCACCTGCACGGCGGAGTTGTTGATGGTCTGTACCAGGCTGCGCAGCTGGTCGATGGAGTAGTTGATGGAGTCGGCGATGGCGCCGGTGAAGTCCTCGGTCACCGTCGCTTCCACGGTCAGGTCACCGTCGGCCAGGTCGCCCAGTTCGTCGAGCAGACGCAGAATCGCCGCTTGGTTACGCTGGTTCTCGCTTTCCAGTTCGTTCCGGCGGCGGGCCGCCTCGCGGTTACGCTGCAGCATGATCAGGAAGAACATCAGTACCGCGATACCGGCGCACACGGCGCCCAGCCCCAGGGACGGGAACAGGCCGGTGGTGGTGCTCTCGAACTGCTCGTTCAGGTTGGTGGATTCCTGCAGCAGATCCTGGGAGGTGCGGAAAATGGTGTCGGCGGCGCTGGCCACCTGAAACAGATCCGGGGCGGTATAGAGAATCTCGTCGATGGACTGGGTGACGAATTCATCGAACAGACGGGACACCCGTTGCAGATAGTTGAGCGCCTCGGGGTTGGTGATCTGCTGGATGCCCATGGCCGGGTCGCCCTGCAGCATGCCGTTGAGCACGCGACCGAACTCGGTGGCGTCGCGGCCGAAGTTGTCGGCGGCGATCACCGCGTTGTCATCGCCTTCCAGTACCCGGGAAATGGAGCGCAGAATCCGTTCGGTGAGCAGAATCTGACGCTGGGCGAAGGCCACCTGATCGGGCGCGGCGTTGGTCGCCACCAGGATGTCCACCACCGCCTGGTATTCGGATTGCAGCTGGGGGATGGCCTGGGCCAGGGTATCCGCCACTTCGTGCAGGTCGAGCACCGCGTCGCGGCCGTTCAGAATGGTGGCGGTGTCCTCGCTGGCCTGATCCCACAGGGCCTGCAGGCGCTGCTTGACCTGATCGTTGGCCACCGGTTCTTCCTTGAGCCGGTTCCAGGCACCCTGAAAGTCGCCACGGGAATCCTGCAGCAGCACGAAGGCGTCGGCGTTCCCGGACGAAGCCTCCAGCGCGTTCTTGGCGATCTGCTGGGAGACCACGCGCAGTTCCGAGGCGTCGGTGATGTTTTCCTGGGCCAGGTTGGCCCGGGTCGCCGACAACAGAAAGTTGGCCAGCGCCAGGGCGATGAAAATGGCAAGCCCGATGTACAGGGCGATATTGAGCGGATTGCCCCCCGCGCTCCCCCGTGCCTTGCTGAACACGTTTCCCGGTTTGAACTTCATAACTGGCTCCTGGCCTGGCTCTGTTCTTATCTCCCCGGCGCGCCTTGCCTCAGCCCGTGCGGGCCGCCTGCATGAAGCGCGGATCCTGTGCCAGCCGCGTCAGGCTGAACACGGACCAGAGTTCCCCGTCCCTCAGATAGCCGCCACGCAGATAAGGCCCCAGGTCCTCGTACTCCGCGGTCGGCACCGGCCGGTAGGCATCGAGGGGGAAGTGCTGCATGCCCTGCACCTCATCCACGATGACTCCGGTATAAAGATCGTGCTGATCCAACACCAACAATCTGCGCCGTCGTTCCTGCAGCTCCGAAGCGCGGCCCAGGAAACGGCTCAGATCCATGATCGTCATCAGGCGGCCGCGCACGTTGGCCACCCCTTTCATCCAGGGCATCACCCCGGGCACCCGGGTGTAGGCCGGCACCGAGAGGATTTCCGACACCTCGTCCATGGGCGCCACCAGCCGGTGACGGTCCAGGGTGAAGCCCACGCCGCTCCAGTAGTCGACCGCGTCTTCCTGCATCGGCAGGCTGGCGGCCAGCCGGCGGCAGCGGACCAGATAGTCCGCCAGTTTGACGAAGGCGGCGGAGGCGGCGGTGCTCATGGATGCGTCACGCGCCGGTCAGCTGCCGGTCCACGGTCTGCAGCAGCACGTCTTCGTCCACCGGCTTGGTCAGGTAATCGCGGGCGCCCTGACGCTTGCCCCAGACCCGGTCGGTTTCCTGATCCTTGGTGGTCACGATGATGATCGGGATATGGGCGGTATCGGCGCCCTTGGTCAGTTGCCGGGTGGCCTGAAAGCCGTTCAGGCCGGGCATTACCACGTCCATCAGCACCAGGTCGGGCAGTTCGGAGCGGGCCAGCGCCACGCCGTCGGCGCCGTTGGCGGCCTCCAGGACGTGGTGGCCGTGTTTTTCCAGGATCTCCCGCAGTTTGTAGCACTCGGTGGGAGAATCATCGACGATCAGAATGCGTGCCATCTTTTCCTCTTCGGGTTGAGCGTCGCGGCTGCATTGAAGCGGTATTAAACGTGTTGACGAATGGCGCCCAGCAGTTCGTCCTTGGAGAACGGCTTGGTCAGGTATTCGTCGGACCCCACGATCCGGCCCTTGGCCTTGTCGAACAGGCCGTCCTTGGAGGACAGCATGATCACCGGCGTCGCCTTGAAGGCGCTGTTGTTCTTGATCAGGGCACAGGTCTGGTAGCCGTCCAGTCGCGGCATCATGATGTCCACGAAAATGATACTCGGCTTGCTGTCGGCGATCTTGGCCAGGGCATCGAACCCGTCGGTGGCGGTAATCACCTCGCAGCCCGCTTTCTTCAGCAAGGTTTCGGCGGTACGACGAATGGTTTTGGAGTCGTCGATCACCATTACCTTCAGGTCTTGGAAATTGTCAGTCATGGAGAACTGCCTTCAATCGTGAACCGTTACGGGCCGCAACGTCATGTCAGCGGGAGGCGCGGGCACAGCCGCCGTCCGGCGACGCCGAAAATCAGAGTTATTATGGGTCCGGTGAGCCTCTTCTTTGATCCCCGTTACGACTTTGTTCGGAGGCCCTACTGGGTGAAACAGCCCAAGCCGAGGTTTTAACACAGTTTCTACATTCAATCTATAAGACCCTGTGGGACCTGAGAAAAGCGTCCCGTAGCGGCCCGCGCGAGGCACTGATACCATTGCCCGGCATCCCTGCCGCGACTATTTCCTGGAGCCTCCATGAGCCTGAACATCGGCGTGGTGATGGACCCCATCGACCACATCAAACCCTGGAAAGACACCACCCTGGCCATGTTGCTGGAAGCCCAGCGGCGCGGTTGGGCCATCCATTATATGGAGCCCGCCGATCTGTACGTGCGCGACGGCGAGGTGCGGGCGGTAACCCGCGACCTGACCGTGCGCGACAATAATGACGACTGGTTCACACTTGGCGAGCCGGCGCCCCGGCCCCTGGCCGGTCTGGACATGATCCTGATGCGCCAGGACCCGCCCTTCAACGCCGCCTATCTGTACGCCACCTATATGTTGGAGAAGGTGGAGCGCGAAGGCGTGATGGTGGTCAACAGACCGGCCAGTGTCCGCGACAGCAACGAAAAACTGTTCGCCACCGATTTTCCCCAGTGCTGCGTGCCCACCCTGGTGTCCGGCCGCGCCGATCGTCTGCGCGAGTTTGTAAAGGAGCAGGGTGACACGGTGATGAAGCCGCTGGACGCCATGGGTGGCACCAATGTGTTCCGCATCGAGCCGGGCAGCGCCAACCTGAGCGTGATCATCGACGTGCTCACCGAGAACGGCAAAACGCCGGTGATGGCCCAGCGCTTCATTCCCGAGATCAAGGACGGCGACAAGCGCATCCTGATGATCAACGGCGAACCGGTGGACTACGCCCTGGCCCGCATTCCCAAGGAAGGCGAATTCCGGGGCAACCTGGCCGCCGGCGGCACCGGTCAGGGGCGTGAGCTGACCGACCGGGATCGCTGGATCTGCCAGCAGGTGGGCCCGGTGCTGCGCGAGAAGGGGCTCTACTTCGTGGGTCTGGATGTGATCGGCGACTACCTCACCGAGATCAATGTGACCAGCCCCACCTGCGTGCGCGAGCTGGACCAGATCTACGGCATCAATATCGCCGGCCAGCTGTTCGACGCCCTGCTGGAACTGCGCGGCTGATCGGGGAAATGCGCGCTACGTCCTGGGCGGCGTGGCGTGTTCCGGGGACAATGGGCACGATAATAAAGACACAAGATCCTTCATGGCTGCTCCTCAGGTAACCGCCGCCGACCGGCTCGGCTTCACATTGTTTCTGGCCCTGGCCGTGCACGGCGTGGTGCTGTTCGGCGTCCGTTTCGCGCCGGAGAAGCCGCGCGCGGCGCCCAACAGCCTGGAAGTGACCCTGGCCATGCACCGCGCCGACCAGGAACCGGAAGAGGCCGATTTCATCGCCCAGGCCAACCAGGCCGGTGCCGGTGACCAGGCGGAGAAGCGTGAGCTGACCACCACCGAAACCGCCCCGTTCAGCGACCCGGACACCGACACCGTGCAGCTGCAGGCGCCGTCCGCCCGGGAGCCGCGCCCGGTCACCCGCCAGAAGATCATCGTCACCCGCGCGCGCAGCGACCGGCCCGAGGAAAGCGAACAGAGCGACCGCCAGGAAAAAACGCCACGTCAGAAGGCGGAGCGGGACAACATGGACGAACTGAGCCGGGAGATCGCCAGCCTGCAGGCGCGCCTCGATCAGCAAAAGCAGGCCTACGCCAAGCGGCCCCGCATCCGCCGGCTCACCTCGGTGTCCGCCAAGGCCCATTACGAAGCCGCCTACATCGACGCTTTCCGCCGCAAGGTGGAGGTGGCCGGCACCCGCCACTTCCCCCGCCAGGCCCTGGAGAACAACACCTTCGGCGGGGTGCGGTTGATGGTGGCGCTGCGCCGCAACGGCGACATCGAGGAAGTGAAGGTGCTGGAATCCTCCGGGCACCGGTTCCTGGACCAGGCGGCGATCCAGAGCGTGCGGTTGGCGGCGCCGTTCGAGCCGTTCACCGACGAGATGCGCGAGCGCATGGACGTGCTGGAAATCATCCGCACCTGGCGCTTCGACGCCGGGCGCCGGGTGTCGTCCCAGTAGCGCCGGCGGCGCTTGTTCCCTTGCCCTCGCCGGGGCCGCGCCGGATACTGTGGCCATGGACAACGCCAGCCTCAAACATCAGCTTCTGATCGCCATGCCGCAGATGGACGATCCCAACTTCGAACACACCGTCACCTACATGGTGGAGCACAGTGACGAAGGCGCCATGGGGTTGACGCTGAACCGACCGGTATCGCTGAGCCTCAACGACATCCTGGCGGACATGGACATCGAGGTGGAAGTGCCCCCGTCCGAGCACCACCAGGTGGTGGCCGGCGGCCCGATCCAGCAGGACTCCGGTTTCGTGCTGCACCGCAGCACCCCGCGGCTGTGGGACTCCAGTATTCAGCTGGCCGACGGCCTGTGCCTGACCACCTCCCGGGACATCATGGAAGCCATCGCCCTGGGCGAGGGCCCGGAGGCCACCCTGGTGTGCCTCGGCTACGCCGGCTGGGACCGGGGACAACTGGAACAGGAGCTGGCCGAGAACGTCTGGCTGAGCGCCGCCAGTTCCCCGGAACTGGTGCTGGACACTCCCTTCAATCAACGCTGGCAGGCCGCCGCCGCCGGCCTCGGCGTGGACATCAGCCTGATCGCCACCCAGGTGGGCCACGGTTGATCCTGCTGGCCTTCGACTACGGTACCAAAAAGATCGGCCTGGCCACGGGCAATGATCTGATCGGTACCGCCTCGCCTCTGCCGCCGCTGCCCAGCCACAACGGCCAGCCGGACTGGGACCGGGTGACGGCCCTGCTCGACGAATGGCGCCCGGACACTCTGGTGGTGGGGCTGCCGCTCAATATGGACGGCACCGAAAGCCCCTCCAGCGCCCGCGCGCGCAAGTTCGCCCGCCGGCTGCACGGCCGCTTCGGCCTGCCGGTGGTGATGGTGGATGAGCGTCTGTCCACCCGCGAAGCCCGCGAACGCACCGGCCAGCGCGGCCCGGACCCGAAAGTGGACTCCATGGCCGCGGTGGTGATCGCCGAGGGGCTGCTGAACGGCGCCGAGCCGATACCGCCGTGACGGGCGCCCGGCTCAAGGCACGCCGCCGACGCCGCTGAGGGCGTCGGCGGCATCAGGCTCAGGTGGCCGGGGCCCAGAGGTTCTGGAGGGCGCCGATGACCGGGCCGGCCACGCCCTGGTTGCCCAGGAACTGAGTAATGATCGGCGTGAACTGGCCGATCATTTCCGGGCTCAGGCCCAGGGCGTTGAACGCCTGCTGCACGCCGGCCAGGGTCTTCACGTTGCCGAGCACGCCGCTCAGCAGGCCGCCGCCGGCGCCCTGGCCACCGCCGAGCAGGGTGCCGAGGCCGGAGACCTGGTCGGTGACGCCGCTGAACTGGTCGCCGGACAGCTGGGTTTTGGCCAGCGAGAACAGCGCGGCGGTGCCGCCGGCGGCCTGTTCGGTGGACACACCGAGCTGACTGGACAGATCGTTCACCAGGGTGGCGGTGTCGCCGGCCAGCCGGGCGCCGTCCACGGTGGCCTGGGATCGGTTGGTGGCGTCGGTGGCTTTTTTCTGTGCCTGATCCACCGCCTTGTTGGCGGAATCCATGGCGCCCTTGAGGTCGAACGCCTGAACCGGTTGCGCGAACGCGGCCACCAGGGCCACCGCTGCTATACTCTTGGTAAAGGCCATGCTCTTGGTAAAGAGTGTCATCCTAATTCCTGTTTTCCGTATCCATGTTGATGAACCCCCTAACGCCGCTCCGGCGCCGGTGGCCGTGGCGCGAGTGTAAACCAGGATGGGCTCCGGCAGGTTGGCGCGGCTCGCAAAAGACGCACGGCGCGCCGGCGATCTGCTACTCTACGCCGGTTCGAATCATCCACTTTCAGGAGACACCCTTGCGCTGGAACGAAGCGGAGATCGAGGCGCGCCTGGCCGCCATGGCGGAGCGGGTCGCGGCCGAGTATGGCGAGGCGCCGCCGGCGCTGGTGGGCATTCAGTCCGGCGGTGCCTGGGTGGCCGAGGCGCTCAACGCCCGGCTGGCCACCGCCGCGCCCCTGGGGTCCCTGGACGTGAGTTTCTACCGGGACGACTTCGACACCCGCGGACTGAAACGCACGGTGAAGCCGTCGGATCTGCCGTTCGAGGTGGACGGGGCCCATCTGCTGCTGGTGGACGACGTGCTGATGACCGGCCGCACCATCCGCGCCGCCATGAACGAACTGTTCGATTACGGCCGGCCGGCCTCGATCCGGCTGGCGGTGCTGTTCGACATCGGTCACCGGGAATTGCCGATCCGTCCTGATATTTGCGGGGAAACTTTGGCATTGCCGCCCCATCAGCGGGTAGAATTACGCGGGCCCGCGCCCCTGGTCGCGGAGGTGATTGAGATCCCCGTAAAGGCTGACGAATGACGCTTGCGCCGCCGCCCTCCTCCCGCGTGCAGCTCACCGATGACGGCAAGCTGCGACACTTTCTTTCCGTCGAACATCTCTCCCGTTCCCTGCTGGAAGACATCCTGGACACCGCCGCCAGTTTCGTCGACGTGGGCGGGCGCGCCATCAAGAAGGTGCCCCTGCTGCGCGGCAAGACGGTGGTGAACCTGTTCTTCGAATCCAGCACGCGCACGCGCAGCACCTTCGAGCTGGCCGCCAAGCGGCTCAGCGCCGACGTGCTCAACCTGGACATCGCCAAGTCCGCCACCAGCAAGGGCGAGACCCTGCTGGACACCCTGCGCAACCTGGAGGCGATGGCCGCCGACATGTTCGTGGTGCGCCACCAGGATTCCGGCGCGCCCTTCTTCATCGCCAACGAGGTGACCCCCGGCGTGGCGGTGATCAACGCCGGCGACGGCCGCCACGCGCACCCCACCCAGGCGATGCTGGATATGTACACCATCCGCCACTATAAGGGCGGCTTCGCCGGCCTGCGGGTGGCGATCGTCGGCGATGTGCTGCATTCGCGGGTGGCCCGCTCCCAGGTGCACGCGCTCAATATTCTGGGCGCCGAGGAAGTGCGCCTGATCGGCCCGCGTACCCTGCTGCCGGTGGCCGCCGCCGAGAGCCTGGGCGTCACCGTTTGCCACGACATGGCCCAGGGCCTCAAGGACGTGGACGTGGTGATCATGCTGCGCCTGCAAAAGGAACGCATGGACTCCGCCTTCCTGCCCAGCGAGGCGGAATTCTTCCGCCTGTACGGGCTGAACAACGAAAAACTGCGCCACGCCAAGCCGGACGCCATCGTCATGCACCCGGGACCGATCAACCGGGGCGTGGAAATCGCCTCCGAGGTGGCCGACGGCCCCCGCTCGGTGATTCTCAACCAGGTGACCTTCGGCATCGCCGTGCGCATGGCGGTGATGTCCATGGCCATCAGCGGCCAGGAAAGCAGCCAGAACCCGGAGCAGGGAGACCAGCATGGCCGCTAAGGCGCATCTGTTGATTCGCAAGGGCCGGGTGATCGACCCTGCCTCCGGCCGCGACGAGGTGGCCGACCTGCTGGTGGAGGACGGCCGTCTGGTGCGCATCGGCGCCAGCCTGGACGCCCCCGGCGCGGAGATCGTGGAGGCCGAGGGCCTGTGGGTGATCCCCGGCCTGGTGGACGCCTGCGTGCATCTGTCGCTGCCGGACAGCGGCCGCGCCGGCGACGTGACCTCGGAAACCCGCGCCGCCGCCGCCGGCGGCATCACCCACCTGGCCGCCCAGCCGGATTGCGGCCCGGTGGATTCCACCGCGGTGGTGCGCCTGATCCGCGAACAGGCCGGCCAGGCCGGCTTCGCGCGGGTGCTGCCGGTGGCCGCCCTGACCCAGGATCTGGATGGCGTGCAGTTGGCCGAGATGGCCACCCTGGCCCGGGCCGGCTGCATCGCCGTGGGCCAGGCCGGCGCGCCGGTGGCGGACGCCCTGGTGCTCAAGCGCGGCCTGGAATACGCCGCCACCTTCGATCTGCCGGTGATGTTCCGGCCCCAGGACGCGGCCCTGGCCGCCGGCGGCTGCGCCCACGACGGACCGGTG
The DNA here is from genome assembly GCF_046507805.1 of Alloalcanivorax sp. C16-1. NCBI lineage: Bacteria > Pseudomonadati > Pseudomonadota > Gammaproteobacteria > Oceanospirillales > Alcanivoracaceae > Alloalcanivorax > Alloalcanivorax sp. C16-1. Next base: position 998,794 of record NZ_JBKFTK010000001.1, on the reverse strand, counting down.
GCCACCCGGCTGGGGCTGCCCGGCATTCCGGCGGTGGCGGAATCCGTGGAGCTGGCCCGGGACCTGCTGCTGGTGGAGGCCACCGGGGTGCGCGCCCACTTCCAGCAAATCTCCAGCCGCGAATCCCTGCCCCTGCTGCGCGCCGCCAAGGCCCGCGGGCTGCCGGTGACCGCCGATGTGAGTGTTCACCATCTGCTGCTGGACGAATCCGCCCTGGAAGGCTTCGACAGCCACTGCCACGTGATCCCGCCCCTGCGCGGCGCCGCCGACCGGGAAGCCCTGCTGGCGGCGGTGGCCGACGGCACCATCGATGCGGTGTGCTCCCAGCACCAGCCCGCCGGCTCGTTCAGCAAGACCGCCCCGTTCCCCGCCACCCGGCCGGGCATCTCCGGCCTGGACACCCTGCTGCCGCTGATGCTCAAGCTGGTGGACGACGGCGCCCTGCCGTTGCACCGGGCGCTGGAGGCGGTGACCGCGTCGCCGGCGCGCTGCCTGGGCATCCAGGCCGGCCATCTGGAAGCCGGCCGGCCGGCCAGCCTGTGCGTGCTGGCGGCGGGCGAGAGCCGCACCCTGTCCAGCCACTGGCTGTCCGCCGGCCGCAACTCTCCCTGGCTGCACAGCCGCCTGCCCGGCGCGGTGAAACTCACCGTCTGCCAGGGCAAGGTCAGCTGGCTGAGCGACTGAGGGCCGCCGGCGGCCCTCAGTCCAGCTGAAACACCAGGCCGCGCAGGGTTTCCGGCTGCAACACGCCGGGGGCGAACTCCAGCTTGCCGGCCGGGTCCCGGAAAATCGTCGCCGGCGTGCCGCGAATGCCGAACTCCCGCATCAGCGCGTTGTTCTCCCTGAGCTGACGGCCCATCGCCTCGGGCACCGGGTCCAGCGGCTTCAATTCGCCCTTCTCGCCTTGCGCCAGCGCCGCCGCCGGGTCGTCCGCGGCCAGCACCGCCGCCCCTTCCCCGTAGCTGCCCGGGCGCAGCACCGCTACCACCACATGGCGCACCTGGGTGCGGTTGTCCGGGTCCGCCAGCAGGGGGCGCATGTCCCGCCACTGGCGCTCGCAATAGGGGCACTTCAGGTCGGTGAAGGTGTACACCACCCGGTCCGGGTTTTCCGCGCCCTCCGCCACCCAGTGGCTCCGTTCCAGTACGTCGAAAATCTGTCTTTCCAGCGCCGCCCGGTCCTTCGGCGTGTCCTCTTGGGCCTGGACGGCACCGGCGCTCAGAGTGGCGATCAGCAGCAGGGTCAGGGGGCGGAAAAAGCGGGATAACGGCACGGTTCACTCCGGGTCGGATGGAAGATGGGGGCGCAAAAAATGGCGCAGGCTGGCCGGCGACAGCGGGCCCAGGTGGCTGTTCACCACCCGGCCCCGGTCGTCCACCAGCAAGGTGGTGGGCAGGCCGCCGCCCAGGGCGCGGCCCAGGTCCCGGTGGGGGTCCAGCAAGACCCGTTCCAACCGCAGACCCCCGGTGCTCAGATACTGGCGCACGGTGTCGGCGTCCTCGCCCTGGTTGGCGTACAGAAAGCGCACCGCCGGGTAATCGGTTTGCCCCTGCTGCAGCACCGGCATTTCCCGCCGGCAGGGCGGGCACCAGCTGGCCCACAGATTGATCAGGGTCAGGCGTCCTTGGGTGGCGTCCGTCAGGGCCACCGGCGTGCCGCCCAGGTCGTACAGCGTGGCCTCGGGCAAGGGGGCGTCCCCGGCGCGCAGCGGCGCCAGGGCCAGGCCGGTCAGCAGGGCCGCCACCGCGCCGACCGTGCCGACACGTCCGGCTTCGGCCAGCGCCTTGCGATGGCCACGCCAGCGGGCCAGGGCGAGCCCCGCCAGCGCCCCCAGCACCGCCCCCGGCCACCAGAAACCGCCGTCGCGCACGTCCAGCATGGCCAGCGGCCCGGTGTACTGGTCCAGGTAGCGGAGCACGAACGCCAGCCGCGCGCCGATCAGCCCGCTGAACAGCATCCAGCTGAGCACCGGCTCGGCGTCCGGCCGTTTCCGGCGGCGCCGCCAGGCGGCCAGTATCCAGGCGACGATCACGCCGGCCAGCCAGGGCAGCACGGCCAGCGGCAGGGCCAGGGGGCCCAGATTGAAGGCGGTCATGAAAGCGGCTTTCTCCCGAGCGGTCTCTTGAGCGGTTGTCGACGACAGGCTGGCCGCCGATGATTAACGCCCGGTTAATTCGGCGCGGCCAGGATACCCGGCACGGTGAGCGGTGGGAGCGATAATGCACATTCTGCTGGTGGAAGACGATGCCCTGTTGGGCGACGGCGTACAGGCGGGCCTGGAGGTGCACGGCTTTTCGGTGGCCTGGGTACCGAATGCCGGCGCCGCGGAGGCGGCGCTGGCCGGCGCGGCATTCGATCTGGTGGTGCTGGACCTGGGCCTTCCGGATCGGGATGGTCTGTCGCTGCTGCGCCAATGGCGTCGGCAGGGTCGCGATGAGCCGGTGCTGGTGCTGACCGCCAGGGACGGCATCGCCCACCGGGTCGCCGGGCTCAACGCCGGCGCCGATGATTACCTGGAAAAACCCTTCGACCTGGACGAGCTGGTGGCGCGGGTACACGCCCTGTTGCGCCGGGCGGAGGGCCGGGCGGCGCCGCTGGTGGAATATGGCCGGCTGCGCTTCGACCCGGCCCGCCAACAGGTCTGGCTGGATCAACGGGAAATGGCCCTGACGCGCCGGGAGCGGGCTCTGCTTCAGGCGCTGCTCGGCGCCCGGGGGCGGGTGCTGACCGCCGACGACCTGGCCGACCGGGTCTACGGCTGGACCGAGAGTGTGGAGAGCAATGCCCTGGCGGTGCACATCCACAGCCTGCGCCGCAAGTTCGGTGAGGGGCTGATCGAGACCGTGCGCGGCGAGGGCTATCGTCTGGGGACCCCACCGTGAGGCTGGCGCCCGCCAGTTTGCGCGGCCGCCTGCTGCTGGGACTGGGTCTGGGTCTGTCGGTGCTGTGGCTGCTGCTGGCGGTATGGCTGCACCACGAGGTGCGCGACCGGGTGGCGGCGGTGCTCGACCAGCGGCTGGCGGCGTCGGCGCGGATGGTGGCGTCGCTGGTGGACGCCGGCGCGGCGGTGCCGGCGGCCCTGGCGAAAGGTGGCCGGCTGCCCCTGCGTGGCATCGCCTGCGAAGTGAGCGGTCTGCGCGGGGAGCTGCTGGCCCGTTCCAGCGGGGCCCCGGAGGGCGGTCTGGCACTGGATGGGGATGGCTTTGGCCAGCGCCATCTGGACGGTGAACTCTGGCGGGTGTTCACGGTGACCCAGGGTGATCTGAGAGTGGCATCCGCCGAACGCATGGCCGGGCGCACCGGCTTTATGCGTCAGGTGGCCCTGGTGCTGCTGGCGGCCCTGTCCCTTGGCCTTCTGGCCAGCCTGGCCCTGGTCTGGTGGGCGGTGGGCCGGGCCCTGGGCCCGCTGTCCTCGTTGCGCGACCAGCTGGCTGGCCGCGATGCCGGTGACCGGCGGACGGTGGCCACGCCACCGGGGGCGGTGGAACTGGAACCCATGGTGGCCACGCTCAACCAGGTGTTCGGCCGCGAACGGGAGGCCCTGGATCGGGAGCGCCGGCTCACCGACGACCTGGCCCATGAACTGCGCACCCCCTTGGCGGCGATCCGCACCCAGCTGCAGGTGGCGCAGCGCACCGAGGGGCCCCGCGCCGAACACGCCCGGGACGCGGCTCAGCAGGCGGCGGAGCGGCTCGGCCACAGCCTGGACCAGTTGCTGGCCCTGGCTCGGGAGCGCAGTGCCCCGGCGGATCGGGCGTCCCTGGACACGGTGCTGGACGGGGTATTGGAGGAACTGGCGGCGTCGCTTCGGGAACGGAACCTGAGCGTGCGGCGGGAGGCCGTGGCCGGCGTGCCGGCGGCGCCCGCCGGGCTGGTGCGCATCGTGCTGCGCAACGTGCTGGAGAATGCGGTGCGTCACAGCCCGGAAGGCGGGGTGATCACCTTGGCGCCGTTGGACGACGGGCGCGTGGGGCTGTGCATTGATGATCAGGGGCCCGGCCTGACTCCGGAACAGCGCCGCCGGGCCCTGCAGCGGGGTTGGCGCGGCCATGGCGGTGGTCGTGGCCTGGGGCTGGCCATCGTCACCACCATCATGGCGCGTACCGATGGCCGGGTGGCCCTGGACGGGGCGCCGGGCGGCGGCCTGCGCGTGCGGGTCAGCTGGCCGCCGGCGGATAGCGCTTGAGCATCTCGGCCACCATTTTGTCGATGCGCTCGGCGCGCCGCTGGCTGCTCAGTTCTTCATAGAGGGTGTCGCGGCTGGTGGCTTCCCAGACCACGTCCTTGGTGGCGCGGTCCACCATGGCCACCTGCAGCTTGTATTCCTTGTAGGTTTCGCCTTCCACCGGGGTGCTGGTGGACAGGCCATAGCCGCGCCCGAACCAGCCGAAGCCGAACTGCACGCCGCTGCCCTGGAATTTCTCCACCGGCACGAACCGGTAGCGCACCAGCATATCCGCCTGGTCCTTACCCGCGCTTTGCAGCGGGTGGTTGGCCAGCTCCCGGCGCAAGGCCTGCTGCACCCGCTGGCCGTCCAGGCTGAGCACCTCCTCATCGTCCGCGGGCGGATCAATGGCGTAGCTGCTGTATTCGGCGAAATCCGTGCCGCTGCGGTGATCCACCACCACCGGCGACACGCAGCCGGCCAGGGTCACGGCGAGAAACAGGGCAAACCAGCGCATGGTCTTTCTCCAGAATGGAAACGTGAGCTCCAGTATAAGCCGGTATCGGCGGGGTTACGTCAATGCCCGTCCTGGTCCTCGCCGGACGCCAGTTGCGCTTTGATGCCCTCGCCGAGAAAACGGGCGGCGCGCCCGGCGTACTGGCCGTCCGCGTAAACCAGGTAGAGGTCCTGGTAGCGGTCCACGCCTTCCCGCAGGGGCAGCGGCGTGAGCGCGCCGGAGGCCAGGTCGTCACGGATCTCCGGTTCCGGCACCCAGGCGAAGCCCAGGCCGCGCAGCAGCGCCTGCCGGCGGGTGTGGCCGTGGGAGAAGGTCCAGCGTTTCTCGGCGCCCAGCCAGCCGGAATCCACCCGCTGGCGACCGGAGTCGCGTACCACCAGCTGGCGGTGGGGGCGCAGATCGTCCAGGCCCAGCGGGCCCTGATGGTGCAGCGGGTGCCCCGCCGCCGCCACCGCCACGAAGCGGATGCGGATCAAGTGGTCGCCCATGAAGCCCGGCGGTACCCGACCGGTGATGGCCAGGTCCGCCTCGTGGCGCAGCAGGGCCTCCTCCGAGCCGGACAGAATGGTCTCCTGAAACTCCACCCGGGTCAGCGGGCTTTCCTCCGCCAGGCGCACCAGGGCGCACAGCACCAGGGTCTGCGGAAACAGGCCGTCGGCGGCCACTCGCACCAGGGGCTCCCAGCCGTGACCGAACTGGATGGCACTGCTTTCGATGCGGCCGGCCTCCTCCAGCAGTACCTTGGCCTGCCGGTAAAGCAGATGACCGGTTTCGGTCAGTTTGGCCCGGCGACCCTCCAGGGCGAAGGCGCGCACGCCCAGCTCGGTCTCGATTTTCTGCACCGCGTAGCTGATCGCCGACTGGCTCTTGTCCAGCGCCTCGGCGGCGGCGGCGTAGCCGCCCTCGTCCACCACCGCGATCAGTGCCTGCCATTGGTCCAAAGTAATTTTGGTCGACATATCGAATCAGTTGGCCATATCACACAGATGGATGCCGTTTTATATCGGATGATCCGAAAAGACAATGGGGCCATTCCCATCTTCCACGGAGACGGCCATGACCCGCATCCTCTATCTGCAAAACAGCCTGTTCGGCGCCGACGGCGCCTCCAGCCGCCTGAGCCGCGCCTTTATCGACGGTTACCGCGACGCCCACCCGGACACCGAGGTGGTGACCCGGGATCTGGTCAGTGACGGCGTGCCGCACCTGGACCTGGAACGGGCGGGTGCCCTGCGCGGCTTCAGCGACGGGCTCAACCAGGCACAGAAAGACGTTTTGGCCCGCTCCGACGCCTTCGTGCAGGAACTGCGCGACGCGGACCTGGTGGTGATCGGCATGCCGATGTACAACTTCGGCGCGCCCACCCAGTTCAAGGCCTGGATCGATCACATCGCCCGTGCCGGCGTCACCTTCAAGTACACCGACACCGGCCCGGTGGGCCTGCTCGAGGACAAACCGGTTCGCGTGTTCGCGGCCCACGGCGGTGTGCACGCCGGCCAGCCCTACGAAACCACCACGGTGTTCGTAAAACAGATTTTCGGTTTCATGGGTATTCGCGACGTCCGTTTCATTTACGCTGAAGGGCTCAACATGGGCGACGAGGTCAAGCACCAGGCGCTGGCCCGGGCGGAGGCGGAAATCGCCGCCGAACTGGAGGCGCTGAGCGCCACCGCCGCCTGAGCGCGGCACCGCCAACCCGGAAAGTCAGACACGGACAGGAGAGCGATATGGGACTGCTGGTCGACGGACAATGGCAGGACAAGTGGTACGACACCAAGAGCACCGGCGGGCGCTTCAAGCGCTCGGAAAGCCAGTTTCGCAACTGGGTCACCGCCGACGGCGCCGCCGGCCCGTCCGGTGACGACGGTTTCAAGGCGCAATCGGGCCGCTACCACCTGTACGTATCCTTCGCCTGCCCCTGGGCGCACCGGGCGCTGGTGATGCGCGCCTGGAAGGGCCTGGAACAGCACATCGACGTGTCGGTGGTACACCCGCACATGCTCGAGAACGGCTGGGAGCTGCGCGACGACTTCGACGGCGCCACCGGCGACCCGCTGTACGGCCTGGACAAGCTCTATCAGCTGTATCTGAAGGCCGACCCTCATTACACCGGCCGGGTCACGGTGCCGGTGCTGTGGGACAAGGAGCGGGAAACCATCGTCAGCAACGAGTCGGCGGACATCATCCGCATGCTCAACGGCGCTTTCGATGATCTCGGTGCGCGGCCCGGGGACTATTACCCCGAAGACCTGCGCGAGGCCATCGAGGCGATCAACGAGCCGGTCTATCACCATGTGAACAACGGCGTCTACAAGTCCGGCTTCGCCACCGGCCAGGAGGCCTACGACGAGGCGGTGACCGCCCTGTTCGACACCCTGGAGGACCTGGAGCGGAGGCTGGGCGAGAGCCGTTACCTGGTGGGCAACACCCTCACCGAGGCGGACCTGCGGCTGTGGACCACGCTGGTGCGTTTCGACGCGGTCTATGTCACCCACTTCAAGTGCGACCGCAAGCGCATCGTCGACTACCCGAATCTGAACGGGCTGCTCAACGAACTGTATCAGCTGCCCGGCGTGCCGGAGACGGTGCACATGGACCATATCCGCCACCATTATTTCCGCAGCCATCCCACGGTGAACCCCCACGGGATCATCCCGATCGGCCCGGATCTGGATTTCACCGCGCCCCATGGCCGTGAGCGGCTGGGCGAGCGGGAAATACGCGGCGCCTGAATCGGCCGGCGCCGCCGTGGATGCCCGCAAGGGCGAGGAGGCCATCATGAAAGATCGTCGTGTACTGCATACCATCCGGGCCCTGGAAACCTCCGACGGCGCCGGCGTCCGCCTGAAGCGGGCCCTCGGCCACAATCCCTCGGTGAGGCTGGATCCTTTCCTGATGCTGGACGCTTTCTCCTCGGACAATCCGGACGATTACATTGCCGGGTTCCCCGCGCACCCGCACCGGGGTTTCGAGACCGTGACCTACCTGGTCGAAGGGCACATGAAGCACCGCGACCATCTGGGCAACGAAGGCGACCTCAAACAGGGCGGCGTGCAGTGGATGACCGCCGGGCGCGGTATCATCCATGAAGAAATGCCCCAGCAGCAGGACGGTCTGCTGCGTGGCTTCCAGTTGTGGATCAACCTGCCGGCCCGGGAAAAAATGAAACCGGCGGGCTATCGGGACGTGGCGGACACGGAGATGCCGCGCCTTGACCTGGCCGGTGGCGGCCAGGTCAAGGCGATTGCCGGCGAGGTGGTGCTGGACGGGGAAACCCTGAGCGCGCCGGTCAAAGGCGGCGCCACGGATCCGCTGTATCTGGACGTGAAACTGCGTGCGGGTGAGTCGCTTACGGTGCCGATCAAGGCCGGTTACAACGCCTTTCTGTACCTGTTCGAGGGCGGCCTGAGCGTGGCCGGCGAAACGGTGCCGGCGGAACACACCGCGGTGCTCGACGACGGCGACCAGGTCACCCTGGCAGCCGGCGACCGGGGCGCGCGGCTGGTGCTGCTGGCGGGTAAACCCCTGGGCGAGCCCATCGCCCAGTACGGTCCTTTCGTGATGAACACTCAGGAAGAGATCGAGCAGGCCCTGCGCGACTACCGCGCCGGTACCCTCACCGAACCCGCGGCCTGACGCGATAGCCCTCGTCTCCATGCAGCGAGGGCTTTCTTTTTCCCATTTCATGTAATATCGTAAGTTACATGAAAAGAGACAGTCGATTATCCGGCGTTCTCCATGTGTTGCTGCACATGGCCGAAGCCGACCGCCCCCTGACCTCCGAAGCGCTGGCCTCCATGATGGCCACTAATCCGGTGGTGGTCCGCCGTGTCCTGGCGGGCCTGCGCCGGGAGGGCCTGGTGCACTCCGAAAAAGGCCATGGCGGTGGATGGCGCCTGACCCGGGACCTGCGGGATGTGACCTTGCGCGATATCCATGAGGCGTTGGGTGAACCCGGGGTGTTGGCCCTGGGGCACCGTACCGAGGCGCCGGGTTGCCTGGTGGAACAGGCCGTCAATGCGGCCATGGAGAAGGCTTTCCAGGAGGCGGAGGCGGTGCTGCTGGCCCGTTTCGGTGAAATCACCCTGGCGGCGCTCAGCGCCGATTTCCATGAACGTTTGTGCAGGCGGACCGGCGATGCGGTTTGATGTGATCGTAGTAGGTGGCAGCTATGCGGGTATGGCCGCGGCATTGCAATTGGCGCGTGCCCGGCGCCGGGTGCTGGTGTTGGATGGCGGGCAGCGCCGTAATCGTTTCACGAGTCATGCTCATGGCGTGTTGACCCAGGATGGGCGCGATCCGGCGGCGATTGCCGCCGACGGTCGCGCTCAGTTGTTGGCCTATCCGGATGTGACGTGGCGCCAGGACCGTGCGGCCCGGGCGGCGCGAACCGGAGCCCGTTTCGAGGTGAGCACGGAGAGCGGCGATCGGTTTGAAGGTGAACGTCTGATTCTCGCCTACGGGGTGGTCGACCAGCTGCCGCCGGTGCCTGGACTTTGGGAGCGCTGGGGCCGAACCGTGCTGCACTGTCCTTACTGTCACGGCTACGAACTGAACCAGGGTGAGCTGGGTGTGCTGGCCAGCGGTGCCCTATCGTTGCATCAGGCGTTGCTGATCCCCGAATGGGGGCCGACCACCTTTTTCACCAATGGCGTGCTGATACCGGATGCGGGCCAGCGGGCGCAATTGGCGGAGCGTGGTGTCAAGGTGGAAGAAGAATCGGTGCTGGCGGTGAAGGGCGAAGCGGAAGTGTGCCTGGCTGATGGCCGGTCATTGTCGCTGGCCGGGCTGTTCGTGGCCCCTGCTATCCGGGCGGCCAGCGACCTGGCGGTACAATTGGGCTGTGAAACCAGCGATACGCCGTTGGGGCCCGTGGTCAAAACAGACGCCCGTCAGGCCACCACGGTGGCGGGTGTATTCGCCTGCGGCGACCTGGCGCGGGGAGCGGGCAGTGTGTCGCTGGCGATCGGGGACGGTGCCATGGCGGGGACCGCAACGCACCAGTCGCTGGTGTTCCCCGCCACCTGAACCGCGGCGGAGAGCACGGCGCCGCTCAGGCCGCGGTCAGCGGTTTGATGCGCTCGATCTGGTCGCGAATGGCCTGTTCGGCGTCCCACAGATCCACCGCGCGCTGCGCGTTCAGCCAGAAGTCCGGCGTGTTGCCGAACAGGCGGGCCAGGCGCAGCGCCATTTCCGGGCTCAAGGCCCGCCGTTCGCGCAGCAGTTCGTTGATGGACTGGCGCGACACGCCCACCGCCGCGGCCAGGGACGTGACCGTCAGCCGGTAGTCGGGCAGAAAATCCTCGCGCAGCATTTCCCCGGGATGGGTGGGGCGGCGCTGCATGCCGGTGACACTGAAGAGGGCCATGGTGTGCCTCCCGCCGGCGGCGTTTTATGAATGGTAGTCGCAGAACAGCACGTCGTGGGCGTCTTCGCCGTCAAAGCGAAAGCAGATGCGCCATTGTTCGTTGACGCGGATGGAGTACCGTCCTTTCTGATCGCCTTCCAGCCGATGGAGCCGGTTGCCCGGTGGTACCCGCAGGTCATCCAGGCAGGTGGCCAAGTGCACATATTCCAGCTTGCGCGCGGCTCTGCGCTCCACATCCGGCGGCACTCCCAGGCAGCGGCCCGTGGCAAACAGGCGCCGGGTGGTTTTGTCGGCGAAAGACACGATCATTTGTAACTCATCACGTGATGGTTGTCAATGATGCTCCAGCGATTACCCGGGTGAAGACAGGAGCGGCAACGGTCAGTGTGACGAGGAACGTCGGGCAGGGGGATCAGCGATCTCTCAAGGATGCCGTGAGAGATCGACCATGATGATTGTAGGCGCCCGCCCGGGGCGGGCGCCGGGGACAGTCAGCTTTGCAGTTTGGCGTCCAGGGAGATATCCGCGTTGAGCAGCTTGGAGACCGGGCAGCCTTCCTTCGCCGCCTTGGCGATTTTCTGGAACTCGTCGTCGTCGATGCCGGGAATCTTCGCCGTCATATCCAGGTGCACCTTGGTGATGCTGAAGCCGTCGCCGTCCTTCTCCAGCGTGACCTTGGCCTTGGTGTCGATGCTGTCCGGGGTGTAGCCGGCATTACCCAGTTGCAGGGAGAAGGCCATGGAAAAACAGCCGGCGTGGGCGCCGCCGATCAGTTCCTCCGGGTTGGTGCCCGGCTCGTCCTCGAAGCGGGTGTTGAAGCCATAGGCCTGCTCCTTGAGCGCGCCACTCTGGGTGGAGATGGTGCCCTTGCCCTGCTTGATATCGCCTTGCCAATGAGCGGAAGCGAACTTGTTCATGATGGTGCTCTCCTTTTCCACGGTTCCAATGTTCATAACGCCCTGAGGGGGCGGGGGCATTCAGGAATAGCACGACGGCGCGGGCCGGCCCCAGCGCGGGCCGGCGGAAAAAGGTAAAAGAAGGCAAAACGGAGGCGGCTCAGTCGCCCTCGATGCTCAGGCCACGGGTGGCATGGTCCAGGCTGGAGGCGTCGGTCTCGTTGCCGAGCTTGATCATCAGGCGCAGATCGTTGGGGGAATCGGCGTGGGCGATGGCGTCTTCGTAGGTGATCTCGCCGGTATCGTAGAGGTCGTAGAGCGCCTGGTCGAAGGTCTGCATGCCCTGCTCCCGGGATTTGCTCATCAGCGCCTTGAGCAGATGGATCTCGCCCTTGCGGATATGATCGGACACCAGCGGTGTGTTGAGCAGTACTTCAATGGCGGCGCGGCGGCCCTTGCCGTCCGGGGTGGGAATCAACTGCTGGGCGACGATGCCGCGCAGGTTCAGCGACAGGTCCATGTACAGCTGCCCGTGCCGGTCGGCGGGGAAGAAGTGAATGATCCGGTCCAGGGCCTGGTTGGCGTTGTTGGCGTGCAGGGTGGCCAGGCACAGGTGGCCGGTCTCGGCGAAGGCGATGGCATAGTCCATGACTTCCCGGCTGCGCACCTCGCCGATCAGGATCACGTCCGGGGCCTGGCGCAGGGTGTTCTTCAAGGCGACGTCGAAGGACTCGGTGTCGATGCCCACCTCGCGCTGGGTGACGATGCAGCCCTGATGCTGATGCACGAATTCGATCGGGTCCTCGATGGAAATGATGTGGCCCTTCGAGTTCTTGTTGCGGTGGCCGATCATCGACGCCAGGGACGTGGATTTACCGGTGCCGGTGGCACCCACGAACAGCACCAGGCCGCGCTTGGTCATGGCCAGGTCCTTGATCACCGGCGGCAGGCGCAGCTCGTCCACCTGGGGAATCTTGGTTTCGATGCGGCGCAGCACCATGCCCACCAGATTGCGCTGGTAAAAGGCGCTGACCCGGAAGCGGCCGATGCCCCGGGCGGAAATGGCGAAGTTGCACTCGTGGTGTTCGAGAAATTCCTTACGCTGTTTCTCATTCATCACGTTGAGCACGATGTCCCGGGTCATGTCCGGGGTCAGGGCGTTGCGCGTCACCGGCAGCACCTTGCCGTGCACCTTCATACTGGGCGGCACGCCGGCGGTGATGAACAGGTCCGAGCCGCCTTTTTGCACCATCAGTTTGAGCAGATCATCGAATTCCACGGTGTCCCTCCCCTTAGAACGCGTCCGGGCTTTTCGCTTTTTCGCGGGCCGCCTCGCGGGACACCACGCCTTTTTGCACCAGCCCCTGCAGGCACTGATCCAGGGTCTGCATGCCCAGGGCGCCGCCGGTCTGGATCGCGGAATACATCTGCGCCACCTTGTCCTCGCGGATCAGGTTGCGGATCGCCGGGGTGCCGATCATGATCTCGTGGGCGGCCACCCGGCCGCCGCCGTTCTTCTTCATCAGCGTTTGGGAAATCACCGCCTGCAGGGATTCGGACAGCATCGAGCGGACCATGGATTTCTCCTCGGCGGGGAATACGTCCACCACCCGGTCGATGGTCTTGGCGGCGCTGGTGGTATGCAGGGTGCCGAACACCAGGTGCCCGGTTTCCGCCGCGGTCAGCGCCAGCCGGATGGTTTCCAGGTCGCGCATCTCACCCACCAGAATGATGTCCGGGTCTTCCCGCAGGGCGGAGCGCAGCGCCTCGGCGAAGCCCAGGGTGTCGCGGTGCACCTCGCGCTGGTTGACCAGGCATTTCTTCGATTCGTGCACGAATTCGATGGGGTCCTCGATGGTGAGGATGTGCTCGTAGCGGGACTCGTTGATGTAGTTCATCATCGCCGCCAGGGTGGTGGACTTACCGGAGCCGGTGGGGCCGGTGACCAGCACGATGCCGCGCGGAAAATCGGAGATCTTCTGGAACACCTTGCCCATGCCCAGATCCTCCATGGTCAGCACCTTGGAGGGAATGGTCCGGAACACGGCGCCGGCGCCCCGGTTCTGGTTGAAGGCGTTGACCCGGAAGCGGGCCACGCCGGGCACGTCGAAGGAGAAATCGGTCTCCAGGAACTCCTCGTAGTCCTTGCGCTGCTTGTCGTTCATGATGTCGTAGACCAGCGCGTGCACTTCCTTGTGTTCCATGGGAGGCAGGTTGATCCGGCGCACGTCCCCATCGACGCGGATCATCGGCGGCAGCCCGGCGGACAGATGCAGGTCCGAGGCGCCGTTTTTGGCACTGAAGGCAAGCAGTTCGGTGATATCCATTGGAATGACGTTTCTTCTCAGTAGAATTTCCTAAACTTAACCGCTCCCCGGAAGCCATTCAATGATGCCCGACACCGAGACGCCGCTAACCTCGATTCGCGCACGAATCCAGGCCGCCTGCGCCGCCGCCGGCCGCCCGCCGGAGGCGGTGACCCTGCTGGCGGTGAGCAAGACCCGGGGCGCCGACGAGATCGCCGCCCTGGCGGACCAGGGCCAGCGTCACTTCGGCGAGAACTACCTGCAGGAGGCGCTGGACAAGATGCCGGCCCTGGCCGGCCGGGGCCTGATCTGGCACTTCATCGGCCCGCTGCAATCCAACAAGACCCGGGACGTGGCGGCCCGCTTCGACTGGGTCCATTCCGTGGACCGGGCCAAGGTGGCGCGGCGGCTCAACGACCAGCGCCCGGCGGAGCTGCCGCCGCTCAACGTCTGTCTGCAGGTCAATGTGGACGACGAGGACAGCAAAAGCGGCGTGCCGCTGGCGGCGGTGCCGGCCCTGGCCGGGCAGTTCCAGGACTGGCCCCGGCTGCGGCTGCGCGGCCTGATGGCGATCCCCCGGGTCGACGCCGAGGACGGCAACCGGGCGGCGTTCCAGCAGCTCGCCATGACACTGTCACATTTGCGCAATACAATGCCGGCCCTCGACACCCTGTCGATGGGCATGAGCGCGGATTACCCCGTGGCCATCGAAGAGGGTGCCACCCTGGTCCGGATCGGCACCGCCCTGTTCGGACCACGCCCGCCGAAGGCGTGACGGACAAGAGGAACGGCGCAGTTATGGCACAGCAACTGATCGGATTCATCGGGGCCGGCAACATGGCCAACAGCCTGGCCGGCGGCATGATCGCCAAGGGCATCCGCCCGGCGCGCATCTGGATGAGCGACCCGTCCCGGGACCGCCTGGACGAAGTCGCCCAGCTGCACCGGGTGCACGTTACCGAGGACAACCTGGAGGTGTCCCGCCGGGTGGACGTGCTGGTGCTGGCGGTGAAGCCCCAGGTGATGGGCGACGCCTGCGCCGCCCTGCGTGAGGTGATCGAGGAGCGCCAGCCGCTGATCATCTCCATCGCCGCCGGCGTCACCGTGGAGAACCTGCGCCACTGGCTGGGCGATGCGCCCATCGTGCGCTGCATGCCCAATACCCCGGCGCTGGTACAGGCCGGTGCCACCGGCCTGTACGCCGCCGACGGCGTGAGCGAGGCCCAGAAGGACATGGCCAGCCAGATTCTGGGCGCCGTGGGCCTGACCTTCTGGTTCGAGGAAGAGAAGGAACTGGACGCGGTCACCGCGGTGTCCGGCTCCGGCCCGGCCTACTTCTTCCTGCTGATGGAATCCCTGATCGACGCCGCCGTGTCCCAGGGGTTGCCCCAGGCCACCGCCCGGCAGCTGGTGCTGCAAACCGCCTGGGGCGCCGCCCAGCTGGCGATCACCAGCGAGGTGGGTCCGGACGTGCTGCGCCAGCGGGTCACCAGCCCCGGCGGCACCACCGCCGCCGCCCTCGGGGTGTTCGAGGAGGCCGGCTTCCGCGAGCAGGTGCAGGCCGCCGTGGCCGCTGCCCGGGAGCGTTCCGAGGAGCTGGCGGACTAAGCTGAGTAAGGGGCGAACACATGGTCGTGAACAGACGAGAAAAGGGTTCGTCGATTACCCGGGTGCTGGGCATCATCGAGCGGGTATCCCGGGAGCAACGCCCGATCTCGCCGGCGGATCTCTCCCATCTTCTCGACATTCCCAAACCCAGTGTCCACCGATTGCTGCAGCAACTGGAAAAGGAAGATTTTCTGCGCATGGACAGTCGTGGCCTTTGGATTCCCGGCCCACGTCTTTACCGGATATCGCTGGATGTATTCCAGAGTGACGGTTACCGGCTGGAGCGTGAGGCGATTCTCAACAGGCTGGCGACACGGATCGGTGAGACCTGCTCCATCGCCATCCCCATGCAACTGGAGATGATGTACTCGGATCGGGCGCAGGCCAACTGGCCGCTGCACATTCATTTACCGGTGGGCACGCGCACACCCGTCTGGTGTACCGCCAGCGGCAAGCTTTATCTGGCGTTGTTGCCTGAAGAGCGTCGACGCTCGGTGGTGGCTAACCTGCCGTTGACCCGCATGGCGCGCAACACCTTTACCGACGAAGTCCGATTTCTTGATGAGTTGGCGGCCATCGCCGAGCGGGGAGAAAGCGAGGACAACGAGGAGTTCATCGACGGCATGGTGGCGGTGGCGGTACCGATCCGTGATTCTGACGGTCAGCCGTTCGCGTTTCTCAATGCGCATGCGCCGGTGATTCGTACCGACCTGGCCACGCTGCGCAATGCCTTGCCTCTGATGCGTGAAGCCGCCCGACAGTTGAGTGACGCCCGGTAGCGTCTGGCCCTTCTGTCGCCCGCCGACCGGATGGGAGCCGGTTACCCACCTTGGCCATGCAAGATGTGGGCATCCTGATGGGTAATGGTTCTTAGAAAGTCCATTACAGCTCGAATGCGCGGTACCTTCTCAAGATCCCGGTGTACCACCATCCACCAATCCCTGGTCAGGTTGATCTCGTCTCGAAACAGACGCGTCAGTCGGGGCTCGTTCTCCGCCATGAAGGCAGGCAGCATGGCCAGGCCGGAGCCCGCGCAGGTAACCTGAAACTGAGCGACCAGGCTACTGCAACTCAGTCGCACCCTGGGAGAGTCGAGTATGTCGGGTAACCACTGCACATAGGGCACTTCAATCAAATCCTCCACATAGGTCACAAAGGTGTGATCCGCCAGATCTCTCAGGCTTCCTGGCTGCCCGCTGCGTTCCAGATAGGACGGTGCGGCGTAGAGCCCCACGGAAAAGCGAGTCAGCTTCTCAACCAGAAAACGACCGCGCTGAGGTTCCATCATGTTCAGGGAAATGTCCGCTTCTCGTTCCGCCAGATTGACGATATGCGGCGCGGTCACCAGCTGAATGCTCAAATTGGGATGGGCGGCAACGAGCATTCCCAGCTTGGGCGCCAGGTAAAAGCTTCCAAATCCCTCCATCGTTGAAATACGAACCACGCCCAAAAGATCTCGCGACGCATCCGTCACGCTATTGGAAATTTCCTCACTTAACGTCTCCATGCGGCTGGCAATGGAATAGATGCGCTCGCCTTCGGCATTGAGTCGAAGCGATCTCCCGTGTTTCTCAAACAAACCGATGCCGATCTCTTCCTCGAGTCCGGCCAACCGTCGGCGCACCGTGGTCACATCCACACCAAGTCTTTCGCTTACCGCCGCGAGAGAAGGGCCGCGAGCCACTTCCAGAAAAATATTCAGATCGGACCAGGATGGTTTAAGCATAAGACGCCCCTTAAAAAGCGCGGCAAAAATGCACGGAAAGAAGTGGTTTTTTTGCCTGTTGTGTAAAAAAAATCTCAAAAATATACTGCTTTTTTTTGAGAATTCCAGCAACAGAGGGCCTCACCAAAACAGATAAAACCCTAGAGGGGAAACCATGAAATTCTGGATATCTGATCTTAACAAACAAGAGCGGCGCACCATGAGTGCCTGCTTCGGTGGTTGGGCGCTGGATGCGTTCGATGTGCAAATATACAGCTTTGTCATACCGACGCTTGTTGCCGTATGGGGAATGACAAGAGCCGAGGCGGGCTACCTTGGTACGGTCGCGCTGGTCTTCTCCGCCGTTGGCGGTGCCGTGGCCGGAAGGCTCAGTGATCGTATCGGGCGCGTACAGGTCCTTAAACTGACCGTAGCCTGGTTCGCTTTTTTTACCTTCCTGAGTGGATTCGCACAAAATTTTGAGCAGCTACTGGTTCTGCGGGCGCTTCAGGGCCTGGGGTTCGGCGGTGAATGGGCCGCTGGCGCCGTGCTCATGTCGGAGATCATTCGTCCTAAGTATCGCGGCCGTGCGGCGGGGACGGTGCACAGCGGCTTTGCCGTGGGATGGGGCGGCGCGGCATTGGTATATGCGCTGGTGTTTTCCTTGGTGCCGCAGGAATACGCATGGCGATGCCTGTTCTGGCTGGGGATTCTTCCGGCTTTTCTGATTGTCGTGATTCGTCGCTACGTCAAGGAATCGGAGACTTTTGAGGAGAAAGCCAAGCAAACCTCCACGCACAAGATCAGTGCGTTAGGAATTTTCAAACCGCCATTGCTGCGAAAAACACTGGCATCCTCGTTATTTGCCATTGGCATGCAAGGCGGGTACTACGCGGTGGTCACCTGGCTGCCCACTTACTTGAAAACCGAGCGCAACCTTTCGGTGCTCGGCACCGGCTCCTATCTTGCCGTGGTCATTGTTGGTGCATTCCTGGGTTTTCTTCTGGGCGCGCACTGCGCGGATGCCTTAGGGCGAAAAAAGACGCTGATGACGTTCGGTATTCTGTCCGCCGCGATGGTGTGCCTGTATATGTTCGCGCCGCTATCGAATTCCGCCATGTTGATACTCGGCTTTCCGCTTGGTTTGTTCGCCAACGCCATGTTTGCACCCACCGGAGCCTTCTATGCCGAGCTGTTTCCCACCGAGCTGCGAGGTACCGGGCAGGGCTTCGCGTACAACCTGGGAAGGGGCGTAGGCGCGTTTTTCCCCGCCCTGGTGGGTTTGTTGAGTGCCACCATGCCGCTGGGCATGGCCATCGGCATCTACACCGTCAGCGCCTACGGTATTGCCATCGTTGCGTTGCTTTTCCTTCCAGAGACACAGGGCGTGGCGCTGGATCAAGAGTCAAGTCCGGGCGAGCGCTTGTCCGGAGATGAACAACCGGGAAACACACCGGCATAAACCACATCCTGCCCTGTATTCAGAAGGAGATTGAGATGCAAAACCATGTACGCGTCGCGGTTATACAGACCGGCTCGGCGATGTTCGATATTGATGCCACGCTCGATAAGGTCGAAGCAAATGCCGTTTCGGCGGCGAAGAAGGGCGCCGAATTGGTGGTGTTTCCCGAAGCCTTTGTTTCGGCCTATCCAAAGGGCCTTGATTTTGGCTCGACCATCGGCCGGCGTACGCCGGAAGGCCGGGAAGACTATCGTCGCTATTACGACAGTGCCATTGAGGTGCCCTCGACATACAGTGAACGCCTCGCGCAGATCGCGGGCGACCTGAAGCTCTATATGATTATCGGCGTCATTGAGCGTGATGGTGGCACGCTCTATTGCACGGCTCTGTTTCTTGGGCCAGAGGGAACCGTGCTTGGCAAACACCGAAAGCTGATGCCAACGGCTGGAGAGCGGTTGGTTTGGGGCTCCGGGGACGGGTCGACGCTGCCGGTCTTCGATACGCCTTTCGGGCGTCTTGGCGCGGTGATTTGCTGGGAAAACTACATGCCGCTAATGCGTATGGCGATGTACGCCAAGGGCGTGCAAATCTACTGCGCGCCGACCGCCGATAACCGACCCACCTGGGTGCCGACCATGCAGCATGTGGCCCTGGAAGGTCGCTGTTTCGTGCTTTCTGCCTGCCAGCACCTGCGACGCAAGGATGCGCCTGAGTGGTACCGGGCCGTTCAGGGTGACGATCCGGACACCGTTCTGATGAGCGGTGGCAGTTGCATCGTCAGCCCGCTGGGCGAAATCCTCGCCGGTCCGATTTTCGATGAGGATGCCATTCTTATTCATGAACTCGACCTTGCCGATCTTGCCCGGGCGAAATACGACTTTGATGTGGCCGGGCACTACGCCCGCTCCGACGTCTTCCGCCTGCATGTTAACGAAGCCCCCATGCCCCCGGTTGTCTTTGAGTGACGCTGGCGGCCGGTTATTACGAGGAGAAGTATCCAAGCATGAAACATCATCCCGAAGAAAGCGAAATTGATCTTGAGCCCAGCCGTCTATCCACCAGGAAAAACGTTGTTCGGGTTTTCTACAAGGACATATGGGATCAGCAAAAGGTGGATTTGATTCCGAAGGTCTTTCACCCGGACTTTACCTTTCGCGGCTCCCTCGGGCCGGTACTGGTGGGCCATGAGCAATTCAAACAGTACGTTCTGTGGCTGACCGAGGCGCTGGAAGACTACACCTCGGACATACTGGACCTGATTGAGGAAGACGATCAGGTATCCGGCAAACTTCGCTTTCATGGTATCCATCGTGCCACGTTCTTCGGACACTCACCGACCCATGAACGTGTTTGGTGGCATGGCGCTCCGATCTTCACTTTCGACGGGGATAAGATCAGAGACCTTTGGGTACTGGGCGATATCTACGGTTTGGTGAAACGGCTGGAACTGTCCGAAAGCGCGGTGGAATTTTCCGTGCGATAGCCCTGCCAAGCGACCGATGTGGCAGCGCCTGCCGGCCACCGGCCGGAGGCTGGGCGGTGGGCGCGCTATTCATTGGAAAACGAAGGAGAGAATGAAGATGGTAGCGCGCTTACCCCGGATGGATCGGTCAAGCATGAGCACGGAGCAGCGGGCAGTGGCCGATGAAATCATCGCCGGGCCCCGAGGGCGTCTCGAGGGTCCTTTCCTCGCTTGGATAAACAGCCCTGATTTTGCCAGACACGCCCAGCGTCTCGGCGCCCTATGCCGTTATCAAAGTGGCTTGCCGACCAGGCTCGCGGAGCTGGCGGTGATGGTCACGGCGGTTCATTGGCGTTCGAACACCGAGTGGAACATTCATTATCGGATCGCGCGCGAAGCCGGCCTTTCCGAGAGCATTCTGGCGCTGATTCGCGCGGGCGCTTCCCCGGATTTCGGTGATCCTGAAGAGCGATTGGTTTATCACTTCACCAGGCAACTGCAGGATTCCGGAAGAGTCTCCGACAGGATATTCAATCAGGCCGTTGAGCGCTTTGGATTACGCATCGTGACCAATCTGGTGGGTTTGATCGGGTACTACACCAGCGTGGCGATGACCTTGAATGTGTTCGAGATAGAGCTCGACGAGTAACCATTAAGCGGCCAAGGTATTGCCTTGGCCGCCTGTGAAACGTCGAACCTGGTTGCAGGCTATCGCATGGTCGGCATCGAGAACTCGGCGTTCTCACGCACCGCCGAGGACGGCCAGCGCTGGGTCACGGTTTTGCGCTTGGTGTAGAAGCGCACGCCATCCGGGCCATAGGCGTGCAAGTCGCCGAACAGGGAGCGCTTCCAGCCGCCGAAGCTGTGGTAGGCCACCGGCACCGGCAGCGGGATGTTGATGCCCACCATGCCCACCTGAATGCCGTCGCTGAAATAGCGGGCCGCTTCCCCGTCTCGGGTGTAGATGCAGGTGCCGTTGCCGTACTCGTGGTCGTTGATCAGCGTCATCGCTTCTTCCATGGAACCGGCGCGCACCACCTGCAGCACCGGGCCGAAGATTTCCGCCTTGTAGCTGTCCATCTCGGCGGTGACGCCGTCGATCAGGGTGGCGCCCACGAAGAAGCCCTGTTCATAACCCGGCACGGTCAGATGGCGGCCATCCACCACCACCCGGGCGCCCTGGTCCTCGGCGCTGTCGATGTGGCCGATCACCCGGGCCTGGTGTTCGCGGGTGATGGTCGGGCCGAAGTCGTTGCTTTGCTCTTCGTAGACGCCCACTTTCAGGCCGGCCATGGCGTCCTTGAGTTTTTCCACCAGTTGATCGGCCACCTGGTCGCCCACCGCCACCGCCACGGACAGCGCCATGCAGCGTTCGCCGCAGGAGCCGAAGGCGGCGCCGAGCAGGGAGTTGACCACGTTGTCCATGTCCGCGTCGGGCATCACGATGGCGTGGTTCTTGGCGCCGCCCAGGGCCTGGCAGCGTTTGCCGTTGGCGCTGGCGGTGGCGTAGATGTACTCGGCGATGGGGGTGGAGCCGACGAAGCTCACCGCTTTCACGCGCGGATCGTTGAGCAGGGTGTCCACCGCTTCCTTGTCGCCGTTGACCACGTTGAACACGCCGTCCGGCAGACCCGCTTCCTTGAGCAACGCGGCCATCAACATGGAGGCGCTGGGGTCGCGCTCGGAGGGCTTGAGCACGAAGGTGTTGCCGCACACCAGCGCCATCGGGAACATCCACAGCGGCACCATGGCCGGGAAGTTGAACGGCGTGATGCCGGCCACCACGCCCAGGGGCTGGAACTCGCTCCAGGAATCGATGCCCGGGCCCACGTCCTTGGAGTATTCCCCTTTCAGCAGTTCCGGGGCGCCGCAGGCGTATTCCACGTTCTCGATGCCGCGCTGCAGTTCGCCGGCGGCGTCATGCAGAATCTTGCCGTGTTCGGAGCCGATGGCCCGGCACACCGCGTCGGCGTTTTGTTCCAGCAGTTCCTTGAAGCGGAACATGATGCGCGCGCGCTTCATGGGCGGGGTGGCACGCCAGGCGGGGAACGCCTGCTCAGCGGCGGCGACTGCCTCTTCAACGGTGCTCTTGGCGGCCAGCGCCACCTGGCTGCTGACTTCGCCGGTGGCCGGATTGAAAACGTCCTGGGTACGGCCGCTGTCTTCGCGCTCGGCGCCGTTGATGAAATGGCCTATCACTTTCATGGGGATACCTCGAATCGGTTCTGTTAAATCGCGGGCTCAGGCCCACAGGCTTTCGTAAAGGGTGACGATCTCGGCGGCGTCGGGAACGCGCGGGTTATTGCCCGGCGACCCGGAGGCCAGGGCCTGCTCGGCCATGGTCTGGCGCACCTGGAAGAAGTGATCGCGGTCAATGCCGAAATCCGCCGGCGTGGGCACCCGCAGTTCCCGGTTGATGGAAACCAGCGCCTCCAGCAGCTTGCGGTTGGCGTCGTCGTCGCCGTCGGTGGCGGCGGCGAAGCCCAGGGCCCGGGCGCAGTTGGCATAGCGCGGGCCGGCGCTGGGGATCGAATACTCGGTGACCGCTGGCAGCAACATGGCGTTGGAGAGGCCGTGGGGCACATGGAAAAAGGCGCCGATGGGGCGGCTCATGCCGTGCACCAGGGCCACCGACGAATTGCAGAAGGCGATGCCGGCCAGGGTGGCGCCCAGCATCATTCCTTCCCGGGCCTCACGGTCCTGGCCATCGTGGTAGGCGCGCCGCAGGTTGGGGCCGATCAGGCGCATGGCGGCCAGCGCCTGCTGGTCGCTGTAGGGGTTGGCCTTGCGGCTGACGTAGGCCTCCATGGCGTGGGTCATGGCGTCGATGCCGGTGTCGGCGGTGGTGCGCGCCGGCAGCGACAGGGTCAGCTCGAAGTCCACCAGGGCGGCCACCGGCATGAAGCTGGCGCCCACGCACAGCAGTTTTTCGTCGCTGTGGTCGTCGGCGATGATGGTGAAGCGGGTGGCCTCGGAGCCGGTGCCGGCGGTGGTCGGCACGGCGATGATCGGCAGCGCCGGCTCATTGACCTGCCGGGGGAACGCATAGTCGCGGATATCGCCGCCATGGCGGCCCATCACGGCGATGGCCTTGGCGCTGTCGATGGGGCTGCCGCCGCCCAGGGCGATGATGGCGTCGTAGTCGCCCTGCCGTACCCGCTCCACGCCGGCGGCGATCGACGAGGCGGTGGGTTCGGGGACGGTATCGGCGAACACCTCCACCTGGATGCCCAGGGGCTTCAGCACGTCGCGCACCCGGTCCACATAGCCCAGCTCCACCATCATCCGGTCGGTGACGATCAGCGGGCGGCGGCTTTGCAGGGTGGTCAGCACCTCGGGCAGGCGGGCCAGGGTGCCGGCGCCGATTTCCAGGATGCGGGGAAGAAGGATCGAGGCCATGCGGGTTCTCCTTATCGCGCCGCCGGGCACCCGGGTGGAGAAGGTGTCGAAGCGGCGGCGGGCCATCAGGTTTATTTTTTGATCATACATAACGATACGATACGTATCATTATTTGATAGGGATGAAATGTCAACCGATGGCGGGGCGGGGTCGGGGGCGGTGGAAATCGACGCGCCGCGTCCCGGTTTGAATTCGCCGCGCTTTACCCCAATACTCTGTCGCCAAACGGACAGTCTGGAGTCACCATGAACCCTCAGGGTGCCGCGGTTTTCCTGATCGATTTCGCGTTCAGCATCTATATCTTCATCGTGCTGACCCGCTTCGTGCTGCAGCTGGCGCGGGCGGACTTCTACAACCCGATTTCCCAGTTCGTGCTGCGCGCCACCAACCCGCTGCTGGCACCGCTGCGGCGCATCATTCCGGGCTATCGGGGGCTGGACATCGCGTCCCTGGTGCTGGTGGTGCTGCTGATCATCGTCAAGGCGCTGATGCTGATGACGCTGCAAACCGGGGGCATTCCGTCGGGGATCGGGCCGGCGTTGCTGGTCTATACGTTGCGGGAGCTGGCCACCCTGCTGCTGAACTATATCTTCTGGGCGGTGCTGATCCGGGTGATTCTGAGCTGGGTGGCGCCGGATCCGTCCAATCCCGTGGTGCGGGTGGTGATCCAGATCACCGAGCCGATCATGGCGCCCTGCCGGCGGCTGCTGCCGGCCATGGGCGGGCTCGATCTGAGCCCGCTGATCGTGTTGCTGGGCGTGCAGGTGCTGAAGATTCTGTTCCAGCTGCACTGACGCCCATGGGGCGGCCGCCTATTTGAACGGCGGCTCGCCCTGCCAATCGAAGAAGTCCGGCAGGTCTTGGGATACCTTGTCCGGGAACACCGCCGGCCGCTTCTCCAGAAACGACATCACCCCTTCCTTCACGTCCTCGGAACCACCCCGGGACTTCATCGCCTTGCTGTCCAGCTTGTGGGCTTCCATGGGATGCTCGGCGCCGGCCATGCGCCAGATCATCTGGCGGATCACCGCCACCGACACCGGCGCGCTCTGCTCCACCATTTCCTTGGCCAGGGCCACCGCCGCCGGGTACAGCTCGTCGGCCTTGTGCAGTGAGCGCACCAGGCCGCGCTCCTTGGCTTCGGCGGCGCTGAACACGCGGCCGGTGAAGCACCACTCCAGGGCCGAGGAGATGCCCACCACCCGGCTCAGGAACCAGGACGAGGCCGCCTCATTGACGATGCCCCGGCGTGAGAACACGAAGCCGAACTTGGCGTCCTCGGAGGCCATGCGCACGTCCATGGGCAGCTGCATGGTGATGCCCACGCCCACGGCGGCGCCGTTCACCGCGCCGATCACCGGCTTCAGGCTGCGGTAGATGCGCATCGCCACCTGGCCACCGCCGTCCCGGTGCGCGTCGTCCGGGTTGGCGCCTTCGCCGCCGCGCTTCTTGTAATCGAAGGTGTCGCCGCCGGAAGACAGGTCGGCGCCGGCGCAGAAGGCACGGCCCTTGCCGGTGACGATCACCGCGCGCACTTCGTCGTGCTGGTCGGTGAAATCGAAGGCGGCGAGCAGCTCGTCTTTCATCTCTCGATTGAAGGCGTTCATCTTCTCCGGGCGGTTCAGGAACAGGGTGGCGATGCCGTCGTCATCGACGGTCAGCGCCAGGGTGTTGAAGGCGGGAATGTCCATGCTGGGTCCTCGATACAAGCGTGATCGACCATCATTGGTCAGGCCCGGGGCCCCCGCAACCGCCAGTTACGACACTGGAGCGGCGGTTTCGGTCATGGTCGCCCCTGGGCGCGGCGCCCCGGCGGCGGTAGTCTTGCGGCTTTGAAATTGGTTGGGAGAGCCGCTTTGAACCCTGGAAGCAAACCGGACGGAGTCTGGCGCACGCCGCACGCCTACCCGTTCCAGCTGTCGCTGACACCGCACTACAGCCATCTGGACACCGAGCGCCACGTCAACAACGTGGCGGTGCACAGCTTTCATCTGGAGGCGCGTACCCGCTTTCTGATGGCGCGCCTGGACCGCCCGGTCTGGTACTCCGATGACCTGCTGCTGCGGCCGCGCCGCACGCTCACCCAGTTTCTCGGCGAAACCCACTACCCGCACCCGGTGACCGCCGCGGCCGTGGCGCTGCACGCGGACGGGCAGGGCGCCCATCTGCGCACCGCCCTGTTCCAGAACGAGGAATGCGTGGGTATCCAGGACTGTTTGCTGGGCGCCTGGCAGGGCGACCAATGGGTGCCGTTCCCCGAGTCCGTGCGGGCGGCCCTGGCGGGCGACCAGGGCCCGGCGGACTGGCCGCCGGAGCTGCCCCTGGACGCCGGCGCCTTTGCCGGCTATCCGGAACGGGTACCGCTGGTGTCCCGCTATGCGGACCTGGACCCGGACCGGGTGCTCTCGGAGCTGGCGCTGGCCCGGTACGCGGAGCAGGGCCGGGCCGGTTCCCTGTCGGTGCTGCGCCAGCCGCAACTGGGGTTGCTGGTGGCACGCATCGACCTGCGTTTCGGGCGCTGGGATCGGGGCATGGGCGAAGTGGCCCTGGCCACCGGCCTGTCGCGCATCGGCAATACGTCTTTTGTGCTGCGCGGCGGCATCACCGTGGACGGCGTCGCCACCGGCACCGTGGAAAGCGTCATGGTGCTGATCGACCGGGACAGCCACAGGCCCACACCGGTGGCTCCCTACGCGGACGACATGGCGGCGATCAGCATCGACTGAGCCCCCCTATTCGCGGGGGGTTCCGCTCGCCGGCGCTGCTCTAGGATGTGACGAAATAAAATCCAGTGCATGGAGAATCGTCATGTCCGTTCTTTCTACCTTCCGGCTTTTGCCGCTGGCCGGCCTGTTCGGCACGGTGTTGCTGGTCGCCGCCTGCGGCGGCGACAGCGACGACAATGATCCCGCCCCCGGCGGTGGAGGTGGCGGGCCCGAGGCCACTACGCTGAGCGGCTCGGTGGCGGTGGGGGCGCCGGTCGACGGCGCCACCGTGCAGGTCACCTGCCGGTCCGGCACCGGCGTGGCCTCGGTGACCAGTGCCGCCAACGGCGGCTATACGGTGCAAATTCCGAGCGCCGATTTTCCCTGTATTCTCCGCGTGACCGGCGGTGACCTGCCCGCCGGTATCGGCGCGCTGCACTCCTTCGCGCCGTCCGCGTCCCAGACCACCGTCAATGTCACCCCGCTCACCGACCTGGCGCTGTCCCTGGCGGTGATCAGCCAGGACGGCAGAAGTCTGGCCGACTGGTTCCAGGATCCGGACAACTGGGACGCGGTGAGCGGCGGGCTGAGCGCCGCCGCCGATTCCCTGCGCACCCGCCTGGACGATGCCGACTATTCGCTGCCCTCGTCCTGGGCGCCCGCGCAGTTGATGGCGCCGTTCTTCCTGGCCTTCACCCCCAGCGCGACGCCGGCGGCGGACACCCTGGATCGCCTGCTGGAAGACTTGCAAGCGGCCATCGAAGCCGCCGCCAGCGACTACCAGACGGTGCTGGCCAACGTCACCAGCGGCGGCGCCTTCCCGGACCCGGTGGAACCGGACCCCACGGACCCCACGGACCCCACTGATCCGACCGACCCCACCGATCCCCCGACGCCGCAGGGCGCCGTGGCCGCGGCGGACCTGGGTGACAACGCCGGGCCGACCCCGTCGGAATTCCTCAGCGTGATCTCGCGGACCTGGCCGGTGGCGATCTACGACGTGCCCGCCGAGCACCCGGAATGGTACGGCGAAGGCTCGCTGACCATTGGCGGCACCACCGACAACTGGACCGTCACCCTGCTGGGCGCCGATGGCGGCACCATCGTCAGCCAGTCCGCCGAAGGCGCTTTCACCCGGGCGCTGACGCCCTTCTCGGTCTCGGATTTCGGCTTCGGGCCGATCTATATGTCCGGGCAGGTGTTCATCAACCAGGGCACCGCCATTACCGACTTCGTCAACACCTTCCTGGAGTGGGACACGGGGCTGATCGAAGGCAGCGCCGGTGGCAACGGTGAAGTGAAATTCCGCAACAGCGTGCTGGCTTATGGCGAGGGCGTACCGGACATTTTCACCGACCTGGCCGGCACCTGGACCGGTTCCGCGCAGGTGTCCTGCAACGGGACGTTCGGGCCGTTCACCACGGTCACCAACACCATCACCATCACCGAGCAGGGCCAGTTCACGCTGGAGGGCCAGACCCAGCTGTGCGGTGGTGTTCTGCCCCGGGAAAATCAATGGGGCGGCAAGGATGATTTCCTGATCCCGGGCGTGGAAGAAAGCGACGGCGCCTTCCTGATGCACGTCGACGCGCAGGACCTGGTCAATGTCAGCGCCGGGCAGGTGCAGATCCGCTTCGACGACAACATGGCGGTGATCAAGATGAGTGCCTGGGTGGGGGGCGAGCTTTTCGAAATGAGAAACCCCGCCAGGCAATAACAACCTCAAGCGATAACAACCCATGGACACGACGCGCGGGAAGTTTTCCCGCGCGTTCTAACGCCACCGAGTCGGGAAGACAATCATGAAAATAATTCCGCGGAACAAGACCGTTCCCGCCATGACGCTGCTCGCGCTGGTATCCGGTTGTGCCGTTACCGGCGGCACGCCGGCGCCGGATTACAACGCCAGTAGCAGCGCCGCGAGCCAGGCCGGTACCTTTATCGAAGCCGACAACGAAAAACACATGCAAGGCGTGAACAAGGTGGGCGTGCTCTCCTGCAACGTCATGTTCGGCATGACCAGCGCCGCCTCCGCCTCCACCAGCGGTGGCTTCCGGGCCGGGGCCGACCGGGCCACCGGCACCATCAGTCGCTCCGATGTGAAAGTCACCGTGACCTACACCGTGGACGGCGTGGAAGAGAGCGAGCTGCAACGCATCGCCGACGACGCCTGCGCCGACGCGGAAACGCAACTGGCCGGCGCCGGCTTCCAGGTGGTGCCGCTGGCGACGATCCAGGCCAATCCCAATTACAGAAAGATTCAGGCCGGCGGCCGCCCCAGCCCGTTCGAATACAAAGAGAAACGCGGCGGTACCCGCTATCTGGTGCTGGCACGTACCGGTGAGACCGTCACGGACCCGCGCTATACCGGCGCCGCCCAGGGCTTCGCGCAATCCTTCAAGGCGGTGGCCGGTGACGCCACCGAACAGCTGGAAGGCCAGTTGATCAAGGACCTGGGAATGACCGGCGTGAACATCAATCTGCTGGTGGATTTCGCGTCCCTGGAATCCGACGGCCACAAAACCTTCGCCGGCCTGGCCAACAAAAACTCGGCCAAGGTGAAAGCCGATATCCAGCTGGCGGTGAGCGGTGACCTGCGCTTTCAGCCGCTACCCGCGCAAAAATGCTGGAAGGAATACGGCAAGGAAAAATGCCAGATCAAACTCAATCAGCAGCCGGTGTTCGCCACCCGGCAGCCGGTGGCCAGCGCCCGGCCGTTCTACACCAGCATCGAGAACGTCACCACCACCGGTGACAAGGTGACGTCCGGGCTGACCAAGGCGGTGGGCATGTTGAGCGCGCTGAGCGGCACCTCCAGCAAAGTGGCGCGCGACATCACCCGCTACCAGGTGAACGTGATTCCGGACGTTTACCAGACGGAAGCGGTGACGTTGTCGAAAGGGTTCGCGGGCATGGCGGCGGCCAAGGCCGCTTCGACCCGTTGAGCTGGCCGCCCTCACACACAGGGCGTTTTTCCCTGTTTCTCCTGGGACGCCATCCACGCAAGAATGCGCCCGCCCAGCGGGCGCTCCGTGGCTTCGGCGGCCAGGGCGATGGCTTCGCGCAGGCCCTGGATATCAATGCCGGTTTTCAGACCCACGCTTTCCAGCAGGTAGACCAGATCCTCGGTGGCCATGTTGCCGGTGGCGCCGGGGGCGAACGGGCAGCCGCCCAGGCCGCCCAGGGAAGCGTCGAAGCGGCGCACGCCCAGGTCCGCCGCCGCCCAGGCCATGGCCGCCGCCAGACCCCGGGTGTCGTGCAGGTGCACGTAGAAACGGTCGGCGCCGAACTCGCGGATCAGCGGCGCCATGATGTCCTTCATCTGGCGCGGATTGCCGCCGCCGATGGTGTCGGCGATGGCCACCTCGTCGCTGCCGGCGGCGAACATGCGCTCCGCCAGGGATTGCGTCAGCGCCACCGGTACCGGGCCGTCGTAGGGGCAGGCGAACGCGCCGGAGATGTAGGTGCGGGTGGCGACCCGGTCTTCCCGGGCTGCCTTCAGAATCGCCTCGCAGCTGGCGGCGGCCTGCTCCAGGCTCATGTTCAGGTTGCGCTGGTTGAAGGTGTCGGTGGTGGACAACACCAGTGCCACGGTGGGGTAACCCGCGTCGCGGGCCAGCTGATAGCCCTTCAGGTTGGGCACCAGGGCGGTGTAATGCAGGTCGTCCCGGCGCGGCAACCGCTCGGTGAGCGCCGCCGCGTCCGCCATCCGGGGCACCGCTTTCGGGCTCACGAAACTGACCGGCTCCAGATAACGCACGCCGGCGCTCACCAGCGCGTCGGCGATGCGCGCCTTGGCGTCGGTGCTGACCGGGACGGGCTGATTCTGCAGGCCATCGCGCAGGCCCACTTCATTGATGATGGCGGTATCGGTCACAACAGGCCCTCGCTGGGAACCACGGGGCCAGCAGTGTGCCACGGGCGACCGGCAGCGGCCACCGGCCGCTACGCCAACCGCCCCGCCCGGTCAATGGCCGCACCGGACCGGCGGTTGGCGGCGATTCGTTGTGATCGGGGGCGGGCCTGGGTACTGTCGATGCCAACAAGGGTGGCGAAGCGCTGTTGGAGAGCTCCTGTGATCTGGATTTTGTCCGTTGTGCTGGTGGTGGTCGCCCTGATCCCCACCTACATTACCCTGGCGTTCTATCTGGTCTGGTTCTATGACCGGCGTAATTTCCCCCAGTCGGAACCGGCCACCCTGCGCCCGGGCCGGGCCCTGGGCGCCATGCTGCTGGAGGCGGCCAGCCTCACCTTTCTGGTGGCCACCTATCCGCTGCGTCTGGTGCAGGACGCCTCGCCCAAGCGCAGCCGCGCCTGGGACCGGCCGCCGGTGATCCTGGTGCACGGGTACGGCGGCAACAGCGCCAATTTCCTGTGGATGCAGTGGCGCCTGCGGCGCTGGGGCTTTCGCAATGTCTACGCGGTGAGCTACACGCCGCCGCACATCAACGCCCGCAAACTGGCCGCCCAGGTGGCCCGGCACGTGGAACGGGTGCTGGAACGCACCGGCGCCCAACAGGTGGATCTGGTGTGCCACTCCATGGGCGGCCCGCTGAGCCGCTACGCGATCAAGAACCTGGGCCTGGCCGGCCGGGTGCGCACCGTGATCACCCTGGGCAGCCCCCACCACGGCACGCGCATCGCCGCCCTGTTCCCGGCCCGGGGTGCCGCCGCCCAGATGCGTTACCGCAGCCCCTTCGTGCGGGAACTGGCGGACGGCGGCGAATGCCCCGGCGGCGCGCGTTTCCACTGCCTCTACTCGGACATGGACAATTTCGTGATGCCGGCGGCCACCGCCACCCTGTCCGACGCGGCGGACAACCTCTGCCTGCCCTATCTCGGCCACTGCGCCCTGCTCTACAGCCCCCGGGTGGCGCGGGCGGTGGCGGAGCGATTGCGGATCGATTGATCTGGCACAGTATTGCCACTGGCGCACGGACATAGCATGGTTGGAGGTAAAACCAGAACGAGGGGAGAGGCACCATGAGTGAATACGGCGCGACCGTGGCCTGGCACCTGGCACCGGATGCCAGCTTCGACTATGAAACCTTCGACCGTTCCCATGAATGGACCTTCGCCGGCGGCGAGGTGATTTCCGCCTCCGCGTCGCCGGAATTCTTCGGCTCCGGCAACCGGGTCAACCCGGACGAAGCGGTGATCGCCGCCACCGCCAGCTGTCACATGCTCACCTTCCTGTCCATCGCCGCCAAACAGCGCCTCAAGGTGCTCAGCTACGTGGACCGGCCCCATGGCGTGGTGGAAAAGAACGAGGAAGGCCGCCTGGCGATCACCCGCATCGAGCTGCGTCCCCGGGTGGTGTTCGAAACCGACCCGGACGCGGCGGCCCTGAAGAAGCTGCACGACGCCGCCCACCGCAACTGCTTCGTGGCCAACTCCCTGCGCGCCGACGTCACCGTCGACCCGGACGCCTAGCCCGCCGCCGTGACCGGCCGGCCACGCCTGGCCGGCGACCGGGCGGTGCCGAATCGCTAAACTGTCGCCCTCCCCGGCGGCCAGGGGCCGCCTTTTTCCGCCAACGCAGAGAGGGCGAGCCATGCTTGATCAGAACGAAATCGACCTGTTTCGCGACAACGTCCGCAAGTTCCTGGAGAAGGAAGTACAGCCCCACTACGACCAGTGGGAAAAGGACGAAAAACTGCCCCGCGAACTCTGGAACCGCATGGGCGAAAACGGCCTGCTGTGCGTGGACGTGCCCGAGCAATACGGCGGCTTCGGCGCCGACTTCCGGCTCTCCGCCGTGATGGTGGAAGAAGCCTCGCGCATGGGCTTCGGCGCCCTGGCCTCCAACCTGTCCGTGCACTCCGACATCGTCGCCCCCTACATCCTCCACCTGGGCACCGAGGAACAAAAACAAGCCTGGCTGCCGAAAATGGTCACCGGTGAAGCCGTGGGCTCCATCGGCATGACCGAACCCGGCGCCGGCTCCGACCTGCAGGCCATGAAAACCCGCGCCGAAAAAGACGGCGCCGGTTACGTCATCAACGGCCAGAAAACCTTTATCACCAACGGCCAGCACTGCGACGTCATCGTGCTCGCCACCAAAACGGACCCCAACGCCGGCGCCAAAGGCGTCACCCTGTTCACCGTGGACGCCTCCCTCCCCGGCTTCTCCCGGGGCCGCAACCTGGAGAAAATGGGTCACCACGCCGCCGACACCTCGGAGCTGTTCTTCGAAGGCGTCCAGGTCGGCGCCGACCAGATCCTCGGCGGCGAAGGCAAAGGCTTCTTCAACCTGATGAACGAACTGCCCCGCGAACGCCTGATCCTTGCCCTCGGCGCCGTCGCCGCCTGCGAAGGCATGATCGACCGCACCGTGGCCTACACCCAGGAACGCCAGGCCTTCGGCCAATCCATCAGCAAATTCCAGAACACCCGCTTCGTGCTGGCGGACCTGCACGCCCAGGTCCAGGTCAACA
This sequence comes from Alloalcanivorax sp. C16-1, assembly GCF_046507805.1. NCBI lineage: Bacteria > Pseudomonadati > Pseudomonadota > Gammaproteobacteria > Oceanospirillales > Alcanivoracaceae > Alloalcanivorax > Alloalcanivorax sp. C16-1. The sequence continues at coordinate 966,763 of NZ_JBKFTK010000001.1, read as the reverse complement.
AAGCCTTCTGCGCCCAATGCACCGACCAATACGACCGCGGCGAACTCAGCACCACCAACGCCTCCATCGCCAAACTCACCACCACCGAACTGCAAGGCAAGGTCGCCGACCAATGCCTGCAACTGTTCGGCGGCTACGGCTACATGAAGGAATACCCCATCTCCCGCGACTTCGTGGACGCCCGCATCCAGCGCATCTACGGCGGCACCAGCGAGATCATGAAAGAAATCATCGCGCGGGATATTCTCGGCCGCTGACCCCGGCCAGGCCGCCGGCGCCACCATGGAGCCCTGTGCCACCACGCACAGCGTCCCGGCGCCGGGCCCGGCCGACTGAAGCCATACCCCAAATGGGGCATGCGCGACGAGAAACCAACCCGGATCATCCAGTGCATCTCTTTCATTAACTTTGGGGACGCACCATGATCCACTCCACCTCACTCCAACGGGGCCTCGCCCTGCTCCTCCTCGCCGCCCCGGTGGCCGCCCTCGCCGTCGGCCCCGGCTCCGGCTCCCAAAGCCAAAGCAACATCCGCGTCGGCAACTGCCAGGTCAGCAACATACAGGTCATCTATAAACTGGACAGCCTCATGGGCGAACCCACCGTCAGCGGCTCCTACAAATGGACCGGCAACGGCAACTGCTCGCTCCCGTCCTCCACCACCATCTGGCTCAAAGTCGAAGACGGCAGCGGCGGCCGCGGCTACGTAAGGCTCAAGCCGGCGGTTCCCCAAGCCAACGGCGCCTACGGCTACAACACCTCCGGTTCCCCCGACTGGGACGAAGCCCTCTGTGGCTTCGACGGCAACCGTCGCACCAGCTGTCTGCCGCCCAGCGGTGCCAAAAACCTCTGGAAAAGCGGCCGCGTCACCGACTTCAGCGTGACCTGGTAAAAATACCCGCCTCAGGCAGGCGGGCAGACCTTCGGCCACCGCGCACAGCGCGTGCGGTACCGACATAAGAACGCGGTTTCGGCCGCGTTTTTTGTGCTTTTGCGGCAGGGCTTTGTTCGGGGCTGTCGACTTGGCGCTTTTTGGCATGACCTGAGAACCCCGATGTAGGGGGGCGCGTTCACGGCAGGTTTCGTGAACCCCTATTCGAGCGGCTATTCGATGGATGTGCTTGTGTGCTGGGTCATTCTTGCTGTCTGGGTGGCTTATGAAGCCAGGGCCTATGAGGTCCGAAGGGGGTGGGTTTGCCTGTTGCTTGGCATTGTGCCGGGTGTGGCGATGGGGTTTGCGCTATATTTGCTGCTTCGGGGAAAGCAAATCCGGGGGTTCAAGCGTGATGCATGACCGGCCGATCAAATACATTCTGTCCACGAAAAGGTCGACTTTCGCCAGGTTTGCCGGCGCCGGCCTTATTACTACAGCGGGGGGGTATCAGTGAAAAGAATTCTCCTGTTTTTTGCTTTGAGTATGGTGCTTTTGGGCTGTGATGCTGCTAGTGACATGAAAGAAATTTTCAATAAGCAGGAAGCAGCACAAAACTATGTTAAGGAAAAATATGGGTGGCAGTCTCAGCTGGGTTTCAACATCCACAATGGTGTTCTATCACAAGTGACGCTGATTCTTAGAGCAGAAGATGTGCGTAATGAAAGCGTGTCCCATCTAGAAGAAATTGCGAGAGAGGTTGTCTCTGCCTCCTTCAAGAGCACCCCAAAGGTGGTTTATATTCAGATAGTCACCACTGCCAGTGAGGATTCATAGCGAGCAGGGGGGCGGGTTAAATGAAAAGAAAAATACTATTGCGCGCGGTGATGGGCAAAAAATATGGATAACACGGCAGGGCTGATGATCATGTTCGCTTCCGTGGCCACGGTTTTGGGTGTTTCTCTTATCAGTGGCTACGTTGAGGGCCGGAACCGATCTGCCGTCGAGCTGATAAAGGGGCCGGGAATGAAATTTCATGCGGCGGGCAAGCAGGTTAAGTGCGTCCATTGTGGAGGCGAATCCTTCTCAAGTCGTCAGGTTCAACTCAACACTTGGTTGCGACGTTCTTGAACCTCGATTGGCTGAACCGAAGGGCGACGACCCCGGAATGCACATCCTGTGGGCAGATCCAATGGTTCAAACAAAAGCCGATGACCGCGAGCGAGAATGATTGAGCTGCGGTGACTAATGTCGGCCTAAGCCGCTCGGGGCTTGCCAGAAGAAATGACTCTCCCGACCTCTTTTGACGAAATGCCGAGGGCGAGTAGCGATCTCATAAGCAAATCCATGGAAACGCTCGGGTCGCCGGCTTCCATCTTGGCCACTCGAGACTGGCTGGACTTGATCAGTTTCGCCAGCTCTACCTGGCTCAGGTTTTTCTTGCGTCGACTTTCTTTGAGCGACTGACTGAGCGCCAGTTTCATTTCAATGTAGGCGGACTCTTCAGGGGCGAGCTCCAGGAACTCATCCGCATTGCCGATTTTCCAGCCGCTTTCCTCAAGCTTTTTACGCTTATTCGCATGCATCATCATACATCCTGAATCTGGTCTTACATGTATCGATTACCGTCTTCGGAGTTTTGCCGGTCTTCTTCTTAAGGATCTCCGCTATGACAATGGCATCCCTGTCTATCCGGTAAAATATACGCCAGATCTTATCGTCGTCCGTGATGCGAAGTTCGTGGCAATGAGCGCCGATGGAGGGCATGGGTCTGGAGTGCGGCATGGTAAGTGTTACACCGCGCTGCAGCTCACGCAGCAGGTAGCCCGCTTCTAATCTGGCGGCGGCCGAGAAAGGCGGCGTCTTTACATATCCATGTAGCCAGATCAGCGGCTTGTCCTTGGGGCTCATGTTCTACATGATATGTCAGATTCGACATGTCATCAAGCAGGTGTAGTGCCTGCTAAGCCGCGTTCCGCTTCGCCACCGCCCTCAGCACGATCCGACACTGATTCTCCCCGTATTCGCGAATGTCAGCGGCGGCCTGTTCCGGGTTGCGGGCGAGGACGTTTTCCAGGAGCCGCTGGAAGATCTTCAGGGACATGTCGAATTCCGTGGTTTCTTCCTGCAGGGCGATGTAGGAGAAGCGCTTGAGCAGGGGCACCAGGTCCTCGATGTCGGCGGCCAGGTAGCGGTTATCGGCGAAGCGGCGGGTGGCCAGTTCCACGAAGCGGAAGGCGACCTGGTGGGCGGCGGGCAGGTCGTTGGCCTGAAAGTGCCGTTCCAGCTCGGGCAGCATTCGGGCCAGGTCCTCGATCTGGCCGGGTTGCCAGTCCCGGGCGGCGCGGGCGGCCATGTGCGAGAGCAGCAGGAACAGAAAGCCGTACAGGTCACGGACCTCGCTTTCCGTGACGTCGCAAACCCGTGCGCCCCGCCGTGGTTGCAGTTCGATCAGGTGACGCTTTTCCAAGAGGCGGAAGGCTTCTCGGAGTGAGTTAGTACTCACATTTAGGCTTTTTGCCAGTTCCGCTTCGGGCAGTTTGGTGCCCGGGGCCAGTTCCCCCCGCACGATGCGCTCGCCGAGGTGATCGGCGATCTGTTCGCTGAGACTGACGGCTTTCAGGGACATCTTCTCCTCCTGTGGATGGCGCCATTATCCGCGTCGCGGCTGTCTATGTCACTAATTGAGTTGTTTGACAATTCAAGAAAGGCTGCTAATCTTGCCATCGAGGACTGATAACGTCACGGGAGACCGATCATGTTCGCCAACATGCATTCCGATACCATGCTGAAAATAAAAAAATGGGGGTATCTGGCCTTTTGGGCCCTGGTGCTGCCGCTGTTGCCGATGAGTGCCTTTATCGGGCGCGAGGCCGGGACCCAGGATTACTGGGCCTGGTTCATCTACTTCGTGGTGTTCGGCATCATTCCGGTGCTGGACTACCTGATCGGCAAGGACCCGTCCAATCCGGACGAGGAGGTCCAGGTGCCGTCGCTCAGCCAGGAGCGGCTTTATACCTATTCCCTGTTCCTGATGGGTTTCCTGTGGCTGGCGGTGTTGTTCTTCGCCGGCTGGGTGTTCGTGAACAACAACTATTCCTGGTTCGGCCAGCTGGGCTGGATCATTTCCATCGGCACCGTGGGCGGCATCATTGCCATCAACCTGGGCCATGAGTTCGTGCACAAGGACCCCAAGCTGGAAAACTGGATGGGCGGCCTGCTGTTGTCGTCGGTGACCTACGCCGGCTTTAAGGTGGAGCATGTGCGCGGCCATCATGTGCACGTGTCCACGCCGGAGGACGCGTCGTCTTCCCAGTACAACCAGGGGCTCTATGAATTCCTGCCCCATGCGTTCAAGCACAACTTTCTGAACGCCTGGAAGCTGGAGAAGCAGTACCTGGAGCGCAAGGGCAAGAAGAACCTGAGCGTCCACAACGAGCTGATCTGGTGGTATGCCATTTCCGCGCTGTTCGCGGTGGCCTTTGGCTTGGCGTTTGGCTGGATGGGCGTGCTGTTCTTCGTGGCGCAGAGCTTCGTGGCCGCCTTCACCCTGGAAGTGATCAACTACATCGAGCACTACGGTCTGCACCGTCGGGTGCGCGATAACGGCCGCTACGAGCGGGTCACCCCGGCGCACAGCTGGAATTCCAACTATCTGCTTACCAACCTGGCCCTGTTCCAGCTGCAGCGCCACAGCGACCATCACGCCTACGCCAAGCGCCGCTACCAGGTGCTGCGCCATTACGACGAGAGTCCGCAGCTGCCCGGCGGGTACGCGGCCATGTACGTGCTGGCGCTGGTGCCGCCGCTGTGGAAAAAGGTGATGAACCCGCGCGTGGAAGCCTATTACGAAGGCGAGATGGATCAGCTGTTCCGCGGCAGCCGCCGGGTCAACAATATCGCTTGAGGGGCGTGGCGGCGGGAGCGTCGCCGCTAGGTTTTTGTGGCCGGCGGTGTGTCCGCCGCCACGTCCTCGATGCGGTCCACCTTGCGCAGCGCCGGGAAGGCGCTCATCCACAGGCCCACCACGGCCAGGGTGCCGACCCCGCCGATCACCGCCGCCGGCACCGTACCGAACCAGGACGCGGTCACCCCGGATTCGAATTCGCCCAGCTCGTTGGAAGCGCCGATGAACAGCATGTTCACGGCGTTGACCCGGCCGCGCATGGCGTCCGGGGTGGCCAGCTGCAGCAGGGTCAGGCGCACGTACACGCTGATCATGTCGGCGGCGCCGGCCACGAACAGCGCCGCGAACGACAGCCAGAACTCCCGCGACAGGGCGAACACGATATTGGCCACGCCGAACACCGCCACCGCCGCGAACATCACCAGGCCGGCGCGCCGCTGAATGGCGCGCACGCCCAGATACAGACCCATCACGAAGGCGCCGGCGGCGATGGCGCTGCGCAGCGCGCCCAGCCCTTCCGGCCCCACATTCAGCACTTCCTCGGCGTACACCGGCAGCAGGGCGGTGATGCCGCCGAACAGCACCGCGAACAAATCCAGGGAGATAATGCCCAGGATCACCGGCTTGTGGCGGATATACAGGATGCCGGCGGTAAAGCGCCGCCAGGCGCTGGTTTCCGCCGGTGCCGGGTCGCCCCGGTAACGTATCCGCACCGCGAACAGCATCAGCACGCCCAGCACGAACAGGCTCAGGGTGACGCTGTAGGCCACCACCGGGCCCAGCGGATAGAGCAGGCCCCCGGCCACCGGGCCACCGATCACGGCGATCTTCATGATCGAGGAGTTCAGGGCGATGGCCTTGCCCAGCAGGCCGCGGGGCACGATCTGTGGCAGCAGACTTTGCAGCGTCGGGCCGGTGAAGGCGCGGGCGGCGCCGAACAGCACCAGCACCGCGTAGAACAGGCGGACGTCGGTGTCGGCGCGCCAGGACAACGCGATCAGCAGGGCGCTGCACAGCGCCTGCACGCCCCAGCTCAAATGCAGCAGCAGGCGCCGGTCCAACCGGTCCACCAGGTCGCCGGCGGGCAGCAGCAGGACCACCATGGGCAGAAACTGGGCCAGCCCCACATAGCCCAGCGACAGCGGGTCCCGGGTCAGGGCGTAGACCTGCCAGGCGACGATGATGGCCTGGATCTGCATGGCCGCCGAGGCGAACAGCCGGGCGATCAGAAAGGGCACGAAGCCGGGTTGGCGGTAGACGGCCGTGGCCGGATCGGAAACCGTCATGCTGGACCTGTGGCGGGCGGAGGGCCGCTCAATCAACCACCTTGCGGTTTTTGGGTCAAGCTTCCAGACCTACTGCTTCCAGATCTATTGTTTCCAGAAGAGCGGCGTGAACAGCACCAGGAAGGTAAAGATCTCCAGCCGACCCAGCAGCATCAGCAGGGTCATCATCCATTTCGCCGCCGGGGTGATGTTGGCGAAGCCGGCGCCCACCTGGCCGATGCCCACGCCCAGGTTGTTGATGGAGGCGGCCACGGCGCTGACGGCGGTGGTCAGGTCCATGCCGGTGACGGTGAACAGCAGGGTAAAGATCACCGAGATGGTGATGTAGACGCCAACGAAGCCCCACACCGCCTGCAGCACCCGGTCGTTGACCACGTGCTTGCCGAAGCGCAGCGCGAACACGCCGTTGGGGTAAATCAGCCGGCGCAGCTCGCGCAGGCTGTGGCGGGCCACCAGGGCGGCGCGCACCGCTTTCATACCGCCGCCGGTGGAGCCGGCGCAGCCGCCGATAAAGCTGATCAGCACCAGCAGATAGGGGATGTAGCCGGGCCAGGCGGCGGCGTTGGTGCTGGTCAGGCCGGTGCCGGTGCCGAACGACGCCACCTGGAAGGCGGCATGGCGGAACGCCTGATCCACCGGGTCGTGAACGTGGAACACCATCAGGCCCAGCCCCACCAGCAGGATGTAGAGCAGCATCAGGCCCATGAAGAAGCGGAATTCCGGGTCGCGCACGAAGGTCAGCAGCGAGCGGCTGCGCCAGGCGGCGAAGTGCAGCGCGAAGTTGACGCCACCGATCAGGATAAACACGGTCGCCACCCAGTCGATGGCGGCGTTGTCCCAGTAGGCCATGGAGGCGTCGTGGGTGGAAAAGCCGCCGGTGGAGACGGTGCTGAAGCTGTGGCAGATAGCGTCGAACAGGGTCATGCCGGCGGCCCAGAACGCCAGCGCGCAGGCCACGGTGATCGCCAGGTACACGTACCACAGGGCCTTGGCGGTTTCGGCGATGCGTGGGGTGAGCTTGGCTTCCTTCATGGGGCCGGGGATTTCCGCCTTGTAGAGCTGCATGCCACCGATGCCGAGCATAGGCAGAATCGCCACCGCCAGCACGATCACGCCCATGCCGCCGAGCCATTGCAGTTGCTGGCGGTAGAACAGCACCGACGGCGGCAGGTCGTCGATGCCGGACAAAATGGTGGCGCCGGTGGTGGTCAACCCGGACACGGACTCGAACACGGCGTCGGTGAAGCCCACCGGCACCGCGTCGGAAATCAGCAACGGCAGGGCGCCGATCAGGCCCAGCACCGACCAGAACAGGGTCACCACCAGAAAGCCGTCGCGGGTCTGCAGCTCGGCGCGATGGCGGAAAAACGGCAGCCACAGGGTCAGGCCCAGCAGCAGGGAAATACAGAACGAGGTCAGAAACGGCCCTTCGGTGCCGTCGCCGTAAAAAAACGCCACCGCCACCGGCGGCATCATGGTGAAGCTGAACACCACCAGCAGCAGACCGAGCACCTTGGAAATCAGCGCGAAATGCATCGGCCGGCCCTAGAAGAAGGTGAACCCGACCTGGAACAACTTCTCCACGTCGCGGGTCCGCCGTTTGTCGATCAGGAACAGGATCACATGGTCGTCCGGCTCGATCACCAGATCGTCATGAGCGATCAGCACTTTCTCACCGCGCACGATGGCGCCGATGGTGGTGCCCTCCGGCAGATCGATGTCCTCCACGGCGCGGCCCACCACCTTGGACGACTTGGCGTCGCCGTGGGCAATCGCCTCGATAGCCTCCGCCGCGCCACGGCGCAGGGAGTAAACGTTGACCACGTCGCCGCGCCGCACATGGGTGAGCAGGCTGCCGATGGTGGACTGCTGCGGTGAGATGGCGATGTCGATGTCGTGGCCCTGCACCAGGTCCACGTAGGCCGGGTTGGCGATCAGCGTCATCACCTTGCGCGCGCCCAGCCGCTTGGCCAGCAGCGAGGCCATGATGTTGGCTTCGTCGTCGTTGGTCAGCGCGCAGAACACGTCGGTGTTTTCGATGTTGGCCTTGAGCAGTTCATCCCGGTCGGTGCCCAGGCCCTGCAGCACCACCGTGTGATCCAGCTTTTCGCCGAGCCATTCGGCGCGCTGCGGCGAGCGCTCGATCAGCTTCACGTTGTAGCGGTGCTGGATGCTCTTGGCCAGGCGGTAGCCGATGTTGCCGCCGCCGGCGATCAGCACGCGCTTGTAGTTGTGCTCCAGGCGGCGCAGCTCGCTCATCACCGCGCGAATATCGTTCTTGGCGGCGATAAAGAACACTTCGTCGTCCGCCTCGATCACCGTATTGCCTTCCGGAATGATCGGCCGGTTGCGGCGGAAAATCGCCGCCACCCGGGTGTCCACGTTGGGCATGTGCTTGCGCAGTTCGCGCAGCTCGTTGCCCACCAGCGGGCCGCCGTAATAAGCGCGCACCGCCACCAGCTGCACCCGGCCGCCGGCGAAGTTCACCACCTGCAAGGCGCCCGGGTGTTCGATCAGCCGCTTGATGTAATCGGTGACCACCTGCTCGGGGCTGATGATCACATCGATGGGAATGGCGTTCTCGTTGAACAGCTTGTCGGCGCGGGCGGTGTAGTAGGCGGTGCGGATGCGGGCGATCTTGGTGGGAGTGCGGAACAGGGTGTAGGCGACCTGGCAGGCGACCATGTTCACTTCGTCGGAATTGGTCACCGCGATCAGCATGTCGGCGTCTTCGGCGCCGGCATCCTTGAGCACCCAGGGGTAACAGCCCATCCCCTGCACGGTGCCGATGTCGAGGCGGTCGCCCAGCTCCCGCAACCGCTCGCCGTCGATGTCGATGACGGTGATGTCGTTGCGTTCCCCCGCCAGGTTCTCCGCCAGGGTGCCGCCCACCTGGCCGGCACCGAGAATGATGATCTTCATGATCCGGGATCGATCGCCTTCTTGTTGGGGCCGCCCTGGTCCGGGTGCGCTTTGTCCAGACAGGCGAGGTAGAAGCCGTCCGGGCCGCCGTCGCGGGGCAGCAATTGCCAGCCCGCCGTTACCGCCACCGCCGTGTCCGGCCGTGGCGTGCGGTCCCGGGCGTCGTCGGTGCGCGCCAGAAACGCGGCCACCTGCTGGTCGTTCTCCGCGCGCAGCACCGAACAGGTGGCGTACACCAGCCGGCCCCCGGGCCGCAGAAGCGGCCATAGTGCATCCAGCATCCGCGCTTGTAAATCCACCAGCAGCGGGATGTCCGCCCGCCGGCGGTGCCACTTCACGTCCGGCTGACGGCGCAGGATGCCGGTGGCGGAACAGGGCGCGTCCAGCAGGATGGCGTCGAACGGCTCGCCGTCCCACCAGCCGCTCGGGTCGGCGGCGTCGCCCACGCGCGGGTCGGCCGCCACGCCCAGCCGGGCCAGCGTGTCGCGCACCCGGGCCAGGCGCCCTTCCGCCAGATCCAGGGCGGTGACCCGGGCGTCGGTGAACGCTTCCAGAATCTGGCCGGTCTTGCCGCCGGGGGCGGCGCAGGCGTCCAGCACCCGGCCACCGGCGGGCACGTTCAGATATTCCGCCGGCAACTGCGCGGCTTCGTCCTGCACCGAGAACGCGCCGGTCTCGAAGTCCGGCAATGCGGTCACCGGGCGCGGCGGGCTCAGATACAGGCTCCAGGGCGCCAGTTCACCGGGGCGGGCGCCGTCGCCAAGCAGCGCCAGGGCCTGCTCGCGAGTTTGCCGCCGGCGGTCCACGCGCAGCGTGAAAGGCGGCGGCGCCAGGCTGGCCTGGACCAGCTCCCCGGCCTGCGCCGGCCAGTCGTCCTGGAACTGGCGCCACAGCCAGTCCGGCAGGGAGCCGGCCACCGCCGGCGGGTAGTCGGCGAAGACGGTGGCGGCGTCGGTGCGGTCGGCCTTGCGCAGCACCGCGTTGGCCAGGCCGCTGGCCCAGCCGGCCTTGAGGCGCCGGCAAAGCTCCGGGTAGGCGTTGACCACCGCGTGGGCCGGCCGCTCGCTGAACCACAGCTCGTAGATGCCGCACAGCAACGCCAGCCGTACCGGCTGGGCCTTGGCCTTGAGGGGCTTATCGAGTTGGTCGTTGAGCCATTGATTGAGGGGGCGCAGATAGCGGCACACGCCGAAGCACAGGTCGCGGGTGAGGCCGCCGGCGCTGCCGTCGGGGACGCCGCGGCGCAGCACTTCGCGCAGGCTGGCGCCATCGCCCTGGCCGGGCAGTACGCGGTTAAGGGCGCGCACCGCGGCCAGGCGTGGATCCGGGCTTTCAGCCAAGGAAGGCTCCTGGTTGGAACAGATCGGGATGGCCACGGCGGATTTCCGCCACGGTCAGGGGTTTCTTGCCGGGCAATTGCAGCCGGGTCAGGCGCACGGCGCCGTCGCCGCAGGCCACCAGCAGGCCCTCGTCGCTAACAGTGAGAATGCGCCCCGGCTCGGCCTCGTCGTCGACGGCCTCGGGGGCCTCTTCCGCGCCCCACAGGCGCAGGGGCTGGCCGTTCAGCTCCACCCAGGCCACCGGCCAGGGATTGAAGGCGCGCACCCGGTTGACGATGGCCCGGGCCGGCAGGCCGAAGTCGACGCGGGCGCCGGCCTTGCTCAGCTTATGCGCGTAGGTGACGCCGTCCTCGGGCTGGGGCTCGGCCCGCTCCAGATGGCCGGGCAGGTCGTCCAGCACCGTGCTCAGCAGCCGGGCGCCCTGCTCGGCCAACCGGTCGTGCAGCTCGCCGCCGGTCTCCCGGTCGCCGATGGTCAGCGCCTCGCCGAGCAGCATGGGGCCGGTGTCCAGGCCCGCGTCCATCTTCATGATGGTGTTGCCGGTCTCGGTGTCGCCGGCCACGATCGCCCACTGGATCGGCGCCGCGCCGCGCCAGCGCGGCAGCAGCGAACCGTGCACGTTGACGCAGGCCAGGCGCGGCAGGTCGAGCACCGCGCGCGGGATGATCAGGCCGTAGGCCACCACGATCAGGGCGTCCAGGTTCAGGTCGGCGATCCGGCGCTGAATCTCCTCGCCTTTCAGGGATTCCGGCTGCAGCACCGGCAGATCGTGGGCCAGCGCCAGCTGCTTCACCGGGCTTTGCACCACCTTCTTGCCGCGCCCGGCGCCCCGGTCGGGCTGGGTGAGCACGGCGGCGATCTCATGGGGGCCGTCGATCAGGGCTTGCAGGCTGACGGCGGCGAAATCCGGGGTGCCGGCGAACGCGAGTCGCAGGGGGGAAGTGCTCATCCGGCGTTCTGGCGGTGGATTTTCTGGAGTTTCTTCTTGATCCGGTCGCGCTTCAGCCGCGACACGTAATCGACGAACAGCTTGCCGTCCAGATGGTCGATCTCGTGCTGGATGCAGGTGGCCAGGATGCCGTCGGTGACGATCTCGAAGGGCTCGCCGTTCCGGTCCAGGGCATTGATGCGCACCTTGGCCGGGCGCTGCACTTCCTCGTAGAAACCGGGCACCGACAGGCAGCCTTCCTCGTAGGGGGCCAGGTCCTCGGTAAGCGGGGTAATCTCCGGATTGATGAACACCAGGGGCTCGTCGCGGGCCTCGGACACGTCGATCACCAGCAGGCGCTGGTGCACGTTGACCTGGGTGGCCGCCAGGCCGATACCGGACGCGTCGTACATGGTCTCGATCATGTCGTCGATCAGTTTGCGAAGCGCGTCATCCACCTGCTCCACCGGTTTTGCTACGGTGCGAAGCCGTGGGTCGGGAAATTCCAGTATCTCCAGCTTTGCCATGGGGCTCCCGTGGGTCTCTTTTACGGACGAACAGCTACTTGCGAAGCTGCTTTAAATTCGGTTGCTAAATCTATGATCGCGTTGCTAATATCCGAGAACGACTGTGCTCGATCTGGGGGTGCGTTCGCCGTTTCGCGGACGCCGATAATGATAAAAGGAATCCGCTGATGATGAAATCGCTGCGGCGAATCCTGTGTCTGGGGGTCCTGTGTCTGGGAATGGGGTCCATCGCGTCCGCGGTGGTGGCCGATACCGTCCAGTTGCGCGACGGGCATCCCGATGTTTACTACGTCAAGAAGGGCGACACCCTGTGGGACATCAGCGCCCGCTTCCTGGAGAACCCCTGGCAGTGGCCGGAACTCTGGCACGACAACCCCCAGATCGACAACCCGCATCTTATCTATCCCGGCGATGAAATCCGCCTGTTGTGGGCCGATGGCGAGCCGCGCCTGACGGTGCGCCGCGACGGCAACAGCCGCACCGAACTGGCCGACGGCACCGTCAAACTGACGCCGCGGGCCCGGGAGCTGGACCGCGACAGTGCCATCCCCGCCATTCCCATGAACGCCATCCAGAGCTACCTGAAGGAAGCCCTGGTGGTGACCCGGGCCGAGATCAAGGCCGCGCCCTATGTGGTGGGCGGCCAGGACCGCCGGGTGGTGTACGGCATGGGCGACACCGTTTACGCCCGCGACCCGGATGACCAGTTCGAAAACGCCCCGCCGCGCTTCGGCATCTACCGGGTCGGCGAGGAATACGTGGACCCGGAAACCGATGAAGTGCTGGGCTACGAGGCGCGCCAGATCGGCCTGGCCACCATCACCGCCCACGACGAGGACATGGTCACCATGAAGGTGGTGCGCTCCTCCGAGGACGTGCGGGTGGACGACCGCCTGTTCCCGCAGCCGGACCGGCTGGTGCGGGCGGTGCTGTACCCGCACGCGCCGGCGGAGAAAACCACCGGCCACATCATCCGCTTCTTCGACCGCATCAACAGTGTGGCCCGCAACGACGTGGTGGTGATCAACAAGGGCGAGCGTGACGGCATGGAGCCCGGCCACGTGCTGGACATCTTCCAGCAGGGCGAGCTGGTGCGCGACCGCCAGCGCGACGAAATGGTGCGCCTGCCCCGCTCCCGCTCGGGCACCCTGGTGCTGTTCCGGGTGTACGAAAAAGTCAGCTACGGCCTGATTATGGAATCGATCCGGCCCATCTACATGAAAGACATCGTGGAAAGCCCGGAGGGCAGTTACTGATACTGACCTCTCGGCGCGCACAGGGAGGTGCGCGATGGACCCTCAACTCAAACGGCTGGCCCTGGCCGCCGCCTTTTCCCCCGCCTCCGCCCGGCTCGGCCGGGCGTTGCGCGAACGATCCCCGGACCGTCACCGGCCGCTCGATTATCTGAAGCATTTGCCGCCGGCCGGCGACGCCGGTGCGCTGCGTGACCCCGAAACCCTGGCGCCGGTGCTGCATAGGCTGGCCGACCTCGGCTGGCGCTGGCTGGCCCTGGGCGATGACGACTATCCACCGCTGCTGGCGGACCTGGAGGACGCCCCCGGGGTGCTGGCGGTACGCGGCGACCCGGCGGTGCTGGCGGCGCCGCAGCTGGCCCTGGTGGGCGCCCGCCATGCCAGCGCCGACGGCCTGGACAACGCGCACCGCTTCGCCCGCGCCTTCGCCGGGGCCGGCTTCACGGTGACCAGCGGCCTGGCCCTGGGAGTGGACGGCGCCGCCCATCAGGGGGCCCTGGCCGGGGGCGGCGCCACCGTGGCGGTGCTGGGCTGCGGCCCGGACCGCGTCTACCCGCCTCGCCACGCCGGTCTGGCCGAGCGGATCGTCCAGGGCGGCGGCGCCCTGGTCACCGAGTTCGCCCCCGGGGCCGGGCCGCTGGGTGCGCACTTTCCCCTGCGTAACCGGGTGATCAGCGGCCTCAGCCTGGCCACCGTGGTGGTGGAGGCGGCGTTGCGCAGCGGCTCGCTGATCACCGCGCGCACCGCCGCCGAGCAGGGCCGTGAGGTGTTCGCGGTGCCCGGCTCGCTGCACAATCCGCTCAGCAAGGGCTGCCACCGGCTGCTGCGGGACGGCGCCAACTGGCTGGAAAGCGTGGACGATGTGCTGGCCGCCTTCGGCGAATTCCGCCGCACCCTGGAACACAGCCCGGCGCTCAATACGGCGCGCCCCAGCGGCTTGCTCCGCCACTTCACCGGTGGCGTCAACGACCTGGACGCCCTGTGCCGGCGCAGCGGCCTGGCCATGGCCGAGCTGGCCGATCAGCTGGCGGAACTGGAACTGGAAGGCCGCGTGCAGCGGGTGGCCGGCGGGTACACGGCGCGCACCGCGCCGTCCCGGGACTGACGTCGGCCACCGCAATCGGTATCCTTGCCCGGTCCCTGACTACCGATGCCCGCGACCCATGAATCAGCACCTGGACACGGCCCTCCGCATCCTCCGCGCCGGCGGGGTCATCGCCTACCCCACGGAAACCGTCTACGGCCTGGGCTGCGACCCGTTCGACCAAGCGGCGGTGCGCCGGTTGCTGGCGATCAAGCAGCGGCCGGTGGAAAAGGGCCTGATCCTGCTGGCCGCCGACCTGGAGCAGCTGGACGACCTGGTGGTGCTGGACGACGCCCAGCGCCGCCGGCTGGCCGACACCTGGCCGGCGCCGGTCACCTACCTGCTGCCGGCCACCGAGCGGGTGCCGGTCTGGATCCGTGGCGCCCACGACAAGGTGGCGGTGCGGGTGGGCCCGCACCCCGTGGCCCGGGCCCTGGCCCGGGGGCTGGGCACGCCGCTGGTGTCCACCAGTGCCAACCGGGCGGGCCGGCCCGCCGCGCGCAACCGCTTTCTGGCCACGCGCCATCTGGGCCGGGACGTGGACTTCGTGGTCACCGGCGACACCGACCCGCGCGCCCGGCCCTCCGCCATCATCGATCTGCAAAGCGGCCGCGTGCTGCGCTAGTGCCCTGAAGGAGCGAGCAAGATGCAAGACGTGTCCCCGGACGCCGTGAAAGCCTGGTTGCTGGAGCTGCAGGACCACATCGTGGCGGAACTGGAAGCCGAGGACGGTGGTGGCCGCTTTATCGAGGACGCCTGGGACCGGGCCGAGGGCGGCGGTGGCCGCAGCCGGGTGCTGGCGGACGGCGCCGTGTTCGAAAAGGCCGGTGTGAACTTTTCCCATGTGTTCGGCGCCCGTCTGCCGCCGTCCGCCTCCGCCCATCGGCCGGAACTGGCCGGCCGATCGTTCCAGGCCATGGGCGTGTCCCTGGTGATCCACCCGCACAATCCCTACGTGCCCACCAGCCACGCCAACGTGCGTTTCTTTATCGCCGAGAAGGAAGGCGAGCCGCCGGTATGGTGGTTCGGCGGCGGCTTCGATCTGACGCCCTTCTACGGCTTCGAGGAGGACGCGGTGGCCTGGCACCGCACCGCCCGGGACGCCTGCGCGCCCTTCGGCGAGGACCTCTACCCCGAATTCAAGGCCTGGTGCGACGACTATTTCTTCATCAAGCATCGCGATGAACCGCGCGGCGTGGGCGGTCTGTTTTTCGACGACTTCAACCGCCTCGGCTTCGAGGACAGCTTCGCGCTCACGCGCGGCATCGGCGAGGCCTTCATCCACGCTTACCGGCCGATCGTGGCGCGCCGCAAGGCCCTGCCGTTCGGCCAGCGTGAGCGGGACTTCCAGCTCTACCGGCGCGGCCGCTACGTGGAATTCAATCTGGTCTACGACCGGGGCACCCTGTTCGGTCTGCAGTCCGGCGGGCGCACCGAATCCATTCTCATGTCCCTGCCGCCCCTGGTACGTTGGGATTATGACTGGCGGCCGGACCCGGGCAGCCCGGAAGCCGAGTTGTACGAGAAGTTTCTGATCCATCGGGAGTGGCTATGACTGATCGCTACGCGGTGTTCGGCAATCCGGTCAGCCATTCCCGGTCGCCGGACATCCACCATGCCTTCGCCGCCCAGCGCGGCGAGGACCTGAGCTACGAGCGCATCGAGGCGCCGGTGGACGACTTTGCCGGCGCGGTGGCGGCGTTTTTCGACGCCGGCGGACGCGGTGCCAATGTGACCGTGCCCTTCAAGGAAGAGGCCCATGCCCTGTGCGGCGAACTCACTGAGCGGGCCCGCCAGGCCGGCGCGGTGAACACCCTGTGGCGCCGCGAAGGGGTGCTGCACGGTGACAACACCGACGGCGCCGGCCTGGTGGCGGATCTGCGCGGCAATCAGGGCTGGGCCTTGCAAGGCAAGCGCCTGCTGGTACTGGGCGCCGGCGGCGCGGTGCGCGGTGTGCTCGGCCCGCTGCTGGCCCAGGCGCCGGCGGAGCTGGTGATCGCCAACCGCACGGTGGCCCGTGCGGAGACCCTGGTGGAACGGTTCGCGGGCCTGGGCGTGCCGCTGTTCGCCAGCGAACTGGACACCCTGAAAGGGCCGTTCGATGTGATCATCAATGCCATCTCCGCCGGCCTGCACGGCGAGATGCCGCCGCTGCCCGAGGGGCTGATCGGTGACGCTACCGTGGCCTGTGACATGGTCTACGGCGCCGAGCCCACGCCGTTCATGCGCTGGGCGCGGCAGGCCGGCGCCGCGGCGGTGTGCGATGGCCTGGGCATGCTGGTGGAACAAGCCGCGGAGGCCTACGCGGTATGGCGCGGCCACCGGCCGGACACCGCCCCGGTGCTGGCCGACCTGCGCCGCCAGCGGGGCTGAGCCGGTCCCGTATGTTGATGCGGTTTTACAACTTTTGTCGTCGCCCGTCTGGCGGCGTCGGCGCGGACGCGGTGAAATATTCGTCGGCGGCCGCCGGGGCGTCCGCCTTTTCCGCCTGATTGATTGTTTTTCGCGCCGGTCGACCGGCGTGCTTGCCCGTTTGCGTTTCGTGGAGATTCACCAATGCGTGCACTGTTGGGTGCGATGGTGTTGGCCGGCCTGCTGGGTCCGACCTTCGGCCAGGCCGATACGCTCGGCTTCTCGTGGGACAACGACCTGTTTCTCGGCCAGGACAAGAACTACACCAACGGAGTGCGGTTCAGCTGGGTGGGCGACGGGCAGGACGATTGCGAGCACAACGGCGGCGCCACCTGCGCGGTGGCCCGCACCCTGGACCCGCTGCCCGGTATTTCCGCCGCCGACGAGCGCCACGCGCTGACCGTCAGCCTCGAGCAGATCATGATCACCCCCTCGGACATCGAGCGGACCACGCCGGACTACAACGACCTGCCCTATGTGGGCTACGCCAACCTGGAAGTGGGTCTGTTCAGCTGGGACCAGCGCAACCTGTACGGCTACGGTCTGCGTGCAGGCGTGGTCGGGCCGGACTCCGGCGCCGAGAACAGCCAGAAATTCGTGCACCGGGTGGTCGGTTCCAACGAGCCCCAGGGCTGGGACAATCAGCTGGGCCCCGATGCCATCGGCGGGGTCTGGTTTCTGCACGCCCACCGCCTGTTCCGCCACACCGGCGACAATGGCTATGAGACCGAGCTGGGCACCGCCTGGGGCGTCGATGCCAACAACTTCGACGGCCATGCCCAGGCCGGCGGCTTCGTGCGCTTCGGACGCAACCTGCCGGGCAACTTCATTCCCGACTACGCCGGCATCGGCACCGCCGGCTCCCTGGTGGGCCTGTTCGACCGCCGCGGCTTCGGCTGGGAGCTGTTCCTGGGGCTGGCCGGCCAGTACAACGGCTATTCCTACATCGAGGAGCACGCCGGGCCCTACGACATCGAGGCCCGCGACTTCACCGGCACCGCCATCGGCGGCTTCGGTCTGCGCAACGACGGTTTCAGCTTCACCATGACCCTGCAGACCTCCACCTCGCCGCTGCGCGACAGCAACGACCCGCTCAGCTTCGGCAACCTGTCGTTTATGTGGGCGATCTAGCCTCCGCCCGGTAATCGTCCTTGAGTTTGACGTAGTTGCCGGCCACGTAGGGCAGAAAGCGCAATTCCTGCTCGGTCAGTTCGCGCACCGGCCGGGCCGGTCGGCCCCGGTACAGCCAGCCGGATTCCAACCGCTTGCCCGGGCTCACCAGGCTGCCGGCGGCCAGCATCACGTCGCTCTCCACCACGGCGCCGTCCATGATCATGGTCTGCATGCCGATCATCACCCGATCGCCCACCGTGCAGCCGTGCAGCATGGCCTGGTGGCCGATGGTCACGTCCTCGCCGATGTCCAGGGGGAAGCCGCCGGGATTGAACTCCGAGGCGTGTGTGATGTGCAGCACCGCGTTATCCTGCACGCTGGTGCGGGCGCCCACGCGAATGCGGTGCATGTCGCCGCGCACCACGGCGCCCGGCCACAGGGACACGTCGTCGGCCAGTTCCACCTCGCCGATCACGGTGGCGGCCGGGTCCACCCAGACCCGTTCACCCAGCGTCGGCGCCTTGTCTTTGAAGGGGCGAATCCCCATTTCACTACTCCTGAACGTTTCCGTTACCGCCCGTTTATACCGAGAGGTCCCATGAGCCACAATCCGCTGATCGATTATCCGGATCTGCCGCCGTTTTCCGACATCCGCCCCGAGCACGTGAAGCCGGCGGTGGAGACGCTGGTGGCCGCCGGTCGCGAACGCATCCGCGAGGTGCTGGCCAAGGGCGACTTCAGCTACCGCGCCCTGGAGCAGACCCTGGCCGAGGAAGACGACCGTCTCGGCAAGGCGTTCGGCCCGGTGGGCCATCTCAACGCGGTGGCCCAGAACGAAGCGCTGCGCGAAGCCTACAACGCCTGCCTGCCGCTGCTCAGTGAATACGGCACCGAGGTCGGCCAGAATGAAGATCTGTTCGCCGCCTACCAGGCGCTGCGCGACAGCGACGAATTCCAGCAGCTCAGCCCGGCCCAGCGCAAGGACATCGACAATACCCTGCGTGATTTCCGCCTCTCCGGCGTGGCGCTGTCCGGCGAGCAGAAAAAGCAGTACATGGAGAACGCCAAGCGGCTCTCCGAGCTGACCACCCGCTTCGAGAACAACCTGCTCGATGCCACCCAGGCGTGGAGCAAGCTGGTCACCGACGAAGCCGAGCTGGACGGCCTGCCGGAAACCGCCCTGGCCGGCACCGCCGACCGGGCCCGTGCCGAGGGCCATGAACAGGGCTGGCTGCTGACCCTGGACGTGCCGGTGTTCATCGCGGTGATGAGCCATGCGCGCAACCGCGCCCTGCGCGAGGAAATGTACCGCGCCTTCACCACCCGGGCCTCCGACCAGGGGCCCCAGGCCGGCGAGTACGACAACGCCGAGGTGATGGACGAGATTCTCAAGCTGCGCCATGCCCAGGCCAACCTGCTCGGGTTCGCCAATTACGCCGAGGAATCCCTGGCCACCAAGATGGCCCGGGACGTGGACGAGGTCACCACGTTTCTGAATGACCTGGCGCGCCGCGCCAAACCCCAGGCGGAGCAGGAGCTGGCGGACCTGAAGGCGTTCGCCGCCGAACAGGGCGCCGACGATCTGCAGCCCTGGGACCTGGGCTTCTGGAGCGAACGGCTGCGCGAAGCCCGCTACGACCTGTCCGAGGAGGCCCTGCGCCCCTGGTTCCCGGCGGAGACCGTCATCGACGGCATGTTCCAGGTGGTGGGCCGCCTGTTCGGCATCCGCTT
Organism: Alloalcanivorax sp. C16-1; assembly: GCF_046507805.1. Taxonomy (NCBI): domain Bacteria; kingdom Pseudomonadati; phylum Pseudomonadota; class Gammaproteobacteria; order Oceanospirillales; family Alcanivoracaceae; genus Alloalcanivorax; species Alloalcanivorax sp. C16-1. Next base: position 947,389 of record NZ_JBKFTK010000001.1, on the reverse strand, counting down.
CCGCCCCCGGGAAGACGTGGATACCTGGCACCCCGACGTGCGTTTCTACGAGCTGGTGGACGACGACGGCACCGTGCGCGCCGCCTTTTACCTGGACATGTACGCGCGCACCGGCAAACGGGGCGGTGCCTGGATGGACGACGCCCGCATCCGCCGCCGTCGTCCCGACGGCAGCCTGCAAACGCCGGTGGCCTACCTGACCTGCAATTTCGCGCCGCCGGCCGGTGGCAAGCCCGGGCTGCTGACACACGACGAGGTGGTCACCCTGTTCCACGAGTTCGGCCACGGCCTGCACCATATGCTCACCGAACAGGACGTGCCCGGGATTTCCGGCATCAACGGTGTGGCCTGGGACGCGGTGGAACTGCCCAGCCAGTTTCTGGAAAACTGGTGCTGGACCGAGGAAGGGCTGGCGTTGATTTCCGGCCACTACGAAACCGGCGAGCCGCTGCCCAAGGCGATGCTGGAAAAAATGCTCGCCGCCAAGAACTTCCAAAGCGCCATGGGCATGATGCGGCAGTTGGAATTCTCCCTGTTCGACATGCGCCTGCACGCCGAGTACCGGGACGGGCTGAGCATCCAGCAGGTGCTCGACGACGTGCGCGAGCAGGTGTCGGTGGTGCGGCCGCCGGCCTTCAATCGCTTCCAGAACGGCTTCGCGCACATCTTCGCCGGCGGCTATGCGGCGGGCTATTACAGCTACAAATGGGCGGAGGTGCTGTCCTGCGACGCCTATTCCCGCTTCGAGGAAGAGGGGCCGTTCAACGCCGACACCGGTCGGGATTTCCGCGAGAAAATCCTCGCCCAGGGCGGCAGCCAGGAGCCCATGGAGCTGTTCGTGGCGTTCCGTGGCCGTGAGCCGAGTGTGGAGCCGCTGCTGCGGCACAGCGGTATCGGAGGCTGAGATGGCGGTAAAGCGTCAATTCATCGCCGGTGCCGCCTGCCCGTCCTGCGGCGCGGTGGATCGGGTCCAGCGCTGTCTGGACGGCGAGCGCATCTGGATGGAGTGCGTCGCCTGCGGCATGGTCCGCGATCTGGACGAGCAGCCCGCCGCCGTCGATGCCAATGAACAACCGGTCGCTTTGCGAGGGCCAAAACCACGCTGATTGCATCAATGCTGATTGGATAAAAGAGGGAGGACAGGATGGCGAACCGTCGAATCGATGACCCGCTGACGCTGCATCTGGGCCACGAGGAACTGGTGATCCGGAGGCGTTACGAAACGCTCAGTATCATCAACGACTTTCTGATCGCCATCTGGTTTCTGGTGGGAAGCGTCCTCTTTCTTTATCCCAGCCTGGCGGAGCCGGCGGCCTGGCTGTTCATCATCGGCAGCTTCCAGTTTCTGATCCGGCCCACGCTGCGGCTGATCAGCCAGCTGCACCTGCAGCGCATGCCGGAGAGCAACTGGGAGCGCTAGCGCCGCTCCCCACTGCCGCTCCCCGCCGCCTCAGGGCATCCAGTTGGCCGTGGAGAGGGTGTAAAGGAACAGGGCGGCGCCGATCAGCGCCAGCACCATCAGCACGATGGCGATGATGCCCAGCACCATGCCGGCGGTGGTCTGCGGGCGGCCCCGTGGATCCATGGTGCCGGCCTCCATGGCCGCCAGATCGCGAATCCCCAGCACCATGGCGATCACCCCCAACGGCGCGAAAATCGCCACCGACAGGATCCCCATGACCAGAATCGGCGCCCCCCGGTGGGGCCGGGCATCCGGCGCCACCTCCACGACCGGGGCGGCCCGTCCGGCGAACACCGCCGTCAGCAGCAGCCCGGACGAGCCGATGCCGAGGATGAAGTGCACCGTCGAAGCGATCAGGCTGTAGGTTTCCCAGGTAATCACCCCGTCGCTGGCCAGGCGCACCAGGAACATGTTGGCCAGCATCATGAAGGCCCCCTGGAGCAGCAGCAGGACGCTGGCGATGATTACCATGATGGCCGGCTTGCGGTAGCGGGACAGAAACGCGCAGCCCAGAACGATGCCGATCAGGGCGGGTACGATCAGCGGAAAGATAGCCAGAAAATTACCAAACACTGCGGACATACCGGTCAAGCTCCTTGAAGGTTATGCGCGGGACCATACCGGGCCGCGCCGCCGCTGTCAGGCGAGAGCGCCGCATCTCACCAAAAAAACGCCGGGAGCTTTTTTTGACGTCGCGTCAGCGACGGCCCGAAGGGTGGCCGCCAGGGACGGCAGGCCACAAAAAAAGCCCCGCCGGGCGGCGGGGCAGGTACTGAAGATTCAGCGCGGGCTTATTTCGCGGGCTTAAGGCTTATTTCTCGACGAAAGCGCGTTCGATCACGTATTCGTGGGCGTGGCCGCCCCGGGACTCGCGGAAGCCCCAGCCGTCCAGAATGTCGGTGAGATCCTTGAGCATGGCCGGGCTGCCGCACAGCATGAAGCGGTCTTCTTCCAGATTCGGGGTCGGCAGGTTCAGATCCTCGAAGATCTTGCCGGAGGTCATCAGATCGGTCAGGCGGCCCTTGTTGCGGTACGGCTCCCGGGTCACGGTGGGGTAGTACAGCAGCTGGTTGCGCACGTACTCGCCGAAGAATTCATTGTTCGGCAGTTCGTTCTCGATGATTTCCCGATAGGCCAGCTCGGAGGTATAGCGCACCCCGTGGGTGAGAATCACCTGGTCGAACTGGTCGTAGATTTCCGGGTCCTTGATGATGCTCAGGAACGGCGCCAGGCCGGTGCCGGTGGACAGCAGCCACAGGCGCTTGCCGGGCAGCAGGTGGTCCGCCACCAGGGTGCCGGTGGGCTTGCGGCTCACGTAGATCTTGTCGCCGGGCTGGATTTTCTGCAGCTGGGAGGTGAGCGGGCCGTCCGGCACCTTGATGCTGAAGAACTCCAGCTCTTCCTCGTAATTGGCGCTGGCGATGGAATAGGCGCGCAGCAGCGGCCGGCCACCCTCCTGCTCCAGGCCGATCATGGTGAAATGACCGTTCTTGAAGCGGAAACCCGGGTCCCGGCTGGTGGTGAAGCTGAACAGCGTGTCGTTCCAATGGTGCACGCTGGTGACGGTTTCAGTATTCAAATTTGACATAAGCTAATGCGCTTTTATTCCCGAATCTTCAGTTGGTGAGAATGTAACCACTTTGCCGATATCGGTAAAATGGGTAATTCCGATATTTGATATCGGCATTGCCGATATATAAACGCTAATAGTTCGCATTTGTGCGCCGCGGGCGCATATATACACGGGATCGCCGCCATGCGCTACACCCTGAGGCAGTTGGAAGTCTTCCTGGCCACCGCCCACTTTGAAAACGTGAGCCGCGCCGCCGCCCATCTCAGCATGTCCCAGTCCGCCGCTTCCGGGGCGCTCAAGGAGCTGGAATCCCAGTTCGAGGTGAAGCTGTTCGAGCGCGCCGGCAAACGGCTGCGCCTCAACGAACTGGGCCGTCAGCTCTGGCCCCGGGCCGAGGCATTGCTGGCCCAGGCCCGGGACCTGGAGGCCGGCCTGCTGGCCCATCAGGAACTGGGCCAGCTCAAGGTGGGGGCGACCCTTACCATCGGCAACTACCTGGCGGTCAGCATCATGGCCCGCTACATGGCCGAGCAGCCCGGTGCCCGGGTGCAGCTGGAAGTGGCCAACACCCGCAACATTGTCGATCGGGTATTGGGCTTCGACCTTGATCTGGGTCTGATCGAGGGTGAAATCAATCACCGGGACCTGGATCTGTTGCCCTGGCGGGACGACGAACTGGTGGTGTTCTGCGCGCCGGACCACCCGCTGGCCAGGCGCGAGCGCCTCGACGACGACGATCTCAAGGCGGCCACCTGGATCGTGCGCGAGCCCGGCTCCGGCACCCGCCAGACCTTCGAGCGCGGCATGCACGGCATTCTGCCGGACCTGCACCTGCTGCTGGAGCTGGAGCACACTGAGGCGATCAAGCGCGCGGTGGAAACCGGGCTGGGCATCAGCTGCCTGTCACGGGTGTCCCTGCGCGAGGCGTTCCGGCGCGGCTCCCTGGTGCCGCTGGCGGTGCCGCACCGGGACTTCAGCCGGGCTTTCTATTTCGTGCTGCACCGGGAGAAGTACCGCAGCCCCGGGGTGGAGCGCTGGCTGGAGCTTTGCCGGGCGTCCACCCGTCCGGGCTGACCGGCCCCCTCAATGGGGCCGGTAACGGGGGCGGATCACGCCTTCCAGGTCCTTCCAGGGCACGGTCAGCTCCGGCTGGCCCATGGCGTAAGGGGCGATGCTGTAAACGTCGTAATGCAGCACCACCCCGGCCGGGGTAAGCCGGTAGGACTCGCTCTGCTGGAACGGCCAGTCCTCCCGGAAGCCGGCGTCGTCGGGGGCCTGTTTTTCCACCCAGCGGGCGTGGGCGCGCTCGGCGGCGTTCCAGAAGGCGCTTTCCTGGCCGGATTCGATCAGCCGGCCCAGGGGCACCGCGTGGTTTTCGCCCAGATCCCAGTTCAGCCAGCGGGTGACCGGCAGGCCATGGGCGCCGCCGGTGAATTCATAGCTACTGATGGCGATGGTCACCAGATCCTTCCAGCGACCCAATTGGCGGGTTTCGCCGGTCAGCTCCCAGCCATGGCTGCCTTCCCCGGAGACGCCGGCGGCGGTGCTCAGGAACTGCTCGGCGGCGGCCTCCAGGCTGTCCGGGCTGGCCGGGTTCTCGCTGGTGACCACCAGCTGCGAGGTGAGTTGGCGGCGCACCGCCGCGTTCAGCTCCGGCTGGCCCTCATAGACCTGCAGGCGTACCTCGAAGTGGGGGCAATCGTCCCCGTCGCAGCCTTGCGGGCGCCGTTCCAGGGTTTCCATCTGGTGGGTCAGCTTGGCCGGTACCGGCCGGGCCGCCTGTTTGTCGCCGCCGTCGGTCTCCACGGGCCGGTCCGGTTGCCCGTTGTCCGTGGCCGGCGCGGTGTCTTTCTTGTCGGGCTCGGCGGGGGCGTCGGTGCCGTTGTCACAGGCGGCCAGCGACAAGGCCAGGGCCAGGGCGGAGACGATCAGAAGGGGCGATTGCCCGGAGCGGCGCATCATGGCGAATTCCCGTCGGTTCCATCGAAAAAAGCGGCGCGGCCTGAGCCGCGCCATGGTCCGGGAGCATGCCTTGATTGCCCGCCATCGGGCAAGCTCAGTCCATTTTTTCGAAGTAGCCGAGAATGCGCAGCGCCGCGATCTTGCCGCCGCGGATATCCAGGTCGTCCCCGGCCAGGGCCATGGCCGGGTTGCGCTGGCCGGCGGCGATCTGTTTCCAGACCGGCTCGCGGGTGACCAGCACCGCGGCGGTGTCGTCGTCCAGGCCCTCGTGCACCACCGCCACGCCGTGACGGATGACCAGGGTGAAGGCGCGGCCGGAATCGGTGAACTCGAAGCCCAGCTTCTCCTCCGCGTCCAGGGTGTCCTCGGCCTTCAGGAACGCCGGCATGGCGTGCAGGAAGTTGTCGATGGGCAGGGTGGCCAGGAAGCCGTCCGGCGGCGGCGTCCGGAAGCCCGGCTTGAGCCCGTCGGCGGCTTCCCGGGCGGCGGTGAAGTAATAATTGCGGGCGTTGGGGTTGGCCTCGCCCTCGGCCAGCCGGCGCAGGGCGGCGGCGCGCAGATCGGCCACCTGGTCGTCGTCCGGGCGCAGCACCGCCAGATCGTCACTCAGGCTCAGCGCCCATTGGGCATCACCCTGTTCCAGCGCCTCGCGGGCCTTGTCCAGCAGGGCGGCATCGCCGCCGGCCAGCTCCGCCATATGCCGGGCGCGCTCGCCCTCCGGCAGGGGTTGCAGGGTGCTCGGGTTGCCGTCGAACCAGCCCAGGTAACCGTCGAACACGGAGCGGATCGACCAGCTGACCTTGCCATAGAACGGCTGCAGCCAGGGATGCTCCGCCAGATGCGGCGGCAGGTGCACCCGCTCGACGATCTGATCCGGCGTATAGCCCTTGTTCATATAGCGCAGGGTCTGGTCGTGCACGTACTGGATCGCGTCCCGATAGGCGGTCAGCGTCTTTTCGATGGTGTCGGCGCCGGTGAGCGGTCGGGTATGGCTGGGTACCAGGTACTCGGCGCCCAGCGCGCGGATCTTGTCGAGGCTGGCCACCCACTGCCCGGTGTCCCGGTAGGGGGTGCCGCGAATGGTGTACAGGTTCGGGAACGCCTGATAGATGTTGTCGCCGGACAGCACCACTTTCTTGTCCGGCAGCCACACGAACAGCTGGTCGTTGGTCTCCCCCGGGGCGTGCACCAGTTGCAGACGCAGGCCGGCGATGGTCACGTCCAGCTGTTCATCCACGGTATGGTCCGGCGGCAGGGCGAACAGCTCGCTGTCCTCGGCGACCCCCAGGAAGGGGCCGATGCCGTCGTTGATCAGTTCCCCTTCCGGCAGATGGTGGCCGAACATGCGCATGGAGCGGGCGGTAATGATCGGGCGGATCTGGTTCACCACCCGGTTGATGTAGTAGCCGGTGCTTTCATGGGCGTACACCGGTACCTCGCCGGGGGCGGCGAAGGCGCGCGCGCCGAACACATGGTCGGCGTGGTTGTGGGTGTAGATCAGCGCCTTGATCGGTTTGTCGGTGATGTTGCGGAATTCCGCCAGCACCCGGCGCCCCTCCGCCACCGTTTCCATGGTGTCGACAATGATGATGCCGTCGTCCCCTTCCAGCATAATGGAATTCGCCAGCCCGTAGCCGATCGCCACATACACGCCGTCGGTGACTTCCACCACGCCTTGCTTGAACACCTGGGTGTGCGCCTTCAGGGCCTCCGGCGCGGGGGTTTCGGAGGCGGCGATGGTGGTCTCGTCGTCGCCGCAGGCGGCCAGCGCCAGCGTCAGCAGAATAAAAAGGTATCGCATGGAATCTTGTCCTTATTGGAATGCCTGTCGGCAGGCTAGCCCCACGCCCGGGCCACACCAAGGTGGCAAACGGCCAGCGGATGGTGGCCGGTGACCACCGCCACCACCGTGGCCGCCTGGCCGCTGGCGCTGGTCGGCACCCTGGAGCGCGGCGGAGTGTCGGCGGCGGCATTGCTGGAGGCCGCCGGTCTGGAGCCGGCCCTGCTCGGTACCGAACCCGGCGGGCGTGTGCCGGTGGACGCCATGAGCCGGCTGTGGACGGCGGCGGAACGGCTCAGCGGCGACCCGGCCATCGGCCTGCGCGTGGGCCAGGTGGCGCAACCCATGCATCTGCGGTTGCTGGGCCTGCTGGTGCAGACCGCCCCGACCCTGGACCGGGTGCTGGATCTGGTGGTGCGATTCCAGGCGCTGATTTCCACCAGCGTCACGGTATCCCGGCTGCACCGGCCCGGCGCCGAGGGTCTGGCGATCCAGGCCCTGCCCGGCGAGCCGGTGCACGCCTGCGCCCTGGACGCCTTTGTCGCCGTGCACGTGAAACATCTGCAGCGGGTGGCGCGCCCCGGCGTGGTCCGTGATATCGAACTGAGCCGCCCGCGTCCGGCGGTGGCCGGCCTGTGGCGCGAGCGTCTGGGGGTGGAGGTTCGTTTCGGCGGTGAGCGCAATGTGATCTGGCACGACGCCGGCGGCCTGCGCGACCCGCTGCCCCTGGGCGACGCGGCGCTTTGCCGGCAGCACGAGCAGCTGGCGGAGCAGGCGCTGGCGGAACTGGACCGGGCGCCGCCGCTGATTCGCACCCTGCGCGGGCTGTTGCGGCTGCGCCCGGACAACCCGCCCTCCCTGGCCGAACTGGCCGCCTCCGTGAATCTCAGTGAGCGCTCACTGCGGCGCCATCTGGCGGAAGCCGGCAGCGGCTATCGCAAGCTCATCGAGGCGCAGCGGGCGGAGCAGGCCGCCGACTGGCTGCGCCGCGACGGCCTGCCGGTGGGCGAGGTGGCGCGGCGTCTCGGGTTCTCCGACGCCAGCAATTTCGGCAAGGCCTTTAAGCGCTGGTACGGCGTGAGCCCCGACCGGTTTCGGCAAGTTCGTTGAACTAACCCCTTGTTTTTCAGTGTTTTGCACCCATGTGTAATGGGGAAGACGATAATAGAGGAGTATCAGTGCCGAATTCCCGGAGAGACCCCATGCGACGACCTTCCCTTCTTCTTGCCGCCGCCTTGATGATGGCCACCACCGCCAGCAGTTGGGCACAGGACGCCACCGAAGGCGTTCCCAACGTGAAGCAACCCGAGCAGCAAAACGTTCAGGCCCAGATGCGCGACACCTGGCAAGCCATCAAACAGTTTTCCGTCGAACAGAAGGATCAGGCGCTGGCCGCCCTGAGCCAGGCCATGACCGCGCTGGACGAAGACATCGACCATGCCCGCGCCAACATCGACGAAAACTGGCAGGACATGTCCCAGGAAGCGCGCCTGCAGAAGCAGGAAGCGCTCGCCGACATGAAAGACAAGCGCGAGGACCTGGGTGAGGAATACCAGCAACTCAAAGCCGCCTCCGCGGACAATTGGGAAGTGGCCAAGGCCCGCTTTGGCGGTGCCTGGGAAAAGACCAAGGACGCCTGGGCGGAACTGACCGCGCCCCAGCCGAAAGCCGCCGATTAATCGGCGCCCTTCCCGTCACGTCGCGAGGGCCCGTCGAGCCGCGCGGGTGCTCTCCGTTCAGGTAGCCGTTCAGGTCTCGGTTCGGGCGGGCAGGACTTCGCCGTGGGGCGTAACCGTTCGAGGCGCGAGGCTGAACCCCGCCACGAACCGTTGCGCCGCGACGACATCACCGTTCAATTCAATCACCCCTTCATCGACCAGCGACGTCAACGGAACGGCGCCATAAACCGCTCTCGCCAGCGCGTTGCCATCGCCGGCCAGGGTAAAGTCCGTGTCCGGACGCGCCACCCGGCGGGTCGACAGCCGCCCTTCCCGCACCCGCATCTCAAAGGCTTCCTTGCCGAAATCGAACCCCGCCGACCCGGGCGGCTCGCCGGCTTTTGCCGGTACCTGATTCGCACCCATTGAAATCATCAACGCCGACGGACTGATGAACCGGGAAGGGTCGTGGCCCGGCACCGTCAGTGCCCATTGGCACAATCCCTCCAGAACCGGCAGCAGCCCCTGGCCGGTGGCCGTCAACGCATAGCTGCCCAGGCGTTCGTCGTGGGTGACCACGCCGGCTTCCCGCATCTGGGCCAGCCGTCCGGTCAGGACGCTGGCGGTGATGCCGGGCAGCCCGGCGCGAATCATCTGAAACCGTTTCGGCGCGAACATCAGTTCGCGCACCACCAGCAGTGCCCAGCGGTCGCCGATCAGGTTGAGCGCGTGGGCGGCCAGGCAGCCCTCGTCATAGCGGGGGCGGGATGCGGGCTTTTGGGTGCGACTAGTCATGTTTAAATACTATTGGTTGTTTTTTACTACTTCAAGTGCGATGCTGATTTCGCCCGGGGAATGGACGGCCCGGGCGACACGGTTTGAGCGTGTACTTGACGACGTCCCAGGAGAACTGGAAATGACCTATTACACCGGCTCCATCACGGCGGTGCCGACCAACAACAAACGCCAATACGAAGAACACCTGGTGGCCGCCTGGGCCATGCTGGAGCCCCTGGGCGCGACGCGAATGGTCGAGGGCTGGGGCGTGGATGTCCAGCGGGGCAAGGTCAACGATCTGTTTGGCGCGGTGCGGGCCAAGGACGACGAGAGCATCGTCTATGGCTGGATCGAATGGCCGGATCAGGCCAGCGCGGATGCCGCTTGGCAAAAAATGCAGGAGGACCCGGCGTCGCACCCCATGCCGGACATGCCCTTCGATGGCAGCCGTGCCATCTTCGGGGGCTTCAACCCCATCCTGGTGGCCGGCACGGACCGGGGGGTGGGTTATATCCAGGGCTTCGCGCTGGCGGTGCCGGAGCGCAACCAAAGCCGGTACCTGGACATGGCCCGGGGGGCCTGGGACGAGGCGTTCGGCCCCCGTGGGTGCCTGGGCATGGTGGAAGCCTGGGGCGTGGATGTTCCCCGTGGAAAGCAGACCGACTTCTACCGCGCCACCCTGGCCGAGGACGGCGAGGTGCCGGTGGTGGGTTGGACCCTGTGGCCGGACAAGGCCACCTGCGACGCGGCGGCCCGGGCCATGGAGGCGGACATGGAAGGCCAGGAATTCCCGGAGATGCCCTTTGATGGCATGCGAATGATGTGGGGTGGATTCGAGCTGCTGTTCGATTCGGCTCGCTGATTCCTCCCCGGCGCCTCAGACGTCGGCGAAATCCTCGCCGCCGCGCAGCCAGCGCCGCAGCAGCCGCTCCACCTGGTGCGGATGGTGCGCCAGCAGCTCGGCGGCCACCTGCCGCGCGGGGCCCATCAGTGCCTCATCGCGGACCAGGTCGGCGATGCGGAACGCCAGATCCCCGGTCTGGCGGGTGCCCAGCCATTCGCCGGGGCCGCGCAGCTTCAGATCCTCCTCGGCGATCACGAAACCGTCGCTGGTGTCGCGCATCACCGCCAGCCGCTTCTTGGCGGTCTGCGACAGGGGCGTCTGATACAGCAACAGACAGTAGCTCTGCTCACCGCCCCGGCCCACTCGTCCCCGCAACTGGTGCAACTGCGCCAGCCCCAGCCGTTCCGCGTTTTCCATCACCATCAGGGTGGCATTGGGCACGTCCACGCCCACCTCGATCACCGTGGTGGCCACCAGCAGCTGCGCCTCGCCCCGCGAGAAGCGCCCCATCCGTTCCTGCTTTTCCTTCGCCTTCATGCGCCCGTGCACCAGCTCCACGGTCAGTTCCGGCAACGCCTCGCGCAGGGTCTCGAAGGTGGCCTCGGCGGCCTGGGCCTGCAGCTCGTCGGATTCCTCGATCAGGGTGCACACCCAGTAGGCCTGGGTGCCCTCCAGGCAGGCGGCGCGGATGCGCGCGACCACGTCGTCGCGGCGCGAGGTGGGCAGCGCCAGGGTCTGGATCGGCTTGCGCCCGGGCGGCATTTCGTCGATCACCGAGGTGTCCAGGTCGCCGTAGACGCTCATCGCCAGGGTGCGCGGAATCGGCGTGGCGGTGAGCGTCAGCTGGTGCGGCACCTGGTTGCCGAAACGGCCTTTCTCGCGCAGCGCCAGCCGCTGCTGCACGCCGAAGCGGTGCTGCTCGTCGATGATGATCAGACCCAGGCGTTGGAACGCCACCGCCTCCTGGAACAGGGCATGGGTGCCCACCACCAGGGCGCCGCTGCCGTCGGCCAGAGCCGCCAGGGTTTCGCGCCGGGCCTTGACGCCGACACTGCCCGCCAGCCAGTGCACCGGGATGCCCAGGGGCGCCAGCCACTGGCGGAAATTGTTCAGATGCTGCTCGGCGAGCAATTCGGTGGGCGCCATCAGCGCCACCTGATAGCCGGATTCCATGGCGACCAGGGCGGCGGCGGCGGCCACCAGGGTTTTGCCGGAACCCACATCGCCCTGGATCAGCCGCAGCATGGGGTGGCGGCGGCGCAGGTCGGCGCGGATCTCGCCGATCACCCGCTGCTGGGCGCCGGTGAGCGCGAACGGCAGGCTCTGGAGCAGCCGGGCGGTGAGCCCGTCCCCTTGCAGGGCCGGCGCTTCCAGGGCCTTCTGGCCGGCCCGCTTGGTCAGCATGCCGAGCTGATGGGCCACCATCTCTTCCATTACCAGCCGCTTCACCGCCGGATGGTTGCCGTCCAGCAGCAGGTCCACCGGATCGTCGGGCTGCGGGTGGTGGAGCTTGCTGAGCGCTTCCGCCAGGCCGGGCAGGCCGCTGCGATCCAGCAGCCCGGCGGGGATCAGTTCCTCCGGCTCGTGGGTGCGCAGCCATTGCAGGGCCTGGCCGGCGAGATTGCGCAGCAGCTTCTGGCTGACGCCATCGGTGGTGGGGTAGACCGGGGTCAGGGATTTTTCCAGCGGCGGCAGGTCCGGGCCGGTCTGGTACTCCGGGTGGTAGAACTCCAGGCCGGCGGCGCCGGGCCGGGGTTCGCCGTAAACGCGAATGGCCCGGCCCTTCTCCAGGGCGTTCTTCTGGGCGGCGCTGAAATGATAGAAGCGCAGCACCACCAGACCGGTGCCGTCGCCCACCTTGCAGAGCAGCGAGCGGCGTTTGCCGAACACCACGTCGGCGGCCAGCACCTCGCCCTCGATCACCACCCCCTGTTCCGGGCGCAGGCCGCCGATGGGGGTGATGCGGGTGCGGTCCTCGTAGCGGAACGGCAGGTGAAAGAGCACGTCTTCCAGGGTGTGCAGTCCCAGTTTGGCGAGCCGCTCCGCCGCCCGGGGGCCGACCCCCTTGAGGCGGGTGATGTCGATGCGTTCCGGCGCGTCGGGCCGGCTCATACCGGAGCGCTCATCGGGACAAAATCAGGCCGCCAGTCCTTCACGGGGCACCGAATGGCGCAGCACTTCGATGGCCTTCGGCCGCGGGAAGCTGTCGCGCCACACCAGGGCGATGGTGCGCGACGGCACCGGCGGCGCGAACGGGCGCACCGCGAAGGTGGACTTGTCGTAGCCGTGCTGGTGCAGGGCGGAGTCCGGCAGCACCGTGATGCCCAGGCCCGAGGCCACCATGTGTCGCAGGGTCTCCAGGGAGCCGCCCTCGATCTGCACCAGGTTGCGCTGGCGCTCGGAATCGATGGCCGGGCACAGCTCCAGCACCTGATCGCGGAAACAGTGGCCCTCGCCGAGCAGCAGCAGGGTTTCTTCCAGCAGCTGTTCCGGACGGATCTGTTTCTGTTTGGTCCAGGGATGGTCGCCGGGCAGCAGCACCGAGAAGGATTCCTCGTACATTTTGGCGCGCACCAGGCCGCCGCCGGAGAACGGCAGCGCCACGATGATGGCGTCCAGCTCGCCCCGGTCCAGCTTGCCGCGCAGCACGTGGGTGTAGTTCTCCTCGATGAACAGGGGCATCTCCGGCGCTTCCGCGCGCACCCGTGGCACCATGGTCGGGAACAGATAGGGGGCCACGGTGAAGATGGCGCCCACCCGCAGCGGCGAACCGAGCTGGTCGCGCTGGCTCATGGCCATCTGCTCCAGCAGGTCGGCCTGCTCCAGCACGCGCTGGGCCTGGGCGACGATGGGCTCCGCCTGGGGCGTCACCACCACTTCCCGGGGGCGCCGCTCGAACAGCGGCATGCCCAGTTGTTCTTCCAGTTTCTTGATCGCCGCGCTGAGCGTCGGCTGGCTCACGTTGCAGACCTGGGCGGCGTGCCCGAAATGCCGTTCACGGGCGAGAGCGACCAGATAGCGAAGTTCTGTTAGGGTCATAAGCGCCAGAAGTTTTTTCGATGATGCACCATTCTGCCGGACTGCTACCCAATGAGCCATATTCTGATTGCCGGTCTCGGTGACCTGGGCACCGGCCTGGCCGCGCGGCTGGGCGCCGACGGCCACCGTATCAGCGGCATCCGCCGTGGTCACACCGCCCCCGCCGGGGTGGATCTGTACAGCCAGGACCTGCTCGACGGCGCGCCGCGCCTGCCGCCGGACCCGGTGGATCTGCTGGTGGTGATCATGACCCCGTCCCGTTACGACGAGGAAGGCTACCTGCAAGCCTATGTGCGGGCACCGCTGAATCTGCTGGACGGTCTGGCGGCGCGGCAGCCGCTGCCGCCGGTGCTGTTCGTGTCGAGCACGGCGGTGTTCGGCGACCAGGACGGCGACGTGGATGAGACCACCCCGCCCCGCCCGAGCCGCTACAACGGCAAGGTGGTGCTGGCGGCGGAAGAGGAAATCAGCGCCCGGGGGCTGGCCACGGCGGTGCGCTTCTCCGGTATTTACGGCCCCGGGCGCCATCGTCTGCTGAGCAAGGTGGAAAAACTGGCGCGCGGCGAAGAGGCACTGCCCGGGGCCGCCTGGAGCAACCGCATTCACCGCGACGACTGCGTCGGCCTGCTGCACACCCTGGCCACGCGCTGGCTGGCCGGCGAGACGATGCCGCCGCTGGTGGTGGGCACCGACAACCATCCGGCCAGCAATCTGGAGGTGTACGCCTGGCTGGCGGAACGCCTGGGATTGTCGCTGGCGGTGCCGGACGCGACCCCCACCGGCAAGCGCATCCACAGCCGGTTTATCGCCGAAGGCGGTTACACCCCGCGCTACGGCGATTACCGGGCGGGCTACCAAACGGTGCTGGCGGAGCACCGGCCGGAATGACCGTCCCGCTGGGCCTGAGGGGCGCGCTGCGGTATCTTTAGCGCCCTTGGCCGGGCTTGTGCCCGGGCCTGGAATCGGTACAGTGTGCGCCTTTCAGATCGGGCGCCGAGGGCGCGACCGCCCCAGGGGAGAATGAAGCGATGACGATACCGGTAGCCGTGGTAATGGGTTCCCAATCCGATTGGGAGACCATGAAGGAAGCCTGTGACGCCCTCAGCCAGTTCGGCGTGGGCTGGAAGGCCGAGGTGGTGTCCGCCCACCGCACGCCGAAACGGCTGGTGGAATTCGCCGAGCAGGCGGTGGACGAGGGCTACCAGATCATCGTCGCCGGCGCCGGCGGCGCCGCCCACCTGCCCGGCATGATCGCGTCCCTGACGCCGCTGCCGGTGCTGGGCGTGCCGGTGAAAAGCCGCGCCCTGTCCGGCCTGGACAGCCTGCTGTCCATCGTGCAGATGCCCAAGGGCGTGGCCGTGGGCACCCTGGCCATCGGCGCCTCCGGGGCCTGGAACGCCGGCCTGCTGGCGGCGCAGATGCTGGCCACCCGGGACCCGGACCTGCTCAAGCGCATCGCCGACTGGAAAGCCTCCCGCGCCGACGAGGTGCTGGCGGACGCGCAGCTCGGCCAGGAAAGCTTCGAATGAACCGGGTGCTGGTGCTCGGCGGCGGCCAGCTCGGCCTGATGATGGCCGAGGCGGCGGCCCGGCTCGGCCTGGTGGTGGACCGCTACGACCCGGAGCGGGCGGTGTTGCTGCCCGGTACCTCCGATCTGGCGGTGCCGATCACCTGGGAAGAGTGCCTGGAGCGCTACCCGGTGATCACCGTGGAACGGGAGGCCTTCCCGGATACCGGCCTGTCCGCGCAACTGGCGGCCAGTGACCGCTGCGCGGCGCGCGGCGCCCTGGCCACCATCCCCGACCGCTTCGATCAGAAAACCATGCTCGACCGCTTGGGCATCCCCACCGCGCCCTGGCGCCTGCTCGACCAAACCGACGATCTGACGGCGGCGGTGGCGGACTTCGGCGGCGTGGTGGTCAAGGCACGCAGCGGCGGCTACGACGGCCGTGGCACCTGGATCGTGGGCGAAGGCGGCGATCTGAGCGCGGTGCCCGTGGATGAGCTGGCCGGCCGGGCCATCGTCGAGCAGAAGATTCCGTTCCGCCGCGAGCTGTCCATCGTCGGCGCCCGGGCGCTGTCCGGCGAGACCCTGTTTTACCCGCTGACCCGCAACTGGCACGTGGACGGCATTCTGCGACTGAGCCTGGCGCCGGCCAATGCCAGCGCCGCGCTGCAGCCCCACGCCGAGGACATCCTGCGCCGCATCATGGAAGAGCTGGACTTCGCCGGCGTGATGGCGGTGGAGTTCTTCGAGCAGGACGGCGAGCTGCTGGTCAACGAGATCGCGCCGCGCGTGCACAACTCCGGCCACTGGACCCACGAGGGCGCCGACTGGTCCCAGTTCGACCTGCACGTGCACGCCCTGGCCGGCGTGCCCCTGCATTCGCTCAACGTGCACGGCCCCACCGCCATGGTGAACCTGATCGGTACCCCCTTCGATCAGGCCTGGCTGCAGCATCCCGGCGTGGTGCACTGGTACGGCAAATCCGTGCGCCCGGGCCGCAAGGTGGGCCACGCCAACCTGACCGCCCCGACCCTGGACAAACTGCGCGAGGACCTGCGCGCCTGGGCCGACGTGCTGCCGGAAGGGTTTGAGAAGGTGCTTAACTCGGAGCTGGACCTGGATCGCGGTTGAAGCGACCCCGCCCAATAAAAACGCCCCGCTCAGCGGGGCGTTTTCGTTTCCGGTCGATGGAACCCGCCGGTTACGGAGGCGTACAGGACGGCAGACCGGCGCGGCTGCTGCTGAACTGACAACCGAAGTCGTCGTTGGCCACCGCGGCGGCGTCCAGGAAGTCGTCCCCGTCGGGCACGATCGAGTTCTGTTCCCAGTTGATCATGTCGTCGAAGGCGGTTTCCTGCTCTTCCAGGGTGAAGTCGCAATGAGACAGGGACCGGATTGCCCGTTGTACCAGCCAACCGCCGCTGCCATTGGCTTCCGCCCGTTCGCGGTAAATCTTGCCGTGCTCGAACGGTACGTACAGATCCCCGAGCCCCTGCAGGCTGACCACCGGCACGTTGAACTCGCCGTTGATCACCGGAATCCAGCGCAGGCCGTCGCCACGCGGACCGTTGGCCGCCGGGTTGCCTTCCACCCGCAGGATGGTGTCATTGAAAGCCTGTTCCTCGCTGGTCAGCGCCGGATCGTTATCGAACTGATATTCCACGCCGGCGTTGCCGCTGAGATCACCGGTGAGGATGCCGTTGACGGTGCCGTCGCGGCCACCCGTGCCCATCACGGTACCCCAAAGGGCGGTTCGGAAACCGAGGTCGGCCAGGGGGCGCTCGCCGCCGGTAAGGTGCCGGAATAACGCCTGGAGTTTTTCGCCCTCTTCAGTGAGCACCCCCAAGGTCGCGCCTTGGGGCACCGTGCTCCATACCACGTCGTTGATGGCGGCCACATCGAAATTGGTGGCGGGAAACGCCTCCAGGGGCGGGGCATTGGGATCGACGGTGTGGGCGAAGTGCTGCGCCGCCAAAGTGGCCCGGGTCAGATAGTCAAACTCGTAGGTGTCGCCCACCACGCCGCAGAAGGGCACGGCGCCGTTGTACTGCACCTTGTTGTTGGCGGTCTGGTAGGTCTCCTCCTCGATGGCCGCGGCGGTGACGTGGCCGCCCATGGAGCCGCCCATGATGTAGATCTTGGTGGGCGCGGCCAGGCTGCGGCCGTTGTCCTCGGCGATGTCGTTGAACGCCAGCGCCAGCTCGTTGGTGTCCTCCACGCCGGTGCGCACGTCGTAGTAGTTGGTGGAGTAGCTGGAGGCGGCCCAGGCGTAGCCCTCATCGAGAAAATGCTGGCGGATGCTCGGGTTGCCCACGGTCAGCTCCTGGCCCTCGCCCCGGTAGCCGTGGGCGTACATGACGAGCATACCGTTCCAGGTTTCCGGCACCTCGATGCGGTAGCCGGCGCCGCTGGGGCGCACGCCCCACCAGCGGCTGGCGTTGGCGTGGCCGGTGACACCGGCCTCATCGAACGGCAGCGTCGCCTCGTTCACGGCGAACGTGCGGCTGTCCTGCTGGCGTTGAGGTTCGGGGGTTTCGGTGTAGTCGTTGTCGCTGTCGCCACCGCAGGCGGTGAGCAGTCCGGCGGCCAGCAGGCCGGCGAGCAGGGATCGGGTGCGTATTCCGGATGGAAAATCCACGATAAGTCTCCCGTTATTCTTGGCGTTATGGGTGTATTTTTCTTGCTGTCTTACCTGGTATTCCGCTCTGCGAAATAGCATTTTCACAAAGCGTGGAGCTAATATCCGGCTCGGTCGGAGAGGGTGTCAAGCGGAGAAGTGTATTTCGGTGAGGCTGTTCCGCTGTGCGGAATGGAAGCCCCGCCTTGGGCGGGGCCTCGCGGAGGAGAAACGGCTAGAAGTCCACCCGCTGCATCACCAGGTCGGTGATCTGCACGGTGCCCGCCGGGGTTTGGTCGAAACTCAGCTCCACCGCGTCGAGGCGGGTGAAGTCCACGCCGTCAAACGCGGTCAGCGGGATGTCCACGGCGTTGAGGGTGGTCTTCTGGGATCCGTGGTTGCTGTCGTAGAAGGCCCGGCCCGGCGGATAGAAAAGGCCGTCACTGTAGTCGCTGGCGAGCACCTCGACCCGCTTGCCATCGCGATCGGTCAGGGCCACATGGAAATCCTGGCCCGCCTGATTGTCGGTGTCGCCGTGGGAAATGCCCACGCGCACGGACAGCACCTGATAGTCGGTGGCGTTCAATCCGAGCAGCTCCGAGCGGTAGGTGGCGGTGGTGTCCCAGGCCATGAACAGCTGCTCGGCGATGTTGAAGGTAGGCGTGGCCACGTCGCAGCCTTCGCCGGGCCGGCCATTGGTCTGGCAAATCCCGTAGGAGGAGAAGCCGTCGAACCAGACCGAGCCGCCCAGGTTGTTGGTGGTCAGGCTGGCGGCGTCCAGGGTGTCGTCGATCACCAGCCGGTCCGCCGCCGGTGCCAGAACGCTGAGCAGGTAGCGGTCGTCGCACGGCCCCTGGCCGTCGGGGCAGATGCCCCCGGGCACCGGCGTCTGACCGTTCCAGTAGGCGCCGAATGCCTGTTCATGGCCGACGAAGTAGCGGAAGAAGGAGGCGATGAAGAACAGCCCCTGGGCCTGCTGCAGGTCCGGGGTGTCGCGGCCGTTGCCGGCGGCGTTCTCGCCGCACCAGGGGTCGTCGCCGTCGCTGTCCAGGATGGTCCAGTCGTCCGGGCGGCTGTCGCTGGTCCACACCGTGTTGTAGTAGTTGTGGTTGGCGCCCATGGGGATCAGCTGGAATTTGGGATAGGGATCATTGGCCAGGGCGTAGCGGCTGGTGTCGTAGGCGAAGTTGCCCATCAGGTCTTCCACGTCGCCGTCGCAGTAGCCGGCCAGCGCCACGAAGTTCACCCGGCTGACGGTCTGGGTGTTGTAGTCGGTGGGCGCCAGGGAGAACACCGCCGTGATGTTGTGGGGCTCCGGCCGGGCGCGGTTATAGAGCACGGTCTGGTTGACGCCCTCGCCGCCACGGGAGTGGCCCATGATGCCGATCTCGCTCATGTCGAGCTTGCCGACCAGGGCGTCCAGCCCCTGACCGCCGCCGGCGTTGATGGTGCGGAATTCGTCCAGATGGCGCACCACCAGCATGGCGCGGGCCAGGCCGCCGGTGTCGCCGTTGGAGGGGCCGCTGTCGTGGTCATTGATGTCGTTGGCGTCCACGGAAATCACCGCGTAGCCATGGCTGACCAGATTCCTGGAGATGTATTCGTAGCCCCGGAAGCTGGGAATCGGGTTCGCGCAATCGTCGTCGTCGATGCCTCGGCCGTCGTAGCAGGTGCCGTGCCGGCCGTGCAGGAACAGCACTACCGGGAAGGGGCCATCGGCGTCCTCCGGGTATTGGATATAGCCGTGGATGTCGGTGTCGTAGCTGTCGCCATTCTTGTTGTCGTACACGGTCATGCGGCCGAAGTCGTACTCTTCCTCGGCGACGGCGAAGCCGCCCATGGCGGCGGCATCGGCGGCGACCGTGTTGGTGACGGCGTCCGGCTGTGTTTTCGGCGCGGGTGTGCCGGTGGAATCGTCGTGGCTGTCGGAGTCACCGCCACAGGCGCTCAGTACCAGGGTGGCGGCTAAAACAAAGGTGCTCGTTCCCTTGTGAAAAAGGGAGGACATGGAAGTCGTCATGCTTTGTTCCCCGTTCATCAGTTGGCAAAAGCCCAGAGTCTGGACGGGGAGGAGCAGGCAAGTTGAATGCCATGCGGTGGCGGCGGGGAAAGGGAGCGAGGGGGTTGGGGCAAAGCTGTTGATTCTTCACGGGAATCATCGGGGCCGGCCATACCGGGTGGTATCGGGGCCCTCGGGAAGGCGGACCAGGCCGTGGTCCAGACCCGTGCGGACGCTAACAAAAAGGGGCATCACAATGATGCCCCTTGGTGCAAACCCGGTGATCCAGTCACCGGCGGATGGCGTCAGGCGATGTCCATGATGCCGTCCATTTCCACGCCGGCGCCTTTGGGCAGGGCCGCCACGCCGATGGCGGCGCGGGCCGGGTAGGGTTCCTGCAGGTAGCTGGCCATCACCTCGTTGACCAGGGCGAAATGGCTCAGGTCGGTGAGGAAGATGTTCAGTTTGACGATGTCCTTGAGGCCGCCGCCGGCCGCTTCGCAGACCGCGGTGAGGTTGTCGAAGACCTGGCGGATCTGGGCTTCCATGTCGCCGTCCACCAGTTCCATGGTGGCCGGGTCCAGGGGAATCTGCCCGGACAGGTAAACGGTGGCGCCGGCCTTGATGGCCTGGGAATAGGTGCCGATGGCGGCGGGCGCCCGGTCGGTGTTGATCACGGAACGATTGGACATGATTGTGCTTTCCTGCTGAATGAATGGCACCGGCCCGGCGGGCTCAGGCGCTGATACGGTGAATCCTCACAACATTATCCAGCGTACGCAAACGTTTGATGATGCGGGCCAGATGAATGCGGTCCTTGACGGTGAGGGTGACGTTGATGATCGAGAGCGTGGGGTCCTTCTCGGCCATGTCGATGGTGTCGATGTTGGAACCCAGCTCGGAGACGCTGTTGGCCAGGGTAGCCAGCACGCCGCGCTTGTTGACCAGCTCGATGCGCAGGGCGGCGGTGAATTCCTGGCCCACTTCCTTATCCCAGTCCAGGGGGATGCATTTTTCCGGGGCGCTGCGCATTTCCGCCAGCAGATTCTTGCAGGTGTCGCGGTGCACGACGATGCCGCGCCCGGCGCTCAGGTGGCCGAGGATGGTGTCACCGGGCAGCGGATAGCAGCACTTGGCGTAGGTCACCATCAGCCCTTCGCTGCCGCGGATCGCCAGCGGCCGGCGGTCCCGGTCGCGGCTTTCCTCTTCGTCCTCGCGGGCGCCGGCCAGTTTGCGCGCCACCAGCGGCGCCAGCCGGTTGCCCATGCCGATGTCCTCGAGCAGATCCTCGAAGCTGGCGTAGTTGTTGTCCGCCAGCTCCACCGCCAGGCTCGCCTCGGACAGCCGGCTCAGTTCCATCTCATAGCCGCTCAGGGCTTTTTCCAGCAGGCGCCGGCCCAGTTCGGCGGCGTCCTCCCGGCGTTGCTGTTTGAGGAAATGACGGATGTTGGAGCGTGCCTTGCCGGTGACCACGAAATTGAGCCAGCCCGGGTTCGGCGTGGCGCTGGGGGCGGTGATGATCTTCACGGTCTGGCCGGATTCCAGCGGCGTGGACAGGGCCGCCAGCTTGCCGTCGATGCGCGCCGCCACACAGCGATTGCCCACCTTGGTGTGCACCGCGTAGGCGAAGTCCACCGGGGTGGCGCCGGCGGGCAGTTCCTTGATGTCGCCCTTGGGCGTGAACACGTAGGCCTCGTCCGGGAACAGGTCCACCTTCACGTTTTCCAGGAACTCCATGGAGTTGCCCGCTTTCTGCTGGATCTCCAGCAGGCGCTGCATCCAGGACTGGGCGCGGGTGTGGGTGGGCGAGCCGGACTCGTCGCTGGCTTTGTAGAGCCAGTGGGCGGCGATGCCGTTGTTGGCCATCGCCTCCATTTCCTCGGTGCGGATCTGGATTTCCAGCGGGATGCCGGAGTGGGCCTTCAGGGTGGTGTGCAGCGACTGGTAGCCGTTGGCCTTGGGAATCGCCACATAGTCCTTGAAGCGGCCCGGAATCGGGATGAAGTGGTTGTGCACCGCCCCCAGCACCCGGTAACAGGTGTCGACCCGGTCGACGATGATGCGGAAGCCGAACACGTCCATGATCTCCGAGAACGGCTTATGCTGTTCCTTCATCTTCTGGTAGATGCTGTAGAGGTGCTTCTCGCGGCCCAGCACCCGGGCCTCGATGCCCTCTTCCTTGAGGCTGTGTTCGATGCTGGCCTTGATCGAGGAGAGGATTTCCTTGCGGTTGCCGCGCGCCGCCTGCACCGCCTTGCCGATGCGCCGGGCGCGCATCGGGTGGATGTTGTGGAAGGCCAGGTCCTCGTATTCCACCCGCATGTTGTACATGCCCAGGCGGAAGGCGATGGGGGCGTAGATCTCCAGGGTCTCGGTGGCGATGCGGCGGCGCTTCTCCGGCTTCATCACGTGC
Source organism: Alloalcanivorax sp. C16-1 (assembly GCF_046507805.1). NCBI lineage: Bacteria > Pseudomonadati > Pseudomonadota > Gammaproteobacteria > Oceanospirillales > Alcanivoracaceae > Alloalcanivorax > Alloalcanivorax sp. C16-1. Next base: position 925,758 of record NZ_JBKFTK010000001.1, on the reverse strand, counting down.
AGGGTGCGCATGTTGTGCAGCCGGTCGGCCAGTTTCACCAGGATCACGCGGATGTCGCGGGTCATGGCCAGCATCATCTTGCGCAGGTTCTCGGCCTGCTGCTCGGCCTTGGACTCGAACTTGATCTGGGCGATCTTGGAGACGCCGTCCACCAGCTCGGCCACCTCTTCGCTGAATTCCTCGGCGATCTGCTCCTTGCTGTAACCGGTGTCCTCGATCACGTCGTGCAACATGGCCGCCATCAGCGAGGCGGAGTCCATGTGCATGTCCACCAGGATGTTGGCCACCGCCAGCGGATGGGTGATGTAGGGGTCGCCGGTTCGCCGGTACTGGCCCTCGTGGGCCCGCTCGGCGAAATGGTAGGCGCGGGTCACCTGGGCGATCTGGTCGTCCGTCAGGTAACTGCGCAGCCGTTTTTCCAGGTTACGAATGGAGGGCAAGGGGCCTCGCCGTGCCGCCAGGGCGTTGAAGGTTAACGTTGATTCCTAGCTTAGGAGTGGCGTGACAATTTGTCTACGATGGGGCTCGTGAGTGCTTGATAAAGCAGGGATTTCCCCGGCGGGGGCACAACGAAAAAGCCCGCCTCGAAGGGCGGGCTCGCTCGGACGGCGTCAGTGGCGGCGATTATTCGCCGAACGACTGGGTCAGCAGGGCCAGGTCGTCCACTTCGGCGCCCTGATCGGCCATCGGGTTTTCCACCGATTCGGCGGTCACGTGGCCTTCGGCGATCTCACGCAGCGCCACCACGGTGGGCTTGTCGTTTTCCCAGGCTACCCGCGGCTCCTTGCCGCCGGTCTGCAGCTGGCGCGCGCGCCGGCTGGATACCAGAACCAGCTCGAAACGGTTGTCCAGTTTTTCCAGGCAGTCTTCTACGGTTACACGGGCCATGGAGGTTCTCCTGTTGCGGGAGCGGGATTTTACTGGGTTTCCGTGCCCGACAACAAGTCGGCAAGGGTGGCGGCCTGGCGGACCGCCTGGCGGGTGGTCCTCAGCCGGTCGGCCTCGACGATGCAGGCCATCTCGTGCAGGGCCCGCTCGAAGTTGTCGTTGACCACCAGATAGTCGAACTCGGCGTAGTGGCTCATCTCCTCCCGGGCGCCGGCCAGGCGCTTCTCGATCACATGGTCGTGGTCGGAGGCGCGGCCGCGCAGGCGCTGCGCCAGGGTCTTCAGGCACGGCGGCAGGATGAACAGGCTGACCGCATCGGGCATCAGGTGACGGATCTGCGAGGCGCCCTGCCAGTCGATCTCCAGGATCACGTCCTCGCCGTTGCGCAGGGTGTCCGCCACCCAGTCGGCACTGGTGCCGTAGAGGTTGCCGAACACCTCGGCGTGTTCCAGGAAGCGGCCTTCCTCGATCATGCGCACGAACTGCTCGCGGGCGGTGAAGTGGTAGTTCACCCCTTCCACCTCGCCCTCCCGGCGGGGCCGGGTGGTGTGTGACACGGAAATCCGCAGCCGTGGCAGCTTCTCGATCAGCGCGGCCACCAGCGATGTCTTGCCGGCGCCGGAGGGGGCCGACACGATATAAAGGGTGCCTTTGTCGGTCATGGGGGCGTCCTGTATGGCGGAGGGCGCGGCCGGGCCGCGAAAACCGGCATTATAGGGACAAAGCCCCGGCCCGTCATGGCCACGGACGCCGGGGCCCGCGGGGCTCGTAGAGGGGCGCGCCGGCAGGCTATATTGGCCTGCCCCCGCACCCGAACCACGCCGATCGCCAGGAGACCCCATGCAGGACAGCCCGACGCCGGACAGCCCGATCACCGCCACCGTGGACTACCACCGCGACGGCGTGCAGCACGGCTTCCTCAAGCTGCCCCACTCCCACGACGACTCGGCCTGGGGCAGCCTGATGATCCCGATCACCGTGGTGCGCAACGGCGAGGGCCCCACCGCCCTGCTCACCGGTGGCAACCACGGCGACGAATACGAGGGCATCACCGCCCTGCTGAAACTGGCCCGGCGCCTGCGCGCCGAGGACGTCACCGGCCGGGTGATCATCGTGCCGATGATGAACCACCCCGCCGCCCTCAACGGTACCCGCACCTCGCCCATCGACAAGGGCAACCTGAACCGGGCCTTTCCGGGCAACCCCACCGGCACCCTGACCGAGCGCATCGCCGACTATTTCACCCGCTATCTGGTGCCGCTGTGCGACCTGGCCCTGGACATTCACTCCGGCGGCCGCACCCTGGACCTGCTGCCCTTCGCCGCCACCCACCGGCTCGACGACGGGGACCTGGCCCGCCGCTGCCTGGAAGGCGCCCTGGCGTTCGGCGCCCCCAACACCCTGCTGATGGCGGAACTGGAAGGCGCCGCCCTCTACGACACCGTGGTGGAAGCGCAGGGCAAGGTGTTCATCAGCACGGAATTGCGCGGCGGAGGCACCTCTACCCCGGAAAGCGTGGCCCTGGCGGAACAGGGCGTGGAAAACGTGCTGCGCCACGCCGGCATCCTGGCCGGCGAACCCCAGGCCGGCCCCACCCGCCTGCTGGAAATCCCGGACGCCGCCCACTATCTGCAGAGCGAGCACGCCGGGCTGCTGGAATTCGCCGTCAACCTGGGCGACCCGGTCACCGCCGGCGACCTGATCGCCCGGGTGCACAGCCTGGAGCGCACCGGCGTCGACCCGGCGGAATACCGGGCGCCGGTGGACGGCCTGCTGATCGGCCGCCGCCACCCGGCGCGGGTCAGCCTGGGCGACACCTTCGCGGTGCTGGCGGTACCGCTGGACGCCTCATAAAAAAACGACTGGGGAGACGGATCTGTGTCCTTTTCACGCTACGAAGACCTGGGCCACGACATTACCCGCATCGACACCGCCATGCTCCGCGAGGAACTGGCGGCTTGCTATCTGCTGCGCGGCGGCGACGAGTTCGCCATCATCGAAACCGGCACCCACCACACGGTGCCGATCATTCTCGACCTGCTGGCGGAGCGGGGCATCGCTCGCGAACAGGTGAAATACGTGATTCCCACCCATGTGCACCTGGACCACGCCGGTGGCGTGGGCGGGCTGATGGCGGCGCTGCCCGAGGCCACCCTGCTGGTGCATCCGCGCGGGGCGCGGCACATGATCGATCCGGCCAGGCTGGTGGCCGGTGCCACCGCCGTGTACGGCGAGGCGGCGTTTCGCGAGACCTACGGCGAGATCCTGCCGGTGCCGGAATCGCGGGTGCGCACGCCCGGCGATGGCGACGAGGTGACGGTGGGGGATCGGCGGCTGGTGTTCCTGGATACGCCGGGCCACGCCAAACATCACTTCTGCGTGTACGACCCGGCCTCCGCCGGGGTCTTCACCGGCGATACCTTCGGGCTCTCCTACCCGTCGCTGACCACGGAGAAGGGCCCCTTCATTCTGCCCACCACCACGCCGGTGCAGTTCGATCCGCCGGCACTGCAGGCCTCCATCGGTAAGCTGATGGCATTGGACGCCGAGCGCATGTACCTCACGCACTATGGGCCGGTGGAAAACCCCGGCACCCTGGGCGAACGGCTGCGCGGCCAGGTGGACGATTACGTGGATCTGGCCGAGCGGGTGGCGGGCGAGGTCGAGGATGACCAGCTGGAGGCGGCGCTGCGCACCGCCCTGCGTGATTACCTGTTCCGTCAGGTCCGCGAGCACGGCGTGCGGCTGGACGATCAGCGGCTCGACGCGGTGCTGGGCATGGACCTGACGCTCAACAGCCAGGGGCTGGCGGTGTGGCTGCGGTCCCGGCGGACGGCCTGAGCCGCGCGCCGATCAGCCCAGCACCCGGGGCAGGAACAGAATGATGTCCGGGAACGCCATCAGTACCGCCAGCACCAGGATGTCCATTACCAGGAACCAGAGCACGCCCTTGAAGATGGCGCCGGTGGCGACCAGGTCGCCGACCACGCTTTTGATCACGAAGATGTTCATGCCGATGGGCGGCGTCACCATGCCGATCTCCAGCAGCTTGGTCAGCACCACCCCGAACCAGATCAGGCTGAGATCCACGCTATCGATGATCGGCAGCACGATGGGCAGCGTCAGCAGCATGGCGCCGATGGGTTCCAGGAACATGCCCAGCAGCAGATAGATCAGCACGATGATCAGCAGCACCATGAAGGTGCTGGCGCCGGCGTCGATCACCAGTGACGACAGAAAATCGCCGGCGCCGGACAGCGACAGGAAGCGGGTCAGCAGGCTGGCGCCCATGGCGATGATCAACAGCGTGCCGGTGGTGAGCAGGGTTTCCAGCACCGCGTCGCGGAAGCGGCCCCAGGTGAGCGTGCGTTTGCACAGCGCCACCACGCAGGCCAGAGCGGCGCCCACCGCGCCGGCTTCGGTGGGCGTGAACAGCCCGGCGAACAGACCGCCAAAGATGCCGACCATGATCGCCACCACCGGCCACACTTCCCACAGGGCTTTCCATTTTTCCGCGCGGTCGATGTGCTCGTCGGTGGCGGGCGCCAGCGCCGGATTCAGCTTGACCCGGGTCACCACCACGATGATGTAACCGAGCACCGTGATCAGGCCGGCGGCGATGCCGCCCAGGAACAGCTTGGTGATCGACTCCTGGGCGATGATGCCGTACAGAATCATGATGATCGACGGCGGCAGCAGCGCGCCCACCGTGCCGGCGATGGCCACGGTGCTGGTGGCAAGCCCGGGCTGATAGCGGTGTTCGATCATCTCCGGCACCGCCACCCGGCCCATGGCGGCGGAGCAGGCCACCGACGAACCGCATACCGCCGCGAAGCCGGTGGTACCGAAGATCGATGCCACCGCCAGCCCGCCGGGAATACGGGTCATCCACAGGCGCGCCGCCCGGAACAGGCCCTGGGTCAACTGCGCGTGGTAGCACACGTAGCCGAGCAACAGGAACATGGGCACCGAACTGAGCACCCAGTTGGCGGAGAACTGATAGGGAATCAAGCCGAGTGAGCCCCAGGCGATGCCCCAGCCCATCATGTACCAAAGGCCGGCGAAGGAGACGCCGATCAGCGCCAGCCCCACGGGCAGGCGCAGGGCGATCAGCACGAACAGCACCGCCAGCCCGGACAGACCGATCTGCACATCACTCATGGTGCCCGCCCTCCGCGTCGGCCTGGGGACGCACGTCCGCCTCGCGGCGGCGTTCCTCGTCGCTGACGCGCAGCCCGCTTCGGGCACCGGTCAGGTAGATCAGAAATTTATAGGCCAGTACCAGCACCATCAGACCGAGGCCCAGCGGCAGCATGAAGTAGCCCGGCCAGGTGATGATGGTGGTTCCGCCCTCCACCAGCGCGGCGCCGCTCTGGTATTTGGTGATCGCCTCGTCCCAGGTTTTCACGGTCATGAAGCCCAGCACCGTGGCGCTCACCGGCAGCAGCCAGTGGGCCAGATGGCGCTGCACGTTTCGCGGCAGCCGCTCCACCACCACCTCCACGCTGACATGAGCGTCGAGCTTTTCCGCGTAGGCCAGCGGCACGAAAGCGGCGATCACCATGTAGTAGTTGGACACATAGGTGATGGTGCCGGGGGGCGGTGACGAAAACAGAAAGCGCAGCACCACATCGGCGGTGATGTGCAGCATCATCAGCGCGATGGCGAGCCCGCCGATCAGGGTGGTGAAATCCGTCAGGCCCGAGAGCCAACGTCCTAGCCGGTACATCATGTTTTCTCCCGCATGCCCACGGGCCGGTTCAGGCGCGCGCCTGGAAGCGCACCCGGGCGGTGGCCACGGTGGTGGTTTTATCGTTCTGATTGTTCAGCGTCAGGCTGAGGGTGGCGCCCTGTTCATCGCACTCGGTGACCTGGCCGGCACCGGTCAGCACGTCGCCGAGATAGGCGGCCAACCGGTTGCTATAGGTAAACGAGGCCAGCACGCCATGTTCGCCGAGCCACTCCTCCACCATCTGTGTCAGCCAATCGCCCTGCAGCGGACCATCGATCAGCAGCTGCGGGTGGCCTTCGGCCTGTTGCGTGTAAGGCAGGTCGTAATGAATGCGGTGCGGATTCCAGATCGCCGCGTTGTAAAGAAAAAGCTGCACGCTGTCCGCTTCGAAACGGCGCGTTTCCAGAGTATCGCCAACGGCGACCGGAAGCCTGGACATGGCGGTTACCTCGCGATCCGGGTGAGATATTCGGTGACCACGGGTTCGCCGTCCCGGGTTTCGAAACGGTTTTCGAACACCATGAAAATCAGCGGCCCGGAGCCGCCCTGCTTTTCGTAAAGGTCCGACAGCTTCTGCCGGCAAACCAGTACCTGCCCGGGCAGGATGCGGCCGTGAACACGGTATTCGCTGCCGCCGGCCATGATGCGTTTCAACGGCAGCTCGGGAATCAGCGGGCTGTCGGGCTGGCGACCGTCCGGCAGCAGTTCGGACAGCGGAATCACCGGCATCATGGCGCTGAACAAAAACAACAGCGGTGCCTCGTCGCCGTTCAGATACCGCTGCTGGCGCTGGCCGGTGGCCACCGCGTACTTACGGATGTCGTTGCGGCTGATCTCGAACTCGAACGGCGCCACCTCGGTGCCGATCAACGCGCGCAGCTCGTCGGTCAGAATACTCATGTCTTTATCGCCAATAAAAAAGGGCGCGGCCACGAGGGCCGCGCCTTACTCTTAAAGACCGTGCTGGCTGACGTCCACCTTGGAGAAAATTTCCTGCCAGTAGAGATCGGCCAGCGCCTGTTCGCTGTCCACGTTCTGCACCAGGCCGGTCCACTTCTCCAGCAGCGCGCGGAATTCCTTGATCAGTGCCTCGCCGTTCTCGACGCCATAGCGCGCTTTATAGTCCTCGGCGATATGTTGCATGTCCTGCTCGATAAAGGCACGGTTCTTCTCGATCAGCGCCGCATCGGCATGATGGATTTTGACGCCCCGTTCCTTCGCCTCGGACAGAATACGATCTTCATGCTGATGGTAAATCCAGGGCACGCCGGCGGAGAACACGCTGGCGGCGCGCAGCATCACGGTGCGCTGCTCCTCGGAGAGAGCCTTCCAGGTATTGGCGTTGATATTGGTACCGGCGATCGGCATCGGGCCGCCGGGCACGTCCATATTGATGTCGGTGACCACGTCGGTAAGGCCGAAGTTATGAATCTCCGGCGAGGCCAGCACGATGCAGGACACCACACCCTGGCTCAAGGCCTCGAACATTTCGTTGGCGGACATGGTCACCGGCGAGGCGCCCACCGCCTCCGCCCAGCGTGACCAGTTGGCGGCGCCCACGCGCAGGCGCATGCCTTTCAGGTCCGCTTCCGTTTCCACCGGTTTGTTGCACACCAGGCCGTAGGACGTACCGCCGGTGCTGCCGGTATAAACCTGGTTCTGCTTCTTGAACTCCTGGTTGCACTCCGGGCATTTAAAGAAGGTGAACTCGGAGAGCGCGCCCATGAAGATCATACCTTCCCGGCCGCGTGCTTTTTCACCCAGCAGGCCCACCAGCATGGAAGCTTCCACCGCCACATTGCTGTGCGGGAATTCGGAGGGAAAGTAGGAGGTCAGCACGAAGCCGATGTCGGCCATGCCGTCGCGCACGCCGCCGGAGGTTTCCGCGAAGTTCAGCAGCGACATGGGGAAGACGCGCACCTTGAGATCACCGTCCGACTGTTCCTCGACGGTCTCGGCGTACTGTTTGGCGACATCCACCACGAAGGAGCTGGGTGGATGACCGATGGCGTACCGCAGGGTGCGGGCGTCGGCGGCGCCGCTCAGAGCGCCGAACAGGACGGTGCAGACCAGCGCCAGGCTGGCGAAATGTTTACCGTTCATAGCGATACCTTATTTTGTTGTTTAATGGTTTCTTGCTCAGGAAAAAAGGCGGACGCGGCGTTACACCACGCCGTCCCGCCGCAGTGCTTCCAGCTCTTCCTCGGAGCGTCCCAGCCAGCCCTGGTACACCGCCTGGTTGGACTCGCCCACCATGGGCGCACGGGCACCCTGCTCGTTGGTGCCACCGGACATCTTCACCGGGTTGCCGAACACCTGGAACCGGGCGCCCCGATAGTCCACCGGGATCACCATGTTGCGCTCGCGCACATGGGGATCCTCGACCACCTCGTCGATGGTCTTGATCGGTGACAGCGGGAACCGGGAGCCGGTCATCTCTTCGAGCTCCGCCTTGGTGTAGGTGGCGCACCAGCGCTCCACCACCGGATGCACGCGGCGCTGGTACACCTCGTGGTCGAAGCGCTTGGCCATGGTGTCGATTTCCGGATCGCTGATCAGGGCCTCGTCGCCGAACACCAGGCAGGCTTCGCGCCAGAATTTGTCCGTGTAGGCGCCGAAGAACACATAGCCGTCCTTGCAGGCAAAGCGGCCGTAGGGTTTGACGAACGGGTGGCCGTTGCCTTCCGGCACCGCCACCTTGCCGGTGGCGGTGTAGTTGACCAGGGCGTTCTCGGTGAGCGAGATGATCGAGTCCTGCTGGGAGATGTCCACATGCTGGCCGTGGCCGCCACGCTCCGCTTCGCGAAGGGCCCCCAGGGTGCCGATGGCGCCGTACAGGGCGGCGCTCAGATCACCGAGTACGGTGCCCACGCGCATCGGTTCCTCCACGGTACCGTTCATCGACCAGAGCCCGCCGGACGCCTGGGCACTGCTGTCGAAGGCGGGGCGCGGCGAGTTGGGCCCGCTTTGCCCGAAGCCGCTGATCGAGGTCATCACGATGGCCGGGTTGGCGGCCTTGAGCACCTCGTAACCCAGGTCCAGTTTGTCCATGGTGCCGGGCCGGAAGTTCTCCAGAACGATGTGCGCCTTGGCCACCATCTCCAGGAACAGTTCGCGGCCGGCGGTTGCTTTCAGGTCGAGGCTGATCGCCATCTTGTTTCTGTTGTATTGCGCGAAGAAGCCGCTGATGGCGTCTTCGCTTCCGCCGAGGGCCGGAGGAAAAGCGCGGGTCAGATCCGGATCACGAGGATGCTCGATCTTGATCACCGTGGCGCCCATGTCGGCCAGCAACATGGCGCAGTAGGGGCCGGCCACGACGCGGGTCAGGTCGAGGACGATGACATCCTTGAGCGCGCCCTTCGGCGGCATGGTCAGGCCGGTGTTATCGATCATGTGTTCTCCGAATTTATTGTCGTATTGGCGGCGTCCCTGGCGTGGTGGGCCCGGGCCACCCGGGATTGGGTGGCCCGGCCCAGGTGTCCGTCGACGAAGGCGCCGGCGGCCACCAGCCGGTCCAGGTCCACGCCGGTGTTCAGGCCAAGACCTTCGAACAGGTACACCAGCTCCTCGCTGGCCACGTTGCCGGTGGCGCCCGGCGAGTACGGGCAGCCGCCCAGGCCGGACACGGAGCTGTCGAACACCCGCACGCCCTGCTCCAGGGCGGTCAGACAGTTGGCCACCGCCATGCCCCGGGTGTCATGAAAATGCACCGCCAGCCGTTGCATCGGTATTTCCGTGGCGCAGGCGGCCAGCAGGGCTTTGACCGCCGACGGCACGCCGGCGCCGATGGTGTCACCCAGGCTGATCTCGTGACAGCCCAGGCGCGCCAGCGCCGAGGCGGTTCGCACCACCTGCTCCACGGGCACGTCGCCCTGGTAAGGGCAGCCCAGCACGCAGGACACATAGCCGCGCACCGGCACGCCCTCGGCTTTCGCCTGTTCCAGCACCGGCTCGAAGCGGGCCAGGCTGTCGGCGATGGAGCAGTTGATATTGCGCTGGTTGAACGCTTCCGAGGCGGCGGTGAACACCGCCACCTCATCGGCGCCGGCGGCCAGCGCCGCGCTCATGCCGCGTGCGTTGGGCACCAGCACGCTGTAGGTCAGGTCCGGCCGCTTCGGCAGCCGCGCCAGCACCTCATCGGTGCCGGCCATTTGCGGCACCCAGCGCGGCGACACGAAGGCGCCGGCCTCGATGTGCCGAAGGCCCGCGTCGACCAGGCGTCCGATCAGCTCGGCGCGCACCGCCGGCGCCAGCGTGCGGGCTTCGTTCTGCAGCCCGTCGCGGGCGCCGACCTCCACCAGCCGGACCGCCTCGCTCATTGCTCGCGCAACGCTTTCAGCAGGGCTTCCGCGCGGTCCGCGCGCACGTCGTGGTTCTCCACCATTTGCCGCACCAACTGATCCACCTCGGCGCCCCGGGCGCCGGCGGACAGCGCGATATTGCGTGCGTGCAGCGCCATATGACCGCGCTGGATGCCCTCGGTGGCGAGCGCGCGCAGGGCGCCCAGGTTCTGCGCCAGGCCCACCGCCACGGCGATTTCCGACAGCTCCTGGGAGGTCTTCACGCCCAGCAGGCGCAGGGACAATTGCGCCAGCGGATGGGTCTTGGTGGCGCCGCCCACCAGGCCCACCGGCATCGGCATCTCGATGGTGCCCACCAGATGGCCGCGGGCGTCCTTCTCCCAGGTGGTCAGCGAGCCGTAATGGCCCTTGCGGCAGGCCCAGGCGTGGGCGCCGGCCTCCACCGCCCGCCAGTCGTTGCCGGTGGCGACGATCAGCGGATCGATGCCGTTCATGATGCCCTTGTTGTGCGTGGCCGCGCGGTACGGATCGATGGCGGCGAAGGTGTAGGCGTCGATGATACGGTCGATCACGTCCGCGCCACCAAAGGCATCTGTTTCAAAGTGTTCGGGGGCGATGGAGACCTGGGCGCGGGCCAGCCGCAGATCGGCCAGATTGGACAGGATACGCAGGCGCACCTTGCCGCCGGTGACTTCCTCCATCAGCGGTGCCACCGCCTCGGCCATGGTGTTGACGGTGTTGGCGCCCATGGCGTCACGCACGTCCACCACCAGGTGGGCCACCACCATCGGGCCGCGCGGGCTGTCGGTGAACAGGTGCACCTCCAGATCGCGGCAGCCGCCGCCCAGCTTGTTGAGCAGGGCGTCCTTGCTGTTCGCCAGCTCGATGATGCGCTGGCGATGGCGCAGCAGGCTGAGGCGGGCGTTGGCCGGGTCGTCCAGGCCGATGATCTGGATCTGGGCGCGCATCAGGGGCGCGCTGCTGGAGGTCAGGAAGCCGCCGGCCGGTCGCGCCAGTTTGGCCATGTAGGACGCCGCCGCCACCACCGAGGGCTCTTCCACCGCCATCGGCACCACTACCTCGCGGCCGTTGATCATGAAGTTGCCGGCCAGCCCCAGGGGCAGCTCGAACTTGCCGATCACGTTCTCGATCATGCCGTCGGCGATCTCCAGGGGCAGCGCGCCCTGGTCGCGCAGCAGGGCGGTGTCCTCCTCGCTCAGCCCGAACTGTCGGCGCAGCACCTCCAGGCGCTCGGACGGAGAAAGATTACGGAAACCGGGGAGTTGGGAACTGGCAGTCACTGAAGACCCCTTCTGGGCAGCGTTGTTGTTAGAGAGCGCGTGTGATGGCGCCGGTTTCGATCTAACATATCGGCGCCTGTACCCATGAAAAAGGTACAGTTAGCGCAAACAGTGGGGCGGACCGGAAGGACATCGTGACGATGCGGCGAATCACCCTGACACAACGGATCGCGTCCGATATCGCGGGACAGATTACCGAGGGCATTCTCCGCGAAGGGGACAAGCTGCCGTCGCTGCGCGAGTACATGCGCCTGCACGGCTATTCCAAGAACACCGTGATCACCGCCTACGAATACCTGGCCGCCGAGGGGCTGGTGGAGGCCCGCCACGGGCGCGGCTTTTTTGTGCGCGCGGTGCCCGCCGCCGGCGAGGGGGACCAGACACCGCCGCCCTATGCCCGGGCATTGGACACCATCTGGATGATGCGACAGCAACTGGTGCGCGAGCCCGGCCATTCTCATCTGGGCGAAGGCTTCCCGCCGGTGGACTGGTTGATGGACATGCGCCTGGACAAGTTTCATCGTCAGGTGGTGCGCGGCGGCGTCACCACCCTGTTCCGCTACGGCAACCGCTACGGCAATGCCAGCCTGCGCGAGCAGCTGGTGAAGAAACTGGCCGGCTACGGCATCAACGCCAGCCCCGCCCAGATGCTGACCACCTTCGGCGCCAACCACGGCATGGACCTGATCATCCGCCGCTTCGTCAAACCCGGTGACCCGGTGCTGGTGGAAAGCCCCGGCTATTACCCCCTGTTCGGCAAGCTGCAACTGCAAGGCGCGCGCATGCTGCCGGTGCCCCGCCGCATCGACGGCCCGGACCTGAACGCGCTGCAACGCTACCTGGAGCGGGAAAAGCCCGCCCTGTTCTTCATGCAATCGGTGGGGCACAACCCCACCGGCACCGACCTCTCCGAAACGAAGGCCCGACGCATTCTCGAACTGGCGAACAAGCACAACCTGCTGGTGGTGGAAAACGACGCCATGGCCGACTTCAAGCTCAATACCTGTACCCGGCTTTCCACCCTGGATCAGCTGAAGCGCACCCTCTACGTGGGCAGCTTTTCAAAGCCGATCTCCGCCGCCCTGCGGGTGGGCTTTCTGGCCGGCGATGAAGGGCTGATCAGCGAGCTGGCGGACGTGAAAATGTTGCTGCACATCGGCGGCACCGAATACGCGGAACGCACCGTGGACGTGATTCTGCGGGAGGGAAACTACCTGCGCCATCTCTCCCGGCTGCAGGAAAAACTGCGCGCCGCCACCGTCACCGGCCTGCGCGTGCTCGACGAACTGGGCGCCGACGTCTTTCACCGCCCGGAGCAGAGCCTCTATCTGTGGGCCCGCTTCCCCGGCATCGGCGACGCCAACGACCTGACCCGCCGCTGCCTGGAACGGGGCGTGATGCTCGCCCCCGGATCGATCTTCTCGGTGGACCGCCGCGACCGGGTACCCTGGACCCGCCTCAACGTAGCCTATCTGGACGACCCGGCGTTCCGGGCCAGCTTGCGGACCTGAGCGGCGGCTGGCGCCGTCACTCGATGTTCTTTATCGGGTGATTCCTCGGGGCAGGAAAGTTCGAGCAGTTCAGTTAAAAACGCCTTCCAGACCCTGTAGATCATAAAACGCCCCAGGCTCGGGAAACTGCGAAAGCTGACGTTGGGCAGGCCAGCGGCAAGGCCACGGGCGCTGCCGACGGAGATGATGCGGTCGTCTTCCCCGTGCCAGTAGGTGATAGGCACGCTGATCTGGCTGAGATCCACATGCCAGGGGTGCTGCATACGCAGATACTCATCAATGATGATGCGGGCGCCTTGGAAGTGACTGAGCTTCATGCGCTCGATCAGTCGGGCCAGCAGGTCCGGGTTTTCGAGTACGGCCTGGTCTTCGGGGCACAGAGATTTGGCCAGTCGTGAGAAATACTTTTCCGGCGAGCGCTGCATTCCGCGCAGGGCGAGCCGTCCCACCAATACGAACAGACGTGGATCCTTACGGAAGATACGCAGGAGCATGGCGTGGATAGGGTCAAGCTTGTCCAGTTCGAAATGTTCGATCGGAACAGTACTGGATAGCAGCCCCAGTCGATCAAACAGATCCGGGTCCATGGCGGCGGAGCACAGTGCATAGGGGCCGCCGCCGCAATAGGCCGCCATCGGCGGTCGTTCGATATCGAGATGGCGGCATAGCGCGCGGATATCCGGACTGAAATCGCGGAACTCCATCTCCGGCCTTGCGGTTGAAAGGCCGTAACCGGGCCTTACGATCAGTATCATGCGCAGACCCTGTTCGCGATACCAGGTTTCGAACAGGCGGTGGTCGGGGAGTGCGCCACCGAGGTTATCCAATGTCAGCACCGGCCGCCCGGTTGGATCACCGTACTCGAACCAGCTCAATACCCGGCCGTCGGCCAGAGTCATGGTGCGCTCCGGTACTGGTGACGTAGTCCCGGGCGGCGCTGTCTGCACCAGAGCATGCCCCATTGCCTGGCTTACCAGTTGTACCTGGCTGTTAACGTCCAGCTTTGCCATGGCGGACTTGATCTGAGCGCGAGCGGTGTGAACGCTGATCGACAGTAATGCCGCGCTTTGATTGAGATTTCCGATCTTACACAGCAGGTGAAGAAGGCGGGATTCCGCGTGAGTGATGGGGAAGATGGCTTTCAAGGATTCCGGAGAGGGAGTCACTACATTCTGACCCGCCAATACCCAGATAATAGTCCGCACCCGGCTGATGGTGCCCGCGGCGTCGGACTTCTTCACTGGCAGACAGAGCAGGGTCACCGCGGCGTGTCGTGAAGTGAGTAGTTGGGTATGCCGGCCGGCCGCGCGGCTATTGACCCGCTTCAGTGACTGCTTCAGTTCCCGGTCGGCGATACGTAGTTGACCATCGGGCAGCAAGGTTACCGGCTCCCGGGTGAGCGTCTGACGCGCCGCCACGTTGCATTCCACTACATGCATTTCCTGGTCGAGCATCAGCATTGGCCAGGGCATTTGATCATACATGGTACTGAGGAGCTGTGTGCGGTCCTCAAGAGCATGTATATAGGCGCTGCCGCGTACCGCCCGCTCAAGGTGGCCGATCAACCGTTCCACATGAACGGGCGCATCGGGGGTATCCTTTGGCGGCGTGGTGTAGGTCCAGCCGGTAATGGTGTCCAGCAGTTCCACCCAATCGCCGGGGGACAAGGCTGTTTCATAGATCTTGCCAATCAGATCGTCATTATCATCCTGCAAGACAGAGGCCCCGGGCTCGGCGAAATATGACCTTGATCATAGAAAGCGTTTGCCGGCGGCGCAACGAAAACGGCCCCGACGGAGCGGGGCCGGAAATAGCCTGCTGATTTTTTACTGTATGTCGGGAGTGTCTTCCGTAACATCGACCAGGACCACCAGGCCGAGTTCATTGGGATCGCCATCATCCGGTACCCAACGGGTGGTGAATACACCCAGGCTGGCATCCTGGTTGAAGAACCCTTCCATGATGTTATGGCCGTCTTCGTCGTTGAGGGTCAGTGTTGTGGCGCCCTGGGCGTCGACGCTCACGGCCACGGGTTGATTGACGCTGTCCTGCTCCACGGAAAGATCACCGCCGAGACCGCGTTTTGCCACCACGGTAAAGTCACCGTCCAGGGTGCCGGCGGTGGCACTGCTCAGATTGATGTAGCTGTTGAACCGGCTGTTGATCATCTCAATATCACTGGTGCCGTTACCGACTCCTTCCAGTGACACGGACAACAGCATCAAACGGTATCGCTTACCGGCGATATCCGGGGTGCTTTCCGGTAATTTCACCATCAGGGTTTTGTTGAATTCCGCCCAGAAGGTGTCGTTGTTTTCGGTTTCCGCGAAGGCGATGAAGTCGAAGCTGTCGTTGATGAACCCATCGGTGGCCGTCGGCTGCCCTTGTTCGCTGCCCGCCGAAACAATATCCCCTTGGGCGGAGATGACAATCGGCTCTCCCGTGGAGCCGGTTTGGGATAGGGCCATATAGGTGTCGCCGCTGCTTTCCAGTCCGACCCGGTGCCCGCTGCCGTCGCCTTGGTCGAAGGTGCCGTCGCCGTTGAAAGTGACGCGGCTGACTTCAGTTTGCAGCTCGATAACACCGGCCTGCACGTAGGTCTCCATGAAAATCCGCCCGAAAGTGCCGTTGAGATCGGAGTTCTCCATGGACGAGGGAGAGCGTGCGAAGACCTCCAGGGCCCGAAACGCCTCGTCTCCTTTCCGGTCATTGGGGTTCAACGCATCTGGTTGCTGATCACCATTGGTGTCGGTAGTGCCATAGCGTACCGCGGCTTCCTGGGAAAGCAGGAAAAACAGGCCTTTTTCTTTCACTTTCTGCAGGTTGTAGACCATTGCGGGGTAGCGAAAGGCGTAATCACCGTTCACGCTTTCTTCGAAGGGGCCCTCTATGGTGAGGAGACCGGAATCACTCAAGGTACCCGAAAGGACTTCACTATCCCCGATGCCGGCTTCATAGAACAGTGAAGCGGTTGCCACGCTGGGGCCGGAGAAGTTGGAATACGCATTCTCTTCGGCCTCTAACGTGATTGACACGATATTGTCGCCGCCGTCGGCGAAACTGAATTCGCTTAGCCAAAGGTCATTGGCGAAGGTGCCGAAGTTTTCGTTGTCGCTGTCATGCAACCCCAGGCCGAAGGCGGAGCTACGATAGTTGCCGATAACGCCGCTGGCATCGCCCGGTTGACTATTGATGGCCGCGACCTGCTGTTCCACAAACTCACCCACTTCCAGGTCCAGTTTGGAAAGCATGTCACTGAGATCGTTGCCAGCGGTGAGGTCGAACGTATCCACCTTGCCTTTTAATGTCACCACTTCGGAGACGGTCAGCTGGTCAAGATCCGCCCCTTGTTCAATAAATTTTCGCAGCACGAATTCGGATGCCGGATTGATGTCCACTATCTCGTCGACCACCTGGGCGCGCATCTGAGCGCCGGACCCGGTGATACGCACGAGCAGATTGCCCGCCAGGTTCACATCTTGTGGCAGGGTCAAAGTGTAATCCCCGCTGATCGAGGTAACCGTTTCCGCAAGCACGTCTCCCACCGGGTTGCCTTCGTCATCGATTCGCAGAAGTTGGACGGTGGCGCCTGCCACCGGATCAAGACCGGTGATCGCCGCATTGGCGGAGGAAATCAACAGGTTCAGGGCGATCTCCAGGAAGCCCGGTTGAGGGTGAATGGCCACCGCGCCGGCTGGAGCGGTGGCGGTACCGTTGATGCTCAGGCCGGCATCGCCATCCCCGGCGGCGCCGCCGGAAGAGGAGGAGCCGCCGCACCCGGAAAGAAGTGTGGCTGATGCCACCGAAGCAATGAGGAGTAAGGCCGTTTTTTTCATCGTCGTTCCACCAGTCCCAAATCAGAGTTTCTTGAGTGTAGGGAGTAGGTAGAACGCGGACATACCCCATATGGGCTATCGGTGGATTCCACCGGGGCCAGAGCCTGTGCCCCGGGTGCCGATGGCCTTGATCACCGTGACTCTATCCGCTTCCCCCGTCCCCTGGGCCCTTCCTTTCTTTATTACTCCGGCTTGAACTCGGGCTTAGGTGCCCACGAGATTGCCCACCTTTTATGGTGGACAGTGGTGGATATCTTCGGACTATCTGGGAGGGTGGTTTATGAGAAAGTGCATTGAAAACAGGGGTTTAAGGATATAAAGGGATGCCCTGAGACTTTATTCGATGTTCTGCACCTGTTCGCGCATCTGCTCGATCAGCACCTTCAGTTCCACCGCGGCGGCGGTGGTGTCCGCGTCCACGGATTTGGAGCCCAGGGTGTTGGCTTCCCGGTTCAGTTCCTGCATCAGGAAGTCCAGGCGGCGGCCGGCGGGGCCGCCCTTGGTGACCACGCGGCGGACCTCGGCCACGTGGGTCACCAGGCGATCCAGTTCCTCGTCCACGTCCATTTTCTGGGCGGCCAGCACCAGTTCCTGTTCCAGGCGGTCCGGGTCGGGGCTGTCCACCGCGTCCTGAACGCGCTGTTTGAGGCGTTCGCGGAGGGCGTCGCGGATCGCCGGCAGCGCCTGGCGGACCCGTTCCACTTGCTGCTCCACGCGGTCGAGCCGGTCGAGGATCATTTTGCCCAGTTGTTCGCCTTCCCGTTCGCGGGTTTCCAGCAGGGCGTCCAGGGCCTGGTCCAGCAGTTCCAGGGCGGCGGCCTCCAGGGCGTCGCCGTCGATCTGGCGGGCACTGAGCACGCCGGGGAACTGCAGCACCTCCAGGGGATTCACCTGGCCGGGGTGCATGATCAGGTCGCCCACCCGACGGGCGGCGTCGGAGAGACGTTTGACCAGGGCTTCATTGAGCTCCAGCTCGGCGTCGGTGGCGTCGGGCTGGTAGCGCAGGGCGATGTCGACCTTGCCGCGGCCCAGGCGCTGGCGGCAGCGCTCGCGGGTGGCGTTCTCCAGGCCGCGCAGGGCGTCGGGGAGCCGTGGTATGAGTTCCAGGTAGCGGTGGTTCACCGAGCGGAGTTCCCAGGCCAGTTCGGCGCCCTGGAGGTGGCGGTCGGCGCGGGCGAAGGCGGTCATGCTGCGGATCATGGGCGTCCCCGTGGGTGGTTGCCTGTGGGCGGGTTGGGTACGACGAAGGTCGAATGAGCCCGACAGTGTACCGGTTCACACCGTCGCTGACATGGCCCGGCGCGGCGCGGCGGCGGGCCCGCCGGTGGTGGCGCCTCGCACAGGCCGGTGGGGGTTCGCTACAATGGGTCGCCTTTTCATCCATCAAGGAGTTTTCATGCGCCCTTCCGGCCGACAGCCCGACCAGATGCGCGAAGTATCCTTCGTGCGCGATTTCACCATGCACGCCGAAGGGTCGGTGCTGGTGACCTTCGGTAACACCAAGGTGCTGTGCACCGCGTCCGTGGAGGACGGTGTGCCGCGCTTCCTGAAAGGCAAGGGCCAGGGCTGGATCACCGCCGAATACGGCATGCTGCCCCGGGCCACCCACACCCGCTCCGGCCGGGAGGCGGCGCGCGGCAAGCAGGGCGGGCGCACCCTGGAGATCCAGCGTCTGATCGGTCGCTCCCTGCGCGCGGCGGTGGACCTGAAGAAGCTGGGCGAGAACACCATCTACCTGGATTGCGACGTGTTGCAGGCCGACGGCGGTACACGCACGGCGGCCATTTCCGGGGCCTGCGTGGCGCTGGTGGACGCCTTCACCACGCTGCTGGAGCGCAAGCGCATCAAGGAAGACCCGCTCAACGGCCTGATCGCCTCGGTGTCGGTGGGCCTGTACAAGGGCGAGCCGGTGCTGGATCTGGATTATGATGAAGATTCCAACGCCGACACGGACATGAACGTGGTAATGACCCAGCATGGCGGTTTCGTGGAGATTCAGGGCACCGCCGAGGGCGATGAGCCGTTCACCCGGCAGCAGTCCGATAGCCTGCTGGGGCTGGCCGAAAAGGGCATCGCCGAGATCGTTCAGAAGCAACAGGCCGTGCTGGGCTGGTGAGCCGGGGGAGACACCCATGAAGAACTACAAGAAGCACTTTCTGCGCTTCGCCGAGGAGCGTCAGGCACTGAAGTTCGGTGAGTTCACGCTCAAGTCCGGGCGCATCAGCCCTTACTTCTTCAATGCCGGCACCTTCCACACCGGCGAGGCGCTGGCGCGCCTGGGCCGCTATTACGCCGACGCCATCGTCGAATCCGGCATCGAGTTCGACATGCTGTTCGGCCCCGCCTACAAGGGCATCCCGCTGGTGGCGGCGGTGTCCGTGGCGCTGGCGGAGCACCATGGCCGCGATCTGCCCTGGGCTTTCAACCGCAAGGAAGCCAAGGACCATGGCGAGGGTGGCTGGCTGGTGGGCGCGCCCCTGCGGGGCCGGGCCCTGGTGATCGACGACGTGATCACCGCCGGTACCGCCATCCGCGAGGTGGCGGACCTGTTTGAAAAGACCGAGGCCAGCATCGCCGGGGTGTTCGTGGCGGTGGACCGCCAAGAGCGCGGGCGCGGCGAGTTGTCCGCCATCCAGGAAGTGCAGGACACCCTGGGCGTGCCGGTGCGCAGCATTGTCAGCATGGCCGATATCATCGGCTGGCTGGAGGAGGAGCCCGACCGCGAGGCGGACCGGGCGGCCATGCAGGCCTATCGGGACGAATACGGAGTGGCCGGCGCGTGAAACGGGCGGCGGTGTTGTTGCTGCTGCCGGTGCTGTGGTGGCCGGCCCTGTCGCCGGCCGCGCCGGCCCGTCCGGACCCGGACGCCGGTACGGTGATGTACCGTCATACCACCCCGGACGGCAACATCGCCATCAGCGCCACCCTCAGCCAGCAGGCCATCTTCGCCGGTTACCAGGTGCTCGATCACAATGGTCGGATCATCAAGGAAGTGGCACCGGCCCCACCGGAAGAACAGGCCCGCCGGCGCCAGGAACTGGCCGCCCGTCAGCAGGCCGCGCGCCAGGCGGAGCAGGACGAGTCCCTGCGGCGTCTGTACGCCGGCCCGGAGGACGCGGAGCGCGCCCGCGAACGGCAGGTGGATGCCCTGGAGCTGAAAATCGGCTACGCCCGCAACACCCTGGTGCAGCTGGAAAACAAGCGCGACGAGGAAATCAGCAACGCGGCGCGGGCGGAACGGGCCGGCCGCGACGTGCCGGACGGCACCCGCGAGGCCATCGAGCGCTATCACCGTCAGATAGCCGATACCCGCGAGGAGATCGCCGCCCATCACAAGGACATCGAAGCGGTGCGCGCCCAGTACGAGCCGATCATCGAGCGGCTGCGCCAGCTGGAGCGACAGGGCGCCCGTTAATCCCGCTCGCGAAACACGGTGGGCGCCAGCAGCGCCCATTGCTCCGGCCAGTCCTGGCCGGGGCGAATGCGGAAGCCGGAACGCACGAACTGGGCGATGCGCCCTTCCACCACCGCCATCAGCAGATTGGCGGTCACCGTGGGGGTGGCCCGGGTGCGTTTGTCTTCCTTGAACTCGGCGTCGCGCACCACCTGCTTGATCTGGCTCTCCACCCGGTCATAGAACTGCTGGATGCGCCGGTGCAGCCGCTCGTTCTCGCCGGTCAGGGCGTCGCCGGTGAGCAGCCGGGTGATGCCCGGGTTGCGTTCGGTGAAGCCCAGGATCAGGGTCAGGATCTGCTCCACCTGCATCAGCGCGTGGCCTTCGCCGGTAATGCGGTTGATGCGCGAGAAGATCGCGTCCTCGATGAAGTCGATCAGCCCTTCGAACATCTTCGCCTTACTGGGAAAATGCCGATACAGGGCGGCTTCCGATACCCCCACTTCCCGCGCCAGCCCGGCGGTGGTGATGCGTCCGCCGGGCTCGGCCTCCAGCATGTGTGCCAGGGCCTGCAGGATTTGCTCCTTTCTGGATGGTTTGTTCTCGGTCATTGGGTCCCCGTTGTCCGTTCGTTCCCCCGAAAAATCAGTCCTTGCTGATCAGCGTCCCCACGCCTTTGTCGGTCAGGATTTCCAGCAGCACCGCATGGGCCACGCGGCCGTCGATGATGTGCGAGGTGCGCACGCCGTTTTCCACCGCCTCCAGGGCACAGCGAATCTTCGGCAGCATGCCACCGTGGATGGTGCCGTCCTTGATCAGGGCGTTGACCCGTTCGGCGGTGAGGCCGGTGAGCACCTGGCCTTCCTTGTCCTTGAGACCGGCCACATTGGTGAGCAGGATCAGCTTTTCGGCGCGCAGCACTTCGGCCACCTTGCCGGCCACCAGGTCGGCGTTGATGTTGTAGCTGACGCCCTGATCGTCCACGCCGATGGGCGCGATCACCGGAATGAAGTCACTGCCGCCGAGCAGATCCAGCACCTTGGTGTCGATGCTGCGTACTTCGCCCACGTGGCCGATATCGATGATCTCGGAGGTGTTCAGTTCCGGGTCGTCGGTGTCCAGGTTCTTGAGCAGCATCTTGCTGGCCCGGATCAGGCGACCGTCCTTGCCGGTCAGGCCCACCGCCTGCCCGCCGTTGTGCTGGATCAGGTTGACGATGTCCTTGTTGACCAGCCCGCCCAGCACCATCTGCACCACGTCCATGGTTTCCTGGTCGGTGACGCGCATGCCCTGCACGAACTTGCTTTCCTTGCCGAGGCGGGCCAGCAGGTCGCCGATCTGCGGGCCGCCGCCGTGGACGATCACCGGATTGATGCCTACCTGCTTCATCATCACCACGTCGCGGGCGAAGCTGTTCTTGAGTTCGTCGTTTTCCATGGCGTTGCCGCCGTACTTGATCACTACGGTGGTGCCGGAGAAGCGCTGAATATAGGGCAGCGCTTCAATCAGAACGCGGGCGGTTTCCTGGGCGCTCTTGGTGTCCATGTGGTTACTCCAACCATCCAATCAAAAAGGCAGTTCCAGGGCGGCGAAGGCCCGGGCGCTGTCGCCACTCTGCAGCGACAGAATCTCCAGCAGCCGGGCGGCGGCATAGAGCCCGTCGTCGAACCCGAACCAGCGATCGGCGAAGCATATATGCCCGTCGCCGTCGCCGGCCAGCGGTGCCCCGCTTTCCCGCAGCCGCGCCTTAAGTGCGGTGATGCCGGCCTCCGGCACGATCACCGGCCGGCCGCCCAATTGGCGTACCGGCGTCGAGAGGGCACCGCCGCATTCTACGTCGAACAGCACGTCGCTGCCCGGATTCCGGCTCAGCACATCCCGGGCCAGCAGCAACAGTACCCGGCGCGGGTCCACGGTGGCGCCGTCCGCGGCCACCACCGTCAGGCGGGTGCCGTCGGCGCTCCAGGTCAGCCCCAGGTCCGCGCCGGCCGCGGGCACCGCCACCGCCAGCTCGGCGCCGTCCGCCCGCTGCACCGTGCAGCCCAGTTCCTGGAACAGCGCCTCGGCGCCCGGGGCCGGGGACCCGATCACCACCTTCATGGGGCGCGCCAGCACGATGTCGTCGCCCAGGTCGCGCCAGTAGCGCGGCGCCGGGTCGCGGGTTTGCCGCTCGCCGTGGCCCTGGTCCAGGCGGCCTTCGCGCAGGCGCTGGCCGAGAGCGGCGAGGGCGTCGCCGGTCAGGGTGGCGCCGTCCAGGCGCACTTCCAGGGTGGGGCCGTCGGTGTTGCCGCCCAGGTACAGGCCGCTCTGCGACTCCAGCACCTCGGTGGCGTAGTACAGCACGGGGCGGGGGGCGACGCCCAGATCCAGGACCGGCCGGCCGCTGGCCAGCAGGCCCGCCGCCAGGGCCTCGTACAGGGCATCATCGGGCCCATCCGGCTGGTGCGGCGCCCGGGCCAGAAACAGCGCGGGCTGGCCCACGGCCCCGGCCTCGGTGCCGATGGCCCGGCCCAGGTGGCGCAGGGCCTCGGCGTCCAGCCCCGGGCCGCCCAGGTGATCGGCGCGGAACAGGTCATCGTCGAGCTCCGGGCCCGGCGGGGGCGCCGGCCGGGCCGGCACGCTGGCCGGAGGCGGGTCGGGCCGTTTCGCCCTGCTCGGTGCGGTCGGCGTGGTCGGTGTGGCGCCGGGCTTGCCGGCGGGCGCCGCCGGCGGTGGCGCGCGGCGGCGCCGCACGATCAGCGCCAGGGCCGCGCCCAGCAGAATCAATGCGACGACGCCGCCCGCCGGCAGCAGCAGGGCGGCCCAGGGCGGCATCGCGGGGGGCACCGCCACGGTCAGGCGGAACGGGCCGCTTTGCGCTCGCGAGCGGGGTGCCGACTCGCCGGCATCGGCGCCGTGCCGGAGCACGGTCAGGCCGTCCTGTTCCAGGATCAGGACGGCGCCGGCGGGGAATGGGCGGGCGCTGTCGGCGAGCCAGCGGTCCAGGGCGTGTTCCAGAATCAGTGCGCCGCCGGGCCCGGCGCGGGCCAGCAGCAGGGCGGGTCGGGTGCCGCCCCGGGACGACAGGGTGGTGTCACCCTGCTCCGCCAACCGACGCAGCAGATCCTGCAACACATAGGAAAGCGCCGGGTCCAGGGCGGCGGCGGTGGGCACCAGCAGCAGGCGGCGGCCCTGGTCGTCCGGGTCGTCCTCGACCAGGCGGCCGCCGGCGAGGGCCTCACGGGCCCGGGGTGTGCGCGCCTGCTCGTCCAGGTGCCGCCGATCCCGCGCGATGAGGCCGTCCAGCGACGCCGCCCGCTCCTTTACCTGGACGCGGGCGGCGTCGGCCGCCTGCTGCCGGGCCCGCAGCTGAAGATAATGGTCCAGCCCCCCGGCGGCGAGCCCGATCAACAGCGCCGCGACCAACAGCAGCGGCGCCGGCCCGCTGAACGGGTTCTTGCTGTGCGCCATGCTCCCCCCTTTTTTTATTTCGCGGCGCGCCCCCCGCGCGCCGGCCATGCAGAGAACGTTGACCGTCAGTGCCGGCCGCTGTGGCCGAAGCCGCCCTCGCCTCGCTCGGTGTCGCTGAAAGCGTCCACCTGACGCAGGGCCACCTGCATCACCGGCACCACCACCAGTTGGGCGATGCGTTCGCCGGGCTCCACGGTGAAGCTGTCCCGGCCCCGATTCCAGCAGGACACCATCAACTGGCCCTGGTAATCGGAATCGATCAGGCCCACCAGGTTGCCCAGCACGATGCCGTGCTTATGGCCCAGCCCGGAGCGCGGCAGAATCAGGCCGGCGTAAGCCGGGTCGGCGATATGAATCGCCAGGCCGGTGGGCAGCAGGCTGGTGTCGCCGGGTTCCAGGGTCAGCGGGGCCTCCACCATGGCGCGCAGGTCGAGGCCGGCGGAGCCGGTGGTGGCGTATTCGGGCAGCGGAAAATCCCGGCCCAGGCGCGGGTCGAGCAGGCGGTATTGCAGTTCCACGGTGACGGGGCACTCCGGTTCGGATGGCAAGGCCGGCGGTGCCGGCGCGTGAAGACGCTACTTTACCACCGGGTGCCCGGGTTTGCAGAGGTCGACAAAGGGCCAGGTGAGCGGCGAGTCACAGAGAGCCGCCGCCGCGGGTGGCCCAGCGGGTGGAGCGTCGCTCGATCAGATCCGCGATCAGGTACATCAGGATACCCAGCACGCCCACCACCAGCAGCGCCGCGAACACCAGCGGCACCCGGAATGAAGAACTGGCGGTGAGCAGGAGATAGCCGATGCCGCCGTCGCTGGCCACCATTTCAGCGATCACGGAGCCGACGAACGCCAGGGAGATGGCGACTTTCAGGGAAGCGAACAGATACGGCAGCGCCCGCGGCAGGCCCACCTTGCGCAGTATCACGCTGCGTTTGGCGCCCAGGGAGCGCAACACGTCGGCCAACTCCGGCTCCAGGGTAGCGATGCCGGTGGCGACGTTGGCGAGAATCGGGAAGAAGGCGGTCAGGAAAGCGGTCAGGATGGCCGGCACGGAGCCGATGCCGAACCACATTACCAGCACCGGAACCATGGCCACCTTCGGCACCGAGTTGAAGCCGATCAACAGTGGATTGGTGGCGCGATACATGGCCTGGCTGGAGCCCACCAGGGCGCCCAGGGCCACGCCCACCACCAGGGCGATGAAGAAACCCACCAAGGTGGTGTACAGAGTCTGCATGGAAGCGGACAGAATCACCGGCCAGAACTCGATGCCGGCGCGCACCGAATCAATCGGCGACGGCAGAATCGATTGCGGGATATCAAACGCCAAACAGGCCACCTCCCAGACCGCGAAGAAGCCGCCGGCGGTGATCCAGGGGCTCAGGGCCTGGCGCAGTTTGCGTCGGTTCATGACGGGTCCTCCTGGGCATGTCCCACGTGCTGGCGGAGCTGGTACACGGCGTCGGCGAAGGCCGGAGAGAAGCGGTCATCACGGGTACGGCGCAACTCAGCGGGGATACGCTGGGAGTGCACCACCCGCCCGGGGCGCGCCGAGAGCACGTGCACGCTTTCGGCCATGTACACTGACTCGGTCAGGTCGTGAGTGATCAGTACGGCGGTAAACCGCTGTTCCTCCCAGAGCGCCTTCATGGTGTCCCACAGGTCCTCGCGGGTGAAAGCGTCCAGGGCGCCGAACGGCTCATCAAGCAAAAGAAGATCCGGCTCATGAATCAACGAACGGCACAATGAAACCCGCTGCTGCATGCCACCGGACAGCTGCCAGGGGAAACGATCCGCCACGTCCTTGAGCCCCACTTTTTCGAACAGCGCCATCGCGCGTTCCGCATGTCGGGCCCGTTCCCTGCGGAAGCTGCGGCGGTGCGGCTCGACGATTTCCAGGGGCAACAGCACATTGTCCAGCGACGTGCGCCAGGGCAGCAGCGTCGGGTTCTGGAACGCCATACCGACGATCTTCAGCGGTTTGCTGACCTCCTTGCCGGCGACGATGACGCCACCGCTGTCCGGTTGACGCAATCCACTGATCAGCTTCAGCGTGGTCGACTTGCCGCAGCCGGACGGGCCCACCAAAGCGGTGAACTCCCCCTGGCGTACGGAAAGGTTGAAATCCTGGAGGGCCAGCAGCCCATCGCCGAATTCACCGTAGGTCAGGCTGACGTTGGTGAGTTCGACGAACGGACGCTGGCCCGCCGACACTGGTTCCTCCGAGGTCGGCGGGGGCGTGTTGATCATGGCTGGGTACCCCATGCGATTACTCGGCGGACCAGGTCAGAATGTCGTCGGCGGGCAGATAGGCGTCGGTGTAGACGTCGTCGGGCTCCGGCACCGCGATACCCAGCGCCCGGGCGGCACCACTGGTGGTGTCGGCCAGCCGTTTCGGGTCCACCTGGCTCATGCCATGCTCGACCACCCAGGGCGTCGCCACGGACCAGTCCAGGGACAGTTGCAGGCGTTCCTGTTCCACCGCCTTGTCGGTAAGAGGATCTTTCCTGGCCAGTACCTCGATGGCGCCTTCCGGGTCCCGGGCGCTTTCCATGAACGCCTGTGCCACGCAGCCGATAAACTGCTTCACCGCCTCCGGATGTTCCTCGGCGAATTGCGGGCGGGTGACCAGGGAACTGCCGTAAAGTGGCACGCCGTTTTCCGCGTAGCGCAGCACCACCAGTTGATCCTCCGGCACGCCGGCGGCCTTGGCACCGATATAGCCGGTGAAAGCATGGCCCGCGATGGCGTCGGCCTGTTTGCGTGCCAGAGTGCTTTCGCGCAGTTCCGGCGACACGCTTTTCCAGTCCACATCGTTCTCATCAAAGTCGTTGGCCTTGGCGAGCAGACCGAACAGCCGCCGGGAGGCGTCGCCGGGCGGCGCGGCGATGGATTTGCCCACCAGGTCCGAGGGCCCGGTCACGCCGGTATCCTTACGGGTAATGATCGACAGCGGTGAACCGTCGTAGATTACGAAGATGGCGATCAGGGCATCGTCCGGATTGCGGGTGTTGAATTCCAGCATGGCGTTGATGTCGGCGAAGCCCACGTCGTAGGCGCCGGTGCTGACCTTGGTGATGGTGTCGCCGGAACCGAAACCCCGGTCGGTAACCACGTCCAGGCCGGCCTCGTCATAACAGCCGTTTTCATGGGGCAACAGGAACGGCGCCTGCGGACCCTGAAAAGCCCAGTCGGCGGCGAAGCGAAGATCCGCCGCGGAAGCGGCGCCGGCGGCGCACAGAACGCCGGTGAAACCCAGCGCGCGCAAGGCACGTAGAAGCTTGGTGGTGGAAGTCATGCTGCGTATACCCTCTTGTGGATAAACAAAAAAGAAAAACAAAAGTGAAACGGCCCGCGTCGATACTCAGCTGCGGGTCACCCGATACTTCTCATCGCGGTATTCGCCGGACAGCACCGGCGGGTACCTGGCTTCTCCCGGAGAAGCCACGCTCTCGATCAAGGCGTCGTAATTGGGATGGTGGAAGAAGCCAATGGAAATGCGCTGCGACAGGGACGCCGCGCTGGCGGGTGGATTCACCACCCGGTGCACGTTGGAAACCCAGCGATCATTGGTCCAGCGCATCAGCAGATCGCCGATGTTCACCACGAAGGTGTCCGGCGCGGTCTCCACGGGAATCCATTCACCGTCGCGTACCTGAACCTGCAAACCGCCCGGCTTGTTTTCGCCGTTGAGAATGGTGAGCAGGCCGTAGTCGGTGTGTTCGCCGGCACGCAATTGCCCGGGTTCCGGCGCGGTCTTCTGTTCGGGGTAAAAGTTGATGCGCATGGCGGTGATGTGCCGGTCGATCTTGTCGGCGAAGAACTGTTCGTCGAGGCCCAGCGCCAAAGCGGTCAGTTCCATCAGCTGTTCAGCCAGCGTTTCCACGCGCCGGTAGTAATCGGCGGCGGCGTCGGCAAAGTCCGATGGGCGGTCCGGCCAGCGGTTGGGAACGAAAAAGCGCTGGCCTTGTTCGCTGCTGTAATAAGGTTCGTCCGGCCAGCTCGGGCGGCCGAAATGGTAGTACTCCTTCAGATCCGGCGGGGTGTCGATGGTGTTGCCGTGGGAGAGTGCCTCGAAGCCGATGGCGCGGTAGCCACGCGGCACCGAGGGATTGTCCGGCTGCGCGCGCAGCTTTTCCGGCAACGGCAGATTGAAGAAGCGGCTGGCCCGGTCCCGCAGCCGGTCGATCACTTCCACCGGCACGCCATGACCGCGAATGGTGAAAAAGCCGACCTCGGTACAGGCGGCGTCGATCTCGCGGGCCACGCGGACCCGCTCACGGTGATCGCCACGGAGCGCCAGGGCCAGATCAATAACGGGAATGGAGGCGATCATGGAAGGCTCCTGGGATCAGTGAAAGTAAGCGCCGCCATCCACCACCAGCGTCTGGCCGGTGACGAAGGCGGCCTGGTCGCCGGCGAAGAAATCAATGGCGCCGGTGAGGTCGGCGGGCAACATGTCGCGGGCCAGCACCCGGTTGCGCAAAGAAGGTTCCTTGACGCCGGCCACCAGGTCCGCATTGCCGTGCACGCCGTCGCTCAGGGTGAAGCCAGGCGCCACGCTGTTGACGGTGATGGCGTGGCTGCCCAGCTCGGTGGCCAGCGCCCGGGTCAGCGAGATCACCGCGCCCTTGCTGGCTACGTAATGGGCCATCCACGGGTTGCCCTTGAAGGCCACCCCGGAGGAAATATTGATGATGCGAGCGTGTTCGCTGCTTTTGAGCAAAGGCAGCAACGCACGGCAGACCAGGAAAATGCCCATCACGTTGACGTCGAACACGCGCCGCCATTCGTCCAGGGAAAGCGTTTCGAAGGGGGCCGGTTTCAAGGACGAGTAGATCCCGGCGTTGTTGAGCAGAATGTCCAGCCGACCGTGGTGGTCGGTGACGGTGTCGGCCAGAGCGCTCACGGCGTCTTCCGAGGACACATCCACGCTGGCGCCGTGGGCGGACAGGCCCAGTTCGCGCAAATCGGCGGCGGCGTCTTCAGCGCCTTCGCGGTCGGCGATGATCACGGTGGCGCCACGCTGCGCCAGATGTCGGCCGGCGGCGAAGCCGATCCCCAGGGCGCCGCCGGTGACCACCGCCACGCGCCCGGCCAAGGGCAGTTGCGGATTCATGCCGGGTTCTCCGGAAAGTCGAAAAGACTCAAAGGGGGTTGGTAGAAGCCCCGGCCGAGCAGACCGGAAGCCTCGTCGCGGCCGAGAATCGCCAGATTGATGATCGGGGGGCGGCCGTCGGCGAGCAGCCGGGCCGGGTCCAGCGTGCCGGTATCCGCGTCGAACAGATCACGTCGTTCGCCGGCGTACCCGGGCAGGCTGTCGGCCCACTCCGCAAGCAGGGCCGGCGAGGCGCTGAGCGCCTGACCGCCCAGACCGCAGGCATCGATTACCGCGCTGTCGCCGATGGCACCGAGGGCGCTGTTCGAGTTCGCGCCGGGCAGAAGGGTGCCGCGTGGAGGTGCCGCCGGCACGGTGCGCCACTGGCTGGAGCCGCGCGGGCACACGCCGAAATCCACACCGTTGCCGCCGACCGCCCGGATCGGCGCCGCTCGCAGCAGCCAGGCGCTGGCCGCCATCAACGGAGTGAGCGCAAAAGACGCATTGGCGCCCAATTCGGCTTTTACCGGCCCGGGGAGGCCCTCCAGCCGGTCGAGCAGGGCCCGGGTCAGGGCGCCGGTGCGGGAATGGCAGTCGTCGCCTTCGGTAAGGGCGGACGCCACCACGGCGTGAAAGGAGATCGGATGTTTGCGGACTGTCGTTGCCAGATGGTCGGTGGCCAGTTGCGCCAGGTGCCGGAAGCGGAGCTGCCCGTCAACGGTCAGCGAACCGAAACGCACCGCCGGCGGAGGACCTTCCACCAGCGGTGCATAACGGGCGGTATCACCATCACCGGCCACGACCAACGGCATGCTGGCGCTTACCACCTGGGCCAGCGGCGTCACCACACCGTAATCCTGGGCCGGGGCCAGGGTCAGATGACCCTGCTTAAGCATATCCAGGGCTTCCGCCGCGCGGCTGGCCAGGCCTTCGAACAGAGCCGCCACCACCGCGGCGTTGCGGATGGCGTTGGGGGCGGCGCCGCGCAGCGGCGGGCCGGCGTGCAGCAGAGTGCGATCCGGCAGATCCGGCAGTGCCTGTCGGCGCGGTATCAGGTCGTGCCATAGGGCACCGGCGAACGGTGCCGCGAAGGGGTGGCCCGGATGTTGCGTGGCGCGACTCATACGGCGGTCCTTGCCAGATCCGGCAGAATCGGTGCGTCGGCGTCGTAACGCACGCCATTGAGCAGACAGAACAGCGGGCTCAGAAGACGCTGTGCGTCGACCGCCGTGTTCTCGTTGTCGCGCAGCACGAAACGACCGCGCTGATCGTCCAGAACGGTGATGTCCGCCGGATTCCCGGGTGCCAGCGAGCCGAGTTCTTCCGGCAGGCCGAAATTGGCCACCACATTGGTGGTGACCATTTTCACCACCTCCACCAGCGGCAGCCCCAGCGCCAACATGGAGGTCATTGCCGAGGCCAGCGAAAAGCGCTGTTTACCGAAGAACATGTGTTCCTTGTCGGTGTGTTCTTTGGGGGTACCGGCGGGACGGGGCACATGGGTGTTGTAGCCGTGCATATCCGCGCCCAGGGTGTGCGGCACGATGCCGGCGTCCAGGGCGATGCGCGCCATCTTGAAACTGAAATGCGAGCCGTGGCCCACATCCACCTTCAGGCCCCGGTCCAGCGCCTCGCGCACCATCGGGTGCACTTTGCCCTCCTGGTTGACGAAACCACCCGGGTGGCGCGTGAAAGGATGGGCCAGCATGTCGCCTGGCTTCAGTAGCGGCACCACGTCATCCAGTACCGAGTCGGGATCGATCGGGTGTTTGTCGGTGGGCAGCGGCCAGAGCTGGCCGAAATGAATATACAGTGGCAGGTTCGCGCGCTTTCCAATTTCCGCGCATTGGCGCATGACATCCAGCCCCCAACGCGACATCCCGCCGATCTCCGCATGGGCTTTGAAACCCTTTACCAGATCCGTGTTGGCCAGCGCCGAGGTCACCGTGGCTTCAACGTCCACGCAATCCGGTTTGTAGAGAGAGGGGTAATAGTGACCTTCCAGGCCGCCGACCAGATAGGTGGAAAGAAACGCGAAGGCCCGGGAACGATGTCCATTCGCGATGTATTCCCTGAACGCCGGTAACGTCATGCACGAGGGGCCGCCCTGATCAATCAGCGTGGTGACACCGGAGCGAACTCCACAGAGGTCAGGGTCGAGGCCGAAGCGCCCGGTCACGTACTGAAAGACATGGGCATGAGTGTCGATCATGCCGGGAATAACCAGCTTGCCGCCGACATCAATCGTTTGCGCCGCTGATGCCGCGCCGCCGGGTTCGGCCACCGCCTCGATGCGACCGTCGGTCACCAGCACGTCACGGGGGCCATCAATGTTCTGGGCGGGGTCGATCACATGCCCGCCCCTTATTAGCAGATCCGTCATGATCCGGGCTTGTCCTCTTGGTCCGTTTGGTGGAGGAAAGCTGCAACGGATATGCCAATGGTGCGGAGAACTTGAGCGGGGCTTTTTTAAGTTGTTGAAAACGAATGGTTTTCTCTGACCAATTCTTGATCTTTATAGGTGGTATGCCTCTTACATGGTGAGACTCGGGATTTTCGCATGCCGCATTAAGAGGCATACCACCTATATGCTGCACTGGTGCGGCGCTTGTTGCGTCCGCCCGGTGAGCTGGGGTGCAATAGAGCGGTTACCGCTACTCTTTTGAAGGAACATTGATGGAAGCGTCTTCTCCGCCCGCCTCGGTTGCCTCCCGGTCTTCACTCCTGGATCGGCCCGGCTTTTTGATCCGCCGGTTGCACCAGATTCACTGCTCCCTGTTTCTCGAAGAAACCCGCCGCTTCAATATCACACCGGTGCAATACAGTTTGTTGACGGCGTTGGCGGAGCGGGGAGAGCTGGATCAGGTGGGGCTGGCCACGGAAATCGGTTTGGAGCGCACCAGCGTAGCGGAAGTCATTCAGCGTCTTGAGGCGCGGGGACTGGTTTCGAGGCGACGCAGCGAAAGCGACCGGCGGGTGAAGCGGGTGCGTTTGGAGCGTAAGGGCCGTGCACTGGTCAAGCGTGTGGACGAGGCCGCGCAGCGGGCACACGATCGCACCATCGAGGCACTGCCCGAGCCGGAGCGGGCGGCCCTTTTGTCGCAATTGGTACGCCTGGTGGAGGCCAACAACGACAAAGGACAGGCGCCCTTTCGAATGCCCTAGGGCCGCCGCCCGCTCAGCTGTGGCGGATGGCGATCAGTTCGATCAGCTGCTTGGCGATCTGCGCCTTGGACGCCAGCGGCAGCACCTTGTGGCCATTGGGCCAGATCACGGTGAGGGCATTGTTGTCGCTGTTGAAGCCCACATCCGTACCGGACACATCGTTGGTGGCGATCATGTCCAGGTTCTTGTTTTTCAGCTTGCCCTGGGCGTACTCGATCACGTCCTGGGTCTCGGCGGCGAAGCCCACGGTGAAGGGGCGGTTGGCGTGGTCGGCCACGGCGGCGATGATGTCCGGGTTTTTCACCAAGGTCAGGTGAATTTCCTCGGTGGATTTCTTGATCTTGTGGTCGGCGGTGACCGTGGGCCGGTAGTCGGCCACGGCGGCGGTGGCGATAAAGATGTCGCAGCCTTTTTCCACCGCGTCCAGGCTGGCCTGGTACATTTCCTCGGCGCGGGCCACGTTGATGCGCTCCACCCGGTTGGGGGTGTCCAGCACCACCGGTCCGGCGATCAGCGTTACCCGGGCGCCGGCCTCGGCGGCGGCGGCGGCCAGGGCGAAGCCCATCTTCCCGGAGCTCTTGTTGGTCAGGTAACGCACCGGGTCGATGGGCTCGCGGGTGGGCCCGGCGGTGATTACCACATGGCGGCCGGTGAGCAGCTCATAGTCGAACACATCCGCCGCCTGGCGGATGATCTCCTCCGGTTCCTGCATGCGGCCCGGGCCCACTTCGCCGCAGGCCTGGCCGCCGCTGCCGGGGCCGAAGATGTGCACGCCTTTTTCCTGCAGGATCAGTTGGTTTTTCTGGGTGGCCGGATCCGCCCACATTTGCTGATTCATGGCCGGCGCCACCGCCACCGGGGCGCCGGTGGCCAGGCACAGGGTACTGAGCAGGTCATTGCCGTGGCCGTAGGCCAGCCGGGCCAGGAAATTGGCGGAGGCCGGGGCGATCAGCACCAGGTCGGCCCAGCGGGCCAGCTCGATGTGGCCCATGGCCGCCTCGGCGCGGGGGTCCAGCAGATCGGTGTGCACCGGGTGCCCGGACAGGGCCTGCATGGTGAGCGGCGTGATGAACTCGCAGGCGCCCTGGGTCATCACCACCCGCACTTCGGCGCCCGCGTCCTGCAGGCGGCGCACCAGGTCGGCGGCCTTGTAGGCGGCGATGCCGCCGGTCACGCCGAGGAGGATTCGCTTGTTGACCAGTCGCTGCATGCTGTTATTCCGTACAGTATTTTAAGATTTGGCTTACACGGTGGGTAGCCGATGTCGTCTGCCGTGATGGCGGCGGCTTTGGTGTAATGGGTGCCGCGGCGGTCGGAAACGGGCCGCGGCGTTCGGCAACCAGGGCCGCGGCGTTCAGAAACAGGGCAATAGAGTAGCACCAGCGTTGGCGGGCCGCATCAGGGTACCGGCGGGCGAGCCGGGAAAGGGAGGCAAGATGGCGATCTGTGATTGGCCCAAGGAAGAGCGGCCCAGGGAAAAGCTGCTGGAGCGGGGCGCGGCGTCGTTGAGCGACGCGGAGCTGCTGGCGATCTTTCTGCGCAGCGGTTCCCGTGGCCGCACCGCGGTGGATGTGGGCCGCGATATGTTGAAGCGTACCGGCAGCCTGCGTGGCCTGCTGGATCTGCCGCCGGCGCGGCTGGCGCAACTGCCGGGGATGCGGTCGGTGAACCGGCGGGCGCTGGTGCTGGGCGCGCTGGAGCTGGGTAAGCGCTACCTGGCCACGGAGCTGAAGCGCGGTTTCAGCCTGGACAATCCGGAGCCGGCGGCGCGGCTGCTCACCGCGGAATTGCGCGGTGAGCCCCGGGAGGTGTTCGCGGTGTTGTTTCTGGACAACAAGCACCGGGTGATCGGCTTCGAGAAAATGTTCTATGGCACCGTGGATGGCGCCGCCGTCTATCCCCGGGAAGTGGTGCGCCGGGCGCTGGAATTCAACGCGGCCAGCGTGATCGTGGGCCACAACCACCCGTCCGGCGTGGCCGAGCCCAGCCAGGCGGACCGGGACGTCACCGACCGGCTGCGTCGGGCCCTGGAACTGGTGGACGTGCGGGTGCTCGATCATCTGGTGATCGGGGACGGCCACTGGGAGTCGTTCAGCCGCCGCGGCTGGGTGTGAAAGCGCCGCCGGGCTTGATCATTGGCCGGGGGGATGGTATAAAACGCGCCCTTTACGGGGCTGCCCCGCCCCACAAGTTTGCATCACGGGAGCAAGATCATGTCCAAGGTTTGCCAGGTGACCGGCAAGCGGCCGGTGACGGGCCACAATGTGTCCCACTCCAACATCAAGACCAAGCGCCGCTTCGAGCCGAATCTCCACTACCACCGGTTCTGGGTGGAAAGTGAAAAGCGCTTCGTGCGCCTGCGTGTGTCCTCCAAGGGCATGCGCATCATCGACAAGAAGGGTATCGACACCGTTCTGGCCGATATCCGCGCCCGTGGCGCACTGTAAGGAGAGCTGACAGATGGCATCCGGTCCGATTCGCGAAAAGATCCGTCTGGTGTCCTCCGAGGGCACTGGTCACTTCTACACCACCACCAAGAACAAGCGTCTGCATCCCGAAAAGATGGAGACCAAGAAGTTCGATCCGGTGGTACGTAAGCACGTGATCTACAAGGAAGCGAAGATCAAGTAACGCTTCCTGCTTCCCGCTGCCAGCCTGGCAAGGGGCATTTGAAAAACCCGCCGTGGGGAATCCACGGCGGGTTTTTTCGTGTGTCTGGGATTCAGGTGGGGCCGCCGAGGTGGGGCCGCCCGGGCAGGGCCGCCATTTTGTGGCCCGCATCGCGAAAGAAACAATAAATTTCATAACGTCACAAAGTCACGCTTCCCGTTTTCCCCCAAGTTGACCATATTAAAGTCCGACGTGAGTTCCCGTTGAGGGATCCATTAGCGTCTTTTGTCCGGCGATTTCGGACGGGGCCAACAACCGGTTATCGCTCTAAAGGTACCGGTCGTCGTTCGTTTGTAACATGTAACTTGTTGATTTATTGGGGGAGTGAAACATCTATGCAATTCCATCCTGTTGTGATCAACATCACAAAGTGCCTAGTATCCCTGAGGGAAGCGTCATTGATCGCACAAGAAAGTGCCAAGGAGAGCTCACTATGAAATCGATCACTCAACTTCAATTCGGTCTCCAGAAACTGGCGGTACGGCTGTTCGGCGGTGTCTCCACCCGCGCCGACAAGCAGCGTGGGGCCAGCGCACTGGAATACATCGTTCTGGCGGCGGCGATCATTGTGATCGTCGGGGTGTTGGCGACCGTTTTCGGTGGCGACAGCAATCCGCTGTCCGATGCGTTCAGCAACCTCTTCAACAGCGCTCAAACGCCGTGATCAAAGGTGAAATCGAGCTTTAGTCGTCACCGAGGGGCGGTGGCATTGGAATTTCTGATGCTCTTCCCCTTCGTGGTGGCCATGCTCTACGCCGCCGCCGTCTACGGCATCGTGTTCTTCAGCCAGTACCGGCTGCAGAGCGTGGTGGACCGGTCGGTGGCCACGGCCCTGTACGTGGACCGTTCGGCCTATAGCGCCGATGAATTGGAAACCGAGGTTGAAGGCCGTGCCCGGAACGCGCTGACCGCCCTGCTGCAACAGCAGCCGGAACCGTTGGCGAGTATGGATCTGGACGGTGCTTCCTGTGGGGTGGAGGACGTTGGCGGCGTGACCATGTTGCACTGCCAGCTGACCTATAACTATGAGGAAAATCCCATCGTGCCGGTGATGAGTTTCGGCATGCTGGGCACATTTCCCCCGGTGCCGTCCACCCTGAACGCGGAGGCGCGAGCGGCCTTCTGACCTCCCCGATACGCTGTCGACCGACAGGGACGTTTTCGGAGGGGACATGGGATCGAAACTGCTGTACACCCTGCCGGCCCTGGGGTTGGCACTGCTGGCCCTGGTGCTGGCCCTGTTCGGCCTGAGCCGGGAGCCGGACTCCGATGGCTCGCGAAAGGTGGCTGAGAAACCGCCCGCCAGCGAGCAGGCGCCGACCTATCAATACTGGGTGGTCCGCCAGCCGGTGCCGGTGGGCGAGACGCTGTCCGAGGACAAGCTGGGCGTGGTCTCCTCGCCCACGCCGATCCCGGAGGCGCTGGCCGCCGACCAGCCCGTGGCCGGTAAGGAAGTGAAGCGCTTCGCCCGTGCCGGCGAACTGCTCGGCCCCCATCATCTGGCTGCCGGTGGCAACCTGCCCGCCAGCCTGCCCGAAGGGCACCGCGCCATCGCCATCGCGGTGGACAACGTGGTCAGCGCCGGTGGCCTGCTGCAGCCCGGCGACCGGGTGGACGTGGTCACCGCCTTCCGCCGTTCCGACAAGGACAACCCGGTGGCGCTGGTGATGCTGCGCGGGATCACGGTGCTGGCGGTGAAAGGCGCGCTTTCCGGCGCCGAGCAGAGCGACGACAACCGCCGTAACGAGACCGTGGTGCTGTCGATCCCGGAGGAAAAGGTGTCCGCGCTGATGCTGGCCTCCTCCCAGGGCCAGGTCCGTCTGGCGGTGGTGGCCGGCGACGAACGGCCCGGGACCCCGGAGGCGGAGGAACAACAACGCACCGCCGATACGACCCCGCCAACGTCGGCCACCGCGCCGGCGACGCCCCGGGTGGCGGCCAGTGACGAGCCGGCTCCGGCGCAACCCTTCTACTTCGACGACTTCTTCCCCGAAACGCCCAAGGCGGCGGCACCGGCGGCGCCCCGTGCCTCGCCGGGCCGTCGGGTCCAGGTGTTCGAGGGCGCGGAAGCAAGGAGCACCTATGTTCGCTAGCCGCGTACTGCTCGCCGCCGTGGCGCTGCTCTGCAGCCTGGTGGCTCAGGCCGAGCCCCTTTCCGGCTCCACCCGCCTGGCGCCGGGCGACCAGAAGGTGCTGACCTTCCCGGCGCCGGTGACCAAGATCGCCACCTCCAACCCGGAGGTCGCCCGGCTGACGGTGAGTGGCGACCAGGAAGTGCTGCTCACCGCCATGGCGGAAGGCACCTCGGAACTCACCATCTGGCTGCGCAATCGGGAGGCGCCCCTGCGCAGCAGTGTGGCGGTGGCCACCACACTCGGCGGCAGCCTGCCGTTCGGCACCCAGGTGCAGACCGACATCCGGGTGCTGGAGGTGAGCCGTTCGGAACTCAACAGCCTGGGCGTCTACTACGCGAATCTGTTCAACGGCGGTGAATCCGCCGTGGGCATAGCACCGCCGGGCAGCGGCTTCCGGGGCTTTCCCGGCGCCGGCGGCGCCCAGGCGCCGATCGGTGGCGACGGCTTCAACCTGTTCGGCATCGGCAGCAACTCCCTGACCATCATCAACGCCCTGGAAAGCGGCGGCTTCGCCTACACCCTGGCGGAACCTTCGTTGACCAGCCTGAGCGGCCAGAGCGCCTCGTTTCTGTCCGGCGGCGAATTCCCGGTACCCACCCGCAATGACAACAACGGCGTGCAGGTGGAGTTCAAGGAATTCGGTGTCGGCCTGAGCCTCACGCCCACCGTGATCAGCGGCGAACAGATCATCCTCAAGGTGGCCCCGGAGGTCAGCGAGCTGGACTTCTCCGCCGGCGTGGAAACCGGCGGCGTGGCGGTGCCCGGGCTGCGCGTGCGCCGCGCCGAAACCACCGTGTCCCTGGCGCCGGGGGAAACCTTCATCATCAGCGGACTGGTCAGCCGCAGCACCATCAACAGCAGCGACCGGGTGCCGGGCCTCGGCAACCTGCCGGTGCTGGGGGCCTTCTTCCGCTCCAGCCGCATTTCCCGGGACGACAAGGAGCTGGTGATGGTGGTGACGCCGCACCTGGTGACGCCCCGCAAAGCCGGCCGGCCGCCGGTCACCCTGCCCGGCGGCGCCTATCATGAGAGCAGCACCGGCTGGCTGGACATGGCCACGGAACCGCGACGCGGCTCGCAACCCATTCGCCACGGAGTGAGCTGGTAGCCATGAGCGACAACGACATTGTTCTCTCCGTAATCGACGATCCGGGCATCAAGAGCTGGCTGGAGCGGGCGGTGGACGATCCCTTCCGGGTGGAATTCGTGAGCCGCTCGGACGTTACCCGGGTGCTGCGCCTGCTGGAAGCCACCACCGCCCACCTGGTGCTGGTGGAGGTGAGCGAAAGCGATCTGGATCAGTCCCTGGCGATCATCACCGCGCTGACCAGCGCGCGGCCCTGGGTCACGGTGATCACCGTGTGCGGCTACGCCAATCAGGAGCTGTTGCTGCAGAGCATGCGCGCCGGCGCCCGGGACTGCTTCCTGGCCGGCAACGATGCCGCCGAGGTCCGTGACCGTCTGCGCCGGCATCAGTTGGTGCGCACCGGTCATTACGGCGACGAGACCCGCTCGTCGGTGAACAACCTGACCCTGGTGGCCGGCGCCGACGCCACCGTGGACACCCGCTTCCTGACCCAGAATCTGGCCATCGGCATGAACCGGCGGCACCCGCAATGGCGCTGTCTGGCCATTGATACCCAGCCCCGTGAACGGGGCGTCTTCTATCTGGAAGCCGGCAACGAGTTCACCCTGGAGAACCTGCTGTCCAGCCCGGAAACCCTGGACGAGACCCTGATCGAAACCGCCCTGGAGGAATATCGCCCGGGCCTGCGGCTGCTGTCCGGTGGTGGCGTGGTCGGCGAGCCCGCCGGCGACCGCAGCGCCGATTTGTTTATCGCCCTGAACCGCCTGATGCAGATGTTCGACCACGTGGTGGTCAATGTGGGCGTGATGCAGAGCCGCTACTGGGTGCGCGCCCTGGGCGTGCACACCCGCCATCTGCTGGTCGGCATGCAGCCGCTGGTGGACCACGTGCACGCCGCCCGCACCCTGGTGCAGGACTGGCGCTCCCACCTGGGCAAGGGCAGCGAGTTGGGCCTGGTGGTGGACGGCTACGACAGCGCCGTGCCACCGGACAAGAACGAGATCAGCGAGACCGTCCGCGCGCCGGTGTTCGCCACCCTGCCGATGGACTGGCGCCACCGTCTGATGGCGGTGAACTCCGGTCGACCGATACTCGAACAGGCGCCGCGCTGCGCCTACAGCCGCCACCTGGGCGGGCTGCTCAACATCATGGATGGTGACGCGGACACTTCGCGAGGGCAGGGCCTGCTGACTCGCGTCCTGGGGAGATAAGCCGTGCCGGGCCGTATCGACCAGGAATATCAGCAGCTGAAGGAGCGCGCTCACCGTTGGGTGGTGGAGCGCCTCGACGAGGAAGGCATCGAGGTGGGCCGCGCCGAACGGGAGGTGCTGGCGGAGTTCGTCAACCACCAGGTCGCTCAATACATAACGCAAAACCGGGTGCCCCTGTCGACGCAGGACCTGAAGCAGCTGTCGCGGGACACTCTCTTTGAAGTGGTGGGCTTCGGCCCGCTGGAGCCGCTGCTGATGGATGAGCGCGTCAACGACATTCTGGTCAACGGTCCCGAACATGTGTTCGTGGAAGTGGCCGGTATTCTTCAAAGAGCGCATACGCGTTTTATCAACGACGAACATGTGATCCGTGTGATCCGCCGTATGCTGGCGCCGCTGGGCCGGCGCCTGGACGAAGCCAGCCCGATGGTGGACGCCCGGCTGCCGGACGGTTCCCGGGTCAACGCCATCATTCCGCCGCTGGCGCTGGACGGGCCGTCCATCAGTATCCGTAAGTTCACCGGTAACCATCTGACCGCGCGGCAACTGATCGAAAGCGGCTCCATGACCCAGGCCTGCCTGGACGTGTTGATCCGCGCCGTGGAGTCGCGCCGCAATATCATCATCAGCGGCGGTACCGGCACCGGCAAGACCACCATGCTGAACCTGATCAGCCAGTACATCCCACGGACCGAGCGCATCCTGACCATCGAGGATTCCGCCGAGCTGGTGCTGCACCATCCCCACGTGGTGCGGCTGGAAACCCGTCCGGCCAACACCGAGGGCAAGGGCCGCATCTCGCCCCGGGAGCTGGTGGTCAATGCGCTGCGGATGCGCCCGGACCGGATCATTCTCGGTGAGGTGCGCTCCGCGGAAATCATCGAGCTGCTGCAGGCCATGAACACCGGCCACGAAGGGTCGATGAGTACCATCCACGCCAACAACACCCGCGATGCCCTGGTGCGCATCGAGACGCTGCTGGCGGTAAGCGGCTACGACGCCAGCGAAAAGGCCATCGGGCGGCTGATCGGCTCGGCGCTGGACATCATCATCCAGCTGGTACGCCGGCCGGACGGCAAGCGGGCGGTGAGCGAGGTGGTGTCGCTCAGCCCCACCGACACCGACCCGTACCATATGGATTACCTCTACCGGAGCCAGCAGGATGAGTAGCGTCGCGCTGCTCGGCGCCGCCCGGGCCCTGGCGATTCTGGCGGTGCTGCTGCTGGCGGGCCAGTTGCTGTGGATACGGTTCCGGGAGCGGCGTTATCTCAATGAGCGCGTGCGCCAGCGCATGAGCGTGGCGGCCACCGCCAGCGACGGCGCCGCGCGGGTCAAGCTGACGCCGCTGGAGAGCACCCTGCTGCGCGCTGATATTCAGCTGTCGCGACCCCAGCTGATGCTGATCGGCCTGCTGATTCTCACCTTCCTGGTGATGGTGGCGGCCATCAAGGGCACCCTGGTGGCACTGATCAGCGGTGTGCTGATCGCCATCACCCTGTGGATGTACTGGCGTATGCGTTTTCAGCAGCAACGCCGCCGTATCTACGAAGAACTGCCGGGCATCATCGACTCCGTGCTGCGTTACATGAGCGCCGGCCGTTCGCTGGAAAGCGCGTTGGTGGAAGCGTTCCGGGAAAGCTCGGCGGTGTTCGATACCCTGCAGTTCCGCTTGCGCAGCGCGGTGGAAGCGGGCCGCGACTACACCGGCCTGTTCGAGGATTACGCCGCCCTTTACCGGGTGCCGTCGTTGGTGCTGGTGTCCATCGCGCTGCGCACCTCGGCGCGTTTCGGGTCTTCCATTCAGCCGGTGTTCAGGCAGGTGGCCGGTTCGCTGCGTTCACAGCAGGAGCTGCGCCGGGAGTTCCTCGCCGCCACCGCCGAAATCCGCTTCACCGCCCTGGCCTTCGCGCTGCTGCCGGTGGGGCTGGCCGCCTACATGATCTTTATGAACGAGAACTACTCGGACGTGCTGCTGAGCAGCGACACCGGCCATTGGATGCTGGGCATCGCCGGCGGGTTGCAGGCCCTGGGCATGATCCTGATCTGGCGCATGATCCAGGGGGTGGGCCGTGACTGAAGCGCTGTTTCTGCTGGCTCTGTTGTTCGCCCTGTCGGCCGCCTGGGTGGGGCTTTATATGACGCCGCGCTGGATACGCCGTGCGCGGGTGCTGCGGCGTCTGGACCCGGGCGCCGCCGACACCGATGACGACGCCCAGTTCTGGCTGTCCCGCTGGGCCCGGCGGCTCACCGAGTCGTCGCTGGCGCGCGAGGATTATCGGGAGATCGGTGACGCCTTCCTGGTCACCGGTCGTTCCCCGGAGCGCGCCCAGTTGCTGTATCTGCTGTTCTGCTGGCTGGTACCGGCGATGGTCATCGTGGCCGGGTTCATGCTGTTCGGGGTATTGCCCGGCATGCTGATCGCCGCCGCCGCCTTTCTGGTGCCACGGCGCACCATTCGTTCCCTGGGCCACAAAGCCGAGCAGCAGCAGAACCTGGAAGCCATCGAGCTGTGCCACCTGACGCGCATGCTGATGGAAGCGGGCCTGTCCCTGGAGCGGGTGCTCAGATTGATCGCGGTGCAAGGCCGGCCGTTGCTGCCGGCCCTTTCGGTGCGACTGGACCGCTTCAACCGGTTGATGGAATCCGGCGCGGAACGCAGCCTGGCGCTGGATGAGCTGGGCGAGAACCGCAATATTCCGGTGCTGCGCAGCTACGTGATCCTGATGAAGCAAAGCAGCCAGGTGGGCGCGGCGGTGTCGGAGAGCCTGGACCAGATTATCGACGAAGCGCAGAACGTGGAGCGCAATCGTATCAGCGAACAGACCAATAAAATCGGCGCGAAAATGACCGTCATCATGATGGCTTTCATGCTGCCCGCGCTGTTCATTCTCATTGGCGGCCCGGCGATGATTTCCATCGCCGACTCACTGAGCCGATAAAGACAGGAAGGGAGTAGAGGGATGCGTTCAACGATTCTCGGACTGACGGTGGCGGTGCTGGCCGCCGGCTGTGCCTACCAGCCGCCGGCGTCCGACACCACGCATCGCACGGCGCCGGAGAACCTGACCTGCAACGCGCGCATACAGCCGGAAGAACAGGTGCAGCTGGACCGCGTGGACACCCTGATGGCGCGGGACCATGACCACGCCGCCCTGGCGCAACTGGAGGCGCGCCCGCTTTCCACGGTGGATCACTGGGTCCGCTACGGTCAGTTGAAGGCCGCCACCGGCCAGCTCGATGAAGCCGAGCGCGTGTTTCAGGGGCTGGTGGACCAGTGCGGTACCGGGCGTAGCCACCATGGGCTGGGCATGGTGCTGCTGAAGAAAGACGAAGTGCTGGCGGCGCTCAATCACCTCAAAGTGGCCCGGGAGAAAACGCCGGCGTCCGCCCAGGTGCGTAACGATTACGGCTATGTGCTGCTGATGATGGGCGAATACGACCAGGCGGCCTACGAACTGCGCACCGCCATGGAACTGGGCGACGGCCAGGGGCCGGTGCGCCAGAACCTGGCGGTGGCCTATCTGTTAACGGAAAACTGGGCCGGACTGCAGTGGATGACCCAGGAATACAACTTCACCGGCAAGGAACGGGACTACGCGGAACGCCTTGCGCAGACCTTCAGGAGCGTGCAATGAAAGCCTGGCTCGCACTACTCATCGCGCTGCCGCTGGCGGCCATCGCCGATCAACCGCCGGCCCATGGCCTGTCCGGCGACATCGCCGCCGACCGGCTGCCCACCGCCACCGAACGGGCACTGGAACAACAACGCCGCTCGCCACCGGCCACGCACAGCGAGATCTCCAACGGCGTCTACGTGGATTCTCAGCGCCGGCTGAGCGACAGCTTCCGCCAGCCGATCCCGGACAGTTTCGGCAACCAGACCCGCGACGAGAACTGACATGAACCGGCAGCGCGGCGCCCTGACTTTTATCGTCCCGTTGATCATGGTGATCATCGTGCTGTTCGGCACCCTGGCCATCGATGGCGCGCGCCTGTATTCGTTGCGCCAGGACATGCAGAGCCAGGTCAACGCCGCCGCCACCGCCGCGGCGGACAGCGCGCACAGCTGCTCGAGTTTTTCTTCGGTGCAGAGCGCGGGTCAGATTCAGGCCCTGGCCGAAGACGCCGCGAAGGCCAGCGGCTGGGACGGGCAAGGTGAGTTCCAGGTTGCCACCGGCGTTATCGATGGTCAGGAAGGCAGCCTGAATTTCCGGCCCGCTGATGTCCTTCAGGCCAACGCGGTGGCGGTGCGCTATGA
This sequence comes from Alloalcanivorax sp. C16-1, assembly GCF_046507805.1. Classification (NCBI taxonomy): domain Bacteria; kingdom Pseudomonadati; phylum Pseudomonadota; class Gammaproteobacteria; order Oceanospirillales; family Alcanivoracaceae; genus Alloalcanivorax; species Alloalcanivorax sp. C16-1. The sequence goes on along the minus strand of NZ_JBKFTK010000001.1, from coordinate 882,725 downwards.
ACGAGATGTGCCAATTTCCTTATTGCTTCCGGATCGTTTCGCCAATCTCTCGTTGACGGTCAGTGCGGCGGCGAAGAAGGAAGTGCTGGCTACGGTCAGCGCCGCCGGAACCACGGCGGTAGCGGGCGGTGGAACGGGTTCGGCCACGGTGCTGAACAGCCTGTTGGGTGCGCTGTTCAATGGCGGTCAGCCTTACGCGTTTTCACCCACGGATCTCAATCAGCTGGCGGATGTGACCGTCCGGCTCGGTGATCTGCTGGACCAGACCGGCGTCGGAGGGGTGGTGAATAACCTGCCCGTGGACGCGGAAGGGCTCGCCGAAAATCTGTCGGGCGTGCTGGGCGCTTTGAGTCCCGCCGGCAGGCTGGCGGACGACCTGCTGGATTCGGCGGTGGGTCTGGATGGGGTCAGCGTGGAACAGGTTTTGAAACTGGCCGAGGAAGGCGCGGCGGTTCCCGAGAACGCCAGTATTCCGGTTTACGATCTGTTGATGAGCCTGGCTTTGAACACGCTTGAAGGCACCTCCGTGATGTTGGAAAACATCGGCGTCAGCGTGCCCGGCCTGGCCGACGTGGATGCCCGCGTGGAAGTGTTCAAAGCGCCTTCCGTGGTGGTGGCGCCGGCGAGACAGGACGAGAACGGAGAGTGGCTGGGGCATGTGGAAACCGCCGACGTGGCGATCCGCTTGGCCACCAAAATCGATACGAATCTTACCATTCTAGGAACCGGACTGAGAGCGCGTATTGATCTGCCTTTGGATGTGGAAACCGGCAGTGGTGAGGCGGACTTGGTACGAGCCCGTTGTGCCTCGGGTGCCGGCAATGACGTGGTGTTCGGTCTCACCGGGCGCATCGGCATTGCCGGTATCGATGGCGCCGCCGATATCAATGTGCAGCTCCAACTTTTGGGTATACCCATCACGCTTCTGGGCTTGCGGCTCAATGTGGACCTGCCGGTGGATGGTGGACCTTTTGATATTGAGACCGACCCGATTTCACTGAACGCCGTGGAAAAACAGAGCTTCGTACGTGGTGGCGATTTGCAGCTAGGGGGATTATCCGATGCGAACCTTTCCATTGAAGGGTCGGCGCACGCGGCCAGTTACAACTGTGGTCTGATTTGCGGTGCTGTAAATGTTCTGTTGAGCCCGATTGTTGCACTTTTGAATGGCGTGCTTCAATCCAGTTTGCTTGGGCTAGTCACCAATATTCTGGAAGCCGTGGTCAATCCGCTGCTGTCTGGCCTGGGCCTGGACCTGGGTGTGATGAATGTCGCGGTTACCGATGCGCAGCAAGGCCGGGTGGTCTTGATCGAAGGCTTGCAGGAGGACGTCTTCTAAATCATGTGGAGGTATGGGGGCGCTCCAAGGAAGATCACAATTAGAAAAGGAGAAACTAAGATGAAAATAAGGAAAGCGAAAACTTTTGGGGTTTGGTCCGCCGGCGTGATTCCGCTCGCTGCCGTGTTGGCGTTGCCTGTCAACGCTCAGGCCCGGGAAGGCCTGTTTTTGGGCGTGGGCGCAGGCTGGTCAGGAAGCGATGTGCAACTGGACTCCGGCCCGGTTCTTGATATTGACGGTGTTGCAGCGGATGGTCTGGCGGGCATCGCCTTCGCCGGCTATGGCTGGCGTGGTCGCCAGGGTTTCTTCGCCGTGGAGGCGAACATGGGTGCCCGCAATGCCGACGCGGACATTAATTTCGCCGGTGGCAAAATCAGTGTGGAAAGCTCAACCAGCTACGGACTTGGCGTATTGCTGGGCGGGGCGTTGGAAGGCGCAACGCCCTACTTGAGGTTGGGGTGGCAGGTATCGAACTACGAAGTGAGCGCTTTCCAAAGCGACGATCAGGATCACGATGGGTTCCGCTATGGTTTGGGGGCATTGCTGCCGCTTCAGGAGGGCCTGGACATGAGACTGGAGTGGACCCAGACCCGCTATGGATAGGAAAAATACTTCCAGAATCAGCTTGAGGTGGAGCCCACCGAAAACCTGTTTTCCGTGGCCCTTTCGTTACGCTATTGAGCATGACGATGCTGGCGGTCCGCCCGGTGAAGCCGGGCGGAACCCGCGTTCAGGGGTGTCGCGGTGGCGCCTACGGTATGTGATCAGAGGAGCGTTATGTGCTCGTCATCTTCCGGGGCTGATCGGCTCGTAAGGAAACCTGGTTCTACCGGCGTTGATCGGCTTCGCTTCCGTATCGTTCGTGGTATGCGCCAGGTCCTTATAGAGGATGGCGATATCATTACCCTTTTGCTCGCTTTCTCCGGCGCCACCTGGGCGGTCGCCCACCTCTATAATCTGGAAAACAGGTTTTCACTTACCATCTATCCGAGGATCGCGCTTATCGCTATCGGTGCGCTACTGGGGGTTCTTTTTCTCTGGCGTGCGTTGCGGCTGTTGTTGGTCATCAGGCCCGCCTATCCTCTGCGGGAGATGCTGCAAGAGGCAGTCGCTTTTGTTCGAGGGGCGGGGGTGCTGAGGACGGCGACTCTGCTTTTTTGCTTCAGCCTGTTCTTCTCCGCCGTTTCTTCCTTCAAATCCTTTATACCCGTGATCAACCCATATCACTGGGATGGCTTTTGGCTTGAGGCGGACAGAATTCTGCACGGAGGCACGGACCCGTGGCGGATCATCCACGACTTTGTCGTTTCCCTCCGCCTGACCTGGCCTATCAACGTTCTGTACAACCTGTGGTTTTTTCTGGTCGTCGGCGTGCTGTTCTGGATGATTGTCGATCATCGGCGGCCCGTGCTGAGAAAGCGCTTTATCATCAGCTACGCGTTGGCGTGGATCGTGAATGGTTGCCTGCTGGCGCTGCTTTTTTCTTCCGCGGGGCCCTGCTATTTCGGTCGGTTGTTCCCCGGTGTGGAGAATCCCTATGCGCCGCTGATGACGTACCTGGCGCAGGTGAGTGATGGTCAGCCGGTATGGGCGGTGGCCACGCAGAACTATCTCTGGGAACTGTACGAGAAAAACCGCTTTGCCATCGGTTCCGGCATATCAGCCATGCCCAGCATGCATGTTTCGCTGGCCTGGCTGCTGTTCCTGGCCGCGACGCGGATTGGCCGGCGACTGGCGGCTCTGGCCTTTGCCTACTCAATGGTGATCTTGCTGGGGTCCGTGCATCTTGGGTGGCATTATCTGGTGGATGGCTACCTTTCCATTGCCACCACGACCCTGATCTGGATCGTCGTTTGCCGTTGCTACGCGGGAGGGGGATCCAGGAAACCGGATCGAACGGTATTGTGGAATGATCCGCCCGGCGAGGCCGGGCGGTTCGGTCGGGATCAGGCGCGCACGGCGCTGACGCGGTAACCCTTCAACGTTTGCACGAAGTCCTGCAGGGCGTGGATGCCGGACGCTTCCGCGTCGCGGCACCATTGCGCCAGGGCTTCCAGCATATGGGCGGAGTCGCGGCTTTTCTGGCTCCAGATGGCCTGCAGGCGCAGGCGGTAATCATAGATCGTCGCCAGGGTATGGTTGTGCTCGGTGAGCCGGGTCAGGTCGTGGGTGTGGCGTTTCTTGAAGAAACGCTGATCCCGGTGCAGCAAGGCGCTGGCCCGGTGATAGAGGTCGCGGGTGGCGTCACAGGCGCGGGCGCGTTCCTGGGCGAACACCGGCTTGATCACCGCGCGGCGGTACTGCGCCATCACCTGGAAGCGGTGCTGCATCAGCGCGCGCAGGGTGTCCAGGTCGACGCTGTGCCGGGGACGGGCGAGCACCGGCTTGGGCGCCACTTTTTTCACCTTGGCGAGACGCAGGATCTCGAACAGGCGGATCCAGGCCCAGCCCATGTCGAACTCAAAGCGCCGCACGGACAGCTTGGCGGAGTTCGGGTAGGTGTGGTGGTTGTTGTGCAGCTCCTCGCCGCCGATCAGGATGCCCCAGGGCAGCACGTTGCGGGAGGCGTCGGCGCACTCGAAATTGCGGTAACCCCAGTAGTGGCCGATGCCATTGATCACCCCGGCGGCGAACAGGGGGATCCAGATCATCTGCACCGCCCAGACGGTGATGCCGGCCACGCCGAACAGGGCCAGATCAATGGCGCCCATCAGGGCGATGCCCAGAAAGCTGTAGCGGCTATAGACACGGCGCTCGACCCAGTCGTCCGGGCAGCCGGCGCCATATTTGTCCAGGGTTTCCTGGTTGGCGGCTTCCGCCTGGTACAGTTCGGCGCCTTCGCTGAACACCTTGCGAATGCCCAGGACCTGCGGGCTGTGCGGGTCTTCCTCGGTGTCGCAGCGGGCGTGGTGTTTGCGGTGGATGGCGGTCCAGGCGCGGGTGTTCTGGCCGGTGGTCAGCCACAGCCAGAAGCGGAAAAAGTGCTGCAGGGCCGGGTGCAGATCCAGGCTGCGGTGGGCCGAGTAGCGGTGCAGATAGACGGTCACGCTGACGATGGTCACATGGGTGAGAGCCAGGGTGATCAGCAGCAGGGTCCAGGGGCCGGGCGCGAGCAGGCCTCCGGAGAGGAAGTTCAGTACATCATTCATGGGAAGTAACACGGTTGCGGGACGCATGGCCCCTGATGGTAATCGGTATTTTCCGTGGCTAAGGGCCTCATTCCGAGGCGCTCCGGATCATCAGCAGATGACCCAAGGAGTGTACCCGAGCCCGCCAGCCGGGTGCCAGATAAACCGTGCCGACGGCCTCGAAGATCAGGGCCGGCCCGTCCAGGGTCTGGTCCGGCGCAAGATCCTCCCTGGCATAGACCGGAATCGGCGCCGACAGTTCCGCGATTCGGGCGTGCCAGGCCGGTGCCCCGGCGCCGCCGGCCAGCCGCGCCGGCGCCGGGGCGCGGGCGGCGGCCTGGCAGCGCACGCGCACGTTGACGCGGCGCACGGGCAGGGCCAGGCGGTGGCCGTAGCGGCGCTCATGGAGGGCATGGAAGGCCCGTTCGCAGGCCGCCGGGTCCCCGGTCCAGTCCAGGGCCAGGGTGGACGATTGGCCCTGATAACACAGATCCAGGCTTACCTCGGCGTGAATGTCGCTGTCGGCCACGCCCTCGGCGGTCAGTTCGGCGCGGCCGCGCCGCTCCAGGGCCGCCGCCAGGGCGTCCACGGCGTCGGCACAGGCGTCGGTGGACAGCGCCTGGATCAGCTCCCGCTTGCGCGGCGCGTAGACCAGCCCCTCGGCGGACAGCACCCCGGCGCGCACCGGCACCACCGCCCGCGCCATGCCCAGGTTCTCCGCCAGGGCGCACACGTGCAGCCCGCCGGCGCCGCCGAAGCTGACCAGGGTGAAATCCGCCGGGTCGAAGCCCTTCTGAATGGAGATCACCCGCAGGGCCTGGCTCATGTGCTCGTTGGCCAGGTCGACAATGCCCCGGGCCGCCGCCTCCGGGTCCAGCCCCAACGGCGCCGCCAGCCGCGCCACGGCCGCGCGGGCGGCGTCCACGTCCAGGCGCAGGCTGCCGCCCAGGGCGAAGTCGGGCTGCAGCCGGCCCAGCACCACATTGGCGTCGGTGACGGTGGGCGCCTGGCCGCCGCGCCCGTAGCAGGCCGGGCCCGGGTCGGCGCCGGCGGATTGCGGCCCCACGTGCAACAGTCCGGCGTCGTCCACCCGGGCCAGGGAGCCGCCGCCGGCGCCGATGGTGTGCATGTCCACCATCGGCACCGCCACCGGATAGGGGCCGATGCGCCCATCCCGGGTCAGGCGCACGTCGCCGTCCAGCAGCGCCACGTCGGTGGAGGTGCCGCCCATATCGAAGGTCATCAGATGGTCCTGGTCCAGATCCCGGGCCAGGCGCCGCGCCGCGTTGAGGCCGCCGGCGGGGCCCGAGAGCAGCAGGTTCACGGCGCGGTCGGCGGCCTGATCGGCGGCCACGGTGCCGCCGTGGGACTGCATGATGGCCAGGGGCGCCGGTCGGGTGTGCTCGGACAGCCGGTTCAGATAATGCCGCAGGCGGGGCGCCAGCCAGGCGTTCAGCCAGGTGGCCAGGCCGCGCTCGTACTCGCCCCGGGTGGGCAGCACCTGGCTGGACAGACTGACCGGAAAACCGGCGGCCTCCAGGGCCCGGCCCAGGCGGGTTTCGTGCTCGTCGTTGAGGTAGGAGAACAGCAGGCTGACCGCCACGGACTCAGGTTTGTGGGCACTCACACGCGCCACAAGGTCCTGAATATCGGACTCTTCCAGCGGCGTCACGATCTCGCCGCCGGCGCCCAGGCGGGCGTCCACGCCCTCCGTCGGGGTGTCGTGGAGGGCGGTGCGGGGTGCCGCCGGCGTCAGGTTGTACAGTTCCGGGCGGTTCTGACGGCCGATCAGGGGCACGTCCTCCAGGCCCCGGTTGGTGACTAGCACGGTGCGCGCGCCCTTGCCTTCCAGGGCCGCGTTGGTGGCCACGGTGGTGCCGTGCACGATGATCAGCTCGCCGGTGGCCAGGGCGGCCTCCAGGCCCAGCTCACGGATGCCCCGCAGGATCGCGTCCTCCGGCGCGGACGGCGTGGACAGCACCTTGTGAATGCGCGGCTCGCCCTCCCCCAGCAGCACGAAATCCGTGAAGGTGCCGCCGGTGTCCACGCCCAACCAGTACGCCATGGTGTCTCCGTGTTCCCTGTCCACTACAATGCGCACTCATACTAATGTGCCCGGCGGGTGCATGCACTCGCCCGCGACCCCGGATGCCTTGCCCGACCATGCCTGAACTGCCCGAAGTGGAAACCACCCGGCGCGGCATCGAGCCCTATGTGGCCGGCCGCGTGCTGACCGCCGTCACCGTTCGTGAACCGCGCCTGCGCTGGCCGGTGGACGCCCGGGTGGGCGACCTGCGTGACCGCCCGATCCGTGCCCTGCGGCGCCGCGCCAAATACCTGCTGATGGACCTGGGTGATCTGGAACTGGGCATCCATCTGGGCATGTCCGGCACCCTGCGGGTGGTGGAAGCGGACACGCCCCTGCGCAAACACGACCATGTGGATCTGCATCTGGATTCCGGCCGGCTGCTGCGGTTCAACGACCCGCGCCGGTTCGGCGCGGTGCTCTATCTGGGCGAAGGGCTGAGCCACCCGCTGCTGGCCAATCTGGGCCCGGAGCCCCTGGACGATGCCTTCGACGGCGACTGGCTGTACGCCCGCAGCCGGGGCCGCAAGGTGTCGGTGAAGAGCTTCATCATGGACAACGCCACGGTGGTCGGGGTGGGCAACATCTACGCCCAGGAAAGCCTGTTTCTGGCCGGCATCCATCCGTCCCGCCCGGCCGGGCGCATCAGCCTGGCCCGCTACCAGCGCCTGGCCCTGTCGATTCGCGCGGTGCTGGCCAAGGCCATCGAGGCCGGCGGCACCACGCTACGGGATTTCACCCGCGCCGACGGCCAGCCGGGCTACTTCGCCCAGCAACTGCTGGTCTACGGCCGGGCCGGGCAGCCCTGCCCACAGTGCGGCGCGCCGTTGCGCGGCGGCCGCCACGGCCAGCGCAGCACCGTGTTCTGCGCCGCCTGCCAGCGCTGAGGGCTGGCAGGCGGCAATATTGCCGGTCTCAGAACAAAGCTGTAGATTGTGAAGTGCTTGTCGGAAGAAGAATGTATTAGAAACGACAATAGGTCCGGAACGACCCTGGAACCTGTGAAAAATAAGTGCGAACGGTAAGCGCAAAAGAATAAGCGCGAACGATGAGAGGGGAACCACCATGAAGCGAGCTTTGCGCCTGATCGCCACCACGGCCTTCGTCTCGACGCTGTCACTCGGCGGGCCGGCCCAGGCCCGCGAGATGGAGCTGGACGACGCCCGTCCGTCGGCGCTGGCCATGTTCGGCGACGCCTTGATCGTCCGTCCGGTGATGACCGTGGCCACCGTGGGCGGCGCCGCTGTCTGGCTGGTGACGCTGCCGTTCAGCGCGATCGGTGGCAATACCGGCGAGGCCGCGGAAACCCTGGTGAAGGACCCCGCCGCCACCGCCTTCGTGCGTTGCCTGGGCTGCACCCCGCAGCAGCACGAGCGCCTGCGCGCGGACAAACGGGTGGCGCAAGCCAACGAAGAGTGATCCCATCGCGGCGGATGCCGCGATCAAGCCGGATAAAAAAAGCCCCGCCTTGTTCATTCAAGGCGGGGCTTTTTCATGGCGGCGGGTTCAGGGCGGGCAACGCCCGCCGCTCCGGTCAGTGGGTTACCGCCCCCTGCTCGCTGTCGTCGTGGCCTTCGTCGCGGCCCAGCAGCATGTACATGGCCGGCACCACGAACAGGGTAAAGAGCGTACCGATGGTCATGCCGGCGGCCACCACCAGGCCGATGGCGAAGCGGGCGCCGCCGCCGGGGCCGCTGGCGATCAGCAGCGGCACCATGGCCAGCACCAGCGCCGCGGTGGTCATCAGCACCGGCCGCAGCCGCACGGCGGCGGCGTGCTCGATGGCGCGGCGCTTGCTCATGCCCTCGTCCTGCATCTTGTTGGCGAATTCCACGATCAGAATCCCGTGTTTCGAGATCACCCCGATCAGCGTCACCAGGCCCACCTGGGTGTAGATGTTCAGGGTGGTCAGGCCCAGGCTTACGAAGATCATGGCGCCGCACACCGACATGGGCACGGTGATCAGCATGATGATCGGGTCACGCCAGGACTCGAACTGGGCGGCCAGCACCAGGTAGATCACGATCAGCGCGAAGAAGAAGGTCAGGACCAGGTCGCTGCCCTCCTTCTTGAACTGACGGGACTGGCCGGAGTAGTCCACCGAGTAACCCGGCGGCAGCACCTCGTTGGCGGCTTTTTCCAGCACGCCCAGGGCTTCACCCAGGGTCACGCCGGGGCGCTGCACGCCGGAAATGGTCACCGAGTTCAGCTGCTGGAAGCGTTTCAGTTGCTGCGGCTGAACCGTCTCTTCCAGGCTGATCACCGTGGCCAGGGGGACCAGGTCGCCGGCGCCGGTGCGCACGTAGTACTGCTTGAGCTGCTCCGGGGTCAGCCGGCCGCCGCGCTCCACCTGGGGAATCACCTTGTAGGAACGGTTCTCCAGGGAGAAGCGGTTGGCGTAGCCGCCGGCCAGCATGGCGCCCATCTCCTGGGCCAGTTGTTGCATGGTGATGCCCAGGCTGGCGGCCTTTTCCCGGTCGATAACGATGTTGTAGCGCGGCTTGTCGATCTTCAGGTCCGAGTCCATGAAGATGAACTTATTGCTGGCCCGGGCCTTGGCCAGCACCTCATTGGCGAACTCCTGAAGGTTCTCGGTGGGCTCGGTGGTCCCGATCACGAATTCCACCGGCAGCATGCCGCCGGCGGTGGGCAGGGAGGGCGGCACGAACGACGCCACCTGCAGGCCGGCGATGTTATTGATCTTCCCGGACAGCTCGGTGTTGGCTTCCGCGGTGGTCTGGTCGCGCTCATTCCAGCTTTTCAGCACGAAGCCGGCCAGGGCGGTGTTGGAAGCGGCGGTGCCGGCGCCGCCGCCGATGCCGTTGAGCAGGAACACATTGCCCACCGACGGCATGCTGTCGGCGATCTGATTGAACTCCCGGGTGAAGGGCTCCAGGTAGTCCAGCGTCACGTAAGGGTCGGCGGTGGACGAGGTCAGCACGAAGCCCTGGTCTTCTGCCGGTTCCAGCTCGCTGGGCGAGGTCACGAACAGGAAGTAACAGGACACCAGAATGATCACGCCGAACACGTAGATCACCGGCCGGTCGTTAAGAGCACCGTGCAGGCGCCGCTCGTAGCCTCGCTCCATCTTCTCGAAATTGCGGTTCAGCCATCGTTCGAAGCGGTGGCCTTCCCGGCCCGGATCGTGGGGCTTGAGGATCTTGGCGGCCATCATCGGCGACAGGGTCAGCGCCACGATGCCGGAGAGCAGCACGGCGCCGGCCAGGGAGAAGGCGAACTCCACGAACAGGGTGCCGGTGAGCCCGCCCATGAAACCGATGGGCAGGTACACCGCCACCAGGGTGGTGGTCATCGCCACCACCGGCCAGGCCAGCTCGCGGGCGCCCTTGATGGCGGCGTCGAACGGTGACAGGCCCTCCTCCACGTGTCGGTGCACGTTCTCCAGGACGATGATGGCGTCGTCCACCACGATGCCGATGGCCAGCACCATGGCCAGCAGGGTCAGCAGGTTGATGGAGAAGCCCATCAGCAGCATCAGGAACAGGGCGCCGACCATGGACAGCGGCACCGCGATGGCCGGGATCAACACCGAGCGCAGGGAGCCGAGGAACAGGTAGATCACCAGGATCACGATCAGCACCGCCTCCACCAGGGTCTTCACCACCTCGTCGATGGAGTCCTGAATGTACTCGGTGCCGTCGTAGGGAATGTCGCCGTTCATGCCTTCCGGCAACTGCGGGAAGATCTGGTTTTCTAGGGCGCCGCGGACTTCCGCGATTACATCCAGGGCATTGGCGTCGGTGGCCACTTCCACGCCGATAAAGGTGGCCTGCTTGCCGTTGAAGGTCACCGAGGACTGGTAGGACTCCGAGCCCAGCTCCACATCGGCCACGTCGCCGAGCCGCACGATGGCGTTGCCCTCGGAGCGGATGATCAGCCGCTCGAACTGCTCCGCGGAATTCAGATCGGTGCCGGCTTTCAGATCCAGGGCCACGTTGGTGCCCTTGGTGCTGCCCACCGCGGCCAGCACGTTCTGTTGTTGCAGGGCGCCATACACGTCCGAGGGCGTCACGCCCAGGGCCGCCATGCGCTCCGGCTTCAGCCAGGCGCGCATGGCGAAGGTGCGGTCGCCGAGCACGCGGGCGCGCTGCACGCCGGGGATGGTGGCGAGTTTGGGCTGGACCTCGCGGACGATGTAATCGGTGATCTGGTTGTTGTCGAGAATCTCCGACGAGAACGACAAATACATGGAGGCGATGTCCTCGCCCACCGCCAGTTCGATGGTCGGGTCCTCGGACTCCTGGGGCAGCTCGCTGCGCATCTTGTTGACCTTGGCCACGATCTGCGTGAGCGCCTCGTTGGGGTCGGCGCCCAGGCGGATGTAGGCCTGGATCGAGGACGCGCCCTGCAGGGAGGTGGAGACCAGGTAATCGATGCCCTCGGCGGAGGCGATTTCCTGTTCCAGGGGCGTGGTGATAAAGCCCTGGATCAGGTCCGCGTCGGCGCCGGTGTACACCGTGGTCACGGTGACCACGGCGTTTTCCATTTCCGGATACTGGCGCACGTTCAGCTCCGTGGCGGCGCGCAGGCCGAGCAGGAAGATGAACAGGCTGACCACGCTGGCCAGCACCGGTTTATTGATGAAAATATCCGTGAATTTCATGGGTGGCCTCAGCTGTTACCCGGCGTCGGCGCCGGGTCGGCGGAAGGCTGCACATCGTTTTCGATGGTCACCTTGGCGTCGTTGCGCAGTTTCAGCAGGCCGCTGGTGGCCACCACTTCGCCGGGCTTGAGCCCCTCCACCACCGCCACCAGGTCGCCGCGCTGGCGGCCCAGTTTCACGAAGCGCTTCTTGACGATCTTCTGAGGCTCGCCCTCGCTCTGGTCCCCGCTCTTGCCGTCGGCTTCCTCGCCATTCTTGCCCGCGTCGCTGTCCTGCAGCACGAACACGGCATTGCCGTAGGGCGCGTAGCTGATCGCGGTGCGCGGCACCACCACCACCTCTTCCGCCTGGGGCAGCTGAATGTCCACCTTGGCGAACATGCCCGGGCGCAGTTTGCGGTCCGCGTTCTCGAAGCGGGCCTGAATGTTCACGTTGCGGGTGGCGGCGTCCACCCCCGGCTCGATGGCGCTGATTTCGCCCTCGAAGGTCTGGTCCGGGAAGGCGTCCAGCCGCACCCGCACCTTGAGCCCCTGCTCCACCTTGCTGAGTTCCTGCTCGGGCAGGGAGAAGTCCACGAAGATCGGCTCCAGCTGGGTCAGGCTCACTACCGCGGTGCCGGGTTGCAGATACTGCCCCAGGTCCACCTGGCGAATGCCGAGGCGGCCGTCGAAGGGCGCGCGCACGGTTTTGTAGTTGAGCTGTTCCTGCTGAGCCTGGGCCTGGGCCATGGCCTGGTCGCGCTGGGCGCGGCGGTTGTCCAGCTCGGATTTGGAAATGCTGCCCTGTTTGGCCAGCCGCTCGTAACGGTCGAATTCCTGCCGGGACAGCCGGGCGGTGGCTTGCAGCGCGTTCAACTGGGCGCGGTCGGCGGCGGATTCCAGGGTCACCAGCACATCGCCTTTCTTGACCGTGTCGCCGGACTCGAACTCAATCTTCTGCACTTCGCCGGCCACCTGGCTGGTCACGTTCACGCCGTTCACCGCGTTGACGGTACCCACCGCTTCCAGCATCAGCGCCCAGCTGTCGGGGCGCGCTTCATAGGTGGAGACGGCGGCGGCGGGCTGCGGCATGTTGTCGAAGAACTCGTTCATCTTCATGCCGACGAAGGCCTTGAAGCCGAAGATCAATCCGAACACGACGGCCAGGATGATCAGCATGATCACCATGCGCTTGCTGATAATGCGCTTACTCATTGATCTGGACCCCTGATGAAAGGCGGTATTTTTAATGGTTGTGCCTGTAAGGGTATTGCTTGCGTGCCTGCCCGTGGGGGGACGTCGTTCCCTGGAGGTCGGTGTTATTCCCTTACAACGTAAAATCTGACCGCGAGCATACGACAGCGTGGCGGGATATTAAACCAGCCGTTCGAACAGGCGTTCCAGAACGGTATCCAGATGGCGCAGGCCCAGCGCCGTACACGCGGCCCGATCGCCATGTTCGACCAGCAACCCTTGCGCCCGGAATGGCGCCAGCGCGTCCTCAATGGTCGCCGCCGCCACGCCGCTGCGGGCGGCCAGGGTGTTGATACTGACGCCGTCGAGCAATCGCAAGCCGTTGAGCAGCGCTTCCTGAAGTGGCGCCTCGATGACCGTTTGGTGACGACGAGCCGCCGCCGGATCGGCCAGATAGTGGGCCGGCAGGCGGGTTTTCTGGTAACGCAGGCGGCGGTCCGGCAGGGTCAGTTTGCCGTGGGCACCGGCGCCGATGCCGAGGTAATCGCCAAAGCGCCAGTAATTGAGATTATGACGGCATTCCCGGCCGGGGCGGGCGAAGGCCGACACCTCATAGCGCCGGAAGCCGGCGTCGGCGAGCAGGGCGAAGCCGGCCTCCTCGGTGTCGGCCCGGTCGTCGCCGTCGGGCTGCGTCGGCGGCGCCCGGTAAAAGGCGGTGTTGGGTTCGATGGTGAGCTCGTACCAGCTCAGATGGGTGGGTTCCAGTTCCAGCGCGGCGCGCAGGTCGTCCAGGGCCTGCCCGGTGCTCTGGCCGGGCAGGGCGTGCATCAGGTCCAGATTGAAATTGTCGAAGCCGGCGGCCCGTGCCTCAAGGGCCGCCGCCCGCGCCTGATCCGGCCCGTGGATGCGCCCCAGGGCGCGCAGGTGATCCGGGTGGAAGCTCTGCACGCCGATGGACAGGCGGTTGATGCCGGCCTCGCGGAAGCCGGCGAAGCGGCCGGCCTCCAGGGTGCCGGGGTTGGCTTCCAGGGTGATCTCCGCGTCGTCGGCCAGGGTCAGCCGGTCGCGCAGGCCGAGGAACAGATCCCGGTAAAAGCCGGCACCCATCAGGCTCGGCGTGCCGCCGCCGATGAACACGGTTTCCACCGGTCGGCCGTCCAGCAAGGGCAGATCCTGGTCCAGGTCCGTGAGCAGGGCGCGCAGGTAGGCGTCCTCCTGCGGGTCGCCCTCGTGGGAGTTGAAGTCGCAATAGGGGCATTTGCGCACGCACCAGGGCACATGCACATAAAGGCTCAGCGGCGGTGTATCAGTGCTCATGGCCGTTAGCGGCTTCAGTTGCGATCCCCGTTCAGGCGGGCAATCAATTCCGCCATGGCGCGGCCGCGATGGCTGACGCGGTTCTTTTCCGTCGGGTCCAGCTCGGCGGCGGTCTTGCCCAGATCCGGCAGCAGGAAGTAGGGGTCGTAGCCGAAGCCGTGTTCGCCCCGGGGTTCCAGCACGATCTCGCCCTCCCAGGTGCCCTGGCAGATCAACGGCGTGGGGTCCTCGGCGTGACGCATCAGCACCAGCACCGCCTGGTAGCGGGCGGTGCGCGGTGCCTCCGGCAGGTCGCCCAGCATTTCCACCAGCAGGGCGTTGTTCTTGGCGTCGCTGGCGTCGGCGCCGGAGAAGCGGGCGGAATAAATGCCCGGCGCGCCATTGAGGGCGTCCACTTCCAGGCCGGAGTCGTCGGCGATGGCCGGCAGGCCGGTGACGCGGGCGGCGTTGCGCGCCTTGAGGATGGCGTTCTCCACGAAGGTCAGGCCGGTTTCCTCCGCCTCCGGCACGTCGAAATCGCTCTGCGGCACCACCTCGCGGTCCAGCGGCGCCAGGATGGCGCGCATCTCCTCGAGTTTCTTGCGGTTACCGGAAGCCAGTACCAGGGTAGCCATGATGTTCTCTCCGCGATCAGCGGGTGACACGGTAAACAGCGATTTCGCCGAACAGATTGGGCCAGGCCCGGGTCAGGGCACCGCTGCGATGGTGGCGGTTGACCACGGTGCGCTCGATGATGCGGATATCGTTGCGCTGACAGTGGACCTGGAAATCCTTCACCGTGCACAGGTGAATGTTGGGGGTGTCGTACCACTCGTAGGGCAGCGCCGAGGACACCGGCATGCGGCCCTTGAAACCCAGATAGGAGCGCACCCGCCAGTGGCCGAAATTGGGGAAGGTGATGATCGCCTCGCGGCCCACGCGCAGCATCTCGTCGAGAATCGCGTCCGGCCGCAGCACCGCCTGCAGGGCCTGGGTCATGATCACATAGTCGAAGCGCTCGCTCTGGAAGTTGCCCAGGCCCTTGTCCAGGTCCTGCTCGATCACATTGACGCCTTTTTCGAAGCAGGCGGCGATGTTGTCCTGATCGATCTCCAGACCATAGCCGTTCACGTCGCGCTCCTGGCGCAGGGAGGCCAGCAGGGAGCCGTCGCCGCAACCCAGGTCCAGCACCGTGGCGCCGCGCGGAATCCAGTCGCTGATCAGGCGCAGGTCGTCCCGATGGGCCGCTGTCTTGCGGGGGTCGGTGAAGGCTTCAGACATCGGCGCGCACCTCGTCCGCCACCCGGCCCAGGTAGGCGCTCAGCAGCTTGGTGTATTCAGGAATCGGCAGCAGGAAGGCATCGTGCCCCTTGGGGGTGTCGATCTCCGCGTAGCTCACATCGCGGCCCGCCTGCACCAGCGCGTTGACGATCTCGCGGCTGCGCTCCGGCGCGAACCGCCAGTCGGAGTTGAACGACATCACCAGAAACTTGCAGCGGGTCTGTTCCATGGCCTTTTCCAGGGAATGCTCGTAGTCCCGGGCCGGGTCGAAGTAGTCCAGCGCCTTGGTCATCAACAGATAGGTGTTGGCGTCGAAGTTGCGCGAGAAGGTCTCGCCCTGATGACGCAGATAGGATTCCACCTGGAACTCCACGTCGAAGCCGAAGTGGAAACGCCCGGAGCGCAGATCCCGCCCGAACTTCATGCGCATGGCATCGTCGCTCAGGTAGGTGATGTGGCCGACCATACGCGCCAGGATCAGACCCTGGCGCGGGTAGGTGTCGTGCAGATAGTAGCGCCCGCCGTGAAAGTTCGGATCGGTGAGGATCGACTGCCTCGCCACCTCGTTGAAGGCGATGTTCTGCGCGGACAATTTGGGCGCGCCGGCGATCACCACGGAATGACGCAGGCGGTCCGGGAAGTCGATGGCCCACTGCATGGCCTGCATGCCGCCCAGACTGCCGCCCACCACCGCCGCCCACTGCTGGACGCCCAGGGCGTCCGCCAGGCGGGTCTGGCTTTTCACCCAGTCCTTCACCGTCATCATCGGGAAATCCGGGCCCCACAGCTCGCCGGTCTCCGGATTGCGGGACAGCGGGCCGCTGGAGCCGTGGCAGCCGCCCAGATTGTTCGGGCACACCACGAAGAAGCGGTCGGTATCGATGGGCTTGCCCGGGCCGATGCAGCTGTCCCACCAGCCGGGCCGCTTGTCGTCGGCGCCGTGATAGCCGGCGGCGTGGTGATGGCCGGACAGGGCATGGCAGATCAGGATCGCGTTGGAGCCATCGGCGTTGAGGGTGCCGTAGGTCTCGTACACCAGGTCATAGGCGGGCAGCACGCGCCCGCATTCCAGCTCCAGGGGCTGGTCCACATGCAGGGTCTGGGGTTCAACCAGGCCCACGGAGTCCTGGGGAATCGATTCGGGCATTTCGGCTAACCATCCAAAGGTGGGCAAAGTCTATCGGCCACCCCCCGGCCGTGCAACGCGGGCGGTGCCTTCGGCGCGGTGCGTCTTTTGCAGTTTTTTAGGCGCCGTTGCCGTGCCGGCGGCCCGGAAAGGTCTAGCATGGGGCCTCATGCACGCAACAGGAGTACGTCATGAACACCCAAGCCTTGAACGGTAAGCGGGTGGCGATTCTCGCCACCGACGGTTTCGAGGAATCCGAATTGTCCGTGCCCAAGGCCTCCCTGGGCGGTCACGGTGTCGATGTGGACGTGGTGGCGCCGGCAGGGAAAGCCGACGGCATTCGCGCCTGGGCGGAAACCGACTGGGGCGACACCTATGAGGTGTCACGCACCCTGGATCAGGCCAAGGCCGCCGACTATCACGCCCTGGTACTGCCCGGTGGCCTGTTTAATCCCGACGCCCTGCGGCTTGACGAGGACGCGCTCAAGTTCGTGCGCGCCTTCTTCGAAAGCGGCAAACCGGTGGCCGCCATCTGTCACGCGCCCTGGATACTGATCAACGCCGGCGTGGTGGAAGGCCGCAAGATGACCTCGGTGCCCTCGGTGGCCCAGGACCTGAAGAACGCCGGTGCCCACTGGGAAGACAGCGAGGTGGTGGTGGACAACGGTCTGGTCACCAGCCGCACGCCCAAGGATCTGGACGCCTTCTGCAAACGTCTCGAGGAAGAGCTGGCCGAAGGCCGCCACTCCGGTCAGCACGGCTGATCCGGCGCGCCGGACCGGGGTCCCGCCCCGGTCCGACCATCCGGCGGGCCGGATCACTCAGAAGAACGGACTGAAAGAGCTTTCGTCGTCCCGGCGCTCGGCCCGCACGCTGGCGTCCAGCACCCGGTGAACGCGCTCGCGCTCCGGCTCCGAGTCCACGTCCACCATCAGCAAATAGAAGCCGCGGCGGATGTCCTTCAGATAGGGTTTCAGATGCCGGTTGTTCTGGGAAATGCCCCACATGCCGCCGGTCCAGGCGCCGTGGGCGCCGAAGAACAGCACGCACAGCACCACGCCGAGAAACCCGATCTGCACGCCCCACGGATCGATGCCGCTGAGCGCCCAGCCCACCAGCAGCCCGAGACCGCCGCCGATCAGCGCGCCGTAGAAGCCGTTGGTCATCAGGTTGGTGTCTTCCCAGGGGGTGGTGGCGTGGATGCCCTCGGCCCGTAGCTGACCGTTGTCGCGGGTCACCACGTGGGTGCGGTTGTCGCCGATGCCGGCGCGTTTGAGACCATTCAGAGCAACCTTCACCTGATCCAGGCTGCGTACGAGGTAATACACTCGGTACATGGTGATATCCTCCTTGAGAGCCTCTGATCTCCGCTTCCACGATGGTCCCGGGGAGGAAGGGGAACAAGGGGATTTTTCAAGGTTTTAAGAGGGAAGGATTCAAGGGGAAACAATGAGCAACCCGACGACCCGGGTGCGGGCCGGTGAGGACCGCGCCACTCTGTCCCGGCTGTATGCCCTGGTGGCCAACGATGAGGATGCGCGCACCTGTACCGACATCAGCGAGGAGGCCTGCCGGGAAGTGCCCGGCAATTTCTTCAAGATTATTCTGGCGAACCTGCTTTCCAAGATCGGCGACCTGCTGATCAATCCCAAGACGGTACTGGCCTGGCTGATCGGCGCGGTGGGCGCGCCCGCCGCCCTGGCCGGCGCCCTGGTGCCGATCCGCGAGTCCGGTTCGCTGATTCCGCAGCTGCTGATCGGCGCCTGGGTGCGCCGCCATCCGGTGCGCAAGGGATTCTGGGCCCTGGGGGCGGTGCTGCAGGGGCTGTGCGTGCTGGGCATGGCGCTGGCGGTGTGGCACTGGCGGGGCCTCGCCGCCGGGCTGGCGATTGTCGGGCTGCTGGTGATCTTCAGCCTGGGGCGCGGGTTCTGTTCCGTGGCCATGAAGGACGTGCAGGGCAAATGCATCCCCAAGTCCCGCCGTGGCCGCCTCACCGGCCTGGCCTCCACGCTCTCCGGCCTGGCCACCCTGGCGGTGGGGGTGTTTTTGTTCGGCGCCGAACAGGAGCCGGGCCTGCTGTTCTATTCCGTGCTGTTGGCGGCGGCGGGGCTGGCCTGGTGGCTGGCGGCGGCGGTGTTCGCCAGCGTCGACGAGTTCAAGGGTGAAACCGCCGGCGGCGGTCACGCCCTGCGCGAGGCTCTGGCCAGCCTCAACCTGCTGGTCGCCGACCGGCCTTTCCGCGATTTCGTGATCACCCGGGCGTTGCTGATGGCCTCCGCCCTGGGCTCGCCGTTTCTGGTGGTGCTGGCCCAGAAACAGGGCCAGGGGGCGGCGCTGCTGGGCGGCTTCCTGGTGGCCTCCAGCCTGGCCAGTACCCTCAGCGCCAGTGTCTGGGGCTACATGGCCGACGCCTCCAGCCGCCAGGTGATGATGCGCGGCGGCGGGCTGGCGGCCCTGGTCTGTCTGGGGGTGGCGGCGGTGGCGCTGCTGGCGCCCGACGCCGGATGGCTGGCCGGGTTCTATCCGGTGGCGTTCTTCGTGCTGTCGGTGGCCCATTCCGGGGTGCGCATCGGCCGCAAGACCTATCTGGTGGACATGGCCGGTGGCACCAAGCGCACCGACTACACGGCGGTCAGCAACACAGTGATCGGCGTGCTGTTGCTGGTGGTGGGCGGCATTAGTACCGGCGTGTCGGTGGCCGGCGCCCAATGGGCGCTGGTGTTCCTGGGATTGATGGGCGCCCTTGGTACCTTCTGGTCCTGGCGGCTGAAAGAGGTTTGAACGCTCTTTTCCAAGAGGCGCGGTTTTTAAGCGCGAGCCGGTTGTCAATTGGCCCGGGCACCGGCGCATCCGGAAAATCGGATTTACCTTTTATAACTTTTTTGTGTAGATTCCATCGCTCTATTAATAAAAAGCCATATTGGAGGGATCCCAATGAAAAAATCACTTTTGCTTGCCACCACCGCCGCCCTGGCCTTTTCGCCGCTGACGGTTCAGGCCGACCCGGGTTTTCTGATCGGGGCGTCCATCGCCCGTGATCAGAGCAACGCGGACGACTTTTTCGAGGACGCGGTGAACAACGTGGTCGATGCCGACTCGCCGGACGCGGAAATGGGCGGGGACGTTTACGTGGGCCTGGCGGCCAACGATATCTTCACCTTCCGGTTCGGTTACCGGAAATTTGGCGACGCGGAAGCCGATGTCCTGGGCGGCATCGGTAAATTCGAGGTGGAGGCCGATGGTTTCTACGTGGCCGCCGACGCCATGTTCCCGCTGACCCCGTCGTTCTACGTGGGTGGCACCCTGGGTATCCAGAACGCGGACATTACCTTCCGCGTGCGCGGCCCGGGTGGCTCCGACAGCATGGACGACGATGCCCGGGACTTCTTCTACGGTCTGCGCGCGGCCTGGCTGTTGAGCGAACAGGCCGGCGTGACCGCGTCCTACAGCCGCTATGCCTTCGAGGCGGACGACGTCAGCGAGGATCTGGAATACGACAGCCTGGCCGTGGGCCTGGAATACCGCTTCTAAATCCGCCTAGGGGGCCTTCTCGAACAGCAGGTCCCAAACGCCGTGGCCCAGACCGGCGCCACGGCGTTCGAATTTGGTTTCCGGGCGCCATTCCGGGCGCTCGGCGAACCGTCCGGCCCCGGCGCGGTTTTCAAAACCCGGTGCCCCGGCCATCACTTCCATCATGTATTCCGCGTAGTTTTCCCAGTCCGTGGCCATGTGCAGCACCCCGCCGGGGCGCAGCTTGCGGCCCACCAGCGCCACCCAGTCCGGCTGCACGATGCGCCGCTTGTGGTGTTTCTTCTTGTGCCAGGGATCGGGGAAATAAAGCTGCACCCGTTCCAGGCTGCCGTCAGGAATACACAGCTTGAGAATATCCACCGCGTCGTCGCAGTAGCTGCGCACATTGGCCAGCCCGCGCTGCTCGATCTCGATCAGCAGCGCGCCCACGCCGGGTCGGTGCACCTCGATGCCGATAAAATCCTTGTCCGGTGCCGCCTCGGCCATGGCCGCCAGGGAGGCGCCCATGCCGTAGCCGATCTCCAGCACCCGGGGCGCGTCCCGGCCGAACACCGCCACCGGGTCCAGCTCACCCTGGCCCCGTTCCAGGCCGAAGCGCGGCCACAGGGTGTCCAGGGCACGGCGCTGGCCGGCGGTGAGACGGCCCTCGCGCAGCACGAAGCTGCGCACCCGGCGCATCACCTTGCCGGTTTCCGGGTCCTTGTCCTGGTGCAGAAAATCGAGCATGTCGGGCGAATCCTTGGTTCGAGGCTCAGGACACCAGGCCTTCGGAGGGCGAGGACGGGTTGGCGAAGGCGCGCTTGGGCATGCGACCGGCCAGCAGGCCCTCGCGGCCGGCTTCGATGGCTTTTTTCATGGCGCTGGCCATCAGCACCGGGTTGCGGGCATGGGCGATGGCGGAGTTCATCAGGATGCCATCGCAGCCCAGTTCCATGGCCAGGGTGGCGTCGCTGGGGGTGCCCACGCCGGCGTCGACGATGATCGGTACCTTGGCCTCTTCCATGATCAGCAGAATATTGTGCGGGTTGAGCACGCCCAGGCCGGAGCCGATCAGCGAGCCCAGCGGCATCACCGACACGCAGCCCATGTCTTCCAGTTCCTTGGCGACGATGGGGTCGTCGTTGGTGTAGACCATCACGTCGAAGCCGTCGTCCACCAACTGTTGGGCGGCGCGCACGGTATGGGCGATGTTCGGGTACAGGGTTTTCTGGTCGCCCAGCACTTCCAGCTTCACCAGTTTGTGGCCGTCCAGCAGTTCCCGGGCCAGCTTGCAGGTGCGCACCGCGTCCTCGGCGTTAAAGCAGCCGGCGGTGTTGGGCAGGATGGTGTATTTGTCCGGGCTGACGAAATCGAGCAGGTTGGGCTCGCCGGCTTCCTGGCCCAGGTTGGTGCGGCGCACCGCGACGGTAACGATCTCCGCGCCGCTGGCTTCCACGGCCTGGCGGGTTTCCTCGAAATCCTTGTATTTGCCGGTGCCGATCAGCAGCCGGGACTGGTAGGTTTTGCCTGCGATGTGAAGCGGGTCGGACATGGTCATTTCCAAGGTTGGTTCGGTGATGTTCGTTGGGGGGCGCGGTGCCGGTTGGAGCGCCCGGCCCGGACGTCCTGTCCGGTCGTAAATCGCGCCGTAGGCGCGATTTACCCACCCCCGATGGCGTGCACGATTTCCACCACATCGCCGTCTTGCAGGCGGTGCTGGCCGTGCTCGCTCTTGGGCACGATGTCCCGGTTCACTTCCACCGCCAGCCGGCGGCCCTGCAGCTGCAGCTGGGCCACCAGGTCCGCGACGGTGGTGCCTTCCAGAGTCATGGGATCGCCGTTGACGGTCAGGGAAGTCATGGTCTTGCTCGCTATCCGTGGGTGAGGGTCGGCGTGGGTGCGTGTCAGCCGTGGGCGCGCCACAGGGACCAGGCCAGCCACAGCCAGCCCACGATCAGGGCGGTGCCGCCCAGGGGCGTGATGGCGCCCAGCCATTTCTGGCCGCTCAGCACCAGCGCGTAGAGGCTGCCGCTGAACACCAGGGTGCCGGCGAACAGAATCCAGCCGGCGGTCACCGCGCCGGCGCCGGCCTGGCGCGCCAGCAGGCCCACCAGCAGCAGCGCCAGGGCGTGGTAGAAATGATACTGGCTGGCGGTGCTCCAGACGTCGAGCATGGCCGCGTCGACGCGGTTTTTCAGCCCGTGGGCGCCGAACGCCCCGAGCGTGACCGCCAGGGCGCCGTTGAGGGCACCCAGCACAAGCAGGTATTTCATGGTCACCGGTGTGTTGGTCCGTGGAGACCCGATTGTACTGGAAATCGGGCGATGCCAAAAAAAAGCCCCGGCAGGGGGGTGCCAGGGCAAGGGGTAGTCGGCTTCGCGGAATCGCCTCAGGCGGCGATGGCGTTGCGAAGTTTCTTCAGCGCGTTGTTTTCAAGCTGGCGGATCCGCTCGGCGGACACACCATATTCATCGGCCAGTTCCTGAAGGGTGGCCTTCTGATCGGCCAACCAGCGGCGTTCAAGAATGTCGCGGCTGCGCTCGTCCAGGGTCATGATCGCGGAACCCAGCTGGCGGGAGCTGCGTTGCTGGTAATCTTCCTCTGCGACCAGGTCCGCCGGGTCGCTGTTGTCACTGTGCAGATAGGCCGCCGGCGACGGAATGGCGTTGTCCTCGTCGTCGTTGGTGGGGCCGTCGAAGCTGGCGTCGAAGGCGCCGAGGCGGCCTTCCATTTCCTTCACCTGGGCCGGAGTCACGCCCAGATCGTCCGCCACCCGCTTCGCTTCCTCGGTGGTCAGACGACCGAGGCGCTTCTTCTGGCCGCGCAGGTTGAAGAACAGCTTGCGCTGGGCCTTGGTGGTGGCGACCTTGACGATGCGCCAGTTCTTGATCACGTATTCGTGAATCTCGGCCTTGATCCAGTGCACCGCGAAGCTCACCAGGCGCACGCCTTTGTTCGGATCAAACCGCTTTACCGCCTTCATCAGGCCCACGTTGCCTTCCTGGATCAGGTCGCCCAGGGGCAGGCCGTAGCCGGTGTAGCTGCGGGCGATATGCACCACGAAGCGGAGATGGGCCAGCACCATGTTACGGGCGGCGTCCAGGTCCTCTTCAAAATACAACCGCTCGGCCAGCTGACGTTCCTCGTCGACGCTGAGCACGGGCACCGTGTTGACCGCGCGGATATAGGCATCCAGGTCGTCGCCCGGAACCGCCAGCGGCAACGCGTGGGCCTGTTGCAGTTGTTGGGTGGTCATTTCCCTTCTCCCTGTTTGGAATGGGATGGATATTAGCACTCGGGTTATAGGAGTGCTAATAGCCGGAATAGTTCCCCGTCATTCAATTCATCAATCGGTGAAAGGCGGGGGCCGGCGGGCCTTTTGGGCCCGGATCGGAGACTGTCCACTTTAGGCAAAAGCGCGGCGGGCGGGGGTAAAGAAACGAAAAACCGACGGTTAGAACTGCGGCTCGATGTCTCCCAGATGCCGGCTGACCGCCAGCCAGGCGCCAAGCAGCCCCAGGGTGCCGCTGAACAACGGCAGCACCAGCACGGTGGACGGGTTCATGCCGGTAAGCGAGTGCTCGCTTTCATAGAGGCGCAACAGCTCGTCGATGGGGCCGCCCAGCCACCACAGGGCCACGCTGATCAGGATCAGCGCCAGCACGCCGCCGGCGAAGCCGACGCAGAAACCGCTGTACAGGAAGGGGCGGCGCACGAAGCCATCGGTGCCGCCGACGATCTTGATCACCACGATCTCTTCGCGACGGCTTTCGATGGCCAGCCGAACGGTGTTCACCACCACCAGCACCACCGCCAGGGCCAGGCCCAGGGTAAGCACGCTGATCATGCGGTCGCCCAGCTCGATGATGGCGTGCAGACGCCGCACCCAGGCCACGTCCAACTGGGCGTTGTCCACCTCGGGCAGGTTGTCGAGGCGGCGCTGCAGGGCTTCCACCTGGCCCGGGGCCACGTCCTTCGGATACACCACGATCAGCGGCGGCAGCGGGTTGTCCGGCAGCGCTTGCAGCACATCGCCGAATCCGGACAGGGTTTTGAATTCTTCCAGGGCCTGGCCGCGGGTAATCACCTCGGTGCGCGCCACCGTGTCGAACCCGTCCCACTCCCGGGCCAGGGCGCGTTGGCGCTCCTCGGCGGTGTCCAGCTTCAGGAACACGGACAGGTGCGCCTGGCCGTCCCAGCCCTTGGTGATGGCGCGGGCGTTGTCCATCAGCACCGCCAGCCCGGCGGGCAGCGCCAGGGCGATGGCGATCACCAGCACCGTCATCAGCGCGGCGGTGGGCGCCGCCGCCATGCGGCCCAGGGCATCGCCCAGGGAATCCCGGTGATGCTGGCGCCAGGCGGTAAGGCGGTCGCCCAGGGAGGTGCGCGTGCTGCGCGCGCCGGCGGGCCGCCGCTGACGGGGTGGGCGAGTGTTACGGGCCACGGCGGTCCTCCCGGGGGCGGGCGTAAAGGGCCAGGTCCTGGTCGCGCTGGGACACCCCTTCCTCGCCATCGTGAATCAGGCGGCCCTCGCGCAGGGTCAGCAGCCGGTGCCGGTAGCGGGCGATCAGCGACAGGTCGTGGGTGGCGATCAGTACCGCCACGCCGACCCGGGCGAAATCGTGGAACAGGTCCATGATCTCGGCGCTGAGCGCCGGGTCCAGATTACCGGTGGGCTCGTCGGCGAGCAGCAGCGGCGGCTTGTTGACCACCGCCCGGGCGATGCCGATGCGCTGCTGTTCACCGCCGGAGAGCATGATCGGGTTGAGCTTTTCCTTGTCCAGCAGGCCGACCTTGTCCAGGGCGGCGCGCACCCGCTTGCCGATGTCGGCGCGGGCGAAGCCGGCGATCACCAGCGGCAGGGCCACGTTGTCGAACACACTGCGGTCGAACAGCAACTGGTGGTTCTGGTGGACCATGCCGATCTTGCGGCGCAGGAAGGGAATGTGGCGGCTGCCCACGCCGGTCAGGTTCTGGCCTTCCACGAACACCTGACCCTGGGTGGGGCGTTCGATCATCATGATCAGCTTCAGCAAGGTGGACTTGCCCGCCCCGGAGTGCCCGGTCAGGAAGGTCAGTTGCCCGGCGGGCAGTTCAAAGCTGATCTGCCGCAGGGCGTCCTTGCCGTTCGGGTAGCGTTTGCCGACCCGGTCGAATTTGATCATGGGTGCCTTGGGTTGATTATTTGGCCACGTCTTCGAACAACGCCTGCACGAACTCCTCGGCGTTGAAGGGGCGCAGATCCTCCAGCCGCTCGCCCACGCCGATAAAGCGGATCGGCAGCCCGGTGCGTTTGGCCAGAGCGAACAGGATACCGCCTTTGGCGGTGCCGTCGAGCTTGGTCAGCACCAGGCCGGTGACGCCGGCGGTGTCGCGGAATTCCTGGGCCTGGTTGATGGCGTTCTGGCCGGTGCCGGCGTCCAGCACCAGCAGCACCTCGTGGGGCGCCTCCGGCGACAGCTTCTTCATTACCCGGGTCACCTTGGAGAGCTCTTCCATCAGGTTGCCCCGGGTGTGCAGGCGCCCGGCGGTGTCGGCGATCAGCACGTCGGCGCCCCGGGACTGGGCGGCCTGCACCGCGTCATAGACCACGCTGGCGGAGTCCGCGCCGGTGTGCTGGGCCACCACCGGAATGTCGTTGCGCTCGCCCCACACCTGCAATTGCTCCACGGCGGCGGCGCGGAAGGTATCGCCGGCGGCCAGCATCACGCTGCGGCCCTCGGCCTTGAAGCGGCAGGCCAGCTTGCCGATGGTGGTGGTCTTGCCGACCCCGTTCACGCCCACCATCAGAATCACATAGGGCTTTTTCGAGGTGTCGATTTCCAGCGGGAGGTCCACCGGCACCAGCAGATTGCGCAGTTCTTCCTGCAGGGCTTCATAGAGGGCGTCGGCGTCCACCAGTTCCTGGCGGCCGACCCGTTCGGTGAGATTGCCGATGATGGTGTCGGTGGCTTCCACGCCCACGTCCGCCACCAGCAGCTGGGTTTCGATCTCCTCGAAGATCTCGTCGTCGATCTCCTTTGCACCCACCAGCAGGTCCGCCAGGCCCTTGCCCAGGTTCTTGCTGGTCTTGCTCATGCCCTGCTTCATGCGCGTCCAGAAGCCGCCGCCTTCGCCGGCGGGCTCCGGGGCGGGCGCCGCCGCCGGCTGCTCGGCGGGCGCCGGCGGGGTGGCCGGTTCGGCGCGCACCGGTTCGGGCGGGGCGGGCTCGGAGGGTGCCGGCTCGGAGGGGGCCGGTTCCCGGGTCGCGGGTTCCGCCGGCGTGCCGGTGTCGGGCTCCGCCCGGTCGCTGGACGGCGCCGGCTCCGGCTTGTCCTCGGGCTTGCGCCGGAACATGCGCGAGAAGAAGCCGCCTTTCTGCGCTTCCTCGTTGCGATCGTCGTCGCGGGCGTCGTCGTTCATCGGGTCGGATCCTGTGGGGTCGAATGCGGGGCGGTCGGTATGCTACCACCATGGGGGCGGGCAAAAAACGCCGGCGGCCCCCTCAATGCGCCCCGGCCGGCGCCCCCTGGCCGGCCACGCCGCGGCGGATAATGAACACCAGCGGCACCATGCACAGGAACAGAATCGCCATGAACTTAAACACGTCCAGGTAGCCCAGCATGCTGGCCTGGTTGAGCAGGTCCTGATACAGGATGCCGTGGCTGGCCAGGTCGCCGGCGCCGGTGGCCTGGCCGATCTGATGGATCTGGTCCTGGTAGGCCGGGTTGTAGGGCGTGATCTCCTCCGCCAGCCGCGACTGATGAAACTGGCTGCGCCGGGCCAGCAGGGTGGTGGCCAGGGAAATGCCGATGCTGCCGCCCAGGTTGCGGGCCAGGTTGATGATCGCCGAGGCGTCGTTGGATTTCTCCATGGGCAGGCCGTCGTAGGCGGCGGTGCTAATGGGAATGAACAGGAAACCCAGCGCCGAGGCCTGCAGCACCCGTGCCATCATGATGGTGTTGTAGTCCGCCTCCAGGCTGAAGCCGGTCATGGTGTACAGCCCCACGCCGCTGACCAGGAAGCCGAAGCCGATCAGATAACGGGTCTGCACCTTGCCCACCAATCGCCCCACCAGGGGCATCAGGCAGATGATGGCGATGCCGCCGGGGGTCAGCACCAGCCCGGCCTGGGTGGCGGTGTAGCCCATCAGTTCCTGCACGTACAGCGGCAGCACCGCGGTGCTGGCCAGCAGCACGAAGCCGAGGATCATCATGAACAGGTTGGCCACCGCGAAGTTGCGGTTGCGGAACAGGTGCACGTCGACGATCGGGTCCTTGTCGTACCACTCCCAGATCAGGAAGGCGATCAGCCCCACCGCCGCCAGGCAGGTCATGGCCAGGATAAAGCCGGAATGCCACCAGTCATCCTGCTGGCCCCGGTCGAGCATGATCTGCAGGGCGCCCAGGCCCACCACCAGCAGGCTGAAACCGATCAGGTCCACCCGGGGTCGCTTGCCGCCGCGCTTGTGGCGGGCGTCCTTCATGTAATCCGGGTCGCGGATCAGCGCCTGCACCAGGGGAATCAGAATCAGCCCCACCGGCAGGTTGATCAGAAACACCCAGCGCCAGGAAAAATGGTCGGTGATCCAGCCGCCCAGGGTGGGTCCGATGGCCGGCGCGAACACCACGGCGATGCCGTACATGGCGAACGCCATGCCGCGTTTGGCCGGCGGAAAGGCGTCCGACAGGATCGCCTGGGACACCGGCTGCAGGCCGCCGCCGGTGATGCCCTGCAGGCAGCGGAACAGGATCAGGGTGCCGAGGGTGGGCGCCAGCCCGCAGGCCAGGGAGGTGAGCGTGAAGCCGGCGATGCAGATCATGAAGAAGCGCTTGCGGCCGACCACGTTGGACAGCCAGCCGCTGATCGGCAGCACCACCGCGTTGGTCACGGTGTAGGAGGTGAGCACCCAGGTGGCTTCGTCCTGGGTGGCGGACAGCCCGCCGGCGATGTGCAGCAGGGCCACGTTGGCGATGGAGATGTCGAGCACCTCCATGAAGGCGGCGATGGCCACCACCGGGGCGATCACCCAGGGGCTCACGTTGTTGCGCGCCCCCGGGGTGCCGGCGCGGATGGAATCAACGGCCATGACGATTCTCCTCGTGGGCGCCGGGCTCAGGAGGCGCGGTCATCGCCGCCCCGGTTGGCGGCCAGGATCTCGGCGATCAGCGCGTCCACTTCACTCTGGTCGCGGCGGTACACGCCGGTTTCGAAGCGGGCGCCGGACACCGGCGCCTCGGCCAGGGTGCGGCCGTCCCGGTCGCGGGTTTCCACGGTGACTTCCATGGACAGCCCCACGCGCAGCGGGAAATCGCGGAGGTCGTCGCCGTCCAGGCGGATGCGCACCGGCACCCGCTGCACCACCTTGATCCAGTTGCCGGTGGCGTTCTGCGCCGGCAGCAGGGCGAAGGCGTTGCCGGTGCCGGCGGCCAGCCCGGCCACCTTGCCGTGGTAGACGTGGTCGTCGCCGTACAGATCGGCGGTCAGCTCCACCGGCTGGCCGATGCGCACATGGGTGAGCTCGGTTTCCTTGTAGTTGGCGTCCACCCACACCTGGTCCAGGGGCACCACCGCCATCATCTTGCTGCCGGGCTGCACCTCCTGGCCCACCTGCACGCCGCGCTGGGCCAGGTAGCCGTCGGTGGGCGCCAGAATGCGGGTGCGCTGCAGACGCAGCCAGGCCTGGCGCAGGTCCGCCTCCGCGCGCAGCACCTGGGGATGGTCGTCCAGGGTGGTGTCGGCCACCGCCGCGCGGCTGGCGGCCAGCTGATGGCGGGCTTCCTGATAGGAGGCGCGGGCGGTTTCCAGCTCGGTCTCCGCGTGCTGGAAGTCCTGGGTGGAAATGCCGCGCACCTGCTGGAGCCGCCGGGCCCGTTGATAGTCGCGGCGGGCCTGTTCCAGGGAGGCCTTGCGCAGGGTCACGGTGGCGTCCAGCTGGTCGGCCTGATCGAACAGGCGGCGCACTTCGCGCACGGTCTGGGCCAGGTTGGCCTTGGCCTGTTCCAGGGCCACGCGGGCGTCGGTGTCGTCCAGGGTCACCAGCAGGTCGCCGGCGGCCACCCGGTCGGTGTCCTCGGCGTGGATCGATACCACGGTGCCGTTCACCTGGGGCGATACGCTGACCACGTTGCCGCCCACGTAGGCGTCCTCGGTGGTAATGTGGAAGCGGCCCCACAGCAGCCAGTAGGCCAGGTAGCCGGCGGCGGCGATCACCACCACCAGGGCGAGAATCAGAAGCAGGCGTTTGCGTTTGCCGCCGTTGTTGTTCTCGGCGGGGGTGTCGCCGGACGGTGGCGGGGTGTCGCGGTTGGTGTCGGTGGGGGTGTCGTGCTCGGCCATGAAAGGTCTCCGGCGTTCAGGGGGCGGTCGGCGCGGCGGCCGTCCGGTCGTTCCGTTCGGGGGGTTCGCTCCACCAGCCGCCGCCCAGGGCGTGGTAGAGCGCGGCGGTGTCCACGTAGCGCTGACGCACCGCGTCGATGCGCGACAGCAGCGCCTGGTTGTAGCGTTGCTCGGCGCTGAGCACGTCCAGATAGCCGGCGGCGCCGGCCCGGTATTGCTTGCGCACCAGGGCCAGGCTGTCGCGGTTGGCTTCCAGGGAGTGGTCGCGGGCGTTGAGGGCGTCGGCGTCGCGCTGGATGGCGTCGAGCACGTCGGCCACCTGCACGAAGGCGCCCAGCACGGTGTCCCGGTAGCGGGCGTACTCCGCTTCCCAGGCGGCCTGGGCGGCTTTTTTATTGGCGCGCAGGGTGCCGCCATGGAACAGCGGCGCGGTCAGATCGGCGCCCAGGGTCCAGACCTTGGCGGCGGGTTCGAACAGGGCGTCACCGTGGTTGGCCACGGAGCCCAGGCTGGCGGTGAGATTCAGGTTGGGATAGAGCCGCGCGGTGGCCAGGCCCACCTGGGCGTTGGCGGCGTGCAGCTGCTCTTCCGCCGCCAGGATGTCGGGGCGCTGGCGCACCAGCTCCGAGGGCAGGCTCACCGGCAGCTCCGCCGGCAGGTTCAGGTCCGCCAGCGACAGCGGCGGCGCCTGGAAGGTGGCCGGGTCGGCGCCCACCAGCCGGGCCAGGGCATGCTCGGTGGTGGCCAGATCGTGGCGCAGGGAGGGCAGCTGGGCGCGGGTGTCGGCCAGCTGCGCCCGGGCGCGCAGCACGTCGGCGAAGGCCACCGAGCCGGCCTGTTCCTGCTCACTCAGCAGCTCCGCCTGATCACGTTGCAGGCGTACGATGGCTTCGCTGGCGGCGAGCCGGTCACGCAGGGCGGCCAGGCGCACCGTGGTCACCACCACGTTGTCCACCAGGGTCAGCATGCTGCCGCGCAGCAGGTTCCGGGCGTACTCCACCCGGGCCACCTGGGCTTCGGTCTCCCGGTCCGAGGCGCCGAACAGATCCAGGTCATAGCTCAACGCCAGCCGCGCTTCGTAGAGGTTGAAGACGTTGTTGAACATGGGATTGTCCTGGCCGATCCGCGCGCCATTGGAACGCTGGCGGGTGGCGCCGCCGGACAGGTCCAGGTCGGGCAGGTCGGAGCCGGACACCGCCTCCAGCTGGTGGGCGGCCTGGCGTAGGCTGGCCTGGCTGGCGCGCAGCGACGGGCTGTTGTCCATGGCCTGGCGGATCAGCGCGTCCAGCGCCGGGGACTCGAACAGCCGGTACCAGTCGGCGGCGATGGGCGCGCCCTCGGTGAACCGCTGGGCCTCGCCGCCGGGGCCGTCGGTGCGGGTGGTCTCGCCCGCCGGCGCCCGCACCTGGTAATCGTCGGCCAGCTCGTCCGCCGGCGATTGGAAGTCCGGGCCCACCGCGCAGGCGCCCAGCGTCAGCGCCATCAGCGCGATCAACGTGGGGCGCCGCCAACGGCGGACGGGGATGGGGGAACTGGGCATGGAACGCCTCCCGATGAAGTCGGGCAACATTCTTGAACAGTCCAATGACAAAATCAATCGATTGAATTAATATTGGCCCTTTCACGCCACCGGAACCGAGCATGGCCAAGCCCGGCACCGGGCCCGCCCCGGGCCCCGAATCCGCCCCCTCCGCGGGGCCCGCCCGCGCCGAATCCGCGCGCAGCGAAGCTACCCGCAAGCGGCTGGTGGACGCCGGCTTGCGCCTGTTCAGCCGCCAGGGCTTCGACGCGGTCAGTACCCGGGCCCTGGCGAACGCCGCCAAGGCCAATCAGGCCGCCATTCCTTACCACTTCCAATCCAAGGAAGGGCTCTACCGGGCGGTGGCCTGGCGCATCGTGGAAACCGTGCGCCCGGCCATGGAACCCGCCGTGCTGGAGGTGCGCGCCCGCCACGCCGGCGGCGTCACCGACCTGGCCCGGGCCCGCGAGGACGTGGCGTTGCTGGTGGGTGCCCTGCTCGACAAGATTCTCGCCCAGCGCGACAAATACGAGGTCGGCTACTTTCTTTTGCGCGAACAGATGCAGCCCACCGCCGCCATGGACATCCTCTACGACGAACTGATCCTGCCGGTGCACGAACTGCTGGCGCGTTTGGTGGGGCCGCTGCGCGGCAAGCCGGAAACCGACCCGGATGTGATCATCGAAGTGCAGGCGCTGTACGGCGAGGCTCTCGTGTTCGGCGTGCACCGCACCACCCTGATCCGCCGCCTGGGCGTCAAAAGCCTGGACGACGATCACCTGGCGCGCATCGCCCGGGTGGTGCGCGAAACCCTGCTGCGCCAGTTCCCGCTGCCGTAACCGTCGCCGGAACCTAACCGGCGTCGGGTCAGTCCTACCGGGTTATGGCCGCCGACGGCTCGCGTCGGCGGGGGCTAACCATCATAATCGCCGGTTCCCTGACCCCGGTTGTTCAGAGGAAAGCGCATGAAAAAACTGTGGATCGCCCTGGCGTTGAGCCTGGTCGCGGTGACCGCGCGGGCGGACCTGCCCACCCATGAATTCCAGCTCGACAATGGCCTGAAGGTACTGGTGCGCGAAGACCACCGCGCGCCGGTGATCACCGTGATGATCTGGTTCAAGGCCGGCAGCATCGACGAGGCGCCCTACGAAACCGGCGTCGCCCATCTGCTTGAGCACATGATGTTCCGCAACAGCAAGCACCTGGCCCCGGGGGAATTCGCCCGGCTGGTGGCGCGCTACGGCGGCTCCAACAACGCCTTTACCAGCTACGACTACACCGCCTATTTCCAGCAGTACGAAGCGTCGCGGCTGCCGCTGGCCCTGGAACTGGAAGCCGAGCGGCTCAAGAACCTGCGCATCGAGGACGACGACTTTTATCGTGAGCTGCAGGTGGTGATGGAAGAGCGCCGCCAGCGCACCGACGACCAGCCGTTCGCCCTGGCCCAGGAGAAATTCCAGGCGGTGGCACGGCCCGGCACCGGCTACGCCCACCCGATCATCGGCTGGCGCGATCAACTGGCCCAGCTCAAGCCGGAACAGGCGCGCAGCTGGTACGACCGCTTCTACGTGCCCGGCAACGCCACCCTGGTGATCGCCGGCGACGTGACCGAGGCGCAGGCGCGGCCGCTGGTGGAGAAGTTCTTCGGCGACATGCCCGCCGGCGAAACGCCGCCCCGTCCCAAACCGACCCTGAACCCGCCCGCCGGCGAACGGCGCATGACCCTGCATCTGCCGGTGCGGGTGCCGGCGCTGTTCATGCAGTACAACGTGCCGTCGCTGACCACGGCCGAGGACCCGGCCACCTTCTACGCCCTGACCATGCTGGCCGGCGTGCTGGACGGTGGCCTCAGCGCCCGGGTGGAAAGTCATCTGGTGCGCGGCCAGCGCCTGGCCGCCGGTGCCGGCGCCAGTTACGACGGCCTGCAGCGCGGCAACGGCACCTTCAGTTTCTCCGCCTCGCCCAACCCGGGCGTCAGCCTGGAGCAGCTGGAGCAGGGCTTCGAAGCGGAAGTGCGCAAGATCGCCGAACAACCGCCCAGCGCCGAGGAAATGGACCGGGTGCGCGCCGGCGTGCTGGCCGGGCAGGTGTTCCAGCGCGATTCGGTGATGGGCCAGGCCATGGAACTGGGCCGGCTGTCGGTGCTGGGCGTGGACTGGCGCCTGGCCGAACGCTTCGACGAGAACCTGGAGAAGGTCACCCCGGAGCAGGTGCAACAGGCCGCCCGCGACTGGCTGGTGGCCGAGCGTGGCGCCGTGGCCTATGTGTACCCGCCGGAGCCGCCCGCCGAGGCGTCACCATCCACCCGTCAGGAGGCGTCGCAATGATCGTCTGGAAACCCTTCGCCGCCGCCCTGTGCGCCCTGGCCCTGGCCGGCTGCGCCAGCTTTCCCACCACCGCCGCCCGGGTCGATCAGGCCAAGCCGGCGGCCCCGGCACTGACCATTCAATCCTGGACCACCGGGCAGGGCGCGAAAGTGCTGTTTGTGCCCTCCGACGCCCTGCCCATGCTCGACGTGCGCCTGGTGATGAACGCCGGCGGCGCCCGCGACGGCGACCAGCCGGGGCTGGCGTCCATGACCAGCGCGCTGCTCGGCGAAGGCGCCGAGGGCCTGACCGTGGACGACATCGCCCGGGGCTTCGAGGACCGGGGCGCCAGCTTCTCCACCGGCAGCTACCAGGACATGGGCGTGATCAGCCTGCGCACCCTGTCGCGGCCCGAATGGCGCGACGACGCGGTGAACCTGCTGGCCCGGGTGATCGGCTCGCCCAGCTTTCCCCAGGACGCCCTGGACCGGGTCCGCACCCGCGCCCTGCAGGGCCTGAAGATGGACCGCCAGGTGCCCGGGCCCCAGGTGGAAAAAGCCTTTCAGAAGGTGGTCTTCGGGGACCATCCCTACGGCCACGCGGACGACGGCACCCTGGAGAGCCTGCCCGGCATCACCCGCGCCGACGTGAGCCGCTTCTACCAGCGCTATTACGCCGCCGGCAACGCGGTGATCGCCCTGGTCGGCGACGTCAGCCGCGAGCAGGCGGAAGCCATCGCCGCGCGCCTCAGCGAGGCGCTGCCGGAGGGCGGCCCGGCGTCGCCGCTGCCCCGCGCCCAGCGTCTCACCGAGCGCACCGTGGAGCACATCGACTTCCCTTCCAACCAGACCCACATTCTGATCGGCAACCAGGCCACCTGGCGCGGTAACCCTGACCATGCGGCCCTGTACGTGGGCAACTACATCCTCGGCGGCGGGGGCTTCGCCTCCCTGCTCACCCAGCAGGTGCGCGAGGAGCATGGCTACGTGTACGGCGTATCCAGCTACTTTCAGCCGATGGCCGGCGGCGGCCCGTTCCGGCTGCAGCTGCAGACCGCCAACGACAACGCCGACCAGGCCCTGGCGCTGACCATGGGCATCCTGCGCGACTTCATCGCCGACGGCCCCACCCAGGAACAGCTGGACAACGCCAAGGCCAATATTCTTGGTCGCCGGGCACTGGAAACCGCCGACAACAGCGATATCATCGGCCAGCTCGGCGCCATCGGTTTCTACGACCTGCCGCTGGATTACCTCCAGCGCTTCAACGAGCAGGTCGAAGCGGTCACGGTGGCGGACATTCGCAACGCGTTCCAGCGCGCCCTGGACGCCGACAAGCTGGCCATCGTCAGCATCGGCCCGCGCGCGCCGGACGTGCCGCAAGGCGCACAGGATGAAATCCAGGGGCAAAACCAGTAAGGGTCAGGTTCGCATCATCGGCGGCGAGCGCCGTGGCCACCGGCTGCATTTCGTGGACCAGCGCGGCGACCTGCGGCCGTCCTCGGACCGCCTGCGCGAGACGCTGTTCAACTGGCTGCGGGCGGACGTGCCCGGGGCCCGGGTGCTGGACCTGTTCGCCGGCTCCGGCGCCCTGGGCGCCGAGGCCCTCAGCCGGGGGGCCGAACGGGCGGTGCTGGTGGAACGCAAGCGCGAGCGCTGCGCCGACCTGAGCCGGCAGCTGGAGCCGCTGTTCGCCGAGCGCGTGCGGGTGCAGTGCGCCGACGCGCTCAAGTGGCTGCCGCGTTGCGCCGAGCGGTTTGACCTGGTGTTCATCGACCCGCCCTATGATCTGGGGCTGGCGGCGCCGGCCTGCGCGGCCCTGGAAGACCTGGGCCTGCTCGCCGACGACGCCCTGATCTACGTGGAATCCCGCCGCCAGGCGGACGCCCCGCCGGTGCCGGAAAGCTGGGAGCTGATACGGGAAAAAGACGGCGGCGACGTGCGAGCGCGGCTTTATAGAAAAACTTCTTTTGTTGGAGGTCCATCTTGAGTCTTGCCATAGGCGCGGTGATCGCCGGGCTGATTTTGCTGATCTGGAGCGCCGATCGTTTCGTGGACGGGGCGTCCGCCACCGCCCGCCACGCCGGTATGCCCACCCTGTTGATTGGCATGCTGGTGATCGGCTTCGGCACCTCGGCGCCGGAGATGGTGGTGTCGGCGCTGGCCTCCCTGGACGGCAACCCGGGTCTGGCCCTGGGCAACGCCTACGGCTCCAACATCACCAATATCGCGCTGATTCTCGGCCTGACCGCCGTGATCAGCCCGATCGCCGTGCATTCCTCGGTGCTGCGCCGTGAGCTGCCGGTGCTCACCGTCATCACCCTGGTGTCCGGTTATCAGCTGCTCGACGGTCAGGTGGATACCGGCGACGCGGTGGTGTTGCTGGCGGCCTTCGCCGGGCTGATGGGCTGGTCCGTGTACCAAGGCATGCGCGGCAAGGGCGACCCCCTGGGCGGCGAGGTGGAAACCGAGCTGGACAGTCAGCCCATGCCCCTGGGCAAGGCGCTGTTCTGGCTGCTGCTGGGGCTGGTGCTGCTGGTGGTCAGCTCGCGCCTGCTGGTGTGGGGGGCGGTGACCATCGCCGAGTCCCTGGGCGTCAGCGATCTGATCATCGGCCTGACCGTGGTGGCGGTGGGCACCTCACTGCCGGAACTGGCTTCCAGCCTGGCGGCGATCCGCAAGAACGAACACGATCTGGCGCTGGGCAATGTGCTAGGCTCGAACCTGTTCAACACCCTGGCGGTGGTGGGCATCGCCGGCGCCATCAGCACCGTGCCCACCGAGCCGGCGGTGCTGTACCGGGACTGGACGGTGATGGCGGCGCTGACGGTGGTGCTGTTTCTGTTCGGTTATGGCTTCCGGGGCGCCGGCGAGGGCCGCATCAACCGCCTGGAAGGGGGCGTGCTGCTGGCCGCCTACCTGGGCTACACCGGCTACCTGATTTCCACCCTGGTCACCGCCCCCGGCGTCACCGCCTGAGCGACCGTGATAAGGCCGCACTGATAAGGCCGCACTGATAAGGAGAGTCGATGCGCTCGCCGCTCGAACAGAAGTCCTTCCTGGCCCTGCTGCTGGTGGTGAGCGTCGGCTTCCTGTGGGTCCTGAAGCCGTTCTACGCGCCGATCTTCTGGGCCTGCGCGGTTGCGCTGATTTTCTTCCCGATGCAGAAGAAGCTGCTCGCCAGGTGGCCGAACCGGCCCAGTCTGGCGGCGGCGGTGACCCTGCTGGTGTGCACCGTGGTGGTGGTGATCCCGGTGCTGGCGGTGGCCGCCTCCTTCGTCACCGAAGGGGTGGCCGTGTACCAGAAGATGCAGCAGGGCGACCTGGACCCGCAGAAATACATCGACGCCTTGCGCACCGGTTTTCCCTCCGCCTACCACCTGCTGGAGCGCGCCGGGGTGGAATTCGGCAACCTGGGTCAGCAGCTGATCGAGGGCCTTAAAAGCGCCGGTCAGTTCCTCGGCAAACGCGCCCTGGCGGTGGGCCAGAACACCTTCCAGTTCTTTATCGACCTGGGGCTGATGCTCTACCTCACCTTTTTCCTGCTGCGTGACGGTCCGCGGCTGGTCAATATGCTGATCCGCGCCCTGCCCCTGGGCGACGACCGGGAACGCCTGCTGTTCGACAAGTTCGCCGAGATCACCCGCGCCACTATCAAGGGCAACCTGGTGGTGGCGGCGGTGCAGGGCGCCCTGGGCGGCCTGATCTTCTGGATTCTCGGTATTCCGGCGGCGCTGCTGTGGGGGGTGGCCATGGCCCTGCTGTCGCTGATCCCGGCGGTGGGCGCCGGCCTGATCTGGCTGCCGGTGGCCTTGTACCTGTACGCCGTGGGGCAAACCGCCGACGCCGTGATCCTGACCCTGTTCGGTGCGCTGGTGATCGGTCTGGTGGACAATCTTCTGCGGCCAATTCTGGTCGGTCGGGATACCAAATTGCCCGATTATGTGGTGCTCTATTCGACGCTGGGCGGCCTGGCGCTGTTCGGCATCACCGGCTTCGCCCTGGGCCCGCTGATGGCCGGCCTGTTCGTGGCGTTCTGGCAGATATTCATCCAGGAATTCAACACGGAACCGCCGCCGGAACAGGCCGGTCCCAATGAACAACAGACCAATGAACAACAGTAAGAACAGGGACGCAATCCCGGGAGAACAACCATGAATCTGTTCTATGTCATGCCCATCGTGGTGGCGGCCGCCGTGGCCAGCAGCTGCGGCGACGACGAGGACGGCGGCTTCGGGGGCCTGCGTTCCGACGCCTCGGTGTTCTATTACAACCAGATCACCAGCAATGGCGCCGACGACCAGAGCACCCTGACCGCCGATGTCACCCTCTCCGGGGACGACAGTGATAGCGTATCCGGCGTGGGCTATTCCCGGGATGATGAAGGCCCGGAGTTGCGGGTTCGTATCGACGAGGGCAACGACAACGACGACAACAGCGTTTCCCTGGAGGGCGTGAACGGCAGCGGCGGCCGCCTGTTCCGGGCCCGGGTGAACCTGGCCAACAACAGCAACTACACGGCGGTGTCCTACGGCGACACCAGCTTCAATTCCACCGGGGTGGCGATTTTCGAGCAGGACGGTAGCGACGTGGATTCCGGCGCGCGCTTCCGGGTGATCAACACGGTGAACCCGGAAGATTTCAATGCCACCGGTTTTTCTCTGCGTTACAACGACGCCGGCACCGGTACATATTTTGCCACCGGTTTGCGCCTGGGACAGGCCACCGACTACCAAAGCACCAATGCCGGCAGCCTCAACCTGGTGGTGGCGCGTAGCGGCGTCAGCCCGGAGGAGCGGTTCGACCGGGTGGATTGCTCACTCAGCGGTTCCCGCACCTATGATGTGATCCTGGCCTCCGAGGACCCGTTGAATCCGCCGCTCAGCGAGAACGAGGCGGACGGCGCCCTGGTGCTCTATTGTCATCCCCAAGAACGAAATTGAGCGCAACCATTCCCGTCATTGTGTTTCCCGCGCCAGCGGTTAGCATGGCCCGGATCCGTTAGCCGGGGGAACCGCCTTGCCCGCCATCCATACCCGCCAGCCGGCGCTGGTGCTGCGCGCCGGCGCCCGGGCGCGCCAGCACCTGCTTGACCATGGCCTGCGCGCCGACGACGTGGACATCGTGCCCGGCGCCGCCGGCGGCCCCAAGGCGGTGGGCCTGGCCGGCCTGGACCGGGCCGTGTTCGGTGACTTCCTGCCCCGGGCGCCGCGCCCGCGCACCCTGATCGGCGCCTCCATCGGCAGCTGGCGGTTCGCCGCCGTGGCCGGCGCCCGGGACGGCCGTGATGCCGCTCACCGCCTGGCGCGGCTGGCCGATCTCTATACCTCCCAGCGGTTTCCCAAGGGCGTCACGCCCCGGGAGGTGTCCCGCCGTTGTGAAAAGATGCTGGCGGACCTGCTCGCCGACAGCGACGACCGCATCCTCACCAACCCGGACTACCGGCTGGTGGTGGTGGTGATCCGCAGCCGCCGGCTGATCAGTGGCGACCGGCCCCTGGGTCTGGGCCTGGGGCTGGCCGGGGTGATCGGCGGCAACCTGCTCAGCCGCCGGACCCTGGCCGCGTTCATGGAGCGCGGCCTGGCCTACACCGGCGAGCCGGAACTGCCCCTGGACGCCCTGCGCGACTTCGCCACCCACGCCATCCCGTTGGATGTGCAGAACCTGCGTGCCCTGCTGCTGGCCAGCGCCGCCATCCCCATGGTGCTGGAAGGGGTGCGCGACATTCCCGGCGCGCCGCCGGGGGTGTACCGGGACGGCGGCCTGCTCGACTACCACCTGGATCTGCCCTACCGCAGCGACGGCCTGGTGCTCTATCCGCATTTCACCGACCGGGTGATCCCGGGCTGGTTCGACAAGCCGCTGCGCTGGCGCAACGGCGACCCGGGCCGGCTGGCGCGCACCCTGCTGGTGGCGCCGTCGGCGGACTATCTGGCCCGCCTGCCCCACGGCAAGCTGCCGGACCGCAGCGATTTCAAGCGTTACCAGGGCGACGACCCGGGCCGCGAGCGCACCTGGCGCCGGGCCATCGACGAAAGCCGGCGCCTGGGCGACGAGTTTCTGGAGTTGGTGGAAACCGGCAAGCTCGCCGACCGTCTCACGCCGCTGTGATGATCGCGACCGGGGCGGCGCTCCGCTTCAGTCGCGGTCCCGCCGCCCATGACCACGGGCCTGCTGTGTTAGGCTTGCCGCTTCCCTGAAACCGCCGGAGCCCCAGTGCCCCACGTCGACGCCTCCCTGACCCGTCAAATCTGGCAGCAGACCTGGCCCATGACCCTGGGCGTGATGTCGCTGCTGGGCTTCAATCTGGTGGACAGCGTGTTCGTGGCCCGGCTGGGCACCGAGCCCCTGGCCGCCCAATCGTTTACCTTCCCGCTGGTGTTTCTCACCATCGGCGTGCAGGTGGGCATGGGCATCGCCATCGCCGCGCTGATCTCGCGGGCCATCGGCGCCGGCCAGGAACACCGGGCCGGGCGGCTCGGCGTGCTGGTGCTCACCGGCGGCGGCGCGGTGATGGCGGTGCTGCTGTTTCTGCTGTGGGCGGTGCAGGACCCGGCCTTCGCGCTGCTCGGCGCCAGCGAGCGCATCCGCGAGGTGATCCGGCCGTTCTGGAACGTGCAGGTGCTGGCCTCCTGGACCGGCGCCATGGCCTATTTCGGCTACAGCCTGTTCCGCGCCCACGGCAACACCCGCTTCCCCGGTTCCATGATGGTGATCACCAGTCTGGTGAACCTGGCGCTGGACCCGCTGCTGATTTTCGGCCTGGGCCCGGTGCCGGCCCTGGGTCTGGAAGGGGCGGCCTGGGCCTCCCTGGCGGCGTTCGCCACCGGCGGGGTGATCACCGCGGTGTACCTGCGCGGTCGTGGCTGGCTGGAGCGGGACGGCGTGCTGGCGGAGGTGCGGGCCTCCGCCGGACCCTTCGCCCACATCGCCGGGCCGGCCATGGTCAGCCAGCTGATGCCGCCGCTGGCGGCCATGCTGGCCACCGGCCTGGTGGCGCGGCTGGGCGAATCGGCGGTGGCCGCCTGGGGGCTGACCAGCCGTCTGGAGAGCTTCTCCATCGTGCTGGTGCTGGGCATGACCATGGCGCTGCCGCCCTGGCTGGGCCGTTGCTACGGCGCCGGGCGCTGGCGGGAGGTGCAGCAAGTGATGGCCACCGCCGCGCGCATGGTGGTGATCTGGCAGGTGGTGCTGGGCCTGCTGGCGGCCCTGTTCGCCGCGCCGCTGGCGGCGCTGCTGGTGGAGAGCCCGGCGGTGCGCGAGGCGCTCACCCAACTGATCCGTTTCCTGCCGCCCAGCTACGGGCTGCTGGGGGTGTGCATGCTGGTGGTGTCGGCCAGCAACGCCCTGGGCTGGCCCTGGCGGGCCATGCTGATTTCCTTTTTACGGCTGTTCGCCTGCTATCTGCCGCTGCTGTGGCTGGGCGCCTGGCTGGGCGGCCTCACCGGCCTGGCCATCGGCGCCGGCTGCGGCAATCTGCTGGCCGGCGTGATGGCCTGGACGTTCTATAAGAAGGGCCTGCGCCGGCACCTCGACGCTTCGTAGGCCCGCGGGTCCACATTTAACCAGGGGAGAGTGTATGTCTGTTTCATTGTCATGGCGGAAATCGCTGGCGGCGGCGCTGATGCTGGCCGCGGCCGGGGCCCAGGCCGCCACCGGGCTGAACGAACGGGTGGCCGAACTGGCCGAGGCCCAGGCGGATCAGCTCGAAAGCACTTTCAAGCACCTGCACGCCCATCCGGAGCTGGGTTTCCAGGAAACCGAAACCGCCAAGATGGTCAGCAAGCGTCTTAAAAAGCTCGGCTATCAGGTGCACACCGGCATCGGCGGCACCGGCGTGGCGGCGGTGCTGAAAAATGGCGACGGGCCGGTGGTCATGTTCCGCAGCGACATGGATGGACTGCCGCTGAAGGAAGACACTGACCTGGATTACGCCAGCAGCAAGCAGGTGACCCTGGACGACGGCAGCAAGGTGCACGTGGCCCACGCCTGCGGTCACGATGCCCACGTGAGCTGGCTGCTGGGCATCGCCAAGGTGATGCGCGACACCCGCGACGACTGGTCCGGCACCCTGGTGCTGGTGGCGCAGCCGGCGGAAGAGCTGCTGGAGGGCGCCCAGGCCATGGTCGACGACGGTCTTTATGACCGGGTGCCGAAGCCGGAATTGCTGATCAGCGCCCACGTTTTCCCGGCCTGGCCCTCGGGCACGGTAGCGGTGCGTGCCGGACGCCGCATGGCCGGCAGCGACCAGTTGGATGTGACCCTGCACGGTGTCGGCGGTCACGGCTCCATGCCGCAGGCCACCATCGACCCGGTGGTAATGGGCGCCCGCTCGGTGATGGCCTACCAGACCATCGTCAGCCGCAATGTGGACCCGCAGAAACCGGCGGTTCTTACCGTTGGCGCCAGCCAGATCGGCGAAGCCAACAACGTGATCTCTGAAACCGGTGTGCTGAAGCTCAACCTGCGTTGGTACGAAAAGTCGGTGCGCGATCAGATGATCGAGGCGATCAAGCGGGAAACCAACGGCATCGCCCTGGCCGCCGGCGTGGCCGAGGACAAGCTGCCGGAATACACCTTCAAGGGTTACTCCGAGCCGGTCTACAACGATGAGGCGTTGGCCAAACACGCCCAGGGCCTGCTGGCCGAAGGGCTCGGCAAGGACGCGCTGATGCCCGGCTTTCCGCCGGTGATGGGCTCCGAGGATTTCCCCATGCTGGTGGCCGGCATCGAGGACACCCGGACCCTGTTCATGGAAGTGGGCGGTGGGCCCGCGGACGTGGTCAAGAACTACATGGCGACGGGTAAGCTGCCGCCGATGAACCACAATCCCAAGTTCGAAATCATCGACCCGCGTCGGGTGATCACCACCGCCATCGAGGCCAACAGCCTGTTGCTGCTGGACGCCCTGGCGCCTCAATAGCAGCCTGGATGCTGCCGTGGGAGCGGCTGAAGCCGCTCCTACCGATCCGTGCTCTCAGGCGCTGCGCAGGTGATGCGCGTGGTAGCGCAGGTGGTCGTCGATAAAGCTGGCGATAAAGAAATAGGAGTGGTCGTAACCCGGCCGCATCTGCAGGGTCAGGCCGATGCCGGCGTCCTGGCAGGCCGCTTCCAGGGCCTCCGGACGAAGCTGCCCGTCCTGGTAGAAGTTGTCCGCGTCCCCCTGATCCACCTTGATTTCGTCCACCCGGGCGCCGCCGGCGATCA
Organism: Alloalcanivorax sp. C16-1; assembly: GCF_046507805.1. Lineage (NCBI taxonomy): Bacteria > Pseudomonadati > Pseudomonadota > Gammaproteobacteria > Oceanospirillales > Alcanivoracaceae > Alloalcanivorax > Alloalcanivorax sp. C16-1. The sequence continues at coordinate 840,814 of NZ_JBKFTK010000001.1, read as the reverse complement.
GTTCGCAGGCGTCCCATTCCTTCCAGCCTTCCCGGTCGTCGCCCAGGTAACCACCGAACGCCTTCTCGCCCCAGGGGCATTGGGTGGGGTTGGCGATGGGCGCGAACGCGGACACCGAGGTGTAGCGGTCCGGATTCTTGAGTGCGCAAATCAGCGCGCCGTGGCCGCCCATGGAATGGCCGCTGATCGCCTCGCGGCCATTCAGTGGGAAGTGTTCGCGCACCAGCGCCGGCAGCTCTTCGGTCACATAGTCGTACATCCGGTAGTGCTTGTTCCAGGGCGCCTGCTCCGCGTTCAGATAGAAGCCGGCGCCGGAACCGAAGTCGTAGCTGTCGTGTTCGCCGGGCAGGTCGGTGCCGCGCGGGCTGGTGTCCGGGCACACGAACGCCAGCCCCAGCTCCGCCGCCACCCGCTGGGCGCCGGCTTTCTGGGTGAAGTTCTCGTCGGTGCAGGTCAGGCCGGACAGCCACCACAGCAGCGGCACGTCCCGTTCCTCCGCCGCCGGCGGCAGGAAGATGGCGAACACCATCTCGCAGCCCAGCACCTTGCTTTGGTGCTTGTAGCGCTTGAGCCAGCCGCCGAAGCTCTTGTTGGCGGAAACCAGCTCCAGTTCGTTGGGCGTGGTCATGCTATCTCCTCGGGTACGTCGGGGGCGGTCGAACGACCGCCCCCACGGAATCAATAAAGAATGACGGAGCGGATGCTCTTGCCCTCGTGCATCAGATCGAACGCCTTGTTGATGTCATCCAGCGGCATGGTGTGGGTGACGAACTCGTCGATCTTGATCTCGCCCTTCATGTAACGGTCCACGTAGCCGGGCAGTTCGGTGCGGCCTTTCACGCCGCCGAAGGCGGAGCCTTTCCAGACCCGGCCGGTGACCAGCTGGAACGGGCGGGTGGAAATTTCCTCGCCGGCGCCGGCCACGCCGATGATGATCGATTCGCCCCAGCCTTTGTGGCAGCACTCCAGGGCGGAGCGCATCACGTTGACGTTGCCGATGCACTCGAAGGAGTAGTCCACGCCGCCGTCGGTGAGCTCGACGATCACTTCCTGGATGGAGTTGCTGTAATCCTTGGGATTGATGAAGTCGGTGGCGCCGAACTGGCGGGCGATTTTTTCCTTATCCTTGTTCACGTCGATGGCGATGATGCGCTCCGCCTTGGCCATCACCGCGCCCTGGATCACCGACAGGCCGATGCCGCCGAGGCCGAATACCGCCACCGTGGAACCGGGCTCCACCTTGGCGGTGTTGAGCACCGCGCCGATGCCGGTGGTGACACCGCAGCCGAGCAGGCAGATCTTGTCCAGCGGCGCTTCCTTGCTCACCTTCGCGAGGGACACTTCCGGCACCACGGTGTACTCGGAGAAGGTGCTGGTGCCCATGTAGTGGTTGATTTCCTTGCCGTTCAGGGAGAAGCGGCGGGTGCCGTCGGGCATCAGGCCCTGGCCCTGGGTGGCGCGCACCGCCGAGCACAGATTGGTCTTGCCGGACAGGCAGAACTTGCACTTGCCGCATTCGGCGGTGTACAGCGGGATCACATGGTCACCGGGCTTGACGCTGGTGACGCCCTCGCCCACTTCCTGCACGATGCCGGCGCCCTCGTGGCCGAAAATGGAGGGAAACAGCCCTTCCGGGTCCTTGCCGGACAGGGTGTAGGCGTCGGTGTGGCAGACGCCGGTGGCGACAATCTGTACCAGCACTTCACCGGCCTTGGGGCCGGCCACGTCCACTTCCTCGATGACCAGCGGCTTGCCCGCTTCCCAGGCCACGGCGGCTCTTGATTTCATGGTGTTCTCCCTCTGTGTCCATATGGCGTTGGCGCCCATGGTAGAGCAGCGCCGGGGGGCGGATTAAGGCATCATGGCGCAATAGATTATTGCTCAGGAGCAACAATGCAGCATTGGGACCGGATCGAGGCGTTCGTGGAAGTGGTGCGGCACGAATCCTTCGCCGGGGCCGCCCGCGCCCTGGGCGTCTCCAGCTCCCATGTGAGCCGGCTGGTGGCGCGTCTGGAAACGGAGCTGGGCACCCAGCTGCTCTACCGCACCACCCGGCGGCTGGGGCTCACCGACGCCGGGGCGGTCTATTACGAGCACTGCGCCCAGCTGTTCGACGGCTTCCAGGAGGCGCTCACCGCCATCAGCGACTATCAACAGCAGCCCAAGGGCGTGCTCAAGCTGACCTGCGCCACCACCTTCGGTGAGAAATTCATCGCGCCGGTGGTCAACGATTTCCTGGTCGCCCACCCCCAGTTGTCGGTGCGCATGGACTTCACCAACCGCCGGGTGGACATCGTCGACGAAGGCTTCGACGTGGCGATCCGCACCGGCGCCCTGCCCGCTTCCACGCTGATCGCCCGCAAGCTGTGCCCGCGCCGGGAGTACGTGGTGGGCTCGCCGGCCTATTTCGACCGTCACCCGCGCCCGCACACCCTGGGGGAACTGGCCGGCCACAACTGTCTGCTCGGGTCCACCGAGCACTGGGCCTTCGACATCGACGGCCAGCACCGCACCTGGCGGGTGCAGGGCAACTGGCGGGCCAACTCCGGGCTGGCGTTGCTGGACGCCGCCGTCAAAGGGCTGGGGCTGGTGCAGTTGCCGGACTATTACGTGGAGCCGGGGCTGGCGGACGGCAGCCTGGTGTCGGTGCTGGACCAGTACGGCTGCGGCCACACCGCCGTCTGGGTGGTCTATCCGCGCCATCGTCATCTGTCGCCGAAGGTGCGGCAGTTCGTGGATTTTCTGGTCGCCGCCATGGCGGATCGCGACTGAAGCGGAGCGCCGCCCGGTCGCTCCTACTTCGCTCCCCTGTAGGAGCGACCGGGCGGCGCTCCGCTTCAGTCGCGATCCGACCCTTGAAAGCCGCTTCACCCGCCGTCAGGTACAACCTTGTTGATGGATCAAACGGCAAGGAGAGATCATGGCTAAGGCGAACATTCCGGCCCTGGGGCTGGGCACCTTCCGGCTCAAGGGCGAACAGCTGATGGGCAGCATCCACACCGCCCTGGACCTGGGCTACCGGCACATCGACACGGCCCAGATGTACGACAACGAGGAGACCGTGGGCGCCGCCCTGGACGCCCACGACTTGCCCCGGGACGAGGTGTTTCTCACCACCAAGATCTGGCACGACCGGCTGCGTCACGACGACCTGCTGAAAAGTCTGCAGCAAAGCGTCAACCGGCTGCGCACCGACGCCGTCGATCTGGCCCTGATCCACTGGCCCAGCCCCGATGACGAAGTGCCCATGGACGAGTACATCGGCGCCCTGGCGGAAGCCAAGGCGCGCGGGCTGGCGCGCCATATCGGCGTGTCCAACTTTACCGTGGCGCAGCTGGAACAGGCCCTCAGCGTGCCCGGCGGCGAGCACATCGTCACCAACCAGATCGAGGTGCACCCGTTCCTCACCAACCGCAAGGTGGTGGACGCGGTGAAACGCGCCAACCTTACCGTCACCGCCTATATGCCGCTGGCGGTGGGCAAGGTGATGGAGGACGACACCCTGAAACAGCTGGCCGGAAAGTACGACGTGACCCCGGCCCAGCTGGTGCTGGCCTGGCTGCACCAGAAGGACATCGTGGTGATCCCGTCGTCCACCAAGGAGGCGCACCTGAAGGCCAACAAGGCGGCCCTGGACCTGACTCTGGAAGACGACGACATCGCCATCATCGAGCGGTTGGACCGGGGCGAGCGCATCGCCGATCCGGATTTCGCGCCCGCCTGGGACTGACCTTGCCCCGCTAAACCCTCCGGCCGGGTTCGCATGGAAAGTGTGAACCCGGTCTTAAACTTGTGCGCGGGCCCGCGCCGTGGTACCTGTTTTTGCCTATGTCCGGGTTTTCAGGAGACCACGGGATGGCGACTCCCACGGATCGCGCCGCTGCCTTGCCCCACGACCTGTTTCGCGCCGACCAGCTGCCCGAGGCGGACCGCTTTCCGGTCTGGCGGGAGAGCGTGCGCCCGCTGTTCGACTCCCTGCCGGCCACCTCGGAGCGCTTCGACGCCTGGGTGGAAAGCTACGACCTGCGCGAAGTGTTCATGGCCCGTTGCGGCTTTTCGCCGCTGACCTTCCAGCGCCGTGCCGGCGACACCGCCGACGGTGACCACTGGCTGGTGCAGCTTTATCTGCAAGGCGGCTATCTCGGCCACAACGGCGACCGGCCGGTGCGGGTCGGCCGCGGTGACATCGGCCTGCTGGACCTGGGGCGCGCCCTGGAGACCCGGGCGCCGGCCTCCCAGGTGCTGTCGGTGGTGATCCCGCGGGACGTGTTCCGCGCCCTGGTGCCCACCGCCACGCCCCGGCACGGCACCGTCCTGGCCGCCGGCCGCCCGGTGACCACCATCCTGACCCACCACCTGTCCACGGTCTGGAACAGCCTGCCCGAGCTGACCGTGGACGACCTGGAAGGGGTCAACCGCACCCTGGTCGGGGCGGTGGCCGGTGCCTTCGCCGGCGCCGGCGCGGGGGAAGCGTCCCGGGAGGCGCTGGCCCGGGCCGGCCTGGACGCCATGCTGGCCTGGATTCGCGATCACCTGGACCAGGACCTGACCCCGGAGCGGCTGTGCCGGCGGTTCGGCTGCTCGCGCACCGCGCTCTACCGGCGGTTTCAGCCGCTGGGCGGCGTCGCCGCCTATGTGCGCGAACAGCGGCTGCTGCGCTGCTATCGGGACCTGCGCCGTGCGGCGGTGACCGGTGAAAAGGTGGTGGACGTGGCGGTGCGCTGGGGCTTCGACAGTCAGAGCCACTTTTGCCGCCTGTTCCGGCGCGCCTTCGCCATGACCCCCAGCGACGTGATCGATCAGGCCCTGGCTCAGCCCGCCGACGGGGCCGGGCTGGCGGGGCTGGCCAGCCCCGCCTTCCATCATTGGCTGCGTCATCTGTGATCGGGACGCACGGTCAACGGATTCGGGACGTTCGGGCAAGCGCGGTTGCCCGGGCTTAATGCAAAATGGTGATGTGACCGTCGTTGAAACCGCAAGGGTTGTGAGCAATGCTCGGCGATATTGAGACGGTCGCCGGCGCCGGCACCGCTTAACCGTCGCGTCGCCCACCGGGGGGAGGGCGGCGCGGCGGGCGGCCGGACCGATCCTCGTTCAGTGCCCGTCGGGCGCCGTCAGGTGGCGCTCCAGAAACCGCAGCCCCGCCTTCTCCGCGCCGCCTCCGAACAGGAAGGTGGCCACATGGCCCCGCCCCTTCAGCAGATACAGTTCCGTGTCCACGCCGTTGTCCCGCAGGGTGTGATAAAAATCCACCGCGTGATCCTTGGGCACGGTGTGGTCCCAGGTGCCGTGGTACAGAAACACCGGCGGCGTGTTCGGCGTCACCGAGGTCACCGGCGAGGCCGCGGCGTAAACCGCCGGGATCGCCTCGCGCTCACCGCCCAGAAATTGCGGCACCAGCTCGCCGCCCTTGAATTTGCGCAGATCGCTGGGCGTGCCGCCGGCCACCACCGCCTTGGGCCGCGTCACCGGCCCGCCATGGGGTTGGTTCAGCGGATTGTCCGCGTCGCTGGCCACGGTGGCCAGCAGCGCCACCAGATGGGCGCCGGAAGAATAGCCCCAGGCGCCCACCCGGGTGCGGTCGATGCCGTACTCGTCGGCGTGCACGTGCAGCCAGCGCATGGCCATCTGCAGGTCCTGCAATTGCGCCGGGAAGGTGTAGGCCGGGGCGAACCGGTATTCGATGTTCACCGCCACCAGACCGTGCTCCGCCAGCCAGCGGGACAAATCCTCCATGTCCGCCGGCGAGCGCCTCGCCCAGCCGCCGCCGTGCACCACCAGCACCGCCGGGTAGCGGCCCTCGGCCCGGGGCCGGTAGACGCTGGCGTGCAGCGCCCGGGGCCAGTCGTCCGGCGTATAGACGCGGTCGTGGACCACGGCGATCGGCGTGGTCTCGGGCAGGGCCGCCGGTTCGCCGGCGGGGGCGCCGAGATGACGGACACAGCCGCCCAGTGCCAACAACAGCAGAGCGGGGAACAACAGACGCATGGCGTTTATCCTTGGCGTTTCCGGCCGTGGGCAAAACGCCATGCTGGCCCGGCCCGGATCAAGGCCGGGTGACGGTCAGTCCAGGAAGGTGGGGTCGTCCACGATCATGCCCAGGCTGAGCGCCCCCGGGCCGATGTTCACCGCGCCGGTGAGCCCCATGGTGCTGAGCAGCAGAGCCACGTCGTGGTCCTGGGCCGCCGCCGCCAGTTTGTCGAAGCCGGGCATCTGGCGGATGCGGCTTTCATCGCCGGCGTAGCTGATGCAGATCACCGGCGCGGTGAGGCCGCGCTCGATGCAACGCACCGCGTGGCGGAAGATCGCCTCCACCCCGGCGTCGAAGCCGCGCATTTTCGCCACCGGGAAGGTTTCGTCCTGGCGCGCGCACAGCACCGGCTTGATATCCAGGGCATTGCCAAGAATGGCACCGGCCCAGCTCACGCTTTTGTCGCCGCGCTTCTTGGCCCGTTTGTGCAGATAGTAGATGTCCGGCACCACCGCGTAGCCGGTGGCCTGGCTGGCCAGCACCTCCACGCTCTGGCGAATCTCGGTGATTTTCATGCCGGACTCGATCAGGCGCACGGTCTCCGCCGCCAGGGCGCCCTGGCCGGCGAACAGGGTCTGGCTGTCGGTGACGCGCAGGGCGAACGGCCCTTCCACCCCGGCACGTTTGCGGATCGGTTTGTACTCGCGAAGGATGGCGTGGGACGCCTCGGTGGCGTTGGCGAAAATCGGGCTGCGGCTTTTCGGTACCGTCTGCACCAGCGCGTAGTCGAAATCCAGCACCACCCGCTCCAGGAACAGCGCCTTGATCTGCTCCATGGTGAACGGCACGGACACGGCGTCGTGGGCTTTTTCCGCCACCTCGGTGGCGTAGAACTGGCGGGTGCGGTCAGGGTCCCGGTCATCGACGATCACCTGATCGCCCAGCCGGATCGAGACCGGCAATACCAGCAAACCGTATTCGTCGATAAAGGACTTGGGCAGGTCGCAGCCGGAGTCCACCACCAGGCCGATTCTCATCGTTATTATCCCCCGAGGTGTTTGAAACGAGTCTAACCAAAACGGGAGGGCCTGCAACCGCATTGAAAAATCCGCCAGCGACGCCCGGGCGGCGTCGTAGGCTTTACTTCGGAATCGGTGGATGGCGGCTCTGCCAGACCGCCACGGTGCGGGCCACGCGCGGCCCGATGGAAAGCACCATCAGCAGGCGCAGAAACTGCGAAGCCAGGATCAAGGGCAGCACCACGTCGGCTTCCCGGGCGATGATGATAATGGTCTCGATGCCCCCGGGGCTGAGCGACAGATAAGCGGTGAGCAGATCCATGCCGGGCACCAGCCACGTCAGCACCACCGCCATCAGCCCGCACATCAGAATCACCACGGCCGCCGCCGCCAGCATGATGGGCAGCAGTTTAAGACAGTGCTTGATGGCGGCCCGGGTGAAGGTCAGGCCCACGTACCAGCCAGTCAGGGTGAAGGCGGGGATGAAGAGGGCGGGCGGTACTTCGATGGTGACCACGCCGGCGCCCTGCAGGGCGGTGCCGGCGAAGGCCGGAATCAGCAAGGCCAGGGTGCCGTTGCCGCTGATCTTGCTCAGGGTATAGCCGAAGATCGCCAGCGCCAGAGCGGCGACAACCGGCAGGTACGCCGTCGGCAGCGACCAGGTCACCGGCAGCCCGCCGGAGCCGGCGTGCGCGGCACCCTGGGTTTGCTCCAGCAGCGCCGCCATGGCAATGGACGCCACGGACACCAGTACGATGCGCGAGTACTGCATCATCGCCACCACGCGGGGATCGGAATGGTGCGCGTCGGCGAGCAGGACCATGGCGGAGGCGGCACCGGGGAACAGGCCCCAGATGGCGGTGGTATCCGGCAGCCACCGGCGCCGGGCGATGGCCACGCTGATAAGCACGATCACCGCCATGGTGGACAGGTTGAGGGTGGTCAGCATCAACCAGTGGTCCCGGTAGGCGGCCAGCAATTGCGGAGTGATGAAGCCGGCGATCAGGCAGCCCATGACGCTTTGCGCGGCCACCGAAAAATTGCGATGCAATCGCAGGCCGCCGCCGCTCAAGGCGATCACCACGCCGGCCACCATCGGGCCGAGCATGAACGCCGCCGGCAGGGTCAGCAGGCGCATCAGCGTGGCGGCGCCGGCGGACAGCAGAATCAGGAGCAACCACAGGGCCGCCGAGCTTCTTGTTCGAAGGGGCATGACGATCAACATCGAAACGGTGGGTGATGGATCGTCGGAAGATATACCACTGATTCCGCTGAAAAAATCTGTACGCAATCGATCAACATCAGGTTCTTTCCGGGGTCGTTCCGATGCATGAAAACCGTCAATGATTGACAAAAACAGTAAACATTTACACATATTTTGTGGGTGTATATGCTCCGACCTTTCGTTGTCCCCCCGGCGAATTCTGGAGCAGCCATGGCCCCGAAGACCCTCTACGACAAACACATCGATTCGCACACCATCCGCAAGCTGGACGATCACGGGCATGTGCTGCTTTACATCGACCGGCAGGTGGCGAACGAGTACACCAGCCCGCAGGCGTTCAGCGGCCTGCGCGAAGCAGGGCGCAAGGTGCGCCGACCGAGCGCCACCCTCGGCGTGGTGGACCATGTGAACCCCACCGCGCCACAACGCACCGCGGAGGTGGCCGACGCCGGCGGCGCCCGCCAGGTGAGCTATTTCGGCCGCAACTGCGAGGACTTCGGCATCGAGTTGTTCGACATCCTCGACGGTCGCCAGGGCATCGAACACGTGGTGGCGCCGGAGCAGGGTTTCGTTCTGCCCGGCATGGTGGTGGCCGCCGGCGACAGCCACACCACCACCTACGGTGCCCTGGGGGCGTTCGGCTTCGGCATCGGCACCTCGGAGATCGAGCACCTGCTGGCCACCCAGACGCTGGTCTACAAGAAGCTCAAGGCGATGCGGGTGATCGTGCACGGGCCGCTGGCGCCGGGCGTCACCTCCAAGGACGTGATCATGGCGTTGATCGGACGTATCGGCGCGTCCGGTGCCTCCGGCTTTGCCATCGAGTTTTGCGGCTCCGCCATCGACGATCTGTCCGTGGAGGCGCGCATGACGATCTGCAACATGGCCGTGGAAGCCGGCGCCCGGGGTGCCTTCATGGCGCCGGACGACAAGGTGTACGCCTATCTGGCCGACAAGCCCCGGGCCCCCAAAGGCGAGATGTGGGACCGGGCGGTGGCGCAATGGCGGCGGCTGTACAGTGACCCGGGCGCCCACTTCGACCGGGTGGTGACCCTGGAGGCCGGCGAGCTGGCGCCCATGGTGACCTGGGGCACCAGCCCGGACCAGGTGGTGAGCATCGACGGCAGCGTCCCGGATCCCAAACAGGAACCGGATCCGCTGCGGCGGCGGGACATGGAGCGGGCCCTGCGCTACATGGACCTGGCGCCGGGCACCCGGCTCGACAGTCTGCCCATCACCCACGCCTTCATCGGCTCCTGCACCAACTCGCGCATCGAGGATCTGCGCGCCGCCGCCCGGGTGCTGCGCGGTCGCAAGGTGGCCGGCGGCGTGCGCGCCATGATCGTGCCCGGCTCCACCCCGGTGAAACGTCAGGCGGAAGAGGAAGGGCTGGCGCGGCGGTTCATCGACGCCGGCTTCGAATGGCGCCAGTCCGGCTGCTCCATGTGCCTGGCCATGAACGACGACGTACTCGCCCCGGGCGACCGTTGCGCGTCCAGTACCAACCGGAATTTCGAGGGCCGGCAGGGCGCCGGCGCGCGTACCCACCTGATGAGCCCGGCCATGGTGGTCGAGGCGGCCATCGCCGGGCGGCTGGCCGATGTCAGAAACACCCAGGGCAAGGAACCGGAGGCCTGATGGAACCTTTCACCACCGTCAGCGGCGTGGCCGCGCCGCTGCTTTCCGCCAATATCGACACCGACGTGATCATGCCCAAGCAATTCCTCAAGGGCATCGACCGGTCCGGCCTGGACCGGGGCACTTTCCACGATCTGAGGTTCCGGCCCGACGGTTCGGAAGACCCGGACTTCATCCTCAACCGACCGCCCTGGCGGCAGGCCCGCTTTCTGGTGGTGGGGCCCAACTTCGGCTGTGGGTCGAGCCGCGAACACGCGGTCTGGGGGCTGCGCCAGCTCGGCATCCGGGCGCTGATCGGCAGCAGCTTCGCCGGCATCTTCTTCGACAACTGTCAGCGCAACGGCGTGCTGCTGATCGAGCTTGATCAGGCGCGGGCGGCGGAGATCGGCGAGGTGGTGTCGGAGGCCGGCGCCGCCACCCTGGAGATCGACCTGCCGGCGCAGACCCTCACCCTGGCCAACGGCGTGGTGGTCGAGTTCGACATCGACGGGTTGCGTAAGGACGCACTGGTCTCGGGTCTGGACGCCATCGACCGCACCCTCACCCTGAGCGACCGCATCGAGCGGTTCGAGGCCCGGCATTTCGCCGCGCAGCCCTGGCTGGCCTGACGCCGGCGTTCAGGTCGGCAGCTTGCCCACATAGTTGGCGCGCTGCCGGGACACCGGTTGCTGGCATTGCTCACTGGCGTGGGCGATCCAGCCGATGGTCCGGGCGATGCCGGCCAGCGCCAACTCCTCGCCGACCAGGCCGCACTTGCGCCCCACGAAGCTGGCCAGCAGCACGAACTCCGGCGGCTTTCGCACCAGTTCATTGGCCACCTCGGCGGCTTTCATCAGATTCTGGAATTCCGGGTCGGACCCGAACATGGCGGCGAGGGCGTCCAGTAAATTCGCCACCCGCGGGTCTTCCACCTTGTGGGTGGAATGATTGAAACCGGGGATCTCACCGTTCTGGCTGAAGTACTGCAGCACCGGCGGGGTCGGGTCCCGGGCGGTGCAGATTTCCGTAAGCAGCCGATTGGCCGCCTGATGGCGGGCGTACGCCGTGCGCCGACCCTGGTAGGTGGTAAGGCCGGCAATGGCGGCGTAATAGGGCGTCACCCCGGTGCGCGCCGCCGCCCGCACGCTGTAGGTGCAGTGGTCGAATTCGTGGTCGATGAACAGCACCAGCAGGCGCCGGATCAAATCCTCGTAGGCCGGGTCCAGCCCCAGCTCGCGGGTCAGGGACTGGTGCAGCGGCGACGCATCCGGCACGCCCCGGCCGGCGATCAGCGAGGCCAGAATGCGCACCACGTCGGCGCCGGTGCGGGCGTAGGCGTCCGGCGACAGATCAAAGGCGCGCGGGTTCTCCCGCTCGACCAGCGGAAACAGCGCGATCGCCTTTTCCGACACGGTCATGCCCCGGTACAGCTCCAGCAGGGGCCGGGTGGCCCGGGGCATGGTCGGCAGCGACGCCGAAAACGCCCCCGGTGACTGCCAGACCAGCTCGGCGGCTTCTTCCACCGAGGCGGTATCGGCCAGTTCCGTGGCGCTCACGCCGCGGTAGTAGACGCCGTTGTCCGTCAGCAGGGTGATGGCGCTGCTTTTCATGCCCAGGTCCAGGTCCGGTCGCCGCTCGGTGGCCGGCCGGCCTTCGCCGCTGGCCAGCGTCTCGATGTCCGCCGCCCAGTAGCGCCGCTTTCGCGACCCCTCCACTTTCACCGAACGAATGCCCTTGCGGCTTACGTAGGCGTACAGCGTGGGCAGGCTCACGCCGAGCTTGCCGGCGGCCTCCTCGGCGGTCAGGTACAGGTGATCATCACTCACGGGAATCGGTCCTGTTGGTTCGCGAACGTGGCTCCGCGGCATTGGAACACGGATGAATAGTTATTGTAAATATGAACGATAAAAATCCAGATTTACTTGATTATAATCAATGTGTACGGTTCAGGCTTGATCGCCCAGGGGCGGTTCGCGTTATTCGGAAAATAAGAAGGAAAGCGATATGGCTTGGATTGGTTTCGGTATGGTCATCACCTTCATGACGCTGATCATGACCAAGCGGTTGTCCGCCGTGGTGGCCCTTATTCTTGTTCCGGTGCTGTTTGGTCTGCTCGCCGGTCTGGGGGCCGACATGGGCGGCATGATCATGGACGGCATGCGCAAGGTGGCGCCCATCGCGATCATGCTGGTGTTCGCGATTCTGCTGTTCTCGATCATGTACGACGCCGGCCTGTTCGAGCCGCTGGTTCGTTGGATCACCCGCTTCGCCGGCCACGATCCGCTGCGCATCGCGCTGGCCACCGCCTTTCTCGGTGCCGCCACCTCCCTGGATGGCGACGGCACCAGCACCGTGCTGATCGTGGTCACCGCCATGCTGCCGGTCTACCTGCGCATTGGCATGAATCCGCTGATCATCGCGCTGCTACTGCTGCTCACCAACACCATGATCAACATCATTCCCTGGGGCGGGCCCACCGCCCGGGTGGCCAGCGCGCTGCATCTGGATGTGATGGATATCTTCGTGGGTCTGATCCCCGCCGCTCTGCTGGGGCTGGTGTACGCCGCCGGGGTGGCCTGGTGGCTGGGCATGAAGGAGCGCAAGCGGCTGGGCTGGGCGCCCGGCAAGGATATGCTGGAGCCGGACGCCGCCCAGCACATGCCGGAGGCCGACAATGGCCACCAGCGTCCCCGGCTGGTCTGGGTGAATCTGCTGCTGATGCTGGGTATGGCCGCCGCCATGGGCACCGGCCTGGCGCCGCTGCCGGTGGTGATGGTGGTGACCTTCGCTCTGGCCCTGCTGATCAACTACCCGCGACTGGCGGATCAAAAGGCGCGCATCGCCGCCCACGCGGAAAATGCCGTTACCGTGGCCACGCTGATTTTTTCCGCCGGCGTGTTCACCGGCATTCTCACCGGCTCGGGCATGGTCGACGCCATGTCACAGGCCTTTGTGTCGATCATCCCGGACGCCGCCGGCGAGTACATGTCGCTGATTACCGCCTTCGCGTCGCTGCCGTTCACCTTCTTTGTCTCCAACGACGCCTACTTCTTCGGCATCGTGCCGATCCTCGCCTCCGCCGGGGCGGAGTACGGCGTTGATCCGATTCACATCGCCCGCGCTTCCATGCTGGGCCAGCCGGTTCATGCGCTGAGCCCGCTGATCGCCGCGGTCTATGTGATCAGCGGGTTGCTGAAACGGGAGGTGGGCGAGCTGCAGCGGTTCTCGCTGGTGCCCGCCGTGGTCGCGTCCCTGGTCTTTATCGCCGGAGCCTGGTTGACCGGCGCCATCTGAAACAACACCGGATAAAAAAACGGGCGCGCATCCGGCCACGCCGGGTGCACGGAGCCCCTCTGTCAAAAATAAGTATAAGAGGTAGCAAAGATGAACATGAAAAACGCAATGCTGACGGCGCTGGTGGTGGCCGTTCCCGCGCCGGCGATGGCGGTGAACATCCACGATTACGACCGCACCGGCAACGACGGTGAACTGAATGTATACATGCGCGCGGTGCATATCGATACCCGCATCGAGAACGATCTGATGGATGAGCTGCTCGGCGGCATCCCGATCGGCGAACGGTTGGGCGGCACCGCGCTGGGCGTGGTCACCGACTACGAATCCCGCTACTGGATGGACAGCGTCGGCTTCGACGCCTCCCTGTACGGCGTGGCCAAACTGGATGCGCGGCCCGAGGATCGGGACCTGTTCGACGATACCTCCGGCGACAGTAAGAGCTTCGGCAAGTTGGGCCAGGCCAACGTCAAGTTCCGCCATGGCGGCGAGAAGTGGCTGGCGGCGTTTCAGGTCGGCCGGGGCCGCTTCGACGCCGGCACCGTGGTGACCAAGGACACCCGCGCGGTACCGGGCAGCTATCAGGGCGCGCGCGGACAGATGCGTTTTGAAGGTCTGGATATCGGCCCCCTGCCCGGCGTGTTCAGTGTCGACGCCGCCTACATCAACCGTGCCTCGCCCCGGGACCGGGAAGACTTCGAGAAAATCGTCAGCGAAAGCGGGCAGGAGATCACCGACATCAAAACCGTCGGCGTGGAATACGACGCCCGCCTGTTCGCGCTCAAGTTCGCCCGCGGCGTGGCCCGCGATTTCAACCGCAACACCAGCTACGCGCTCACCCTGCGCGCGCCCATCGGTGAGGACGGCGGCGCCATTCTGGAAACCCAGTACTACGACTTCCAGAAGGACGGCGATATCTGGGAGCGTGACCTGGCCGCCGGCGAAGCGGCTTATGACGACGACGCCAATTGGTTGAACGTCAATCTGGGGCTGGAGATCGCCCGCTGGGGTCTTGGCCTTTCCTACTCCAAATCCGAGGCCGAGTTGAGCAACGGGCAGCTCGGCTACGCCTACTTCGACCATGGCGACAACGCCGATGGGCTGATGGACGCCTGGACCCGCTCCGGCAACGACTTCAACAACGATGGCGAGGAAGCCTGGCAGATCGGCCTGCGGTATGACTTCAGCGGCCTGTCCCTGGGCCGTATTCCGCTGGACGGCGTCAACGCCATGGCGCTGTTCAAGCGCGGCGAGTTCGACGCCACCAACCCGCTGACCGGCGTCAATACCGACGTGGAAGAAAAGCAGCTGGAGTACCGCCTGAACTACCGGTTCGACGAACCGGAGCATGAGGGCGTGTCCGTGGGCCTGATCTACACGCGCTACTGGATCAATGAGGACTTCGTGGCGCTGGTGTCCGCGCATCCGGACAACGTGCTGAACGGCGAGGAGCTGCGCGTCTATGTCGATTACGCATTCTGATATGGAAAGAAAGGCAGGGCGGCAAACGTGAGCGGTGAAACCAACATGGTAGATGAAAGAAAGTCGGTGGTGGTGACGCAGAAGTTCTTTGACGAGGGCACCCTTCGCTTCCTCGAGGAGAACGGCTGCGACGTCACCGTGGCCCGTTTCGCGGACGGTGTCACCGACGCCACCGCCAGTGAGGCGGAACTGATCGCCCTGCTCGGCGGGGCGGACGCCTGGATCGTCGGCCACGCCAGCGTGACCCTGAGCCTGCTGCGGGCGCTGCCGCGCCTGAAGGTCGTGGCACGTCGCGGCGTCGGCTACGAGAAAGTGGATCTCGACGCCGCCAAGCAAACCGGCAAGGCGGTGACCATCGCGGCCGGTGGCAATGAGGAAAGCGTGGCCGACCGCACCCTGGCGTTGATGCTGGGGGTGGCCCACCGGCTGCGCGAATCCCAGCAGCAGCTGATCGACGGCCCCGGCGCCATTCTGCTGGGCCACGATCTCTACGCGCGCACCGTCGGCATCGTCGGTCTCGGGCGCATTGCCCGCAACGTGGTGCGGAGGCTGAAAGCTTTCGATGTCACCGTGCTGGTCCACACGCCCCGGCCGGACCCGGCCTACGCGGAGGCCATGGGCGTCGAGTACGTGGACCTGGCCACCCTGCTCCGGCGCAGCGACTTCGTCTCCCTGCATGCGCCGTTCAAGCCGGATACCCGGCACCTCATCAACGCCGAACGGCTGTCCTTGATGAAGGGCGATGCGGTCCTGATCAACACCGCCCGGGGCGGCCTGGTCGATGACCGCGCTTTGCTGGCCGCGCTTGCCGCCGGGCGGCTGGGTGGCGCCGGGCTGGACGTGTTCGAAAGCGAGGCGGCGCCGGACCTGGCGGACGTGACCCGGGAGCTGGTGCGCCGGCCCGACGTGGTCGCCACGCCGCATTCCGGCGCCTCCACCCACGAGGGCCTGCGGCGCACCAACCGGGTGGCGGCCCACTGCGTGGTGTCGGTACTGAACAACCAGGCGCCGCCGGCCGGCTGCCTGATCGTCG
Organism: Alloalcanivorax sp. C16-1; assembly: GCF_046507805.1. Classification (NCBI taxonomy): domain Bacteria; kingdom Pseudomonadati; phylum Pseudomonadota; class Gammaproteobacteria; order Oceanospirillales; family Alcanivoracaceae; genus Alloalcanivorax; species Alloalcanivorax sp. C16-1. The sequence goes on along the minus strand of NZ_JBKFTK010000001.1, from coordinate 825,173 downwards.
GCCCCGCTCCGCGGCGCTCCGTTTAATGAAAGGTGTGGAGGACACTCTGATGAAACAGGATTCGGAACACAGCATTAAGGTGATCGTGCCTTGCGGCTCCCTGGGCGCCGGCGTGCGCGAGGAGGAAATCGAGCGCGGTTTCCGGCTCGGCGCCCGGGCCATCGCCACCGACGCCGGGTCCACCGACAGCGGCGCCGCCTATCTGGCGTTGGGCAAATCCAAGAACAGCCGGGGCGCGGTAAAGCGGGACCTGAAGATTCTGATGCGGGCCCGGGCCGGGCACGGCGTGCCCTTGATCGTGGGGACCTCCGGCCAGGCCGGCGGCGACCTGAACCTGGCCTGGACCCGGGACATCGTGTTGGAGGTGGCCGATGAGCTGGGCCAGTCCCCGCGCATCGCGCTGATCCACTGCGAACAGGACAAGGCCACGCTCAAGCGTCTGAACGCCGAGGGCCGCATCGCCCCGCTGCCGCCGCTGGGTGACCTGGAAGACGACACCATCGACGCCTGCGAGCACATCGTCGCCGCCCTGGGCGTGGAGCCGTTCGTGGCGGCCCTGGAGCAGGGCGCGGACATCATCCTGGCCGGTCGCGCCACGGACACCGCGGTGATCGCCGCCTTCCCGATCTGGAAAGGCGCACCCTGGGGCCCGGCCTGGCACGCCGGCAAGATCGCCGAATGCGGCGTGCAGTGCGCGGAAGATTCCACCGGCGGCTCCGGCGTGCTGATCAGCGTGGACGCCGACGGGTTCCAGGTGGAGCCGTTGGACCCGGCGAACCGCTGCACGCCGAACAGCGTGTCCGGGCACATGCTCTACGAAAACAGCGACCCATTCCGGCTCACCGAGCCCGGCGGCGTGCTGAACGTCACCGAAGCCCAATACCGGTCCGTGGACGAGCGCACCGTGCGGGTTACCGGCTCACGCTGGGAAAAACACCCCTACACCATGAAGCTGGAAGGCGCCGCCGCCGGCCCCTACCAGACCATCATGCTGGTCGGCATCCAGGACCCGGATGTGCTCGCCGACATCGAAGGCTTCCACGACCGCCTGCTGGCGGCGCTGTACCAGCGCACCCGGCAGAGCATTGCCGAGGAGGAGCTGGGCGAGTTTCATATTTCCCTGCGCATGTACGGCTGGAACGCGGTCACCGGCACGACGCCGCCACCGGGCACGCCGACGCCGCCGGAGCTGGGCATGCTGTTCGTCGCCACGGCGGACACCCAGGAACTGGCGAACACCATCGCCCACGCCTGCAACCCGTACTTTTTCCACTACCCCAGTATTCTGGGCAAGGAGCTGCCCTCCTACGGCTTTGCGTTCTCACCGGCGGATATCCCCCGTGGCCGCGTTTACGAATTCAAGCTCAACCACGTCGTCAAACTGGATGACCCCTTCGAGCTGATCACCACCGAGTGGGTCGGCCGGAGCGGTGCCCACCAACCCGAGGAGAAAGTGGATGCCTAAGCTGCGCGAAGTTTGCCGGTATGTGCGGTCGAAGCAGGCGGGTCCGTTCTGGATCACCTTCGATGTCTATTTCGATAGTCGGGAAAACTTTGATCGCTATCACCGGAGCCCGGCGCTGTCGGTGCAACGGTTCGCCACCCTGTACGGCGCCGATCCGGCGCTGGTGAAACACATACCGGTGCCACAGCTGAGCATGGTGAAGATTTCCTATCCCCGCCCCACGCCGCAGGGCGGCATGGTGGAGCGGGACATGCATGCCGGGCAGCAGTATGCGCGGTTGCTGGATGTTCAGCTGGATTGACGGTGTGCCATCCCTGATGTGGCTTGTGGTCGTCACATAGGGCTTTCGTTGCCCGCCTGGGCAGGCGCCGCCTCTTCGTTCGAAGCGGCGGCGTCCTCTTTACCTTCGATGAGAAATTGTGAGAGAAACCGCCGTGACACTTGCCAAGCGCCTCGCGCGTTACGCCTTCGATTTTCCTGCCGCCGATCTTCCCGAATCCCTCCGAGCCATCGTCCGCAGCCGGCTGCTGGACAGTCTGGCCTGCACCCTCGGCGCCTACCAGGCCGCCCCGGTGGACGCCGCCCTGGCCTACGCCTCGTCGTCGTCGGGACCCTGCGGGCTGTTCGGGTCGGCGCGCACCACCACCCCGGAGATCGCCGCCTTCGTCAACGGTGTGATGGTGCGTTTTCTGGACTACAACGACGGCTACATGGGCCTGGAGCCGGGCCACCCCAGTGACAACATTCCCGCCTGTCTGGCGGTGGCGCAGGCGGAACAGGCCGGTGGTGAGGAACTGATCGCCGCGATTCTGCTCGCCTATGAAATCCAGATGCGCTTTCAGGACGCCGCCAGTCTCAACAAGAAGGGCTGGGATCACGTCAATTACATCAATATCTCCGCCGCTCTGGCGGTGGGTAAACTGATGAAACTGAACCCGGACCAGCTCGAGCAGGCCATCAATATCTCGCTCAGCGGCCATCTGGCCCTGCGGCAGGTTCGCTCGGGTACGCTTTCGGATTGGAAGGGCTGTTCCGCCGCCAACGCCGCCCGCAACGCCATTTTCTCGGCGCAGCTGGCACGCCATGGCATGACCGGCCCGGCGCCGGTTTTTGAAGGGGCCATGGGGTTCGAGAAGCAGATCACCGGCGAGCTGGACCTGGACGTGGACCGCTTCGCAACGCTGGAGAACGACGATTTCGCCATCCGCCGCTCGCTGACCAAGACCTTTCCCACCAATGGTGAACTGCACACCGCCGTGTGGGCCGGTATCGACCTGCGTAAGCGCATCGACGATCTGGCCGCTATCCAGACCATCCGTATCGAGACGTCCGAGTTCAACCGGCGGGTGCTGGCGGACGGCGCCGACAAATGGCGCCCGAAAACCCGGGAGACCGCCGACCACAGCCTTCCCTACAACGTGGCCCGTGCCCTGCTGGACGGCGACATCACTCTGGCGTCTTACTCGCCGGAGAAGATCGCCGATCCGGCGGCGATCCAGTTGATGGACCGGACCACGGTGACCGTGGACCCGGCGCTCACCGCCCTGTTTCCCAAGCATCTCGCCAACCGGGTGGTGGTCACGGTGCACTCGGGGGAACGTCTGGTCAGCGAGGTGATCAGCGGACCGGGTTCGGTGGAAACACCCATGACCCCGGCGGCGTTCGAGGAAAAATTCCGCAAGATGGCGGCGCCGCATCTCAGTGACGGTGCCCAGGAAAAGACACTGGCCTTTGTCGCCGATCTGGACAGCCAGACCGGCTTCCAACCGCTCTTCGATGCCATGGTCAAAACGGTCTGACCATGGCGTCGCGGATCAAAGACCCAGGTTGTCGAGCACGCGCAGGATCGGCGCGGCCTGATTCATGGTGTAGAAGTGCAGGCCCGGCGCGCCCATGGCCAACAGCCGCTCGCACAGGCGGGTGACCACCTCCTCGCCGAACGCCTTCACCGCCGCCTCGTCGTCCTGCAGGTCGACGAGGCGGCCGCGCAGCCAGCGCGGGATGTCGGCGCCGCAGTTGTCCGAGAACCGGAACAGGTTGGCCACGTTGAGGATCGGCATGATACCCGGGTACACCGGCGCGTCGCAGCCGCGGCGGCGCAGCTCGTCCATGTAGTAGCCGTAGGCGTCGGCGTTGTAGAAATACTGGGTGATGCCGCTGTCGGCGCCGGCCGCCACTTTCCGTTTGAAGTGATCGATGTCGTCGCCGAAGCTGCGCGATTGCGGGTGGTTTTCCGGGTAGGCGGCCACTTCCAGATGGAAATGGTCGCCGGTCTCGGCGCGGATCAGCGCCACCAGGTCATCGGCGTATTTCACTTCGCTTTGCGCGTAGCCCATGCCGGAGGGCAGGTCGCCGCGCAGGGCGACGATGCGGGTCACGCCCTTTTCCTTGTAGCCGTTCACCAGTTCCATGATCTCGTCACGGCTCTGGCCGATGCAGCTCAGGTGCGGCGCGGTGTCCGGGTGCTGCTCGCGCAGCAGGTCCACCATTTGTTTGGTGTAATCCCGGGTGGAGCCGCCGGCGCCGAAAGTGCAGGAAAAGAATTCCGGTTTTTTGACCAGCAGTTTTTGCTGGGTGTTCAGCAGTTTCTCCCGGCCCTGTTCGGTTTTGGGCGGAAAGAATTCGAAGCTGATGCGTTTGGACATGGCAATACACGGGCCCCTTGCGGGGCCCCGTGCCTTTACAGATGACAACGGTTCCGGCGCACCGGAACAATATTCAGTACTTGTAGTGGTCCGGCTTGAACGGGCCGTCGGTGCCCACGCCGATGTAGTCGGCCTGGTCCTGGGTCAGTTTGGTGATCACGCCACCGAAGCCCTGCACCATGTACTTGGCCACTTCTTCGTCGAGATGCTTGGGCAGCACTTCCACCTTGAGCATCTTTTCCTTCACCGTGTCGGAGTGGCCGGCGAAGCCCTGGTCGAACAGGTACATCTGCGCCAGCACCTGATTGGCGAAGGAGCCATCCATGATGCGGCTGGGGTGGCCGGTGGCGTTGCCCAGGTTGACCAGGCGGCCTTCGGACAGCAGCAGCAGGAAGTCGGCGTTTTTCTTGTCGCGCCACACTTTATGCACCTGCGGCTTCACTTCTTCCCATTCCCAGGTGTTGCGCATGAAGGCGGTGTCCACTTCGTTGTCGAAGTGGCCGATGTTGCAGACCACGGCACCTTTCTTCAGCGCCTTGAGCATATTGGCGTCGCACACGTTCAGGTTGCCGGTGGTGGTCACCAGCAGGTCGGTGTTGCCCAGCAGCGCCCTGTCCACGGAGGCTTCGCTGCCGTCGTTGATGCCGTCCTTGTAGGCGCTGACCACCTCGAAGCCGTCCATGCAGGCCTGCATGGCGCAGATCGGGTCGATCTCGGTGATCTTCACGATCATGCCTTCCTGGCGCAGGGACTGGGCGGAACCCTTGCCCACGTCGCCGTAGCCCACCACCAGCGCTTTCTTGCCGGACAGCAGGTGGTCGGTGGCGCGTTTGATGGCGTCGTTGAGCGAGTGACGGCAACCGTATTTGTTGTCGTTCTTGCTCTTGGTGACGGAGTCGTTCACGTTCACCGCCGGCACTTTCAGGGTGCCTTTCTTGAGCATGTCGTAGAGACGGTGCACGCCGGTGGTGGTTTCCTCGGTGATGCCGTGGATGTTGTCCAGCATCTCCGGATAGGTGTCGTGGATGTAGGCGGTGAGGTCGCCGCCGTCGTCCAGGATCATGTTGGCGTCCCACAGCTTGCCGTCGCTGTCGCGGCAGGTCTGCTCGATGCACCACATATATTCTTCCTCGGTTTCGCCCTTCCAGGCGAACACCGGCACGCCGGCGGCGGCGATGGCGGCGGCGGCGTGATCCTGGGTGGAGAAGATGTTGCAGGAGGACCAGCGCACTTCCGCGCCCAGGGCCTTGAGGGTTTCGATCAGCACCGCGGTCTGAATCGTCATGTGGATGCAGCCGATGATGCGGGCGCCTTTCAGCGGCTGTTCGGCGCGGTATTTTTCCCGGATCGCCATCAGTGCGGGCATTTCGGTTTCCGCGATCTCGATTTCCGAGCGACCCCATTTGGCCAGGGAAATATCCGCGACCTTGTAGTCCTGCAACGCTTCTGCTTTTGCGTTCATTGCTTTCTCCATTCGTGGTTAGCGAATGGGCGCCGTTGTTCGTTTCGACCCCGTTTCATCGAGCCTCGCGGATGTCCGCTGCAGCGCCCCTCGATGATGATGGGGTTGTGTAGGAGCGGCTTCAGCCGCGAAGGGCGCCTATTCGCGGCCGGTGTTTCGCGGCTGAAGCCGCTCCTACGGAGGTTTTGATTTACGTTTTCTGCTTACAGCGCCGCTTTCAGCGCTTCGGCCTTGTCGGTGTTTTCCCAGCTGAAGCCTTCCCGGCCGAAGTGGCCGTAGCTGGCGGTGGGCCGGTAGATCGGCCGGCGCAGGTCGAGCATTTCGATGATGCCGCGCGGGCGCAGGTCGAAGTGTTCGCGTACCAGCGCCACGATCTGTTCGTCGGAGATCTTGCCGGTGCCGAAGGTGTTCACCGAAATGGAGGTGGGTTCGGCCACGCCGATGGCGTAGCTCACCTGGATTTCGCACTTGCTGGCCAGGCCGGCGGCGACGATGTTCTTGGCCACGTAGCGGCCGGCGTAGGCCGCGGAACGGTCCACCTTGGACGGGTCCTTGCCGGAGAAGGCGCCGCCGCCGTGGCGGGCCATGCCGCCGTAGGTGTCGACGATGATCTTGCGGCCGGTGAGCCCGCAGTCGCCCATCGGGCCGCCGATCACGAAATTGCCGGTGGGGTTGATGTGGTAAAGGGTCTTGTCGTGCAGCCACTCGGCGGGCAGCACCGGCTTGATGATCTCTTCCATCACCGCTTCACGCAGCTCGGGCAGTTTGATGTCCGGACAGTGCTGGGTGGAGAGCACCACCGCGTCCACCGCCACCGGCTTGCCGTTTTCGTAGCGCAGGGTCACCTGGCTCTTGGCGTCCGGGCGCAGCCAGCCCAGGCGGCCGTTCTTGCGCAGTTCCGCCTGGCGCTCCACCAGCCGGTGGGAGAAATAGATCGGAGCCGGCATCAGGGTGTCGGTCTCGTCGGTGGCGTAGCCGAACATCAGGCCCTGGTCACCGGCGCCCTGTTCCTTGTTGTCCGCCTCGTCCACGCCCATGGCGATGTCCGCGGACTGTTTGCCGATGCCGTTGAGCACCGCGCAGCTGGCGCCGTCGAAGCCCACGTCGGAGCTGTCGTAGCCGATGTCCAGGATCACCTTGCGGACGATGTCTTCCAGTTCCACGTAGGTGTTGGTGCGGACTTCACCGGCGACGATCGCCATGCCGGTTTTGACCAGCGTTTCCACCGCCACGCGGGCGTGGGGGTCGTCGGCGATGATGGCGTCCAGCACCGCGTCCGAGATCTGGTCGGCCATTTTGTCCGGATGGCCTTCGGAGACCGACTCGGAGGTAAAGATGGAATACTCACTCATTAGGGGGTCTCCCGTGATTTAACTGGTAACTTTCAACTGCTCTTTTCAAAACTTCTTACCTGCACCTGAAAACCGTTGCGCATGGCCAGAAACAGGCTTTCGCGCAGGCTCAGACCGGCCCGGCCGGCCCAGGCCACCAGATCGGCTTCGTCGAAGCCGAGCCAGAAATCGCCGCAGGCGTCCACCGCCCAGCGTTGATCGTGGCGACATAAATCAGTAACCACCAGCACGCCGCCCCCGTTCAGTTGCGCCGCCGCCGCCTTGAGGGCGCTGGCCGGCGAGGGCAGGTGGTGCAGCACCATGTTGAGCACCACCGCGTCCACCGGCGGTAAGCGCTCGCCGTCCTGGGGCCACTCGCCGGCCACCAGGGTCACATTGTCCAGTTTCGCCTCGCGCACCCGGCGCCGGGCCAGGGCCAGCATGGCCTCGCTGTTGTCCAGCGCCAGCACCTGCTCGAAACGGGCCGCCAGGGGCGCCAGAAAGCGGCCGTCGCCGGGGCCGATCTCCAGGGCGCGCCGCGCCGGAGCGCCGGCCAGGGCCCGGTCGAGCAGCTCGCAGGCCTGCTCGGCGTACTGATCGTACTCGGCGATCAGTTCCTGCTGGCGCGGCAGGTCGTCGGCGTGGCGGGCGAAAAACGCCCGGCTCTGCGCCGCCCGCTGGGCCTGCACCCCGGCCAGCCGCTCGGCGGTGCCGGTATCCAGCAGCGTTTCGTCCAGCTCCTCGAACAGGGCGCCGTGCAGCTTTTCGGTGGGCGCCTGGGGCGGCGGCAGCCGCCGCCGGTAGAAAATCGAGTTGCCCTCGCGGCGTTTCTCCACCAGCCCGGCCTGGGCCAGCACCTTGAGGTGGTGGCTCATGCCCGACTGCTTGATGGCCATGATCTCGCCCAGCTCCAGCACCCCGAAGCTGTTCTGCCCCAGCACCCGCAGCACCTCCAGACGCAACGGATCGCCCGCCGCCTTGAGGAAGGCGGCCAGGGTATCCAGGGGCTGCTCCAGCGGTGCCGCATCAATGGTCATAAGGCGCGAGTCTAAAGGAAGCGGAAGTCTGCATCAAAGTTTATTGATATAGGTGTCCCGGTGGCGTGAAAGCCGTGCTGCGTGGCGCCCGGGGCGGCTGGCCGGCCTGTCCCATTGTTGCCATCGGTCTTCACGTGTCACAAAAATCGTGTTCCCCGCGTGCATGGGTACCCGGGGCGGATAAAAATGAGTGTGGGGCTGGGATTCAGGGTTATTAATCGAAGCTGTATTGGGGGCGGATGTGAAATCAACGATCAAGAAAGCCGTAATCCTTTTTTTCGGGGTGCCGGGCACCCTGATCTACTTGCCCGCGCTGGCACTTTTTCTCGTTGCTTGTCTCCAGTTGTTCCTGCCGTTCGAAACGGGGTGGATAGGCAGGCTTTGGGAAACAAGCGATGACCGTGTCTCGCTGTATACGGCTTTTGTGCCGTTGTTTCTTGTCATCATAGGGGGATTTCTGGGGCTGATGGGCTTTTGGTGCTGGGCGCTGGCTGATCGGGAAACGGCCGGAGACAGGAAGCTGATCTTCATCTCCTGCTCTTGCGTCGCGGGGGCGGCGTCCATGTTCACCGTTCTGTTGTACTCCGGGGATTTCGATACTTATTTTGGCATTTACTCTTTAGCGGGGGCGGGGGTTGGTTTGGGGGTGGCCGTTGTGTCATTAACAGAGCTGGCTCGGCGGCGCTCTCGGCCAAATAGCCCGTCCGGCCTATAGGTGCCTCGGCCGCGATATCCAACGTTCCGGGCACGCTCCGGGCCAGCCCGTAAGCCCCGGGGTTTGCCCCCACCCCGGGCTTCGGCGACAATAGCGCCCCCTTTTCCCAGCGCTGTTCAAAAATCATCCAGGAGACGTGCATGTCCTCTGCTCCCGCTGCCCGTGATCTCGCCAACGCCATCCGTGCCCTCAGCATGGACGCGGTTCAGAAAGCCAACAGTGGCCACCCCGGTGCGCCCATGGGTATGGCGGACATCGCCGAGGTCCTCTGGCGCGGTTTCCTGAAGCACAACCCGGCCAACCCGCAGTGGGCCGACCGGGACCGCTTCGTGCTCTCCAACGGCCACGGTTCCATGCTGCTCTACAGCCTGCTGCACCTGACCGGTTACGGCGTCAGCCTGGACGACATCAAGAACTTCCGTCAGCTCGGCAGCCCCACCGCCGGCCACCCGGAATACGGCGACGCGCCGGGCATCGAGACCACCACCGGCCCGCTGGGCCAGGGCTTCGCCAACGCCGTGGGCATGGCCCTGGCGGAAAAGATGCTGGCCGCCCAGTTCAACCGGGACAGCCATAACATCGTCGACCACAACACCTTCTGCTTCCTGGGTGACGGTTGCATGATGGAGGGCATCTCCCACGAGGCCGCGTCCCTGGCCGGCACCCTGGGCCTGGGCAAGCTGGTAGCGTTCTACGACGACAACGGCATCTCCATCGACGGCGAGGTGGAAGGCTGGTTCACCGACGACACCGTGGCCCGCTTCCGCGCCTACGGCTGGCACGTGATCCCCAATGTGGACGGCCACAGCCCCCAGGAAGTGAAGCTGGCGGTGGAGAACGCGCTGAAGAAGAGCGACCAGCCCACCCTGATCTGCTGCAAGACCGTGATCGGCTTCGGCAGCCCCAACAAGCAGGGCAAGGAAGAGTCCCACGGCGCCGCCCTGGGCGAAGAGGAAATCACCCTGACCCGGGACGCCCTGGGCTGGCACCACGGCCCTTTCGAGGTGCCGGACGACATCTACCAGGCCTGGAACGCCCGCGCCGCCGGCGCCCGGGCGGAGGCCGACTGGCAGGCCCGCTTCGACGCCTACCGGGCCGAGCACCCGGAGCTGGCCGACGAGTTCCAGCGCCGCCTGGCCGGTGAGCTGCCGGCCACCTTCGAGCAGCAGGCCGACGATTTCATCGCCCAGTGCCAGCAGGCCATGGACAAGGTGGCCACCCGCAAGGCCAGCGAGCAGGCCCTCAACGCCTACGGCCCCGGGCTGCCGGAGCTGACCGGCGGTTCCGCCGACCTGGGTGGTTCCAACAACACCGTCTGGAAGGGCTGCAAGTCGATCACCGCCGGCGACGCGAATGGCAACTACATCCATTATGGCGTGCGCGAATTCGGCATGACCGCGATCATGAACGGCCTGTGCCTGCACGGCGGCGTGCGCCCCTACGGCGGCACCTTCCTGACCTTCATGGAATACGCCCGCAACGCGGTGCGCATGGCGGCGCTGATGCATCAGCCGAACATTCTGGTTTACACCCACGACTCCATCGGTCTGGGCGAGGACGGCCCCACCCACCAGCCCATCGAGCAGATCGCCAACCTGCGCATGACGCCGAACCTGAGCACCTGGCGGCCCTGCGACACGGTGGAAACCGCGGTGGCCTGGAAACACGCCATCCAGCGTGACGACGGCCCCACGGCGCTGATCTTCTCCCGCCAGGGCCTGCCGTGCCAGGAGCGCGACGACGCCGTGCTCGCTAACGTGGCCAAGGGCGGCTACACCCTGCTGCAGACCGGCGAGGGTCAGCCCGAGGCGATCATCCTGGCCACCGGTTCCGAGGTGGAGCTGGCGGTGAACGCCGCCCGCGCCCTGGGCGAGCAGGGCCGCAACGTGCGCGTGGTGTCCCTGCCCAGCGTCGACGCCTTCCTGTCGCAAAGCGCCGACTACCAGGAGCAGGTGCTGCCGTCGGCGGTGCGGGCCCGGGTGGCGGTGGAAGCGGCCATCGTCGACTACTGGTACCGCTTCGTGGGCCTGGACGGCAAGGTGATCGGCATGCACGGCTACGGCGCCTCGGCGCCCGCCGGTGACCTCTACAAGCACTTCAACATCACCGCCGAGGCCGTGCAGCAGGCGGTGGACAGTCTCCTCTGAACCGCGCACCGCGGAGGCGGGGCCCATGATCAACGTGGCAATCAACGGCTATGGCCGTATCGGCCGGTCGTTCGTGCGTGCCCTGGCCGAGCGCGAGGCCGCCGGCGGGCGGCCACCGTTCCGCCTGGTGGCGATCAATGACCCGGGCCGCGCCGAGGACCTGCTGTACCTGACCCGCTATGACACCACCCACGGTCGCCTGGCGGCGCCGGTGACCCTGGAGGACGGCTGCCTGCGCATCGGCGGGCAGGCGCCCCGGCTGTTCAGCGAGACGCGCCCGGAGGATCTGCCCTGGGGTGAACTGGGCGTGGACCTGGTGCTGGAATGCTCCGGCCATTTCCGTGGCCACGCCGACGCCAGCCGCCACCTGAGCGCCGGCGCCGGGCGGGTGATCATCGGCGCGGTGCCCTTCGACCGGGCCGACCAGACCATCGTCTACGGCGTCAATCACCGGGACCTGGACCCGGGCAGCCGGGTGCTGTCGGCGGCCTCCTGCACCACCCATTGCGTCGCCCCGCTGCTGGCGGCGCTGGACCGGGAGTTTGGCGTGCGTCAGGCGCTGATGAAGGAAATCCACGCCTACACCTCGGACCAGACCCTGCTCGACCACGTACACCGGGACCCGCGCCGGGGCCGGGCCGGGGCGCAGAACATCATTCCCACCACCAGCAGCGCCATCAAGGCGGTGCAGGCGGTGCTGCCGGCGCTGGCGGGCCGCATCGACGGCCACTCCATCCGCGTGCCCACGCTCAACGTGGCGATGGTGGAGCTGACCCTGCTGCTGGGCCGCACGCCGACCCCCGGTGACCTGAACCCCTGGCTGCGGGGCCTGTCCCAGGAACAACCGGAACTGATTGGTTACAATGACGAGCCGCTGGTCAGCGTGGACTTCAACCACCGGCCGGAATCCGCCGTGATCGACGCCACCCAGACCCGGGTGCAGGGCGACATGGTGCAGGTGGTGGCCTGGTACGACAACGAGTGGGGGTACGCCAACCGCCTGCTCGATTGGGTGACGAGTCTGGCGTCGGACGCCTGACGAACTATTTCGACCGCGAGTGTGCGCCACCCGGGAGCGGTGGTTTTCTACGAGGTAAGAGGAATCATGAATTTCAAACGCATGACCGACCTGGATCTGCAAGGGAAACGGGTGCTGATCCGCGAAGACCTGAACGTGCCGGTCAAGGACGGCAAGGTGACCAGCGACGCCCGCATTCGCGCCTCGCTGCCGACCATCGAGCAGGCGCTGAAAGCCGGTGCCCGGGTCATGCTGCTCTCTCACCTGGGCCGCCCCACCGAGGGCGAGTACGAAGAGCAGTACTCGCTGAAGCCGGTGGCCGAGCACCTGGGTGAGTTGCTCGGCCGTCCGGTGCCCTTGGTCAAGGACTGGCTCGACGGCGTGGACGTGGAGCCGGGCCAGGTGGTGCTGTGCGAGAACGTGCGCTTTCTCAAGGGCGAGAAGAAGGACGACGAGGCGCTGGCCAAGAAAATGGCGGCCCTGTGCGACGTCTATGTGATGGACGCCTTCGGCACCGCCCATCGCGCCCAGGCCTCCACCCATGGCGTGGCCCGCTTCGCGCCGGTGGCGTGCGCCGGCCCGCTGCTCGCCAATGAACTGGACGCGCTCAGCAAAGCGCTGCTGGAACCGGCCAAGCCGCTGGTGGCCATCGTCGGCGGCTCCAAGGTGTCCACCAAGCTGGAGGTGCTGGACGCCCTGGCTGATAAGGTGGACCAGCTGATCGTGGGCGGTGGCATCGCCAACACCTTCCTGGCCGCCGCCGGCCATCCGGTGGGCAAGTCCCTGTGCGAGCACGACCTGATCCCGGCGGCGAAAAAGCTCGCCGAGAAGGTCCACATTCCGCTGCCGGTGGACGTGGTGGTGGCCAAGGAATTCGCGGAATCCGCCGAAGCCACCACCAAGACGGTGGACGAAGTGGCCGACGACGACCTGATTCTGGACGTGGGCCCGCAGACCGCCCATGTGTTCGCGGCGCTGATGAAGGAAGCCCGCACCATCGTCTGGAACGGCCCGGTGGGCGTGTTTGAATTCGACCAGTTCGGTGAAGGCACCAAGGAGCTGGCGGAAGCCATCGCCGACAGCGAGGCGTTTTCCATCGCCGGCGGCGGCGATACCCTGGCGGCGGTGGACAAGTACGGCATCGCCGACCGCATCAGTTACATTTCCACCGGCGGCGGCGCCTTCCTGGAATTCGTGGAAGGCAAGACCCTGCCGGCGGTGGCGGTCCTCGAGGAACGGGCCCGGGACTGAAATCCAAACGGACAACCAGAGGGAAAACATCATGGCTCTGATCAGCATGCGTCAATTGCTGGACCACGCCGCCGAGCAAGGCTACGGCGTGCCGGCGTTCAACGTGAACAACCTGGAACAGATGCGCGCCATCATGGAGGCCGCCGACCAGACCAATTCCCCGGTGATCGTGCAGGCCAGCGCCGGTGCCCGCAAATACGCCGGCGCCCCCTTCCTGCGCCACCTGATCCTGGCCGCCGTGGAGGAGTTCCCGCACATTCCGGTGGTGATGCACCAGGACCACGGCACCAGCCCCTCGGTGTGCCAGCGCTCCATCCAGCTGGGCTTCTCCTCGGTGATGATGGACGGCTCCCTGGGCGAGGACGGCAAGACCCCCACGGACTATGACTACAACGTGGAAGTGACCCGCCGCACGGTGGAAATGGCGCACGCCTGCGGCGTGTCCGTGGAAGGCGAGCTGGGCTGCCTGGGCTCCCTGGAATCCGGCCAGGCCGGCGAAGAAGACGGCATCGGCGCCTCCGGCACCCTGACCCACGAGCAGATGCTCACCGACCCGGAAGAAGCGGCGGAGTTCGTCAAGGCCACCAAGGTGGACGCCCTGGCCATCGCCATCGGCACCAGCCACGGCGCCTACAAGTTCACCCGGCCGCCCACCGGTGACATTCTCGCCATCGAGCAGATCAAGGCGATCCACGCGCGCATCCCGGACACCCATCTGGTGATGCACGGCTCCTCCTCGGTGCCCCAGGACTGGCTGAAGATCATCAACGAGTACGGCGGCGAGATCCCGGAGACCTACGGCGTGCCCGTGGAAGAGATCCAGGAAGGCATCAAGCACGGCGTGCGCAAGGTCAACATCGACACCGACCTGCGCCTGGCCTCCACCGGCGCCATCCGCCGCTTCCTGGCCAACAACACCGCCGAGTTCGACCCGCGCAAATACCTGAAGGAATCGGTGGCCGCCATGCGCGACATCTGCGTGGCCCGCTATGAAGCCTTCGGCACCGCCGGCAACGCGGACAAGATCAAGCCGATCAACCTGGAAGACATGTTCGGCCGCTACGAAACCGGCGAACTGGACCCCCGCGTTAAGTAAACCCCCCGGCTCACCTGACAAGAGTGGGCCCGGCGACCGCCGGGCCCACTCTTGTTATTACTCCTGTGATCTGTAACTCTTTCCCTCCGACCCACGGCGGACCCAGGAGTAACAGAATGAGCGCAACCAAGGACAAAGCCGGCGCCGACACCCCCGGCCAGCGCGGCCCCGCCGACCATGAGCGCCGCGAGCAGATCCTGGCGGTGGCCGACGACCTGTTCAAGGCGCACGGCTACCGCAAGACCTCGGTCACCGACATCGCCCGCGAGATCGGCGTGTCCGGGGCCTACCTGTACAAGTTCTTCGACTCCAAACAGGCCATTGGCGAGGCGGTGTGCGCGCGCGCCCTGAGGTCCATGGACGACGCCCTGCGCGCGGTGGTGGAGCGCGACCAGCCGGCCACCCAGCGTCTGCGCGATATGCTGAAAACGCTGGTGGAGGAGGGGCTGAGGCTGTTCCTGAAGGAGCGCCGCATGCACGATATCGTGGTGGTCTCCATTGAAAACCAGTGGGCGGTCACCGAGGAGCACAACCAGGCGGTCTACGACGCCATCAAGCGCATCGTCTCCGACGGCCGCGAAAGCGGTGAGTTCGAGCGCAAGACTCCCCTGGACGAAGTGTGCATGGCGATCCGCATCACCGCCGCCGCCTACGCCCATCCGGTGCTGCTCAACCGGCTCGGCGACACCGATGAAATGGAAGCGAAACTGTCCGCGGTCACTAATCTGATCCTGCGCAGCCTGGCGCCCTGAGCCGATACCGGCCGGCTATGACGTCGATAGTTTTTACCTGGAAGGTTATAAGTTGACAGAACTGTAACTTGTAACCATACTGGCACCATCAAGCGTGGGAGGCCAGACACAGAGCGGTCCCGCCACGCGAAGGGAAACTCCCGAATCCGTGAGGTAAGGACCATGAAGAAAGCACTGATGATTCCGTTCGCCATCGCCGCCCTGAGCGCCGCCCCCCTGAGCTTCGCCCAGGCCAACGACTACCTGGCCCAGCGCCAGAACCTGGACAGCCCGGCGCACATCCAGGCGGTTGCCCGGCAGGCCATCGCCCAGGGTGAACAGGCCCGCGCCACCGGCCAGACCCAGGGCCAGGCCCGCGACTACCTGGCCGAGCGCCAGGACCTGGACCAGGGCGCCGCCATCGCCGACGCCTACCGCGATATCCAGGACCAGCAGGCCGTGGTGAAAGCGGAAGGCAATCCGGAAGGCGTCCGCGCCGACTACCTGGATGAGCGCCGCAGCCTGGACAACCAGGATCACATCCAGCGGGTACTGTTCGGTCAAAGCTGAATTCGAGTGCGCTGATTCGAATAGCTGATTTTCGAGGCGGATTGCGCCTCCGGGTTTTACCCCCCCCCCCTCGCCCCGGCCCCCCGCCGGGGCTTTTTTTATGGATCGCGGGCTTTATGGATGGCGGGCCGGCTTTTTTTTCCGGGCGCCGTGCGCCTATGATCAGGGTCCGATTGATTGACTGAAGCCGTCATGCCGTTTCCTTTTACCCGCGACGAAATCCTGCAGCACTGGCAGCCCCTCAACTGGGAAGCCTTCGACCCCCTGGATGAAAGTTCGCAACGCTATGCCCGCTATTACGGCATCGATTTCGACGCCCGCCTGCCGGAGCTGCAGCACGGGTTCGGCTACTTCGAGGCCGCCGGACACACCATCAGCGTGCATGCCTGGCGGCCGCCGGCGCCGCGCGGCACGGTGCTGATCTGCCATGGCTACTTCGACCATGTGGGGCTCTACCGGCACATCATCGGGCATGTGCTGCAACGGGGCTACGCGGTACTGGCCTACGACCTGCCGGGGCACGGCCTCAGTTCCGGGCCGCGCGCCGCCATCGACGACTTCCGTATCTATCGGGAGGTGCTGGAGCAGTGCCTGTCGCTGGCGTCCAACCATTTTCCCCGCCCCTGGAACGTGATCGGCCAGAGCACCGGTGGTGCCATCATCATGGATTACCTGGTGCACCACGGCTTTGACCGGGACGACAACCCGTTCGCCAACATCATCCTGCTGGCGCCACTGGTGCGGCCGTTCAAATGGGGCACCGCCCGCTGGCTGCACACCCTGGTGAAGCCCTTCGCGCGCTCCATCAAACGGGTGTTCACGGTCAACTCCGGCGACCCGGACTTTCTCGATTTCCTGGAGAACAAGGATCCGCTGCAGGACCGGCGCCTGCCGGCCCGCTGGGTCACCGCGTTGAAACGCTGGTTGCCGGGCTTCGAAGCGGCGGACCGGGTCAAGATCTCGCCGGTGGTGATTCAGGGCGACCAGGACGAAACCGTGGATTGGCGCTATAACCTCAAGGTGATTCGTGCCAAATTCGAGGATCCGGACATTCATATGCTGCCCGGCGCGCGCCATCATCTGGCCAACGAGCGGGATGAATTCCGGCGCAAGATCTTCGCCATCATCGACCGTTACCTGGGCTGAAACGCCAACGGGAGAGTGCCATGAAAACGATCACCGGAACCGCCCTGGCGGCCGCCTTGCTGGCCGCCACCACACTGGGGACGCCGGCCCTGGCCGCCGCTGACGAGGCCCTCGACGACAATGTGCGACAGCGTCAGCAGTTCGAGCGGGAGCGGGTCGAGGACCTGCGCGAGCGCACCCGCGACCAGACCCGGGAGCACCGCCAGATCATGCGTGAGCGCATCGACCGCATCGATCAGGACGCCCGCCAGCGCAATGACCGGATTCGTGAACAGTCGCAACGGCCCTTTGGTGCCCCCGGTTCTGTAAAAGAACATTAATTTCCCCGCGTCGGCGGCCGGTTTTCACTTAAAAATTGCGTATTCCACACCATGTTATGCGATACATTGTCATGGCCCGGTCACCTATACTGATCCGGGCACGACAAAAATCGTGACACCGCCGTGCAGTAGCCGAGGGGACGACGAATCGCCTTCGGAACATCGGAAGGAACTGTTCAGGCTTCTTAAAGCCGAGGCTAAGGAGAGGACCATGAAAAAGACGTTGCTTGTTTCCGCTATGTTGTCCATTTCCGGCGCGCTGATGGCGCCGGTCGCGCTGGCGCAGAACACCAATATCGACAGCCAGGAGCACATCAGCAAGGAATACCAGAAGGCCATGGAGAACGAGCGCCAGGCCCAGGAAATGAACAAGGCCGGCGACCCGGAATACCGCCAGGAGCGCAAGAACATCGACTCGCAGGAAAACATCAGCGAGGAGTACCGCGAGGCCATGAAGAACGAGCGTGAAGCCGCCGAGCGCAAAGGCTCGGGCATGCAGAACGACGCCCGTCAGCACCTGGAAGAGCGTAAGAACATCGACTCCCAGGAAAACATCAGCGAGGAATATCGTAAGGCGATGGAGAACGAGAAGAAGAAATAACCCTTCTCTCGTCAACCGGAAGGGGCCCCGTTCGGGGCCCCTTTTTTGTGGGCGGGATCCAGGCTATTCCTGGATCGATTTGCTCTGGTAGCTCAGGTTGATGCCGCCCACCGGAATGGTCAGGTTCACCTTGCCACCGGGGAGCACCTGCGCGGCGGTGATGTCCAGGGTCACGTCCTTGGCCTGCTGGTTCTCCAGGGCGATGAACAGCCGGCCGTCGGGCAGGAAGTCCAGGGTGCCTTCCAGGGTGATCTGGTCGATGGGCAGGCTTTTCACGTTGTGGTCCAGGGTCGGCGGCAGGGTCAGCGCCGGCGCGTCGAACAGCAGATCGAACTGGATCACGAAGCGCGGCGGGTCGCCGGCGGCCGGGTTGTCACCGGGCAGGATGTAGCCCACCGGCGCCCGGGTACGGTTGCCGTTTTCGTCCGGCTCATAGCGCACCCGCATGATGTTCGGGCCGGTGGCGGTGGGCAGCGGAATCAGGCCCAGCTCGCCGAGCTGGCCGAGTACCGGTTCCTCCAGCCCCAGCAGGTCCAGCACATCGCCCAGGGTGTTGAGCACGCCATCGAGCACGCCGCCCAACAGCGGCAGGTCGCTCAGCGAGGTGTCGCCGTTGGTGGTGTCCACTTCCACGCCGATGATGGCGGTGGCGTCCAGATTGGTGAGCGCCACCGTGGTCGGGTAGACGCGCACCGCCACGCCGCCCTGGCCGCGGCTCAGCTCCGGCGGCAGGTCCGGTTCTTCCTCGTAGCCGAGGATGTCGGTGTTGAGGGCGCCGGCGATGTACAGCAGCCGCTGGGCGTTGCAGTCCTCCTGTTGGCCTTCGCCGTAGGGGGGCGCGCCGCCGAAGCCGCAGCCGGTGTTGGCGGCCACCACCAGGCCGTCGCCGCTGTTGCCTTCCCGGGGCAGGATGCGGGTGGCGTTGGAGGGCGTGGGGGCGTCGTTGTCGGTGATCGGTGATTCGCCCTCGTCCACGGCGAAGTTGGCGTTCACGTCCACGCTGGGCAGATTGCTCAGTTCCTGGAACACGTCCAGGTTGGCCGCCGCGCCCCGGAACACGATGTCCATGTCCGGGCCGCCGGCGGTGCGGTCGCCGCCCAGCAGCAGGGCGGTCTGCAGCGGCAGGCCGGCCTCCGAACAGAGCGCGTCGCCGACGCAGCCGCTGGTTTCCGAAGCCAGCGTATAGCGGTACAGCGCGCCTTCTTCCCAGGGCTGATCCGGCAGGAACGTGATGGCGCGCGGCTCGATCTGCAGCACCCCGGGCACGGTGCCCTGGCAGACGCCGCTCTGATCAATGCGCTCCACGCGCACGCCGCCGGTGCCACAGCTCTCGCCCAGGGTCAGGGTGGCCGGGTCCATGTTCTGCGAGAAGCGCACGCGGATCGGCCGGTTGGCGGGCATGGCGTCGATGGGCAGCCGGTCCAGGACCACCTGCTCACTGTCGGAACTGGACGACAGGCACACACCCTGGCTGCCCTGGCCGTTGAAGTCCGCCAGATTCAGCTCGTCGCTGCTGGCGCACGGGAAGCCCGGGAACACCACCATGGCGAAGGGACCGCGCACCACGCTGTCACCGTCCTCGGTTTCCACGTATTCCGGCAGTGAGAAGGTCAGGGTGTCGCCGCCGTTGATCCGATCGATGGGCTGCAGTGAATTGCCGGCCAGGTCGGTGATGCCGGAGGTGGCGGTCACCGCGTACTGCACGCCGAAGTTCACCGGGTCATCCGGGTGAATGATCAGGGCGTTGCCGTTGAGCCGCCAGGAGAACGGCTCGGTGGCGCCGCCCTTGGTGAGCCGCAGGGTGCCGTTCTCGGTGATGCTGAGCGGGTCCAGGGTTTCGTCGAACTGCAGCACGATGGGCTCGCCGGGCACCATGCGGTCGGCGAAGTCTCCGGGCTGCCAGGACAGGCGCAGCTGGCCGTTCTGGGTCACCGCCTGCAGTTGCGGGCCGGTATTGTCCTGCTCCGGTTCCGGGGCGTTGACCTGGTCCGCGTAGGATTCCATGCGGAAGCTGAGCAGGCCATGGTGGTTCTCGATGCCCAGCACCCGCGGTTCCACCACGGTCAGGGCGTCGGCGCGCAGCCGGCCGTCGCTGACGCTGGCCTGGCCGATCAGTTCCAGATGCACCAGGTGCTGGGTGAAGGCGCCGTTGGCGCGGGCGTCGGCGGTGGTGGTGGCCACGTCCATGAACAGGCGCAGATTACGCGGCGCGCTGACGTCGTTGGAGTTGGGGTTGGGGAACAGATAGCCGGTGGCGTCGGTGATCATTTCCACGGTCACCGCGCCGGAATCGAAGCCCACCGGCACCTGGCCGCCGATGAATACTTCCAGGGCATCACCCACCAGCCGCGAGCCGCGCGCCACACGCAGCGGCGTGACCTGGGGGAAGTTGGGCTGGAACGCCAGTTCGCCGAACACATTGCCGGTCTGCTTGGAGGCGGTTTGGTCCTGCAGCAGCGTGCCTTTCACCGGCACGCAGTTGATCGGCTCGCCGGTGAGCGGCGACAGGCGCACATTCTGGTCGAGGCAACCCAGGGTCGGATCCGCCGCCGGCACCTCGGTGACCAGCGTCGCCCGTTCACCGGTGGGCGAGGCGGTGTTGCGCGGTTGCACCTCCCGCTGGAACGGCTCGATGGTTTCGTCGAAGCGGCTGCGCAGGCCCTCCACGGTGAGCCGGTAGGTGTCGCCCGGCGTCATGTCCTGCAGCGGGTCCACGGTCAGGGCGTTGCCCTTGGCGATCAGCAGCGCCGGCACCAGCTCGTCACCGCGCATCAGTTTGACGGTGTCGCCGTACACCGCGCTGCTCTCGTCCAGCGGGTGGCTGGTACGCAGCCGGAACGAGGAAAAGTCCACGGTCATGAACTGCTCGTCGTCCGGGAAGATGCTGGCCACCTCGAACGCCGGGCTTTCCTGCTGCAGCGTCACCGGGCCTTCCAGCGCCGGGCGGGTGGTGAATTCCAGCACCCCGTCGTTGGGGAACACCACCTGGTCGCCGTTCAGCATCACGTCGCGCAGCGCCACCCCGTAATCGGTGATCGGGCGCAGTGCCTCTGTGGGCTGCAGCACCACCCCCCGTCCGTTGTCCACGGCGCGCAGGTCGAACTCCACCGGGTTGCCGTCGGCGTCGGTAAAGCGGAAGTTGGCCTTGGCGGCGTTCACCGGCGCGCCGAAGCGCAGCACCACCGGGGCGTTCGGCGCCACGTCCTGCTGCTGGTCGAGGGGGTACGAGTAATACAGCGCTTCGCTGCTGGTGGGCGAGCGCGGCGTCAGTTCGCCGCCGCCGCCTCCGCCTCCGCCGCCGCCACAGGCGGCCAGCGCCAGGGTGGCGCCAAGAGTGGCTACTGTCAGGGTAGGACGCATGAGAGCACCTCGTTATTGGACTTATCTCTGTTTAATTCATATGCAATTCATAAAACAAAAGCGGTGGCCTTTGCCGTATGAAAAAGGTTGGAAACCGTACGCGGAAATGGAGCAAGGTTGCGGAACGTAGCCGCGCGGTAGCACAACGTTACCGCACGGTAAAAGCGGGCGGGTGAAGGCCCGGGAGGAAGTCGTGAAGGGTCAAGCCGCGTGGTCGCGGGCGGTCAAACCGGGCCCGGCGGGCCCGGCACCGGTTCAGTAGACGGAGACGCCGCCGCCTTCGCCCACCAGCACCACGTCCGCCGGGCGGCGGGCGAACAGGCCGTTGGTGACCACGCCGGTGATGTTGTTGAGGGTGGTTTCCAGCTCGATGGGATTGAGAATATCCAGGTTGTGCACGTCCAGGATCAGGTTGCCGTTGTCGGTGACGAAACCCTCCCGGTACTCCGGTCGCCCGCCCAGGGCCACCAGCTTGCGCGCCACATGGGAGCGGGCCATGGGGATCACCTCCACCGGCAGCGGAAAGCGGCCCAGCCGCTTCACCTTCTTGGAGGCGTCGACGATGCAGATGAACTCCCGGGCCACCGCCGCCACGATCTTCTCGCGGGTGAGGGCGCCGCCGCCGCCCTTGATCATCTCCCGGTGTTCGTTGACCTCGTCGGCGCCGTCCACGTACACCGGCAGGCGATCCACGTCGTTGAGCTCCAGCACCGCGATGCCGTGGCCGCGCAGCCGCTCGGCGGTGGCCTCGGAACTCGCCACGGCGCCGCGGATGCGGTCCTTGAGCGCGGCCAGGCCGTCGATGAAATGGTTGGCGGTGGAGCCGGTGCCCACGCCCACCACTTCGCCTTCCACGACGTACTGAAGGGCCGCTTCGGCCACCTGTTTCTTGAGCGCGTCCTGATCCATGCGATCCATCCTCGTTGCGACGGCGGGATTATACGGCTCGGGAGCCGCCGCTCCAATGGACGCTCCCGCCCCCGGCCCCGTAAACTAGCGGTTTTACCCTTCCGGAAATTCCATGCCTGCGATGCTTGACCAATACGTGAAACGGATTCTCCAATCCCGCGTCTATGACGTGGCCCACGAAACCCCGATCCATGCCGCGCCGCTGATTTCCAAGCGCATCGGCAACCGGGTGTTGCTCAAGCGCGAGGATCTGCAACCGGTGTTCTCGTTCAAGCTGCGCGGTGCCTACAACAAGCTGGCGGCGCTCACCGACGCCCAGCGCGAGCGCGGTGTGATCTGCGCCTCCGCCGGCAACCACGCCCAGGGCCTGGCCCTGGCCGCCAGCGCCATGGGCGTGCGCGCGGTGATCGTGATGCCGCGCACCACCCCGGAGATCAAGGTCAAGTCGGTGCGCCAGCGCGGCGGCAAGGTGGTGCTGCACGGCGACGGTTTCGACGAGGCCCTGGCCCATGCCCGCAAGCTGGAAGAGAAGGAAGCCCTGACCTTCGTGCACCCCTACGACGATCCGGACGTGATCGCCGGCCAGGGCACCGTGGGCATGGAGATCCTGCGCCAGCAGAGCCGCGAACTGGACGCCATCTTCATCCCGGTGGGCGGCGGCGGCCTGGCCGCCGGCGTGGCCGCCTACGTGAAATACGTGCGCCCGGACGTGAAAATCATCGCCGTGGAACCGGAGGACGCCGCCTGTCTGAAGGCCGCCCTGGAGCGCAAGCGCCGGGTCACCCTGTCCGAGGTGGGGCTGTTCGCCGATGGCGTGGCGGTCAAGCAGATCGGCAAGGAAACCTACCGGGTGTTGAAGGACACCGTGGACGAGGTGATCACCGCCACCACCGATGAAATCTGCGCCGCCATCAAGGATTCCTTCGAGGATACCCGGGCGGTGTGCGAACCCGCCGGTGCCCTGGCCCTGGCCGGTCTGAAGAACTGGGTGCACAAGCACGGGGTGGAGAATCAGACGCTGGTGGCGATCCAGTCCGGCGCCAATGTGAACTTCGACCGGCTGCGGCACATCTCCGAGCGCTCCGAAGTGGGCGAGCAGCGCGAGGCGATCCTGGCGGTGACGATCCCGGAAAAGCCCGGTGCCTACCGGAATTTCCTGCAGGTGGTGGGGCGCCGCAGCATCACCGAATTCAACTACCGCTATGCCGGCGACCACGAGGCCAACATCTTTGTCGGCATCCAGATCCGCCCGGGTGGCACGGACCTTGCTCCTCTGCTGGAGGAGTTGCGCGAGGCCGGCTATCCGGTGGTGGACATGACCGGCAACGAGATGGCCAAGCTGCACATCCGCCATATGGTGGGCGGCCATACCTCGCGGCAGGACCTGGACGAGATGCTGTTCCGGGTGGAATTTCCGGAGCGCCCCGGCGCTCTGCTGAAGTTCCTGTTGTCGCTGGGCCAGAAGTGGAACATCAGCCTGTTCCACTACCGCAACCACGGGGCCGCCTATGGGCGGGTGCTGGTGGGGTTCCAGGTGCCGTTCGGGGACCGGGGCGACCTGCGCAAGGACCTGAAAAAGGTGCCTTACCCCATGGTGGAAGAGAGCGACAACCCGGCCTACCGCCTGTTTTTGAACTAAAACGGGGCAGGGCGGGTCCCAACTTCCGATACCTTTTCAAGGATGAGACGGTGCGCAGCGATGTGCGTATGCGGTGCCGTGAAGCTTGTGAGTTGGCCGGTAGTTTTGTTAAGAAGCGTGAGCATTGCCCTGTAACTGCTTGACCTCAGGGGCTTTTGCTGTTGAATTTTGACCTACGTCTCATTGTGTTACGAAAAAAATGTCGTACCATTTCAAGTCTTTCGCCCTTATAGGGCACGGGGATACGGGAAACACCGCATCGGTGTCACGGCGGCAGCCGGTCGGCGCCATACAAAGCGGGGTTCCGTTGAATACAGTACCGCGCCGCGGGACCGTTCCGGTCGCCGGCATCATCATTTGGGGATTCGCAGCGTAATGAAGAAAAAGCCCGACGCTCTCGTCGTTCTTGCTTTTGTTTTTGCTCTTGGGGTTCTGGTCAGCACGCTGACCCACGGCGGTAACGACGCCGATCTGGAACGGTTCGCCAATTCGGCGGGCGTGAAAGTCAGCGTCTCGAGTCCGTGACCACCTGATCCAGCGGCCGGTCCCACTCCGCTTCGTCGACACGGGGCAGCCGCTGGAACTCAAACGCCACACCGATCAACAGGGGACGCCGGGGCCGGCGTGCCAGGTCACTGAGTGCGCGGTCGTAAAAGCCGCCGCCCATGCCCAGGCGATGCCCCCGGTCATCGAACCCCACCAGCGGCACCAGGATCGCGTCCAGCGCCCAGGCGGCCCGGGCCCGCTCCCGCCGGGCCGGCTCGCCGATGCCGAAGCGGTTGGCGCGCAGCCGCCGCTGCCGCCGCCACAGCCGGAAATGCATGTGGCCCCGGTGCACCCGATCCAGCGCCGGCAGGTACAGCCGCGCCCCCTGGAAGCGGCCCGCCGTCAGCCCCGCCAGCGGGTCCAGCTCGCCATCCCCGGCCAGATACAACGCCACCTCGCCGAACCGCCGCGGGCCCAGCGCCCGGGACAGATTGCGCGCGAAGCGCCGCTGCGCCTGGCGCCGCTCGCCGGCGGGCACGGCACGGCGCCGCGCGCGCAGGGTTCGCCGCAGGGACGCTCTTGAAGGGTTGGAATGGCTCATGGAGGGAAGATGATCCGTGCAGCGTGCAGCGTGCAGCGTGCAGCGTGCAGCGTGCAGCGTGCAGCGTGCAGCTTGAATAAAGCGTGCCTCCCGAACCGCCGCTGCGGGTGTGGCCCTTGAACCGAAAGGTTCAAGGCGGGAACCTCAGGCTAATGCCCTCAGGCTTTCCGCTCGAAGGCGGACATGCGCACAGGCACGCCAATTCGATCCCCTTTGGGTAAAGCATCGGCTCAGGGACATAACCCGTCTGGCGCACGGTCCAGGAAGCACTTAAGGCGAAGTATAACAGGGAGGAACGGTACGGTCAGGGCTTGACAGACGTGGGCGTCTGGCTTTCCTCGAAGGCGCGGATTTCGTTTTCCAGCCGGCTCAGCAGACCTTCCACCCGGACATCGCTGTCCGCGTCGCTGTCCAGGTGCTCGCGGGCCTCCAGCAGTTCGTGGCTCATGTTCAGCGCCGCCATGATGGCGATGCGCTCCAACCCGATCACATTGGCCTGGCGCACCTCGCGCATCTGCTCGTCCAGATAGCGGGCCGCGCGCAGCAGGTTGTCCTGCTCGCCGGGCGGGCAGGCCACGCGGTATTCCTTGTCCAGCAGGTGAATCACCAGGGAGCTGCCGCTCATGAATCCTCCTGCTCCAGGGACCGAAGGCGGGTTATGATGGCTTCCACGCGGCTTTTCGCCAGATCGTTTTTCTTGATCAGCTGGGTACGCTCGTCGAGCAGACGGGTCTCCCGTTCGCGCAGCAGGCGATTCTCCTGACGCAGGTGCGCGGAAATCCGCAGCAGCTCGTCCACGCGGGCTTCCAGTTGCCGGAGTTGTTGGTCCGTCGTCATGGCAAATTGGTCGCTGTTCGCCTAATGTTACGCCCCTGGGTTAAGCCCTTGATCCGGGCTCCGTTCGCCGCCTGTTGACGGCTTTTTGTACTATAGGTGGGCCCCCCGATAGGGTCAACGAAATTCCAAGGCGCAAGAGACACTTAGCGCCTTTTTGCAAAGACTGACTGAAGAATCCGATGTCCGATCTGCCTGATTTTGAACGCCTCGCCCAGGCCGCCTCCGCCGCCGGTTTGGCCACCTCTCCCAGCGAGCTGCACGGGGTCATCTGCGGCCTGCTCGCCACCGGTCACGGCCAGGAGGACGCCACCCTGCTGGGCATCCTCTCCGCCCACGCGGAACAGCCCCAGGGCCTGGGCGCGGACCTGGGCGGCGACCTGATGGAATGGCGCGACGCCGCCCGCGAGGGATTCGCCGGCACCGGCCTGGAGCTGGTGCTGCTGCTGCCCGGCGATGAGGAAGAGCTGGGCCTGCGCGTGGCGGCCCTGGGCCAGTGGGCCGAGGGCTTTCTGGTGGGCTTCGGCACCGGCGCCGCCGGCAT
Organism: Alloalcanivorax sp. C16-1; assembly: GCF_046507805.1. Taxonomy (NCBI): domain Bacteria; kingdom Pseudomonadati; phylum Pseudomonadota; class Gammaproteobacteria; order Oceanospirillales; family Alcanivoracaceae; genus Alloalcanivorax; species Alloalcanivorax sp. C16-1. The sequence continues at coordinate 799,265 of NZ_JBKFTK010000001.1, read as the reverse complement.
CAACGACAGCCAGCTGTCCCCGGGCGTCCAGGAAGCGCTCTCCGACCTGTCCGCGATCAGCCAGGTGAGCACCCCGGAGGACGACGACGAGGAGCAGGAACAACTGCTGGAGCAGGTCACCGAGCACTGCCGGGTGTCGGCACTGATGATCTACACCGACCTGGTGATGAAGCCCGCCGCCAAGCCGGACCAGGCGCCGTCCAAACCCACCCGGCACTGAGCCGCGCCCAGCCTCAATCGCTCGCTACCGTTGAAAGGAGCCCCATGAGCATTCGCCCCGAGGAATTCCAGCAGCGCCGCGCCGAACTGATGGCGCAAATGGAGCCCAACAGCATCGCCATCCTGGCCGCCGCCCCGGAACGCACCCGCAACCGGGACGTGCAGCACCCCTACCGCCAGGACAGCGATTTCTGGTACCTGAGCGGCTTCCCGGAGCCGGAAGCGGTGATGGTGTTGCTGCCCGGTCGCGAGCACGGCGAGTACGTGCTGTTCTGCCGCGAGCGTGACCGCTCCCGGGAAATCTGGGACGGTTACCGGGCCGGCCAGGAAGGGGCGGTGGCTGAGTACGGCGCCGACGATGCCTTTCCGATCAACGACATCGACGACATCCTGCCGGGGCTGGTGGAAGGGCGTAACCGGGTCTACTACGACCTGGGCCGCGACGCCGGCTTCGACCGCCGCCTGATGGGCTGGGTCAACGCCATCCGCGAACGGGTGCGCACCGGCGCCCAGCCCCCCGGCGAGTTCGTCGCCCTGTCGCACCTGCTGCACGACATGCGCCTGTTCAAGAGCAAGGCGGAGGCGGACCTGATGCGCCGCGCCGGCGTCATTTCCGCCGGCGCCCATGTGCGCGCCATGAAGGCGGTGCGCCCGGGCATGTATGAGTACCAGCTGGAAGCGGAATACCTGCACGAATTCATGCGCCACGGCGCCCGCAGCCCGGCCTATCCGAGCATCGTCGGCGGCGGCGCCAACGGCTGCGTACTGCACTACATCGAAAACAGCGCCGCACTGAAGGACGGCGACCTGGTGCTGATCGACGCCGGCTGCGAACTGGAAAACTACGCCTCCGACATCACCCGCACCTTCCCGGTGAACGGCACTTTCAGCGGCGAACAGCGCGCCCTCTACGAGCTGGTGCTGCGCTCCCAGTACGCCGCCATCGCCGACACCCACCCGGGCCACCACTGGAACGTGCCCCACGAAACCGTGGTGCGCATCCTCACCGAGGGCCTGGTGGACCTGGGCCTGCTCAAGGGCAAGGTGGACGACCTGATCGAGGAAATGGCCTATCAGCGCTTCTACATGCACCGCACCGGCCACTGGCTGGGCCTGGACGTGCACGACGTGGGCGATTACCGGGTGGGCGGCGAATGGCGCCAGCTGGAACCGGGCATGACCCTGACCGTGGAACCGGGCCTCTACATCGCCCCGGACGACGACACCGTGGAGGAACGCTGGCGCGGCATCGGCATCCGCATCGAGGACGATGTGCTGGTCACGAAAGACGGGTGCGAGGTGCTCACCGGGGATGTGCCGAAGGATATCGATGATATCGAGGCGCTGATGCGCGAGGCGCGCGCGTGAACGGCGACGCGCCGCTGATCATCGGCGGAGGCATGGCCGGGGCGGCGCTGGCGCTGTTGTTGCGCCACCATGGCACGCCGGCGGTGACGCTGGTGGAAAGCCACGCCATCGCCGCCGGCGAGCCGCCGGACACGCCTAGCTTTGATGCCCGCAGCACGGCGTTGTCCGCCGGCAGTCTGGCGACCCTGGCGGAACTGGGCTTGTTGGAAGCGGTGCTGGAGCGGGCGGCGGGCATCGAGACCGTGCATGTGTCGCGCCGGGAGCGGCTGGGCATCACCCGGCTGCACGCCGAGGAGCACGCCCTGCCACGGCTGGGCGCGGTGGTCGAGAACCGCTGGTTCGGCCATGTGCTGCTGCGCGCGGTGGAAGCGGATCCGGCCATCACCCTGTGCGCGCCGGCCCGGGTCACCGGCATTCGCCGCCATGAACACGGCTACACCGCCACCTTCGAGGACGGCGACACCCTGGACACGCCGCTGCTGATCGCCGCCGACGGCGCCCGCTCAGAGACCCGGGACTGGATGGGCATCACCGCCCGCCACGAGGACCTGGGCCAGGACGCCCTGATCGCCAACCTGGGGCTGGCGGAACCGCACCACAACGTGGCCTTCGAGCGCTTTCTGGACGACGGCCCCCTGGCGCTGCTGCCGCTGCCGGACCAGCGCCAGGCGCTGGTTTGGACCGGCCCCCGGGAGCAGGTGGACGCCTGGATGGCCCTGGACGACGACGCCTTCCTGGCCGCCCTGCGCCAGCGGGTCGGCGGCGCCGTGCCCCGGCTGGCCCGGGTCGGTGAACGGCACCGCTACCCGCTGATCCTCACCGAAGCCTGTGGCCAGGCGGTGCCGTTCGGTGTGGTGGTGGGCAACGCCGCCCACACCCTGCACCCGGTGGCCGGCCAAGGCTTCAATCTCACCTTCCGGGACCTGGCCCTGCTTGCCGAACGGGTCGGCGGCCAGCCCGACCCGGGTCGCCTGGACCGGCTCTCCGCCTGGGCCGCCGAACGCCGCCGCGACCAGACCGACATCGGCCAGGCCTCGCGCTGGCTGCCGGAACTGTTCCGCGTGCGCCACCCGCTGTTCGCCCACACCCGCCAGCTCGGTTTGCTGGCCCTGGACCTGTTTCCGGCGGCCCGCAAAAGCTTCGCCCGCCGGGCCATGGGGTTATGAGAATGTCAGACACACAGGCCATGAAAGAACCCTCCCACACCGACATCCTGATCATCGGCGGCGGCATGGCCGGGGGGCTGCAGGCGTTGTTGCTGGCGGAGCTGGGCTTCCGCGTGCGGGTGCTGGACGGCGCGCCGGCGCCGGCTTGGCCGGAGGGGCCGGCGGCGGCGCGGGTGTCGACGCTGAGCGAGGCCAGCCACTGGCTGCTGCGGCACACCGGCGTCTGGGAACGGCTGCGCCCGGAGCGGGTGCAGGGCTACACCTCCATGCGCGTGTGGGACCAGGACGGCACCGGCGAGGTGGCGTTCGACGCCGCCGACGCCGGCGCCGCGCACCTGGGCTGGCTGCTGGAAAACGACCATCTCACCGCCGCCCTGTACGACACCGCCCAACAACGGGACGCGCTGGATTGGCAATGCGACCGGCCGGCCACCGTCATCGAACGGGACGGCCGGCGCTGGCGGGTGGAGGCCGGTGGCGAGACCTTCACCGCCGCCCTGCTGATCGGCGCCGACGGCGCCCGCTCCCGGGTGCGGGAAAAGGCCGGCATCCCGGACGGGCTGCGTGACACCGGCCACCACGCCATCGTCTGCACCATCGAGACCGAGCGGCCCCACGGTGCCTGCGCCCGCCAGGTGTTCATGGATTCCGGGCCGCTGGCGTTGCTGCCGTTGTTCCCGGAAGAAAAAGGCGGCGATGGCCACCAGTGCTCCATCGTCTGGTCCGCCTGGCCACATCGGGTGGAAGAACTGATGGCCCTGGACGACCACGCCTTCGGCGTGGCCCTCTCACAGGCCAGCGGCAACGTCCTGGGCGCGGCCCGGCCGGTGAGCCGGCGTTTCGTGTTTCCGATCCAGGAGCGCCACGCCAGCAGTTATGTGGCACCGGGCCTGGCGCTGATCGGCGACGCCGCCCACGTGGTGCACCCGCTGGCCGGGCAGGGCATCAACCTGGGCCTGCTGGACGCGGCGGTGCTGGCGGAGGAACTGGGCCGCGCCCGGGAAGCGGGTGTGGCGGTGGATCACCCGGCGGTGCTGGCGCGCTACGAACGCCGCCGCCGCGCCGACAATCTGCTGATGCAGAACGCCATGCGCGGCTTCAAGCTGCTGTTCGAACGGCGGGAACTGCCGGTGCGCTGGCTGCGCAACAGCGGTCTGAACCTGGTCAACCGGCTGGCGCCGGCCCGGCAGGCGTTCATGCACCGGGCCCTGGGCCGCGCCGGGGATTTGCCCCGCACGGCGCGGGGGCGTTAGACGCCCCCACTCACCCCGCCGCGCGCACTTCCCGCAGCTTCTCCACCGCTTGCCGCGAGATCGGCGTCAGATCCTCGCCGCCGTCGTCGGCGTAGGCGAGGATCTGTTCCTTCATGCTGCGCGCCCAGAACTTCTGCAGGTGCGTGGCCACCTTGTCGGCGGCCTGTTCGTCGGTGGCGCCGTGCATATTGGCGCTGATCTGATTGACCATCTTCACCAGCTGGTCGAGACCCTGTCCGCTCATCGCTGTGTCCTCACTTGCCCATCGGCGCCGGTTCGTCGGCGCTGGCGTCCGCCCCGGCGTTCTCCAGGTAGTCCTTCTGGCGACGGTCGAAGTCCTGGAAATTCCGCTGCCATTGCGACGGCTGCGACACCTTCTCCACCTGCACCGCGGTGACCTTGTACTCGGGGCAGTTGGTGGCCCAGTCGGAGCTGTCCGTGGTGATCACGTTGGCGCCGCTGCCGGGATGGTGGAAGGTGGTGTAGACCACGCCGGGCTGCATGCGGTCGCTGATGCGGCAGCGCAGCACCGTGTGGCCCACGCGGCTGGACACGCCCAGCCAGTCGCCGTCGCGGATGCCGCGCAGCTCGGCGTCGCTGGGATGGATCTCCAGCACGTCCTCGTCGTGCCACTGGCTGTTGGCGGTGCGCCGGGTCTGCGCGCCCACGTTGTACTGGCTGAGAATGCGGCCGGTGGTGAGCAGCAGCGGGAAGCGCCGGGTGGTGCGTTCTTCGGTGGGCACGTATTCGGTGACCGCGAAGTGGCCCTTGCCGATGGGGAAATCCACCTCGTGCATGGTCGGCGTGCCGTCCGGGTGGCTCTCGTTACAGGGCCACTGGATGCTGCCCCGCTCTTCCAGTTTGCCGTAGCTGACGCCGGTGAAGGTGGGCGTGAGCAGGGCGATCTCGTCCATGATTTCGGACGGGTGCGAATAGTTCATCGGGTAGCCCAGAGCGTTGGCCAGCTCCTGGGTCACTTCCCAGTCTTCCTTGCCGGCCACCGGCGGCATCACCTTGCGTACCCGGTTGATGCGCCGTTCCGCGTTGGTGAAGGTGCCGTTCTTCTCCAGGAAGGTGGAACCGGGCAGCAGCACATGGGCGTACTTGGCGGTTTCGTTGAGGAAGATGTCCTGCACGATCAGGCAGTCCAGGCTGGTCAGCGCCGCCTGCACATGCTGAGTGTTGGGGTCGGACTGGGCGATGTCCTCGCCCTGCACGTACAGCGCCTTGAAGGTGCCGGCGATGGCCGAGTCGAACATATTGGGAATGCGCAGGCCCGGCTCGTCGTCGATTTTCACCTTCCACACCGCCTCGAAGCGGTCGCGCACCGCCGGGTCGGCCACGTGCTGGTAGCCCGGCAGTTCGTGGGGGAAGGAACCCATGTCGCAGGAGCCCTGCACATTGTTCTGGCCACGCAGCGGGTTCACGCCCACGCCCTCGCGGCCAATGTTGCCGGTGGCCATGGCCAGGTTGGCGATGCCCATCACCATGGTGGAACCCTGGCTGTGTTCGGTGACGCCCAGGCCGTAGTAGATGGCGCCGTTGTGCACCTCGGCGTAGGCGCGGGCGGCCTCGCGGACCTTGTCGGCGGCCACGCCGGTGACCGCTTCCAGGGCTTCCGGCGAATTGCGCTCTTCCAGAATGAACTGGCGCCAGGCGTGGTAGGCGTCGGACTCGCAGCGGGATTCGATAAAGGCTTTGTCTTCCAGGCCCTCGGACACCACCACGTGGGCCAGGGAATTGATCAGCGCCACGTTGGTACCCGGGCGCAGCGGCAGGTGCAGCATGCGCCCGCCATGGGGTGTTTTCAGCAGGTCGATGCGGCGCGGGTCGGCGACAATCAGGGTGGCGCCCTCACGCAGCCGGCGGCGCATCTGCGAGCCGAACACCGGGTGCGCGTCGGTGGGGTTGGCGCCGATCACCAGGATGGTGTCCGACTTCATCACCGAATCGAAGGTCTGGGTGCCGGCGGATTCGCCCAGGGTGGTTTTCAGGCCGAAGCCGGTGGGTGAATGGCACACCCGCGCGCAGGTGTCGGTGTTGTTGTTGCCGAAGGCGGCGCGGATCAGCTTCTGCACCAGGTAGGTTTCCTCGTTGGTGCAGCGCGAGGAGGTGATGCCGCCGATGCTTTCCCGACCGTACCTGGCCTGGGTTTCCTTCAGGCGCCGGGCGGAGAATTGAATCGCCTCGTCCCAGGACACTTCCCGCCACGGCTCGTCGATGGAGTCGCGGATCATCGGTGTCTTGATACGGTCCTTGTGGGTGGCGTAGCCGAACGCGAAGCGGCCTTTCACGCAGGAGTGGCCGTGGTTCGCGTCGCCGCCCTTGTAGGGCACCATGCGCACCAGCTGGTCGCCTTTCATCTCCGCCTTGAACGAGCAGCCCACGCCGCAGTAGGCGCAGGTGGTGACCACGCTGTGCTCCGGCACGCCCTGGTCGATCACGCTCTTTTCCATCAGCGTGGACGTGGGGCAGGCCTGCACGCAGGCGCCGCAGGACACGCACTCAGAGTCCATGAAGTCCTCATCCTGCCCGGCGGCCACCTTGGAGTCGAAGCCACGGCCGTCGATGGTCAGCGCGAAGGTGCCCTGCACTTCCTCGCAGGCGCGCACGCAGCGCGAGCAGACGATGCACTTGCTGGCGTCGAAGCTGAAATAGGGGTTGGAGTCATCGGTGGGGGCGTCCAGATGGTTGGCGCCCTCGAAGCCGTAGCGCACCTCGCGCAGGCCCACCGCGCCGGCCATGTCCTGCAGCTCGCAGTCACCGTTGGCCGGGCAGGTCAGGCAGTCCAGCGGGTGGTCGGAGATGTACAGCTCCATGATGTTGCGGCGCAGCTTGGCCAGCTTGCCGTTCTGGGTGGTCACCGCCATGCCGTCCGCCACCGGCGTGGTGCAGGACGCCGGGTAACCGCGCCGGCCCTCGATCTGCACCGCGCACAGCCGGCAGGAGCCGAACGCTTCCAGGTTATCCGTGGCGCACAGCTTGGGAATGGTGATGCCGGCCAGGGCGGCGGCGCGCATCACCGAGGTGCCCTCCGGCACGCTGATCTCCAGACCGTCGACGGTCAGGGCGACCTGTTTTTCGGACAGCCGGGCGGGGGTGCCCAGGTCACGGGAAAAAGCGTCCTTACGGGGATCGTAATAATTCAGCATGGCGAACCTCCACGGGATCGGGTCAGGTCGTCCGGAAAATGTTTGAGTACGCTCTGCACCGGGAACGGGGTCATGCCGCCCATGGCGCACAGGGAGCCGTCCACCATGGTGTCGCAGAGCTCACCGAGCAGTTCGAGATTGGCGGCCTGATTCTCGCCGGCGCGGATGCGGTCGATCACCTCCACGCCACGCACCGAGCCGATGCGGCAGGGCGTGCACTTGCCGCAGGATTCCACGGTGCAGAATTCCATGGCGAAGCGGGCCTGCTCGCCCATGTCCACGGTGTCGTCGAACATCACCACGCCACCGTGGCCCACCACCCCGCCGAAGGCGGCGAAGGCTTCGTAATCCATGGGGCTGTCCCACTGGCTTTCCGGCAGGTAGGCGCCCAGCGGGCCGCCCACCTGCACGGCTTTCAGCGGCCGGCCACTGCGCGTGCCGCCGCCGAAGTCCTCCATCAGCGCCCGCAGGGTGGTGCCGAAGGCCAGTTCCACCAGGCCGCCGCGCTTCACGTTGCCGGCCAGTTGAATGGCCAGGGTGCCCCGGGAGCGGCCCAGGCCGTAGTCGGCGTAGGCCTGGCCGCCCTGGTCGAGGATGAACGGCACCGCCGCCAGGGACAGCACGTTGTTGACCACCGTGGGCCGGCCGAACAGGCCCTGGATGGCGGGCAGCGGCGGCTTGGCGCGCACCATTCCGCGCTTGCCTTCCAGGCTGTCCAGCAGGGAGGTTTCCTCGCCGCAGATGTAGGCGCCGGCGCCCAGCCGCACTTCCAGATCGAAGCGCTTGCCGCTGCCGAGGAGGTCCTCGCCCAGATAGCCCGCCGCGTAGGCGCGCTCCAGGGCTTCATTGAAGATTTTTTGCGCCAGCGGGTACTCCGAGCGCAGGTAGATGTAGCCCTGGGTGGCGCCCACCGCCAGGCCGGCGATGGTCATGCCCTCGATCAGCATGTAGGGGTCGCATTCCATCACCAGCCGGTCGGCGAAGGTGCCGGAGTCGCCTTCGTCCGCGTTGCAGACGATGTACTTCTGGCCCGGCGGTTCGTCGTGCACGGTTTGCCACTTGATGGCGGTGGGGAAGGCGGCGCCGCCCCGGCCGCGCAGGCCGGAGGCTTTGACCTGGTCGATGATGCCCTGGCCGTCGAGAGTGAGCGCTTTCCTGAGGCCCTCGAAACCGCGCAGGCCGGTGTAGTCGTCCAGGGACAGCGGATCGGTGATGCCGATCCGCGAGAAAGTCAGCCGCTGCTGGTTCTTCAGGTAAGGAATGTCCTCGGTAAGGCCCAGGGCCAGATCGTGCTCCTGGCCGCCCTCGAACAGGCCGGCTTCCACCAGCGCCGGCACCGCCTCGGGGGTCACCGGGCCGTAGGCCACGCGGCCCTCCGGCGTGGCCACTTCCACCAGCGGCTCCAGCCAGAACAGGCCCCGGGAGCCGTTGCGGATCAGGTTCAGGTCCAGGCCCCGTTCATCGGCGGCCTGGCGCAGGGCATCGGCCACCCGGTCGGCGCCCAGGGCGCGGGCGGTGGTGTCGGCGGGGACGTACAGGGTCACGGTCATCACTTCACCTCCACCACGGTGGCGGACAGGTCGTCCACCAGGGCATCGAAGCGCGCCGGATCGACCCGCCCATGAATCTCATCGCCCACCCGAATGGACGGCCCGCAGGCGCAGTTGCCCAGGCAATAGACCGGCTCCAGGGTGAACTGCCGGTCCAGGGTGGTGCCGTGGTAGTCCACGCCCAGGCTGGCCTTGGCGTGCTGCTCCAGTTGCCGGCCGCCCACCGCCTGGCAGGCCTCCGCGCGGCAGATCTGCACCACATGGCGGCCCGCCGGCCGGGTGCGGAAATGGTGGTAGAAGCTGATGATGCCGTGCACCTCGGCGCGGGTATGGCGCAGGGTCTCGGCGATGATCGGCACCGCCTCGTCGGGGATATAGCCGAACCGATCCTGAATGGCGTGCAGGATCGGCAGCATGGCGCCGGGCTTGTGCTTGAGGGCGTCCACCTCGTCCTGAATCGCCTGCTGCGCCGGCGAAAGCGTGGCCAGGGCATTGGTGGACAGGACCTGCCCACCCTGGTTATTGTGCTTATACATATGAATAACCAATCCTAATTGTTTTGTCGGTCAACCGGCTTGTACAGCCTGTTTACCGCGTTTCCGGGAAAGGTATCACCGCCCAATACCCATATAAATATGAAGGGCAATGCCTAAAAGATGACGCCGCAAAAATGATAGTGAAGAAGAAACTCCACATCGCCCCGGCCTGGGTGTTCCGCAGCGAAGAGGGCGAACTGTTCGACCCGGTGATCTTCCGGCTGCTCAAGGGCATCCGCGACGCCGGCAAGCTCACCGCCGCCTCGGCGGAGGCCGGCATCTCCTACCGGCACGCCTGGAACCTGCTGAACCGCAGCGGTGACTTCTTCGGCGCGCCCTTGGTGGACATGCGCAAGGGCCACGGCACCGTCCTGTCGCCCCTGGGCGAGGCGCTGCTGTGGTCCGAGCAGCGGCTCAAGGCGCGGCTCGGGCCGCAGATCGACAGCATGGCCTCGGAGCTGAACACCCAGCTCCAGCAGTTGCTGGCCGGCGAGCACCCGGTGCTGCGTCTGCACGCCAGCCACGGCTACGCGGTGGCGCTGCTGCCGGAGTTTTCCGATTGGGTGGAGCTGGATCTGCAGTACACCAATCCAGCCAACGCCCTGAGCATCCTGGCCCGGGGCGAGTCCGACCTGGCCAGCTTCCACTTTCCCGCCAGCCCGCGCCTGGCGGACCAGGTGATGGCGCTGTACCGGGAGCGGATGAACCTGAACGACCTGCGGGTAATCCGCTTCGTCACCCGCGAGCAGGGCCTGATCCTGCGCGCGGAAACCCGCGCCCGGGTGCGCGGGCTGGCGGACCTGACCCGCCCGGACGTGCGCTTTATCAACCGCGACCGGCACGCCGGCACGCGCATCCTGTTCAATCTGCTGCTCGACGAGGAAGGCGTCGACGCCGGGCGCATTCAGGGCGCCGACCAGGAGGAGTTCACCCACACCGCGGTGGCCGCCTACGTGGCCGCCGGCATGGCCGACGCCGGCTTCGGCGTGGAAGCGGCGGCGCGCCAGTTCGGCCTCGACTTCATCGACCTGGCCACCGAGCACTATCTGCTGGTTTGCCATAAGGACTCCCTCGGCCAGGGCAACATGAAGCAGTTGCTGGCTCTGATGCGGGCGCCGGAGTTCCTCGCCGAGATCGAGCGGTTGCCCGGCTATGCCCCGGACCGCTGCGGCGAGGTGTGCACCTTCGCCCAGTTGCTGGCCAGCGACCGGGCGACCTGAGCGGCCGCCCGGCCCGGGCCTGGATCAGAACAGCGCCGCCGCCTTGGCGATGGCGATGTACAGGCCGATCAGGAAGGGCACGCCCACGCCCAGCCAGCACAGCACGCCACCCAGGCCGAAGCGGCCGCGCGCGGCGGTATCGGCGTTGGCGGCCACGCCGCTGTCGTGCTGCAGGGCGCGCTCGCGGGCCACTTCCTCTTCGCTCATCTGGTCGGACGCCTTCACCGGCCGCACCAGGGCGTTACAGATCAGCCCCACGAACAGCAGCCCGGCCATGATGTAGAGGGTGCGGTCGTAGACCAGCGCCTGGTCCACGCCCGAGGCCAGCTGGGCGTCACGCAGGGCGCCGATGATCAGCGGCCCGACCAGGCCGGCGGCGCTCCAGGCGGTGAGCAGGCGGCCGTGGATGGCGCCCACCATCTGGGTGCCGAAGATGTCCGCCAGGTAGGCCGGCACGGTGGCGAAGCCGCCGCCGTACATGCTCAGAATCACGCAGATGGAGATCACGAACAGCCCGGCCATGCCCAGGTGGCCCCAGGTGGGCAGCAGGCTGTAGACGACGATGCCGATCACGAAGAAGCAGAAGTAGGTGTTCTTGCGGCCGATCTTGTCCGACAGCGACGCCCAGAACAGCCGGCCCAGGCTGTTGAACAGACTGATCAGGCCGACCAGGCCCGCCGCCGCCGCGGCCACCGCCGCCAGTTGCGCCTCGGTGAGGGTGGCGCCGGGGTCGTCCACGCCCACCAGGATGCCGCCGAACACTTCCTGCAGCATGGGGCTGGCCATGGAGATCACCGCGATACCGGCGGTCACGTTGAGGAACAGCACCGCCCAGATCAGCCAGAACTGTTTGGTCTTCCAGGCCCGGTTCAGGTGCACGTGGCCGGTGGTGATCATGGCGCTGCCGTTGTCTTCCTTGGGCTGCCAGCCACGCGGCTTCCAGCCGTTGGGCGGCACCCGGAACCCGAAGGCGCCGCAGCTCATCACGATGGCGTAGATCACGCCCATGGTGATCAGGGTGCGCGCCACGCCGGTGCCGCCGTCGGCGGAGAAATGGCTCATCAGCGCCACCGCCAGCGGCGCGCCGATCATGGCGCCGCCGCCGTAGCCCATGATCGCGAAGCCGGTGGCCATGCCGCGCCGGTCCGGGAACCACTTGATCAGCGTCGATACCGGGGTGATGTAGCCCAGGCCCTGGCCCACGCCGCCCAGCACCCCGGCGCCCAGATACACCAGCCACAGCTGGTGCATCATCACGCCGATGCCGCCGACGATCATGCCGCCGCCCCAGCACAGGGCGGCGATAAAGCCGGCCTTGCGAGGCCCGGCGTGCTCCAGCCAGGCGCCCCAGATGGCCGCCGACACGCCCAGCATGGCGATAAAGATGCCGAACACATAGGTCACGTGGGACACCGACCAGTTGCAGGTGGTGGTGAACAGCGCCTGCATCAGGCCGATGTCGCCGCAGCTGGCCGGCGGATTGGCGATCTCGTTGCTCATCGGCAGCCAGAACACGGAGAACCCGTAGGCCATGCCGATACACAGATGGATGGCCAGCGCCGCGGTGGGCACCAGCCAGCGGTTGAAATTGGGGCCCGCGATGGTGCGTTCGCGGGACAGGATGCCCGGATTGGAACCGCCCGAGGAGCGGGCGCCGTCAGTAATGCCGTCCATAAACCTTCCTCTCTTTATTCGTGCTTCTTGGTCTTATCGGCCGCGTATATGAAGTGCGGATCCTATTGCGGGAAGTGTCTTTACCCAAGCGTTATACCGAACCGCCTCTTACGGAGAAAAGCGTTGTGTGGGGAAATTATCCAAAAGTCTTATGACGCCGGGTTCATAGCTTGGGCCGGCGCCGACACCGCGCCGCAGGCTTCGTGGGTTAACGCTTGTCCTCGCCGAAGCGCTTGACAACGGCGGGCGGGTTCCCGTCTTCACTGCATTTTTACAATGTTTGTGTTTCACGACGGGTGACGGTTTTTCACAATCGAACTCAGGTGGGCGCACGCAGGGAAGCCGGGGCAAAGCCCTTGAAAGCCGCGTCCGCCGGGCTTCGCGCCGGTATACGACTGACTGGCGTGCCAAAAACGATACTTAATTATTAACCTATAAAAGCAGAATCAGTAAAAAGGTTTGTCTACCGGAATTGGTTAACAAAAGTGCACGAAATGTGGCGTAACACAGTGTTTCGTGCAATTTCGGTAGCGCATACTGCGCCGCCTGAATGTGAACGCCTGTACCGGGCGGATTCGATAATAAAGTGCCGTTGCTTTTGAGCGGCCCACTCGGAGAAGTCGAACATGAAAAACAACAAGATCGCCCGGGGCCTGGCCCTGGCGCTTGTCATGGGAACCGGCAGCACCGCTTTCGCCAGCATGGGGAACATCGGCACCACCTATGGGGTATTGCCCACCGATGTGGCCTCCGCACAAGCCCTGTCCATGTTCAACAGCAAGGTTTCCTCGGTCTATTACAACCCGGCCTACCTGGCCAAGGACCCGCGCGGCGAACTCACCGTGGGGCTGCTGCACGCGGAGCACGAACTGCGCGTGAACAGCCTCGGTGGCCCGGCGGCGCCGATCCGGCGCGGCGACGTGCTGCAGGACTCGCCCTCCCAGCACACCCTGATCGGCCTCAAATCGAACCTCTCCAACCTGACCCGCTTCAACCATCCGCTCTACCTGGGCGTGATGATCGGCATCGAGAAATACGGCGAGGAAATGCTCGCCTTTGAATCGGAAACCTCGCGCACCGGCCAGTATTTCGAATACGGCCGCCAGCCCCTGTTCCTGAGCCTGGGCGGCGCCACCCAGCTGTGGCGTGGCATCGACGTGGGCGCCTCCGCGCGCATCACCCTGCAGTCCGAGGCGGAACTGCGCGCCTACACCAACCTGGCCGGCGAAACCGAATACGAGAAGCTGGATGTGTCCGCCAAACCGGAAATCCGGCCCACCCTCAGTGTCACCATGGACCTGGGCGAGACCTTCTGCCCGGACGGCGACTGCTGGCTGAACGGCTTCGAAACCGCCTTCGCCTTCCGCGGCTACTCCAACACCAACACCACCGTGGACGCCAACACCGTGATCCCCGGCGTGATCGACGAGCCGGGCCTGTCCCTGGCGGTGACCACCCTGGATTCCTACCAGCCCAACATCTACTCCGCCGGCCTGCTCTACCGCACCGACCGCCTGCGCGTGGGCGCCAGCCTGGAACTGCAGCAGTGGTCCGACCTGGAAGACGAATTCGACGGCGACACCATCAAGGACCAGGCGGTATCCAACGAGGACGGCGTCGGCATCCTGGAATTCCAGGACGTGGTGATCCCGCGCATCGGCGCCGAGTACCAGCTCAACCAGAATTTCGCGGTCACCGGCGGCGTGGCCTACAGCGAGAGCCCGCTGAAATCCAACGCCTCCCTGAACGTGAACTACCTGGACACCGACAAGTGGATCTTCGGCCTGGGCCTGACCGCCAAGTACGAACGCACCCGCTTCTTCTCGTTCCCGGTACGCTTCGACATCGCCTACCAGTACCAGAAGCTGGACCCGCGCACCTTCGACCTCTATGACACCCGCTCGCCCAGCTATCCCCAGCCCTACGAAACCGTGGAAGCGGACGGTGACGTGAACGTCATCACCGGCGCCGTGACGCTCAAGTTCTGAGGAGGCGGACCATGAAACTGCGTACTTTATTGCTGGCCGGCGCCGCCCTGGCCCTGGCCGCCTGTGGCGGCGGTGGCGGCAGCGAACAGACCGTGGACTTCAGCACCTGGGTGGAAGCCGAGGTGTTCTATACCTACCCCTATGAAGGGCAGCAGGACGTGGCGCCCCGGGCGCCGGTGATCGTGCGCTTCTCCGAGCCGGTGGACGTGGACGCCGGCAACTTCACCCTGGAAGGCCCGGACGGCCCGGTAACGTTCACCGTCGAGCAGGTGGACGGTGGCCTCAGCGCGGTGCTGACCCCGGACGACGCCCTGGCGGTGAAAAGCGATTACACCCTGACCCTCAACGATATCCGCACCGACAACGGCGAGCCTTCCCTGCCCGGCGACGCGCTGCACTTCACCACCCGTCCGGCCCTGAAAGGCCCGTTCGAGCTGCGCGAAAGCACCGAGGACTTCCAGGTGCTGCGCGTCACCCCCGGCGACGACGTGCCGTTCCTGGACTTCTCCTCGGTGAACCTGCTGATGTCCCAGCCGGTGGACGCGGACAGCCTGGTCTACGGCCAGTCCATCTCGCTGACCCAGAACGGCGAACTGGTGCCCGCCACCCTGCTGGTGGACGGCCGCCACATCACCCTGGACCCCCGCGACGGCGTGGACGGCCAGGGCGAGCCGGTGGACGCCGTGGAAGCCGGCGCCACCCTGACGCTGACCCTCAATAACACGGTGCGCAATCTGCGCGGCGACACCCTGCCGGCCTACACCCGGGAGTTCATGCCCCGCGACACCACGCCCCGTTCGGTGCTGGTGCAGGAAGCCGCCCCGGCGGACACCCAGCTGGGCTGCCTGGACCAGGGCATCCAGACCTCGCCGATCACCGGCGACGGCATCAACTGCGTGCCGCTGATCGCCAGACTGCTGGGCGACAACACCGCCTCCAAACAGCAGGGCAATGTGTTCGCCGAACTGGCCTTCGCGCCCAACTTCCCGGACAAAACGCCGCTGCGCATTCCGCGAGGCTCGCTGCTCAAGGGCGACCCGTTGGAAGTGAACATCGGCGGCGCGGTGCCGGCGGGCTTCGACTCCGGCGAGGTCACCGTGACCTTCCTGTCCGACGCCAACGGCTATCTGCTGCCCAATCCCTACTCCGACGACCCGGGTGCGCCCAAGCAACTGCGCGTGACCATGGATGTGGCCTTCGACACCAAAACCCAGAAGGCCAACGGCGCCTTCAACCAGAACCTGCTGCAGGTGGAGCTGGTGGGCTACGCCATCACCAATGTGGAAACCGGTCGCCTGGTGGCCGACGCCGTGGGCGTGGTGGAGCCGGAAGTGCTGGGCGTGGAAAACGCCTACGGGGTGCTCAGCTTCCACATGGAATCCTACAAGGACCAGCAGAACGCGCCGCAGCGCCCGGAGGACATGACCAACCCCTCCCTGGTGGCCTCCATGCCCGGCGACAACGTGGACAAACAGCGTCCCGGCGACCCCATCATCCTCACCTTCGATGAGCCGCTGGACCCCAACTCCATCGAACCGGGCACCAGCCTGACGCTCACCGCCGGCGGCGCCGCCGAACCGTTCGACTACTATCTCGACGGCGTCAATATCGTGATCCAGCCGGAACAACCGCTGCGTTACGGCACCGAATACGTGGCCAGCTTCACCAGCGGCATCACCGATGTGGCCGGCAACCCGGCCCAGCCGGACAGCGTCAGCTTCGCCCTGCCGGAATACCTGGGCGCCGGCCATCCGGCCATCGCCACCACCACCTACCCGGGCTTCCCCTGCGCGGCGGACAAAACCACCTGGGACATCGCCGCCGGCGACCATGGCATTTGCCGGGGCGGCGAAAGCGACGACGACCACCTGCCGGTGATGCCGATGCCCGGCCGCCGGCCCATCGTGGTGCAGTTCTCCCAGGTGATCGCCGAGGACAGCCTGCAGGTCGGCCAGACCTGTGACACCGGCAGCTTCCGCGTGGAAAAAATCGCCGACGCCGGCCAGGCCCCGGCGGGCAGCGTGGACGGCGAAGGCCGCACCCAGTACGCCTGCCAGAGCGTGGTGCCCGGCCAGCTGCAATACGGCGGCCGCAAGGTCACCTTCGTGCCCGAGCAACCCTGGCAGGAAGGCGCCACCTACCGCTACGTGCTGATGTCCGAAAACCAGGACTTCACCGTGGACGACTGCACCAGCGGCGAAGCCATCTGCACGGTGGACAACGGCCCCCTGCAAACCGCGGTGCTGGAAGCGCCCACCGATGACATGGGCGGCCCCAACCTGGAGCTCTACTTCACCGGCGCCGCCGCCAACGACAATGTGTTCCAGGAACTGCGCAACCTGCCGGCCTACGACACCAACGCCGACTTCGTGCACCAGGACCAGGAACCGCAGCCCCAGGAACAGCCGGCGGGCTCCGGTGAATTCCCGTCGCCGCCCAACAGCACCGAGTTGTTCGTCAAGGACACCGGCGGCCTGTTGCTGGAAGCCCGGGTAGGCTGCGACTACGACGGCCCGGCCTGCCCCAGCGAGAAGTTCATCTACGTGACCGCCGACCTGGACGTGGAACTGGTGGGCTACGACCCGCAGGAAGACGCGGTGCGGGTGAACATCTACCCGACCCTGCTCAAGACCTCCTCCGTGGACGTTTACGCCCAACTGCTGCTGGTGCTGTTCCCCATCGACCAGATCATCGCCACCGGCCCGCAGATCATGCGCATTCGCTACGAGGACCGGGGCAACGGCCGCACCGAGCCGGTCACCGGCTGGATCCGCGAGACCCCGGACGGGCCGGTGTTCGAGACCAACCTGGACATCTACCTGTCCGCCCCGTACCTGCGGCCCAGCGCCGCCGGTCTCGAGCTTAGCCACGACCTGTACAGCTACCCGCTGAGCCTGAACCTGGTGGGCGACGTCACCTTCCTGGAAGACGGCCGTTTGCAGATCGAGCAACGCAACCAGGCCGAGCAGGACGTGGTGGTGAACATCGACCTGATCGACAACGTCATCAAAGCGGCGGACATGACCCTCGGCATCCCCGCCGGCGGCGTGTTCCTCAACTACGTCTCCGCCCCGATCAAAAACTGACCGAATCAGCGTCCACTTGCCGGCCCTTATGGGCCGGCTTTTTTATGCCAGTTTTGTATACAGGACCGTCCGGTCAGCCACCGCCTAGGCGCCGTGCGCCGGGTCCGTTATCCTTCACCCCTGACAACCAACGGGCCTGACCGGGCGACCCACTCGCCGCCCCCGGCCCACGGACCTGGAGCCCGCCTTCCCATGGGTCAGCGCACACCTTTATACGACGCCCATCTCGCCGCCGGTGCCAAGATGGTGGACTTCGGTGGCTGGGACATGCCCATCCACTACGGCTCCCAGCTGGAAGAGCACCACGCCGTGCGTCAGGGCGTGGGCCTGTTCGACGTCTCGCACATGACCGTGGTGGACGTGGCCGGTAAGGACACCCGCGCCTACTTGCGCCGCCTGCTCGCCAACGACCTGGACAAGGTGGGCGAGGGCCGCGCCCTCTACACCTGTATGCTCAACGAACGCGGTGGCGTGGTGGACGACCTGATCGTCTACAAGATCGCCGCCGACCAGGCGCGCCTGGTGGTCAACTGCGCCACCCGCGACAAGGACCTGGACTGGATGGAAAAGCAGGCCGGCGGCTTCGCCGTGGACATCCAGGAACGCCCGGACCTGGCCATGCTCGCGGTGCAGGGCCCCAAGGCCCGTGCCTTTCTCCAGGACCTGGTGTGTGACGACGCCCGCGCCGCCCTGGGCGAGCTGCCGTTCTTCGGCTTCGCCCAGGTGGGCAGCTGGTTGATCGCCCGCACCGGCTACACCGGCGAGGACGGCGCCGAGATCATCCTGCCCGGCGACAAAGCCCCGGAACTGTGGCAGCGGCTCACCGACGCCGGCGCCCGCCCGGCGGGCCTGGGCGCCCGCGACACCCTGCGCCTGGAAGCCGGCCTCAACCTGTACGGCAACGACATGGACGACGGTGTTACCCCCTGGGAAGCCAACCTGGGCTGGACCGTGGCCCTGGACGATCCGGACCGGGACTTCGTCGGCCGCGCCGCCCTGGAAGCGCAAAAACAGAAAGACCACCCGGTGCTGCGCGGCCTGGTGCTGGAAGGGAAGGGCGTGCTGCGCCCCCACCAGACCGTGCACACGGCCGGCGGCGAAGGCGAGACCACCAGCGGCACCTTCTCGCCGACCCTGGGCCAGGCCATCGCCTTCGCGCGCCTGCCCGCCGGCACCACCGGCACCGTGGAAGTGGAAATCCGCAACAAGCGCCTCAAGGCGCACGTGGTGAAACCCCCGTTCGTCAAGAACGGCAAAGCAGCCTATAAAACGATCTGAGTCCGCCCCGAGGGAGAAAACAATGAGCGAGATTCCTGCCGAACTGCGTTACCGCCAAAGCCATGAATGGGTCCGCGTCGACGGCGACGTGGCCGTGGTGGGCATCACCGACCACGCCCAGGACGCCATGGGCGACCTTGTCTACGTGGAACTGCCCGACGTGGGCCAGGTGTTCGCCGCCGGCGACGAAGCCGGCGTGGTCGAATCCGTGAAAGCCGCCTCCGACATCTACGCCCCGGTCTCTGGTGAAATCACTGAAATCAATGAAGCCCTGGACGACGAACCCGAGCTGGTCAACAACGACCCCTACGCCGGCGGCTGGCTGTTCAAGATCAAAATGGCCGACGACGGCGAGCTGAAAGAAATGCTCACCGCCGACCAGTACCAGGAACAGATCGACAGCGAATAAGTTCGCCGCCCAACGCCCGCCCCGAAGCCCCGTAGGAGCGGCTTCAGCCGCGATCCGGCACCAAGACGCCGGCACATCGCGGCTGAAGCCGCTCCTACAGTGGTGGAGGGGTTGGGCGAAGCGGATCAATCCCACACCGCAGCGCCACAGTCCGGAACCCCCATGCCCTACATCCCCCATACCGAAGACGACGTCCACGCCATGCTGGCGGCGATCGGCGCCGACAGCATCGAACAGCTCTTCGATGAAATCCCCGCCCACCTGAAAGCCGGCCAGGCCCTGGACGCCCTGCCCGAAGGGCGCGGCGAAATGGAAGTGACCCGCCTGATGGCCGAGCGCGCCGAGCAGGACCGCTTCGCGCTCAGCTTTATCGGCGGCGGCGCCTACGCGCACCACATCCCGGCGGCGGTATGGGAAATCGCGACGCGGGGCGAGTACTACACCGCCTACACCCCGTACCAGGCGGAAGCCAGCCAGGGCACCCTGCAGGTGATCTACGAATACCAGACCCTGATCGCCCGCCTCACCGGCATGGACGTCTCCAACGCCTCGGTCTACGACGGCGCCTCCGGCCTGGCCGAAGCGGTACTCATGAGCCTGCGCGCCAACCGCAAATCCAAGAGCCGCAAAGTGCTGGTGCCGGAGGCGCTTAACCCGCGCTACCGCAGCGCCTGCGACGCCATCGTCCGCAACCAGGACGTGGAACTGGTGTCCGTGCCGTTCTGCGGCGACGCCGGCCAGACCCTGGTGGACGGCCTCAAGGAACACGAAGGCCAGGACTTTGCCGCCCTGGTGATCAGCCAGCCCAACTACTTTGGCAGCCTGGAAGACGTGGACGCCCTCGCCGACTGGGCCCACGCCAACGGCCTGCTGGTGATCGCTGTGGTCAACCCCACCTCCCTGGCGCTGCTCACGCCCCCGGGCGAGTGGGGCGAGCAGGGCGCCGACATCGTGGTCGGCGAAGGCCAGCCCCTGGGCATCCCGCTCAGCTCCGGCGGCCCCTACTTCGGTTTCATGGCCTGCACCCAGAAACACGTGCGCCAGATGCCCGGCCGCATCATCGGCCGCACCATCGACATGGAAGGCAAGCAGGGCTTCACCCTCACCCTGCAAGCCCGCGAGCAGCACATCCGCCGCTCCAAGGCCACCAGTAACATCTGCACCAACCAGGGCCTGGCCATGACCGCCGCCACCATCTACACCTCGCTGCTCGGCCCCGACGGCCTCGCCAGCGTCGCCGGCCACTGCCACGCCAACACCCAGAAACTGGCGGACAAACTCTGCGCCCTCGACGGCGTCGAACGCGCCTTCAGCGCCCCGGTGTTCCACGAAGTGGCCCTCACGCTGCCCCAGGACGCCGACACCGTGCTCGCCCGCCTGGCGGAAAAAGACATCCTCGGCGGCCTCAGCCTCGCCAAGGATTATTCGATGAAGAATGCGATCCTGGTGAACGCGACGGAAGTCCACACCGAAGGCGACCTTGATCTGTTTGTGGCCGCAATGAAGGAGGTTCTGGCATGAGCAACGAAACCACGCTGATCTTCCAACACTCCCGTCCCGGCCGCAGCGCCACCGCCCAAGCGCCCAAGCCCGTGAGTGAGGACCAACTGTCCGCGATCCCCGCCAGCCTGCGCCGCAAAAACAAACCCGGCCTGCCGGAAGTGGGCGAGCTGGAAGTGGTGCGCCACTACACCAACCTCTCCACCAAGAACTTCGCCATCGACAAGCAGTTCTACCCGCTCGGCTCCTGCACCATGAAATACAACCCGCGCGGCGCCAACCGCGCGGCCATGCTGCCCGGCTTCCTCAACCGGCACCCGCTCGCCCCGGCCAGCCACAGCCAGGGCTACCTGGCCTGTATGTACGAACTGCAGAACTTCCTCAAGGAAGTCACCGGCATGAAAGGCGTCTCGCTCGCCCCCATGGCCGGCGCCCAGGGTGAATTCGCCGGCGTCGCCATGATCCGCGCCTACCACGAAGCCCGCGGCGACGACGCCCGCACCGAAATCCTGATCCCCGAAGCCGCCCACGGCACCAACCCGGCCACCGCCGTCATGTGCGGCTACAAAGTCCGCGAAGTCCCCGTCGGCAAAAACGGCGACGTGGACCTGGAAGCCCTCAAGGAAGCCTGCGGCCCGCAAACCGCCGGCCTGATGATGACCAACCCCTCCACCTGCGGCGTCTTTGAACGGCAAATCGAAGCCATCAGCAAAGCCGTCCACGACGCCGGCGGCCTGCTCTACTACGACGGCGCCAACCTCAACGCCATCCTCGGCAAGGTCCGCCCCGGCGACATGGGCTTCGACGTCATCCACATGAACCTGCACAAAACCTTCGCCACCCCCCACGGCGGCGGCGGCCCCGGCGCCGGCCCGGTGGGCGTCTCCCAGCGCCTGCTGGATTACCTGCCCACCCCCATGGCCGGGCAAGACAGCGAATCCGGCGACTACCACTGGATCGACACCGACACCCTGCCCACCAGCATCGGCCACCTCAGCGCCTTCATGGGCAACGCCGGCGTCCTCCTGCGCGCCTACTTCTACGCCATGGTGCTCGGCCGCGAAGGCATGATCCGCGTCGGCGAATACTCCACCCTCGCCGCCAACTACCTGCTCAAACGCCTCGAAGCCATCGGCTGCCAGGCCGCCTACCCGGACCGCCGCGCCAGCCACGAATTCATCCTCACCTTCGCCAAACTGGCCAAGGACCAACACGTCACCGCCCTCGACATCGCCAAACGCCTGCTCGACTACAACCAGCACGCCCCCACCATCTACTTCCCGCTGCTGGTGCCCGAATGCTTCCTCATCGAGCCCACCGAAACCGAAACCAAGGAAGCCATGGACGACTTCATCGACGCCATGGCCAAGATCCTGGAAGAAGCCAACACCAACCCGGACACCGTCACCCAGGCGCCGTTTACCCAGCCCGTGCGCCGGCTGGACGATGTGAAGGCGGCGAAGGAGTTGGATTTGGTTTGGAGTGAGGACTGACGGTGCTTTAAGCGTTAGTTAGTCGTTACTATTTGAAGGGGCCTTTTCGGACCCCTTTTTTGTGCCTGCGCGACATGCGGATACAGGTGTTGACTTGTGATGTTGGTCACGTTTTTATTCGTGGAAAGCTAGGGTGGATGTTGGCGAAACGTGAGCCCCGTGATCGTTGGCTCTTGCCTTTGGTTAAAGAGTGTGCGCCTCCTCTCGGTTAAAAATAAAATTAATAGGGTGATAGGATGGCGTGAGCGAATAAAAATAAGAGCGTATGTGGAATTAATGAAATGGTGAGCAGGAAGGATTCGTAATATAGGCGACGCGGAGTCTAAGAATCTGCTTGCTTTGCCTGAACGCCCAACAATCTAGTTCGTTGCGCAATAAGAAAAGCCGAGAGACATATGAAAGAAGAAGACAACTTGTTTGAAAGTAAACTTTATGCCGACCTCGAAGAGGCATGGAAGGATGTTAAAGGCGCACGCGGGGCCGGAGAAACCGCGGCCAAAACAACCACGCTCGCCGGAAAGACTGTCTGGAATACAGCTGTTTTGGCTGCAAAGCTTGGAGCCAAATGCCTGAAAGAAGCGCCTCGTATTATCGAAGAACACAAAAAACGTTCATACTGATTCATTCATAGGAAGATTTTAGGAGATTGATATGTCTGACGGATTTAAAGGTAGTCCCGAGTGGGAGAAATGGATTGAATCTGGTGGCCGAGATGAGGACTATTCGTACTACTATAACGAGTGGCATAGGCGCGTGATGCGTTGACTTTCTATGCCAGAAACTTGCGCCATCGACGGCTTTGGAAAGTTTGACGCCCAGCCCCAGCTCCAGCCCGGCGTCGCCGCCACTTCTCCCGTGAGTTCAAGGCCCGGACCGTCGCCGCCTGTCAGGAGCCGGGCGTGTCCGTTTCCCGAGTCGCCTTGGACAACAGGCTAGTCGTCACGTCGTTGGAGCACAGTAGGCTGAGGGCGAAGCTGTTGTAAGCCATCGGCGCTTCTTTTTGAGAGCATTTCCCTGCACTACGGAGCGCTTGATGACCGGCATTGCTGGAATGCTAGACGCGATCTATCCAGTATCCCGGCTTGCGGGAATGGTGGTCGAATGCAATGACAACGATGGTCGGCCCACGGCTCAGGGTAACGAGGGAAAAGGGAAAGCGATGCAAGAGCAATCGTTTGGCCCCGCGGCTGCCGGCTTTGCCACCCACGGGAGTTAGCGGCGGATTGGGTTCTTCAAGAAGGCGCACGGCGTGGGCAAAAGCGTCAACCAGACGAGCTCCCAGCCCCGCGTCTTCCTTTTCGTACCAGGCTGCGGATTCTTCCAGCTCTTGGGCAGCTTCCTTGCTGACTTCAATGATCAAAACTAACTCTCTATCCGATCCGGGCCCGTATGCGCGCGAGAACGTCTTCGACGTCCAGCAGTTCGGCTTTTCCAGTCTCTACTTCATTGATGCGGCGGCAAAGCTCAATGTCCCAGGCTTCCGCAACATCGTTATCGGCAGGGCCGTCCAGGCTGGCTATCAGGTCTCTGGCCAGCTTCGCCCGCTCCGCTTCGGAAAGCGCCAGGGCGGCGTCTCTCAGGGCTTCGGGGTCTGTACCCATGTCTTGCTCCATATGTGGTTCTATAGGGCTATGATGCCTTATGGCGCGCCGTTATGCCCAGGCCAATGTCCTTGCGACATTGCGTGGATTTAGCGCAACAAGCTCGAAGCTGACAATTCCAAGTTTGCGGCAGTTTGCTAATCATCCGGATGCCTTGGCTACCGCCGCCTATCGGGACATTGCCGTGAACGGGCCCCCGGCCTTTGGCCGGGGGCCCATATTTTTACCGACGAATGATCGAGAGCCGCCCTTCCTCCACGGTGACGGACACCGGGGTATCGATGGTGAACCCGGCCTGTTCCAGCCAAGTGCCTTTCAGGAGAAGGAAAGGAGTGATCGGGTTGCCGCTGCAAGGTTTGCTTTTCAGGGTGTAGTCCCGGTGGCCTTTGCGGACTTTGAGAGTGCGATATTTC
The DNA here is from genome assembly GCF_046507805.1 of Alloalcanivorax sp. C16-1. Classification (NCBI taxonomy): domain Bacteria; kingdom Pseudomonadati; phylum Pseudomonadota; class Gammaproteobacteria; order Oceanospirillales; family Alcanivoracaceae; genus Alloalcanivorax; species Alloalcanivorax sp. C16-1. The sequence goes on along the minus strand of NZ_JBKFTK010000001.1, from coordinate 775,359 downwards.
ATGGTGTTGCTCCGATAGATGAACGTCCAAATTTGCCCTATAAGGGCGGTCGGGCAGTTGAACACCGCTCTATCAGACGGCCGCGCGCCTTCCCCGGAGGTATTGTATAGCTACGCGCTACCCGACCATTGATTGGTCACGGGCGTTACAGTACCGCAAATCCAATGGGCACGGCGACTGCTGACAGTAGGTGTGTTCAAGCACCGATCATTAGCGTAAAAGATGACGCTCGGCGGAGCGGTAAGCGTTCTCAGTCAGTTTGTGTAAGCCATTTGCTCTTTCTTTGCGACCAAGATAGTACGTTTCAGAACGGCCATACGGTCGACTTCTCGTTCTTAGTCCCGAGCACTTCCTTACCGAGCTCACCGAAACCAAAGCGGCAACGGACGACTTCTTCAATCCCGTGATCCTGAAAGAATTGAGTCCTAGCCCGGGAGCCGTCACTACGGCAACGTTCACGCAGCCGGAGCGCCGTGAAAGCAGCCTAGAAGTTGGTTTGGTGAAAGATGAATGATGGTGCGGTTTTGAGGGTTAGTGAGTTATTACCATTCCAATGCGCTGTGTTTGGCCGCTTTTGTGTATTCGCGACATGTGAGTGCGGGCGTTGACTTGTGATGCCGATCACGTCTTTACTTTCTCAGGTGGCAGGGAAATTGCCTAAGCGAAATGCACAAGTCGCGCGAAGTCGCTGCGCTTCGTTATTCAACAAGCGCATACGCTTCTTAATACCCACTAGAGTAATTCGCGAATTGAAACAATTTAAGGAGATATAATTATGGCGGCGAAAAAGAAGGTGCCACAAAAAAATAAAATTGCTGCTAAGAAGGTTGCTTCCAAGGCTAAGGCGAAGTCGAGTGGCAAAGGAAAAGCATGGACATTCCCTAAAAACTCCCTTGAAGAGTCGCTGAGGGTTGCTAGAGCAATCGAGGACAAGAACGCAGGAAATCCCATGAGGGCTGCTGATCTTGGTAGGGCATTAGGTTTCAATAGGCCGGCTGATTGGCGGTTTCAAGATCTATTAAAATCTTCCAATCAATACGGCTTAACTTCTGGATCTGGAGCGAATGCTACTGTCGAGCTAGACAGTATAGGGGAAGATATTGTTGCACCTAGTTCGTCTGGCCAGAGGCAGCAAGCATTAGTAAATGCGTTTAGAAACGTAGAAGAATTTCGAAAAGTGGAAGATTTCTATGGAGGGAAGAGGCTGCCTGAAGATGAGTTTTTTGAGAATACTTTGGTTCGAGACTTCAGCATACCTAGAGATAGAGTAAGGACATTTATTGACGTCTTTACGAGTAACCTTAAATACATAAAGCCGTTTGCAGGTCTGTCTTCAGAAAGCGAATCAAGTGTTCCTGAAAGCATAGATGGCGCTGACAATAACAGTGGAAAAACAATAGCGCCAAAAGCGAAGGAAAACGAAAGGATTAGGCAGTTTCTTGATACATGTTTTGTAATGATGCCATTTGGGGAATGGTTTAATCGATATTACCAGGAGATCTATGTTCCGGCTATCCGTGAAGCCGGCTTCGAACCTGTTCGTGGTGATGAGTTATTCACCACGGGAAGCGTGGTCGAACAGATCTGGGAACAGGTAGCAAAATCACCCGTGTTGCTCGCAGATCTTACTGGTAAAAATGCAAACGTTTTTTACGAGCTTGGTCTTGCTCATGCAGCGCGGAAGCCAGTCGTATTTACGGCTTCGAACATTGAAGATGTACCTTTTGACCTTCGGCATCTCAGAGTTATTGTTTACGATATTCGCGAGCCGAATTGGGCAGAGAAGCTCAGCAACGAAGTAACCGAATACCTAAAAAATGCGAAAATAGAGCCAGAAAAGTCAATTCCACAGCCGTTTAGGGATTTTCAGAACGGTGAAGAATGAGATTGTACTATAAAAACTAAAAAGTTAGTCCTTCAATTTTATGAGCTATAGCTCCACGAAGCCGGCGGTTGTTGTGAGTGTTGACAATTGCGAAGTCGAATGTCGCATTAGGGGGCCTGAATGAGCCAAAATAGCAAAGCTAATAGAGAAAAAAAGCTGGTTAAAGAAAGAAAAAAGCTGCGAGCTGCAAGAGCGAAGGTTAAAGCGCAGAAGAACAAAATAGCCACTATATTTATGGATGAGTCTGGCAATACCGGCAGTAATATAATAGATAAAGATCAGCCTATATTTACGCTTTCTGGATGTAAATATTCAAACGGTGAAGCAAAAAAGTTACTCGCCCTTACAGGGTCGAAAGCACCGAAAGAGGCTCATTTCAAAAATCTAAAACGGAGGAAATCAGGTCAAGATGGTATTGTTCGTTTTATGCGGCATCACCTGATAAAGCCTGATTATGTAAAGGTCACTTTGTTCCATAAAGATTTCATGGTTACTACAAAAATTGTAGATTTACTCATAGAGCCTATGATGCATCGAGTCGGTCACGACCTATATAAAAACGGTGAGAACATCGCACTCTCTAATATGTGGTTCTTTTGCATGCCGGTGTTTTGCGGAGCTGAACCAGTACGAAGAACGTATGAGTCATTCGTCAAAATGATCAAAGTGCAATCACCGGACTTGATTGAAAATTTTTATAATAACGTAGAAGAGTTAAAAAACAATTCGGCTAGTGATGAATTTAGAGACCATCTCGATGTGCTCATATCTACCAAAAAATATATCCGTGATGCGCTCGAGGGGATAGAAAAATCGTCACTCGATCCATCAATCCCAGCTCTTTTTTCGCAATGTGTAGCATGGGGCAAAACCCACTCGAAAGGGTTCCATGTAGTTCATGATGATTCTCACAGTATCGAGAGCCAAAAGTTGCTCTTTGCCCAATTTATGGATTGGTCTCAAAGTTCTGTAGAACTGGGTTACGACCGAAGAAGGTTCAGCTTGCCGCTAAAAGGTAAGAGTTTGAAGTTTGCAAGTTCTGATAAGCATGCTCAATTACAAGTTGCTGATATTATAGCAAGCGCTGTCGCGTACTGGGCGCATGGTGTCGCGAGGGATGAGAAGGAAGATTATTTATTTCTTGAATTAAGTAAGCTGGATTTAGCCAATTTAGTTACACATCAGGTCTGGCCGACGCAAAGCGTAACGCCTAGTGAGCTCGGGACGATTCATGATGGAGGCCTAAACCCAGCGGACCATACTGCCGAGTTTCTAATGAAGGCGAACTCGGATGATAGAGAGGATGATGCTTAACAAGCTGTCGGTTGGGATCTACTGTTCCTCGCTTTGGTGGATAAGTCATGTCGGCAACATTCTTCGCAAAGTGGGTAGGCGCTGTCAATAAAAAGCCGGTTGGCTTTATTTGCTTGCCTTGGTATTCGGTCGGCGCGGTCTATATATCTATCGTCAGAAAATACTGCCACTAATGCCTCAGCCTGGACGCTGACGTTTAAGGCTATTAAACTTTCTTCTGTTTTAGTTCGTACTTGTTTGGTTGCTATAAAAATGATTAAAGAGTCACAATTGCCTGGTTATAATTTATATGTGCTTGCTGCTTTTCCTCAGCCTTTTTTTGAAAGGGGTGCTGGCTATATAATGTACGATTATAAAATGAAAAGAGATGGGGGCTTGCAGTGGTTTGTGCGGTACCTAAAAAATGGCAGCGGTTTTAAGGCTGACTATTATGAGGAATTAGATAAAGCTATAGATGCCGCTGAGGAAATGAATGAGCATTTGATAAACAATGTGGATTCTTTGGATGTATCTAATGAGGATAAAGCCTCTATAAAGATAAAGGTCGAAAAAGCTGTGATAGTTAGAAAAAGGCGCCTTTTAGAAGAGCGACTGATGCTAACTGAAGCAATTAATAGAAGTGGTGAGATAGGCCTGCTCCAGCACGAAGATCTCGCAGTCCCCAGCGACAGGGAGGTTTTGAAAGTAGCTTTGTTTGAAGCTTTGAAGGAAACGCCTTATGTGAAATTGGTTAGGCTTGCTCAACATGGAGTAACACTCATGGAGGAAAGCGGGCGCTGGGTATATGCAAGACATAATAAAAAACGGCGGTGTATTCTTACCGAGAACGTATCGCTAGGGGGTTCGGTCATGCGGGCTGGGATCATTGGGGCAAAACGAAGTCTTCTATTCGGTCAATGCTGCGTCCTAGAGCAAACAAACTTTTACAGTTAGCAAGCGTAAAGAGAATTCTGAATGACGCTAGGTCGCGAGGACTAAGAGTTCTGGTTTTAGGTGGGTTTGTTTTTTGGTTTGAGGATAACAAAAGTTTTGGTTGGAGCGTTAAAACGCTTGGCGACTCTACAAATAGCGAAAAGGGAAAAACCTTGTGGGTGGAAGGGAGGATACTTTCAAAGAATCATGGAAGAATAGTTATACTCCCATACATTAAAGAAAATGGTGACCACATTCTTGGCCACACAAAAAATTCGCCGCATGATGGTAAAGCCCTGCCTAGACATAAAGACGACTATGTTGAGCTTCCGTTTGAGATGCTGGAGGATGATCTGATGATCGGGTTATTTGGAGAGATAAAATATGAATAAAGCGTTAGAAGCAGAAAGAATGCGCGGTACGGTTCATTTTTTTCTTGGTTCTATTTTAATGTTTAATATATAAAGGATGTATGGCTTGCTGTAGTGGTTTTACAGTAGCGGGCGTGGCGTAGCTCTGTGAGCCGCTCGCGAGCTTTTTTCTAAGGAGCATAAATGGATACAGATGAACCAGAAGAAGACGTCGTTGAGGACTCCACAACGGCGGATAATATCCTTGCCTGGAAAGAACTGCTAAGTTCTAAAGAAGCAAAAGAGTTTATCGACGCTCTACTTCAAAGGTCTGCTCAATTATTTGGACAAACTCACACCGCCAAAATAATTAATTTGTGCGCTAGCGTCCTGCTAATGATTGTCGCATTTATCAGCATTGGTGGTTTGGCATATCTTAATTTAATACCAGATGCCACCACTGGCGTTTTGTCTGGCATTGTGATTGGCTACTTTTTCAAGCGCGGTGATTAGACCGTATAAGTGATGGCTGCTTCCTCCGTCTGGTATGTTAGAGTTTAGTGCTAAACGGCGGGTGAATATTCGAGTTGCCTATAAAGAGCTATTTTATCAAAGGATAGATTCACGACTCTGCTGCTTTGCGTTTGCTTCGGAATCATTTGCCCCGCCGATTGATCCCAGGAGCACGGCTACGCATGATGATCGGTCGTCGTTCGACGATCTTGAAGTTGTTAGTCCTGCTTCCAGTCGTGGATGTGGGCTGATCTCTCGCAGAGAAAGCATCGACTTTGTAAGCGGTGATTGTGGTGGCGTGAGCGCAAAGTGCTACCTGTGAGAAGCGGATGTGGGCGGCCCAGGCTTAATTTCTTCCTTTCAGCGCGACCAGCCTGCGGGTTTGATTATCGGTTAAATAATAATTAGGTTAGGAGGGCGGATGAGCAGGAAAGGTACTTATTACTTGGGCCGAGTGGTAAAAACCGGTGCATTACGAAACGATGATATAAAATCAGCTCTTCGCTGGCCCGAGAGTGTTACTAGGTACGGCTCGGCATGGACGTTTATTGATTTAAGAGAACTGTCTGATGGCGGGTCTTCATATTACTTTGGGCGCCTCGGGAAATACGATCCCGATGGTGAGGTTTCTGTAGTCGATCCTCATAAGCATAAGGAGACAACACAGCGTCAGCCCAATATTACTCGTGCCTCCAGCCCTTTCATTTACGTTCCAGAGTATTCAGGTATTGCATTCTTGCATGTGTCTAACCAGATCGAGTACAGCACGTTCATGAACCGATGGGCTGAAGTCATCAACGCATCCCATCATCAGGTTTTGGCCCGGTGTGACGTTGACCCAATAGCCGATCTTCGCTCATTCGCGCGCAAGCTTAAGAGCCTGGATGGTATTTATCGGGTTTCTGCAACGGTATCACCACCCAATCCGTTGTTCGGCCCGTTGTGGGAAGATCTGAAAGATTACCTCAAGTCCCGAAATACCGATCGGATGAAGGTGGAAGAGGACAGCAGCCAGAGTTTGCCGCTAGATACGAACCTGCCTGAGCACGTGGCGGGCATTGTCAGCCAAAGCAAGGTTCAACCATACTTACCCGGCGCACTTCCCATAGGAGACGCGGCAATACTGATGGCTGCGGACGGCTACGGTAAGGGGTATGTTAGAGGTAAACAGGGCGACGAAGTTATAGTCATAAGAACGGCGGAAACAGTGAGAAACTTTTCTTTCTCCCGCGACCCCGATCCAGAGGAGCTTTACAGAAAGACGGTTGGGATATTGGAGCGGATCAAAGAAGAGCGTCATATGGAGCATGATTAATGCTCTCTAAAGCTCTAGATCTAAAGCGCCTTCTTCTTGTGTCGCCGGAGGTTCTGTGCATACTTGTCGTGATCTTATTCTTCCAACGGTATCCTGCCCTTTTTGAGGGTATCGCTATAACCGTCAAGCATTCCAGAGGGCTTCCCAGCTTCCTCGGCGGGCTACCGCTTCTCCTCGTCGGTATTAGTTACCAGCTTGGTATGGGAGTATTGCGCCCGGGAGATGAGGTTGAAAATAAGGTGCTATATGAGTGGCCTTATTACTGGGCTCTAGAATTTCGAGTATATGGTTCGATTGCCATCTGTGCTTTAGCGACGTGTGCGACGGCATTGTTTTATCTCAATCCATTGGACTGGCCCCTCGAGGTTTTAGGAGCAACATTTGTCTGCGCGATGCTCGTCCCTGTTGTTACCGTGGTTCCACTTTTGCTTGCAAAGATGACTATTAGGAAGATCTTGACATTGCATGGCTAATACTGTGATTTAGAGACTTCTTGAGGGGAGCTTTTTTTGCTTTCTGGGACCTGGGAAGCCCCAGCGTTTAGCTGGGGCTGCACTTTCAGTGGTTGCAGTCGCGGACAATTGCAATCCGGCCATCCTCAACTGTTATCGATACGGGCGTATCTACGGTAAAGCCAGCTTGCTCAAGCCAGGTGCCTTTGAGAAGAAGGAACGGGGTAATACGGTTGCCGCTGTAAGGGTCGCTTTTCAGCGTGTAATCCCAGTGGCCTTTGCGGACTTTCAGCTTGCGCTGTTTCATGGTGTTGCTCCTTGTGCTTATTTCGAATTAAAAGCAATGGGTGGTCAGGAGGTTCGAAACAGCCACAAGAACTGCTCTGGGTATTTCCCGAAGGTGTTGTATTCCCCAGACCTCCCGACCCTTACAGGCCGGTTTTCAGGCACAAAAATACCGCGGTTGGTTCGGGTTGCGGTGAGGCCCGCTTGTGGGAGTTTCGACGCTCCTTATGGAAAAGTGTACTTGGATTTGCGGTACTGTCAATGCGTCCAGTGCTCGGCAGGCGAGAAGGCTTTTCTCCTACAAATAGTTAAGCTATTGCTTACGCTGAGCTGTGTTTGAGGGTGTTATCCAGTACCGCCGCCCGGTTGATGGATAAGGAAAGAAGGGAAATATAAAGATGAAAGTAGGAAGCTCGTACTTAAAAGATAGTAGCGATTGGGCGGAGCATGAGGAATATCTCGTCGGCGATGAGGCTGGCCTGCGTAACCTTATGGTCGCCTGCGAGGCGGCTATCGAGAATGGCGAGGCTCGACGAAAGGATCTAGGCGACTACGCTGGCGTGAAATGCCTCAGTCCCGCCTTCTTCGAAAAGCCCGATGAGGTCGGTTCGAGTTTTGAGACTGGCATCCTCGTGGTAATGATTGTGCTCGCCGTCGCGCTGATGTTGATCGGGCTCTATACGGTTGGCACCTGGCTGTTTTAGGCTGCTGATCCGGCAGTTTTGTCCCCGCCACCTCACGTGCTGTCATCCACCTCGAAGGCGGGCTGATTGCTTCCGCCACCAGACCATCACCCCCGTAACGCTCAGTACAATCACCGCCACCCCCAAAACCGTCGCAACAACCCGATAACCCACCCCACCCACCGCCGCAATATGCAGGCTGGTCAACCAGGTCGTCACCGTATTCCCCGCCGCTTCTCCGGTGGGCAGGTATTGGCCCAGCAGGGCGCCGTCCGTGGCGTCCACGTACACCCAGGTCTCCCCGAACCGCTCGTTCACATCGCTGCTGGTGCGCGCCATCAGTTTGAGGGCGTTCTTGTGCGGGGTGTAGGCGAAACGTTCCAGGGCGTGGATTGTTATGTCGCGGTCCTCGGCCAGGGCTTCCAGGTGTTGGCGGGCGGCGTGGTAGCCGGGTTCCCAGCCGATGGGCGGTTGTGGGCTGGGGTTGGCGCGGGTGGGCACGGTCGCGAGCGGGTCTTCCTGGAAGCTGAGGAACAGGCCGGTGGTGGGGCGGTAGATTGGGTCGTAGAGGGTGAGGGCGACGCCGCTCCAGGCGAAGACGAGCAGCAGGGCCCAGGGCCAGAGGCCAACCGCGCGGTGCAGGTCGAAGGTGCGTTTGTGGCCGCCGGCGCGCCAGCGGATTTGCCAGGCTTTGGCCCAGCGTGTCCAGAAGCGGCGGGGGCGGTGCCGGGCGTCGCGGCGTCGTGGCGGGGGGAAGGTGAGCCAGGCGCCGACGAAGCAGTCCAGGGTCCAGAGCAGGGCGATGAGGCCGAAGATCCAGGTGCCAGTGGTGCCGATGGCCAGGGAGTGGTGCAGGCGGTAGACGAAGGGCATCAGGTTGCTGATGCCCTGGCTGAGGTCGCCCCACAGGCGGCCGCCGAGGATCTGGCCGGTGTAGGGGTTCACGAACACTTCGTCGATGGGGGGCGCCGGCGCGCCCGGTTTGGTGCTGAGGAAAAAGCGCAGCGGGCTGTGGGCGTCCGGGGGCGCGAGCATCATCCAGTGCACGTTGGCGTCCGGGTAGGCGGCGTCCACTCGGTCGCGCAGGGCGAAGGACGAGAGCGGTTCGCTGTGCGCGGTGGGCGGCTCGACCTTGAGCCAGTGCGGGTTGATCAGGGCGTCCAGCTCGTAATACCACACCAGCAGGGCGCCGGTGAGGCCGGCGATGATCAGGAAGCCCGCCATCACCAGCCCCACGTAGCGGTGCAGTAGCACCAGCCGTTGGCGCATCCTCATTCAGCGCGCCCCCTTAAAACAGGTACTTCACGCGCGCCAGGTAGGTGCGGCCTTCTTCGCGGATCACGCCGTCGAACGAGCCGGGGGAGAAGATCTCCTCGTCGGTGACGTTGTTGAACAGCAGGTCCAGTTGCAGGGCGTCGGTGACGGCGTAGTAGGCGCCCAGGTCCACGCGGGTGTAGGCGGGCAGGGTGACGCTGTTGTCCGCGTTGGCGGGGCGTTCGTCCACGTAGGCGACGGTGCCGCCCAGGCTCAGGCCGGTGACGGCGTTGAGGTAGTAGCGGCTTTGCAGGGCGGCGGTGTGCAGGGGCACGTTGATAAAGCGGTTGCCTTCCAGGGTCTCGTCGTCGGTGCGCAGCACTTCGGTGTCGGTGTAGCCGTAGCCGGCGCTCAGGTAGAGGTTGCTGGTGGCGTAGCCGTCCACGGTGAGCTCGGCGCCTTTGGAGCGGGCGCGGCCTTGGGCCACCAGGAAGCCGGCGTTGAGCGGGTCGCTGATGGGCATGTTGTCCTTGTCGATGACGAAGCCGGCGGCGTTGATGTTGAGGCGGCCGGCGGTGACGCGCACGCCTGCTTCGTATTGCACGCTTTCCTCGGCTTTCAGGGGCTGGCGGCCGGAGGTGGTGCCTTGTTTGGGCACGAAGGCTTCGTTGCGGCTGGCGTAGAGCGAGGTGCTGTCAGTGAGGTCGTAGACCAGGCCGAGCTGCGTGGTCCAGGCGGTTTCGCCGAGCTCGGCGCGGGTGACGGCGTCGCCGGCCAGGAAGTCGGTGGTTTTCTGGGATTGTTCCGCGTCGGTGTAGCGCAGGCCGGCGAGCAGGGTCCACTTCTCGGTGAAGGCAATGCGGTCCTGGACGAAGCCGGCGAGGATCCGGTCGGTCTGGGTGAAGCCGCGGTCGCGGGCTTTGGTGCTCAGGTCCATGGGGCCGTAGACCGGGTCGTACAGGTCGACCGGGTCCACCAGGTACACCTGGGTAGGCCGGGTGCTGTCGGAGTCGCGGAAGTTCACGCCGGCGATAAAACGGTGGGTCATGCCGGCCAGGGTGGCTTCGCCGCTCAGGTCGAGGATCACTTCGTGGTCGGTCTGCTTGGCGTCGTCGCTGGCGAAGATGATGCGGTTGAGGGTGCGGAAGTCCGCGCCCAGGCCGAATGGGGCGTATTCCTGGAACTCCTGATCGTTGCGGGTGTAGGCGTAGCTCAGGCGGGCGTCGATGGTGTCGGTGAGCGCCTGGGTGAGGCGGGCGTTCAGGTAGACGGAGTCCCGCTCGGTGGTGGCGTCTTTCCAGGCCACGTTGAAGTCGTCGCTGTAGTCGCCGTTGGGGTTGGGCTCGATGGCGCCTTGCGCCGGGGCGCCGCCGGGCAGGGCGGTCCATTCGTTGCGCGAGTAGCTGCCTTCCACGGTGAGGTTGGTGGTGTCGGTGAGATCCATGGTGACGTTGGGCGCCACGAACAGGCGCTCGTAGCCCCAGTAGTCCATGGAGGCGTGGCTGTCCTGGTGGGCCAGGTTGAGGCGGGCGCGCACCCGGTCGTTGAGCGGGCCGGTCACGTCCAGGGTGGCGCGGTGGTAATCGTAGCGGCCGTACTCGGCGCCCACTTCCGCCTGGTAGTAATCCAGCGGTTGTTTGGTGACCACGTTGATGGTGCCGCCCGGTTCCATCTGGCCGTACAGCACCGAGGCCGGGCCCTTGAGGATTTCCAGGCGCTCCACGTTGGCCAGGTCCGTGGGGTGGTCGGTCTGGCGGAAGCCCAGGCCGTTGACGGATTGCTCCGCGTTGAAGCCGCGGATCAGGAAGTCGTCGGCGAACATGTCGCGGCCGGAGCCGGACCGGTTGGCGCTGGGGGTGAGGCGCACCACGTCGCCGACGGTGTTGGCCTGGGCCAGCTCGAAGTTTTCCCGGTCGTAGACGCTGACGCTTTGCGGGATGGCTTCCACCGTGTCGTTTTTCTGGCGGCCGTACACGGAAACGGCGTCCAGGGTATTGCTTTCGCTGGTTTCCTGCGGCGCCGCTTCCAGCCGGTAGCCATTCTCCACCCGCACGGCGGTGACGCCGCTGCCGGCCAACAGGGCGCGCAGGGCTTGGGCCGGCGTGTAGTCGCCGCTCAGCGCCGGCGCCTGTTTGCCTTCCAGCAGCGCAGCGTCGCCGCCGATGGCCAGCCCGGTCTGCCGGGCCAGGTCGATCACCGCCTGGTCCAGGGGCTGGGCGGGCAGGTTGATGGTCTGCGTGGTCGCGGCCTGCGCCCGGGCCGGCTGGGGAAGCAGCGGCGCGGTGAGCAGCGGGGTCAGCAAGCCAAGCAGCAACAGCGCCTTCGGCGACGTCGTTGCGGTGTTCGGTTTTTGTGAGCGAATCATGGGGGCTCCAGCAGGGATGCGCGGTGTCTTTACCTATGAAGACAAAGCAGCGGAGCCCATCGGGCAGTGGTGGCGGAAAAATTTTTTTGGGGAGGGTGTCCCTACCGCCACCACTGACCTTGGAGCTGGATGGTATCCACGCCCGGAGAAAACGAGGCGGTGTTCAGGGTGAACGGGGGCAGGCCATCCCGGTCGACGTGGGCGAGCAGCTTCTTCGCGCTATCCAGCCGTTGCGGGCCACAGCCATCGGTGAGTTGGAAGTAAAGGTACTGCTGATCGTTGCCTTGAACGGCGGCGCTGGGCGGGACCCGGTTGAAGCCCATATCCGGGGCCTGGGCTACTGACTTCACCAGGGCTTTCAATGCATCCTGCTTATCGCCCCGAAATCCGCTCCAATCCAGATCGACACGGAAAATGCAGTCGCTTCTCGCCGGCTTGTTCTCCATGGCGTGCGCCAGAGAGGCGATGGTGATGAGGAGAAGGAGAGCAAAAGTTCGAGCCATGGGTGCCTCGTTCACTGAAAGCCAGCTCGCGACGGTATCGATGCATCCACAATGTCCTGCTTCTTTTTTAAGCTCAACCCCGTGCTCCTCCAATGAGCCCACGGTAGGAGCGACTGGGCGGCACTCCGCTTCAGTCGCGATAAAGCCGTCTGTTGAGAACACCTATCGCGACTGAAGTCGCTCCTACGGCGTTCTTTCGGCGGTTTTGGCACGTTTCCGTCGTGGTGGTTATGGCGAGCGGCGGCGGACGGTGACGTACCAGGGGGTGAGGTAGCGCACTTCCAGATTGAGGGTGTCGGCGAGCAGGGCCAGGGCGGCGTCGCTGTCGTTGGCGGGGAGCACGCCGGTAAATCGGCGTGGGCTGTTGGCGAGGGCGTCGTCCAGGGTCAGCAGGCCGGGGCGGTGACGGGCCAGGCGCTCGACCACTTCCGTGAGCGGGGCTTTGCTGAAGGCCAGGCGGCCGTCGGCCCAGTCCGGGCGTTGGCGTGGGGTGGTGGCGCGGGTGAGCACGCCTTGGCGGTTCAGGTCCGCCTGTTGGCCGGCAGTGAGCTTGAGGTCGTCGCCGCCGTCCCGGGGCGCCACCGCCACGGTGGATTCCTGCACCGCCACCCGGGTGAAGCGGTCTTCCTGACGCACGCTGTATCGGGTGCCCAGGGCGGTGGCGGTGAGGTCCCGGGTGGTGACCTGGAAGGGGCGGTCCGCGGCCTTGGCCACGGTGGCCAGCAGCTCGCCGCGCACCAGCTTCACGGTGCGACGGGCGTCGCTGTAGTCCAGGTCGATGGCGCTGCCGCTGTTGAGCACCACCTGGCTGCCGTCGGGCAGGGTGAGCGTGCGGATCTCGCCGGCGGCGGTGCGGTAGTCGGCGCCCCAGTAGGCCCAGGGCAATTGCGCGCCGGCCAGCACCAGCAGCAGCGCGGCGCCCAGGCCAGTGAGCCGGCGGCGGCGTTGACGGCGCCGGGCCTGGGCGGGCTCGGTGGCCTGCCACATACGCTGGATTTGCTCGAGCACCTGGCGGCGGCGCGGGTCCTTGGCCTGCCAGGTGTCGCACTCCGCCCGCAGACGGTCGTGCTCGTCGGCGCCGGCGGTTTGCAGGGCGACCACCCATTCGGCGGCCTGCTGGCGGATGCGGTTCAGCTCGGACATGGCGCGTCCGCCAAGCTGTCGTAGAGGCGTGCGTGGCAGTGGGCGAAGGCCTTGGCCAGGTACTGCTTAACGCTGCTCTCGGACACCGACAACCGGCGCGCGATCTGCCGGTAGGTCAGACCTTCCAGCCGTGCCATCAGGAACGCCCGGCGCGGTTTCTCCGGCAGCTCGTCCACCAGCAGGCGGAGCACCGTCACCAGCAGATTGTGGGCGGCGGCGATCTCTGCCGGGCCTCGATCGTCCCGGGTCTCCACCAGGATCGCCACCTGGCGCAGGGCTTCCTCTTCCACCTGCCGGCGGTGGTGGCGATTGATCATCAGCCGGCTGGCGATGACCATCAGATAGGCGCGCGGATCGCGCAGTGCCTCCAGCGATTGCTCGCCCAGAATCAGCCGCAGGAAGGTGTCCTGGCTCAGATCCGCCGCGTCCTGCGGGCAGCGCAGCCGCCCCTGCAGCCAATGCGTCAACCAGCCATGATGCGCCGCATACAGCTCACCCAGCTCCCGTTGGGAGCCGGGCAACAGCGGTTGGGTGTCGGTGGCGGCGCCGGACATTAGAGGTTTGGGTTACGCTTTTAGGTGAGAGTGATTATCAATTAAAGGGTGGGAGGGCGCAACTCGTCCTTCGCACGGTTCCGAAAAGTGAGCAGGTCGCCCGGCGGCCGCAGCAAACGGGCCCTTGGCTTCAACCCAAAGCCCGCACCAACATGGACACCAGCTCGGTCTGCTTGCGGTAACCGTTCTTGCTGAGCAAGCTCTTGATGTGCTGGCGGGCGGTGTGCACGGAGATGCGCCGTTTCTCGGCGATGTCTTTGGCGCTCAGGCCCTGTATCAGCTCGCCAGCGACGGCGGCTTCCGCGGGCGTGCACTGGAACAGGATCTGCAGCCTGTCCAGATCCGGGGGCAGGGTGTTGTCGAAGCTGAACAGCTCGGCCAGCACGCCGTTGTTTTCGGCGCTTTCGGCCACCAGGGGCGTGAGGCACAGGGCGATACGTTCCTGCGGGGTGTGGATGAACAGCGTGCCGGTGTCCAGCTTGCCCTGGTGAGATCGAATGATGCAGGTGCCAATGGCGTCGTTGAGCTTGCGAGCGAGGCGCTCGTCCTGGCAGCGCAGGCGTTGTTCGCCGTTGATGAACAGGGTACCGCTGTTTTCCAGCAGCGCGCGGGCGGCGTCGTTGGCCTGGGCGATGATGCCCAGGGCATTGAAGACCACCAGCGGCTTTTTGACATGGTTCAGGGCCAGCGCCAGGTTTTCGTTGTTGTTAGCCGATTGATAGAGCTTCAGGTGCAGAGTCACCGCGTTTTCGATGTGCGGCGCCAGCAGGTTCATCTGTACCAGTTCGTCCTGCGTGTAGGGCCCGTGGTCCAGGTGCCGGTTGGCTATGAACACCACGCTGGTGCCGTTCTCGCGGCTCACCAGCATGCCGGCGCTGTCGCCCATGCCCACCGCCTCCGCCCAGGCGCGGCTCTCCGGGCCGAGGATATCGAGGATGGTGCGGCTGCCGTCGCCGCGCAGGAAGGAGTCGAACTGGCGCGGCGGCAGCGCTACGTAACGGGCCAGGGCTTCGTCCCGTTCCGGCAGGCTGCTGTTGATGTACCACTCCTCGAAGCCTTCCGGATAGCCGAAGGTCCAGCCGAATATCATACGTCGCGGGTTTGCGGTGATCCCCAAAATGCCACCTTGCAGGGCCTTGAAGTGCTGCTGGAAAGCGTCGAAGAACGGCTGGAAGCCGGCACCGTCCTGCAGGCAGCGGTACAGCGTGATCAGCAGTTCGTTATACGCCTGCAAGGCCTCCCCACCGATGGACGGAAAGGGAAGTGAGGCGGTTTGCGGGGCATTCATGAGCAATAAACCTCATCATTCACGCTGTGGGCATCATGTTCTAAGATTGCCACGAAGCAGGCGGATTCTGAACCGGCGAGCTTCTGGTTCGGATACACAATGGATCACGGCGTGGGGGCAGGAGTGGCCGGTGCCGAAGCAAGGACCTTGCGGGTCGGACCACGTTAACCGGTTGATTTAAAGGGCCTTTGTGCTCTCTGGATCGGTTTCAAAAGGCTTAAACGGATAATTTCGTGGGGCAATCGATACCTTTAACGTGGGCTTCGGGCCGCGGACTTTGCTTAGAGGCGATTTACCGGGCCATTAAACGCGGGCTAACGCTCGTGAAGACGTCAAAAAGCCAAGAGAATGCTTAACAAACAATGAGTAATCACGGTCCGACCCTAGGGACGCCAGCCCGATGAATGATTGGCTCGATAAACTGGATAGGGAGTATCGGCATCTCAAGGCCGGACAGATCTATCGGGTGGCGCGCGCTTTCCGGGACTATGACGGCGAATGCCATGAGGAAGGAAAAACCTTTGAGTTCGTCGGCGCCAACTTCGTGCCCTACCACGATGGGCTGTCGTTGTTCGTGAAACGAGAAGGGCGCGAAGAACAGATCCGACTGCAACTTCATCCTGAGGAGCAGCAGGCTATCGTCGAGCAATTGGAGGTCTACCTGAGGCCTGTGTCGTGAAGGCCGACCGATCAGGCCATGATGAATGTTGTCGATCGCGAGCGGTCGATGTGGATTTTAAGGCCAGCGGTCGTACAGCGCGGCGGCCGAAGAAAGGGAAAGGGCTGTTTCCCGCGCTGCTGATGGTGGCGGCTTTTTTTGTCAGTCTTCTGGCGGTTATGCCTCCGCATGAGTGGTGGCGGATGGCCGGTGTGTACGGTTTGGTAAGTCTGCTGACGTTTGTGCTTTATGGGCTGGATAAACGGGCGGCGAGACGTGGCGCCTGGCGGACGGCCGAGGCGCGTCTCCATTTCTTTGAGCTCTGCGGCGGCTGGCCAGGTGCCTTGCTTGCCCAACGGATGTTTCGACACAAAACCCGCAAGGTGCCCTTTCTGGTGGTCTTTGCTTTTGCGGTTATCGCCAACCTGGCGGCGCTGGGTTGGCTGCTTTACGCGGACGCCGGTGAGGCGCTGCGGCATCTCCTCGGCGTTAGCCAGGTGGCTGGCTTCCAAGCCGCCGGCCTTGGCTGGTGCCACAGTTTGATTTCTTAAAAGCCGGTTTTGGGGCCTGAAACCAAGCTCTAAGACCCGCGAAGCCGCTCAGAGAATCGGAAAAGACTTACGAATCAATGAGTAACCGTGGTCCGACCCCTGGGCCCCGGCCGGGCCCGCCGGGGCGGGCCGGTGTGGGGTGGGTCAGTTTGGGGCGGTGGGGGTGACGCGCCAGATGGTGTTGGAGAGGTCGTCGGCGATGATCACGGCGCCTTCCGGGTCCACGGTGACGCCCACCGGGCGGCCGCGGGCCTTGCCGTCGTCGCTGAGGAAGCCGGTGGCGAAGTCCACCGGGTCGCCGGCGGGTTCGCCGTTCTGGAAGGGCACAAACACCACCTTGAAACCCACCGGGTCGCTGCGGTTCCAACTGCCGTGCTGGCCGACGAAGGCGCCTTCGGCGAAGTCGCCGCCCACGGCGGAGTTGGAGAAGTCCACGCCCAGCGCCGCCACGTGGGAGCCCAGCGCATAGTCCGGTTTGATGGCCTGCTCGACCCTCTCCGGTTTGGGCGGTTTGACCCGGGTGTCCTCGTTCTGGCCCCAGTAGCTGTAAGGCCAGCCATAGAAAGCGCCTTCCTTCACCGAGGTCAGATAGTCCGGCACCAGGTTGGGACCGATCTCATCCCGCTCATTGGCCACCGCCCACAGCTCGCCGGTGTCCGGCTGGATGGTCAGGGCGGTGGGGTTGCGCAGGCCGGTGGCGAAGGGGCGGTGCAGGCCGGTTTCCGCTTCGATCTGCCAGACCATGGCACGGTCTTCTTCCACTTCCATGCCGCGCTCGCCGATGTTGCTGTTGGAGCCGATGCCGACGTACAGGAAGCGGCCATCCGGGCCCGCGGTCATGGCCTTGGTCCAGTGGTGGTTGATCACCGCTGGCAGGTCGGTGACTTTTTCCGGCGAGCCGCTGGCCTGGGTCTGGCCTTCTTCGTAGTCGAAGCGCACCAGGGCGTCCTGGTTGGCGACATAAAGGGCATCATCAATGAGAGCCAGCCCGTAGGGGGCATTCAGGTTGTCGGCGAACACCCCTTGCTGCTCGTAGCGGCCGTCGCCGTCGGCGTCGCGCAGCAGGGTGAGCCGGTTGCCGCTGTCCGCCGCGCTCTTGCCCTGCTTCTTGATGTAGCCGGCGATCAGGTCCTTGGGCCGCAGGGTCGGAGCGTGGCCGCCGGAGCCTTCCGCCACCAGGATATCGCCGTTGGGCAGCACCAGGGTTTGGCGCGGGATTTTCAGGTCGGTGGCGATGGCCTCGATCTCATAGCCGTCCGGCACGGTGGGCTTCTGGTCGCCCCATTCCGCCGGTTTGGAAATGTTCATGTTCGGCAGCAGGCCGCGCTGCGGCTTTGGCAGCGTCGGGTTGGCGCCGTGTTGCTCGGCGGGCTCGACCTGGTTTCCGCCGCCGCAGGCGGTCAGCGCGAACAGCAAAGGGAGCGACAGCAGGGGGATGGCGTAACGCATGTTATTTCACTCCTCCACGCAGACCTGAGTAGCCGACCAGGCTCGCCACCAGGGCCAGCACCGTCACGATCGCCGACAGCCACAACCCGGCGGGCATGGCCGCCCAGGCGTCCTTGGCATGCACCAGCGCGTTGATAAAGCCGAGCATCCACATCACAAGCAGCACGAGGAAATAGACCGCATGTCTGGCGGTGCGGGCCGGCCCGCTGATTACCCATTCGACCAGCGCCCACAGCAGCGCGAAGCCGCCACCCACCAGGGCCCCGGCGATCAGCCAGGAAGCGAAATTGGTCCACTGCACCTGGTAACTGGTGGAGTAGGCCCAATCGCTGAGCAGCGCGCCCAGAAACAGGGGCAGTGGGAAAGCAAGCAGAATGGCGTGCAGCGGATGCAGCGCCCGACCGGCCTTTGGTTGGAGGTTATTAGTCATGGTGTCTCTCAAGTCCTTTGAACCATACTGAGTTACCGCATCTTCGCGGACAGGGTGTGAGAGCGGAAACACCAACGCGGCGAGCGCCGGCGGATTTGACCAGTGTTTACAATTGTCCGCGCAGTCTTGCCTGCTTCAACGTCGGTTCACGGAAGAGTGGGCACTGCGCCCTCGCGGGAGAGCATCATGAGTCGTACTACCTGGTACTCGGGCTTCGCTAAATCGGCTTCGCATTTTTGCGGCAGGCCCCGTGTTTTTGTCTTGGCCGTGGCGGTGATCCTGGCCTGGATCGTCACGGGCCCGTTGTTTTCCTTCAGCGACACCTGGCAACTGGTGATCAACACCGGCACCACCATCGTTACCTTTCTGATGGTGTTTCTCATCCAGAACACGCAAAACCGGGACACGGAGGCGATCCAGGTGAAGCTGGACGAGCTGATCCGGGCGACGAAGGGGGCGCACAACGCACTGCTCGATCTTGAAGAACTGGAAGAAGAACGCCTCGACGCCTTTAAGCGCCGATACCAGGCCCTGGCCGCCGCGGCACGCCACGAACTCGAGACCGGAAGCCCCGACACCGGCACCCCCGAACCCTGACCCCGCCCCGGCGCCCCGGCGCACCGGGGTCGGACCACGCTAAGTGACTGAATTGTCGGGATCAGTAGCCCCTAGGGAGTGTATTTCGCGCCTTAACGGCCGGTTTTCGCCCTGGAAAATCGCCGCTTAGGGCCAGTGCCCGGATCGGTCCGACACTTCGGCTTTAGCGGCTTTTTATAGGGGTCAAAACCCGCGGCTAAGTGGCCCTAACGGCGCCCTGAAGCAGCGAAACGCTTATAAATCAGTAAGTAACCGTGGTCCGACCCCGGTGGGCGACGGTTGGGGGGAAAATCTGGATAATGGCGCGCATTCGCGTTCCCAACCGGCAGTCCTTTCATGGAAATCAAGGTCAACTTCCTCGACAACCTCCGCCTGGAGGCCAAATTCGACGATTTCACGGTCATCACCGACCAGCCGATCCGCTACAAGGGCGACGGTTCGGCGCCCAGTCCGTTCGACTATTTCCTGGCGTCGTCGGCGTTGTGCGCGGCCTATTTCGTGAAGGTGTACTGCAAGGCACGGGACATTCCCACCGACAACATCCGGCTGTCGCAGAACAACATCGTCGACCCGGAGAACCGCTACAACCAGATCTTCCGCATCCAGGTGGAACTGCCGGAGGATCTGTCCGACAAGGACCGCCAGGGCATCCTGCGTTCCATCGAGCGCTGCACGGTGAAGAAGGTGGTGCAGACCGGGCCGGAGTTCCAGATCGAGACCGTGGACAATCTGGACGAGGACGCCCAGGCGTTGTTGATGGCCGGGGTGGACGGCGAGGCACGTACCTTTATCGAGGGCAAGGACCGGCCGCTGGAGGAGACCATCGCCACTATGAGCCGGGCGCTGGAAGCCCTGGGCATGAAGATCGAGATCGCCTCCTGGCGCAACATCGTGCCGCACGTGTGGTCGCTGCACATCCGTGACGCCGCCTCGCCCATGTGCTTTACCAATGGCAAGGGCGCCACCAAGGAGAGCGCGCTCTGTTCCGCGCTCGGCGAGTTCATCGAGCGACTGAACTGCAACTTCTTCTACAACGACCAGTTCTTCGGCGAGGAGATCGCCAACGCGGCGTTCGTGCATTACCCCAATGAACACTGGTTCCAGCCCGGCCCCGAGGATGAACTGCCGGCGGAGATTCTGGATGACCATTGCCGGGCCATCTACGACCCGGACGGTGAGCTGCAGGGCTCGAACCTGATCGACACCAACTCCGGTCGGGTGGATCGCGGTATCTGCTCCCTGCCGTTCGAGCGTCGCTCCGACGGCGAGACCGTGTGGTTTCCTTCCAATCTGATCGAGAACCTGTTCCTCAGCAACGGCATGAGCGCCGGCAACACCCTGGCCGAGGCCCAGGTGCAGTGCCTGTCGGAGATCTTCGAGCGGGCGGTGAAAAAGCAAATCATCGAGGAAGAGTTGGCGCTGCCGGATGTACCAAAAGCGGTGCTGGCGAAGTACCCCAAGCTGGTGGAAGGCGTCGAAGCGCTGGAGGCCCAGGGCTTCCCGGTGCTGGTCAAGGACGCCTCCCTGGGCGGCCAATTCCCGGTGGCCTGCGTGGCGCTGATGAACCCGCGCACCGGCGGTGTGTTCGCCTCCTTCGGTGCTCACCCGAGCATGGCGGTGGCGCTGGAGCGTTCGCTCACCGAGCTGCTGCAGGGGCGTAGCTTCGAAGGACTCAACGACTTCCCGCCGCCCACCTTCAACAGCCTGGCGGTGACCGAGCCGAACAACTTCGTGGAGCACTTCATCGATTCCAGCGGCGTGGTGTCCTGGCGCTTCTTCAGCGCCAAGGCGGACGTGGCATTCCACGAGTGGGATTTCTCCGGCACGACCGAGGAAGAAGCCGCGCGCCTGTTCGCCATCCTCGAGGACCTGGGTAAGGAGGTCTATACCGCCGCCTACCACGAGCTGGGCGCACCGGCCTGCCGCATTCTGGTGCCGGGCTATTCCGAGGTCTACCCGGTGGAAGACCTGGTCTGGGATAACACCAACAAGGCCCTGGATTACCGCGAGGATCTCCTCAATCTGCACCGCCTGGACGACGACCAACTCGCCGCCCTGGTGGAGCATCTGGAAGAAAGCCAGATCGATGACTACACCGACATCCGCACGCTGATCGGCATCGAGTTCGACGAGAACACGGTCTGGGGCCAGCTCACCGTGCTGGAACTGAAGCTGCTGATCAACCTGGCGCTGGGTCAGCACGACGAGGCCCTGGAGCGCACCGAGGCGTTCCTGCAGTTCAACGACAACACGGTGCAGCGCAACCTGTTCTACCGCGCCGTCAGCGCGGTGCTGGAAATCACCCTGGACGACGAACTGGAACTGGACGATTACCTGACCAACCTGGGCCGCATGTACGGCGAAGACACCATGACGGAAGTGGTCGGCGCGGTGAATGGCACCGTCCGCTTCCCCGGTCTTACCCCCACCAACATGCAGCTCGAGGGCCTGGACCGTCACCTGCGCCTGATCGAAAGCTACAAGAAACTCCACGCCGCCCGCGCGGCGCGAGCGCAGAGATAACTATGGCAGCGCCCCTGATCCCCATTATCAAAGCCGTCGCGCCCTACGTGGCCCAGATCGCCACGGTCGCGATACCCGCCTTCACGTCCCGCAACGCCGAGACCGGGCCGGCCGACCCGGTGGTGACCAAACAGATCCAGGAACTGCAGGAAGCCGCCACCCACAACGCGGAATCCGTTCAGGTACTGGCGGACAAGTTGCAGCAGGCCCTGGACGGCGTGGAGATGGCGGCCAGGGAGTCGGAGGCCCGCTTCGCCAGATACCGGCTCGCCCTTGCCGCCGCGTTGGTGGTGTCCGGCGCGTCCCTGGCGCTGAGCGCTTTCCTGCTTTTCAGCTAGGTCCCGTTAACCCGGCCAGGAGGGATTATGGATTCCGGAACCGAACATCGCGGCGTCTGCCTTGGCGGCGCGGTAGGCGTTACCGAAGAGGACGTCTTTAACCGCTAGGGGAATGCCGCTGCGAGTGCCGCCACGACAGAGTCCGCCGAACCGCTTTAGCGGTGCGTGGCGCGGTACGCGGATGGCGTCATCGACGCCTGTTTCCGGAACGCCCGGGTGAAATTGGCGGCATCGCTATAGCCGAGAAGTTCGGCGATGCGGGCGATTTCCAGCCCCGGCTCATCGAGCAATTTAATGGCGTCCCTGAGGCGAATCTTTTCCACCAGGGACGAGTAGGCGGTGCCCTCGGCGTGCAGCTTGCGCCTTAACGTGCGCGCGGTCATACCGAATCTGTCAGCGATCACGTCCAGGGTGGGATAACCGCCCGCCTGGTACCCCAGCGCCTGCTGCACCCGCGCGCTGACGTTCTGATCCCTTTTTAAAAGACGCGCTTCGTTTTCACATTGCCGTACCGCCTGACGGTAGCCGGTGGCGCTGGCCAGTGGCAGCGGTGTTTTGAGCAGGGCGGCGGGGAAGCGGCACTGAACCAGTGGCATATCAAAGCGCAGGGTGCCGATCATCTGGAAGGCTTCATGTTCGCCGCGCGGCGGTGGGTGGTCGAGCCATACCTGAGTGCCCCGGCCCACATCGGGTAGCAGCAGGGAAGCGCCTCGGAACAAACTGAAGACGATGGAATCCACCGTCAGATCACGCATGGGGCCGACGAGGTAATCTTCAGCGAAAAATGTCAGAACGCAGAGCTGATCCTCGCTGACCAGGTTGAGTTTGACGCCGCGCACCACCAGCCCCCAGTACCGCTCCAGCAGCGCCAGAGCAGTGCCCACATCCGGGCTGGCGAGCAGCGCGCTGCCCAGGCTGCCGAAGCTGGTGGGCGGCATGCGCCAGCCCACATCGAACCCCATCAGGTCGTCGCCGCCGTGCCGGTAAATGGCCTCCAGTAAGCGGCGCAGCTTTTCCATGGTGATGCCGGCGGAAAACGAGGACGCGAACTCCTGCGCCAGCCCCGCCTGCTTGAGAATCTCATCGCGCGGGAGTCGCCGGTCGGCCACATAGGACAGCCAGCTTGTGGGCACGGCGCCGGGCACGAAGACGTTGTCCGGCCAGTGGCTCTCTGTTGTTTTCATAGCGCTCGTTTGCCGCCGGTATCGAGGCAGTCTAGTTGTTGATGGCCGCAAATGACAAGCAAACGGTCCGGCTTGTCCCTCACGCCGCTGGCGGGTGGGCGCCTAGACTTTCCGGCACGCTAACGCAGCCATGCAGGAGATCGACCATGAGCAGTCAGAGTGCCGTTACCCCGATAGGTGGCGAAGGCCCCGCCAAGGCAAAGCGACTGCGCGGCGAGGAGGTCGGCGTGCCGGTGCGCCGTATGGATCTGTCCTATGACGATCGGTTGCCGCTGGCCTGGTTTGACGGCAATGCACTGATCAGCCTGTTCCTGACGGCTTTTTCCGCGTCACTGCCGGAAGGCGAGAGCCATTTTATCCATAGTGTGCGGTTGTTTCAGGATCAGATCACCGACCCTGTGCTGAGGGCTCAGATTCGCGCCTTTATTGGCCAGGAGGGCCACCACTCCAAAGAGCATGACACCTTCAACGATGCCATGCGCCAACGGGGCGTGGATATCGATACGGTGGAGAGGCGCATGGCCGCTTCGGTGACACAGTGGAAAAAGCGCTCCGCCAAATACCAGTTGGCGCACACCGTCTGCGCCGAACACTTTACCGCCTTGCTGGCGGACGTGCTGCTGAGCAAGCACCCGGAAATGCTCGACAGGATGTCGCCGCAGGCCCGCACGATCTGGGCCTGGCACGCCATCGAGGAGGCCGAGCACAAAGCGGTGGCCTTTGATGTCTACGAGCAAACCGTGGGCGACCGGAAGTATCTGAAACGGGTGATGGCGTGGGTCACCGCCGAGTTTGTCGTCAAGAACACTCGCAGCGCCTGGACCTTGTTCCGTGGTACCGGGCAGCGGCGAGATCTTAAAAAATGGCGGGAGCTGTTCACTCTGCTGCGCACCCTGGGCAAAGACACCTGGAAGGATTACAGGGATTTCTACCGGGACGACTTTCATCCCTGGCAGCACGACAATCGCGAAGCCGTCGAGGCCGCCAAGAAGCAGTATCTCGAGGGCAAATAATGAGTCGCTTCAGCGGGAAGGTTATCGCCATCACGGGCGCCGCATCCGGGATAGGCCGCGCCACGGCGGTGAAGCTGGCCGGCCACCAGGTCGCGCTGTCGCTCTGTGATGTCAGTGACGAGGGGCTGCGCGAAACCGAGCGGCTTTGCCGGGCCGCGGGCGCGTCCGTTCGCAGCGCGCGGTTGGATGTGTCGGATCACGCCGCGGTTAACGCTTGGGCCGAAGACACCCACGACGCCTTCGGTGGCGTAAATGCGATTATTAATAATGCCGGCGTGTCGTTATCCGGTGCGGTCGGCGACCTGACCCTGGATGACTTCGAGTGGATCATGGGCATCAATTTCTGGGGCGTGGTGCATGGCACCCGCGCTTTTCTGCCTTATCTGCGCGCCAGTGGCGACGGCCATATCGTCAATATATCCAGCCTGTTCGGGATCATCGCCATGCCCGGCGCGAGCGCCTACAACGCGTCCAAGTTCGCGGTGCGCGGGTTCACCGAATCACTCAGTGAAGAGCTGCGGCTTGAGCGGGCGCCGGTGCGGGTCACCTGTGTGCATCCGGGCGGCATCGACACCAACATCGTCGCGGGGGGCCGGGTGACGCCCAGCGAAAGCCTGGGTTTCGAGACCGTCGACCAGGCCGCCCGTGACTTCAAGCGGTTGGCGCGCACCTCTCCCGAGGCGGCGGCCGCACGGATCGTCCGCGCCATGACGAGGGGCCGCCGCCGGCAGTTGATCGGCACCGACGCCTGGTTACTGGAAAAAATGCAGCGCCTGGCGCCGGTCGCCTACCAGAATCTGATGGTTTCCTTCGCGCGCAGAAGTGCCCGGCGCTAACCCTTCCCCGGGGGGCGGTGGTGGCCACGCCAAGCCGGCGGCGGGCGCTGCGCAAATGATTCTCCACCGTGCGGGCGGACAGCCCCAGCGTGGCGGCGATGTCGGTTTGGCGTCGGCCCACGGCGGTCCAGGTGAGCACCTCCCTCTCCCGCGCGGAAAGCGTCATAACGGTGTCCGCTCTGGGCGCTTCCAACAAGGCGCGGGCGGCGAAAAAAGCGGTGCTGGCCACCAGGCTGATGGCCAACCGGGCCGCCGGCGCCGTGTCGATACGTTCTCCACCCAGGCTGATCGCGCCTTCCAGGCCGTGGGGGCCGAACACCGGCACCTGCAGGCCATGAATGCCGGGCCCGTTGGGCTTGCGAACGATCCGATAGCGAGCGCCGTCCCGGTCTGAAATCTTGGACCAGAAAAACGGTTTGTCCGTTTTCAGAATATGCCGGGTAACCGGGCAGTGGCGGACATAGGTCGTCGCGTCCACCGCTTCCCCGTTGCTGAACCAGTCGCCTTCCACCCAGTAGATGCGTTCGACGATGTCCTCCCGCGTCGGAGAGGCGGAGAACAAGACGAAGCGGTCGTAGCCGTAGGGCCTGGCAAATTCCCGAACCGCGCTTTCAATGGCTTGAAGGCTGTCGCTAGCTTCGATGGAGAGCGCGGTTCGGATCGCAGCGTTGGCGTGCATGCGGATTAACGGCCGCCGACTTCTTTGAGCAGGGCGTCCGCCGCGAGCTTACCCAGGGCGTTGCCGGCCAGGGGGCTGTCCCCGGTGAGCATCTTCCTGTCCTGGTGGGTGGCGCCGGCCCACTGCCCCTTTACCTCCTCGTCCTCGGAGGGCATTGCCCACGGCTCGAACTTGACCGGGTTACCGGACAGGGTGGCCATGTCGAACGAGAAGCCGGCCTTGTCCAGATGGTACATGGGCAGCAGGGTTTCCACCGGGTGGTTGCCGGTGGAGAAGAAACTGCCGTTGTCCGTTCTCAGGTAGCGTTCGTCCGCGCCGATCACCAGGATTTTCCAGCGGCCGCCGGTGTAGGGAGAGGGATAGTCAGCGCCACTCAAATCCGATTTGGGTGATGTGAACTGACTAAGAGAATACGGCGACGGAAAGAACGCGCGGTCTTCCGCGCGGTCCGGGGTCGGACGTTTGTCTGCGGCTCGAGCATCCATGATGGTGGCCTCCTGCGTCGGTCGATATGGAGCATCCTACTATAGGGGGCCGTCGACGCTTTTGTAGGAGGGATATCCCTCAACCATCTTTTACCTATAGACCCTGCCACCCCTTGAAAGGAGCGGAGGCCTGACGCGGTTGATCAAGTGCCGCGCATGCCCTTGCTCCGGCTTAACGCTGCACTTTGAACACGCCGGTGGCGCGGGCGCAGGGGGCGCCGTCGGCGAGCACGGTGGCGCTGGCGAAACTGAGGCTGCGGCCCACCCGGGTGACTTCGGCGCGAAACTCCAGCCACTGGTCGACCCGGGCGCTGCCCAGGAAATCCAGGTTCAGATTGACGGTGACCAGGCCCTTGGCGTCGACCAGGTGCGGCACGCAGCTCAATCCCATGGCGTTGTCGCACAGGGCGGAGAGCAGACCGCCGTGGACAAAGCCGCGGCTGTTGGCGTGGGCGTCACCGGCCCGCAGGCCCAGGCTGATGCCGTTGTCGTGGGGACGGTGATAGATCGGTTCCCAAGGGGCGGTGAAACCGCTTTTGCGGGTGTGGGGCTGGAAGCCTTCGGGGATGCTGGTCATGGGCATGCTCCAAAATATGATGTAGACCAGTCTATATAAAATTGGAGCGAAAGCCATCCTCAGTTGGCATCGATCAGCGCCGCCACTTGCTCGCAGGCGTCCCGGATCGGCGCCGGGTCGCGGGCCACGCGGGCCTGGATCAGAGCCCCTTCCAGGGCCGAGATGGCCAGCGAAGCTAGGCGTTGGGCACGGGCGTCGTCCGGCGCCTGGGGGTCGATCAGGGTGGCCAGCGTTCGCCGCCAGGCGGCGTAGGCCTGGCCGGCGGCGGCGGTGATTGGCTCGGACGCCGGGGTGACTTCCAGCACCGTGGTGGCGAGGGGACAGCCGTCGCGGTAGTCGGAGTCGGCCAGCCAGCCCGCCAGCAGCACGCCGTAGGCGCGCAGGGTATCGCCGGGGCTGCCGTGGGCGAGGGCCAGCCGCTCCAGGGTGCCGGTGACCAGGGCGCCGGCGTGGCGGATGGCCGCCGCGCCCAGTTCTTCCTTGCCGCCGGGAAAGTAGTGGTAGAAGGAGCCTTTGGGCGCTCCGGCCTCCTTGAGGATGTCGTTGACGCCGGTGGCCGCGTAGCCGCGCTGGCGGAACAGGCGGGCGGCGGTGTGGACCAGATTGTCCCGGTGCTTGGGGCGGGCTCCCATGACGCACTCCATCGAAAATTCGTAGACCGGTCTGTATGGTGACACAATCCGGCGGCGCCGGAGGCCCTTTCCTGTTTGTGAGTGTGGAGTTCATGCAACAGCACGACGATTTTCACCTTTGGAAAACCGACCTGTTGGGCGCGCTGCTGCTCTACGGCGGTTTCGCCTTTGCCCTGGTGCCGGCCTTTATGCACCGCTCCTTTCCCCTGGGGATTCTGATCGGCACGGTGCTGGTGGGCAGTTTCTTTCTGCGCAACGTCAAGGATCACTTCGGCTTTTTCCAGTTGCCGAAGTACGCGGTGGTGATCAATTGCTATGTGGGTGGCCTGATCATTTCGGCGATCTGGTACGGCCTGTCACAGGGGATGCTGAACTAGCGGCGTCTCGATCAGCGAGCGGCCCACGGCGGTGCCGATCTCCGCACAGACTTCGATGCCCTGCACGAAGGGTCGGTGGTGCATCAGAAACGGCAGCGCCGCCAGTGCGATGCGGTGGCCGCCGATGGCCGGTACCCGCAGGCTGTAATCCTCCGCCAGGAGCGGCAGCGGGCCGCCGTGGTCGAGCAACTGCCGCCGCAGGCTCGGCAGCGGCAGGTCGTTCAGGTCCTTCGGTTTCTGGCCGCGGGCGTTGATCACCACGGCGAAGCGGTACTCGCCGTGGTCGGCGATCAGCCGGGTGTGGTCATTGCCCACCTCCATCCGGTAGTCGGCGCCCAGGGCCCGCAGGTCGAGCACGCCGGCGGCGCGCAGGGCCAGCAGACGGCGGATCGACTCCGGCGGCACCGCCGCGTAGTTGTCCACAAAGACCTTGCGCAGGCCGGCGTCGAACCGCTGGCGGTCCGCTTCCGTCAAATGGGGCGCGATGGGCTCCATCACCTCATGCAACCGCAACAGCGCGTAGCGCCAGGGCACCGTGTGCCGGGCCCGTTTGTTGCGTTCCACTTCCTCCAGATTGTGGCGCGCCCAGTGGAACGGATTGCGCCGTGCCCGCTCCTCGAAATACGCGCCCGCGAAGGTGTCCGCGTTCTGCTCCTCCAGCCCCAGGCGCGCGCTCCAGGCCGGGTCCTGCCGCCGCAGTTCCTGGATCATCAGGTCGAAGGCCCGGTCCAGCAGCCCGTCGGCGCCGGCTTCAATTTCCCGGTCCAGACGGGCCTCGGTGGCCACCTGCAGCGGTTGGTGGGGGATCGGGCAGTAGAAGTCCGCTTCCGGCAGCAGGCCGGTCCGCGACATCAAGGTGATGCGCAGGTCGTCACTGCCCGGGCGCAGCCGGAACCGCAGGCTGTGCTCGGGGTGGTCCGGCTGCTCCTCGAAGTGACCGTGCTGCACCGCCACCGCCAGGGCCGCGTCGATGCCACTGAGGGAGGTGCCCAGTATGCCCACCGGGGCGGCGGGCAGGTCGGCGTCGATCAGGCCGGTCCAGGGGCTGGGAAAGTAGGCCCGGTTGCCGGATGCCGGCGACGGCCACACATGGCCGGTGGCGATCACCGCGCGATCAAACGCCAAAGGCGCCCCGTGGCGATCGGTCCACAGACGCAGGCCATCGGAATCGGCGGCCAGATCCAGCACCCGGCATCGTTCCTCCACGGTGATCCGGTGGCCACGCTGCCGGCCGGCCCGCACCAGCGCCAGGCACTGGTCGCGGAAGTAATGCCCGAGCAATACCCGGGGCAGAAACTGCCGGTCATGCAGGCCGGCCTTGTCCACGCCGTAATCGGCGAGAAAACCGGAGGATTGCGCGCGCAGCCAGTCGAGATAACTTTGCGTTAGCGGCGGGATTTCGATGCTGGCGATATTGGCGAGCATGGCCCGGTGGTTGGCGTGCTCGTCGTAGGGCATGCCCACGCCGGCCTGGTCACCTTCCTCGAACAGGGTGATGCAAAGAGGGGCCTCGCCGTGGATCAGCGTTGCCAGGGTATAGAGGCTGGTCGGTCCCGCACCAATCAGGGCGATGCGCCGCATGAGTTCCGTCTCGCTGACCACCGGGAGAATGAGCATGGGCGCGTGGGCCTGGAGGTGTCCAGCGGGTGGCGACGGATTTTACCTTCCCCAGTGCGCTGTTTACGTTGGTATTTACGTCAAGCAACAGCCACTGACAAAAGCTATCACTTTCGTTGATAGCCTGTATTGGATCGATAGGGAGCAAAAGGTTACTTCTTGTAGGGCCTGGCCGTCCTTCCACTGGCCGTCAAACAGGGAGAATAATCATGACCGAGAGCAAATGCCCCTTTCATCAGACCGCCGGCGGCGGCACCACCAATCAGGATTGGTGGCCCAACCAGCTGCGCCTCGACATCCTGCACCAGCACGCGCCGGTGACCAGCCCCATGGGCGCGGACTTCAACTACGCCGAGGCGTTCAAGAGCCTGGACCTGGCGGCGCTGAAGAAAGACCTGACCGACCTGATGACCGATTCCCAGGACTGGTGGCCGGCGGACTTCGGCCATTACGGCCCGCTGTTTATCCGCATGGCCTGGCACAGTGCCGGCACCTACCGGCTGGGCGATGGCCGGGGCGGCGCCGGCACCGGCACCCAGCGCTTCGCGCCGCTCAACAGCTGGCCGGACAACGTCAACCTGGATAAGGCGCGGCGGCTGCTGTGGCCGATCAAGAAAAAATACGGCAACAAAATCTCCTGGGCCGATCTGATCGTGCTCACGGGCAACGTGGCGCTGGAATCCATGGGGTTCAAAACCTTCGGTTTCGCCGGCGGCCGCGAGGACCTGTACGAGCCCGAGACCGACATCTATTGGGGCGAGGAAAGCGACTGGCTGGGCACCGACAAGCGCTACTCCGGCGAACGCGACCTGGAGGACCCGCTGGGTGCCACCACCATGGGGCTGATCTACGTGAACCCGGAAGGCCCGGAAGGCGAGCCGGACCCGCTGAAAGCGGCCCACGATATCCGCGAAACCTTCGGCCGCATGGCCATGGACGATGAAGAGACCGTGGCCCTGATCGCCGGCGGCCACACCTTCGGCAAAACCCACGGCGCCGGCGACCCGGGTCTGATCGGGCCGGAGCCGGAAGCGTCGCCCATCGAGTCCATGGGGCTGGGCTGGCACAGCCGCCACGGCAGCGGTTTCGGCGATGACACCATCACCGGTGGCCCGGAAGTGACGTGGACACAAAAACCGACCCAATGGAGCCACCTGTTTTTCGAGAACCTGTTCGGCCACGAATGGGAGCTGGAGAAGAGCCCGGCGGGCGCCTACCAGTGGGTGGCCAAGGATGCGCCGGCGGACATCCCCTACGCCCA
The DNA here is from genome assembly GCF_046507805.1 of Alloalcanivorax sp. C16-1. Taxonomy (NCBI): domain Bacteria; kingdom Pseudomonadati; phylum Pseudomonadota; class Gammaproteobacteria; order Oceanospirillales; family Alcanivoracaceae; genus Alloalcanivorax; species Alloalcanivorax sp. C16-1. Next base: position 745,336 of record NZ_JBKFTK010000001.1, on the reverse strand, counting down.
CGACAAGAGCAAAAAGCGCAAGCCCACCATGCTCACCACCGACCTGTCGCTGCGCTTCGACCCGGCCTACGAGAAAATCTCCCGGCGCTTTTACGAGAACCCGGCGGAATTCGCCGATGCCTTCGCCCGCGCCTGGTACAAGCTCACTCACCGGGACATGGGCCCCATCGAGCGTTACCTGGGCCCGGAAGTACCCAAGGAAGAGCTGATCTGGCAGGACCCGGTGCCCAAGGTGGACCACGCCCTGATCGACGACCAGGACATCGCCGCCCTCAAGGCGAAAATCCTGGACAGTGGCCTGTCCATTGCGGATCTGGTGAAAGCCGCCTGGGCCTCCGCCTCCAGCTATCGCGGGTCCGACATGCGCGGCGGGTCCAACGGCGCCCGGGTGCGGCTGGCGCCCCAGAAGGACTGGGCGGTGAACGATCCCAATAATCTGGACAAGGTGCTGAAGGCGCTGGAAGGCATCCGGACGGAGTTCAATGGCGCCGCTTCCGGTGGCAAGAAAGTGTCGCTGGCGGACCTGATCGTGCTGGCCGGCGCGGCGGCGGTGGAGAAAGCCGCGGAGAAGGGCGGCCACAAGGTTTCCGTGCCGTTCACCCCGGGCCGCACCGACGCGTCCCTGGAACAGACCGATGTGGATTCCTTCAAGTACCTGGAGCCGTTCGTGGACGCCATGCGCAACTATCGCAAGGCGAAAGCCACGGTGGACGCGGAGCATCTGATGATCGACCGCGCCCAGCTGCTCACCGTCACCGCCCCGGAACTGACCGTGCTGGTGGCCGGGATGCGCGCGCTCAACGCCAACTACGACGGTTCCGAGCACGGCGTCTTCACCGACCGCCCGGAAACGCTAAGCAACGACTTCTTCAAAACCGTGGTGGACATGAGCATCGCCTGGGCACCGATGTCCGAGGACGACGACTACCTGTTCGAAGGCCGCGACCGGTCCACCGGCCAGCTCAAGTGGACCGCCACCCGGCTCGACCTGATCTTCGGCGCCAACTCCCAGCTCCGTGCCCTCTCCGAGGTGTACGGCGCCGACGACGCCGAAGCCAAGTTCGTGAAGGACTTCGTGGCCGCCTGGGCCAAGGTCATGGACCTGGGCCGGTTCTGATCCATCCCCGGCGGGACCCCGGGAGTGACATCACCCCCGGGGTGCCCCTCTTTCTTGATTCAATGTAATCTTCATGAGACATTAAATGGCTTAATGACTCACGAAGATTACATTATGCCTGCTCCATATCGTCCCTCTCCGGCGGCCCGCCGAGCCTTGCGGAAACTGGGCGAGGATATCCGCGAAGCGCGCCTGCGCCGTAACCTTTCCATGGAAATCGTGGCCGAGCGGGCCGCGACTTCCCGCGCCACTCTGACCCGTTTGGAGAAGGGGGACACGGCGGTGAGCGTCGCGATTCTGGCCGGTGTGCTGCAGGCCCTGGGCATGCTGCCCCGGCTGGCGGACCTGGCCGACAGCGCCGAGGACCCCCAAGGGCTTGAGATCAGCCGGGAATCGCTGCGCCAGCGGGCCTCATCGCCGCGCCCGAGGGTGGACCGGGATGAGTAACGTCGAAGTGTTTCTGGATTGGCGGCGCCGGCATCGTCGCGTTGGCCTGTTGCGCCGCCATGCCAGCCGGGGCCGGGAAACGGTGACCTTCGAGTACGCGCCGGAATGGTTGGCGGCGGACGACCGCTTTTCCATGGACCCGGCGCTGCCGGTGGGGCCGGGCCTGTTCCGCCCGCCGGCGGGCGCGGAAATGTTCGGCACCCTGGGCGATTCCGCGCCGGACACTTGGGGCCGCATGCTGATGCGCCGCCGGGAACGGCGCGCGGCGGAACGGGAAGGCCGGGCGGTGCGCCCCCTTCACGAGACCGACTTTCTGCTCGGTGTCTCGGACCTGACCCGGCTTGGCGCGCTGCGCTTTCGGTGGGAAGGCGATGAGGTCTTTCAGGCGCCTCAATCCCGGGGCGTGCCGGACCTGCTTGCATTGGGAGATTTGCTCGGAGCTTCGGAGCGGATCGTTCGCGGTGACGAGACCGATGAAGACCTGCGCATGATCTTCGCGCCCGGCTCTTCGCTGGGGGGCGCCCGCCCCAAGGCGTCGGTGGTCGATCAGCACGGCCGGCTGGCGATCGCCGAATTCCCCAAGGAAACCGACGAGTATTCCCTGGAACGCTGGGAAGCCATCGCCCTGGATCTCGCGGCGCGGGCGGGGATCCGCGCGGCTGACCACGAATTGCATGAAGTGGCCGGGCGGCCTGTGTTGTTGTCCCGCCGATTCGACCGCGACGGCGATGAGCGGATTCCTTTCCTGTCGGCCATGTCGATGACCGAGCACCGGGATGGCGAACGGGGCAGCTATCTGGAGATCGTCGATGCGATTGCCGAGCAAGGGGCCAGCGCCCGCGAGGATCGCCAGGAACTGTTCCGGCGAGTGGCGTTTTCCATCCTGGTTTCCAACGTGGACGATCATCTGCGCAATCACGGATTCTTGTGGCAAGGCGGTGCCGGCTGGTCCCTGTCGCCGGCCTATGACCTCAACCCCACGCCCCAGGATATGAAAGCCCGCGTATTGGCCACCAACATCGATCTGGATGACGGCACCTGCTCCATCGAACTGCTGCGCTCCGTGGCGGACCAATTTTCCCTCAAACCGGCGGAAGCGGATGCGTGCATTCGGGAAGTGGCCAAAGCCTGCAAGGGGTGGCGTGATGCGGCGAGAAAGAGGGGCGCTCCCGCTGCTGAAATCAAGCGCATGGAAAGCGCCTTCGAACATGAGGACCTGGCCACTGCCACCCGTTTGTAGAAGCGGTGTTACGAGATCCAGGGGTTGATCAAGGGAATGCCAAGAGGCTCGAAGTCTTTGGTGTTGCGGGTCGCCAGGGTGGCGCCGTGGGTGTGGCAGAGGGCGGCGATCTGGCCGTCGGCCATGCTCACCGGGGTGCCGTTGCGTTCCGCTTCGGCCATCTTCTGCGCGTAGTGGCTGGCGGCCAGGGCGTCGAAGGTCAGCAGGCGTCCGCTGAATTCCTGATCGAACAGTTCGGCGGCGAGCATCGCCAGGGTGCGTTGCCGGCGGCCGGCGGGCAGCCGCTCGATGCCGTACAGAATCTCCGCCACGGTGATGCTGGTGGTGGCCACGTCCCGGGCCGGTTGCCGGTCCAGCCAGTGCACCACCACCGGGTTCGGCGCCGGGCGCATCAGTTCGGAGAGCACATTGGTGTCGAGGACGATCACGGTTCCAGGTCCGCCGGACGCGGCGGGTCGCGGCGCTCGGGCAGCTCCAGCTCCTGGCCGTCGTAGGCGGCGAAGCGGTCACGGATGCGGCTGCCCAGGCCCTGTTCCGGCGCCGGCTCGCTCAGGGCCCGGCGCAGGATCCGGCGCGCTTCCTCCTCCATGGAATGCCCGTTCCGGGCGGCTTCCAGCCGCAGGCGCTGCTTCAGGTCGTCATCGAGATTGCGGACGGTCAGAGTGCTCATCGGCGTTCTCCTCAATGGATGACAGCAATGCTATCACTGCTGTCATCCAGGGGAAAGCCGCCGCCGGGCGGGCCCTCAGGCCCGCGCCGGTTCCGGCGGTGTGGTGCCGCCGGGGAGGGCCAGCCGCAGGTTGTTCAGCCAGGTGGTGCCGAACTGCCGCCACATGGGCGCGGAGTTGTAGGGCAGGCCGTAGCGGTCCGCCAGGGCTTTCACCCTGGGCGCCACTTCCGGATAGCGGTTGCTGCACAGGTCCGGGAACAGGTGGTGCTCGATCTGGTGGCTCAGGTTGCCGGACATCACATGGAACAGCGGGCCGCCGGTGATGTTGGCGGAGCCCAGCAGTTGCCGCAGGTACCACTGGCCACGGGATTCCCCTTCGGTTTGCTCCTGGGTGAAGTGATAAACGCCGGCGGGGAAGTGCCCGCAGAAGATGATCGTGAACGCCCAGATATTGCGCATGATGTTGGCCACCGCGTTGGCCGCCGCCACCAGCAGGAACACGGTCAGCGGCGACTCCGGCACCACCAGGGAAATCGGCAGCGCCACCAGGGCGGCCAGGCCCGGCCACATGATGTAGTCCTTGCGCACCTGGCCCCACACCTTGCGGCCGATGTGCTTCATCAGCGGCAGGATTTCCTTGGGCTTTTTCTTGCGCTCGGCCACGTCGATCAGCGCCTGCTCGTGCAGCGCCACGCCTTCCTCGAACAGCAGCATCAGCAGCACGAAGTACACCGGCTGCAGCAGGTAAGCGGGCTTCCAGGGCTGGTGCGGGGTCACGCGCATGATGCCGTAGCCCACGTCCAGATCCTTTTCCAGCACATTGGTCCAGGTGTGGTGCACCACATTGTGGGAGTGCATCCAGCGGTCCGAGGGGCTCATGGTGTCCCACTCCCAGGTATTGGACTGGATCTCCGGGTCCTTCATCCAGTCCCACTGGGCGTGCAGCACGTTGTGGGCGATTTCCATGTTCTCCAGGATCTTGGCCAGGCCCAGCAGGATCACGCCCAGGGCCATGACGATCAGCGTGGACGGCCAGCCGGCCAGGGCGTGGCCCCAGGCGGGCAGCAGGAACAGGCTGGCGTAGATCACCAGCCGGCCCAGCAGTGCCATGCTGCGTTGGGTGCGGATCAGCCGCAGGATGTAGAGCCGGTCCTTCTCGCCCCGGGATTCCAGGGTTTCGTGGTAGATGGCGTCCATCTCGCGACCGAACTCGTCGATCTGTTCGTCGGTGAGGTCCACCGGCAAGGGTCGTTTCGTGCTCATGACGTTCTCCCTAAAGTGCCAGTTCGCAGTCCCCGGCGGCCGCGCACACGCACACTTGCACGATGGCGCCGGGTTCGTTGATGAAGTCGCCGCTGCGCAGGTCGCGTACGCAGCCGGATCGGAGCGTGGTGTTGCAGGTATGGCAAATGCCCATGCGGCAGCCGTGGGGCGGGTTGAGCCCGGCGTCCTCGGCCACGCGCAGCAGGTTGGTCTCGCCGTCCGCGTCCACGTCCAGGTCGCTGTCGGCGAAGCGCACCTTACCGCCCACGGCGTCGTCGGGAATCGGCGCGAAGTCGGCGCGAAAGCGCTCGATGTGCAGGCGCTGGGTCAGCCCGGCGGCTTCCCAGGTGCGCTCCAGGGCGGCCAGCAGGGCCGGCGGGCCGCAGGCGTAGCAGTCGCGCTCGCGCCAGTCCGGACACAGCCGCTCCAGCTGCGCCTCGGTAAAGTGGTTCTGGTCCTCCGGCGCCTGACGGGTGTGTACCTCGTGCAGATGGTAGTGCGGCTGCGCCTGATCCAGCCGGCGCAGCTCGCGGCCGAAGATGGTGTCGAACTCATGGGGCGCGTAATGGATATGCACCGTGTCCGGCAGCCGCTCCTGGGCGATCAGGCTGCGCACCATGCTCATCGCCGGGGTGATGCCGCTGCCGGCGGTGATGAACAACGGTTGCACCGGCGAGGCGTCCGGCAGATAGAACTCGCCCTGGGGCAGCCCCACCGGAATGAAATCGCCCACCTTCAGATTGCGCACGATGTGGTGGGACAGCCGCCCGCCGTCGATCTTCTTGACGGTAATGGTGAAGCAGCCATCGTCGCGTTCCGGCGGCGAGGAAATGGTATAAGTGCGGGTGTAGTGGCGGCCGTCCACCGGAATGCCCACGCGGATATGCTGGCCGGGCCGGTGCAGCCGCCAGTTGGCGCCGGGCTTCAGGGTCACGGTGCGGGCGTCGCGGGTCTCGTCCCACACGTCCACCACCCGGGCGTGCATGCGGTGGGTGGTCCACAGCGGGTTCACCAGCTCCACGTAGTGGGAGGTGCGCAGCGGGAACGCGAACATGTCGCTGATCGCGGACAGCCGCGTCAGCCAGCGCCTGGGTGCCTTGCCTCGGGGTACCGGGGTGGTCATGCCGCTCTCCTGTGGTTTATGTGTACAGGTGTTCACGGTAACGGCAAAGTGGTTATTTTGGAAGACGGCAAATTTGTTCAAGGTTGCACCCGAGCCGGGAGCCACGGCGTGAAGGTCAATGGGCCCCCGGGCGAGATGGTGCGGTATAGTCCCCGCCGTTTCCCAATGGCCGGTAAGGAAGGAGCAATGACCATGGCGGACACTTTGGATTACGCGGCGATGTTGGCGGTGGCTCTGGGTGAGGCCCGCCTGGGGCTGGCCGAGGGCGGCATTCCCATCGGCGCCGCCCTGTTCGACGCCGAAGGCACCCTGCTGGGCGCGGGCCACAACCGGCGCATCCAGGAAGACGACCCCTCGGTGCACGCCGAGACCGACGCCTTCCGCAAGGCCGGCCGCCAGCGCGGCTACGGCGACAAGATCATGGTCACCACCCTGGCGCCGTGCCTGTACTGCAGCGGCCTGGTGCGCCAGTTCCGCATCGGCACCGTGGTGGTGGGCGAGTCGGCCAACTTCGCCGGCGGCCTGGACGAGCTGCGCGCCCATGGCGTGCGGGTGATCGAACTGGACGACCCGGACTGCAAGGCCCTGCTCGCCGATTACATCAGCGCCCATCCGGACATCTGGAACGAGGACATCGGCGAAGCCGACTAGAACTCGCCAGGGCCGGCTCGCCAACGAAGCGCGTAGGCGGTGTTATAATGGCGCTTTTACGCGCCCCTGGCGCCTTTGCCCGTCCGAGAAAACTGATGAGTGATTTGCCCGCCTGCCCGAAATGCGATTCCCCCTATACCTATGAAGACGGCACCATGTTCGTGTGCCCGGAATGCGCCCACGAATGGAACGCCGCCGACCAGCAGGCCGCCGCCGAGGCGGGCCTGATCCGCGACGCCAACGGCAACGTGCTTAGCGATGGCGACACCGTCACCGTGATCAAGGACCTGAAGGTCAAAGGTTCGTCCTCGGTGGTCAAAGTCGGCACCAAGGTCAAGGGCATCCGCCTGGTGGGCGGCGATCACGACATCGACTGCCGCATCGACGGCATCGGCGCCATGAAGTTGAAGTCGGAGTTCGTGAAAAAGGTCTGACCCCGGGGCCGCTCGCCATCGGCCCGGCCTTTCGCCATGATAGAGAAGCTTTGCGGCGCTGCCCGTTCCAACCCCGGCCGGGACGTTTTAAGGTGCCGGATCCGGCCCAGCGCCGTCTTCGTTTCTGCACGGGAGAGAAGTTTCATGTCCGATGACACCTACACGCCACCGAAGGTCTGGAAATGGGAACCGGGCAACGGCGGGCGCTTCGCCAGCATCAATCGCCCCATCGCCGGCCCCACCCACGATAAGGAACTGCCGGTGGGCGAGCACCCTCTGCAGCTCTATTCCCTGGCCACCCCCAACGGCGTCAAGGTCACGGTGATGCTGGAGGAACTGCTGGCTCTGGGCCACTCCGGCGCGGAATACGACGCCTGGCTGATCAACATCGGCGAGGGCGACCAGTTCGGCAGCGGCTTCGTGGAGATCAATCCCAACTCCAAGATCCCGGCGATGATGGACCACGGCGTGGAACCGCCCCGCCGGGTGTTTGAAACCGCCTCCATCGTGCTCTACCTGGCGGAGAAATTCGGCGCCCTGATTCCCGAAGGCGCCGCCCGCACCGAATGCTTCAACTGGCTGTTCTGGCAGCAGGGCGCGGCGCCCTTCCTGGGCGGCGGCTTCGGCCACTTCTACGCCTACGCGCCGGAAAAATACCAGTACCCCATCGATCGCTACACCATGGAAGTGAAGCGTCAGCTGGACGTGCTCGACCGTCATCTGGCGGAACACACCTGGCTGGCCGGCGACGACTATTCCATCGCCGACATCGCCACCTGGCCCTGGTACGGGCAGCTGGTGCTGGGCCGGCTCTACAGCGCCGCCGAGTTCCTGGACGTGACGTCCTACAAGAACGTGCTGCGCTGGGCCGAGGCCATCGACGCGCGCCCGGCGGTGCAGCGTGGCCGCATGGTCAACCGCACCTTCGGCGAGCCGTCCACGCAGCTGCGCGAACGGCACCACGCGTCCGACTTCGACACCCGCACCCAGGACAAGATCGGCGACGGGGACTGACGCGAGCATGGACCGGTTTCTGCTGCGCCCGCGCAGCGGCATCAACGAAATCCGCCTGGGCGACCCGCCGGAGGCGGTACGTGCCGCGGTGGGCCAGGCGCCGGAGCACTGGCCGGCGCGGCAGCAGTTCGGCATTGATTTCCCGGCCCGGGATCTGTTCTTCGACGGCGCGCTGGTGGTGCATTACGACGAGCACCAGCGCGCCGAATGGATCGCCGCCGGCGACGGCCTGCCGCTGCGCCACGAGGGCCTGGACCTGTTCCAGGCCGCCGCCGACACCGTGCTGGTGCACCTGATGCAGTTCGGTACCCTGGAAGAAGACGACCAGGAACCCGGCCGCGCCTATGTGTTCCCCTCCCTGCAGCTGTCCCTGTGGCGCCCGGACGACCCCCGTGTGCTGCAGGAAGAGCTGGCCGCCAGCGGCAATGAAAAGGAACGGCGCGCCCTGCGCCAGGCCCTGGCCCGGGCCACCTTTTTTCAGCAAATCGCGGTGTTCTCCGAAGGCTATTGGGATACGCCCTAGCACTGACTCGCTGCTAGAGGTCGCGGCCGCCGGTATTTTTGGGCGCGGCTTTTTCCAGGGCCATCAGCGTGTCCACGTAGCCCACGAACCGTTCCAGGTAGCCGGGGGCGATGGTGTGCAGGCGTTCCAGGGCGCGCACCACCTGGCGGTGGGCGTTGAGGGGGCCGGCGTCGCCGGTGGGGTGGTCCACCGCATGGCGGATGCGCCGGGCGGTGTGCTGGCGGGCGCGGCTGGCCTGCAGGGTGGCCAGGGTTTTCAGTTCCCGGCGCGGGGCGTCCTGGTCGCCGCGCTGGTCGGCGCGCAGGCGGCGGTGCTGGGTGTCCAGCAGGGCGTCCAGGGTGTCGGTGTCCGGGCCGGCGGCGGCGATCTCGCCGTGGTCGCGCAGGCGGTGGGTCAGGTCGGTCAGCGTTGCGAGGCGTGGGCCGCCTTGCCGGGCCAGCCGCCGTACCGCTTTGTAGTCGCCGGCGTCGTACAGGGCTTGCAGGCGCGCCCGGTGGGGGCCGTCGTCCGCGCCGTCCTCAAGCAATCCTTCCGCCTCGTGTCGGGCTTGTTGGAAGTCCTGTTCGAACGCCGGCAGGCGATCCGAGAGGGTGGCGCCGGCGCCCCGGCGGGCCAGGCTTTCCAGGTAGTGAAAACGCATCGGGTCGTAGTGGGCGGCGCCCTGGTCGCGCAGGGTCTCCAGGCGTTTATCGACGTCGCTCAAGAGGTCATTCATCGGCGGCGTCCTGGCGCGGCACGGTGGTGATTTCCACCCGGCGGTTGCGGGCCCGGGCGTCGTCGTCGGTGTTCGGCGCCACCGGCTGGTTGTCGCCGAAGGCGGCGGCGAAGATGCGTTCCTCGGGCAGGCCCTGGGCGATCAGCGTGCGGGTGACGGTGAGCGCGCGCTGCGCCGACAGGCCCCAGTTGTCGGTGTAGCGGGCGTTGCCTTTCTGGATCGGCAGGTCGTCGGTGAAGCCACTCACCATCAGCAGGTCGTCGTGGGCGGCCAGGTATTTTTTCAGGGGCGTGACCAGGCTTTGCAGCAGGTCTTCACCGTCGTTCTGCAGCCGGTCGGAGTTGAGCGAGAACAGCACGCTGCCGTTGATGCCGATGCGGCCGTTCTGGAACGAAATACGGCCGCTGGCCAGCGGGTCGGCCAGGGCTTCCTCCAGGGCGGCGCGGCGTTGCTGCTCGGTTTCCAACTTGGCGCGTTCCTCGCTCAGCGACTGGCTGAGATCGAGCTGGATGCCGATCACCCACACCAGCATCAGCACGAAGATCCCCACCAGGGCCGCCATCAGGTCCGAGAAGATCGCCCAGACCGGCGTGGTCTGTACGTCGCCGTCCTGTTCCATCAGTGGGCCCCGTCGCCGTCAGCGGGCCGTGCCTGGCCCAGTGCCTCGATCACGTCCTTCTGCGCGGCCAGGCTCAGATCGATCACTTCCCGGGCCTGCTCCACGTAGTAGGCGAGCTGTTCGTCGTGGCGGCTGGCGGACTGCTCCAGGGCGCTCTCGATGCGCTGCAGGGTATCCAGCAGCTTGTCGTTGGATTCGCCGAACAGGTTCACGGCGGTGCCGAAGGCGTCGCTCAGGCTGGCCACGTCCCGGGCGCCTTCGGTGAGGTCCCCGGCCAGGCTGTCCAGCTGCGCGCTTTGCCGTTCCACCTGGACACCGAAGGTGTCGCTGACGTCGCGCAGGGCGCCGCCGGCGTCCTGGATCAGCGCTTCCACCGCTTCGCGCTGGGCTTCCGCCGCCTGGCGCTGGGTGGCCAGCAGGGCGTCCAGTTCGTGCATCAGACGGTGGCGTTCCTCGAGCAGCTCATTGTCGCGTTCGCCGCTGCGGGCCATTTCCTCGCGCAGCCGGGCGATCACCTCGGCGGCGGCTTTGGGGGTTTCCGAGGCGGTTTCGATCAGGCGCGCCAGGGGCGCTTCCAGGGCGGTGCCCAGATCGGTGAGATGGCGCGCCGCGGTGGCTTCCAGATCGGCCAGCCGTTGCGTGGCGGCGTCGGCCCGGGCCGCTTCCTGATCGCGCAGCGCGGACAGCGCATCGCCGGTGCGCGCCAGTAGGGCGTCCAGGCCCTGGCGCTGGCCGTCGAGCAGCTCGCCGGTGGTGCGCTGGAAGGCGTCCTGATGACGTTGCAGACCGGTGTCCAGGGCCTGGAGCAGGGCATCCTGGTGCCGGCGCTGGTCGGCCAGGCCGTCCCGCTGCGCGGCCTGCCAGTGTTCGGCGCTGTCCTGGAAGCGCCGGTCGTGGGCTTCCAGGGCGGTGGCCAGCTCGGCGATCAGGGTGGTTCCCTGGCGTTGCTGTTCCTCCAGGGCCGTGCGCCAGTGCCCGGCGATCTGGTCGGTGTCGGCGGCGAAGCGTTCGGCGGTGGTTTGCAGTTGTTCGCGGTGCTGCTCGGTGAAGCGGGTCTGCTGCTCGCGGGCGTGGGCCACCAGCGCCTGGTTGTCCTCGCGCAGCTGGACGGCGGTGGCCTCCAGGGCCCGGGCCAGACGTTCGGCCTGTTCCCCCTGGTGCCGGTTCTGTTCCGCCAGGCCGTCCCGCCAGGTGTCGCCGAGGCCGGTGGTGACCTGCTCGAAGCGCTCCGCCCACTGAGCCAGTTGCCGGTCCTGGGCAGCGCGGGCATCCGCCAGTCCCTTTTGCCACTGTTCGGCGGTGCCGTCGGTGGTGGCCTGGAAGCGTTCGGCCAGGCCGGCCAGTTGCTGTTCGGTCAGCTCGCCCAACCGTTGATGGGTGCGCTCGGCCTGTTCCCGCAGTCCGGCCATGGCGTCTTCCATCACCGGGCGCATGCCCTCGGCGGCCTGGCGGGCGCCGTCGGCCAGGTGCCGCTGCAGGCTGTCGCCCACCGCCCGGGCCAGGGTCTGGTATTCGCCGCTGATGCGGTCGTGGAAGTCACGCTGGTTGTCGGTCAGGGAGCCGGCCAGCCGTTCGCTCTGGCCGTCCAGGCGCTCGGTGAGCGCGCGCAGCTGCTCGACCACGGCGGGGAACGCCTGGGACTGGTCGCGCAGGGCCTGGAAGGCGTCGCGTTGCTGTTGTTTCAGGGAGAAGGGGCGCAGCTCGCGGCTGATCTTGCCGTCCAGGTCGCGGCCCACCAGCAGCCGCTCGCGGCGGCACAGGGTGGCGCCCAGCCCGAGCATGGCGGAGGCGGCGACGCCGGCGATGGAGGTGCCGAACGCCAGGCTGAGGCCGGCGATGGGCGCCGCCAGGGCGCTCTGGATCGCTTGCAGATCGCTGCCGCCGTCCAGGGCGGTGACCGCGCCCTGCAGGGTCACGGTCATGCCCACGAAGGTGCCCAGCAGGCCGAGCATCACCAGCAAGCCGGACAGGTAGGGCGTCAGCATCGGGCCGGGCAGCGCCGCCGGTTCGCCTTCCACCCGGCGGCGCACCGGGCCGCGCAGGTCCGCCGGCAGGCTGGCCAGCCAGCCGCCCAGGCTCTGTTCGTCGCAGGGCGTGGAGCGCAGGGTGTCGCGCAGCTGGTCGGTGGCGCGGCGGAAGCGCAGCAGCTCCAGGAAGCCGAAGCCATAGACCAGGGCGATCAGCGCGGTGGCCAGCAGTGCCACCGGCGGGCCGGCGACGAAGCCCAGCCCCACCCAGAGCACCGCGGCGGCGCCCAGAAAGAAAGCGAGTGCAAACAGAAAACGTGTCATGTGCGGTCGCGTACCTCGTTGTACAAAGCGTCCAGCAGGCCGCGCGGGGGTTCCAGGCGGGCCTCCAGTTCGGCGAGCAGCAGCAGCTGCATTTCGCCGGTAAAACGGTGCAGCCAGCCCCCCGGCGCCATCCAGGCCGCCGGGTCGTCGGTGTCGTCTTCCAGCAGTCGGCGCTGGCCGTCCGGTTTGAGCGCCTCGAAACGGCGCGCCAGCAAGCGCGGAATGGCGCCGAAGGCGCGGCGGCCGTAGGCGGTCAGGGTGGCCTCGAACACGGTATCCAGCTCGGCCAGCTGCGCCGCCGCCGGGCCGGCGTCGGCCAGGGCGCCGCGCAGCCGCACGCGCACCGGCTGCAGGCCGGCGGTGAGCTGTCGCTGGCGGGCCACATAGAATTGCTGGTAGGGCTCGTAGTCGGCCACCGGCGCCGGCAGGCCGTTGCGGGTGCCTTGCTGTTCCGGCTCGAAGGCCCGGGTGAGGGCCGCCACCAGTTTGTCGCGGGCCTTGTCCAGATCGCCGCGCAGACGCTGGTAATCCTTGAGACCGGCAAAGAAGGGGCCGGCGGCCCGGTGTCCGTTGGCGGCGTCCAGGGCTACCGTGTCGGACAGGTCGAACAGGCGCCCCAGCCGTTCCGCGAAGTCCGTCTCCGGCTGGCCGTTGAGCAGCTTCAATTCGGCCAGCAGGCGGGCCAGCCGGCCGCCCGGAACGGAGGTTTGCGAAACGCTGTGCACGCCGTTGCTCATGCTTGCCACCCTGGCCGGATCACGGGCCCGGCGGCGCCGGTTCGGGGCCCCGGCCGGGCGAAGCGGCACATTCTAGGGCCTGTTCCGGGCTCAGGCCACCGCCGGCGTGCGCGGGAAGGCGCGGATCCGCAAAGCCAGCAGCAGCGCCACCAGTAGCGAGGCGCAGGTGAAGCCCACCGCCAGATGGAAACCGCCGCTGAATTCGATCAGCCAGCCGGCGATGGCCGGCCCCAGAAACTGGCCACCGGCGAAGAACACGGTGACGTAACTGAAGGCGATGGGGATGAAGCGCGGCGCCACCTGATCGGTGCTGGCGGCCTGGATCATGGTGAAGGCGCCGTTCATGGCGCAGCCCATCAGCAGGAAGTGCAGGAAGAACGTCAGCAGGCTCTGGCTCAGCAGCGGCAGGCCCATGGCCACGGACACCACGGCGATGGCCAGGGCCAGGGCGTTGCCGCGCCCCCAGATGTCGGACAGCAACCCCCACAGCGGGCCGCTGGCCACCGACAGCAGCCCGGACATGGCCAGCAGCCAGCCGGCCACGTCGTCGCCGTGGCCGGCCTCCACCACGTAGCTGACCATGAAGATCGACTGGATGATGTAGACCATGCCGATCACCCCATAGACGGTGGCCATGGTAATCACCCGGGGATGCCGATAGATGCGCCATTTGTCCGCCGGCGCCGGTCGCTGCGGGTCGTCCACCGCCACCGGTTGCGGGTCGCGCACCGCCACCAGCACCAGCACCACGGTCAGCGCCGCCGTCGCCCCGAACAGGCCCCAGGCCAGCCGCCAGCCATGCTCGCCGAAGGCGGCGGACAGCCAGGGCACCAGCAGGCCGGTGGCGAACAGGCCGGCGCCCACCCCGGCGCTCATGCAGCCGATCACCAGGCCGCGTTTGTCCGGGTACCAGGTGGCCAGCAGCGACACCATGGGGGCGAAACAGAAGGCGGTGCCCAGGCCCAGCAGCCCCATCAGCGCGATGATCAGCCGGTAGTCCGAGGCCAGGGCCAGGCCGGTGAACGCCAGGGTCAGAATAAACAGCCCCAGGGCCACCGCCCGGCGGGCGCCCCAGCGGCCGGCGGCCACCCCGCCCACCAGCACGAACAGCAGATAGCCCAGGGCGGTCACCGTGCCCAGATTGCCGGCCTGCCGATAGCTCAGCGCCAGGTCCTCGCGCATCGGAGGCAGAATCACCCCATAGGCGAGCCGCGCGAACACAATCGCCACCAGCGCCGTGAGGATGCCCCCGGTCACCATGACGGCGGCGTTGGGGCGGTGCGGCGGCGGCGTAACGAGGGACATGAAGGCTTCCGAAGGGTGGCGGGTCGGACGGGTGCGCTACTTTAGCGCACCGGGCGGTGGCGGCGCATCCGGCGATTTCGGTGCCCGCAGCGCCTTGCCGGGCAGGGCGCCGACGGCGGCGGCCTGGCCATGGCGACGGGCGCCGCGCCGGGCGTCCGCCACCAGGCCGGGGATGTCGCGGCCCTCCGGGGTGTGGGCGCGAAAGCGCGCCGGCATGTGCCCCTGCATGGCGGTGGGGTTGAGCCGGGCCGGATTGAACAGGCTGCGGTAGTAGGTGCGCCATAACGGGTCGTCCTGGTCACGGGCGGCCCGCGCCAGGGCCTGCCAGCTCTCCGGGCAGGGCGCGTGATGGTGGCTCCGCTCCCCGTCGTACCAGACCCCGTCCTGCGGTGTGGCGATCAGCCAGCGCCGGCGGCCCAGGCGGTGGGCAAAGTGCTCACTGGCCCACGGCAGGATGTCGTGGGCCGGTTCGAACCAGGCCAGCAAGTCCAGGGGCCGTTGCGGGTCGTCGTCGGCCACCGGCTGAAAGCGCAGAAAGGCGTGCAGGTGATGCGCTTCCCGCTGCACCGCCTTGATGCGCCGCTGCAGCGCGCTGCCGTCCTGGTCGCCGGGCAGATGGGCCTGCCGCTCGCCGTGGGCGCCGCGCCACAGCACCCGGTAGAGCAGGTTCCAACGGCCGGCCACCCGGTAGGGCGCGGCCTGCCGCAGGGCCGCCACCAGCGCCGCCGGCACCCGGGGCGCCGGGCCCTCGCCGGCGGCCGGCGGCGGCGACAGACCGAACAGGGAAGGGCGGTCCGGCGCTTCCCAGCTCACCGTTTCCGGCGCGGCGCCCTGGCCCAGCAGAGCCCGCGCCTGCTGGCGCCAGGCGTCGAAGGTCAGGGTGTCGGAGAGAATACGCACGGCGGCCTCTCGATCAGTCCCACAGGCTGGCCTGCACCGGCGCGTCCACCAGCTGCCGGCGCAGGGCCGGGGTGTCCAGGCCGGCGTCGCGCGGGCGATGGTCGGCGGTGACCACGAACGGCCGCGCCTTGGCCACCACGCAGCGCAGCCGCACCAGATCCTCGAAGCGCACCCGGCGGTGGCGGCGCAGGGCCACCAGCCGCTCGGCGCTGCGCAGGCCGATGCCCGGGACCCGGCCGATCAGTTCGCGGGGCGCCCGGTTCAGGTCCAGGGGAAACAGCGCCCGATGGCGCAGCGCCCAGGCCAGCTTGGGGTCGATGTCCAGCGGCAACTGCTCGTTGTCGGCGAGCAGTTCACCGGGCTGGAAGCCGTAGCCGCGCAGCAGGAAATCGGCCTGGTACAACCGGTGCTCGCGCAGCAACGGCGGCGGCCGCAGCGGCACCGTGCCGGGGCTGTTGGGGATCGGGCTGAACGCGGAGTAGTAGACCCGCTTGAGACGGAAGCGGCGGTACAGCTGGTCGGCGGTGTCCAGGATCAGCCGGTCGCTGCTGGCGTCGGCGCCGACGATCATCTGCGTACTCTGGCCGCCGGGGGCGTAGCGGGGCCGCTTCGGCGAGCGGCTTTTGTCCGCCTGATCCGCCTCGGTGCCGGCGTGGATGGTGCCCATGGCGCGGCGAATGCCACCCAGCTGTTTTTCCGGCGCCAGATCGCGCAGCCCCCGTTCACTGGGCAGCTCGATGTTCACGCTCAGCCGGTCGGCGAACCGGGCGGCCTGATCGATCAGCGCCGGGTCCGCCTCGGGAATGGTCTTGAGATGAATGTAGCCGCGAAAGCCGTGCTCTTCCCGCAGCAGCCGCGCCACCCGCGCCAGTTGCTCCATGGTGTAGTCCGGCGAGCGGATGATGCCGGAACTGAGAAACAGGCCACTGACGTAGTTGCGCTGGTAGAAGTCCAGCGTCAGGCGCACCACTTCCTCCGGGGTGAAGCGCGCCCGGGGCACGTCGCTGGAGCGCCGGTTCACGCAGTACTGGCAATCGTAGAGGCAGAAATTGGTGAGCAGGATCTTGAGCAGGGACACACAGCGCCCGTCCGGCGTGTAGCTGTGGCAGATGCCGGTGCCGTTGCTGTTGCCGAGGCCGGCCTTGCCCCGGGAGCTGCGCCGGGGCGCGCCGCTGCTGGCGCAGGAGGCATCGTATTTGGCCGCGTCGGCGAGCACGGCGAGCTTGCGGGTCACGTCCATGAAACGGGTCTCGGGATACTGTTCATAAGGACAGTATACGGAAGGCGCCGGACGCTTGCATTCGTTGCCGGGAAGGTGTGTTCTGGATGGACGCGACGGAGGACACCATGGCCACGGGATGGGCGCCGGAAGGCGCGGTACAGGATCAGATCGACAGCACCGTGGATTCCTCGGTGCAGTACGCCCGCAGCCGTCTGCCGGCGGGTGACAGTCTTACCCACTGCGAGGAATGCGGCGAGCCGATTCCCGAGGCGCGCCGCCAGGCGCTGCCCGGCGTGCGCCTGTGCGTGCCCTGCCAGAGCGAGCACGACGACGACCTGCGCTCCGAGGGCTACAACCGACGCGGCAGCAAGGACAGCCAGCTGCGCTGAGGCTCCTCTTACCCCCGCTGAAGCTCTTCGTTCACTTCCGCTGAAGCTCTTCGTGCACCCCCGCTGAAGCTCTTCATGCACCCCCGCTGAAGCTCCCTAAACCACCGTGGCGGCGTGGCGGCCGGCGTTGCGGCCGGAGAAAATACAGCCGCCCAGGAAGGTGCCCTCCAGCGCGTTGTAGCCGTGGTAGCCGCCGCCGCCGAAGCCGGCCACTTCGCCGGCGGCGTACAGGCCCGCTACCGGCTCGCCGTCGGCGCCCAGCACCTGGCCGTCCACGTTGGTGTGCAGGCCGCCCAGGGTCTTGCGGGTAAGAATGTGCAGGCGCACCGCGATCAGCGGGCCGTGGGCCGGGTCGAGCATCTTGTGCGGTTTGGCGGCGCGGAACAGCTTGTCGCCCAGGTAATGGCGGGCGCCGTGGATGGCGGTGATCTGCGCGTCCTTGGCGTAGGGGTTGTCCATCTGGCGATCGCGGGCGGCCAGTTCCGCGTGCAGTCTTTGATGGTCGATGCGGTGCTCGCCGGTGAGCCGGTTCATGCCGTCCACCAGGGTCTTGAGATCGTCGGCCACCACGAAGTCCTCGCCGTGTTGCTTGAACGCTTCCACCGGCGGCGGCGCGCCCTTGCCCAGGCGGCTCTTGAGCACCTCCTTCCATTGTCCGGAGGTCATGTCCGGGTTCTGTTCCGAACCGGACAGGGCGAACTCTTTTTCGATGATCGACTGGTCGAGCACGAACCAGGAGTAGTCGTGGCCGCTGCGCAGGATTTCCTTGAGCGTGGCCAGGGTGTCGTAGCCGGGCAGGCAGGGCGCCGGCAGGCGCCGGCCGTTGGCGTCGAACCACATGGACGAGGGCCCGGGAATGATGCGGATGCCGTGGTTGGGCCAGATCGGGTTCCAGTTTTTCAGCCCCTCGGTGTAATGCCACATGCGGTCGCTGTTGATCACCGCCGCGCCGGCCTCCCGGGTAATGGCGATCATGCGGCCGTCCACATGGTGGGGCACGCCGGAGACCATGCTGGCCGGCGGTTCGCCGAGGCGGTCCCGGGGCCAGTATTCGCGCACCAGGTCGTGGTTGCCGCCGATGCCGCCGGAGGTCACCATCACGGCGCCGGCCTGGAACTGAAAGTCGCCGATCACGTCCCGGGAGGACCGTTCGCCGCGCTGTACGGTGCTGGGCGACAGCACCTCGCCGGCCACCCCGGTGACGCGGCCGTCGGCGGTCAGTATCCGGCTCACCTGGTGGCGGGCCTTGAGGGTGATGCGGCCTTTATCCATATGTTCGCGCACGCGCCGCTCGAACGGTGCCACCACGCCGGGGCCGGTGCCCCAGGTAATGTGGAAGCGCGGCACCGAATTGCCGTGGCCGGTGGCCGTCGAGCCGCCCCGTTCCGCCCAGCCCACCACCGGGAACCAGCGCATGCCCTGGCCGTGCAGCCAGGACCGCATCTCGCCGGCGGCGAACTCGATAAAGGCTTCGGCGGTGCGGCGCGGCCAGTGGTCCTCGTCGCGGTCGAAGCCGGCGCTGCCCAGCCAGTCCTGCAGCGCCAGCTCGGCGCTGTCCTTGATGCGCATGCGGCGCTGTTCCGGGCTGTCCACCAGGAACAGGCCGCCCAGGGACCAGTGCGCCTGGCCCCCCACGGCGTTCTCGCCTTCCTGTTCGACCAGGGTCACGGTTTTGCCGGCGTCGGCCAGTTCCGCCGCGGCCACCAGGCCGGCCAGGCCGGCGCCCACGACGATTGCATCGCTGTTGTTGTTCATGATGATGCCCGGGAGGTTTGCGAAGTCTTAAACCTAGCAGGTTTCTGGCACCATCGTCAGGGGTTGCCGTCGGGCGTCAGCCAAAGCCGGGCAGGGCGCCCTGGCCGCCGGCCAGGCGGCGTTCGTGTTCCAGCAGCCATTGCTTGCGCTCCAGCCCGCCGCCGTAGCCGGTGAGGGTGCCGTTGGCGCCGATCACCCGGTGGCAGGGCACGATGATGCCCAGCGGATTGCGGCCATTGGCCAGGCCCACCGCCCGGGCGGCGCCGGGTTTGCCGAGCCGTTGCGCCAGTTCGCCGTAGCTGGCGGTGTCGCCGTAGGGAATGTCCAGCAGGGCGCGCCATACCGATTGCTGGAAGGCACTGCCCGCCGGGGCCAGGGGCAGGTCGAAGACACGCAGTTCGCCGGCGAAGTAGGCGGCCAGTTGTTCGCGGGCGGCGCGGAAGGCGGCGTCGTCGCGGCGGCGTTCCCGTTCCAGGGCCGGGCGGTGTTTCTGCGCGTTCATGTACAGCCCGCTGAGCGCCTCGCCGTCGCCCAGCAGCAGCAACGGGCCCAGCGGGGAATCGGTTTCGCTGTAGAGAAGAGCGGTCATGGCGTCTCCGCGATCAATGTCCGGGGAAGCGTCAGACTACCCCGGGCGGCGGCGCGGTACTCGCCCTTTTCGGACCTGGTGTCGGGGCGTTCCCGTTAGCGGCCCATGAACTCGGAGACCAGGCTCAGCGAGTCGATGTTGTCGCACACCAGCTTGATGCACACCAGCAGCGGCACCGCGATCAGAATACCGACCACGCCCCACATCCAGCCCCACAGCAGAATCGACAGGAATACCATCACCGGGCTCAGTGCCAGGCGGTGGCCGGCGATGGTGGGCGTGATGAACTGCCCTTCCAGCACGTTCAGCCCGAGGATCAGGGCCGCCGGCAGCAGGGCTTCGTACAGGCCGTTGAATTCCAGGATGCTGACCAGGGCGATCACCACCAGGCTCACCACCGGCCCGATGTAGGGGGCGTAGTTGAACAGGCCGACCATGACGCCGAACAGAATCGGGTTGGGCACGTCGAGCAGATACAGAATCAGGGACGCGGCCACCGCCAGGCACAGGTTGATGATGGTGATGGTGCCCAGATAGACGGCGATGCTGTTCTGGATCTCGCGCACCGTTTCCACCGCCGCGCGCTTGTTCTCGAATTGGGGGATCACCCGCACCAGCTTGCGCAGGAAGGTGTCGCCGGAGGCCAGCATGAAGTAGAGAAGGATAAAGCTGATGGCGATGCCGTAGAGCGCCGACCAGGTGCCGGACATCAACCATTCCACCGGGCTCCACGGCATGTCCGCCTCGCCCTGACCGCCGGCGCCTTTGTCCGGGGCGGTGATCAGAGCGAACTGCTCGCGGGCCTGGCGCAGCTTTTCCATGGGCGCCGCCAGTTCGCGGAACTCCAGCTCGATCTGGCGCAGATCGCGGGGCGCCTTATCGAGCCATTCCATGGCCGGCTCACTGAGCCCGTACAGGGCGCTGACCACGATCGAGAACACCAGCACCACCACCGCCGCGGCGCTCACCGGCGGCGGGATGCGCAGGGGCCGCAGTGCCCGCACCAGGGGGGTGAAGATCAGGCTGGTCAGAAAAGCCACCACCAGGGGCGCGAACAGGGTGGCGGCGGCATAGAGGGTGTACATCACCAGCAGAATGAAAATGCCGGTGAGCATCGCCGAGCGCACCGTCACCGATTCCACCAGTTTCCGGGTTTCCTCTTCCGAGCGGGTTTCCGAGGCCTGCGAGTCGTCCATGAAGGCAACCGTCATGTTGTTGGGATACTGTGAACGCACAGCCTACTACGGTCTTCACGCGGTCTCGCTCGGTGGACCGTAAAAAGCGGTAAACAGGCTGTCTGAATCAGGACTTCGACTTTAGTCGTAAGGGCGGGCCCGTTGATTGCCCCGGGCGAGGCCGCCCGGGATAATTCCTGGTACGTTGAATAATAATTCTATGGAGAGCCCGGCCATGTTGAATCGCGCATCCCAACCCCTGGTGCGTCTGGTGGAACGCTATCTGCCGGACCCCTACATTTTCGTGCTGATCCTGACCCTGGTGGCGGCGCTGGCGGCGATGCTGGTGGAGGGCCGTTCGCCGGTGGCGGTGATGGACATGTGGGGCAAGGGCTTCTGGGGCCTGCTCACCTTTTCCATGCAGATGCTGCTGGTGCTGGTCACCGGCTTCATGCTGGCCAGCACGCCGCTGGTCAAGGGCATCCTCGATAAGCTGGCGGCGCTGGCGCGCACGCCGGGCCAGGCGATTCTGCTGGTCACCTACGTGTCCCTGGCGGCGAGCTGGATCAACTGGGGCTTCGGTCTGGTGGTGGGCGCCCTGTTCGCCAAGGCCCTGGCGCGCCGTATCCAGGTGCATTACCCGCTGCTGATCGCCAGCGCCTACGGCGGCTTCGTGGTCTGGCACGGCGGCCTGGCCGGGTCCATTCCGCTGACCATCGCCACGCCGGGCCACTTCACCGAGAGCCAGATCGGCGTGATCGGCACCGGCGACACCATCTTCGCGTTCTTCAATCTGGCCATCGTGGCGGCCCTGTTCATCGTGGTGCCGGTGATCAACCGGTTGATGCTGCCGCCGCCGGAGGAAAGCGTGTTCGCCGATCCCAAGGCGATCCAGGACCCGGAGGTGCCGGACGTGACGCCGTCGCGCCCCGCCGAGCATCTGGAAAACAGCCGCGTGCTGGCCTGGCTGATCGGCTTCAGCGGTGTCGCCTACGCGATCCATTATTTCAGCCAGGGCGGCGGCCTGAACCTGAACATCGTCAACTTCATGTTCCTGTTCCTGGCCATCGTGCTGCACCAGACCCCGCGCCGGCTGCTGATCAGCCTTAACGAGGCGGTCAAGGGCGGCGCCGGCATCGTCATCCAGTTTCCGTTCTACGCCGGCATCATGGCGATCATGACCGACTCCGGCCTGGCCGGCACCATCTCCAACGGTTTCGCCTCCATCGCCACCGATCAAACCCTGCCGTTCTGGAGCTTCATCAGTGCCGGCGTGGTCAACATCTTCGTGCCCTCCGGCGGCGGCCAGTGGGCGGTGCAGGCCCCGGTGATGCTGCCCGCCGCCGCGGCGCTGGGCGCCGACGTGCCGCGGGTGGCCATGGCGGTGGCCTGGGGCGACGCCTGGACCAACCTGCTGCAGCCGTTCTGGGCGCTGCCGGTGCTGGCCATCGCCGGCCTCAAGGCCAAGGACATCATGGGCTACTGCCTGATGCTGCTGATCGTCACCGGCGTGATCATCAGCCTGGGGCTCACCTTCCTGTAGCGGCGGCCCCCAGGTCGCACTCGATCACGCCGTACCAGCCCAGCCCCCGGTAGGTTTCGTAGCCCGGGGTCAGGGCGAAGGCCACCAGTTTGTCGCCGTCCTGATAGTAGCCGCGCTCGCGGCCTTCGGGGCACAGCGGGTAGAGGCTGCCCAGTTCGCCGCGCCCGGTGGCGTCGGCGATGACGCGGTGTTCCGCGTCGAGCAGCATGACCCGGCATTGGGCCCGCTCTTCATCGCTGAGCCCCACCCCCTTCACCACGTCCTCGGCCTGGGGCGTCCAGTCGAAGAAGATGCCAAGCACGCCCAGCGGCGCGCCGTGCACGTCGCCGCCGGCGCGGATGGCGGTGGCGTAGGTGGCCACCGCCGCGTCGTCCAGGGCACCGTTGCGGGCGATGTCGGTGACCGTGAACTCATCGCCGCTGGCGGTGTTCATGGCCTGCTGGAACCAGGCGCTGCGCGCCACGTTCAGCCCCACCGCGTCGGGATAACGGTCCGGGCGCCCGTTGGCCACCACCCGCCCGTCGGCGTCGGCGATCCACAAATCCAGGTACACCACATAGGAACGCAGAATGGTGGCCAGGCGGTCGCTGGCATGGTCCCGCACCGTCGGATCGTCGCCGTCCACGGCGGCCACCACCGCCGAGTCGGTGGCCCACCAGCGCACGTCGCAGGATCGCTCGAACAGGTTGCGGTCGATGATCTCGATGGCGTTCAGCGACAGGTCGGTGAACCGCTGACCGCGAAACTCCGTCAGCATGCGTCCACCCGCTTCCTCGATGCGTTGGGTGTGGCCTTCCACCGCGTCGCGGAAATCGGAGGCGATGTGGTTGATCTCCTCGGAGACCTTGCCGATCTCCTCGGCGACCACCCCGAAGGCGGCCCCGGCAACGCCGGCCCGGGCCGCTTCGATGCGCGCGTTGAGGGCCAGGATCTTGGTGGTTTGCATGATGTCCTCGATGGCGCCCACCTTGTCGCGGGTCATCTCGGAAATGTCATAGGCCAGGTTCAGAATGGTGTTGTCCTGCATGGGCATTCTCCGGTTCGTCGTGGACCGGGAAGGCGGACCCTCCCTGCTCCTGGCCTTGCAATAAATGGGCCCTCTCTCGATTGCTTAGTTGTTGTTTTTAATGGAAAAAGTCCGCCTATTCACTGTTATCGGCGGGGTTGGGGAAAAACTTGAGCGGCGGGCGACGGTGCGAGGGATTCGGATCGCAACACAAAAGGGGTTGACCGGGCCGACAACGGGTGTATCCTCGCCGGTAGCTAGAAAGTACGGCAGTATTTATGAATCCCCGTTCGATACCCTTCCTTAGTGTTCGTCCTGACCTTCATAAGTAACAGTAGATTTCCAGCGCCCCCAGGATCCGGTAACGGATCTGAAATTTTATGATTGATCAGGAGATCATTATGTCTACCACCACCGGTACCGTTAAGTGGTTCAACGAATCCAAAGGTTTTGGCTTTATCGAGCAGAGCGGCGGTCCTGACGTGTTCGTACACTTCAGCGCCATCACCGGCTCCGGCTTCAAAACCCTGGCCGAAGGCCAGCGCGTTGAGTTCACCGTGACTCAAGGCCAGAAAGGTCCGCAGGCTGAAAACGTCGTCGCCGTATAAGGCGATGGGCGACGGCCTCCGGGCCGGCACCTGCTGGTCGCGCTTCGGCGCGGCCCGAAAAAAGCGGAGCCTTCGGGCTCCGTTTTTTTTGTGCCCGTTAAACGTGTTTTCCCCGGCCGGGTCGCGGTATAAGGGAGGAACTCGAGTCGGACGGGGGTGCCATGATCGGCGACCGTGAAGTGATCCTGTTCCACGACCCGCGCACCCTGGCCCACCAGCCGGACGCGGACGCCGCCTTTCTGCCTGGTCGGCTGGACCGCCGGGTGCGGGAGATCCTGTCCGGCCTGGGCGCCAAATGGAGCTACCCGGAGCACCCCGGTCGTCTGCGCGCGGTGCTGGAGCTGCTGGAGCGGGAGCCGGTGCCCGGCGTGTGTCTGGCGCCCGGCGTGGCCGCCACCCGTGAACAGCTGGCGCGGGTGCACACCACCTCCTATCTCGACGGTATCCAGGCCATGCGCGGCGAGAACGCCTGGCTGGATGTGGACACCACGGCGGTGTCGCCGGGCAGCGTGGAGGCCGCCGAGGTGGCCGCCGGCACCGCCATCGCCGCCGTGGAAGCGGTGGTGACCGGCCGTGTCCGGGGCGCCTTCGCCGCGGTGAGACCGCCGGGCCACCATGCGGAATCGGTGCGGGCCCGGGGTTTCTGTCTGTTCAACAACGTGGCGGTGGCGGCGGCCCACGCCCAGGCCGCGCTGGGGTGCCGGCGGGTGCTGATCGTCGACTGGGACGCCCACCACGGTAACGGCACCCAGGAAATCTTCTGGGCCGACCCGGATGTGCTGTTTTTCGATACCCACCGGGCGGCGCCCTTTTATCCCGGCTCCGGGGCACTCGGCGAAGTGGGCGGCGGCCTCGGCGAAGGGTACACGGTGAATGTGCCGTTGCCCGGGGGCGCCGGCGACATGGCCATGCTGAAAGCGTTTCGCGACATCCTGGTGCCGGCGGCGGACGCGTTCCGGCCCGATCTGGTGCTGGTATCCGCCGGTTTTGACGCCCACCGGTTCGATCTGGCGATGAACGTGAGCTACGAGGGCTTCGCGTCGATGACCGCCATCGTCCGTGATATCGCCGACCGCCATTGCGGCGGGCGGCTGGCCATGGTGCTGGAGGGCGGCTATCACACCGAGTCGCTGGCGCGGGGCGTGCACGCCACCCTGGAGGTGATGGCCGGCGCCGACCCGGAGGATCCCTGGGCGCCGGGCCTGGCCGCCGTGGACGAGGCCGCGGCCTTTCACCGCGACGCGTTCAAGGACGACTAGCGTTCCAGCGCCCAGCTGCCGCGCGCCAGGGCTTCCACCTCGGCCACGTCGTCGTCGGGCACCCGGGTCGGGTCCAGGTGTTCCAGCGGGTCGAAATGGAAGATGTAGAGGCGCGAAACGAATTCCGCCACCGGCAGCGAGGACTCGCCGTAGCGCTCGCCGCGCCCCTCGGTGGACACCTTCACGCCGTTGCCGAGATCCTGCCCGGAATCGTTGTTGGGGTTGTAGAAATACACCCGCATGACCTCGTCCTGGTCCAGGGTGAGGCGCTGGATGGTGATGGCGTGCCAGCCCACGAAGCGGGCGGCGCTGTCGGTGACCGCCAAACCGGCCGGCTGCGGATAGATCAGCGGCTGGTTGCCGTTGTGCAGTGGGTGATAGCAGGCGTAGAAATGGCGCACGAAGGCGTCGTAGTCGTGCAGCTTGCCGGTGGCCAGGTCCACCGCCAGGCAGAAGCCTCGCCCTACCCACCAGCCGTGAAACTCCGGATTGATCCAGCGATGCGGGTCGTCATTGCGATCGGCGCACAGACGGCCCATGGCGTGGTAGATACGGTCCAGATGGGGCACCAGCACCGCCGACACCGCGTCCACATCCTGGGGGGCGATGGCCGGCATGGTCAGCGCCAGCTCCTTGGACGACAGCCGCTGGCCTTCGAAATGCATCACCAGGTCGTCGTCCCGGGTGGCCCAGACGATCATCTGCAGCAGGTAGTCCGGGTCGTTGTAGGCCCACATTGAGATCGCCCGCGCCGACTGGCAGGTGGGGTTGTTGCCCTGGCCCACGCCCAGCGGCAGGCCCAGCACCGTGAGCACGCCGGCGATCAGCTGTACCTTGGCCGGCCGGGCGTCCCCCAGGGCCTGGACGATGGCGGCGTCGGCGCTGGGGCTCAGGGTCTGACCGAGTTGCCGCCACAGGGCCGGCGCCGCCGGCGGCGCGAACAGCACCCCCCGTTCCAGCATCAGGGCCAGGCCGTAGGCGGCCTGGGCGGTTTCCGGAAACACCGAGGCCTCGATCAATGCGTAGACCAGCTCCTGATAGCAGAGCAGGGCGTCGCGGCCGGTGGCGCTGAGCCCCAGGGCGGCGCTCACCAGTTCACTGGACTGGGTCAGCGCGAAACGCAGAAATACCGGCTGATAGGCGGACACCAGTCCGGTGTCGTGCATCGCCCGGGCGAAGCCGCCGGCCTCCTGTTGCAGGGCCTGGCTGTCCATCGCCGCCAGGCGCTCGGCGTAGACCTCCAGGCCCGGGTCCTCCACGGAGGCCTGGGTGGGGCCGAACAGGGCACTCACCAGCCGGTCCGCGCCACGGCTGTTGGAGACGGTGATGGCCGGGTTGTACAGGCAAGCGGCGATTTGCGTGATCATCGCCTTGATATGGTCCACGCGCACCGGCCGCTGGGCCAGGATGCGCCAGATTTCCTCGATCAGCCGGTCGATGATCTGGTCGTAACCGATGTGCGAGACCAGGGTGTGCAGCACGCCGCGCACCGCCGCCGCCATACGCCCCTGGCGCACGCGGATCGCTTCGCCGCCGGTTTCGAACAGCAGGTCCAGATTGAGGGCCAGCACCTGGGCCAGATAGTGGTGGGCCTGTTCGGCGGACAACGCCGGATGGGACAGCTCGCCGAGGGCCACCGCCAGCAGGCGCAGCTCGCTCAGGCTTTCCAGGGCGATGTCGTCGGCGCCGCCCAGCCGCAGGGTCTGCACGGTGATGTCGGCCTGCAGGATTTCCGGTTGCGCCCAGTCGGTGCCATCGAACAGGCCCGCCTGTTCGATGGCGGCGGCCCGCCGGTACAGCTGCTCGGCGCCCTGGGGCTGGCACAGCACCCGGCCGGCCAGTTGCAGCACCTTGCCCACGTGCCGGGCCTTGGCGAACCGACTGGCCGCGGCCACCTGCGCCAGGGCGTCATCAAAGCGTGTCACCAGGTCTGGCGTGGCGTTGTCGTGCTGCGTTTCGCTACTGCTCATGCTCTCCCCGGGTGCCACTGGCGGCCGCCGACAGGGCGACCCGCAGGACACTATACCCCAAGATGAACCCTCGACCCTTGACGCGGCAAGCGCTGTGTTCTGTTACGCTGAAGTCCGGGTCAGCGACCCGGTGTGCAAGGACGCCACGCCGAACCCCGCGGTGGCATGCCGCACTCCCTCCTCCACGGTCGGCCCGAAACAAGGAGACGCTGATGACGGCGAAAGATCCGCACAAAGGTTACGTGGCCCTGCTGGGATGGAGTCTTAACGCCATCGAGGCACTGGAGAAATTCGATCGGCGGTTCATCGTGGTGGCGCCGGACTGGGCCCGCGCGTTCGCCGAGGAACACGATATCCCCTTCATGAGCTGGGATTTCGAGCGGCTCAACGACCGATCCATGGAAATCGCCGTCAAGCTGAAGGACGAGGGCGTGGACGTGGCGATTCCCCTGTTCGAGGAAACCGTCGAATGGGCCGGGGCGGTGAACTCCGTGTTGATGGACAATCCACGTCTCTATGGCCAGTCGGTGCTGTTCCGCGACAAGGCGCTGATGAAGCGGCGCGCCCAGCTGGGCGGCATTCGTGTCGGCATTTTCGAGGAAGCCCACGACCGGGACGACGTGATCCGCTTTCTCAAGCGGGTCAATCAAACTCTGCTGAAGCTGGACGGCGACCCCAACGACCCGATTCACCTGAAAGCCTTCGACAAGGCCGGTTGTCTCGGCCACCGGGTGATCCGCACGCCGGATGAGGTGGACACCATTCCCGACGAGGAATTTCCGGTGCTGATGGAAAGCCACCTGGACGGTTGGGAGTTCGCCGTCGAGGCCTGGATCCACGACGGTAAGATCCGCTTCCTGAATATCTCCGAGTACGTGACCCTGGGCTATTCGGTGTTCGTGCCGGCCAGCCCGGAGCTGGAAAGCTGGCGGCCGCGCATCGAGCAGGAAATCGAAAAGCTGATCAGAACCTTCGACCTGAAGTCCGGTTTCATTCACCCGGAATACTTCGTCACCAGCGACGGCACCATGTATTTCGGCGAGGTGGCTTACCGGCCGCCGGGCTTCAAGGTGTTCGAACTGCTCGAGAAGGTCTACGGCTTCAACGCCTATCAGGCCATGGTGCTGGTGTTCGACCCGAAGAGCACGGAAGAGGAGATCACGGGCTTTTTCCCCAGGGAGGTGGTGGACGCCAAGGGGCACGCCGGCTGCTTCGGGGTGTACCCGCGCCGTCGGGTGGTGAGCCAGCTGGAGATTCCGGAGGAAACGCTGGACCACCCCTACTTCGATTTCCACGAGCTCACCGCGCCCCTGGAGGAAACCGTCACCAAGCGCACTGCCTTCGGTACCCACTGGGGGCTGGTGTATTTCCACGGCGACGACCCCTACCGCCTGCGCGATCTGCTCAAGCACCAGGAAGACCTGGACTTCTACGTCTGAACCCCTTACGTCTGAACCACTGAACCCGCGCGCCGTCCGGCGCGCGGTCCTCGCACCGGGCCCGTGGCGGCCCGCTCCCTCCTTTCTCGTCTCTCGCTTCCTCCAGGCGTGCCCTGGCGGTCCGGCGGCGTCATGCTGTGCGCGGGCGGGCGTGGGGTTGACAGTCTTCCGCGCTTTTTCTTAAATAGATAACAGTTTCGGAGAAAGAAAAAATGGCCAGCAGCTACCAATTACAAACATTGGCCCGTGCTCTCGACGTTCTGGAATTGATGGAACGCACCCCGGAGCCCATGTCCCTGACCGAGATCGCCGATGCCATGGGCGAGGCCACGGCCATCGTCTATCGCATCCTGCATACCCTGGAGGCCCGGGGTTACCTGTACCGGCGCCCCCAGGACAAGCGCTACAGCTATACCGGCCGGTCCACCGGCGCCGGCGCCGTGAGTCGGGCGGTGGACGTGCTGCAGGCGGCCTCGGCGGCGGTGCCGGAGGGCGCCCCCCTGGAGCGGTTGGCCAGCAGCGTGGGCCTGGACCCGCGCATCGCCGAAGAGATTCTGGTGCCGCTCAGCGAAAAAGGGCTGATGCGCCGGGACGCCGATACGGAGCGCTGGCACCTTTCCCACGCGGTCATGGAACTGGCCCGCCCCTTCCTCAACAGCGACGACGTGCTGGTGCGCGTGCGGCCGCTGATGGAGCAATGGCACGCGGAGACCGGCGAGACCGTGTCCCTGTTCCATCGTGCCGGTAACCAGCAGATCGTCACCGCCGCGCTGCCCAGCACGCACCCGGTGCGCTATGCCCTGGAAGTGGGCAGTGCGTTTCCGCTTTATCTGGGCGCGGGTGGCAAGGCGATGCTGGCGTTCCTGCCGGAGGCGGAGCGCGAGTCCCTGATCAAGGCCGGCGCCCTCGACGCCATGACCCGCTATGTCCCCAACGCCTCCACCCTGCGCAAGGAACTGGCCCTGATCCGCCAGCGCGGCTTTGCCATTTCCAGTGGTGAGCGGGTGGAAGGGGCCAGCGCGGTGGCGCTGCCGATTCTGCGCGAGGACGGCCGTCCGGCGGCGGTGTTGGGGCTGATGATGCCCAGCTTCCGCACCTCCGATGCCGAGCTGCAGCGGCTCGGCGAACGACTTTCCGAAGCGCTGCGGTCGCTGTACCTGCCCGTGGGCGAGCGCGGCCGCGGCGCCTGATACCAATAAAGAAGTACCCATAAGGAGAACACCATGATTCGTGATCAGGAGGGCCTGACGGCACTGCTGGAAGAGGTTCGGGGCTGGGTCCGCGAGGTGGCGATTCCCGCCGAGGACACGGTGGAAGCCCGGGACGAAGTGCCGGAGGAACTGGTCGAGGACATGCGCCGCCGGGGCTTTTTCGGCTGGAGCATTCCCGAGCAGTATGGCGGCGCCGGCCTGACCTGTGAGGAACTGGTGCTGGGCGCCATGGAGCTGTCCCAGGCCGCCACCGCCTTCCGCGCCCGGGTCGGCACCAACACCGGCATCGGTTCCGAGGCCCTGGTGGCGGACGGCACCGAGGAGCAGAAGGACCGCTATCTGCCGGCCCTGGCCCGGGGCGAAATCACCGGCTGCTTCGCGCTCACCGAACCGGAGGCCGGCTCCGACGCCACCGCCCTGACCACCAGCGCGCGCCGGGACGGCGACCACTACGTGCTCAACGGCACCAAGTGCTACATCACCAACGCCCCCATCGCCGGCCTGTTCACGGTGATGGCGCGCACCGACCCGGACAACCTGACCGCCGGCGGCATCAGCGCCTTTCTGGTGGAAGCGGGCACGCCGGGCCTGAGCGTGGGGCCGGCCTATAAAAAGATGGGCCAGGCCGGTTCGCCGGTGTCGGAAGTCTATTTGCAGGACTGCCGCGTACCCGCCGCCAATCTGATCGGCGGCGTGGAAGGGCAGGGTTTCGCCACCGCCATGAAGGTGCTCAACAAGCAGCGCCTGCACCTGAGCGCCCTGTGCACCGGCCCGGCCATGCGCATGCGCGATGAAGCTCTGGCCCACGCCAGCAAGCGCCGCCAGTTCGGCCGCCCGGTGGCCGAGTTCCAACTGGTGCAGGCGATGATCGCCGACATGCAGACCGAAATTCACGCGGCGCGCGCGTTGATCCTGGAAACCGCGCGCAAGCGGGACGCCGGCGGCGACGTCAAGCTGGACGCTTCCATGTGCAAGTACTTCGCCTCTGAGATGTGCGGCCGGGTGGCCGACCGGGCGGTGCAGATTTTTGGTGGCGCCGGCTATGTGGCGGACTACAGCTGCATCGAACGGCTGTACCGCGACGTGCGTCTGTTCCGGCTCTACGAAGGCACCAGCCAGATTCATCAGCTCAATATAGCCAAGCTCACCCTTCGGCAGGCGTCCTGAACGCCGCCGTTCTCTCTGAAACCAAGAGGAAAGACGACATGCTTACAACAATCACCCGTCGCATCCGTGGTCTGGCCGTGATCGGCGCGGCCCTGGCCTGTCTCAACCCGGCCTGGGCCGCCGATTACCCGGAGCGTCCGGTCACCGCCATGGTGCCGTTCCCGGCCGGCGGCAGCACCGACTTGATGGCCCGCGCCATCGCCCAGGAACTGACCGACAGCCTGAACACCAACGTGGTGGTGGACAACCGCTCCGGCGGCGCCGGCACCGTGGGGCTGGCGGCCCTGGCCCGGGCCCGGGCGGACGGCTACACCATCGGCGTGGCGCCGGCCGCGACCCTGGTCAATCAGCCCCATATGCGCCGCACCCCTTACGAACTGGATTCATTCGACTACATCTGCCAGTTCTTCGAGAGCCCGCTGGCGCTGGCGGTGAAACCCGACTCGCCGTTCACCGATCTGCAGCAACTGGTGAGCTACGCGAAATCCCATCCCGGCGAGCTGACCTATGGCAGCCCCGGCCCCGGGTCCCTGCCCAATCTCTCCATGGAGCAGTTTCTGGAGAAGGCCGGCGTGGAGATCACCCATGTGCCGTTCGCCGGCGACGGGCCGGGTGTGACCGCGCTGATGGGCGGGCATGTGGACTTGTATATGGCCATGTCCAACGTGGCCGCCGACCGCGAGCTGAACTCGGTGGCGGTGTTCAATGACGAGCCGTTGGACAGTCTGCCTGGCGTGCGCACCGCCGCCGATCAGGGCTATGACCTCACCGCCTCCTGGTGGGGCGGGTTGATCGTGCCCAAGGGCACGTCGGATGAAGTGCGCGCCGTACTGGAGCAAGGCTGCAAGGAGGCCGCCGGATCCGAACGGCTGGGCAAGGTATTCGAGCGCCTGGGCACCCGGCCGGTGTACCTGAATCCGGCGGATTTCCGCGCCAAGGTGGAATCCATCTCCGAGACCAATGGACGGTTGATCGAAAAAGTTCTGAAGAACCGGTCCTGATAGCGGAGGCATCACGATGACAATAACAACCCGGAAAACCACTTTCTCCCGTTCCCTGCTCGGGCTCGCGTTGAGTGTTCTGCCGCTGCTGGCGGCGCCGGCCTGGGCGGCCGATTATCCGTCCCGTCCGATCACCGAGATCGTGCCCTATCCGGCCGGCGGCAGCACCGACCTGGCCGGCCGCGCGGTGGCCAACGCCATGGGCGAAGTGCTGGGCGCCAAGGTGGTGGTGGACAACCGCTCCGGTGGCGGCGGCAGCGTCGGCATGGCGGCCCTGGCCCGGGCCCGGGCCGACGGCTACACCATCGGCGTGGCACCGGTGGGCACCATCGCCAACCAGCCGCACATGCACCGCACGCCTTATAGCGCCGACTCCTTCGACTATCTGTGCCAGTTCTATTACGCGCCCCAGGTGCTGGCGGTGAAGCCCGGTTCGCCCTTCAAAACGTTGAAGGAGGTGGTGGACTACGCCAAGGCCCACCCCGGCGAGCTGACCTACGGCACGCCCGGCCCGGGCACCCTGCCGCACCTGCAGATCGAACAGTTCAAACGCCTGGCCGGCGCGGACATCACCCATGTGCCCTTCGCCGGTGACGGCCCGGGCCTGACCGCTCTGATGGGCGGTCATATCGATCTGTATTTCGCCCTGCCCAATACCGTGACCGATCGGGACCTGCGGGCGGTGGCCGTGTTCAGTGACGAGCCCATCGAAGCGTTGCCCGACCTGAAGACCGCCATCCAGCAAGGTTATGACATGACCGCCGCGGTGGCCGGCGGCCTGGTGGCGCCCAAGGGCGTTCCCGATGAGGTGCGCGACCGGTTGGCGTCGGCCTGTGAACAGGCCACCGGTTCCGAGGCATTGAAAACCGTACTCGGCCGGGTCGGCCTGGACGCGGTCTATCTGGGTCCCCAGGCGTTCCAGGACCTGGTGCTCTCCACCTCGAAAACCAACGGTGAACTGATCCGCGACGTGCTCAAGGGCGGAGGCCACTGACCATGAAAGGGCGCGTTCTGGATCTGTGCTACGGCGCGGCGGCCCTGGCCGCCGCCCTGGCGGTGTATCTGGCCGGCGGCGGCAACGACCGGCCGGTGGCGGTGGCCAGCAATCCGTACTGGTACCCGAAGCTGCTGCTGGCGCTGATCGGAGTGTGCGCGGTGTGGTTGATGGTGCGGGCGGCGCTCAACGGCGGCCCGGCCACCGCGCCGGAGCGGCTGCGCTGGCGCAGCCTCACCGGCACCGTGGTGATCAGCGGCGCCTACCTGCTGGCCTATGAGTGGCTGGGCTTCGTGCCCGCCACCCTGGCGCTGATGCTGGTGTTTCCGCTGTTCCAGGGCTTCCGCCGGCCGTTGTGGTTGGTGGTGGTGGCGGTGTTGTTCACCGCCCTGGTCTGGTACGGCTTCGCCGATCTGCTCAACCGTCCGCCACCGGGGCCGGCCCTGCCGTCCCTGAGCGCACTGTTTTCCTGATTCCTAAAAGAACATGGCCCCTGGCGGGGCCCGGAGGTTCCTATGGACGCCTTGTTGTCCGCCCTCTCCATGCTCGCCGCCCCGGACGCCCTGCTGGCGGTGGTGGCGGGGACCCTGGTCGGCATCATTATCGGCGCGCTGCCCGGTCTCGGCTCCCTGCTGGCGATCACCATGGCGCTGCCGCTGACCTTCGTGCTCGGCCAGGGCGCCAGTGTGGCGTTGCTGCTGGGTATTTATTGTGGCTCGGTGTACGGCGGCTCGCTGTCGGCGATTCTGATCAACACGCCGGGCACGCCGCAATCCGCCGCCACCGTGCTCGACGGCTACCCCATGGCGCGGCGCGGCGAGGCGGGTCTGGCCCTGGGCTGGGCGACCACCGCGTCCGCCTTCGGCGGCATTCTGGCCACCGTGATTCTGGCGGTGGCGTCGCCGTTGCTGGCGCGCATCGGTTTGAAGTTCGGGCCGGTGGAGTATTTCGCCCTGGGCGTGTTCGCGCTGACCTGCATCGTCACCGTGTCCCGGGACAATCTGGCCAAGGGGCTGATGGCCGGCCTGATCGGCCTGTTCGTGGCGGTGGTGGGCCAGGACCCGGTCACCGGCTACCTGCGCTACGATTTCAATGTGTTCGATCTGTCCGCCGGCATCGGGCTGGTGCCGTTCCTGGTCGGCCTGTTCGCCCTGTCGGAAGTGTTCTGGCGCGCCGCCGAACGGGCCGGCGGCAGCGTGCCGGTGATTCGCTCCGCGTTCCGCTGCCCCTCCCTGGGTGAACTGCGGCGGCGTTTTTCCATGCTGCTCAAGTCATCGTTGATCGGTACCTGGATCGGCACCCTGCCCGGCGTGGGCGCCTCCTCGGCGTCGATGATCAGCTACGCGGAAGCCAAGCGCAGTTCGCGCAACCGGGACAAGTTCGGCACCGGTGAACCGGACGGCCTGATCGCCTCCGAGGCGGCCAACAACGCGGTGACCTCCGGCGCCATGGTGCCCACGCTGTCGCTGGGCGTGCCCGGCGATCCGATCACCGCGGTGATGCTGGGCGCTCTGGTGCTGCAGGGCGTGACCCCGGGCCCGCGCCTGTTTCTGGATAACCAGGAACTGGTGCTGTTCATCTTCCTGATGCTGTTCGTGGCCAACATCTGCATGTTCTTCGGCGGCTGGCTGATGTCGCCCCTGTTCTCGCGCATCCTGCGCCTGCCCGAGCCGCTGTTGATGGCGGCGGTGGTGGTGCTGGTGGCCGCCGGCACCTACAGCATCAACGGCAACCCCTTCGATCTGCTGGTGGTGCTGCTGGCCGGCATCGGCGGTTTTCTGCTGCGCTACAACGGCTTTCCGCTGGCGCCCATGGTGATCGGCTTCGTGCTCAGTCCGATGATCGAGCAGAGCCTGCGCCAGGGCCTGCTGATGAATCGCGGCAGCTTCCTGGGCTTCTTCGCCAGCCCGATCGCTTCGGTCCTGTTTCTGATTACCGCGCTGTTCCTGTTGTGGCCGCTGTTGAGCGGTCTGCGCAGGCGCCTGTTTCCCTCAAGCACCGTGAAGGAATGATTCCCATGACAAACGACAAACCGCTGGCCGGCATCAAGGTCATCGAGTTCGGGCAGTTCATCGCCGGCCCTGGCGCGACGCAGATTCTCGCCGACCTGGGCGCCGAGGTGATCAAGATCGAGAACTTCAACGGCGATAACAGTCGACGCTTCGGGGTGAGCGAAAAAAGCGGTCACCGCAGCGGCATGTTCATGGCCTATAACCGGGGCAAGAAATCCGTGGCCCTGGACCTGCGCAACGCCGAGGGCGTGGCGGTGGCCCGGGAACTGGCTCTGGGCGCGGACGTGGTGGTGCAGAACAGCCGCGTCGGCGTCATGGAAGGCCTGGGCCTGGACGCGGCCACGTTGCGCGCGCAAAAGCCGAGCCTGATCCACGCCTCGATTTCCGGGTTCGGCACCCGAGGCCCGTCCCGGGAGCGCCCCGGGCTGGACATCGCCGCCCAGGCGGAAAGCGGCATGATGTCGTTGACCGGTGAACCCGGCGGCGCGCCGCTCAAAACCGGCTTCGCGGTGGTCGACGCGGCCACCGCCACCGCCGCCGCCAATGCCATTCTGGCGGCGCTGTTTCGCTGCGCCCGCCACGGCGAGGGCGCCACCATCGAAACCTCCCTGCTGGCGGTGGCGGTGGGCCTGCAAGCGCAGATCTGGGCGGAGTACGGTTGCTCCGGTCAGTTGCCGCAGCGGGCCGGCAACGCCCAGCCGCTGGTGGCGCCGGCGGCGGACCTGATCCAGGTGCGCGACGGCCACATCGTGATCTCCGCCTATATGGAAGACCACTGGCAGCGGCTGTGCCGGGCCATCGAACAGCCGGAGCTGGGCACCGACCCGCGCTTCGCCACCAGCAATGACCGGGTCGCCAACCGGCCCGCCATGGTGGCCATTCTCAATCAGGCCCTGGGCGGCTTCGGCGGGGAGGAAGCCCGGGCCCGGCTGGAGGCGTTCGGGGTGGTGTGCGGTGTGGTGCGTAACTACACCCAGGTGCGCGCCAGCGCCGATGTGCAAGCCACCGGCATCTTCCAGCGGGTGCTGGACGGCAAGGGCGGCGAGGTGGACGTGCCGGCGCTGCCCTACACCTTCGGGGAGGGCGTTGCCGAGGAGACCACCGCCCTGCCCGAACTGGGCCAGCATACCCTGGCCGTACTGG
The DNA here is from genome assembly GCF_046507805.1 of Alloalcanivorax sp. C16-1. Lineage (NCBI taxonomy): Bacteria > Pseudomonadati > Pseudomonadota > Gammaproteobacteria > Oceanospirillales > Alcanivoracaceae > Alloalcanivorax > Alloalcanivorax sp. C16-1. The sequence continues at coordinate 709,804 of NZ_JBKFTK010000001.1, read as the reverse complement.
AACAGGCCGGCTTCTCCGCCGAGCGCCGCCAGGCGTTGCTGGACGGCAAGGTGATCGCCACCGGCGGGCGTGCCTGACGAGGCCCGCCGCTGACCGGCCGCTTACCAGCTGCCGGTATTCTCCATCGACGCCCAGGGTTCCTGGGGAGCCAGGGCGTCGCCTTTCTGCAGCAATTCCACCGAGATCAGATCCGGCGAGCGCACGAACGCCATGTGGCCGTCCCGGGGCGGGCGGTTGATGGTGTAGCCCATCTCTTGCAGGTGCGCGCACAGCGCATAGATGTCGTCCACCCGGAACGCCAGGTGGCCGAAGTTGCGCGCCGAGCCCATGTCCGGTTCCGGGTCCCAGTTCCAGGTCAGTTCCAGCTCCGCGTCCGGGGTTTCCGGGGCGGCCAGAAACACCAGCGTGAAGCGGCCCTGGGGCACTTCCTTGCGGCGGTTCTCGCGCAGACCCAGCCCGTCACAATAAAAGCGCAGGGAGGCGTCCAGGTCGCTGACCCGCACCATGGTGTGCAGATACTTCATGTTTTCGATCCCGTTTGATAGAAGAGAGCGGTCGGGTTAAGCAGAATGGTCTTTCATAATAACAGAGGGAGAGTGCATGGACCTGCATCGCATCGGTGCCCGCGCCCTGGCGCGCCGCATCAAGCAGAAAACCATTACCGCCGAGGCGGCCCTGGAATATTTCATTGATCGGGTGGAGCGTCTTGACGGCCCGCTCAACGCGGTGGTGGTCCGGCGCTTCGACCAGGCCCGGGAGCGGGCCCGCGAAGCGGACCGGGCGCTGGCCCGGGGCGAGGACTGGGGCGACCTGCACGGCGTGCCCATGACCATCAAGGAAACCTACGAGATCGCCGGCTGGCCGACCACCGCCGGGGTGCTGCGGGATCACGTTTCCAGCACCACCAGCCGCGCGGTACAGCGGTTGCTGGACGCCGGCGCGGTGGTGTTCGGCAAAACCAATGTGCCGGCCATGGCCGGTGACCTGCAGAGCTACAACGACATTTACGGCACCACCAACAACCCCTGGAACACGGCGCTCACCCCGGGCGGTTCCTCCGGGGGCGCCGCCGCCGCCCTGGCCGCCGGCTTCACGCCGCTGGAACTGGGCAGCGACATCGGCGGCTCGATCCGCACCCCGGCGGCGTTCTGCGGCGTGTGCGGGCTCAAGCCCAGCTTCGGGCTGATCTCCACCCGGGGTCATATTCCCGGCCCGCCGGGGGCGCTGGCCCGCCGTGATATCTCCGTGGCCGGCCCCATGGCTCTGAACCCGGGGGATCTGTCCCTGGCCCTGGACCTGCTGGCGGCGCCGGACGACGAGGAGGCGCCCGGTTGGGCACTCAGCCTGCCGGCGCCGCGCCACCAGGCGCTGCGGGACTTTCGCGTGGCGGCCTGGCTGGATGACCCGCGCTGTCCGGTGGACGACGCCATCCGCGAGGCCCTGGAAGGGCTCACCCGGGAACTGGCCGGGCAGGGCGCCACCGTGGATCCGCGGGCGCGCCCCGACGGCCTCACGCTGGAAAGCGCCTACGACGTCTACTATCAGTTGCTGGCCGGCACCATGGGCGTGGGCCTGCCGGATGATCTCTACGGGCAGTTGCAACAGGATGTGGCGGAGGCGGCGCCGGACGACGACGGCTACCGGGTGCGCTTTGCCCGGGGCGTGACCCAGTCCCATACCGACTGGTTGCACGCGGACGAACGACGCCAGGGCCAGCGCGCCGCCTGGCATCGGTTCTTCCAGGATTTCGACGTGCTGCTGTGTCCGGTGGTGCAGACCCTGCCGTTCCCCCACCAGCAGAAGCCCGGGCCCGGTGGCCGGGTGCTGCGCGTCAATGGCCGCGACCAGCCTTACCTGGACATCATGGTGTGGGTGGGCCTGGCCGGGGCGGTCTATCTGCCGGCGGTGACGCTGCCCATCGGCCTGACCCGGGACGGCCTGCCACTGGCGGTGCAGATCATCGGGCCCTACCTGGAGGACCGTACCGTGCTGGCCTTCGCGGAGCGCCTCTCGGAGGTGCTGGCGCCGCTGCCGCCGTCACCGCCGGCGGAGTAAAAGCCCACAAAGCCGGAAAATGTGTATACATTGCTGAGACAATGAGCGGACGTCATAAAAAGAGGGTATTGGGAAAGCGGGGAGCTGTGCTACATTCCGTCCAGTAGTTTCATTTTTCGGCCTTACTATTTCGCTCTGCGGAACAGGCAAAACAACAAACCAGGAGCTCCCCATGACTCTGATGCATCGTTTCCGTAACACGCTGGCGTTCGGTGGCTCGGCAATCGCCCTCGCGGCCACCGTGGCATTCAGTGCCACCGCCCACGCCGCCGATACCATTACCTGGAAGGTTCAATCCCACTGGCCCGGTTCCAGCAGTTCCTATGAGGACAGCCTCAAGCGCATCAAGCGCGTGATCGAAGAGCGCACCGACGGTCAGCTGAAGCTGGAGCTGTACGAGGCCGGCCAGCTGTTCAAGGCCCAGGAAACCTTCAACGCGGTAAGCCGTGGCGTGATCCAGATGGGCACCATCTCTCCGGCCTACGCCCAGGACAAGATGACCCTGGCGGGCATCGCCTCCGGTCTGCCGTTCGCGTTCCGCAACGTTTGGGAAGCGTCCTATTTCCACAAGAACCTGGGCTTCGAGGACATGCTTCGCGAGGAAGCGGCCAAGTTCAACGTGTACTACTCCACGGACAAGGTGTATCCCACCGAGATGGTTTCCAAGAAACCGATCAACAGCTGGGAAGACTTCAAGGGCCTGAAGATCCGCTCTTCCGGCGCGCTGCAGAAGTTCCTCACCGAAGCCGGCGCGGCCGGTACCTATGTGCCGGGCGGTGAACTCTACCAGGCGCTGTCCAGCGGCGTGGTCGACGCGGCCCACTGGGGCGCGGCGCAGGGCGCGGCCAGCATGGGTCTGTATGAAGTGGCCAAGTACCACGTGCAACCGGCGCTGAACATCGCCGGTACCGACGCCTTCATCGTCAGCCAGAAAGCGCTGGATAAACTGCCGGAAGGCATGGCCAAGATCGTCAAGGACGCCCTCGACGAGCAGTTCTGGATCCGTACCAGCGAATACCTGTACAAGGAAAAAATCACCCTGGCCAAGGTTCAGGCCGAGCAGGGCGTGAAGATCAACACCATGCCCCAGGACGTGCAGGACCGTCTCGCCAAAGTGGCCCAGAAAACCTGGGACGAGGAAGCCAAGCGCAGCGACAAGGCCGCCGAAGCGGTGAAGAAGCTGAAAGGTTTCCTGAGCGACCTGGGTTACCTGTAACAGCGGACCCGACCCCGGGGGGAGCCAGCAGGCTCCCCCTTTTTAGTGTTTACCGTTAAGCCCCCCGCGGAGGAACCATGTCCTTCCTTCAGAAGTTGATCAACGGCGTGACCCGTCTCAATGACGTGCTGGGCCGATGGATCGCGTTGCTGGTTTTCGTGATGACCGCGCTGCTGCTGCTCGAGGTCGTTTGTCGTTACCTGCTGAACTCGCCCACGGTGTGGACGTCCGAGCTGACCCAGTTCGTGTTCGGTGTGTACGCGATCATGGCCGGCGGCTATGTGATGGCGCACAAGGGCCATGTCAACGTGGACCTGCTGTATTCCCGTTTCTCGGTGCGCACGCAGGCGATCATCGACGTGTTCACCTCCGTGTTGTTCTACATCTTTATTCTGGCGTTTCTGTATTTCGCGTCCTCGATGGCCTGGGAATCCTTCCAGGGCAGCGAGACCACCTATTCCGCATGGAACCCGCCGGTGTGGCCGGTGAAGGCGTTCATGCCGCTGGCCATCGTTCTGGTTCTGCTGCAGGGCACCGTCAAGCTGCTGCGCGACATCGCCGTGGCGATCAACCCGGACAATGCCAACGTTCTTAAAGACAGCATCGATGACGGCACGGAGGAGTCGCACTGATGAGCATCGAGATGATCACTCTGCTGTTCTTCGGCTCGTTGCTGGTGTTCCTGGTGCTGGGTCTGCCGCTGACCTTCGTGCTGGGCGGCGTGTCCGTGGTGTTCCTGTATTTCACCTGGGGGCCGGATGCCTTCTATATGGTGGCGTCGCAGATCTGGAGCACCATGGGCAGCTTCAGCCTGGTGGCGATACCGCTGTTCGTGTTCATGGCCATGGTGCTGGAGCGCACCGGCGTGGCCAAGGATCTGTACCGGATGATGTTCCTGTGGTGGGGCGGCCTGCGCGGCGGCCTGGCCATCGGCACCCTGGTGATCTGCGCCATCTTCGCCGCCATGTGCGGCATCTCCGGCGCCGCCGTGGTGGCCATGGGCACCATCGCCCTGCCGTCCATGCTGGAGCGCGGCTACGACAAGCGCATGGTGCTGGGCTGCATCAACACCGGCGGTGGCTGGGGCATCCTGATTCCGCCCAGCATCCTGATGATTCTCTACTCGCTGATCACCGGCGTGTCGGTGGGTCAGATGTTCGCCGCCGGCGTGCTGCCGGGCCTGCTGCTGATGGTGCTGACCTGCGCCTACATCCTGATCCGCTGCTACTTCCAGCCGGAACTGGCGCCGGCCCTTCCCAAGGAAGAGCGCGCCTCCTGGCCGGAGAAACTGAAGGCGCTGCGCGCGGTGATTCTGCCGATGCTGATCGTGGTGATGGTGCTCGGCTCCATCATCGCCGGCATCACCACCCCCACCGAAGCGGCCGCCATGGGCGTGTTCGGCGCGCTGCTGTCGGCGGTGGTGTACCGCAAGATGACCTGGGAGCTGATGCGCGACGCCTCGATCCGCACCTTCAAGCTCACCGGCATGATCATGTGGATCCTGTTCGCCGCCCACGCCTTCAGCGCCGCTTATCAGAGCATGGGCGCCCAGGAACTGTTCGAAGGCTGGATCACCTCGATCCCCGGCGGCCCCTGGGCGGTGATCATCACCATGATGGTGATCATTTTCTTCCTGGCCATGGTGCTGGATCCGGTGGGTATCATGCTGATCACCCTGCCGGTGTTCCTGCCGGTGGTGAAAGCGATGGGCTTTGATCCGGTGTGGTTCGGTATCCTGTTCGTGATCAACATGGAAATCGGCTATATGACACCACCCTTCGGGTTCAACCTCTTCTATTTGAAGGGGGTGGTGCCACCCAGCATCACCATGAGGGACATCTATGTGTCGGTGATTCCCTTCGTGCTGGTGGAGATCGTGGGCATCGCCCTGATCATGATGTTCCCGCAAATCGCCACCTACCTGCCGCAGCTGTTCTTCTGACGCTGTCCGGCAGACGCAAGAAGGCCGCCCTCGGGCGGCCTTTTTTTGTGCGCGGTGCGCGTTATTTTCCTTCGCTTTCTTTCCAGCGCGCCATCAGGGCGTTGGAGTCCAGGCTCTCATCGAGCAGCTTGCGGGCGGTCTCGGCGCCGGCCACCGGCAGACCCTCGCCGTCCAGCAGACCAATCTGCTTGAGCACGCTGGCCTGATCCCAATAGATGTGCTCGTGGCACAGCTTGTCACCCCGGAAGCGGATCACCCCGAGCATGGGAATGTCCACTTTCTTGCCGGTGGGCGCCACGCCGGGCAGCATCCAGTCGATTTCCCGGTCGTGGGTAAAGCTGAGAATGAACTCGTCCACCAGCTGGGTGGCGCCCACCGTGCGCGATACCGGCACCAGCGTCATGTCGTCCGGATTGCCGTGCACGAAGTGGTTGCGATAGAAGCGGCTGAGCTGTTGGTAGCCGACACCGCCGGTCATGGTGGGGATGTGGTTCACGTAGGGCTCGGCCACCATGGTCGCCATGGTGGCGTCCACGTCGCGGGTGGCGAACTCTTGGCGGCAGTGCTCGTCCCACAGGGCCGACAGGTCCACGTCCGGGCCGATCTCCCGTTTCAGCGCGGCGATGGTGCGCTCGTGGGCCATGTCGGCGCTGGTCTTGTGGTAATGGTCGCCGCCGGGGCGCGCGAAGGCATGGTCCACGCCGGGATAGACGAAGGTTTCCAGCTTGCTGACGGTACCGCCCAGGGCGGTGATGATGCGGTTGCGGGTGGCCTCGTCGCAGAAGCCATCCAGCTCGGCGAAGTGCAGCACCAGGCGGCCTTTGATACTGGCGGCCTCATCCAGGTGTTCCTCAATGCCCACGCCGTAGTAGCCGACGGACACCGCCACCCGGGTGCGCGCGGCGGTCAGGTAGGCGAGCTTGCCGCCCAGGCAGAAGCCCACGAAACCCAGGTCGCCGCCGGTGACCTCCGGGCGCGCCGCCAGGGTCTCCAGGCTGGCGTCGATGTCGTCGATGGCGCGGTCGATGTCCACGGTCTGGAACAGCTCGAAGGCGCGCTGAAAATCCGCCTCGCCGTAGCCCAGCTCGATCCCCGGCTCGATGCGCCAGAACAGATCCGGCACCAGCACCACATAGCCTTCCTCGGCGAAGCCGTCGGCCACCCGACGCATGGTCTCGTTGACCCCGAAAATCTCCTGCCCCACCACCAGGCCCGGGCCCTTGCCCGACGGCGGCAGTGCCAGATAGGCGCGGAACCGGCCACCGTCTTTGGCGGTGACGTCGATGAACTCTCCCATGGTGTTTCCTTCCTGTGCGCGTAAAGCGAAAAGCCTAGCAGCGCTTCAGGAAGCTGTCGAAAGGGGAGGGGGAACCCGGATACAGGATTCAGGATGCAGGATACAGGGGGAAGCCTGGTGCCTCCCCCCGGATGGGTCGGGCTCAGTCGAGCAGGTGGTTCTCGTACTCGTCACGCAGCTTGTTCTTGAGCACCTTGCCGGTGGCGTTGCGGGGCAGGGCGTCCACGAACACCACCGCGTCCGGCACCTGCCAGGAGGCCACCTGGCCTTCGAAGCCGGCCAGCACGTCCTGTTCCGACGGGTCCTGGCCCTCGGCCTTGACCACGATCAGCAGCGGCCGCTCATCCCACTTGGCGTGCTTGGCGGCGATCACCGCCGCGTCCGCCACCATGTCCATGCCCATGGCGATGTTTTCCAGCTCCACGGAGCTGATCCACTCGCCGCCGGACTTGATCACGTCCTTGGAACGATCCTTGATGGTGAGGATGCCGTTGGCGTCCAGGGTGGCGATGTCACCGGTGGGGAACCAGCCCTGCTTGTGCGGCGCCGGGGTGTCCACGTTGAAGTATTCGCTGATCACCCAATGACCCTTGGCATACAGGTCGCCCTGGGTGTCGCCGTCCATGGGTTTCTCGTTGCCGTCCTCGTCGCCGATCATCAGGTCCACGCCGAACGGCGGCCGGCCCTGCTTGGCGCGGATCGCCGCCTGTTCCTCCGGTGACAGGGCCATGTGCTTGTGCAGCAGGGTGCTCACCGAGCCCACCGGGCTCATTTCGGTCATGCCCCAGGCGTGCAGGGTGTCCACGCCGTAGTCGTCGCGGAAGGTGGCGATCATGGACGGCGGGCAGGCGGAGCCGCCGATCACCGTGCGGGTCAGGCTGGGCACCTTCTCGCCGGCCTTCTTAAGGGCGCCGATCAGGCCCTGCCACAGGGTCGGCACGCCGGCGGCGCAGGTCACTTGCTCGCCATTGATCAGATTCTTGAGGCTGTCGCCGTCCAGGCCCGGGCCGGGCAGCACCACCTTGGCGCCGACCATGGCCGCCGCGTAGGGAATGCCCCAGGCGTTGACATGGAACATGGGCACCACGGGCAGCAGGCAGTCCCGGGCGGTCAGCGCCAGGCTGTCGGGCAGGGCCACGGCCATGGAGTGCAGCACCGTGGAGCGGTGGGAGTAGAGCGCGCCCTTGGGATTGCCGGTGGTGCCGGAGGTGTAGCACAGGCTGGAGGCGGTGTTCTCGTCGAACTCCGGCCATTCAAAGTCCTCGTCGCCCTGTTCGATCAGGTCCTCGTAGAACTTCAGACCGGGCACCTTGGCGGCGGCCTCGTCGTCCTTGCCGCTGAGCAGGTAGACGTGCTCCAGCTTGGGCAGCTTGTCCTGAAGCGCCTCGATCAGTGGCAGGAAGGTCTTTTCGATGAACAGGACCTTGTCCTCGGCGTGGTTGAAAATATAGACCAGCTGTTCCGGGAACAGGCGCGGGTTGATGGTATGGCACACCATGCCGGCGCCGGACACGCCGAAATAGATTTCCAGGTGGCGGTGATTGTTCCAGGCCAGGGTGGCCACCCGGTCGCTGCGCTCGAGCCCCAGGCCCTGCAGCGCGGAGCCCAGGCGCCGCGCCCGCTGCTCCACTTCGCCCCAGTTGGTGCGGTGCACGCCGCCGGCGGTTTCCACCGATACGATTTCGCCGTCGGCATGGTAGCGGGCGGCATGGCGGATCTGGCTGCTGATCAGCAGCGGCTGGTTCATCATCTGGCCTAGCATAGTGCTCTCCGAGTGCTTGGCGTTGTTGTTGTGAGACCTTCGAGATTTGCCGTATCCGGGGACGCTGTCAAATCCGGAGGTCCAGGGTGCGGTCGCGGCGGTCGCGCCAGTGTGAAAGGAAACGGGTTCGGCGCCGCAAACTGAATAAGCCCGCTTGACCCACCGCTGGGACGCGCACGGTTTTCTTCCGCGCCCGCCTGGGCTAATGTGGCCGCCCTTTCGTGACAGCCGCTTTCCGGAACCCTGCTATGTGGATCAAGAACCTCACCGTTTTTCTGGGCACCGAACCCTTCAACTGGAGCGCCGCCGAACTGGAGGAGCGCCTGGACGGCAACCGCTGTCCGCCCTGCGGGCGCCAGAGCCCGAGCAGCGAAGGCTTCGTGCCGCCGCTGAAGAACGATGACCGCATGGTGGTGGCCGCCGGCAGCTACTTCTACCTGGTGCACCAGGAGATCGCCCGGCTGCTGCCCGGCCCGGTGATCAAGGAAGAGCTCGACGCCCGGGTGGAGGAAATCCGCGACCGCGAAGGCCGCCCGGTGGGCCGCAAGGAACGGGCCGACCTCAAGGACCAGATCACTTTCGAGCTGCTGCCCCAGGCGTTCACCCGCTCGCGGCGCACCGGCGTGCTGATCGACCCCCAGCGGCGCCGGGTGATGGTGGACTGCGGCTCCGAGAGCCGCGCCGAGCAGGTGGTGTCGGCGCTGCGCAAGGCGCTGGATTCGCTGCCGGTGACCCGCCCCACCGCCGCCAGTGCCACCACCGCCGCGTTCGCCCACTGGCTGCGCGAACCCGGTGCCCTGCCGGAGGGCTTCACCCTCGGCGACCGCTGTGAATTCAAGAACGGCGACGGCGCCAGCGTGCGCATCACCGCCCTCGACCTGGGCCGGGAGGAAATTCTCGCTCACCTGGAAGAGCTGGCGGCGGTGAAGGTGAACCTGTGCTGGAAGGACGAGCTGGAGTTCGATCTGCAACAGGACCTGGCGGTGAAGCGTCTCAAGCCCCTGGACCTGATTCAGGAAAACCTGGACGGCATCAACGCCGAGGACGCCCTGGACGAGATGATGGCGCGCCTGGAGCTGCAGGGCGGCACCCTGCGCGGCGCCCTGGATACCCTGTTCGACTACTTCGAGATCAAGGCGGAAAGCAAACCCGACGCGGCCTAGCGGGGCCGCCGGGGCTGGTCCCGGCGGCGCAAAAGCGATACAGTCCCGGGTTAATGTTTACACTGTAAACACTGACCCGGAGACCGCCATGATTGAACAGACCATAGAACGCTGGCACCGCCTGGTGGACGCCAAGGACGCGGACGCCCTGAACGACATCCTCGCCGACAACGTCACCTTCCACTCCCCGGTGGTGCACACCCCCCAGGAAGGCAAGGCCATCACCCGGATGTACCTGACCGCCGCCCTGCACACGCTCAACAACGAGCACTTTCGTTATGAGCGCGAGATCCTGCAGGGCGACAACGCCATGCTGGAATTCACCACCGTCCTGGACGGCATCCAGCTCAACGGCGTGGACATCATCCACTGCGACGCGGATGGCCGCATCGACGATTTCAAGGTGATGGTGCGCCCGCTCAAAGCGGTCAATAAGATCCACGAAATGATGGGCGCGATGTTGGAGAAGATGAAAGGTTAGTCGAAAACAATCACCTGCCGGATCGCCTCACCCTTGGCCAGCCGCTCGAAGCCCTCGTTGATGTCCTCGAGCTTGAGCCGGTGGGTGAGCAGCTTGTCCACCGGCATCCGGCCGGCCTGGTAGAGGGCCACGTATTCCGGAATATCCAGCGCCGGAACGTGGCCGCCCAGGTAAGAACCCATCAGGGAGCGTTCCTCGGCGACCAGCTGCACCGGGCTCACCGCCAGGCGGGTTTTCGGGTGGGGCAGGCCGGCGGTGACCGTCTTGCCGCCCTTGCCGGTGGCGGCGAAGGCGAATTCCAGGGCCGGGCCGACGCCGGCGAATTCCGCGGCGATGTCCACGCCGCCGCCGCTGATCGCTTTCACCTGCTCCACCGCGTCCTCGTCACCGGAGTTCACCACATGGGTGGCGCCCAGGGATTTGGCCATGTCCAGTTTGTCCTGGGCGATGTCGGCGGCGATCACCTGGCGGGCGCCGCCGGCCACCGCGCCCAGCACCGCGGACAGGCCCACGCCGCCCAGGCCCACCACCAGCACCGACTGACCGGCACGCAGACCGGCGGTGTGCACCACCGCGCCCACCCCGGTAAGCACCGCGCAGCCGAACACGGCGGCGATGTCGAACGGCAGGTCCTTGGGAATCTTCACCGCCGAGCGCCGCGAGGTGACCACGTGCTCGGCGAAGCCGGACACGCCCAGGTGATGGTTCACCGTGGTGTCGCCCTGGTGCAGCCGGCGGCCGCCGCCCAGCAGCACGCCCTCGTTATTGGCCACCGCCCCCGGCGCGCACAGGGCGGCGCGGCCGTCCAGGCAATAGGGGCAGGTGCCGCAGCTGGGCACGAAGGAGAACACCACGTGGTCGCCCACCTCCAGGTCGGTGACGCCGGGGCCCACCTCCATGATCTCGCCGGCGGCCTCGTGGCCCAGCGCCATGGGCAGCGGGCGGGGCCGGTTGCCGTCGATCACCGACAGGTCCGAGTGGCACAGACCGGCGGCGCGCACCCGCACCAGAATCTCGCCGTGCTCGGGAGCGTCCAGCTCCACCTCTTCGATTTTCAGCGGTTGGGATTTGCCGTAGGGGCGCTCGGCGCCCATTTCACGAAGTACTGCCGCGCGGGTTTTCATGGGGTTTCCTCTTCGTTGTTCCGGGAATCAAGGTCCTTGGTGAAGGTCTGGTCGTTCTCGCCGCTGAAGAAATGGCGGCCATAGATCAGGAAGCACAGGGCCACGCCCACCGCGAACGCCCAGGTGGCGCCCTGGGTGGCGAGCACCGCCGCGGTGACACCGGCGATGCCCAGATCGCGCTGGCTGCGCGCTTCGAGAATGCCGATGCGCACGCTCACATAGCCCTGGATCAGCAGGGTCAGCGCCAGCGCCACGCCGAGAATCGGCTCCACCAGGCTGACGATGGGCATCAGAATCAGGCCGGTGTTGGTGCCCCAGCGGAACGAGCCGGCGCCGCCGAAGATCGAGTCCATCGCCTTGCGGCCTTCCTTGAAGCGCTCCACGATCACCACGTGCATGGCCGCCCACAGCGGACCGCACATGGCCACGTCCGGGCCGATGATGCTCATGGTGGCGTTGCGGCCGCCGAAAATCATGTGCGCCCGGTCCGGGTCGTAATCGATCTTCTCGTCGCGGCGGGCTTCGTCCGCCTCGGTGAGCAGCGCCTTGCCCTGCAGCACGTCGCCGAACAACACGATGTAGGCGGCCAGCATGGTGGGCACCGCCTGCAGGAACATCTGTGGCGACGGCAGGCCCAGGCCGAACACCGTGTACTCGGTCCACAGGGTGACGAAGTCCGGCTTGGTGAAGCCCCACTCGATGGTCGGCCAGGGCGCCTCGGCGAACAGCGGCGCGATGACGATGGCCAGGGCGATGATCGGGAAGATGCCGAGCTTACCCAGCAAGCCCCAGAAGCGGTTGCGGTTTTTCAGCCAGGCGAAGTGCCGGGAGAAGATCAGGTAGAAGGCGATGCCGATGGCGATGGAAATGGTCCAGGGGAAGCTTTCGAAACGGCCCCCCACCTTGAACACCGAGATCACCGCGGCGATGCCGGCGCCCATGATGATGCCCGCCTTGATCGCCGGCGGTACCAGGCCCACCACTTTTCTCGACAGCCCGGTGGCGCCCAGGCCGATACAGAACAGGCCCAATAACAGCTGGAAGGCAATCAGTGCGTGCACCCGCTCCGGGCCCTCCGGAAAGGTCTCGCAGTAGACGATCAGCAGCGGAATGGCCGGGGTGATCCAGCCGGGTACCACCGGGTCGCCCAGCAGGTGATGGGCCAGGTAGAGCAGGCCGTTGAGCAACACCACCGCCAGCGCCGCCTCGAAGGGCATCCCCAGCAGTTCGGTCATCAGCGGAATGGCGGCGAGATCCACCGCGCACATCAGCAGCCCCTGGAAGTAATCGGGCCACTCGAATCGGTAATGCAGGAACGGCAGACGGACCTTGAACGGACCCAGGGGCCAGTAGCGTGTCTCGCCGTCCGGACGACGGTAATCGGTCATGAAGGGTTCCCGAGCTGAAATAGTATTTTGAAATTCTGGAAATACTGTAGAGGTCCGGAGGACGGGGTCAACCGTTAGCCGCTCAAGTTTGCACGACGCCGTACAGATAGCGGGCGATCATGGCCAGGCACATCAGCACGATCAGCGGCCGGATCAGGCGCTGGCCGCCGCGCAGCACCGCGTGGGCGCCCAGCCAGGCGCCCAGCATCTGGCCCAGAATCATGGTGGCGCCCACCAGCCACAGCACCTTGCCGCCGATCACGAACAGGGTCAGGGAGGCGACGTTGCTGGCGAAATTGAACGCCTTGGCGTGGGCGGTGGCGGTGATCAGCTCGCGGCCGCGCAGCGCCACCTCCGCCAGCGAGAAGAAGGAGCCGGTGCCGGGCCCGAAGAAGCCGTCGTAGAAGCCGATGGCCGGTACCACGGTGCGTTCGTACAGGGCGCCGCCCAGCCGCGGCGCCCGTTCCACCCGGCCGGCCCCCGGTGTGAGCAGAAAGTACAGAGCGATCACCGCCAGCACCACCGGCACCAGCACTTCCAGCGCGCCGGTGTCGACCACCTGCACCACCACCGTGCCCACGGCGCTGCCGGCCAGGGCCCACAAAAAGGGTCGCCGCACCGCCGCTGGCGAAAAGCGGCGCAGCCGCAGCAGCGTGAAGGTGGCCATGCCCGAGCCGAAGGTGCCCTGCAGCTTGTTGGTGGCCAGCGCCTGCACCGGTGGCAAACCGGCCAGCAGCAGGCCGGGCAGGGTCAGCAGGCCGCCGCCGCCGGCCAGGGTATCGATAAAGCCGGCCAGCAGCGCCAGGCCGCCGAGCAGCAGCAGGGTGGTGAGTTCCAATTCCAAGTCCGTTCCCCGGTTGGGAAGTCAAAGCCGTTAAAGAGTGTAAAGCAGTGCAGCCGGTACGGCGTCATTCGCCGTAGCATGGGGTCTGTTACGGAACAGGATTCAAGGAGGATCCCATGCGTTATTCCCTGGCCCTGGTGGCCACCGGCACCTTGCTGCTGGCCGCCTGCCAACCCCCGGACGAAGACCAGAGCAAAAACAAGACCACCGGCGACGGTGCGCCGATTCAGGAAAGCCAGCCCGGCGACCGGGTCGGCGACGACGCCACCGGCCAGCCGCGGCCCACCGTGGACAGCGCCGGCGCCCCGTCCGCCCAGGACGAGCCGGGCGCCAAGCCGGCGGCGAAGGGCAAGACCGCCACCTACAAGAGCGACGAGTACCGCGTTGAGGTCACCTTTCCGCGCAACCTCAAGGTGGTGAACAGCCGCGCCGGGCGTATCAGCGACACCGACGCGGATCATAACGGCAGTGACCGCCAGAGCCAGTCCAGCGACGATCAGGGAAGTTGGAAGGCGTTCGCCGGCAAGGACGAGGACGGCAAGCGCCTGCTGACTCTGAAGGTGCCTGACCAGCAGGCCCGCTTCCAGCTCGGCGTGAGCCGCTCCACCCAGGGCCTGAGCCATTGCAAGGACCAGCCCACCGGGGCCGCCGGCGACACGGAAACGTCGCGCACCATCGACGATGTGCCGTTCCGTCGTTACGAGGTCACTGAAACCGGCGAGAACGGCTACCGCATGATGCAGGGCTACCGGGCTACTTACGGAGAGGCCTGTTATGCCATCGACCTGATCGCCAGCGGCGAGGGCGACGCTGGTGACGGCGAGGCGCAGAAACAGGCGCTGGAGGATCTGCAGTCGGTGATCGACGGTATCCGCTTCAACAAGTAACGGTGACGTTTCCACGGGAGGATCGACCATGCGCGGCGTTACCGCGACCCTGATGCTGGCGGCCCTGGCCGGGCTGAGCGGCTGTGATGCACCCTCGGCGAGCGGTGGCGGCGGGCACAGCACCGCCGTGGAATCCGGCGCCCCCCAGGCCCGCTACGAAAACGTGGAATACGGCATCGCCGTGGATTACCCGAAGGACGGAGTGGTCCGGGTGGATGACCGGGAGGCCGGCAAGGGCTATTTCAACGAAGGCGGCTGGCGGGTGGGCGTGGGCCCGGACCAGCCCGGCGCCGCCCTGCTGGTGCTGCGGCTGAAAGGCTCCGATGAGATCCGCACCGGTGAATTGCGGCTGGGCGCCAGCCGCGACGAACAGGCGCGGGCGAGCTGCACCGAGCCGGATGCCTGGGCCCGGCCGAACAGCGTCGGCGAAGCGGAGCTGGACGGCGTCGCCTTCACCACCTTCCAGGGCGGCGACGCGGCCATGAACCACAGCCGTCAGGTGCACGCTTGGCGGGCGCTGCGCGACGGCACCTGCTTCGCCATCGATCTGGTGGTGCAGGGCAGCAACGGCCAGGTCTACGACCCGCCCCGGCAGGCGCCGTTCAGCGAAACCCGCGCCTTCAACGACCTCAGCGCCCTGCTCGGCGGCGTCCATTTCATGGACGCCACCGTCCTCCACTGATCGGCCGCGCTCAGGGCGCGGCGTGTTCCTCCTTGACCCGGAACCAGGCGGCGTACAGCGCCGGCAGGAACAGCAGGGTCAGGGCGGTGGCCACGATCAGGCCGCCCATGATCGCCACCGCCATGGGGCCGAAGAAATCGCTCCGCGACAGCGGGATCATGGCCAGCACGGCGGTCAAAGCGGTCAGCGCGATGGGCCGGAAGCGCCGCACCGTGGACTCGATGATGGCATCCCACTGGCTGCGCCCCTGGTCGATGTCCTGCTGAATCTGATCCACCAGAATCACCGAGTTGCGCATGATCATGCCGGCCAGGGCGATGGTGCCGAGCATGGCCACGAAGCCGAACGGCTCACCGAACAGCAGCAGGAACACGGTCACCCCGATCAGCCCCAGCGGCGCGGTGAGGAACACCATGGTGGTCAGCGAGAAGCTGCGCAGCTGTAGCATCAGCAGGGTCAGCACCACCAGAATGAACAGTGGCATGCCGGCGTTCACCGACGCCTGGCCCCGGGCGGACTCTTCCACGGTGCCGCCCACCTCCAGCAGGTAGCCCGGCGGCAGCTCGTCGCGGATGCCGTCGAACTGGGGCCAGATGCGGTCCACCAGCGTGGCCGGCTGCTCATCGCCGTAGACGTCCGCGCGCACCGTCACCGTGGGCAGCCGGTTGCGGTGCCAGATAATGCCTTCCTCGAAGCCGTATTCCAGGGTGGCGATCTGGTTCAGCGGCACGCTGCGGCCGGAGTCGGTCTGCACCGCCAGATTGCCGAGCTGGCCGAGGGCGTGGCGTTCGCGGCTGTCGCCGCGCACTTCCACGTCGATCAGTTCGTTGTCCTCCCGGTACTGGCTCACCACCACCCCGGACAGGGAACTCTGCAGGGCCCGGGACAGGTCGGCGCTGTTCACGCCCAGGGCCCGGGCGCGGGCCTGGTCGATGTCCAGGCGCACCACCTTGCTGGGCTCTTCCCAATCCAGGTGCACGTTGGTCACCTCCGGATTCTCGCGCACCTTGGCGGCCACCTGGCGGGCAATGGCGCGCACCTCGGGAATGTGCTCGCCGGAGACGCGGAACTGGATCGGGTAGCCCACCGGCGGGCCGTTCTCCAGCCGCGAGACCCGGCTGCGCAGGGTGGGGAATTCCTCGCGCAGGGTGTCGATCAGCCAGGCGCGCACTTCCTCCCGTTCCTCGATATTGCGGGTCAGCAGCACGAACTGGGCGAAGCTGGCCGCCGGCAGTTGCTGGTCCAGCGGCAGGTAGAAACGCGGGGAGCCGGCGCCCACGTAGGCCACGTAGTTTTCGATCTTGTCGTGGCCGGCGATCATTTTCTCCAGCCGCCGCGCCTGTTCGTCGGTGGCGGTCAGTGACGCCCCTTCATGGAGCTTCAGGTCCACCATCAGCTCCAGCCGCGCCGACGGCGGGAAGAACTGCTGCGGCACCAGCCGGAACAGGGCCACCGCCGCCATGAAGATCACCACGGTGAGCACGATCACCGTCTTGCGGTAACGCACGCACCACAGCACCAGCCGCCGGAAGCGCTGATAGAAGGGCTTCTGATAAGGGTCGTGCACCTGGCCGCTGTCGTCGCGGCGGGCCAGGTTGGGCAGCAGCTTGTCGCCCAGGTAGGGCACGAACACCACCGCTGTGATCCAGGACACCAGCAACGACAAGGTGACCACCTGGAAGATCGAGCGGGTGTACTCGCCGGTGCCGGATTCCGCCGTGGCGATGGGCAAAAAGCCGGCGGCGGTGATCAGGGTGCCGGTGAGCATCGGGAAGGCGGTGCTGGTCCAGGCGAAGCCGGCGGCCTTGATGCGGCTGAGGCCCTGTTCCATTTTGATCGCCATCATTTCCACGGCGATGATGGCGTCGTCCACCATCAGCCCCAGGGCCAGCACCAGCGCGCCCAGGGAAATCTTGTGCAGGCCGATGTCGAAGTAGTGCATCAGCGCGAAGGTCATGGCCAGCACCAGGGGAATGGACAGCGCCACCACCAGGCCGGTACGCACGCCCAGGGAAAAGAAGCTGACCAGCAGCACGATCACCAGGGCCTCGATCAGCACCTGCACGAACTCGCCCACGCCCTGTTCCACCGCCGCCGGCTGGTCGGACACCTTGCGCAGCTCGAGCCCGGCGGGCAGGGTGTCCTGCAGCCGCTTGAACTCCGCGTCCAGGTGCTCGCCCAGGGCCAGGATGTCGCCGCCGTCCTTCATGGACACCGCCAGGCCGATGGCGTCCTCGCCCATGAAGCGCATGCGCGGCTGCGGCGGATCGCTGAAGCCCCGGTAGACGTGGGCGATGTCGCCCAGCCGCAGGGTGCGGCCATCGGCGCGGATCGGGAAGCGGCGGATTTCGTCCACCGATTCGAACTGGCCGCTGACCCGCAGCCGCACCCGGTCGCTGGGGGTTTCGAAAAAGCCGGCCTCGGCCACGGCGTTCTGGGACTGCAGGGCCTGCTGCACGGCGCCCATGGGAATGCCCAGGGACGCCAGCTTGGTGTTGGAGATTTCCACCCAGATCTTTTCGTCCTGCAGCCCCACCAGCTCCACCTTGCCCACGTCCTTGACGCGTTGCAGGGCCAGCTGCAGCCGGTCGGCGTAATCCTTCATCACCGCGTAGTCGAAACCGGGGCCGGTGAGCGCATAGATGTTGCCGAAGGTGGTGCCGAATTCATCGTTGAAGAACGGGCCCTGGATGTCCCGGGGCAGGGTATGGCGAATGTCGCCGACCTTCTTGCGCACCTGGTACCAGAGGTCCGGGATGTCCCGGGAGTGCATATCGTCGCGGGCCACGAACAGCACCTGGGACTGGCCCGGCCGCGAGAACGAGGTGATGCGGTCGTAGTCGCCGGTCTCCATCAGTTTCTTTTCGATGCGCTCGGTGACCTGCCGCGATACCTCCTTGGCGCTGGCGCCGGGCCACACGGTGTTGATCACCATCACCTTGAAGGTGAAGGGCGGGTCCTCGCTCTGGCCGAGCTGGCTGTAGGACAGGACGCCGAGGGCGCCCAGCAGGATCATCGCGTAGAGCACCAGGGTGCGGTTGCGCAGGGCCCATTCGGAAAGGTTGAAGCGCATCGCTTACTCCCCGTCCGCGCCGTTCAGGTGCACCGGCCGGTTCTGGCGGTCCACCGGTCGCACTTTCTGGCCCTCGCGCAGCACCTGGGTGCCGGCGGCCACCACCCAGGCGTCCGCCGCCAGCCCGTCCAGCACCGGGATGCGCTCGGCGTGGTAGGCACCGGTTTTCACCGGTGTCTTGCGCAGGGTCTGGCTGGCCGGGTCGACCACCCACACATAGGCGTCGCCGTCGTCGGCGGTGACCGCCGCCAGCGGCAGGCTCAGGGTGTCCTCGCCGTTGGCGCCGTGCACCAGTACCCGGGCGCTCTGGCCCAGTTCGGCGCCCACCGGGTCATTGTCGAACGCCACCCGCGCCTCGAAGGTGCGCGACGCCGGGTCCGCCGCCGGCGCCAGTTCGCGGAGGCGGCCCGGGAAGGTGTCGCCGGGGCGTGACCACAGCTCCACGGTGACCTCGTCGCCCACCTGGAAACGGTCCGCGTCCTGCTCGGGCAGATCGATGCGCACCTCCCGGCTGCCGTCCACCGCCAGCACGAACACGGTCTGGCCGGCCGCCACCACCTGGCCGGCCTCCGCCAGCCGCCGGGCGATCACGCCGTTGTCCGGGGCCGCCAGCACCGCGTAGCCGGCCTGGTTGCGGGCCACGTCCATCTGCGCCCGGGCCTGCTTGAGCTGGGCCTCGGCGGCCTGGAAGCGGCTTTCCACGTTGTCGAACTGGGAACCGCTGACCACGCCCCGGTCGAGCAGCGGCCGGTAGCGGTCCAGCTCACTGGCGGCCAGCTGGTGGTCGGCGCGGGCGGAGGCCAGCCGTGCCCGGGCGGCGTCCAGTTCCAGGCCCACGTCCTCGGCGTTCAGTTCCGCCAGCGGCTGGCCCTTCTCCACCCGGTCGCCCACGGTCACCAGGCGGCGGCTGATCTTGCCGCCGATGCGGAACGCCAGCTCCGGCTCGTAGCGGGCACGTACCTCGCCGGGAAAGATGTCCATCAGGCCGTCGGCGCCCTGGGGTTGCACCACCAGGGCCGGGCGCGGCGCCGCCTCCTGGGGTGTTTCCGGGGACGAGCAGGCGGCCAGGGAAAGCGCCAAGGGCAGCACAATCAACAGCGGAGAACGGAACATGTAAACCCCCATAAAAATGGCCGGGAGCCATTTTCAACGTCGCGCGAGCGACGGCCCGGCAGGGTGGCCGCCAGGGACGGCCGGTCATAAAAAACGCGCGGATAGCGCATCGGCAATGCTATACTCGCCAGTATAGTAATTTTATTGAACTTACTGGTCCAGTATTTGATATGTCCGATAACGACACCCAGACAGGTTTGCGCGGCCGGCCCAAGGATCCGGCCAAACGCCAGGCGATTCTGGATGCCGCCAAGACCCTGTTCCTTTCCCAGGGCTTTTCCGGGACCAGCATGGATGCCGTGGCCGCCGACGCGGGGGTTTCCAAACTCACCGTCTACAGTCATTTTTCCGACAAAGTGACCCTGTTCGCCGCCGCCGTGGAGGCCAAGTGCCAGGAGTCGATGCCGTTTCCGATTTTCTCCCTGGAAGCGGACGACCAACTGCCCACGGTGCTGGCGCGCATCGGCCGGGCCTTCATGGAACTGACCAACAGCGACGAGGCCATCCAACTGGAGCGGCTGATGAACAGCCTGGCGGTCCAGGATCCGGAAATGGCGCGGCTGTTTTTCGACGCCGGCCCGGCCAAGACGCTGAGCGAGATGGAACGGTTGCTGATCAAGGCCCGGGACCGGCGCTTGCTGACGCTCCAGGACCCGGTCGCCGCCGCCGAGTTGTTTTTCGGCATGCTGCTGAGCTGCCGGCACATGCAGGTGCTGATCGGCTGCGCCGCGCCGCCGGGCCCGGCCGAATCCGAAGAGCACGTACGCGAAGTGGTGCGGGTTTTCCTGAAAGGCTACGCCCCCTGAACGCCGCGCTTTTGTCCGTGGCGGGAACCGGCTAGGCTGCCGGCTGCGTCTTCTGCCCGAGGCCGGCCATGCTGCAGGACTTTCTCGAACATTTCGGTTACCTCGCCTTGTTTCTCGGCACCTTCTTCGAGGGCGAGGCGGTGTTGGTGCTGGCCGGTTTTCTGGCCTTTCAGGGCTATCTGCGTCTGGAGCTGGTGGTGCTGGTGGCGTTCCTGGGCGCCTGGTCCGGCGACCAGCTCTGGTACACCCTGGGGCGCCGCTATGGGCGCGGGCTGCTGGCGCGCAAACCGCGCTGGGAGCAGCTCGGCGAAAAGGCCCTGGTGCGGCTGCGCCGGCATCCGGACCTGTGGGTGCTGGGTTTCCGCTTCGTCTATGGGCTGCGCACGGTGATGCCGCTGGCGATCGGCGTGTCCGGCTATCCGCCGCGCCGTTTTCTGCTGTTCAATGGGCTGGGCGCGGCGATCTGGGCCTCGGTGCTGGGCCTTGCCGCCTTCCATTTCGGCAACCTTCTGGAAGCCATCCTCGGCGAAGTAAAACGCTACGAGCTATTCGTGCTGGCGGCGCTGCTGGTGCTGGCGGCGCTGTTCTGGCTGTGGCGTCGCTGGCGTCAGCGTCCCTGAAAATGACACCCAGCAGGCGTGATGCAAGTAGTGTGAACAGGCCCTAAGCCGGGTCCGAAAACGGCGAGTGTCCGGCCCCGCCCGGGCGTATCATGCGGGCATGTTCGATGACGATGTCTGCTACCGCGCCCTGAGCGCCCGGGATCCCCGCTTCGATGGCCACTTCTATGTGGCGGTCTCCACCACCGGCGTGTACTGCCGGCCGGTGTGTCCGGCGCGCCTGCCGCGCCGGGCCAATTGCCTGTTCTTCACCAGCGCCGCCGCCGCCGAGGCCCGGGGCTATCGGCCCTGCCTGCGCTGCCGCCCGGAGCTGGCGCCGGGGCTGGCCAGTGTGGATGCCCGCCGGCGGCTGGCGCGGGCCGCCGCCGCCCGCCTGGACGCCGGGCTGGCGGACCAGGACCTGGCCGGTCTGGCCGACGCCCTGGGGGTCAGCGACCGGCACCTGCGGCGCGTGTTCCGGCTGGAATACGGGGTCACGCCGGTGGCCTACGCCCAGACCCAGCGCCTGCTGCTGGCCAAGCGGTTGCTCACCGACACCCGCCTGCCGGTCACCGAGGTGGCGCTGGCGGCCGGGTTCGGCAGCCTGCGCCGCTTCAACGCCCTGTTCCGCCAGCGTTACCGTCTCAAGCCCTCCAGCCTGCGTCGCCCCGGCGGTGCCGGTGACGCCGACAGCTTTACCCTGCGGCTGGCCTATCGCCCGCCCTATGATTGGCCGGCGCTGCGGGATTTTCTCGGCCAGCGCGCCATCGCCGGGGTGGAAAGCGTGGAGGACGGCGTCTACCGGCGCACCGTGGCGCTGCGGCGGCGGGACCACGGCTATCGGGGCTGGCTGGCGGTGGCGCCGGTGAAAGGCCGCGATCAGCTGGCGGTGACCCTGTCCGCGTCCCTGGCCGGGGCGGTGCCGGAGGTGCTGGCGCGGCTGCGCCCTCTGTTCGACCTGGACTGCCAGCCGACCGAGGTGGCCGCCGCCCTGGGGCCGTTGATCGAGGCCCACCCGGGCCTGCGGGTGCCCGGCGCCTTCGACGGGTTCGAGGCGGCGGTGCGCGCGGTGCTGGGCCAGCAGATCACGGTGCGTGCCGCCCAGACCCTGGCCGGCCGGGTGGCGGCGGCCCTGGGCGAGCCCCTGGAAACGCCGTTCGCGGCGCTTACCCACACCTTCCCGGACGCCGCCACCGTGGCCGCCACCGACGCCGATACCCTGGGCGGGCTGGGCATTCTGCGCAGCCGCGTGGGCGCGATCCGGGCGCTGGCCTCGGCCTGTGACCGCGGCGAACTGACGCTGGCGCCGGGGGCGCCGGTGGAGGACACCCTGGCGGCGCTGAAAGCATTGCCGGGCATCGGCGACTGGACCGCGCACTATCTGGCCCTGCGCGCGCTGTCCTGGCCGGACGCCTTTCCGGCCGCCGACTACGGCGTGCTCAAGGCGCTTGGTGAGCGCTCACCGGCGCGGGCCCGGCGCCACGCCGAGGCCTGGCGGCCCTGGCGGGCCTACGCGGTGATGGCGCTGTGGCGGAACCTGGCGATGCAGGACACGGCGGCTCAGTCCGCGCAGGGCACCGGCAGCGGCGGGCGCTGATGGCGGCGACTGTAGGCGCTGAGCAGCACGCCGATGACCATGGCCACGCAGCTCAGCGCGAACACCAGCCGGAAGCCGTCGCGCCATTCGATCAGCGGCCCCGCCAGGGCCGGCCCCAGTAGCTGCCCCACCGCGTAGAACAGGGTCACGAAGCTCACCGCCACCGGCGCCCGGTGGGCCGGTACCGTTTCGGTGGACGCGGCCAGCACGGTGGAGAACATGCCCGCCGCGCACAGCCCCATCAGCAGAAAATGGGCGCCGAACGCCCAGGTCACCGGATGCAGCACCGGGATGACGGTGGCCAGCAGCGACAGCCCCATGGACAGCATCAGACCGTTGGCGTAGCCGAGCCGGTCGGAGAGCCAGCCCCAGGCCGGCCCGGCGAACACCGACAGCATGCCCATGGCGGAGACCAGATGGCCGGCGGTGCGCGCCGGTGTGTCCGCGGCCAGCGCGTAGCTGTACATAAAAGTGCTTTGCACGATAAAGGTGAGCCCCAGCACGCCGTACACCAGCCCCACGATCACCACATGGGGATTACGGAAGATCGGTGCGTCCGGCTCGCCCAGGGCCGAGGCGGTGTCCGCCGCCAGCGGACGCGGCGGGTTACGCAGAAACAGGGCCACCAGCACGGTGACCAGCACGCCGCCGCCGGCGAACAGCAGCCAGACCTGGCGCCAGCCGTGGCCACTGGTCTCGGTGAGCGGCGGCGCCAGGGCGCCGATCAGCAGCATGCCGATGCCCACGCCGCTGTTGACGAAGCCGATCACCGCGCCACGTCGTTGCGGGTAGGTGTTGGCGAGCAGCGAGATCAGCGGCGTATAGCCAAAGGCGGTGCCCATGCCGAGCAGCACCATCAGCACCAGAGCCATGCCATAGCGGGTGGTCTGGCTCAGTCCCAGAAAGCCGGCGATCACCAGTACCAGCCCCAGCAGCACCGAGGTCTTGCCGCCAAAGCGGGCGGCGAACACCCCGGCCACCATCACCAGCAACAGATAGCCCAGGGCATTGGCGGTGCTCAGGTTGGCGGCCTGACCGTAGCTCAGCTGCAGCCCTTCGCGCATGGCCGGCAGCACCAGCCCGTAGCTGAGCCGGGCGAACACCAGCAGCACCACGATGCAGGCGGCGCCGGTGGACACCATCAGAAAAAACGGCGGACGACGGTCAAGGAAGCGCATGGCGGACGTGCCCTGATTTTTGTTATGAGACCCGGCAGTGTACTCCGGCCCCGGCGACGGGCATACCCACAGGTATGTGGAAAGATTCCAGACTTTCGCGCCCCGCCGGCCGGCGCCGGCTGGTATGCTGGGCGCCCTTGTCTTCCACCCTCTGGAGAACCCCATGGACAGCCCACGCCCCGGCCGCTACCGGCATTTCAAGGGCAACGAGTACCAGGTGCTGGGCACCGCCACCCATTCGGAAACCGGTGAGGCCCTGGTGGTCTACCGGCCCCTGTACGGCGACGGCGACCTGTGGGTGCGACCGCTGGCCATGTTCCAGGAAACCGTGCTGCGCGATGGCCAGGAACGCCCGCGCTTCGCCTTTGTCGCCGACCATTGAGTGCCCTAAAATGCCCGTTTTGCGTGAGCCCACCACCATGTCCGAGTCGATCCCCGTCCTGCGCCTGCGAAAGAACGAAGAGCGCCGCCTCAAGGCCGGCCACGATTGGATCTATGCCAATGAGGTGGACACCGGGGAAACCCCGGTGAAAAGCCTGCCGGCCGGGGCCGCCGCCCGGGTCGAGGATTCCCGTGGCAAACCCCTGGGGCGGGCGCTGCTGAGCCCCAACTCGCTGATCGTCGGCCGTCTTTACAGCCGCGACCCGGAACAGGAACCCAGCCGCAGCTTCTTCAAAAAACGCATCGAGCAGGCCCTGGCCCTGCGCGAGACACTGTTCGACGCGCCCGGCTACCGGCTGGTGCACGGCGAGGCCGACGGCCTGCCCGGGCTGGTGGTGGACCGCTACGACGACACCCTGGTGCTGCAGGCCGGCACCGCCGGCATGGAAGCGCACCTGGACACGGTGGTCTCGGCCCTGGACGCGCTGCTGTCACCCACCAACATCGTGGTGCGCAACGAAGCCGGCGTCCGCGAGCTGGAGGATCTGCCGCTCTACACCCGGGCGCTCAAGGGCGAGGTGCCGGAGTCGGTGACCCTGAGTGAGAACGGCGGCCGCTTCACCGCGCCGCTGCGTGAAGGCCAGAAG
This sequence comes from Alloalcanivorax sp. C16-1, assembly GCF_046507805.1. Classification (NCBI taxonomy): domain Bacteria; kingdom Pseudomonadati; phylum Pseudomonadota; class Gammaproteobacteria; order Oceanospirillales; family Alcanivoracaceae; genus Alloalcanivorax; species Alloalcanivorax sp. C16-1. The sequence continues at coordinate 685,569 of NZ_JBKFTK010000001.1, read as the reverse complement.
ACCGGCTGGTTCTTCGATCACCGCGCCGCCCGTGCACGCATGGCGCCGCTGGCCAAGGATGCCCGGGTGCTGGACGTGTTCGCCTACTGCGGTGGTTGGGGCGTGCAGGCGGCGCTGGCCGGCGCCCGTGAAGTGACCGGCGTGGACAGTTCCGGGCTGGCCCTGGATTACATGCACCGCAACGCGGAACTGAACGGCGTGGGTGACCGGCTGCGCACCCTGGAGGGCGACGCGGTGGCGGCCATGAAGGAACTGATCGCCGACGGCGAAAAGTTCGACCTGGTGATCCTGGATCCGCCGGCGTTCATTAAACGGCGCAAGGATTTCAAGAATGGCCTGGCCGGCTACCACGCCATCAACGAACTGGCGGTGCGGCTGGTGAAGCCCGGCGGCTATCTGATCTCCGCGTCCTGCTCCATGCACCTGCCCGCCGACAAACTGCTGGACGTGATGCGCGCCTCCGCGCGGCACATCGACCGTGGCCTGCAGATCATCGGGCAGGAAGGGCAGGGGCCGGACCATCCGGTGCAACCGGCGATGCCGGAAACCGCCTATCTGAAGAGCTGGTTCGGGCGGTTGCTGTTCCGATTTTAAGGCCGCGTTTCTATACCCAGACGATGACCGCGATCACCGCCAGCACGATGGCGCTGGCCCGCTCCACGCGACCTTGGTGTCGGCGCAGGGCGGCCAGTACCGGCCCCCGCGCCAGGGTCAGCGCCACCAGGCTGTACCAGCCCCCGTCGATGACCACCGCCGTGGCCGCCACCTGCACCCGGGCCAGGGTGCCCATGCCGGCGTCGATGAACTGGCTGAACAGGGCCAGGAAAAACAGCGCCACCTTGGGATTCAGAAACGCGATCAGAAAGCCGTCCCGGGCCGGCCGCGCGCCGTTGCTTGCCGGTCCGTGGTCCGCCGCCGCGCCGGCCTGGTGCCAGGTCTTCCAGGCCATCCACAACAGGAACAGGGAGCCGGCCAGGCGGATGCCGGTTTCCAGGGACGGAAAGCGGTGCAACACCACCGCCAATCCGGCCACGGTGGCGGCGGCATAGACGCCGATGCCCAGCGCGTGGGCCAGGGCGGTGCGCACCCCGGCCCGGGCCGAGCCGTGCAGGGTGTGATGCAGCACCATGGCCAGGCTGGCCCCCGGCGTCATCGCACCCAGGGCGCAAACCCCGGCCAGTAACAGCCACTCCTGAATTGTCAGCATCGATCTTCCCCCGCCGTGAAGCGTGGCATTGCACGTCAGCACGTGCTCGCCGTCAACGCCCGTGCGAAGAAACGCTTACATAAAAACACCAAAAATTCCCCACCGGCTAAGCCACTGAATCCAATCAGCTTATAAAACCGTGGGCGGCGACCTTCACGCCGGGGCTCACGCGGGCTTGACGACGTTCACGCCGGCCTTGACCCGACCCTCACCGGAGCGCGCGCAGCGTCGGGCGCAGGTCCTCGTGGAACGACCTCCCGATACGTACAAGGAGAACAACGATGAACAGCCAGCCGCTCCGGCCAGCCCTGTCCCGCGCCGCGCCTCTATGGTCGCCGGTGCGCCTTGCCCTGATACTCAGTGCCCTCGTGGCCACCGCCCTGCTGGGCGGCTGCGGCGGCGACAGCGACGATGACGATCCGGTGGTGCGCGGCCCCAGCGCCGAGCAGGGCCGCCAGGTGTTCCGCTACGAAACCTTCGGCAACCAGCGCTTCTGGACCGACGCCATGCAACTGCCCCAGGGCATCGCCGGCGCCGGCGTTACGCCCCTGCAGGCGCTGGGCCTGGGGCTTAACGTCAATGTGGCGGCGCTCAGCGACGGCACCGCCCAGGCGCTGCTGGAGGCGCTGGATCAGGTCGGCAACGGCACCCCGCCGGAAGACACCGCCCTGGGTAACCCGGCGGTGACGCTGCTGCTGATCAATGAAGGCGCGGTGATCGGCGTGGTGCCCTTCGACGAAAACGGCGACCGCAAGCCCCTGGGCAGCGACGCCGCCTACAACAGCCAGGACGCACTGGACATCGCCGGCGGCGACAAGGTGGGCGTTACCTGCGCGCTCTGCCACGCCAAGACCGACGGCAGCGTGGTGCCCGCCGGCGCGGTGGGGCCCGGTTCCGTGGGCGCGGAAACCGACGGTGTGATCGCCGGTGGCCTGGACGTGGGGGCGATCTTCGCCGCCGCCGACAACCCGCTGGCCTATTTGCCACTGCTGCAATTGCAGTTCGACGCCCTGGAAGGCGCCACCATCGGCAAGGGTGACTTCACCGGCATCGCCTCCGGCGGCACCGTGGCCGACGCCACCGCCGCCGCCCGTACCTACCTGACCGGCACCTTCGAGGACGGCGGGGAAGAGAAGCGCTACTACGGCAGCACTTCCTTCGACGCCACCCCGGACGGCATCGGCAACGCCACCTATATCCCGCCGTTCTTCCGCACCGATCTGGCGGCACCCTGGGGCCACAGCGGCGCCTTCGCCGAGCTCAATGACTTCAACAACCTGGTCTACACCGTGGCGCTGGATCCCACCAGTCTGCTGACGGCGGACGGGCGCGCCTTCCTGAACGTACTGGCCGGCCCGGTGGGCGATGAAATCGCCGATCGTTACGAAGCGGTGCTGCGCGACACCGGGGTGATTCCCGACGGCATGGCGGTGGCCGATGTGCTGCCCTATGTGGACGTGGCGCGGACCGATCTGGCGCCGGGCAGCGCCGCCGGCCCGGTGGGCCGCCGGGTCAGCAATGCCCGCCTGGCCGATCTGGCCGCCTACACCGACCGGCTGGCGGCCCCGCCGGCGCCGGAGGGCCTGAACGCGGAGCTGATCAGCCAGGGCGAAACCCTGTTCACCACCGCGCGGATGGACGGCGGCGCCGGCTGCTCCGGCTGCCACACCGCCAACCCGAACCAGCCGGTGAAGGACGTCATCATTCCGATCGCCACTCTGTATCCGGCCTACGGCATGCCGCCGGTGATTCTCGACCGCTCCGGCGCCGGCCTGACGCCGATCCAGAACAGCAACGCCGGCCCGGCACCGTCCTACGATGATTCGGTGGTGGTGCTGGATGCCAGCGTGCGCGGTGAAGTGCGTGGCGAGGCCAAGCCGTTGCTGCTGGGGCTGAACACCAAGCTGAACTACTTGCACGACGGTTCGGTGGGTGGCGACAGCCCGGCGGAAGGCTTGGAGGCGCTGCTCAACCCGGCCCGCGGCGCGGACTCACCGCACCCGTTCTACTTCCCGCGTAACCTGGACGGCGGCGACGACCAGGGCGGCCGGGACGCGCTGGTGGAGTACCTGCTCAGCCGCACCACCGACTGACCGGCGCGGTTATCCCGCCAACAGGAAAGGGCCTCCGAGGAGGCCCTTTTTTTGTTCATCGTGGTGCTTCAGGTTTCCGACCACTGACGCAGCAGGTTGTGGTAAACGCCGGTCAGTTGCAGCACCGCCGCGTCATCGCCGCCGGTTTGTTTGAGGCGGGTGATGGCGGTGTCCATGTCGAACAGCAGGGTGCGCCGGGCGTCATCGCGGATCATGCTCTGTATCCAGAAGAACGACGCCAGGCGGGCGCCCCGGGTGACCGGCTGCACCTGGTGCAGGCTGGACGCCGGGTACAGGATCAGGTCCCCGGCGGGCAGTTTCACCTCGTGCTCGCCGTAGGTGTCGGCGACGATCAGCTCGCCACCTTCGTATTCCTCCGGCTCGCACAGGAACAGGGTGCAGGACAGGTCGGTGCGCAGCTGTCGGCCGGGAAAGCCGGTCTGGTCCGGCAGCCGCATCACCGCGCCGTCCACGTGCATGCCGTAGGTGCCGCCGCCCCGATAGCGGTTGAAGCGCGGCGGCAGAATCTCCACCGGCAGGGCGGCGGCGAAGAACATCGGGTGGCGCGCCAGCGCCGCCAGCACCTGCTCCGCCAGCCGCCGCCGCAGCGCGGACGCCTCCGCCAGCTGCTGGTTGTGTTTCACGGCGGCGCCCTGGGCGCCCACCGTTTCCCGCCCGTCCACCCACTGATCGCTGGTTTCCAGGGCCTGGCGTATCGCTTGGACTTCCCCGGGGTCGAGGACTTCGGGCACGTGCAGCAGCATGGTCGGACTACATCAATAGTGGACGTTCACGGACAGCAGCGCGGTGCGCGGCGTGCCCGGCGTGTAGCGATAGCCGCTCTTGTTGATGGCGGCCACGTATTCCTCATCGAAGAGGTTATACACATTGAGCTGCAGGTCCACATTACGGTTCAACGGATAGCGCGCCATGGCGTCCGCCACCCAATAGCCCTCGGTGTGGTCCGGCGTGCCCACCGCGCCATCGCGGCCGCGCTTGAGACCGCCGGTGTAGCGCGCGCCGGCGCCCACGGTGAGGTCGAACGGCAGGTGGTAGGTGGTCCAGCTGGTGAAGGCGTGTTTGGGGGTGTAGCTCAGGCGGCTGCCGCCGTCCTGGGACTGGGCCGCGCCTTCTTCCACGGTGGCGTTCATGGTGGTGTAGCCGGCGCTCAGGTTCCAATCCGGCGTGATGTTGCCCACCACCGACACTTCCACCCCTTGCACCCGTTTTTCGCCGGTCTGGTAGTAGTTGCCGTCGGTGGGGTCCTGTTCCACCAGGTCACTGACCTCGGTGCGGTACACCGCGGTGGTCAGCAGCAGCTGGTTATGGGCCAGCTTCCACTTGGCGCCCACCTCGGCGGTGCGCGCCTTCTGCGGATCATAGTCGCTGTTGTCGGCGCTGCGCTCGCTGTCGCTGAGCTGCAGGTTCTCGCCGCCGGGGGGCTGGTGGGATACCGCGTAGTCGGCGTACAGATTCAGCCAGGGGGTGGTTTTGTGCAGCACCCCGGCCTTCCAGTTGAACAGGGTGTCGCTGCTGTCGGTGTCCACCGAGGGCACCACGGTGCCCACCGCCTGGCCGGCGCAGGCCGCCGGGTCGCGGCCGCCGCCGGTGCAGGCGGTGGTGCTTTTGTAATCCGCCTTGTAGCGGTCCAGGCGCACGCCGCCGTTGAGCTGCCAGTGTTCGCCGAAGGTCAGGGTGTCGAACAGGTAACCGGCCACGGTGTCGGTGGTGCCTTCACCGCCGCTGCCGTCCTTGCCGGCGCCGTAATAGAAGTGGTCGTTGGGATCATAGAGCGAGGCGTCGGGCACCGTGGGCCGGGTCAGACCGGAGGTCTCGATCTCCTCGCGGGTCACTTCCACGCCGTAGGACAGGGTGTGCGATACCGGGCCGGTGTCCAGCGCCGTGACCAGCCCGGTCTGGTTGGTGAGGATGGTGTTGGTCTGGTCCTTCAGATTGGGCAGGCGCCGCACCGTCCAGTCCGACGGGTCGGTGGAGCCGTTGGCGTTCACCGCCATGATCGCGGTCAGCCGGTAGTCCTGGTGGGTGCGGCCCCAGCGCAGGGTATTGTGCAGCCGGGTGTGGTCGGTCAGGTCGTACTCATAGAGCACGGTGGCCATGTCCACGTCGGCGTCGTCGTGGTCCGATTCGGCGCCGTAGAAGTTCTCGCTGTCCACTTTGGGGGCGGCGCTGATCTGTGGAAACGCCGGGTCCGGGGTGGTGTAGCCGGGCAGCCCCACGGTGGAAACGCCGCCGTCGGGGATGTTGTTCTGGGTGATGTGGAGGAAATTGAACGTCAGCCGGCCCCGGTCGTTGAGGTCCAGGGTCAGCGACGGAGCGATGCCCCAGCGGCTGTTGTTGACCGTATCGCGGCCGGCCACGTCGCTGTCCTGGGCCATCAGGTTGAGGCGCCCGGCCAGGTTGTCGGTCAGCCGGCGGTTGAGGTCCAGGGTGGCTCGTTTCTGACCGTCGGTGCCGCCGCTCAGGGAGCCGGCACTGAGCTCGCCCTGGAACGCCTGCTTGGTGGCCAGATTGATGGAGCCGGTGGGCGCGGTGCGGCCATAGTCGGCGCCGGCGGGGCCCTTGATCACTTCCACCTGCTCGATGTTGAAGGTGTCCCGGGAGATCGAGCCCAGATCGCGGACACCGTCCACGAAGATCGAGCTGGAGCTGTCGAAGCCGCGCATGTACACCGAATCGCCGGTGGTGCTGGCGCCGTTTTCGCCGGCAAAGAAGGTGCCCACCCCGGGGCTGTTGCGCAGTGCCTCGGTGAGGGTGGTGGCCTGCTGGTCGTGCATCAGCTGCTTGTTGATGACCTGAATGGTACGCGGCGTTTCCGATACCGGCTGGGTGAATTTCGGGGTGCTCAGCCGGTCGCTTTTGTAGTCACCGGTGTGCGGTGACTGCACCGACACTTCGTCGAGCCGGTAGGCGGCGGGGCTGTCGTCCGGCAGGCCGGCGGCGCCGGCGGTGGAGGCCATCAGCCCGGTCAGGACGGCGCTGCCCAGGGACAGGCTTTGGGAAACGGGGCGGCGAGCCACCGGGTGTTTGCGGCGGGTAATGTAAGCCATGGAATCCAGTTCTCATTCACAACGGGTGGAAACGCCGCGGCAAGCGTAAGGGCGGCGTGATTCAGGTCTGCATGAACGGAGCTGGCGTTGGCTGGCGATGGGTCAGCGAAACCTGTCCCCCGATCCCCAGCGGATCGGATCGCGAAAGATGCTATTGATAATGGTAATGAGTTGCAACTGCATTGATGGGCCGAAGCGCCGGACGTACCGGCGGCAGGGCCGCCGGCGTGTCGGGGCGGAGCTGGATCAGGGGTGCGTGGCGAACACCCGCACGCCATCGTCGCCGTAGAGCAGTACTTCGTAGGCGTCGCGGCGGTCGCCCATTTCCATGCCCGGGGAGCCCACCGGCATGCCTGGTACGGTGAGACCGTGGGCGTCCGGGCGTTCCTCCAGCAGCCGTTTCACATCCTCGGCGGGCACATGACCCTCGATGGCGTAGCCGTCGATAAAGGCGGTGTGGCAGGAGCCCAGGCCCGGTTTCAGGCCGGCTTTTTCCTTGATGGATTGCAGGTTCTGGGTCTCGTGTACCTTCACTTCGAAGCCGTTGTCGCGCATGTGTTCGGCCCAGGCCGTGCAGCAGCCGCAGCTCGGCGATTTGTACATTTCCAGAGTGCCGGCGGCGGCCAGGGTGCTGGTTAGAAGCAGGCCGGCGGCGATCATCAAACGGGTCATAAGAATCTCCTTTTTCTCTTTTCTAGTGAACAATCAGAGTGCCCTGGTACATCTGCATCTGGCAGGTGAACCGGTAGGTGCCCGGCGTTTTCGGGGTCAGGGTGACGGTGGTCTTCTCGCCCACCGGCAGCGTCCGGCTCACGTCCAGCTTGTGAAAGATCACCTGTTCGGCGCAGGGGCTCGGGTCGCGCCGGTCGAAGCGCAGCGTCAGGGTCTCGCCGGCGTCGGCTTCAATCACCGAGGGTTCGTAAACACCGTCGTCCACCACGATATCGATGGCGCCGCCATGCTCGGCCCGTTTTGCCGGGCGGCCCTTGGAAGACAGCCAGAACCACCACACGATCAGGGCCATCAGCGCCAGCCCGGTGACATTGATCAATACGCTCATGAATGATCTCCCGTTTTGGCGCGCGGGCCGTGATGACCGCGCGGCTTGAAGAAGCGCAGCCGGTTGGCGTTGCTGACCACGGTCACCGAACTCAGGGACATGGCGGCGCCGGCGATCACCGGGCTGAGCAGCCAGCCGGTGAACGGGTAGAGCAGGCCGGCGGCGACCGGCACGCCCAGGCTGTTGTAGACGAAGGCGCCGAACAGGTTCTGCTTGATATTGCGCAGGGTCGCCCGGGAAATCGCCATGGCGTCCGCCACCCCGTGCAGGGAGCCGCTCATCAGCGTGATGGACGCGGACTCAATGGCCACGTCGGTGCCGGTGCCGATGGCGAAGCCCACGTCCGCCTGGGCCAGGGCCGGGGCGTCGTTGATGCCGTCGCCGACCATGGCCACCTTGCGGCCTTCCTGCTGCAGTTTTTCCACTTCGCGGGCCTTGTCCTCCGGCAGCACCTCGGCGAGCACTTCGTCCACGCCGGCCTGGCGGGCGATGGCGTCGGCGGTGGCCCGGATGTCGCCGGTGATCATCACCACCCGGATATCCCGGTCGCGCAGCCGGCGAATCGCCTCGGCAGCGTCCGCCTTGATGCGGTCGGCCACGCCCAGCACGCCGATCACGGTGTGGTCGCGGGTCAGAAACAGGGGCGTGGCGGCCTGATCACTGAGCTGCCGGGCTTGTTCTTCCATGCCCAGGGCGATGCCTTCCTGTTGCAGCCAGCGGCGGTTGCCCAGGCGCAGCAGGGCGCCGTCCTGGCGGGCGCTGACGCCCTTGCCATTGAGGGCGCGGAAGTCGCTCACCGGCGCCGTCTTCAGGCCGCGTTCCCCGGCGGCGTCCAGAATCGCCCGCGCCAGCGGGTGCTCGGAACCGGCTTCCAGGCTGGCCGCCAGGCGCAGCACGGTCTCCTCGTCCTGACCGTCGGCGGCGATCACCCGGGTCACCGAGGGCCGGCCCTCGGTGATGGTGCCGGTCTTGTCCAGCACCACCGTGTCCAGCTCGGCGGCGGTTTGCAGGGCGGCGTCCTGGCGGATCAGGATGCCGGACTCCGCCGCCTTGCCCACCGCCACCATCACCGACATGGGCGTGGCCAGACCCAGGGCGCAGGGACAGGCGATGATCAGCACGGTCACCGAGGCCACCACCATGTAGGCGGCCACCGGCTGCGGGCCCAGGTTGTACCAGATCAGCGCGGTGGCCACGGCGATCAGCAGAATGGTGGGCACGAACACACCGGCCACGGTATCCGCCAGCCGGCCGATGGGCGGCTTGGCGCCCTGGGCCTTCTTGACCAGGTCGATGATGCGCGCCAGGGCGGTGTCGGCGCCCACCCGGGTGGCGCGGTACACCAGGGTGCCGCTGCCGTTCAGGGTGCCGGCGGCCACGGTGTCGCCCTCGCTTTTCACCACCGGCATGGGTTCGCCGGTGAGCATGGATTCGTCCACCTCGCTGTCGCCTTCCAGTACCTCGCCGTCCACGGCGATGGTTTCACCGGGGCGCACCCGCAGGCGGTCGTCCACGCGGATGTCTTCCACCGGCACGTCGTGCTCGCCGTCGTCGTCCAGCCGGCGGGCGGTTTTGGCGCCCAGGTTGAGCAGCCGCTTCACGGCGGCGCCGGTCTTGCCCCGGGCACGCAGCTCCAGGGCCAGGCCCAGGTTCACCAGGCCGATGATCATCGGGCTGGCCTCGAAATAAACGTGGCGGGCCATTTCCGGCAGCAGGTCCGGGGCGATCACCACCAGGGTGGAATAGCCCCAGGCGGCGCCGGTGCCCACCGCGATCAGGGTGTCCATATTGGCGTTGTGATGACGGAACGCCTTCCAGGCACCGACGAAGAAATGCCGGCCCGGGAAAGCCAGCATCAGGAAGGTGATCACCGACACCGCGCCCCAGCCCCACTGGCTGGCGGTACCGGCCTCCACGGTCATGGTGCCGCCGAACCAGCCCCACAGCATGATCGGCAGGCCCACCGCCAGGGCCACGCTGGTTTGGCGCACCAGCTTGCGGTACAGCTGGCGTTCCTGTTCCTCGCGGTCCTCCTCGGCGCGGGCCGGGTCGCGCACCGGCGCCGCGTCATAGCCCACCTTCTGCACCGCGCGCACCAGCGCATCCGGGTCCGCGCTGCCGCGCACCCGGGCGGTGTGGTTGGCCAGGTTCATGCTGGCCTGGCGCACGCCGGGTACGCCGTGCAGCGCGTCCTCGATGGTGCGCACGCAGGAGGCGCAATGGGCGCCGGTCACCGACAGGGACAGGTCCCGGTCGTCGGCCCCTCCGGCGGACGCCGACGGGGCATCCGGGGGCGGCTGAGGGGCGTCCGGTTGGTCGTCCGCGGCGGCGTAACCGGCTTCCTCCAGCGCTGCGCGCAGGGCGGCCCGGTCGGCGTCGCCGTCCACGGTGACCGATTGCCGTTGCAGATCCACCTGCACCCCGCGCACCCCGGCGACGGCGCCCAGGGCCTTCTCGATGGTCCTGACGCAGTGCTGGCAGGTGGCGCCGTGGATGGCAAGGGTTTGGCTGTTCATGGTGGTCTCCAATGCAAAAAGCCTCGGACTGTCAGTATCCAACCTCCGGGTAACCCCCAGGTCAACAAGGCGCCCGGTCGTGAAGGGTCTATGACAATGAAAACTTTTATAAAAGCGCCGGGTTTTCGCGACCTGGTGACTGGCGCGGATCGCGGTGCCCATGGAAGATGAGCCTCGTTCGACAGTCGCCAACTTAAGCGAGGACATGGACATGTTGAAGAAAACCCTGATCGCTTCCGCGATTGCCGCCGGCACCCTGGCCAGCCTGGGCGCCCAAGCGCAAAGCACCACCCCGGTACGGGACAATGGTTTTTCCTACACCTACGGTCAGTTCGGTTATGACCGTTGGGATTACGACAACGGCCCGGACGTGGACGTGCTGACCGGCGAAGGCGCCTTCGCCCTGGATGAACATCTGTTTCTGCGTGGCGGCCTGAGCTTCTACGACGGCGACTATGACAGCCCGGGCAGCGACGACGTGGACGGCAACCGTGTCTACGTGGGTGCCGGTTTCCACACCCCGCTGCAGCGCGGCCTGGACCTGGTGGGTACCGCGGACATGATCCGCGACGACAACGATTTCAACGATGAAGAGTGGGGCTACGCGCTGCGCGCCGGCCTGCGCCACCAGACCACGGATATGCTGCAGCTGTCCGGTGGTGCCGTCTACGAAGACATCTACGACGGCAACTTCGGTGTGTACGGTCAGGGTCTGGTGGAACTGAACCGGGCCTGGGACGTGGGCGCCCGGGTGAGCTTCACCGACGATTCCGACAACATCGGTCTGTTCGGTCGCTACAACTTCTAACGCCCGACGCGGATTCGAATCCCTCCCCCCGCCGGCGCGGCTCAGGCCCGCCGGCGTTTTTTATGGGTCAGCGCGCGCCCCAATTTCCCGCCAAAGCGCGATGAACCTTTTTATCTCTCCTGGCAGGCGCGGCGGGCCTTGGCCACGTTTTCTTCCAGGTGGTGGGGATTGACGGTGCCGGCGATCACGGCGCCCACGCCGGGGGTGCCGAGCACCTGGTCCAGGCTGGCCTGCACCGGGTCCGGGTGGTCGGCGGGCAGGTGGCCGCTGGCGAAGGCTTTCTTGATCAGGATGCCCTTGCCCTGTTCGGCGGCGTAGTCGATCACCGGCTTCTCATCCTGCTGCGCAAGATTGTAGGTGACCATGGCCACGTCGGCGCGGCGCAGGGTTTCCAGGCCGCCTTCCACGGTTTTGGTGGAGACGCCGGTGGCGCGGATTTTCCCTTCCCGTTTCAGATCGTCGAGCACTTCCAGGGTGCCCTGGCGCAGCACGTCCAGGTCGTTGCCGTCGGAGTGCACCAGTACCACGTCCAGGTAATCGGTGTTCAGGCGGCGCAGGCTGCGCTCCACCGAGGCGCGGGTGTGTTCCGGGGTGAAGTCGAAGCGGCTTTGGCCGTGCTCGAATTCCTCGCCCACCTTGGTGACGATCACCCAGTGGTCGCGGTGGCTGAGCAGCTGGCCCAGTCGTTCCTCGCTGCGGCCGTAGGCCGGAGCGGTGTCGATCAGGTTGAGGCCCAGGTCGCGGGCGCGGGCCAGCAGGTGGCGCACGGCGTCGTCGTCGGGAATGGTGAAGGCGTCCGGGTATTTGACGCCCTGGTCGCGGCCGATCTTCACCGTGCCCAGGCCCAGGGCGCTGACCGTCAGGCCGGTGTCGCCGAGCGCGCGCAGAAAGCCCATCAGTGTTCTCCGAAGCAGCGGTACCAGTGGGGCTGGCCGGCGGCGGCGCGGGGCAGGGCGTCGGGCAGGTCGCCCAGGGGCGCGCCGGGGGTCAGGCCGTGCTGGTCCACCAGGGCGTCCACCCGGTCGCCCAGGTCCGGGGCCAGGGTCAGTTTGGTGGGCCAGGTGATGATCAGGTCCTGGTCGCGGCGGGCGTAGGCGTTGTCCGGTTTGGCCAGGCTCTGCTGGCGGGGCTCGGCGCGGGCCACGTCCATCACCGCGAAGCGGGCGTCGCCGAAATCCAGCCAGGGTAACAGGGTGTCCAGCTCCGCCCGGGCGGCGGCGATCTGTTCCGCGTCGGTGCGGTCCACGCCGCGCTCCGCCAGGTCGCCGCCCAGGTACCAGACCAGGTCGCCGTCCGGCAGGTCGTGGGTGGTGACGGTGAGGCGGGGTTTGTTGCTGGCGCCGATGCAGTGGGCGTACAGGCGGTGGCCCAGGCGGTGTTTCACCAGCACCATTTTCAGCGGCCGGCTCTGGGCCGCCTCGCGGGGGAACAGGCTCGCTTTCTGGGCGTCGGCGAGCAACCCGGCGTTGCCTTCGCCGGCGGCCAGGATGGTCAACCGGGGTTGAATACGCACGCCGTTGATCTCGGCGGCCTCCAGGCCGGTGTCGCCCCAGTGCAACCGGTCCCGGGACGGATCGAATTGCAGCAGCCGGTCACGGACCGGTGCCACCAGCACCCGCAGCAGGCTTTCCGTATCCACCACCAGATCGTCCAGGCGGTACACCTGACCTTTGAAGCGCCGGTCGGCCAGGGCCGAGGGAAACTGGTCGCGCTTCAGCTTCTCGATGCGGCCGCGCAGCATCTTGCTGGCGAAGAAGCTGGTCATACGGCTGGCCACCGAGCCGGTGGACCACAGGTTCTGGGTGTCGGCCAGCACCCGCAGCCCGCTCAGATCGACGCCGCCCTGGCCGGCGATGGCCGCCCGCCAGCGGTCCGGCATGCCGGCGATGGCCTCGGATTCGCTGGACAGACCGCCGCCCAGGGCGTACTTCAGGCCGCCGTGGATGATGCCCTGGCTGGCCAGGGTCTGGGCGCCGCCCAGGGTGTCGGTTTCCAGCAGCAGGCATTGGAAGCCGCGCGCCCGCAGCCGGTTGATCAGCCACAGGCCGGCGATGCCGCCGCCGAAAATCAGAATGTCCGGGGTCAGGGCCGGAGCCCGGGAGGAATCAGTCATGGGGCCACCTCGGTTCAACGCGCGGCTATGCTAGCATAGCCGGCCGGGTCGGACGCGGAGGTCCGACGGCGTTGTCCTTTTTGTTTCCGCCGATGGATCGAGCATGCGCGTCCTCTATTCGACTCTCTGGTACCTGTTGCTGCCCGCCCTGTTCCTGCGCCTGTGGTGGCGCGGCCGCCGCGCGCCGGCCTACCGGCAACGCTGGCGCGAGCGGCTGGCGCTGGGCTACCGCCCCGGCACTCTCACCGGCAGTGTCTGGATCCACGCGGTGTCGGTGGGCGAGACCCTGGCGGCGGCGCCGTTGATCGAGGCGCTGCTGGCGGAGTTTCCGGACACGCCGCTGGTGGTGACCACCACCACGCCCACCGGTTCCGAACGGGTGCGTGCCCTGTTCGGCGACCGGGTCACCCACGTTTATTGCCCCTGGGAGCTGCCCACCGCCTACCGGCGTTTCCTGCGTGCCTTCGACCCGCGCCTGGTGGTGATTCTGGAAACCGAGCTGTGGCCCAACCTGTGCGCCGCCGCCCGTGCCCATGGGGCGCGCCTGCTACTGATGAACGGCCGGCTCTCGGAGAAGAGCTTCCGCGGCTACGCCCGGCTGCCGCGTCTGGTGCGGCCGATGCTGGCGCGCTTCGATGTGCTGGCGGTGCAGACCGAGGCGGAGGCGCGGCGCTTCGAGGCGCTGGGCGCGAGCCCGGACCAGGTGCGCGTCAATGGCAGCATCAAGTTCGATCTCAGTTTGACCGACGAGGTGCGCGCCCGCGCCGCCGAGCTGCGCGCGCCCTGGGGCACGCGCCCGGTGTGGATCGCCGCCAGTACCCATCCCGGCGAGGATGAGAAGGTGCTGGAGGCGCACCGGCGGCTGCGCGCGTCGCACCCGGATGCCCTGCTGATCCTGGTGCCGCGCCATCCGGAGCGCTTCGACGAGGTGGCCGGGCTGATCCGCCGGCAAGGCGTCGGGCTGGCCCGGCGCAGCCGCCAGGACGCGGTGGACGACGGGGTGCAGGTGTATCTGGCGGACACCATGGGCGAACTGCTGATGCTGTTCGGCGCCGCGGACCTGGCCTTCGTGGGCGGTTCCCTGGTGCCGGTGGGCGGTCACAATCTGCTGGAGCCGGCGGCCTGGGGGCTGCCGGTGCTGAGCGGGCCCCATCTGCACAATTTCACCGCCATCGCCGCCCTGCTGGACGAGGCCGGCGCGCTCACCGTGGTGGAGGGGGAACAGCCGCTGGCGGCGGCGCTGGCCGCCCTCTACGACGACGCCGGCGAGCGCCGGCGTCGGGGGGAAGCGGCGGCCGGGGTGGTGGCCGCCAATCGTGGCGCGCTTCAGCGCGGCGTGGGGATCTGCTCTTCGCTCTGGCCTTCCAGGTCCGGATTGTAGAGATCCAGGGTTTCCTGGTTGGACAGCCACTCGTTCACCGCCACCAGTTGCTCCACGTCCAGCTCGCCGGCGGCGGCCTTCAGGTTGAGGCTGTCGAGGATGTAGTCGTAGCGGGCGTTGGCGTAGTCCCGCTGGGCGGCGTACAGCGCCTGCTGGGCGTTGAGCACGTCCACCACGTTACGGGTGCCGACTTCATAGCCGGCCTGGGTGGCGTCGAGGGCGGAGCGGGCGGAACGGATCGCCTGCTCGCGGGCCTGCACCCGCAGGGAGTCCGCCTCCACGGTGCGGTAGGCGGTGCGCGCCTGCTGGCTGATGTCGCGAATCGCCTGTTCGTACTGCTGCTGGGCGGCGTCCGCCTGCAGCGCGGCCTGCTTGCGCTGGCTGTTCAGACCGCCGCCCCGGAACAGCGGCATGGACACTTCGATGCCCACCTGGGTGCCGTGGTTGTCCGGCGTGATGCCGGTGCTGCCCGTGGTGCCGCCGCCCAGGTTGGCGGAGCCGCTGTCCGGGTCGGTGTGTTCGTGGGTGTAGCTGCCCACCAGTTGCACCCGGGGCAGCATGGCGCCGAACTGACGGTCGGCGGTGAAGCCGGCGGCCTTGGCGCTGTATTCGGCGGCCAGGATCTGCGGGTTCTGGTAGGCGGCCTTGTCGATCCAGGCGCTCATTTCCGCCGGCTGCGGGCCGGCCATGGGCAGGTCCTGGCGCAGTTCCGACAGGGTTTCCCACTGACGGCCGGTGAGGGTTTCCAACTGGTCGCGGGCGATCTCGAATTCCTGCTGGGCGACGATCAGATTAACCCGGGTCAGGTCGTAGGCGGCCTGGGCCTCTTCCACGTCGGTGTTGGGCACCAGGCCCACCTCGAAGCGTTCATTGGTCTGGTCGAGCTGACGGCGGATGGCCTTTTCCTCGGCCTGGGCGGACACCAGGGTGTCCCAGGCGCGCAGCACGCCGAAATAGCCCTGCGCCACGCGCAGCACGAAGTCCTGGCGGGACTGGTAGAAGTTGGCCTGGGCCACGGAAGTGAAGGCTTTCGCTTCCTTGTAGCCATAGAAGGCGTCGAGCCGGAACAGCGGCTGGGTCAGGGTTACCGCGGTGGTCTCGCTGTCGTATTCCAGGTCCACGTCGGCGTCTTCGATGGTGCGGTCGTTGCGATAGCGGCCGTAGGAGGCATCAATGGTCGGTAACAGAGCGGCGCGGCCCTGTACCAGGGTCTCCTGTTCCGCTTCCCAGGTCTTGCGGTCGGCGCGCCAGGTGCCGTCATAGTCCCAGGCGGCGTTGGCCACTTCGGTGAGATCGGCGGCCTGCACGGCGCCGGCGGCCAGCGTGGCCATCAGCACGCCAAGCGGCGTAAGGGAGCTGCGCTTCATGAGATCGTCCACTGTGGTTGAAGGTTCTTACTAAGCTGAACTGGGCAGTATGGTAATGGTATGTCCACCGGATTGACACTCCCGCCGTGCTCAGGGTTCCGTCGGGCCCGGATCGCGCCGAGCGCGGTTGTTCGGGTCAGACGCCGTGGCTATAGTGGGGGCGCCCTCCTCCCCACACACCTTAAGTCTGGAGTCCGATCGTGCCCGACGAGCAACGTCACGCCGTACCCAATGCCATCGACGAAGCCTGCCAGCCCATCTCGGGTTCGCGAAAAATCTATGTGACCGGCAGTCGGGATGACCTTCGCGTGCCGATGCGGGAAATCCGCCAGCATCCGACCCCGCTGGCGGACGGAAAGTTCGAGGATAACCCGCCGCTGGCGGTGTATGACACCTCGGGCCCCTACACCGACCCGGACGCGAACATCGACGTGCGCCGTGGCCTGCCGCCCTTGCGCGACGCCTGGATCGAAGAGCGCGGCGACAGCGAGCGGCTGGCCGGCCAGAGCAGCGAATTCGGTCGCCGCCGGGCCCGGGACGTGACCACCGAAGGATTGCGCTTTCCGCACATCCGGCCGCCGCGGCGGGCGCTGGCCGGCAAGAACGTATCGCAGATGCACTACGCGCGCCAGGGCATCGTCACCCCGGAGATGGAATTCATCGCCATCCGCGAAAACCAGAAGCTGCGCGAACACCGCGCCGCCGGCCTGCCCACCGGCCAGCATCCGGGACAGAATTTCGGCGCCGCCATCCCCGACGAGATCACGCCGGAGTTCGTGCGCGACGAAGTGGCCCGGGGCCGGGCGGTCATCCCCGCCAACGTCAACCACCCGGAAATCGAGCCGATGATCATCGGCCGCAATTTCCTCACCAAGATCAACGCCAATATCGGCAACTCGGCGGTCACCTCGTCCATCGAGGAAGAGGTCTCCAAGATGACCTGGGCCACCCGCTGGGGCGGCGACACGGTGATGGATCTGTCCACCGGCCAGAACATTCATGAGACCCGCGAGTGGATTCTGCGCAACTCGCCGGTGCCGATCGGCACGGTGCCGATCTACCAGGCCCTGGAAAAGGTCAACGGCATCGCCGAGGACCTGACCTGGGAAATCTACCGGGACACCCTGATCGAACAGGCCGAGCAGGGCGTGGACTATTTCACCATCCACGCCGGCGTGCTGCTGCGCTATGTGCCGCTGACCGCCAACCGGGTCACCGGCATCGTCTCCCGGGGCGGCTCGATCATGGCCAAGTGGTGCCTGGCCCACCACAAGGAAAATTTCCTCTACACGCACTTCGAGGACATCTGCGAGATCATGAAGGCCTACGACGTCACCTTCAGCCTGGGTGACGGCCTGCGCCCGGGCTCGGTGGCGGACGCCAACGACGAGGCCCAGTTCTCCGAACTGCGCACCCTCGGCGAGCTCACCAAGATCGCCTGGAAGCACGACGTCCAGGTGATGATCGAGGGCCCGGGCCATGTGCCCATGCACATGATCAAGCAGAACATGGAGGAGCAGCTCAAGCACTGCGACGAGGCGCCGTTCTACACGCTGGGCCCGCTGACCCTTGATATTTCCCCGGGGTATGACCACATCAGCAGCGCCATCGGCGCCGCCATGATCGGCTGGTACGGCACCGCCATGCTCTGCTACGTGACGCCCAAGGAGCATCTGGGGCTGCCCAACCGGGAAGACGTGAAGGAAGGCATCATCAGCTACAAGATCGCCGCCCACGCCGCCGATCTGGCCAAGGGCCACCCGGGCGCCCAGCTGCGTGACAACGCCCTGTCCAAGGCGCGTTTCGAATTCCGCTGGGAAGATCAGTTCAATCTGGGGCTGGACCCGGACCGGGCACGGGCCTTCCACGACGAGACCCTGCCCAAGCAGGCCCACAAGGTGGCGCACTTCTGTTCCATGTGCGGGCCCAAGTTCTGCTCCATGAAGATCAGCCAGGAAGTGCGCGACACTTATGGTGACGGTCGCGCCCAGGTGGCGCGGGCGGAAGCCGGCATGGAGGAGAAGTCCCGGGAATTTCGTGAACAAGGCGCGGAGATTTATCACAAAGCCAATGAATGATCCGAAACCGGTATTCACCGCCGACGACGTGGAAATCCTGGAACGGGAAACGCCGTTCCAGGGTTTTTTTCATATCGACCGTCTGACGCTGCGCCACCGCCACTATGAGGGCGGCTGGGGCGCGCCGATCAAGCGGGAACTGTTCATGCGCCCGCCGGCGGCGGCGGTGCTGCCCTACGACCCGGTGCGCGGCGAGATTCTGCTGATCGAGCAGTTTCGCGTCGGCGCCCTGGACTGGCGCGACAGCCCCTGGTGCCTGGAGCTGGTGGCCGGCCTGGCCGACAAGGCCGGCGAGCCGGTGGCCGACCTGGTGCGCCGGGAAGCGCTGGAGGAAGCCGGCGTGGAGATCGGCGAACTGCGGCCGGTGGCCCACTACATGCCCAGCCCCGGTGGTTCCAACGAACGCCTCCAGGTGTTCGTGGGCCGCGCCGATCTGAGTGGCGCCGGCGGCATTCACGGTGTGGCCGAGGAGGGCGAGGACATCCGCGTGGTGGTGCAGCCGGTCTCCGCCATCGAAGCGCTGCTGCAAAGCGGCCGGGTGGACAACGCCGCCTCGCTGATCACCCTGCAGTGGCTGCTGCTGCACCGCGAGACCCTGGACCGGGAGTGGCGGTCATGAGCAACGCCCGTCGCTACCGGCTGAACTTTCGCGACCTGATGGCCCAGTGCGAATCCAACTACGCCCGCCTGCTGCCGTTTATCCGCGCCCTGGGCGAACGGGACAGCCTGGATCTGGCGCTCGGGCGCGGGCGCCCGCGCACCGTGCACATCCGCGTGCTGGAACGCTCGCCCTACACCACCACCCTGCGTCTGCAGGACCAGGCCCTGCACGACGCCATGCCGGCGCCGCGCCTGACCGTGCGGCTCTATCACGACGCGCGGCTCGCCGAGGTCACCGAGGCCAGCCCGTTCCGCCGTGTCCAGGCCCGTTACCCCTATCCCAACTCGCAGATGCACCAGCGCGACGAGAAAGCCCAGTGGAACCGCTTTCTCGGTGAGTGGCTGGCCCATGTGCACGACCACGGCCGCGACGCCGCGTCGCCCTGGCGCCGCTCCGGTACCACCGGCGACTGACTGCGGATTGGTTCCGGAAACCGAACCGCCTTCCTGGCAAACCGCCATTATCTTCGCTATAACCGTACCCGACGATAATCATAGAGCCGCTGGTCTCCCCGGGGAGGATGCCGGCGGTTTTTGACTGGGGGCCCGCGGTGGCGTCACCACGGACGCGGGTATCACGACGATCTTGACCAAGACCATCTTGATTGAGAAAAGGACGGGAGCGGGGCTTTGACGCAACCGGTGCAACCGCTGCGCATGGTGCAGTTGTCGGATTTCCACCTGTTCGCGGATCGCGACGGCAGGTTGCTGGGTCTGAACACGCAGTTCAGCCTGGAGAAGGTGCTTGAGCGCGTGCGCCAGGAGCGCCCGGTACCCGATTTCGTGGTCGCCACCGGCGACCTGTCCCAGGACGGCTCCTTCGAATCCTACCAACGCCTGGAAGACACCCTGGCGGTGCTGAACGCGCCGGTCTACTGGCTGGAAGGCAACCACGACAAGCCGGCGCCGATGCTGCGCGCCCTGAGCGGCCAGGCCGGCCGCATCAGCCCGTGCGTGGCGGAGGAAGGGCCCTGGACCCTGGTGCTGCTCGATTCCACCATTCCCGGCGAGGTGCCCGGCGAACTGTTCGACGACGATCTCAGCTTTCTCGATCAGGCTCTGGCCTCGGCCCGGGGCGAGCATGTGCTGGTGTGTTTGCACCATCACCCGGTGCCCATGGGCAGCCGCTGGCTGGACACCCAGCTGGTGGCCAGCGCCGAACGTTTCTTCCAGGTGATCGACGCCCATCCCCGCGTGCGCGGTATCCTCTGGGGCCATGTGCACCAGGAGTACGACGCCGAGCGCAACGGCGTGCGCCTGCTGGCGGTGCCCAGCACCTGCGTGCAGTTCAAACCCGGCAGCGAGGACTTCGCGGTGGACGATGCCAGCCCCGGCTATCGCTGGCTGGACCTGTGGCCGGACGGTCGCATCGACACCGCCGTGAGCCGGGTGGAAGGCATCGAGTTCAGCGTCGACCTCACCGTCAAAGGCTACTGAGGGACCGGTCCCACTCGCCGGTCGCCCTCGTCCTCCAGCCCTTCCAGGGCGGTGAAGGCCACCGCGCAGAACAGCGAGTTCAGCCGCTTCATATCGCCGATCAGCTCCAGATGCAGGGAACTGGTCTCGATGCTTTCCACCACCTTGCGATGCAGCCGCTCCAGATGGGCGTGGGACAGATGGCGCTGGCGGGCGCGGAAGCGGTTCTTCTCCATCAGCAACTGCCGGGCGCTTTCCTCGTCGCCGCTGAGAAACACGGACAGGCCCAGGCGCAGGTTGGCCTTGAGCAGACCGTGCAGATCGATCAGTTCCTGCAGGCCGCTGTCGGAGAACGAGCGGCGGCGGGCGGTCTTGCGGTCGCGCACCTTCTCCATCATGTGCTCGATCTGATCGCCGGCCTGCTCCAGGTTGATGCTCATTTCCACCACCTGGGACCAGCGCCGCCGGTCGCTCTCCTGCAACTGAGTCCGGGACACCCGCGCCAGGTACAGCTTGATGCCGGTGTACAGCTCGTCCAGATCGTCGTCCAAAGCGCCCAGGTCCCGGTCGCTGCCCACCCGCTCGTTGCGCAGCGCCTCGACGATGGCGTCGAGCATGGTTTCCACCGTGTCGCCCATGCGCAGCACCTCCCGGGTGGCGTTGGCCAGGGCCAGCCGTGGCGTGTCCAGGGCATCCGGGTCCAGATGGCGCGGCCGGGCGCGGTCGTCGGCGCCGTCCGGCCAGTCCGGCATCAGACGCCGGGTGAGCCGCGCCATGGGGCCGGTGAGCGCCAGAAACAGCACGCAGCGCAGCCCGTTGTAGGCCACGTGAAAACCGATCACCAGGTCCTGATTATTGAACGGCAGGGCCGGCATCCTCTGTGCCAGCAGCGGAATCGCCGGCAGCACCAGCGCCAGGCCGAGCAGCTTGAACAGCAGATTGCCCAGCGCCACCCGGCGCCCGGCCACGTTTTGCAGGCTGGTGTTCATCAGCGCCAGCAGACCACTGCCCACGTTGGCGCCGACCACCAGGGACAGGGCCACCGGCAGCGACAGCACATCGGTGGCGGCCAGGG
The DNA here is from genome assembly GCF_046507805.1 of Alloalcanivorax sp. C16-1. Taxonomy (NCBI): domain Bacteria; kingdom Pseudomonadati; phylum Pseudomonadota; class Gammaproteobacteria; order Oceanospirillales; family Alcanivoracaceae; genus Alloalcanivorax; species Alloalcanivorax sp. C16-1. The sequence goes on along the minus strand of NZ_JBKFTK010000001.1, from coordinate 664,727 downwards.
TGGCGGTGAGCAGCACCGCCGCCAGGCTCGACCAGGTGATCAGGGTGAACAGGGCGCCCACCAGGGCGTCCAGCAACAGGTCGCCGGTCAGGGACGCGAACAGCACCTGCACGCCCCGGGCCTCGGTGATCGGCCCCATGGCGGTGATGATCTGTTCCAGGGCCATCAGAATCAGCCCCAGCCCGATGGCCACCCGGCCCAGCTGGCCGGCGCGGCTCTGCTTGCGCGACAGGAACAACGGCACGCCGACGATCACCAGCAGCGGCGACAGCCAGGCCAGGTCCAGAGTCAGCACCCGGGCCATCAGCGCGGTGCCCAGGTCGGCGCCGAGCAGAATCGCCAGGGCGGTGGCCAGCGGCATCAGCCCGTCGGCGACGAAGCCACTGGCCAGCAGGGCGGTGGCGTTGCTGCTCTGCACCAGGGCGGTGACGCCGGTGCCGGCGCCGAACGCCACCGCCCGGTTCATGCGCCCGCCCAGCCAGCGTCGCAGCCGCGCCCCGTACACGCGCAATATGCCGGTGCGCACGATGTGCGTGCCCCAGACCAACAGTGCCACCGCGGACACCAGGTGCATCAACGTCAGCATGGCAAGCCTTGGTGGCGACCTCCCTGATCAACGATTGTCATAAAACGGTTATAGCACGGCACGGGCGGCGGCGGGGACCGACCTTTGGCGGCAGGGAGTGGCCCGGCGTCGCCGGGCCCGGTACCCTTGGCGTCCGATTCCGCAGCCGATGGCGAAACCATGAGCGTACCGGCCACCAGCCTGATCTACATCCACGGGTTCAACAGTTCACCGGCGTCGTTCAAGGCCGGCGTGTTGCGCCGGGTGTTCGAGCAGGCCGGCGCCGGCGACCGGCTGCACATCCCGGCCCTGCCGCCGGAGCCGCGCCGGGCCATGGCGATGCTGGACGCCACCCTGGCCGCCGCCGGCCCCTGCGCGCTGCTCGGGTCGTCCCTGGGCGGCTTTTACGCCACCTGGCTGGCCGCCCACCACGATCTGCGCGCGGCGCTGGTCAATCCGGCGGTGCGGCCCTGGCGACTACTGGACAAATACACAGGTATCAATCATAACTACCACACCGGCGAGGCCTACCGGCTCGATCCGGCCTGGGTGGCGCAGTTGCGCCATTACCAGGTGCCGGTGATCGAGCGGCCGGAGCAGTTGCTGCTGCTCACCCAGACCGGCGACGAATCCCTGGACTGGCGGGACGGCTGGGAATACTACGCCGACTGCCACCTCTACCGCGGGCTGGGCGGCAGCCACGGCTTTGATGACTTCGACGCCTTTGTTCCGCTAGTGTTGCGCTTTTGCGGAATAGAGCTGTAACCCGCCCGCGGCGTTTTTTAGGACACCTATGAGCAACACCTATACCTCCGAAAACATCGAGGTCCTCTCGGGCCTGGAACCGGTGCGCAAACGCCCGGGCATGTACACCGACACCAGCCGTCCCAACCACCTGATCCAGGAAGTGGTGGACAACTCCGTGGACGAGGCCCTGGCCGGCCACGCCAAGAGCATCCGCGTGACGCTGCTGGCGGACGGCGGCGTCGAGGTGGAGGACGATGGCCGCGGCATGCCGGTGGACCCGCACCCGGTGCAGAAGAAGCCCGGCGTGGAAGTGATCCTCGCCACCCTGCACGCCGGCGGCAAGTTCTCCAACAAGAGCTACCAGTTCTCCGGCGGCCTGCACGGGGTCGGCGTGTCGGTGGTCAACGCCCTGTCGAAGAAGCTGGAGGTGCTGGTCAAGCGGGACGGCCAGCTGCACCGCATGGAATTCGGCGGCGGTGAAAAGGTCAGCGACCTGGAAGTGATCGACACGGTGGGCAAGCGCAACACCGGCACCATCATGCGTTTCTGGCCGGACGAAAAATACTTCGACTCACCGAAGATTTCGGTGTCGCGCCTGCGCCATTTGCTGCGCGCCAAGGCGGTGCTTTGCCCGGGGCTGAACGTGACCCTGGACAACAAGCAGACCGGCGAAAGCGAAACCTGGGAATTCGCCGACGGTCTGGTGGAATACCTGATGGACAGCACCCGGGGTTGGGAGCGGGTGCCCGCCGAGGCGTTCGACGGCGCCATGAGCGGCGACACCGAAGCGGTGGACTGGGCGGTGGTGTGGCTGCCGGAAGGCGGCGAGCTGGTCACCGAGTCCTACGTGAACCTGATCCCCACCGCCCAGGGCGGCACCCATGTGAACGGCCTGCGCTCCGGCCTGCTGGAAGCCATGCGCGAGTTCTGCGAATTCCGCAACCTGCTGCCGCGCGGCGTCAAACTGACCCCCGAGGACATCTGGGAGCGGGCCTGTTACGTGCTCAGCGTGAAAATGCAGGACCCCATGTTCGCCGGCCAGACCAAGGAGCGGCTCAGCTCCCGGCAGACCGCGCCGTTCGTGTCCGGGGTGGTCAAGGACGCCTTCTCCCTGTGGCTGAACCAGCACACCGACGAAGCCGAGCGCCTCGCCGAGCTGTGCATCAACAACGCCCAGAAACGGCTGCGCGCCGCCAAGAAGGTGACCCGCAAGAAAGTGGTCAGCGGCCCGGCGCTGCCCGGCAAGCTGGCGGACTGCACCAGCGACGACCCGGCCCAGACCGAGATCTTCCTGGTGGAAGGGGACTCCGCCGGCGGCTCCGCCAAGCAGGCCCGGGACCGGGTCTACCAGGCGATCATGCCGCTGCGCGGCAAGATCCTGAACACCTGGGAAGTGGACCCGGCGGAAGTGCTGGGCAGCCAGGAAATTCACGATATCGCCGTGGCCCTGGGCATCGAGCCGGGCAGCGACGACATCGGCGCGCTGCGCTACGGCAAGGTCTGCATCCTGGCCGACGCGGACTCCGACGGGCTGCACATCGCCACCCTGCTGTGTGCCCTGTTCCTGCGTCATTTCCCGGCGCTGGTGCGCGGCGGCCATGTGTTCGTGGCGATGCCGCCGCTGTACCGCATCGACGTGGGCAAGGACGTCTATTACGCCCTGGACCAGGAAGAGCGCGCCGGCGTGCTGGACCGCATCAAGGCGGAGAAAAAGCGCGGCAAGGTCAGCGTTACCCGCTTCAAGGGGCTGGGCGAAATGAGCCCCATGCAACTGCGCGAAACCACCATGGCCCGGGACACCCGCCGGCTGGTGCGCCTGAGCGTGGACGGCGCCGACGACACCCACCAGCTGATGGATATGTTGCTCAGCAAGAAGCGCGCCTCCGACCGCAAGGTCTGGCTGGAACAGAAAGGCAACCTCGCCGAAGTGTAGCGTCAACCCTTCGCGGCTGAAGCCGCTCCTGCATTCAATGCCCCCGTAGGAGCGGCTTCAGCCGCGAACCGATGAGCGAAGCGAATTAAAGATGGCCGACGATTTCGAAGACCTGTCCCTCCGGGACTACACGGAAAAAGCGTACCTGGACTATTCCATGTACGTGATCATGGACCGGGCGCTGCCGAAGATTGGCGACGGCCTGAAACCGGTGCAGCGGCGCATCATCTACGCGATGAGCGAGCTGGGCCTGAAGAACACCGCCAAGTACAAGAAGTCCGCCCGCACCGTGGGCGACGTGCTGGGTAAGTTCCACCCGCACGGCGATTCCGCTTGCTACGAGGCCATGGTGCTGATGGCGCAGCCGTTCAGCTACCGCTACCCGCTGGTGGACGGCCAGGGCAACTGGGGCAGCCCGGACGATCCCAAGTCGTTCGCCGCCATGCGCTACACCGAATCCAAGCTGGCCCCCTACGCGGAAACGCTGCTCTCCGAGCTGGGCCAGGGCACGGTGGAATGGGTGCCCAACTTCGACGGCACCATGGACGAGCCCAAGCTGCTGCCGGCGCGGCTGCCCAATGTGCTGCTCAACGGCACCACCGGCATCGCCGTGGGCATGAGCACCGACATTCCGCCGCACAACCTGAAGGAAGTGGCGCGGGCCTGCATTCATCTGCTCAAGGATCCGGGCGCGTCGCTGGATGATCTTCTGGAGCATATCCAGGGCCCGGACTTCCCCACCGAGGCGGAGATCGTCACCCCCCGCAACGACATCATCCGTATGTACGCGGAGGGCAAGGGCAGCCTCAAGCAGCGCGCCGTTTACGAACGCGAGGAAAACGACATCGTGGTCACCGCGCTGCCCTACCAGGTGTCCGGCGCCAAGGTGCTGGAGCAGATCGCCGACCTGATGCAGAAGAAAAAGCTGCCCATGGTCAGCGACCTGCGCGACGAGTCCGACCACGAAAACCCCACCCGCCTGGTGATCACGCCGCGCTCCAACCGGGTGGACGTGGAACAGCTGATGAGCCACCTGTTCGCCAGCACCGACCTGGAGAAGAACTACCGGGTCAACCTGAACATGATTGGCATCGATGAGCGGCCCCAGGTGAAAAGCCTGGACACCATTCTCAACGAATGGCTGCAGTTCCGACTGGTCACCGTGCGCCGGCGTTTGCAGCACCGCCTGGACAAGGTGCTGGACCGGCTGCATCTGCTGGAAGGGTTGTTGATCGCCTACCTGAACATCGACGAGGTGATCGAGATCATCCGCCGGGAAGACGCGCCCAAGCCGGTGCTGATGGAGCGCTTCGGGCTCAGCGACCAGCAGGCGGAAGCGATCCTGGAACTGAAACTGCGCCACCTGGCGAAGCTCGAGGAAATGAAAATCCGCGGTGAGCAGGACGAGCTCGCCGAGGAGCGCGCCCATCTGCAGGCGACCCTGGATTCGCCGGCGAAAATGAAAAAGCTGATCGCCTCCGAGCTGGAAGAGGACATGGAGAAGTACGGCGACGAGCGCCGTTCTCCGCTGGTCGAGCGCGCCGAGGCCCGGGCCCTGGACGAAACCGATCTGGTCGGCGCCGACCCGGTCACCGTGGTGCTCTCGGAAAAAGGCTGGATTCGCGCCGCCAAGGGCCACGACGTGGACGCCGCCGGCCTCAGCTACAAGGCCGGCGACAAGTTCCTGGCCGCCGCCCAGGGCAAGTCCAATCAGCCGGTGTGTTTCCTGGACTCCACCGGGCGCAGCTATTCGTTGCCCACTCATACCCTGCCCAGTGCGCGCGGGCAGGGCGAGCCGCTGTCCGGCCGGGTCAGCCCGCCCTCCGGCGCGCACTTCGTGGCGGCGGTGATCGGCAAGGAAAAAGACGCCTACCTGATGAGCACCGATGCGGGCTACGGCTTTATCGTCCGCTACGGCGACCTGCTGGCCAACAAGAAAGCCGGCAAGAACGTGCTCAATGTGCCCAAGGGCGCCAAGGTGCTGGCGCCCTGCCGGGTGGCCGATCCGGACCAGGATCTGATCGCGCTGGTGTCCAACGAAGGGCGCCTGCTGGTGTTCCCGGTGCGCGACCTGCCGGAGATGGCACGCGGCAAGGGCAACAAGATGATGGCGATTCCTTCCGCGCGGGTGGCGGACCGTTCCGAGTTCGTGCAGGACGTGCAGGTGCTGGGGCCCGAGGACCTGCTGGTGATCCGCGCCGGCAAGCGGCATCTGAGCCTCAAACCCGGTGACCTGGAGCACTACCTGGGCGAGCGCGGCCGGCGTGGCGCCAAGCTGCCGCGCGGGTTCCAGAACGTGGACCTGCTGGAAGTGGAGCGGCGCGGTGACTAAGCGGCATTTTTCGGTATCATCCGCTTTGATCTGAGGAAAAGGAGCGTCGGCGGATGCGGGCCTGGATGACCGGTATCGTCACTTTTTTGCTGTTGCTGCTGAACACCCTGGTGCTGATCGGGCCGATGATGGCCATCGCGCTGCTGAAGCTGGTGGTGCCGGGGCAAAGGAACAAGGCGCGGCTGTCCGCCGCGGTGATGTGGATCGCCGAGACCTGGGCGGAACTGTGCAAGGCGATCTTCGCCCTGATGACCCCCACCCGGTGGGACATCCGGGGCGACGAGGGTCTGCGCCAGGACACCTCCTATCTGGTGGTCAGCAACCACCAGTCCTGGGTGGACATCGCCGCGCTGGTGCAGACCTTCAACCGCAAAACGCCGTACTTCAAATTTTTTCTCAAAAAAGAACTGATCTGGGTGCCGTTTCTGGGGCTGGCGTTCTGGGCCCTGGACTACCCCTTCATGAAGCGCTACTCCAAGAGTCAGCTGGACAAGCGCCCCGAACTCAAGGGCAAGGACCTGGAGATCACTCGCGCCGCCTGCGAGAAGTTCGGTGATATGCCGGTGACGGTGGTGAATTTTCTGGAAGGCACCCGCTGCACGCCGGAAAAGCAGGCCCGGCAGAATTCTCCCTACCGCTACCTGTTGCGGCCCAAGGCTGGCGGCGTGGCCTTCGTGCTGGCGGCCCTGGGCGACAATCTGGACGCCCTGCTGGACGTGACGGTGGTGTATCCGGAAGGAAAACCGCCGGGTTTCTGGGCGCTGCTCAGCGGCCAGGTCCGGCGGGTGATCGTGGACGTGCGCACCCTCAAGCTGGAACCCTGGCTGTGGCAGGGTGATTACCAGGAAGACCGGCAGTTCCGGGCCCGGGTGCAGAAATGGGTCAGCGCCCTGTGGGCCGAGAAAGATGCCCGCATCCAGGCGCTGATGAAGGAATAACGTTACCGCTAGAACGACAAAGTGGCGGCGATGTAAGGCCCGCCGATTTCCAGATCGGAATCCAGGTCGCTCACGTCGTCCAGTTCCACTTCCAGGCGGGAATAGCCCGCTTCCACGCCGAGCAGAAAGTCCGAGCGCCAGCCCACGTAGGCGGAATAATCGCGCATGCCGCTGCCGTCGTATTCGATGGCGTTGATCTCACCGCCCACGTAGACGCCGGTCAGCGGCAGGTTGGCGCGTGCCGCCAGGTGGCCCATGGGGAAGGTTTCCTCGGCGCTCTGGGAGGCGCGCATGCCGGGGCTGGCAATGGTGAAATCGGCGTCCATACGGCGCACGGTCACGCCCAGGTCCAGCTTCACCACGTTGTCCAGCGGCGTCCAGTAGAAGGTGCCGTCGAGGATGTCCATGTCGTAGTCGGAGGTTACGTTGCCGGCGAAGGTCTGGCCGTCGAAGGTGATCGGCGCCGCCAGGGTGTTGCGACCGTCGTCGGACAGGTCCATATGGCGCAGGCGCACGTTGGGCAGAATCGGCACCGCGTGTTCCACGCCCAGGTACAGCACGGTCTGGCTGCCGTCGTCGTAGCCCAGATCGTCTTCCATATCGATGTCGGCGGAGCCGGAGGCAATGGTGCCGCTGGTTTCGGCGTTCCAGCTGTAGCCACCGAAATAAACGTCCACCAGCGGGGCGGCCTGAACGGCGGGGGCGGCGGCGGTCAGCGCGGCCAGCAGGGTAAGGCGTTTCATGATGTCGGATCCTTTTTTGGTCGGTATCGCGCCGCAGTATTGCACCCGGCGGAGCCGCTCAAAAGCCCGTTTAACCAGTGTTTTACCTTTCCTGTTCGAGCCTTTCACTTTCCTTTATGCTCGGTGGCCTGCGAACAGGACACGGACCGATCATGGCCAATTCTCTTCAGGACCAGCTCATGAAAGCGGGGCTGGCGGACAAAAAGAAGGCGCGCCGCGCCAAACAGGCGAAGCGCGAGGACGCCAACCGCGCCAAGCGGGGCGAAATCGAGTTCGAGGACCCGGCGGAACGGGCCCGCCGCCAGCGCGCCGAGCAGGCCGAGCGCGACCGCGCTCTGGCCCGCGAAAATCAGGAGCGCCAGCGCGAGAAGGAAATCGCCGCCCAGATCCGCCAGCTGATCGAGCAGCACCGGCTGGCCCGGGGCGACGCCGACCAGTCCTACCAGTTCGTGCAGGACAAGAAGATCAAGAAGCTCAACGTCACTGCACGGCAGCAGGACCAGCTGGCGCGCGGACTGATCGCCATCGTCGCCCTCGGTGACCGCCACGAACTGGTGCCGGCCCCGATCGCCGAGAAGATCCGCCAGCGCGATGAGGCGGTGGTGGTGCTGCTCAACGAAAAGGGCACCGGCGTGGACGAGGACGATCCCTACGCGGATTACCCGATTCCCGACGATCTGATGTGGTGAGTAACGCCCCGATGGAAGATCAGCCCGCGGTGGGCGCGGTGGCGGTGCTGCCGGTGCGGCGCCGGGTGCGCGCCGGCCTGCTGCTGGACGGCGGCGCTCTGGGCGAGGTGCTGTTGCCGGACCGGGAGGTGGATGAAGAGCTCACCGCCAAGGCGCTGCGCGTTTTTGTCTACGAGGACGGCGACGGTCAGGTGCGCGCCAGCGCCCGCCTGCCCCGGCTGCTGCCTGGCCAGGTGGGGCGGCTGCGGGTGGTCTCCACCAGCCGGGTGGGCGCGTTTCTGGATTGGGGCCTGCCCAAGGATCTGCTGCTGCCGTTCGCCGAACAGGGCAACCGGCCGGAAGTGGGCCGCTGGCAAACCGTGCGGGTGGTCCGTGATCATGCCGGCCGGCTGTTCGCCAGTGCCCGCCTGGACCGCTGGCTGGAAGACACCTGCGACGCCTACGCCCAGGGCGACGCGGTGCCGCTGGTGGTGGTGCAGCGCACCGAGCTGGGCTACAAGGTGGCGGTGGACGATCGCTACTGGGGCCTGCTGGCGGAGGACGGCCGGAGCGACCTGAAGCCGGGCCAGCGGCTCACCGGCTATGTGCAGCGGCTGCGGCCGGACGGTCGCCTGAGCCTGTCCGCCAACCCGCCCGGCGCCGCCAAGCGCGAAGGCGTGGCGGAGCGGGTACTGCAGCGGCTGCGCCAGGAAGACGGTTTTCTGCCGCTCGGCGACAAGAGCCCGCCGGACGATATTCGCGCCGCCTTCGGCTGCAGCAAGAACGCCTTCAAGCAGGCCATCGGCAAGCTGTACAAGGACGGCGAGATCGTTATCGAGCCGGCCGGCATCCGCCTGCGTTGAGGTCGCGCCGCCGGCCCCCGGAATTCCAATAACAACGTCTCGGGAGGCGAACCATGGCGCAACAGAATCGCCTGTATGTGTGGGACGACCGCTTTCTTTATCTGACCGGCGGCATCGTCTCCGGGCTGACCCAGCGCCACACCTTGACCTTGCTGGTGTCCCTGGGCGACCAGGGTTTCGAACTGGGCGACGCCCAGGGCCAGCGCCAGCGTTTCGCGGCGGCGCTGGTGGGTAACCAGACGCCCCGTTCCCTGGACGCCGGCCTGGAACCGCTGCTGTCGCTGAACTTCGACCCGCAAAGCTACGAATACCACTGCCTGGCGGCCATGCTGGGCCGCCGCCCGGTGCGTTCGGTGATCCTGATGCCCGACCGCGTCGATCACGACGCGGTGCGCGCCGCCGGCGAAGGCCGGCTGGAGCCGGCCGGCCTGTTCCGGCTGACCACCGCCCTGCCCAGGGCCCTGAGCGGCTACCGGGCGATCCGCCTGCCCATGGACATGCGCGTCAGTCACATCGCCCAGAAGATCAAGAAAGAGCTGCCGCTGACCAGCACCCTGGAGCAGCTGGGCGCCGAGGTGGGCCTGTCCGCCCACCGGCTGCGGCATCTTTTCTCCGACAAGCTGGGCATTTCCATCAAGAGCTACACCCTGTGGGCGCGCATGCGGCGGGCGGTGGAACTGATCGCCCAGGGCGTGCCGCTGTCCATGGTGGCCCACGACGTGGGGTTTTCCGACGCCGCCCACCTGACCCGCACCCTCAAGCAGTTCTTCGGGCTGACGCCCTCATTCCTGGCCCGTGGGATGGAAGTGCGCATGCTCTAGCCCCGCTTGCCGGAATAGCCGCTGCGTTCAAGTCCCGGCCGGGGTTTTTCACGTACGCTTTCCGGTCTGGACGCCGCCGTGGCGTCCGCATAACAACAACTCGGGAGACCACAATGATCACTTCCTTTCGACCCCCGCTCTGGTCGCGCGGCGTCGTGCTCGGCCTGACGGTGGCCCTGGCCGCCTGCGGCGGTGACAGCGATGACCACTACGTACCGGACACCCAGCACTACCAGGCCACCATCGAACGCACCACCTACGGCGTGCCGCACATCACCGCCGGCAGCTACGGCGGCGCCGGCTATGGCCACGGCTACGCCATCGCCGAGGACAACCTCTGCACCCTGGCGGACGCCTTCGTCACCTTCCGTGGCGAACGCTCCAAATATTTCGGGCCGGACGGCAAGGCGGCGGTGATGGGCACCTTCGGCTCGCCGGACAACCTGCCGGCGGACCTGTTCTTCCGCTTCGTGGTGGACGATGAGCGGGTGGCCGCCTTCCGCGACGCCCAGCCCGCCAACATCCGCGACCTGTCGAAAGGTTTCGCCGCCGGTTTCAGCCGCTACGTGCGTGAAATCCAGGCCGGCGAGCACGACGGCCGTCACCAGGCCTGCCGCGACGCGGACTGGCTGGCCGGCATCAGCGAGGACGACGTTTATCGTCGTCTGGTGGCCCTGAATCTGGCCGCCAGCAGCGCCAACCTGCTGCCGGCCATCGCCAGTGCCCAGCCGCCCGGCGCCGGGCTGACCCTGCGTACCGCCGGCGACGACGCCGTCGCGCTCAACCCGGACCGCTTCAAGGTGGGCCAGGAAGCGGGCATCGGCAGCAACACCCTGGCGTTCGGTGCCGACGTCACCGACACCGGCCGTTCGCTGCTGTTCGCCAACCCGCACTGGTATCAGCTGGGCGTGGACCGTTTCTACCAGCTGCAGCTCACCATTCCCGGCCGTCTGAACGTGTCCGGGGTGTCCATCATGGGCGCGCCCATGGTGCTGATGGGCTTCAACGACAACATTGCCTGGGCCCATACCGTGTCCACCGCCAGCCGCTTCACCGTCTACGCCCTGGCGCTGTCACCGGACGACCCCACCGTCTACATCAAGGACAACGAGCCCCACGCGATGACGGCGGTGACCGTGGAAGTGCCGGTGAAGCAAGGCGATGGCAGCCTGCAAACCGTCACCCGCACGCTGTATGAGTCCGAGTACGGCCCGATGATCAATCCGGCGGTGCTCAATCCGGCGGTGTCCTGGAACACCACCCAGGCGTTCACCCTGCGTGACATCAACCTGGAGAACACCCGCAGCTTCCAGAACTTCTTCGCCTTCGACCACGCCCGGTCCCTGCAGGACTTCTACGACGCCATCACCGAGTTCGTGGGCATCCCCTGGGTGAACACCACCGCCATTGGCCGCGACGACGACCGGGCGCTGTACTCCGACATCACGGCCGTGCCCAACGTGCCGGACGCCGTGCTGCAGGGCTGCGCGGTACCCGGGTTCAGCGCGCCGCTGCTGGAGGCCGGCGTGGTGCTGCTGGGCGGCACCAACTCCGCCTGCGACTGGCAAGACGATCCGGACAGCCGCCAGCCCGGTGCCTTCGGTCCCGGTAATCTGCCGCACCTGTTCCGCCGCGATTACGTGGCCAACATGAACGACAGCTACTGGCTCACCAACGCGGACAATCCGATCACCGGCTTCGCCCGCATCATCGGCCAGGAAGACTACCGCCAGAGCCTGCGCTCGCGCCTCGGTCACACCCTGGTGGAAGACCGCTTCGCCGGCGCCGACGGCCTGGCCGGCAGCCAGGTGAGCAGCGAGAACCTGCGCCAGATCGTGGTGAACAGCCGCAACCTGTCCGCGGAACTGCTCAAGGACGAGGTGCTGTCCGCGGTGTGCGGCGCGCCCAGCGGCACCGAGGCCCAGGCCTGCCAGGTGCTGACCGCCTGGGACAACCGCGCCAACCTGGACTCCGTGGGGGCGCATATCTGGACCGCGCTCTTCGAAGGCGGCGACGACTACGACGGGCTCCGTGATATCGAGAATCTCTGGGCCACGCCGTTCGACGCCCAGGACCCGGTGCACACCCCGCGCGGCCTGAACAGCGCCGTCACCGGCCAGGTGCAGACCGCCTTCAGCGCCGCCGTGGCCGCCGTGGTCGACAGTGGCGTGGCCCTGGACGCCGAGGTGGGCGAGTATCAGAAGTACCTGAAACCGGAAACCGACATTCCGCAGTTCGGCGGTGAAGGTTCCGAGGGCTACTTCACGGTGCTGCGCAACACCTACATGCACGTGGTGGATTTCCCCGAGGGTGAGCCGGTACGCGCCTTCACCTTCCTGACCCACGGCGTGTCCGACGACCCGGCCAGCGATTACTACGGCAGCTACACCCAGGCCTACTCGCAGAAGAACTGGCACCGGGTGCCGTTCACCCGCGAACAGATCGAGGACGCCCGCATCTCGACCCTGGAGCTGAGCGAGTAATCACCGGCCCATCGGGCCAGAATGCCCGGCGGCGCTTGTGGGCGCCGCCGGGCTTTTTTATGTTGTGCGCCTGTCCCCACTCAGAGAGAGGCGCCCATGGCCACCGGCACGGTGCACAGCAACGGCATCGAACTGTTCTACGAAACCCGCGGTCCCGAGGACGGCGTTCCGCTGATCTTCATCATGGGCCTGTCCGCGCAACTGGTGTTCTGGCCGGAGGGGCTGCTGGACGCCCTGGCCAACCGGGGCTACCGGGTGATCGCCTTCGACAACCGCGACGCCGGTAAATCCACCCGCATCCGCGCCCCCTTCAAGTACGGCCCGCTGCAGGCGATGCTGCGCTACATGGTGGGTGCCCGGGTGCACGCGCCCTATACCCTGGACGATCTGGTCGCCGATACCTTCGGGTTGATGGATGCCCTGGGTATCCAGCGGGCCCACCTGGTGGGTGCCTCCATGGGCGGCATGGTGGTGCAGCTGGCCGCCGCCACCGACGCGGATCGGGTGCTCAGCGTCACCTCGATCATGTCCAGCACCAACAGCCCGTTGCTGCCGCCGCCGAAACCGACGGCGTTGAAAACGCTGGTGGCGCCACGGGTGGAAATCGAGACCGTGGACCAGTACGTGGCGTTCGGCCTGGACATGATGGCGAAGCTGGGCGGCACCCTGGATCAGGGTCGCGACGAGTTGGAGAACATGTTCCGGCGCAGCTGGGAGCGGGGCCTGAACCCGCGCGGCATCCGCAATCAGTTTCTCGCCATTCTCGCCACCGGCAACCTGACCAAACGCCTGAAACGGGTGCGCTGCCCGGCCCAGGTGATCCACGGCGGCGCCGATCCACTGATCCGCCCCGCCGGCGGCAAGGCCTCGGCCCGCGCCATTCCCGGTGCCCGGCTGACGATCATCGACGGCATGGGCCACGACCTGCCGCCGTCGGCGCAGCCGCGCATCGTGGAATTGATCGATGGCAATTGCCAGCGAGCGGGAGTGGGTGAAACGGTGGTGGAGGGCGCCCGATGCTGATCGCGGCTGAAGCCGCTCCTACATCGCCGTAGGAGCGGCTTCAGCCGCGATCCCTCAGGCGCGCTCGCGGGGAAACGGCCACACCCGCTCGATACGCCCGGCGCCGCTGAGTACCATCTGCAGCCGTTCCAGGCCCAGGGCCACGCCGCTGCACGGCGGCAGGCCGGCGCGCAGGGCGGCCAGCAGGTAGGGGTCCGGCGTCATCGGGCGCTTGCCGGCGGCCCGGCGCTGGTCGTTGTCCCGCGCGAAGCGCCGCGCCTGTTCGTCGGCGTCCAGCAGTTCCTGATAGCCGTTGGCCAGTTCCAGGCCGCGATGGTAGATCTCGAAGCGCCGCGCCACGGTGGCGCCGTCCTGGTCCTCGGCGGTCCGTGCCAGGGCCGCCGCCCAGCCCGGGAAATCCACCACCACGCTGAGCACCGCCGGATCCAGGGCCGGCTCCACCTCCACGGCCATCAGATAGTCCACCGCCTGGGGGCCGTTCAGGCCCGCCGGAGCGCCGCCCCGTTCCGCCCGGGCGGCCAGTTCCCCGGCCGGGGCGGTGAGCGGGTCTAGCCCGGTGACCGTGGCGAACAGCTCGCGGAACCGGTGGCGCTCGGCGCCGGCGCCGCAAAGCGGCGTCAGCAGCGCCAGGCATTCGTCCACCAGGGCGTCCAGGTCGAAGCCGGGGCGGTACCATTCCAGCAGGGTGAATTCCGGGTTGTGGCGGGCACCGGCCTCGCCGTCGCGAAAGGCCCGGGCGATCTGATAGATCGGCCCGCTGCCGGCGGCCAGCAGGCGCTTCATGTGGTATTCCGGGGAGGTCTGCAGCCAGCCGTGGCCGGGCACTTCGATGGCGTCGATGTGCTCGTCGCTGACCGCGTGGGCGGCCAGCAGCGGGGTGCTCACTTCCAGCACGCCGCGCCCATCAAAAAAGGCGCGCACCGTCCGCAGCAGGTCGGCGCGCGCCTTCAGGGCATCGTGGGCGGTGGTGGGCCGCCAGGATGCATCGCTCATGGGCGGTCTCAGTTCTTGATGCGGCCCACGTATTCGCCGGTGCGGGTGTCCACCTTGATCACCTCGCCTTCCTGCACGAACAGGGGCACGCGCACCACGGCGCCGGTGCTCAGGGTGGCCGGCTTGCCACCGGTGCCGGCGGTGTCGCCCTTCACGCCCGGGTCGGTCTGGGTGATTTCCAGTTCCACGAAGTTGGGCGGGGACACGCTCAGCGGTTCACCGTTGTAGAGGGTGACCTCGCACATGTCCTCTTCCTTCAGCCACTGCTTGGCGTCGCCCACGGCGTCGGCGCCGGCCGGCTTCTGGTCGAAGGTGTTGGGGTCCATGAAGTGCCAGAATTCGCCATCGCTGTAGATGTACTGCATGGTGACGTCGAGCACGTCGGCGCCTTCCAGGCTGTCGCCGGACTTGAAGGTGCGTTCGATCACCTTGCCGGTTTTCAGGTTACGCAGTTTCACGCGATTGAAGGCCTGGCCCTTGCCCGGTTTGACGAACTCGTTTTCGATGATCGAACACGGGTCGCCGTCGAGCATGAGCTTCAAGCCGGATTTGAATTCGCTGGTAGAATAGCTGGCCATAGACTCTGATCCACTGTTGCGGGAATTTCCGGATGGCGTTGAAAAGGCTGGCCATGATAACTCAGGAGGCCGACGGTTGGCAGGTGCCCGATTGGCGGCGCCTGCAGGCGGACCTGATCACCGATGTGGCGGCGTTGTGCGAGGCGCTGGACCTGCGCCCGGAGCAGGTGCCCGGCGGCGTTGACGCGGACAGCGATTTTCCCCTGCGGGTGCCGCGCCGTTATCTGAGCCGCATCGAGCCCGGCAACCCGGACGACCCGCTGCTGCGCCAGGTGCTGGCCAGCGCCCGGGAGCGCGAGCCGGTGCCCGGCTACGGGCCGGACCCGCTGGAGGAGGCGGCGCACACCCCGGTGCCCGGGCTGCTGCACAAGTACCACGGCCGCGCCCTGCTGGTGGTCACCGGCGCCTGCGCGGTGCACTGCCGCTACTGCTTCCGCCGCCATTTCCCTTATCAGAGCCACCTGTCCGGGGGCCGCTGGAAGCAGGCGCTGGACTGGCTGCGCGCCCACCCGGACATCCGCGAGGTGATCCTCAGTGGCGGCGACCCGCTGACCCTGAGCAACGAGCGCCTGGGCGGACTGCTGGAAGAACTGGCGGCGATTCCTCACCTGGACCGGCTACGCTTCCACACCCGTACGCCGGTGGTGGTTCCGGAGCGGCTCGACGACGGGCTGCTGGCGCTGCTGGACACCCCCCGCTGGCGGGTCACCCTGGTGCTGCACGCCAATCACCCCCGCGAAATCGACCCGGATCTGTCCGGGCGCTGCCGGGCCCTGGCGCGGGCCGGGGTGACGCTGCTGAATCAGTCGGTGCTGCTGGCCGGGGTCAATGATCGGGTGGAGACCCTGGCGGCGCTGTCCGACGCCCTCCACGACGCCGGCGTGCTGCCGTATTACCTGCACCAGCTGGACGCGGTGGCCGGCGCCGCCCATTTCGCCGTGCCCGACCACCGGGCCTTCGCTTTGCACAAGGCGCTGCGCGCCCGTCTGCCCGGCTTCCTGGTGCCGCGCCTGGCCCGCGAGGAGCCCGGGGAAAGCGGCAAAACCGTGCTCAAAGGCTGATTTACAGCGGCGCCGCTTTGCCGTACGGTTTTTGTGAAGCAGTTCACAAAAACGGCGGGTCATGCCGGGGTGTGCCCCGCCCCTGGGTGAAGGACAATCACCAATGCACGAGGCATGGCCAACGGATTGGGCGTGGGCGCTGCCGGCGGACACGGACGCGCCCCTGGATTCACTGTCTCTGGCCGGTACCCGGCCCCCTGATCTGCGCGCCTGGCTGACGGCGCTGCCCGCCGGGGACCCGCTCACCAGCGCCGCATCCCTGACGCGGTTGCTTGAGGAACTGACCCGCCTGCCCCTGGATACCCGCTGCCGCCTGGCGCTGCTGGAGGACATCCGCCCCCGCGTGCACCGCTTGGCGGCGGTGCTGCAGAGCCATTATCTGGACACCCCGCTGTCCCTGAGCACGCCGGCCCGGGAGGCCGCCGACCGGGTGGCCGATCTGTTCGACGCTCTGGCCCGCGCCTACCAGCGGGTGGCGGCGGCGCTGCTGGCCACCCCGCCGGGGCCGGCCCGGCGCCAGGCGGCGGCCACCGCCGTGCAACGGGCCCTGGACGCGCTCAGCCAGCAGCTGGGGCAGCACTGGCTACTGTACACGCCGGCACGCGCCGGGCTCTGGTGGCGGCTGCACCGTCTTTACGCGGGCGCCGCGTTGCACGCCCTGCACACCCTCCCGGTGGCGGATCCGGAAGCGCCGGGCCACGAGAGTTCCGTGCATCTGGCGTACACCCGCGCCCTGTTGATGGCCAGCGCCCAGCCCCAGCAATTGCGGCCGCCGGCGCTGATCGCCCTGTTCCGGGCCGCCGGGCAATGGGGGCGCCGGTTGCCGCTGCACGCCGCTCCGCTGGAAGGCGGCTTCGACGTGGCCCTGGACCAGGACCGGGGGCCCGCCCCGGCCGGTGACCCGGCACGGAGTGGCCCCCGTTGGCGCCATTTCGATACCCGCCCGCTGGCCGAGGCGCTCTGCGACGGTGGCGGCGATCCCGGTCGGCCGTTCTCGTCGCTGCTGCGGGCCCATCTGCGCACGGTATGGTCGGCGCCCCGGGGCCGGGCGGCGCCGCGCCGCGCCGGCCGGGAAACGGTGCGGGTGGTGTTGGGCCTGAACGGCGCCCACGCCTGCCTGGACCAGCCGGCGCGGGTCCATAACGCGGAACCGGTGCGCTGTCAGGACCGGGGCGAGCAGGGTTGTGGTTTGATCTGGCACGGCCCCGCGCCCCGCGGGTTGAGGGTGGGCGCGGTGCTGGCCCTGGCCGGCGCCGACGGCGGCCCCTGGCGGGTCGGGGAAATCCGCTGGCTGGCCCGCGCCGCCGAAGGCGTGCGCGCCGGCGTGCAATGGCTGCCCGGCGAGGTGCGGCCGGTGCGCATCAGCCACGGCTACGGCGACACCCTGCCGACTCCGGCGTTGCTGGTGCCGGCGGCGGACGGCGCCGACACCTTGCTGGTGCCCACCGCCGGTTTCGCCGCCGGGGCCCGGGTGACGGTGTGGGACGGCCCGCCACGGCTGGTGCGCCTGGGTGCCCGGGTGGCCGGCTCGGCGGACGCCTGCCGCTATCGACTGCGCCTGGCATGAACACCGATTCAGTTCTTTGGAGAACCGGGTCCGGTCAGGCACAATGGTTGCCCTACGAATAACGGATGAGCACCGGCGCCGATGACTTACGCTCTCGATACCCTCCGCTTGTTGATCGCCCACGACTCTCAGGATGAAGCCGAACAATTGATGAACGCCCTGCGTAACGCCGGTCGCGCGACGCGGGCGCAATTGGCGCTCAACGAGGACGATCTGGTACGGGCATTGAAAGGCGGCGCCTGGGAGCTGATGCTGTGCCGCCCGCGCTTCGGCGACGGCAGTTTCGAAAGCGCCATGGCGCACATCAACCGCCTCGGCAAGGCGCTGCCGGTGGTGCTGCTCAGCGATGATTACAACGCCACCATCGTGCGCGACGCCTACAACGCCGGCGCCCGCGCGGTGGCGCCCAAGGACGACCGCGAGCTGCTGATGCAGTGCGTGGACCGGCTGATGGAGTTCCTGCGGCTGCGCAAGGAGCTGCAGCATTCGGAGATCACCCGCCACGAGGCGGAGAAGCGCCTGCGCCTGCTGATGGACCAGAGCCGCGACGCCATCGCCTATGTGCTGGACGGCATGCACATCCACGCCAATGACAACTACGCGCGCATGTTCGGCTACGACGACGCCGACGAACTGGCCGGCGTGCCGATCATGGACATGGTGTCGGCCAGCGACCACGACCGGCTCAAGACGCTGCTGCGCAACCGCGCCCAGGACCAGAGCCAGACCAATGAGCTGGAATGCCGGGGCGTGCACACCGATGGCAAGGAGTTCGACGCCAACTTCATCTTCTCGCCGAGCACCTTCGACGGCGAAGCCTGCACCCAGATCGTGATCCGCGCCGCCAGCCTGGACGAAAGCGCCCTGCAGGAGCGGCTCCACGAGATCAGCCAGACCGACCAGGTCACCGGGCTGTACAGCCGCACCTGGTTCATGGAGCAGCTCGATCAGGCGGTCAGCGACGCGGCCCGCCAGGGGCAGTTGGCGGCGGTGCTGTACCTGCGCCTGGACGATTTCGAGCAGCACCAGTCCAGCCTCGGCATGGAGGGCGCCGACGACGCCCTGCGGGCGGTGGCCGACTGGCTGCGCGGCCATTGTGGCGACGCCAAGCTGGCGCGGGTGGACGGCGAGGACTTCGCGGTGCTCAAGCCGGTCAACGACATCGACGAGGCCGCCGCCCTGGCGGAGACCCTGCGCGCCGGCATCGAGACCCTGATGCCGGAGGTTGCCGCCCGCACCGTGCACATCACCGCCAGCCTGGGCGTGGCGTTCGCCCGGGAGGACGCGCGCAGCAGCCAGGACATCCTCACCAAGGCGCTGAAATGCTGTAACCAGGCCCAGCGCCAGAACGATGAGCAGGGCAACGCCATCAAGATCCACGATCCCATGGACGATGTGGCCGCCGGCTCCAACGAAGCGGTGGCGCTGAGCATCCGCCAGGCGCTGGAGAAGGGCAGTTTCCGGCTGCGCTATCAGCCGCTGATGAGTCTGCGCGACGACGGCGAGCAGATTTTCGAAGTGTTCGTGCACATGCCGCAGAAGCAGGGCGACGACCTGGCCGCCGCCGCCTTCATGCCGGTGGCCGCCGACCAGGGCATGGCCGGCAAGGTGGACCGCTGGGTGGTGCTCAACGCCATGCGCGCCGCCGCCGCCCATGAAGAGAAAATCACCCTGCTGGTCAATCTGAGCGGCTACTCCCTGGGCGAGCCGGGCCTGGCGGAATGGCTGTCGAAAGCCATGCGCGCCGCCCGCCTGTCCGGCGAGCAGGTGATCTTCCAGTTCTCCGAGGGCGATACGGTGAACTACCTGAAGCAGGCCGGCGCCTTTGCCCAGGCCATGCGCAAACTGGGCTGCGGGCTATCCATCAGCCGCTTCGGCGGCAGTCTGGACCCGTTCAAGCTGTTCGAGCATATCCCCGCCACCATGGTGAAGTTCGAGGGCTCGTTCACCCAGGAACTGGGCAAGACCGAGAGTCGGGAGCGGTTCGCGGAATTGATCCAGCAGGTGCAGAACAGTGGCCGGCGCACGCTGGTCGGGTTCGTGGAATCCGCCGCCCAGATGCAGACCCTGTGGACCCTGGGCGGGGTGGACTACCTGCAGGGTTACTACCTGCAGGCGCCCATGGACCGGCTGGAGGTGGCGGAAACCACCGAAGGGTAGGTAAAGGAAAGCTTGCAGCTTGCGGCTTGAAGCTTGCCGCTACCGCAGCAGTTCCTGCTGATCCTTGTCGCGCACCCCCACCAGATAAAGAATGCCGTCCAGGCCCAGGGTGGAAATGGAATGGGCGGCGTTCTTCTTCACCAGCGGTTTGGCGCGGAAGGCGATGCCCAGGCCGGCGGCGCCCAGCATGGGCAGGTCGTTGGCGCCATCGCCCACGGCGATCACCTGCTCCAGGTCGATGCCCTCCCGGGCGGCGATCTCGCGCAGCAGTTCCGCCTTGCGTTCGCCGTTGACGATGGGCTCCGCCACCTCGCCGGTAACCCGACCGTCCTCGATCATCAGCTCGTTGGCGTACACATAGTCGATGCCCAGCAGCGTTTGCAGCCAATGGCCGAACCAGGTGAAACCGCCGGACAGAATCGCGGTGCGGTAGCCCAGCGCCTTGAGCGTGCGGATCAGCCGGTCGGCGCCCTCGGTCAGTTCGATGCGCTGGCGCACCCGCTCCAGGGCGCCTTCGTCCAGGCCCTTGAGCAGGGCCACCCGGGCCCGGAAGCTGGCGTTGAAATCCAGCTCGCCGCGCATGGCGCGCTCGGTGATGGCCGCCACCTGGTCGCCCACCCCGGCCTCGGCGGCCAGCTCGTCGATCACCTCCGAACGGATCAGGGTGGAATCCATGTCGAACACCACCAGTCGCCGGTTGCGGCGGAAGGCGCTGTCGCGCTGGAAGGAAATGTCCACGTTGCGCTGGTTGGCGATGGCCAGGAAGGCGGCGCGCATGGCGGCGGTATCGCGGGGCTCGCCGCGCACGGAAATCTCCACGCAGGCGCGGGCATTGGGGTCGCCGTCCTCGCCTTCCAGATGCACGCGCCCGGACAGCCGCGCGATGCTGTCGATGTTCAGATTGTTTTCCGCCACCACCGTGGTCACGTCGCCAAGCTGCTCGGCGGTGATCTTGCGCGACAGCAGGGTGATGATGTGGCGGTCCTTGCCCTGGCCGGACACCCACTGTTCGTAGCGGTCCTCGTCGATGGGCCGGAAACGCACCGAGGTGTCCCGCTTGTGCGCCTCGAACAGCAGATCCTTGAGCATGGAGGAGGCGTCGGCCCCCGGCGGTACCTCCACCAGAATGCCCAGCGACAGGCTGTCGTGGATCACCGCCTGGCCGATGTCGAGAATATTGAGATGGTACCGGGCCAGAATCCGGGTAAAGGCCGCGGTGAGGCCGGGGCGGTCGCTGCCGGACACCTGGATGAGAATAATCTCGCGCACGCTGGGGGGCTCCTTGAGGGCCACGGGCTGGAAGGGCGTCAAGATTACCAGAAAAAGCGCCGCTGATTGAGGTCCCGCCGGCGTTCCCCGGTTATACTCGGCGCCCATCGAACCGGAGCTGAGGAAGGCACCGCATGGCCCTGTGGCAACCGCTTTGGGAGCAATTCCGGGAACACGGACGCCCGTGGCTTCGGCGCGAGAAGCGTCTGCTGTGGGAACTGGTCCTGATGCTGCTGGTGGCCCTGGTGATCGGGGTCTACTTTCTGGAGCACTTTTCCGCCCGCCTGGCCGCCGAACAGCGGGTGCAGCTGGAGGCGCTGGCCCGCCAGACCGGGCTGCGCGCCGCCGAGTCCCTGGCCGGCGGTGACCTGATCGGCCTCAACGTGATCGTGCGCGAAACCCGGGATCTGAAGCCGGTGGCCGGCGCCCGTTTCCTGGACACCGCCGGCGAACCGGTGTCCGGCTCGCTGCCGGAGCTGACCCCGGTGACCGTGGAAGTGCCGGTGGCGCTGCCGGATGGCGAACTGGCGGGGGCGCTGCAGCTGGCGGCGCGGCCGGACGCGGCGCCGCGCCAACGGCTGGAAACCGGCTATGTGCTGGTGGTGCTGGGTATTCTGATCCTGCGCCTGGCCGGGGAGGCGATTTACCGGCGCTTGTTCCGGGAAGCGCCGCCGCCTGCCGACGCCACCCGGGTCGAGGCGCCGGCGGCGGCCAACGTGGTCGGCGACGGCCCGGCCACGGACCCGGGCACCGCGTCGGAGCAAGGGCCGGCCACGGAGCTGCGCCTCAGCGTCGTCAACTTCGATCATTTCCAGCAGCGCTACACCCGCGCCGCGCTGACCGCGTTACTGGACGATTACCACCACCTGCTGGACGAGGTGGCCGGCCTCTATGGCGGTCGCGTGGTGGCCCGCCTGGGCGACCAGGCGCGGGTGCGGTTCGGCGGCGAACCGCTCTCCCATCGGGCCTTCTCGGCGCTGTGCGCCGGGTTGCTGTTTCTGCGGGTGGCGCGCCTGCAGGCGCCGCGTCGCAAGGCCAGCCAGGCGCCGGCCCTGGAATTCAAGGCACTGGTCAGCGAACAGTTCGTCGATGAGGACAGCTGGGCGCTGTGCCTGGCCGGGATTCCCGGCCGGCTGAACGTGCCGGAGAGCGAACTGACCCGCGCCGAGCTGGATGTGAAGGCGCTCTACCAAAGCGAGCGCGCCCTGGTGGTGCAGGCCGGCGACCGGCAGGTGCGCCTGCAGCCGGTGGAGCAGCTCGCCCACCGCTACCAGACACTGCTGCGCACTCAGGCGGAGCGGGTCATGGGCGCCGGCGAATCGTCCGGCGGCGACTCGCTCTCGCCCAGCAAGTAGGTGCGCATGGCCGCGCCCACCCGGCGCGGCAGGTCGGGAATGCCCCGGTTGCCGAACAGCCGGTTGAACTCCAGCACATAGGGCTGGCCGTCCACCCAGGCCACGTCGAACCCGGCGTGGTCGATGTTCAGCCGCCGCGCCAGATTCTCCACCAGCGCCAGGGCGTCGTCGGGCACCGGCAGATCGGTGCGGATGCGCGCCCCCCGGGCCAGGTTGTTGTGGAAGCTGGTGCCCTCCCGCCAGTAGCTGGCGATGATCCGCCGGCCCACCACCACCACGCGCAGATCGCGCACGATCGGCAGCAGCTTCTGGATGTACAGCACCTCGTTATTGGCGGCGTAGTCCAGCAGTTGCTGGCGGTTCTCCACCAGGAACACGCCGTCGCCCTGGCTGGAGCGCACCCGCTTGGCCACGAACGGGAACGACCAGGTATCCAGGATGCGGCTCACATCGCTGTGGCTGGACGACAGGATCTCCGTTTCCGGCAGGTTGTCCGGGCAGACCAGCCGCAGGGCGCGGGTCATTTCCACCTTGTCGTGGCCCAGATGGTACGTCGCCAGGCTGGGGAACAGCGCCCGCTGCAGCACGTAGTGCAGGCCGTGGATCTGCCAGTAGGCCGGGAACAGCACCCAATCGGCGGCCAACACCTCGTCGCGCTGGGCGAACATGTGCTCCGGCTTGATGTAGCGCACCCCCGGCAGGCCCAGGGTACGGAAAGGATCGAAAGTGATGAGTTTCAAGGCCCTCGGACCTCACGACAGACCCCGTCAAGGGGAACCGGCGATTTATAGGACGAAATCAGGCGCCGGGCAATAGTTTTGGTCCTTGGCCGAGGGGGCGTGGAGGGGCTAGGCTTTGCGCAACCTTAACCGTGGGAGACAGACGTGCGATTACCAGCACCGGAAAGCGGCCAGATTCTGGTCAAGACCACCGAAGCGGTGATGACCATCACCCTTAACCGTCCGGACAAGCTGAACGCGCTGACCGGCGCCATGTACCAGGATCTGGTGAACCTGCTGGCGTTGGCCGAAGAGCATGACGACGTGGGCGCGGTGCTGATCGAGGGCCAGGGTAAATCGTTCTGCGCCGGCAATGACCTGGGCGATTTCCTGGCCGCCGGCAACGCCGGCGACAACGCCACCGAGGGCGGCGCCGCGCCGTTTATCCGGGCGGTAAGCCGCTTCGAGAAGCCGCTGGTGGTGGCGGTGCAGGGCAACGCGGTGGGCGTGGGCGTCACCATGCTGCTGCACGCGGACATCGTGGTGGCCGCCGACGACGCCAAATTCATCACCCCGTTCGTGGACCTGGGCGCGGTGCCGGAAGCCGGCTCCTCCAAACTGCTGCCGGCCTGGCTGGGCTATCAGCGTGCCGCCCGCATGCTGCTGGCCGGCGAGCCGTTGGGCGCCGAGGAGGCGCTGCAGTGTGGTCTGGTGGCCAAGGTGGTGGGGCGCGCGGAGCTGGAAGGCGCGGCCCGGGCCTACGCGGTGGCGCTGGCGGCCAAGCCGCGTCGGGCCATGCGCGAGAGCAAGCGGTTGATGCGCCAGGCGCCGGAGATGGCGTTGCACGATCTGATCGATCATGACCTGGCGTTGTTCGCGGAGTTGCTGCGTGGGGACGAGGCGAAAGCGATTCTGGCTGCGAAACTGGGTAAGAAATAAAGCTCGGTAACAAATAACGGTCTGGCGTTTTGTGGCTCCAGCCGTGGCGCGAAGCTGCGTGGGTCCCTTCCGGGATCGCTCAAGCCGTCCCTGGGCGCTCCCGTTTTTGGCATCCCTGCCAAAAAGGGTCCCGGAAGGGACCCACACAGCTTCGCTTCGAGGCAGCAGAACCTTGGGTGGGGGAGGGGGCGCCACCCAGGCCCGCGACCCTGCTGGAGAGGAACGCTTAGACGTAGTGGCCGAACGCTTCGCCCATGCGCACCTTGGCGCCGGGGGCGGCGGCGGTGTCCAGGTCGGCGGCGCCTTCCGGGAACAGCACGATCACCGTGGAGCCGAGCAGGAAGCGGCCCAGTTCGGCGCCTTTCTCCAGCACCACCGGTTGCGGGTCACGGTACTGGCGGCGGGTGACTTCGCCGGGCTGCGGGGTGACCTGGCCGGCGAACACGGTTTCGATGCCGGCCACGATCATGGCGCCCACCAGAATCACCGCCATCGGTCCGCGCTCGGTATCGAACACGCACACCAGCCGCTCGTTGCGGGCGAACAGGCGCGGCACCCGTTCGGTGGTGGCTTGGTTCACCGAGAACAGCCGCCCGGGCACATAGACGGTTTCGCGCAGGGTGCCGGTGCAGGGCATGTGCACCCGGTGATAGTCGCTGGGCGACAGGTAGACGGTGGCGAACTGGCCGTTGCTGAACTCGGCGGCCAGGGTGCCGTCGCCGCCCAGCAATTCGAACAGGGAATAGTAATGCCCCTTGGCCTGCAGCAGATCACTGCCGCGCAGCGGGCCGCGCTGGCTGACGGTGCCGTCCGCCGGGCAGGCCAGGGTGGCGTCGCCCTCGGCGATGGGGCGGGCGTCGTCCTTGAGGGCGCGGGTGAAGAAGGCGTTGAAATTCTCGAACTGGTCCGGGTCCTCGATACACGCTTCGCTCAGGTCCACCTTGAAGCGGCGGATGAAGGCGTGGATGAAGCGCGTTTTGATCCACGGGATCTCACTGCGCGCCAGCCAGCCCACCAGCCGCGAAAGACCGTGCTGGGGCACGCAGTACTGAAGCGCCACGAAGGCTTTTTCGATCAGGGTGTTCAAGGGCGGACCTCGTTGTTGTTGTCGGTTATTGCGGTTTTTCCACCGGGGTCTCGGGGTGGTTGCCCCATTCGGCCCAGGACCCGGCGTAGCCACGGATGTCCCGGAATCCCAGGATTTTGCCCACCAGCCAGGTGAAGCTGGAGCGGTGGTGGGTCTGGCAGTGGGTGATCACCTGCTTGTCCGCCTGGATGCCCCGTTCCGCCAGTTCCTGGCGAATCGCGTCCAGATCACGCAGGCGCAGGTTGTTGGTCTTGTCCATGGCGTCGGTCCACTCGTACAGGGTGGCGCCGGGAATGTGGCCGGCTTTCTGGGCGAAGGCGCGCACGCCGGCGAACTCCTCCTCGGAGCGCGCGTCCCACACCACCACGTCCGGGTCGCGGTGGTGGGCCAGCAGGTAATCCAGATCCACGTTGGCCTTCGGATCATGGGGGCCGACCTGGTAATCGGACGGTTCCGGCTCGCCGGGCTCGGTGCTGGTGGGCAGATCCGCCGCCAGCCAGCCGTGGATGCCGCCGTTCAGGTAGCCGTAACGGTGGTGGCCGATCACTTCCAGGGTCCACAGCAGGCGGGCGGCCCAGCCGCCGCCTTCGTCGTCGTAGGCGACCACGAAGGTGTCCGGGGTCAGGCCCAGGTCGGAAAACAGCGCGGACAGCGCCCGGTCGTCCGGCAGCAGGCCCGGGGCCGGCTGAGTGCCGGCCAGCAGGCGTTTGAAGTCCAGGTGCACGGCGCCGGGCACATGGGCCTGATCGTAGACCTGGTCCTTGCACAGATCGACGATCAGCAGGTGATCGTCGTCCAGATGACGGGCCAGTTCGGACGGTTCGATGAGCAGGGGCAGTTGAGCGGTCATGGCGAGTCTTCGTCGTTGCCGGTGGCGGTCATTGTAATCAAGGACAGAGGAGGTGTCAGATGCGTCGCCGCCGGTTTCAGGGCTGATAGCGCTGACGCGCCTCCTCATCCAGGGTCGCGGCGATCTGGAAAAAGTTGTTAAGCCGTTCCGGGCTGATGCGTCCCTGCTCCGCCGCCTCTTGCAGGGCGCAGCCCGGTTCGTGGCGATGGGTGCAGTTGCGGAAGCGGCAATGGCCGGCCTGCTCCGACAGTTCCCGATAGCCGTGCAGCAGCTCTTCCTCGCTGATGTGCCACAGCCCGAATTCGCGGATCCCCGGGGAGTCGATCAGACGGCCGCCGTCGGGCAGCGGAAACAGCCGGGCGGTGGTGGTGGTGTGCTGGCCCAGGCCGGACACGTCGGACAGGTCGCCGACCGCCAGCTCCGCCTCGGGCAGCAGGGCGTTGACCAGGGACGATTTGCCGACCCCGGACTGGCCGACGAAGGCCACGGTGTGGCCGGCCAGGGCCTCGCGCAGGTCGTCCAGGCCGTCGCGGGCCTTGGCGGACACCGGGATCACCGGGTAGCCCAGGCTCCGGTACAGACCCAGCAGGCGCTCGATCAGCACGTCGTCCTCGCCCACCAGGTCCGCTTTGTTGAGTACCAGGGTGGCGGGGATGCCGGACAGTTCGGCGGCCACCAGATAGCGGTCCAGCAGCACGCTGGAGGGTTCCGGCCGGGGCGCGAACACCACCAGCAGGCGATCCAGGTTGGCGCCCACCGGCTTCAGCTTGCCGTAGTTGTCCGGGCGTTTCAGCACCGTGGCACGGGGCATCAGCGCGGTGACCACGCCATCGCCCTCGCCTTCGGGGGCCTGCCAGATCACCCGGTCACCGACCACCAGCTGTTCCAGGTTGGCGCGGAAATGACAGCGGGCCGGGGCGCCCTGGTCCGCTTCCACCAGCACCTGGCCACCGAAGTGAGCGATCACCGTGCCGTGCTGTTCCTCGCCCAGATCGGAGGCCTGGGGGCGGTCCCGTTCCGCCTTGCGCTGGGCACGCTCGCGGCGCTCCTGCTGGATCTTTTCGATGCGCCAGCGCTGCCGACGATTGAGATTGCGTTTGGCCATAAAAGCGTGGGGCTTCGCCGCCTGTACCGGGTAAAGGATGAAGGGTGCAGGATACAGGAATCGGACCGTCGCGGGCACGGCTTTGCCGCTGGCAGGGCCGGCTCCGCGCTGTATCCTGTATCCTTCACCTGGTAGCCGCTTTTTCCCCGGGAGCATCATGACGCAAGCAAAGGACAACCTGATCTGGATCGACCTGGAGATGACCGGTCTGGATCCCAGCCACGACCGCATCATCGAGATCGCCACCATCGTCACCGACGCCCATCTCAATGTGCTGGCCGAGGGGCCGGTGATGGCGGTCCGGCAGAGCGACGCCTTGCTCGAGGGCATGGACGAATGGAACACCCGCCACCACAACAACTCCGGTCTGGTGGAGCGGGTGCGGCGCAGCGACGTGGACGACGCCGAGGCGGAACGCCGCACGCTGGCCTTCCTGGAGCAGTACCTGGCGCCGGGCGTGTCGCCCATGTGCGGCAACAGCATCTGCCAGGACCGCCGCTTCCTGGCCAACTACATGCCGGGGCTGGAAGCCTTCTTCCACTACCGCAATCTGGACGTGTCCACCCTCAAGGAACTGGCGCGGCGCTGGAAGCCGGGCATCCTGGACGGCTTCCAGAAAGCCAACAAGCATCTGGCGCTGGACGACATTCGTGAGTCCATCGCGGAACTGGCCTATTACCGTGAGCATCTGATTCAGCTGTAAGCATCGTCAGGGAGAGCAAGGGTGAAAGAGTCCGTGTCGGCGGGCCGGGTCTGGGATCTGCCCACCCGCCTGTTTCATTGGTTGCTGGTGGCGCTGTTCGCCTTTCTGTGGTTTTCCGGCGGCGAGAGCGACGCCCTGATGAAGTGGCACATGCTGGCCGGCTACACGCTGCTGGCGCTGTTGCTGTTCCGGATCGCCTGGGGGTTTGTCGGTTCGAGGCGCAGCCGTTTCGCGGACTTCCTGGCGCCGCCGGCGGTGGCCTGGCGTTACGGACGCGACTTTCTGCGTAATCGGGCGCCGGCCTGGGACGGCCACAACCCGCTGGGCGGCTGGATGGTGCTGGCCATGCTGGTGCTGTTGCTGGCCCAGGCGGTGAGCGGCCTGTTCGCCACCGACGACATCAGCATCGCCGGCCCGCTCAATGGCGCGGTGGCCTCCGGCGTGGGCGATGCGCTCACCGACTTCCACGGCTTCAACATCAATCTGCTGCTGGTGCTGGCCGGGCTGCACGTGGCGGCGGTGGCCGCCCACCGGCTGCGCGGTGAGCGGCTTACCGGTGCCATGATCAGCGGCCGCAAAGCCGGCGCCGCCGACCAGCCGCCGGCGCCGGCCTGGCGGGCGCTGGTGCTGGCGGTGCTGGCGGCGGGGATCGTCTGGCTGTTGGTGACGTTGGGCGGTTGAACCGGTATCGCGACCGCGATTACTTGCGGTATTCCTGGTGGCAGGCCTTGCAGGCCTGACCGACCTGGCCCACCTGGGCGAGCATCGCCTGCTGGTCGCCTTCCCGGGACAGCCGCGACAGTTCGGCGGTCTCGCGCATCAGGTCGTCGGCCTTGGCGTCGAAGTCCGCTTTGTTCTCCCAGATCTCCGGCTTGGCGTCGCTGCCGTCGGCGGTGCCTTCCTGAAACCCTTCCCAGGGCAGCCGCGCCAGGTTTTCCAGAATGCCGGCCTTGCGTTCGAACACCGCCTGATCGAACGGCTGCTCGCCCTTGGCCATGGCGCCCAGGGTGCCGAAGTGCCAGGCGATCACGTGGAAGATGGAATGGCGGTATTCCGCCGCTTCGTTGGGCCCGCTGGAACAGGCGTTGAGCAGCGGCGCGGCGATGGCGAGCAGGATCAGGGCTGGCTTTTTCATGGCTGGCATTCCCTTCGTGGACAGTGAACTTGGACGGTGACTGAAGTTAGGAGCATACCGTTTCATGTGAACATTACGAGTGACGCCGATCGCGAAGCCGCGCCAGGGCCCAGTGCACGTGTTCGCGGATCAGCCCGTCATGGTCGTCCCGCCGCCGGTTCAGAGCGGCGAACGCCTCGTCGCTGGCGGGCCCGTTGCCCAGCGCCACCGCCAGGTTGCGCAGCCAGCGCCGGTAGCCGGCGCGGCGGATGGCGGAGCCCTCGGTGCGCGCCAGAAAAGTGGCCTCGTCCCACAGGAACAGCTCCACCAGTTGCCGGTCCTCGAGCCCGTGGCGGGGGTGAAAGTCGGTCTCGCCGCTGTGCGAGGCGAAGCGGTTCCAGGGGCACATCAACTGGCAATCGTCGCAGCCGAACACCCGGTTGCCGATGCCCGGGCGCAGGTCCTCGGGGATCGATCCCGGGTGCTCGATGGTCAGGTAGGAGATGCAGCGGCGCGCGTCCAGCTGATAGGGGGCGACGATGGCGTCGGTGGGGCACACCGTCATGCAGGCGGAGCACTTGCCGCAATGGTCCTCGCCGGGGGCGTCCACCGGCAGCGGCAGGTCGGTGTAGATCTCGCCGAGAAAAAACCAGCTGCCCGCTTCCCGATTGAGCAGCAGAGTATGCTTGCCCTGCCAGCCCAGCCCGGCTTTCTCCGCCAGCGGCTTTTCCATCACCGGGGCGCTGTCCACGAAGGCCCGGGCCAGCCGGCTGTCGGCCACCTCTTCGCGCATCCAGCCGGCCAGCCGCGCCAGCCGCTTGCGGATCAGCTTGTGGTAGTCGCGGCCCAGGGCATAGCGCGACACATAGGCCTTGTCGTGCTGGCGCAGCACCTTCACCGGCTGGGTGTCCGGCGGCAGATAGTCCATGCGCAGCGACAGCACCCGCACCGTGGCCGGCTCCAGCTCCTCCGGGCGCGATCTTTTATTGCCGTGGGCTTCCATCCACGTCATGTCGCCGTGGCGGCCGGCGGCCAGCCACTCCCGCAACCGTGCTTCCGCCTGGCTCAGGTCCAGATCGGCCACGCCCATTTGCTGGAAACCCAGGGTGCGGGCCTGGTCGGCGATGCGGCGTTTGAGATCGGCGAGGTCCATGGCGGGGAATCCGGATCGGCGCGGCTCAGTCGGCCACCGCCACCCGGGCCGCGTCGCGGCGCTGCCGGGCGGTGACGAACAACGATGCCGCCACCACCAGGGCGCCGCCGGTGAGCGCCAGCGGCCCCGGGGTTTCCCCCAGCACCAGGGCGGCCAGCAGGGTGGCGTAGGGCACCTGCAGGGCCAGGGTGAACGACACCGTGGTGGCGCTCAAGCGGCGCAGGCCATGGGTGATCAGGGTGTGCGGCACGGCGGTGAACACGGTGCCGAGCAGCAGCATCAGCCCCCAGGTGCCCGCCGACAGCTCGCTGGGGGACACGCTCAGGAAGGGGGCGAACACCAGCGCCGTGAGGGCGCCCTGGTAAAGCATCACCTGGGGCCCGGAGACGCCGTCCAGGAAACGTTTTTGCAATAAATTACGCAGCGAATAGAGCACCGCGGAAAACACGCCCACCGCCAGACCCAGCGGCACATTGCCGCCCAGGCCGCTTTCCAGGCCGATCAGGGTGACGCCGGTGAGCACGCCCAGGCCGGCCAGCAGCGCATAGCCGTGCGGCGGACGTTGCTGTAAAAGAGGCGGTTCGATCACCGCGGTGATCACCGGGAAGGTCAGCAGCGCCACCACGCCCACCGCCACGGTGGAAACCTGCATGGCATGGAAGTAGGTCATCCAGTGCACCGCGAACAGCAGCCCGCCCACCAGCATGGCCAGGTAGTGGCGGCGGCTCGGCAGGCGCAGGGGCGCGCGCCGCACCGCCATCACCAGCAGCAGGGCCACGGCGGCGATGCCACCGCGCAGTCCGGTGATGTCCAGCGCCGGCAACGGCACCAGCTTGGCGAACAGGGCGGTGCCGGCGAGCATGAAGGCGGCCAGATGCAGGCCGTACAGGTCCCACTGCGGGCCTTGTTGATCGGGCGAGCTGCGTTGTTCGGGCAAGCTGACCATCCTCCGAGGATGAAAACAGAACAGGTATACTGGGCGCGCAGCCCATCGTCACGGCGGAGCCAAGGATAACAGTCCATGTCGGTAAGATCGTTACCCGATCGTCTTTACAGCGCCGCCCAGACCCGCGAGCTGGACCGTCTGGCCGGCGAGGCCGGGCTGAGCGGTGAACAATTGATGGAGCGGGCCGGGCGCGCCGCTTTCGAACTGCTGGTGCAGCGCTGGCCCGAGGTCACCCGGCCGGCGATTCTGTGCGGCGGCGGCAACAACGGCGGCGACGGCTACGTGGTGGCGCGCCTGGCCCGCGAGGCCGGTCTGCAACCGGTGATCTTTCAGGACCGGCCGGTGGAGGAAATGAAGGGCGATGCCCTGACCATGGCCCGCCGCGCCCGCGACCAGGGCGTGCCAATGCGGCCGCTGTCGCCGGACAGCCTGCCGGCGGACGCGCCGGTGCTGGTGGACGCGCTGCTCGGCACCGGCCTGTCCGGCCCGTTGCGCGACGACAAGAAAGCACTGATCCAGGCCCTGGACCGGCTCGGCAAGCCGGTGCTGGCGGTGGACGTGCCCTCCGGCCTGGCCGCCGACAGCGGCGCTTCCACCGGCGCGGTGCTGCACGCCACCTGCACCCTGACCTTTATCGGCGTCAACCGGGGCCTGCTCACCGGCATCGGGCCGGTGTGTACCGGGGAACTGCTGTTTGATGGCCTGGGCGTGGAAGCACGCGTGCACGCGCGCATCGACGCCCCGGTGTGGCGGCCGACGCCGGTGGACCGGGCCCGCTGGCTGCCAGCGCGCCGGCGGGACGGGTACAAGAAAACCTACGGACACGTGCTGGTAATCGGCGGCGACCACGGCTTCGGCGGCGCGCCCATGCTGACCGCCCAGGCCGCCGCCCATGCCGGCGCCGGTCTGGTGAGCCTGGCCACCCGCGCGGAGCACGTGGCGCCGCTGCTGGCCCGCCAGCCGGAGGTGATGGCGCGGGCGGTGGACAACGTGGACCAGCTGGCGCCGCTGCTGGAGCGGGCCACGGTGGTGGCCATCGGCCCGGGCCTGGGCCTGGACGCCTGGGGCCGGTCGCTGCTGGAAGCCGCCCTGGACAGCGGCCTGCCCCTGGTGGTGGACGCGGACGCGCTGACGCTGATCGCCGAATGGCAACCGGACGCCCGTGAGGACTGGGTGCTGACGCCCCACCCCGGCGAAGCGGCCCGGCTGCTGGACAGCGGCACCGGTGCCGTGCAGGGTGACCGCTTCGCGGCGGTGGAGTCGCTGGCCGCCCGCTACGGTGGCGCGGTGCTGCTCAAGGGATTGGGTACCCTGGTGCGCGGCGCCGGGGGCACCGCCCTGATCAGCGACGGCAACCCGGGCATGGGCAGCGGTGGCATGGGCGACCTGCTCACCGGGGTGATCGCCGCCCTGCGCGCCCAGGGGCTGCCGCCGTACCCGGCCGCCGCTCTGGGTGCCATGATTCACGCCCGCGCCGCCGACGGCGCGGCGCGCCGTGATGGGGAACGGGGCCTGCTGGCCACCGATCTGTTGACCGACCTGCGCCGGGAATTGAATGGGCACGACCACTGAACAACACCGGCTCGCCGACGAGGACGCCACCCTGGCGCTGGGGGCGGACCTGGCGCGCCGTCTGAAACCGGGCGCCTGCGTCTACCTGCGCGGCGACCTGGGCGCCGGCAAGACCACCCTGGTGCGCGGCCTGTTGCAGGCTCTGGGCCACCGTGGCGCGGTGAAAAGTCCCACCTATACCCTGGTGGAACCCTATGAAACCGGCGGGGTCCCTATCTATCATTTCGATCTGTACCGGCTCGGCGATCCCGAGGAGCTGGAGATGATCGGTATCCGTGATTATTTTGACGGTCGGGCCCTGTGCCTGCTGGAGTGGCCGGAACGTGGCCGGGGCATGATTCCGGCGCCGGACCTGACCGTAACCCTGGCCGTGGAGGGACGGGGACGTCATGCCAACCTGGAATGGGCCGATGGCCAACACTGAACGCGGCGACATCAAGCGCAATCACGGCCCGCGCCGGGTCCTGACCCTGACGCTGCTGGCCCTGGGCCTGCTGGTCAGCGGTCTGGTACAGGCGGTCACCGTCGATTCCGTGCGTCTGCACCGGGCGCCGGACCACACCCGGATCGTGTTCGATCTGCCCAAGCCGGTGGAGCTGTCCCTGGACAAGCTGGCCAACCCGGACCGTATCGTGGTGGACCTGCCGGACACCGAGCTGAACTTCGACATGGGCACCCTGGACATCAGCGATAGCCCGATCACCGGTATCCGCGTGGGTCAGCACCCGGGCATGACCCGGGTGGTGTTCGACCTCTCCGAAGCGGTGCGTCCGCGCACCAATCTGCTCAAGCCGGTGGCGCCCCACGACTGGCGTCTGGTGGTGGACCTGTTCGACAGCACCCCGGAACCGGTGAAAACCGTGGACAAGCCGGAGGTGGACAGCGGCGCGCCCCGCGACATGATCGTCGCCGTGGACCCGGGCCACGGCGGGGAAGACCCGGGCGCGTCCGGCCCCGGCGGGCTGCGCGAAAAAGACGTGGTGCTGCAGATCGCCAAGAAAGTGAAGGCGCGCATCGACGCCCAGCCTGGCATGAAGGCGGTGCTGGTGCGCGACGGCGACTACTATGTGCCGCTGGCGGAGCGGCGCCGCATCGCCCGCCGGGACAACCACGCGGATGTGTTTATCTCGATCCACGCCGACGCCTTCACCGACCCGCGCGCCCACGGCGCCAGCGTGTTCGCCCTGTCCAATCGGGGCGCCACCAGTGCCCGCGCCCGCTATCTGGCGGAGATGGCCAACGAGTCGGACAAGGTGGCCGGGGTCTACGAGGAAGAAAAGGACGACTCCAATCTGCTCAGCGTGCTCGCCGATATGCGCATGAGCGGCTCCATGGCCCACAGTCTCTACCTGGGCCGGCAGATTCTCGGCGAGATGGGCCAGATCACCCGACTGCACGGCGGCCGCGACACCGTGGAGCAGGCCGCCTTCGTGGTGCTCAAGGAGCCGGAAATGGTGTCGGTGCTGGTGGAAACCGGCTTTATCTCCAACAAGGAGGAAGCCAGCAAGTTGCGTTCCAGTGCCCATCAGGACAAACTCGCGCGATCCATCGTGGCGGGCGTGGAACATTACTTCCGCACCCATCCGGCGCCGGGCAGCTGGTTCGCCGCGCAGCGTTCCCACAACAGCGACCAGTACCGGATTCAGCCCGGCGACACCCTGTCCGGCATCGCCCGCCGGCATCAGGTCACCGAGCAGGCGCTGCGCTCCGCCAACAATATCCAGGATGACCGCATCATCGTCGGCCAGACGCTGGTTATCCCGCAATCCTGAGGTCCCTTACCGTGGCAAAGATTCACCGGCTGGATTCCCGACTCGCCAACCAGATCGCCGCCGGCGAGGTGGTGGAGCGGCCTGCCTCGGTACTTAAGGAGCTGCTGGAGAATGCGCTGGACGCCGGCGCCCGGCAGATCACCGTGGACGTGGAGCAGGGCGGCATCAAACTGGTGAAGGTGCGCGACGACGGCGGCGGCATCGGCCACGACGATCTGCCGCTGGCCCTGTCCCGGCACGCCACCAGTAAGATTCAGAACCAGGAAGACCTGGAAGCCATCGGTACCCTGGGGTTCCGGGGCGAGGCCCTGGCGGCGATCAGTTCGGTGTCGCGGCTGACCCTGGCCAGCAACGACGGCGACCGGCCCCAGGGCTGGCAGGTCACCGTGGAGGGCCGCGACATGGCCCCCAGCGTGGCGCCGGCGGCGCACCCGCGCGGCACCACCGTGACCATGCGCGACCTGTTCTTCAACACGCCGGCCCGGCGTCGTTTTCTGCGCACCGAAAAAACCGAATTCAATCATCTGGAAGAGGTGTTCCGGCGGGTCGCCCTGAGCGAGTTCCAGACCGGCTTCCGGCTCACCCATAACCAGAAGGTGATCCACCAGCTGCCCGCCGGCGACGACGCCGCCCTGCGCGCCGCCCGGGTGGCGCGCCTGTGCGGCCGCGCCTTCATGGAGCAGTCCCTGGAAGTGGACATCGAACACGGCGGCCTGCGCCTGCACGGCTGGATGGGGCTGCCCACCTTTTCCCGGTCCCAGGCGGACCTGCAGTACTTCTACGTCAACGGCCGGGTGATCCGCGACAAGGTGGTCAGCCACGCGGTGCGCCAGGCCTATTCCGACGTGCTCTACCACGGCCGCCACCCGGCCTATGTGCTGTTTTTCGAGGTGGACCCGGCGCTGGTGGACGTCAACGTGCACCCCACCAAACACGAAGTGCGTTTCCGCGAGCAGCGCCAGGTGCACGACTTCCTGTTCCGTACCCTGCACCGGGCCATCGCCGAGGTGCGCCCCGGCGACGACGGCCGCCCGGAGCGCGGGCCGGTCAGCGCCGAGGTGGCGCCCACCCAGGGCCACATGCCGCTGACCACGCCCCGTGATGAGCCGGCCGCCACCGGCACGGGCGATATTGGTCAGGGTGGGTTCAATGCCGGCGGCGCCGGTGGCGGCGGTTACGCGGGCTACGGCGGCGCCGCGCCGTCGCGCCCCGGCGGCATCGCCGACGGCGCCCGTCAGGCCGGCGCCTACGGGGCTCTGGTGAATCCGGCCCCGGATCTGACCGTGGCCCCGGAGGCGGGCCGCACGCCGCCGCTGGGCTACGCGGTGGCGCAACTGCACGGCATCTTTATCGTCGCCGAGAACGAACACGGCATGGTGCTGGTGGACATGCACGCCGCCCACGAGCGCATCACCTACGAGCGTATGAAACGGGACTGGGCCGAGGAAAAGGTGCGCAGCCAGCCGCTGCTGGTGCCGGTGTCCATGGCGGTGTCGTCCCGGGAAGCGGACTTCGCCGAGCAGCAGCCCCAGGTGTTCCAGCGGCTCGGTTTCCTGGTCGAACGGGCCGGGCCGGAAACCCTGGTGGTGCGTGAAGTGCCCGCCCTGCTGCGCAACGCGGACAGTGAAACCCTGGTGCGCGATGTGCTCTCCGATCTGCTCGCCCAGGGCAGCAGCGAACGGATCGAACAGAAGCTCGACGAGCTGCTCTCCACCATGGCCTGCCACGGCAGCGTGCGCGCCAACCGGCGTCTGACGGTGCCGGAAATGAACGCCCTGCTGCGCGACATGGAAGCCACCGAGCGGTCCGGTCAGTGCAACCACGGCCGTCCCACCTGGACCCAGATGACCGTCAAGGACCTGGACCGGCTGTTCATGCGGGGCCAATAGATGGCCGCCGCCACCGCGCCGCCGGTGATTCTGCTGATGGGGCCCACCGCCGCCGGCAAGACGGCGCTGGCCATGGAAGCCGCGCACACCCTGCCGGTGGAACTGATCAACGTGGACTCCGCGCTGGTCTATCGGGGCCTGAACATCGGCGCCGCCCGGCCTTCCGACGAAGAACTGGCCCGGGCGCCGCACCGTTTGCTGGGCTTCCGGGACCCGGCGCGACCCTATTCGGCGGCGGATTTCCGCGCCGACGCGCTGCGCGAGATCGACGACATCGTGGCCGCCGGCCGGATCCCCCTGCTGGTGGGCGGCACCATGCTGTACTTCAAGGCCCTGGTGGAGGGGCTGGCGCCGCTGCCGGAGGCGGACCCGGCGGTGCGCGCGGAGATCGCCGCCCTGGCGGAACGGGACGGCTGGCCGGCGGTGCACGCGGCGCTGGCGCGGGTGGACCCGGCCAGCGCCGCGCGCCTCAAACGCACCGACCGCCAGCGCCTGCAGCGGGCTCTGGAGGTGTACCGGCTCACCGGCCGGCCGCTGAGCGCCTTTCACGGCGAGCACGAGACCGCCGGCGAGGCGTTGGCGGACGGCTTTTACCGCTTTCCCGGCCTGTCCTGTCCGGTGCTGAGCCTGGCGGTGGCGCCGCAGCGTGCCGAATTGCACCGGCGCATCGAGGCGCGTTTCCGGGCCATGCTCGACCAGGGTCTGGTGGAGGAGGTGGCGGCGCTGCGCGCCCGCGGCGATCTGCACGCGGATCTGCCGGCCCTGAAAGCGGTGGGTTATCGCCAGGTTTGGCGCTATCTGGACGGCGATTGGGATTACACCACCATGGTGGAAAAGGGTATTATTGCCACCCGGCAGTTGGCCAAAAGGCAGCTCACCTGGCTGCGCAAATGGCCCGGTCTTACCTGGTACGACGGCGCCCGTGACGAGAGTCGCAGGGCGTGCGCGACCCGTCTTGCAGGCGTTTGTAAAACCGTGTTTAGTTGATTCCGAGGGTTCCGGGGAGAAGTTGCCCCACGAGGCTTGTTTTTATTGGGACCAAGCCCCATTAGAGGACCACGTCGACACAGGGCTTTACTGAGGGTGGGGCTGAAACCTTTTCCCCCAAAGGCTGCCAAAGAGAAGTCCTTGGCCCACGGGCCGTCCGGCAGGGATGGCCGGCCTCGTGTAGTCCGGACGTAAGCGCTGATGATTGCCCGAACGCTTGGGCGCTCACTTTTTATGAATGTGTAAGGAGATTTTTGCCATGTCAAAAGGGCACTCGCTACAAGACCCTTTTCTCAATGCGTTGAGAAAGGAGCGCATCCCGGTTTCCATCTTCCTGGTGAATGGCATCAAACTGCAGGGTCAGATTGAGTCCTTTGACCAGTACGTGGTCTTGCTGAAGAACGCGGTGAGCCAGATGGTTTACAAGCATGCCATTTCCACCGTGGTGCCGGCCCGCAATCCGCGCGCTGCCGGCAGTGGCGGTAATCCGGCCATGCAGGGCGGCCAGGCAGGTGGCGCCCAGGGGGGAGTGGGTGACGATTTCGGCAATCAATAAGCCGTCCGTCGCGTCCCACCCCCGCCAAAGCCACGCCGTCCGGCGTGGCTTTGTTTTTTCCCTTCGATACACTGGAACCCATGGATCTGTTTGACCGTACCGAACAGGTGCGCACCGGTGCCGGCGAAAAAGCCGTGCTGGTGCACCTGGAGCTGCCCGACGCCCTGGGCCGTGAGGACCTGGATGAATTCCATCATCTGGTCACGTCCTCCGGCGTGGAGCCGGTGACCGAGCTGGTGAGCAAGCGTGACCGGCCCGACCCGGCGTTGTTCATCGGCTCCGGCAAGGTGGAGGAACTGGCCGAGCTGGTGCGCCAGCACGAGGCGGATGTGGTGCTGTTCAACCACGCCCTCAGCCCCGGCCAGGAGCGCAACCTGGAGCGGGTGGTCAAGTGCCGGGTGCTGGATCGCACCGGCCTGATCCTGGACATTTTCGCCCAGCGTGCCCGCACTCATGAGGGCCGGTTGCAGGTGGAACTGGCGCAACTGCAGCACCTGTCCACCCGGCTGGTGCGGGGCTGGACCCACCTGGAGCGGCAGAAGGGCGGCATCGGCCTGCGCGGGCCCGGCGAAACCCAGCTGGAAACCGACCGCCGGCTGCTCCGCGATCGAATCCGCTCGATCCAGGCGCGGCTGGACAAGGTGCGCAAGCAGCGCGCCCAGGGCCGCCGCGCCCGGGACCGCTCGGAAACCCCGCTGATTTCCCTGGTCGGCTACACCAACGCCGGCAAGTCCACCCTGTTCAACGCCCTTACCACCGGCGACGTCTATGTGGCGGACCAGCTGTTCGCCACCCTGGACCCGACCCTGCGAAAGGTGCGCGTGCCGGGTGTCGGCCCGGCGATCCTGGCCGACACCGTGGGGTTTATCCGTCATCTGCCCCACCGGCTGGTGCAGGCGTTCCAGGCCACCCTGGAAGAGACCGTTAACGCTTCCTTGCTGCTGCACGTGACAGACAGTAGTGCCGAGGAACGCGACGCCAATGTGGACGCGGTCAACGAGGTGCTCGAGGAGATCGGCGCCGACCAGGTGCCGGTGCTGCATGTGTACAACAAGGTGGACCGGCTCGACGGGGCGCCGCGGGTGGAGCGCGATGAGCAGGGGCTGCCCTGGCGGGTGTGGCTGTCGGCCACCACCGGCGAGGGTTTCGACCTGTTGTACGCGGCCATCTCCGAGCGGCTGGCCGATCGCTGGGTGGACCGCTGGTTGCGGTTGCCGCCGTCGGCGGGCAAGCTGCGCGCGCGGCTGCACGAAGCCGGCGAAGTCCTCGACGAGCGCGCCGCCACCGACGGCGGCATGCTGCTGCGGGTACACGTCAACCGGGTTCACTTTGATCGGCTGCTGCGCGAGGCGGGGCTGGACGAAGAACAGGTAAAGGTACCGGACCCGTCGGTTGCAGACGCGGAGACCCCTTCCTACAATCCTGAACGCTCGCACAGAGCGGGATAACGGAGAATTCAATGGCCTGGAATGAACCCGGCGGCAACAAGCCCAGGGACCCCTGGGGTGGGGGTGGCGGCGGCGGCGATCAACGCCCCCCGGATCTCGACGAAGCACTGAAGAACCTCAAGGACCGCATCAACAATTTGTTCGGCGGCAAAAGCAGCGGTGGAGGCGGCGGCAAGAAGCCGTCCGGCGGCTTCCCCGGCGGCCTGCTGGCGGTGGTCCTGGTGATCCTGGCGGTCGGCTATGTGCTGATGGGGTTTTATGTGGTGGACCAGAGCCAGCGCGCCGTGGTGCTGCGCTTCGGTGAGTTCAACCGCATGGTGGATCCGGGCCTGAACTGGCGCGCGCCGGTCATCGAGCAATCCATGAAAGTGGACGTGGGCCAGAACCGCAGCTACGAGCTTAGCGAGGAAATGCTCACCGAGGACACCAACATCGTGGCGGTGACCCTGGAGGTGCAGTACAAGGTGCTGGACCCGCAGGCCTACCTGCTGCGCGTGGGGGCGCCGGAAGCGATTCTCGAGCATGCCACCAGTTCCGCCCTGCGCCATGTGGTGGGCAGCTCCACCATGGACGGCGTCCTGAAGGACCGCCGCGAGGACATTCGTCTGGAAGTGCGCGAGCGGCTGCAGGATTACCTGGACCGTTACAACACCGGCCTGGTGATCAACCAGGTGGTGCTGGACAAGACCGCGGCGCCGGAAGCGGTGCGTGACGCCTTCGACGACGTGGCCAAGGCCAAGGAAGACGAAGACCGCTTCAAGAAAGAGGCGGAAGCCTATTACAACTCGGTGATTCCCCAGGCCCGCGGTCAGGGCGCCCGGGTCGAGGCCGAGGCGGACGCCTACAAGACCCGCGTGGTGGCGGAAGCCCAGGGTGACGCGGCGCGCTTCAACGATATGGTGACCGAATATCGCAAGGCGCCGGAGGTGACCCGGCAGCGCCTCTACCTGCAAACCGTCTCCGAGGTGCTGAGCAATTCCAGCAAGGTGCTGGCCGATATCCCCAACGGTGACAGCCTGATGTACCTGCCGCTGGATCAGATGCTCAAGGGCCGCGCCGGCAAGAGCGGCGGCCAGAGCGGTGACGCGAGCAAGGCGGGCGCCAATTCTTCTGACCCGTCCAGCGCCGGCGCCGATGACGGCGGCGGCAGCCGCCCGGCGTCGCGCAGTCTGTACCAAAGCAACCGCACGGAGATTCGCTGATGGGCACACGTAGCTGGCTGGTGCTGGTGGCAGTGGGCGTGCTGTTGCTGCTGGCGCTGGATTCGTTCTACATCGTCAATGAAACCGAGAAGGCCGTGCTGAAGCGCTTCAGCCGGGTGGAACAGGCGGACATCAAGCCGGGTATTTACCCGAAGGTGCCGCTGATCGACGAGGTGATCCGGGTGGACGGCCGCCTGCTCACCCACGACGTGCCCACCCAGTCGTTTCTCACCGCCGAGAAGAAGCTGCTCAACGTGGACGCCTTCGTGACCTGGCGCATCGCCGACGTGCAGCGCTATATCGTCAGTGTCGGCGCCGGCGCCAACAACGGCCAGGCCATGGAGCGCCGTGCCCGCGAGCTGCTGGACCCGCGCGTCAATGAGGCGCTGCGCAACCAGTTCGCCTCGCGCACCGTGCAGGAAGTGGTGGCCGGCCGGGGCGGCGCGCTGCCCGATGAAGCCCTGGACCCGTCGGCGGTGAGCACCGGTGAGCTGATGAACGGCACCACCTCCGCCCAGGAACAGACGGAAGCGGCGCAGGCGGCCGATGAGGAGGCCGCCGCCGTCACTCGGGCGCAGCCGGACCCGGACGCGGGCAGCGGCCCGCCGCCGGAAAAGGACGATCAGCGCGAGGAGCTGATGAATTCGGTGGCCCAGGAAGTGAACGCCGCCACCCTGGAAGACCTGGGTATTGAAGTGGTGGATGTGCGCGTCAAACAGGTGGACTGGCCGGAGCAGGTGCGTGGCCGGGTGTTCGACCGGATGCGCGCCGAGCGTGCCCGCGACGCCGCCGAGCACCGTGCCCGGGGCCGGGAAGTGGCCGAGCGTATCCGCGCCGCCGCCGACCGGGAGCGCACCGAGATTCTCGCCCAGGCCTACGAGGCGGCGCAGAAAACCCGGGGTGAGGGCGACGCCCGCGCCACCAATATCTACGCCAACGCCTACTCCAAGGACCGTGAGTTCTTCCGCTTCTACCGCAGCCTGCAGGCCTACCGGGACAGCTTCAATTCCCCGGACGATCTGCTGATCCTGTCGCCGGATAGCGAGTTCTTCCGGTACATGAAACAATCCGGGGCGGACTGACGCCGGCCCGGATCGGAGAAAACCCGCCTTACGGCGGGTTTTTTTTTGCCAGGGCGCCGGGCCTGATCAGGGCGGTGATGTTTAGACCATTGTTGGAATACGTGTCGGCGCCAACAATGGTATTAATGGGACGCTCATACGTATTCCGTAGCAGCGGCCGGTGAATTAGGGTGGAATATCTCCAGACGAGACCATAGTCAATTAATGGCATAATAACGCCCGGGCGCGCCGGCGCAGGGAGAAAAGGCGGAATGCACAACAAAGCACGCGACTGGCTGGCCCGGGTGCCGGCGGGCGATGGGGATCGCCGCAAGGCCCGGGCGCTGCAACGGGTGCTGTTGCTGATCGGCGTGCTGGTGCCGGTGTTTTGGACCACGCGGCTGCTGGGCGGCGGGGCCCTGGCGCCCATTGAGCGTACTTACCTGGTGGTGCATGGCGGGGTGGCGGCGCTGGCGATGATCAGCCTGGCGTGCGTGCGGGTGGGTCGCTTCCGGTTTGGCGCGGTGCTGTTTCTGGTCGGCTGTCTGGCGGTGATCCTGGTGGTGTACGCGCTGAACGGCGTGAACGGCCCGGGCCCGGCGCAGATCACCCATGTATTCCCGCTGGCGCTGGCCGGGCTGTTGTTCGGCCGCCGGGCGTTGTGGGCGACGTTGATATTCATCGGCCTGTGCGTGCTGGTGGGGGTCGGCCGTGAACTGGCGAACGGTACCCGGCCGGGCCTGGTCGCCGAGATTGCCGTTGGTCTGATGATCAGCTTTCTGGTGGTGGCGGTGGTGTTCGACAGCACCGTGGCCGGGCTGCAGGCCTATTTGGCGGACGTGGAAGAGCGGCATCGGGAATTAGAGCAGGCGCGGCGCTCGCTGAAAGCGGAAAAAGAAGAACGGGAGCACACCATGGAGCAGCTGGTGCATGTTCAGAAAGTGAGGGCCATCGGCCAGCTGGCCGGCGGCGTGGCCCACGATTTCAACAATATTCTCGGGGTGATTCTCGGCTACGCCCGCTGGCGCGAACGGCGCGACGGCGAGGCGCCCCTGCGCGAAGCGCTGGCCGGCGTGGAGACCGCCGCCCGGCGCGGCGCGGCGATCAGCCGCAAGCTGCTCAACTTCAGCCGCCAGGACGTGGCCCATCCGGAAGTGTTCGATGTCGGCGAGGCCCTGCACGGCCTGGAAAGCATGCTGCGACAGCTGTTCGATCCCCGGGTGCGCATCGAACTGGTGCTGCCCGCCGAGAGTCTGCCGGTGCGCGCCGACCGCGGCCAGTTGGAACTGGCGGTGCTCAACGTGGCCACCAACGCCCGCGACGTCATGCCGGACGGCGGCCATTTCCGGCTGGCGGTGAGCAGGGTCCGGGACGAGCGGGGCCGTTCGCTGGTGGAGATTGCTCTCAGCGACACCGGCGAAGGCATGGAGGAGGCGGTACGGCGCCGCATCTTCGAGCCGTTTTTCACCACCAAGAGCCAGAGCAGCGGCACCGGTCTGGGCCTGGCGGTGGTGGGTCGGGTGATCCATGAAGCCGGCGGCGAGATCCTGGTGGACAGTACACCGGGCCGGGGCAGCCGGTTCCGGCTGCGGCTGCCGGAGCCGGTGCCGGTGCCGGTGCCGGCGACCGAAAGTGCGTCGCCGCGGGTGTTGTTGGTGGACGATGACGATGAATGGCGCTCGGCCCTGGTGACGGCCCTGGAGCAGGGCGGCTGCCAGGTGCTCAGTGCCCGGGACGGGCGCGAAGCCTGGCGGGTGATTGCCCGGGGCCGGGTGCCGGACGTGCTGATCACCGATTACCGCATGCCGGGCCTGGATGGTCTGGCCCTGATCCGCCGCCTGCGGGCCCGGTATCCCGATCTGGCCATGGTGCTGATTTCCGATTATCTGCC
Source organism: Alloalcanivorax sp. C16-1 (assembly GCF_046507805.1). Taxonomy (NCBI): domain Bacteria; kingdom Pseudomonadati; phylum Pseudomonadota; class Gammaproteobacteria; order Oceanospirillales; family Alcanivoracaceae; genus Alloalcanivorax; species Alloalcanivorax sp. C16-1. The sequence goes on along the minus strand of NZ_JBKFTK010000001.1, from coordinate 621,634 downwards.
CGAGGCCGCGCAACTGGCCCGGGATTTGCCGCCGGACGTGGAGCGGTTGTCGAAACCGTTTTCCCCGGCGTTGTTGCTGCAGTACGTGTTTATGTTGACCACTTCGCCGGAACAGTCCGGCGATGAAGGAGGGGGTGGATGAGCGAAAGACGGCTCAACGTGGTTGTCGTGGAAGACGACGCGGAACAAAGAGAACTGGTGATCAATGAAATCGCCGCCAAGGGTTTCAACGTTAAGGGCTGCGCCGACGCCACCGCGCTGTGGCGGCACCTGACCGTGTCCCATTGTGATCTGATTGTGCTGGACGTGGGACTGCCGGGGGAGGATGGTCTGTCGGTGGCGGAACATCTGCGCACCTCCTCCCAGGTCGGCATCGTCATGCTCACCGGCTATTCCGCCAGCGCTGATCAGGTGCGCGGGCTGCGCCATGGCGCCGACGCCTACCTGACCAAACCGGTGGATTACCCGGTGCTGGTGGCGACCCTGGAAAGCCTGGGCCGGCGTCTGCGCGGCCGGCACGCGCCGACGCCGGTCACCGCACCGGAAGATGGCGACGGCGGCTGGCGGCTGGTGGCGGACGGTTGGAAGCTGCGTACCCCGGACCAGCAGGACGTGATTCTTACCGCCTACGAGCGGGACATGCTGCGCTGCCTGATCCGGGCCAGCGGCCGGCCCATCGACCGGGAAAGTCTGATCGGCGCCTTGACCCGGGACGTGCACGACTTCGACCCGCACCGCCTGGAAATGGTGATCTACCGTCTGCGCCGCAAGATTCGCGCGATCAGTGAGTGGATCCTGCCTCTGGAAGCGGTGCGCGGGGTCGGCTATCTGGTGAACGGGATGAGCGAGGAACGGGCCCTGGCGCATCCCCTGGACTGAGTCCGGTGGCCGGATCAGTGAGCGAGGGGTGAGTGTGCGGCTATATGAAGATTGGTGAACGAGTTCACAGTTTTCCCTAGAGTCCCGCTGATTATCAACGCCAATCCCGGTGCCGCTCAGGTGATGACCGTTCTTTATGCCGTGTTTGGGAAAGCGTCGAGCGTCGCGATGGGACCTCGCCGGTATCGCCTGCCGGGGCCGCCGTCGTGCCTGATCGCCGCCCGCGCGTGGCGGTGGTGGAGGACTATGGCCCGATGCGCGCGCTGCTGGTTCGGGATCTCTCCGGCAGCGGCTTTCGCGTGGACAGCTACGCCGACGCCGCCTCCCTGTGGCGCCAGTTCCCCCACCGGCACTTCGATCTGGTGGTGCTCAACATCGGGCTGCCGGATGAGGACGGTTTCTCGGTCAGTCGCCGGCTGCGCCGCCATACCAACATTCCGGTGGTGCTGCTGTCCGGCTACGGCAGCCACGAACACCAGTTACTGGGGCTGCGCGAGGGGGCGGACGCCTACCTGGTGAAACCGGTGGAGCCGCGGCTGCTGGTGGCGACCCTGAACCGGCTGGCGCGGCGCCTGGGCGCCGACGAGGGGGTATCGTCCGGGCCCGGCGGCTGGTGGCTGGTGGAGCAGGGCTGGCTGCTGCGTCCGCCGGGTGGACCGGACATCGGCCTGAACGGCCACGAACGGGCTCTGCTGCGGGCGCTGGCGGCGGCCGATGGCCGCTGGCTGGGCGGTGAGAGCCTGGTGGCGACGTTGAGCCGGGCCGGCGGCGCGCCCGGTCGCCGGTTGCTGGCCCGCACGGTCTGGCGGCTGCGCCGCAAGACGGCCGCCTTCACCGCCGCCGCCCTGCCGCTGGAAGAGCACCAGGGGGCCTGGCGTTTCGTCGCGCTGGGCGACGAACGGCGCCCGCCGGGGACGGACTGATCACGCGAAGGGGCCCGCACCAAGGTACCTGCGCCAGGGCGGACGTGTTAGAATGCCGCAACCGGGCCTTAGGGACCCGGTTTTTTTGTGGCCCGCCGTTCATGGCCGCCACCTTTCTGGCCACCGTCCGTGGTCGTTGAAGGGTGGGTCCACGCCCCGCGGCGACACACGAGACTCATCGGGCCGGCGGCGCGAGCCTCGCCGGCCTCCTGCTGTTGGTACGGTCCCGGATGAATCAGGAAGAACAGTGGCTGCTCCCCGATGGCGTCGAGGAAGTGCTCCCCGAACGCGCCCGGGCCATCGAACAACTGCGCCGGCGGGCCCTGGATCTGTATCGATCCTGGGGCTACGAGCTGGTATTCCCGCCGCTGATTGAATTTCTCGAATCCCTGCTCAATGGCGCCGGCCGTGATCTGGAGCGGGACACCTTCAAGATCACCGACCAGCTCAGCGGCCGCCTGATGGGCGTGCGCGCGGACATGACCCCGCAGGTGGCGCGTATCGACGCCCACGGCCTGCGCCGCAACGGCCCCACCCGGCTGTGTTATTGCTCCACCGCGCTGCGCGCCAAGCCGGCCCAGGCCGGTGGCACCCGGCTGCCCTATCAGCTCGGCGTCGAGCTGTTCGGCCACGCCGGCGCCGACAGCGACCTGGAAGTGGTACTGCTGCTGCTCGACACCCTGGCGCTGGCCGGCGCCGGCGACCGGGTGGTGCTGGACCTGGGCCACGTGGGTATTTTCCGCGCCGTGCTCGGCGCCTGCGACCTGAGCGCCGCCGAGCAGAGCACCCTGGAAGACATTTACCTGCGCAAGGCGCGCACCGAACTGGACCGCTTCCTGGCCGAGCGCGCGCTGCCGGCCAACGCCACCCGCGCCCTGGCGGCGCTGCCGTTCCTGGACGGCGACGGCGCCGTGTTCTCCCAGGCCCGCGAGCTGCTGGCGGATTTCCCGGCGGCCACCGAGGCGCTGGCGGAACTGGAACGGCTGGTGGCGGTGCTGGAAGCGGGCGGCACCCGGGTGCATCTGGACCTGGGCGAACTGCGCGGTTACCACTACCATACCGGCTGTGTATTCGCCGCCTATCTGCCCGGCGACAGCGAGCCGCTGGCCAAGGGCGGCCGTTACGATCACATCGGCGAGGTATTCGGCCGGGCACGGCCGGCCACTGGCTTCAGCGCCGATCTCAAGAAACTGGCGTCGCTGACGCCGGTGCCCCGCGGTGAAGGCATTCTGGCTCGCGGGGGCCTCGACGACCCGGACTTCCGTGAGCGGGTCGCGCAATTGCGCGCCCGGGGCGAGCGTGTGCTGCTGGCCCTGGACGGCGCCGACAACGATCCGGCCGAACTCGGCTGCGACCGCGAGCTGGTGGTCGCCGACGGCGGCTGGACTCTTCAACCCATTTCCTTCTGACAGGCCAAGCGAACAGCCATGGGCAAGAACGTAGTCATTCTCGGTACCCAATGGGGTGATGAAGGCAAGGGCAAGATCGTCGATCTGCTCACCGACCAGGCCGCCTATGTGGCGCGCTTCCAGGGCGGCCACAACGCCGGCCACACGCTGGTGATCGACGGCAAGAAAACCGTCCTGCATCTGATTCCCTCCGGCATCCTGCGCGATAACGTGCAATGCCTGATCGGCAACGGCGTGGTGCTGTCGCTGGAGGCGCTGCTCAAGGAAATTCGCGGCCTGGAAGAGCAGGGCGTGCCGGTGCGCGAGCGCCTGCGGCTGTCTTCCGCCTGCCCGCTGATCCTGCCCGTGCACGTGGCCCTGGACCAGGCCCGGGAAGTGGCCCGGGGTGCCCAGAAGATCGGTACCACCGGCCGTGGTATCGGCCCGGCCTACGAAGACAAGGTGGCGCGCCGTGGCGTGCGCCTGGGCGATGTGTTCCACCGCGAGCGTTTCGCCGCCAAGCTCGGCGAGGTGATGGACTACCACAACTTCATCCTGCGCAGCTTCTATAACGCCGAGCCGGTGGACTTCCAGCGGACCCTGGATGAAACCCTGGCCCTGGCCGAGGAAATCCGCGCCATGGTGTGCGACGTGACCGCCCGCCTGCACGGTGCCCGGGAGCGTGGTGAGAACATCATGTTCGAAGGCGCCCAGGGCACCCTGCTGGACATTGACCACGGCACCTACCCGTACGTGACCAGCTCCAACACCACCGCCGGCGGCACCGCCACCGGCACCGGCTTCGGTCCGCTCTACCTGGATTACGTGCTGGGCATCACCAAGGCCTACACCACCCGGGTGGGCGGCGGCCCGTTCCCCACCGAGCTGTTCGATGAAACCGGTCGTCACCTGGCGGAAAAGGGCCACGAATTCGGCGCCACCACCGGCCGCGCCCGCCGTTGCGGCTGGTTCGACGCCATCGCGTTGAAGCGCGCCATCCAGATCAACTCGATCAGCGGCCTGTGCCTGACCAAGCTGGACGTGCTGGACGGTCTGGAAGAGGTGAACATCTGCATCGGCTATAAGGGTCCCGACGGCGAAATTCTGGAGTGCGCCTGGGACGCGGACAGCTACGCGGAAGTGACGCCGGTGTACGAGTCCGTACCCGGCTGGCGGGAATCCACCATCGGTGTGAAAAAGCTCGAGGACCTGCCCGCCAACGCCCTGGCCTACCTCAAGCGCATCGAGGAAGTCACCGGCGCCCCCATCGACATCATCTCCACCGGCCCGGACCGGGCCGAGACCATCATCAAGCGCCACCCGTTCGGGTAAGCGCCGTGCGGTAGGCGGCGGAACGGGCACACCCCTTCCGCCGCCTTCCTTTTCCGACTATTTCTCCGACCAATCCAACCGGATGTCGTAGGCGTCGATGCGCTTCTCCGGTCTGAGAGGCTCAATCTCTTCCGGATCGATATGCCGGAATACGTTCTCCGCCGGCTTCAGGGTGGCGTCCCGGCCATACAGGAAGCTCTGCTCCTCGACGATCAGCTTGTAGGCCTTGTTCAGAGCCAGGGTCCGGTCACGGCTGGGCGTGATCAGATCGTAGACGTCGGCGCCCTCCAACCTTTCCCGGTCCAGGCGGCCGTCGTCATGGAACCAGCGGGCTCGCATCTCGTCGTTTTCCCGGAACTCGTTGCCGCCGCCCACCAGTGACAGGTACTGGGCGATCTCGCCTTGGTCCTGATTGATGGCCGGCACATCCGGCATGCCCTTCAGATCAATGTAACCCCAACCGTCGGCGCCGGTGACCTTGCGGGGAAACGCGAAGGTCTGGTCGATGGTGGTGCCGATGGTGGTGTGGCAGCCCATGCAGAACCGCTGCTCCTGATTGCTCTGTGGACGCAGGGCGCCGTCCGCTTTCTCGATAAAGCCGAGCACCATCCAGCCGAAGCCGTTGTCCATGCCCCGGTCACCGTGGTCGGTATAAGTGGGCAGGTTGCCTTCCATCTTTTCCTGATGCTCATTGCCATACAGCGACTTCAGATGGCTGCTTTCGTAGAAGCGGATCTTGTTCATGTAGCGCACTTCCTTCATGCGCCGTGGCACACCGATGGCGCCGTCCTGGTCCACGCCCACATAGCGCACCGTGTGCAGAAACTCGATGCCCACCGGGTAGAGCATGTCCACCACCGGCACGTCCATGGCGTTGCCCAGGTAATGATCGCGGCGCAGCAGGGTGGTGGCGGTGGTCAGCTGGCCATCGCCATCCAGGTCCGCGCACACCGTCTGTTCGTCCAGTGGCGGGGTGTCGATGCGGTCCAGCTCCTTGATGGCCATTTCCATCAGCGACAGGTTGGCCAGATAGACATCCCGGGACTCGCCGGTCTGGCAGGTGCTGGTGCGGAATTTTTCCGGCAGGCGCACCATCACGTCGTCGGTGCTGCCGTTGGTGGGCCAGAAGGTACTGGGCAGCGGCTTATAGTTGAACGCCACCCAATGGCTGTCGTCGCGGGCGAAGCCCTGCTGGTCGAACGCGGCGGCGCCCTCGGCCAGGTTCTCGATGTAGGGTACCGGTCCGTTCCATTGGTCGGAGCCGGCCAGCGTCTTCATGTAATCGGTGTAGTTGTCCTGATCGATGTAATCCAGGATTGCCTGATCGTCCATTCTGGCTACCGCCTCGCGGCGGTCCACGAACAGATTGAGCCAGTGGTTGGTTTCCCCCAGCTCGGAAAAATCGTAGCTGCCCTGCAGGTAGCCGTCCCACATGGTGTTGGGCCGGGCCCGGTCCGGGTAGGTCTGGTGACAGGTGTAGCAGGGATTGAACTGCCCCTCGGTGCGTGTGTAGCACTGCGGCGGAATCGGCGCTTCCTGATTGTAGATGCGAGTCAGATCCGCCGGCAGTTTTCGTTCCAGGACGGCGGCGGGCACGGTGCCGGCCGGGGCGCTTACGGCGTCGGTCTGGTCGCAGCCGGCCAGAGCGAGGCCGGCCAGGCAAAGAGCGGCAAGAGCTTTCATGGTCGGATAACCGGTTGATTGAAAGGGGGCGTCACAACGGAAAACGGGGAGGGCGCCAGGCGCGCCTCCCCGGGGTGGGAAACGAAGGGCGTGGTCAGCCTTTCGGATCCAGCAGCCACACCATGTTGTTCTCGTGACCGCCGGTGTCCTCGCCGATCAGCACCCGGCCGTCGTCCGTCACCGCCACGTTGTCCGGGCCGGACAGGCCGTCCACGCTGCAGGTGTTGGCTGCGTCATCGGGCTGATAGGGACCACCCAGCTCCACCATTTCCAGACGGGACACGTTGTAGCCGGCTTCCAGGGGCATGCGGAAAACGCCGCCACAGTGGGTGTCCTCGTTGGTCAGCTGCACCAGGCCGTCGCTGTCGGTCATCTTGCCGCTGATGTCGGACATGGCCACGTACACGTAGGCCTGGGGACCGTTGTTCTCGACGCTGGCGCGGGCCCGCTCCAGATGGATGTTGATGCCTTCCATCTTGTTGAACTCACCGGTGGCGCCCAGCTTCACCGCTGCCTTGCGGGATTCCAGGAAGGCCACGCGGTCATCGCCGAAGGGGTTGGCGGCCACGCCGCCGACACCGTCCAGGTCCTGGTTCAGCTTGGCTTCCGCCCAGTCGTTGACCTGCTGATCGGAGATGTAGCTGTTGGCGCCGTCCACGTAGTCGGCGGCGGTGATGCCGTCGTACTCGTCCACCCAGCCCTCGATCTCGGCGTTGTTGCCGCTGGCCAGTTCCACCCACTCGATGTCGAAGCCGGCCTGGGCGGCGTCCATGGGCACCGTGTCCTGCTGCACGCTGGCGGCGTACAGGGTGCCGCTGCTCAGGTCGCCGGCGGTGTCCGCCACGAACTTGAACAGAATCACGCCGCCGCCGTCATCGCTCATGTAGACGGTTTTCTGGTCGGGCATCACCACGGAGTTTTCGTGGGAGTAGCGGCCCAGGGTGAAGTGTTTCACCGGGGTCGGGGTGCCGGTGGGGTCGGTGATCTCGACGATGTAGCCGTAATCGTAGGGGTTCGGATAGGCGGCGTCGTAGTCGCTGTTGATCTCGCCGGCCAGGTAGTCGGCCAGGTCCTGAACACCGCCTTCGCCGGGCGCGTTCCAGTTGATGGTGTCGTCGAAGTACAGTTCCTCGGACGTCAGCGGCGTGTTCCACGGGGACACGGTGCCGAAGCAGTTCACCCAGGTGCCCTTGACGTTGGAGAAGTCCACCATGGTGGCGTTGTTGTCACTCACCACCCAGCGGCCTTCGCCGTCGCGGATCAGATGCAGGCGGCTCATGCCGCCGGGGCGGTCTTCCCAGTTGGTGAACAGATAGCCTTCGTCGTCGCTGACCGGAATCCAGCCGTTGAAGTCGGGGTCGTTGGAGACGCGGATCAGCGCGCTGCCGTCGGCCACGTCGATACCACCCAGGCCGGGCTGCGGCGCGCCGGCCCAGGCGTCGCCCTGCTGGCCGAGCACGTTATAGCGACCCAGGGCCACGCGCATCACCTGCTTTTCTTCCGCGGTTTCCGGTACGGACACGGCGGTAAACGGCTTGCGCACGTCGGCGCCTTCGATCACGCCCACGGTGGCGAACTTATAGATGTTGCCTTCCGCATCAACGGTGGTGTTGGCGTCGGACGGATGCTGGATGTTGGTGAACACCTCGCCGTCGTCCTTGAGGAACAGGCCGGTGGCTTCCGAGCCCAGGGGCAGGGTGGCGATGCGGGTCAGTCGCTGCATCTGCGGCTCGGCGGCGGCGTCATCGTGGTCGCTGTCGCCGCCACAGGCGGTCAGGGCGAGCGAGGTGGCGATGGCCAGTGCGCTCAGTTTAAAACGGGCGTCGTTCCGTACAAACATGGATTTTTCTCCGTCTTATAAAGGAATGGAGCTTGGGGAGGCGCTCCATCCTGGCGGAGGAATATGTCAATCCGGTGTACCGGCCGGTGACGGCGTTATTTTTTGCGCCGGCGTGTGATCACGATCAAGGCGATGGTCAGCCCCAGGGCGCCGGCGGGGAACAGCATCAGCAGGCGCTCGCGGTGCTTGATCTTCTCGCGCTGGGCGTCGGCTTTCTGGATTTCCGGATGGACCGCGCCGTTGTCCTGGGCGGAAGCGGGCGGCGTCAGGCTCAGGCCCATGGTCAGGACCAGAGTGGCGAGAAAAAGGCGCATGGTGTCAGGCCTTTGTCGTTGGAGAAGGGAACCGCCGGGGAGGCGGAAACAAAAAGGGCTCCCTGAGGGAGCCCTTTTGGCGGTGAGCTCCGGGAGCTCATCCTGAATTGGTGCCGAGGAGAGGACTTGAACCTCCACGGGGTTGCCCCCACTAGCACCTGAAGCTAGCGTGTCTACCAATTTCACCACCTCGGCTTATCGATACCAGCCCGTTGGGCCTGTATCGCGAAAGCGCGTGCATTCTAGTATATGATGGCCGGATGTCAACGGTTGATTTCCTCTCTTTTCTCCGCTGCGTTAAGGTAGCCACCGCCAGCGCCGCTCAGCGCGCCGCCGGCGGCGCCCGATGAGAGGTGTCATACATGTATTTTCATAGAGGTTTTTGAATGTCATCCAGGAAACGCTACGAGGATCCCCACGCGGATCGGGAAGCGGAAAAGTACGACAATCCGGTTCCCAGCCGTGAGCTGATCCTCAAGGTCCTCGACGACCAGGGAAAGCCGCTCGGCAAGCATGAGCTCGCCGACATCCTGGAGGTGGGCGAAGACGGCGAAGTGGGGCTGGAACGCCGTCTCAAGGCGATGTTGCGCGACGGCCAGTTGGTGGAGAACCGCAACGGCAAGGTCGGCATCGCTTCGCGCATGGACCTGATCGCCGGCCGGGTGCAGGCGCACCGGGACGGCTTCGGCTTCCTGATCGCCGACGACGCCGACCGTAAGGACCTGTTTCTGGCGCCGCGCCAGATGCAGAAGGTGATGGACGGCGACCGGGTACTGGTCAGCGTGGCCGGCTTCAACCGCTTCGGCAAGGAAGAGGCGCGCATCGTCGAGATCGCCGAGCGGGCGGTCACCGAGATCGTCGGTCGCTATCGCAAAGAGGCCGGCGTGGCCTTTATCGATCCGGAGAACCGGCGCATCACCAAGGAAGTGCTGGTGGAGGACCACAACGGTCTGAAGCCGGGCGCCGGCGACCATGTGCGCGCCGAGATCACCCAGTACCCGTCCCGGGACCACAACGTGCTGGTGCGGCTGGAAGAAATCATCGCCACCCCGGATCAGCCGGGCATGGAAGTGGACGTGGCCCTGCGCCGCTTCGAGATTCCGCACCAATGGCCGGACGGCGTGGAGCAGGAGGCCGAGCGCTTCGGCGCCGAGGTGCCCCATCCCGCCAAGGCCCACCGGGTGGATCTGCGCGACCTGCCGCTGGTCACCATCGACGGCGAGGACGCCCGCGACTTCGACGACGCGGTCTACGTGGAGCGCCGCAAGCGCGGCGGCTGGCGGCTGATCGTGGCGATCGCCGACGTCAGCCACTATGTGCATCCGGGCAGTGCCCTGGACAACGAAGCCCACAAACGCGGCAACTCCGTGTACTTCCCCAACCGGGTGGTGCCGATGCTGCCGGAGGCCCTGTCCAACGGCCTGTGCTCGTTGAACCCACACGTGGACCGGCTGTGTCTGTACTGCGACATGCTGGTGTCCGCCAATGGCCGGGTGTCGCGCTTCGTGTTCCGCGAGGGCGTGATGCGCTCCCGCCACCGCCTCACCTACACCAAGGTGGGCGCGCTGATCGAGGAACCGGAATCGCCGCTGGCCATGGAGACCGTGGAGAGCCTGGACGACGAGTCCCTGGACTCGATCTGGGCGTTCCATGAGATGTACGGTGCCCTGCGCCGGCGCCGGGAGCTGCGTGGCGCCATCGACTTCGAGAGCGACGAAAGTCGCATGCTCTACGACGAGAACCAGAAGATCCGCGACATCGTGCCGGTGCACCGCAACGTGGCCCACGTGATGATCGAGGAGGCCATGCTGGCGGCCAACATCTGCGCCGCCCGGCTGCTGGAGAAGGCTGAGGTGCCGGCGCTGTACCGCAACCACGAGCCGCCCAAGGAAGAGCGCCTGACCAACCTGCAGCAGTTTCTGGGTGGGTTGGGACTGAGCATTCCCTGGTCGGAAGGGCCGATCGGCCCGCAGGTGTTCCAGCAGCTCGCCGAGACCATCGCCGAGCGCCCGGACCGCCAGGTGATCCAGACCATGATGCTGCGCACCATGTCCCAGGCGAAGTACGAGGCGGAAGTGAAGGGCCACTTTGGTCTGGCCTACAACGCCTACACTCACTTCACCTCGCCGATCCGCCGTTATCCGGACCTGCTGGTGCACCGCGCCATCCGTTTCCTGATCCGGGGCGGCGGCGAAACGCCCCACGCGGACAACCCCGGCGAGCTGCCGGCCATTCCCCGCGATCACATCCTGCCCTACAGCCAGGGCGACATGATCACCATGGGCGAGCACTGCTCAATGACCGAACGGCGCGCCGACGAGGCCACCCGCGACGTGGTGCAATGGCTCAAGTGCCAGTTCATGGAAGATCGTCTGGGCGAGGAGTTCGACGGCGTGGTCAGCGGCGTGGCCGCCTTTGGCCTGTTCGTGCAGATCCAGGACCTGAACATCGATGGCCTGGTGCATGTGGCCAACCTGGACAGCGACTACTACCACTTCGACGACGTCAACATGGCGCTGGTGGGCGAGTCTTCCGGACGCCGCTTCAGCCTCGGCGACGGCGTGCGCGTGAAGGTGGCCGGTGTGCACACCGAAGAGCGCAAGATCGACCTGGAGCTGATCAGCAGCACCCCGTCGAAGAAGCCTCGCGGCGGTCGCAAGGGCGGCGGCAAGGCGTCCGGTGGCAAAGCCGGCGGCAATAGCGCCTCCAAGAGTAATGGCGCTTCCAAGGGCGGCGGTTCCGAGCGCGAGAAGCTGGCCCGCGGTGAACTGCCCAAGAAAGCCGCCGCCAAGAAAAGCGGCGCCCGCAAGGGACGCCGCCGTCGATGAGCAAGGGTCAGCCCAAGCCGCTGATGTACTCCGGTATCCACGCGGTGGAGTCGCTGCTGCGGCACCGCCCGGAAGCGGTGCTGGAACTGTTCGTGCTGGACACCCGGGCGAAGCGCGGCGACGCCCGCCTGGAGACGCTGATCATCGCCGCCCGGGACCAGGGCATCGCCGTGCAGATGGCGCGCCGGGAGTCCCTGGACAAGCTGGCCGGCCCCCAGAACCAGGGCGTGGCGGCCCGCGCCCGGCCGCGCCGGCCCGGCGACGAGCTGGCCCTGGACAACCACCTGGACCGGCTCGGCCGGCCGCCCTTCCTGCTGATTCTGGAGGGCGTCACCGACCCGCATAACCTGGGGGCCTGCCTGCGCAGCGCCGACGCCGCCGGCGTCGACGCGGTGATCGTGCCGCGCCGTCACGCCGCTGGCCTGACCCCGGTGGCCTGCCGCAGCGCCGCCGGCGCCGCCGAGTCGCTGGCCTATTTCGAGGTCGGCAACCTGGCGCGCCTGCTGGAGCGGCTCAAGGAGCGTCAGGTGCGCATCGCCGGCACCGCCCTGCACGAGCGCAGTGCCCCGCTGTTCGACTACGCGCCGCCCGCCGGCCTGGCGGTGGTGATGGGCGCCGAGGGCGAGGGCCTGCGCCGCCTGACGCTGGAGGGCTGCGACGACCTGTTGGCGATCCCCATGGCCGGCGACGTGCAGAGCCTGAATGTGTCGGTGGCCACCGGCGTGGTGTTGTTCCATATCCGCGCCCGGCTTGAGCCGGCGGCCGGTCTGGGCTAGAATCCCCGCCCTTCCGTTTCCCGGCCCGCCGGGGAGCGGATCTCCTTGCCTCACCGCCCAACGCGGGAGGCTGCCAATCCGTAAGGAGCTACAATGCGTCATTACGAAGTTGTGTTCCTGGTCCACCCGGACCAGAGTGAACAGGTTCCCGCCATGGTGGAGCGCTACAGCGCCGTGATCACCGACGGCAACGGGATCATCCACCGTCAGGAAGATTGGGGCCGCCGTCAGCTGGCCTACCCGATCAACAAGATCCACAAGGCACACTACGTGCTGCTGAACATCGAATGTGACGGCGACACCCTCGCCGAACTGGAAAACACCTTCCGGTTCAACGATGCCGTAATCCGTCACCTCGTGGTTCGCCGTCACCGGGCCATCACCGAGCCCTCGCCGCTGGCGAAATCCAACGAGAAGGAGGAGGCCACCAGCTGATTTCCGACGGCAATCACTGCCAGTTGACCGGCGTCGTCGTTCGTCTCGAGAAGACGGCGATCACACCGGCCGGTGTGCCCCGCCAGCGTTTCTGGCTGGAGCACCGCTCCCGGCAGGAGGAAGACGGTCATCCCCGTGAAGTCCAGGTACGCCTCGCCGTGGTTCTGGTCGGCCGCAAAGCCGAACTGATCCAGGGTCTGAAGGAAGGACAGAACGTGCGGGTGACGGGGTTTCTCAGCCGGGCCGGTTACAAGGGCGAAGCCCGCGACCGGGTGCAGTTGATTGCGGAAACACTGGTGCCCCTGGACTAAGGAATCGAGAGGAGATTATCCATGGCCCGTTTTTATCGCCGTCGCAAGTTCTGCCGCTTCACCGCGGAAGGTGTGGAGTTCATTGACTACAAGGACCTCGACACCCTGAAAGCCTACATCACCGAAACCGGCAAGATCGTGCCCAGCCGCATCACCGGCACCAAGGCGCGCTATCAGCGTCAGCTGGCCACCGCTGTCAAGCAGGCCCGCTTCCTGGCGCTGCTGCCGTACTCCGACAGCCACGACAATTAAGCCGAGGGGACCGTCATGCAAGTGATCCTGCTGGAAACCATCAAGAACCTGGGTGACCTGGGCTCCGTGGTGGACGTTCGCCCCGGTTACGGCCGTAACTTCCTGATCCCGCAAGGCAAGGCTCTGCCCGCCACCAAGGACAACCTGGCCGAGGTGGAAACCCGCCGCGCGGAACTGGAAAAACAAGCCGCCGAGCAACTCAGCGCCGCCGAAGGCCGTGCCGAGAAGCTGGCCGAAGCGAGTGTCACCGTGGCCGCCAAGTCCGGCGACGAAGGCAAGCTGTTCGGCTCCGTGGGCACCGCCAACATCGCCGACGCCATCACCGAGCAGAGCGGTGTGGAAGTGGCCAAGGCCGAAGTCAAACTGCCCTATGGCGCGATCCGCCAGACCGGCGAGTACGACATCGATCTGGCGCTGCACGCCGATGTGACCGTGACCATCAAGCTGGTCGTGGTGCCCCAGGAGTAATTACTCCCGGCACCCGGTCGGTCGCCGTTTGCCCCTGGTCGGGCGCGGTGACAGAATCAAGGGCACCGTCCGGCATCGGACGGTGCCTTTTTCTTTTCAGACACCCGATTCGCCACGCGGACCCGCCATGAACGAACCCCTGAGCCTGGACAACCATCTGCCGGACAACCTGCGCCTGCCCCCCAACTCCCTGGAGGCGGAACAGGCGGTGCTGGGGGGGCTGTTGCTCAATAACGAGGCCTGGGACGACGTGGCCGAGCGGGTCGGCGCCAAGGACTTCTACCGCAAGGAGCACCGGCTGATCTTCCAGGTGATCGGCCAGCTGGTGGAAGAAGAGAAGCCCAGCGATCTGGTCACCGTGTCCCAGGCGCTCACCCATCTGGGGCAGCTCGACGACGTGGGCGGCATGAGCTATCTCTCCGAGCTGGCCCGCAACACGCCCAGCGCCGCCAACATCACCGCCTATTCCGACATCGTCCGTGAGCGCAGCATCCTGCGCCAGCTGATTCAGGTGTCGCACAGCATCGCCGACCAGTCGTTCAATCCCAAGGGGCGGCCGTCCCTGGAGATTCTCGACCACGCGGAATCGTCGATCTTCGAGATCGCCGAGCAGCAGAAAAAGGGCTCCGGCCCCCAGGACATCAAGTCGGTGCTCAAGAAGGCGGTGGACCGCATCGACGAGCTGTACAAGAACAAGAACTCGCTGACCGGTCTGACCACCGGTTTCGAGGAACTGGACAAGATGACCGCCGGCCTGCAACCCGCCGACATGGTGGTGGTGGCCGGCCGGCCTTCCATGGGTAAGACCACCTTCGCCATGAACCTGTGCGAGAACGTGGCCCTCAAGGCGCACAAGCCGGTGCTGGTGTTCTCCATGGAGATGCCCGCCGACTCCATCGTCATGCGGATGCTGTCGTCCCTGGGGCGCATCAACCAGGGGGCGATCCGTTCCGGCCGCCTGGAGCAGGACGACTGGCCGCGCATCACCTCGGCGATCCAGATGCTCAGCGAGCAGAAGTTCTATATTGACGATACCCCGGCGCTGAGCCCGCTGGAGATGCGCGCCCGGGCGCGCCGGGTGGCGCGGGAATGCGGCGGTGAACTGGGCCTGATCATGGTCGACTATCTGCAGCTGATGCAGGTGCCCGGCGCCGACAGCCGGGTCAACGAGATCTCCGAGATCTCGCGCTCGCTGAAGGGCCTGGCCAAGGAGCTGCACTGCCCGCTGATCGCCCTGTCCCAGCTCAACCGCTCCCTGGAGCAGCGTCCCAACAAGCGGCCGGTGATGTCGGATCTGCGGGAATCCGGGGCCATCGAGCAGGACGCCGACTTGATCATGTTCCTGTACCGGGACGAGGTCTATAACCAGGAAACCACGGAAAAAGGCATCGCCGAGGTGATCATCGGCAAGCAACGGAACGGCCCCATCGGCACGACACGCCTGGCGTTCCGGGGCGAATTCACCCGCTTCGACGACCTGGCGCCGGAGTACTACCAGCAATACAGCAGCGACGAGTAGCGCGCCCATGCGTGGTACCCGGCTGGAACTGCGACCCGGCGCCCTGGCCCACAACGCCCGGCGCGCCCGTGCCCTGGCCGGCGGCGCCCGGGTGTTCGCCATGGTCAAGGCCAACGGCTACGGCCACGGGTTGGGGCTGGCGGCCCGTGCCCTGGCCCATCAGGTGGACGGCCTGGGCGTGGCGCTGATGGAAGAGGCCCAGGCGCTGCGGCACCTGGGGCTGGCGCACCCGATCCTGGTGGCGGAAGGCTTCTTCGACGCCGACGAGCTGGCCCTGGCCGCCCGCCTGCACGCCGAGGTGGTGGTGCACTCCTCCTGGCAGGTGGATCTGCTGGTGGCGCAACCGCGCCCGGTGGGGGTGTGGCTCAAGGTCAACACCGGCATGAACCGGCTCGGCATGGCGCCGGACCTGGCCCGCGCCCAGGCGGCCCGGCTGCGCGGGCTGAAGGGCGTGCGGCTGCTTGGCGTGATGAGCCATTTTGCCTGCGCCGACGTGGCCGACGACACCCGCACCGCCTCGCAGCTGGCCCTGGCCCGGGCTCTGGCCGGGGAGTTGCGCGTGCCGCTCAGCGCCGCCAATTCCGCCGCCCTGATCCGCTACCCGGACGCCCGCGCCGACCGGGTGCGCCCGGGCATCATGCTGTACGGCTCCTCGCCGTTTGCCTGGCGCGCCGCCACCGACCTGGACCTGCGCCCCACCCAGCGCTTCAGCGCTCGTCTGATCGCCATCAACCCGGTGCAGGCCGGTGACAGCGTCGGCTACGGCGCCACCTGGACCGCCGCCGGCCCCGGCCGCGTCGGGGTGGTGGCGGTGGGCTACGGCGACGGCTACCCGCGCCACGCCCCCAACGGCACCCCGGTGGCGGTCAACGGCCACCGCACCCGGCTGGCCGGCCGGGTGTCCATGGACATGCTCACCGTGGACCTGAACGGCATCGACGCCCGGGTCGGCGACGAGGTGGAGCTGTGGGGCGACGTGGTCAGCGCCGACGAAGTGGCCGCCGCCTGCGGCACCATCAGTTATGAATTATTCTGTCAGGTCACCGCGCGGCCGGTGCGTGTGATCGCGGAATAGCACGAGTAGGTGCGGATCAGTAAGGAGTTCCCGTGGCGAAAAAGAAAACCGCCTTTGTGTGCACCGAGTGCGGTGCCGACTTTCCAAAATGGCAGGGTCAGTGCCCGGCCTGCGGCGCCTGGAACACCCTGCAGGAATTCGTGGTGGATCCGGCCACGCCGAAAAGCCGGGGCGCCGAGCGCACCGGTTACAGCGGTGAGCTCACCGAGGTGCGCAACCTCAACGAGATCGTGCTGGAGGAAACGCCGCGCATCGACACCGGCATGGGTGAACTGGACCGGGTGCTGGGCGGCGGCCTGGTGCCGGGCTCGGCGATCCTGATCGGCGGGCACCCGGGGGCCGGTAAATCCACCTTGCTGCTGCAGGTCATGTGCCGGCTGGCCGACACCGAGTCCTGCCTGTACGTGACCGGCGAGGAATCCCTGTCCCAGGTGGCGATGCGCGCCGATCGCCTTAAGCTGCCCAAGGAAAAATTGCGCCTGGCGGCGGAAACCGACGTGGAACAGATCCTCGATCTGGCGCGTAAGGAACGCCCCCGCCTGCTGGTGGTGGATTCCATCCAGGTGATGTATCTGGCCGGCCTGCAATCGGCGCCGGGTTCGGTGGCCCAGGTGCGCGAGTGCGCCGCCGCCTTGACGCGATTCGCCAAGCAAACCGGTACCGTGTTGCTGTTGGTGGGCCATGTCACCAAGGACGGCACCCTGGCCGGGCCCAAGGTGCTGGAACACATGATCGACTGCTCGTTGATGCTGGAGGGTTCCACGGACTCGCGCTTCCGCACTCTGCGTGGGCTCAAGAACCGCTTCGGCGCGGTCAACGAACTGGGGGTGTTCGCCATGACCGGCGAGGGCCTGAAGGAAGTGAAGAACCCCTCCGCCATCTTCCTGAACCGCGCCGAGGAGATCGCCGCCGGCTCCCTGGTCACGGTGGTCTGGGAAGGCACCCGGCCGCTGCTGGTGGAACTGCAGGCGCTGGTGGACGCCAGCCACTTCGGCAACCCCCGCCGGGTATGCGTGGGCCTGGAGGCCAACCGGCTGGCCATGCTGCTGGCGGTGCTGCACCGCCACGGCGGCATCCAGGTGGGCGACCAGGACGTGTTCGCCAACGTGGTGGGGGGCGTCAAGGTGGCGGAAACCGCCGCCGACCTGGCGCTGGTGCTGTCGATCGTGTCCAGCTTCCGGGACCGGCCCCTGGGCCGGGACCTGGTGGTGTTCGGCGAGATCGGGCTGTCCGGTGAAATCCGCCCGGTGCCCCAGGGGCAGGAGCGGCTTTATGAGGCGGTGAAACACGGCTTCAAACGGGCCATCATCCCCAAGGCCAACCGGCCCCGGCAGCTGCCGGATGGGGTGGAAGTGGTGGCGGTGGCCACCCTGGCCGAGGCCCTGGAACAACTGTAGGCGGCGGCCCGACCGCCGCCACGAGCAGCACAAGGAGCACGAATGAAAAAACAATTCGCGATCATGGGCCTGGGCGGTTTCGGGGAAGCCGTGGGCGTGGAGCTGGTGCGCCTCGGCCATGAAGTGCTGGGCGTGGATTCCGATGAGACCAAGGCCAACCAACTGGCGGACAAGCTCACCCAGGTGGTGATCGCCGACGCCACCGACGAGGCCTCGCTCAAGGAACTGAAGCTGGAGCGCTTCGACGCGGTACTGGTGGCCATTGGCGAGAACATCGAGGCCAGCATCCTGTGCACCATGCACCTGGAATCCCTGAAGGCCAGGGAAGTGTGGGTCAAGGCGATCACGCCCACCCACCACAAGATCGTGGAAAAGCTGGGTGCCGAACGCATCTTCCATCCGGAATACGAAATGGGGCTGCGGGTGGCGCAGACCATGGCGCACCCCAACATGCTCGATTACCTGGCCCTGGGGGATAATTATTTCGTCATCGAGGTGCGCCCCGGCGAGGTGCTGGACGACCGGCCGTTCTCGGACCTGAAGATCGATCCGGACAAGATCCGCCTGCTGGCGATCAAGCACGGCAACAGCGTCACCTTCGAGCCGGCGCCGGACTACCGTTTGCGTCGCAACGATCATCTGGTGCTGCTGGGCGACGAGAAAGCCCTGCGCGAGTTCACCTCCGGCCTATGAGAAGCTGGCTGCCCCGTCTGCGCGGCCGCGTCACTCTCAAGGCGCGCATGCGCCGGGCCTGGCGGCTCAGCCCGCCGGTCTTGCTGGCGGGCGGCTTCGCGGTCTTCATCCTGATCGGCACGCTGCTGTTCTGGCTGCCGTTTGCCAGCCACGAGGGCCTGTCGCTGTGGCAGGCGCTGTTCACCGCCACCGCCTCGATCACCGTGACCGGCCTGTCGCTGGCGGACCCGGCCCGGGACCTGACCCTGTTCGGGCAGATCGTGGTGATGGTGCTGTTCCATGTGGGCGGGCTGGGGTTGATGACCTTCGCCGTGCTCACCGTGCTGGCCCTGGGCGGGCGCCTGGGGCTGGGCGGCCAGCGGGTGGTGCGCGAGGCCATGAACCAGACCTCCCCCGGCGACGTGATCCTGCTGGTGCGTCAGGTGGCGCTGCTGGCGCTGACCCTGGAGCTGATCGGCGCCGCGGTGCTGGCCACCGCCTGGGTGCCGGAGATGGGCTGGGGGCGGGGGCTGTGGATGAGCTTTTTCCACGCCGCCTCCGCGTTCAACAACGCCGGGGTGTCGATCCTGCCCGACGGGCTGGCGCCCTGGGCCGCCACGCCGCTGGTCACGGTGGTGATCACCGGCCTGTTCATGGTCGGCGGTCTGGGCTTCACGGTGATCAACGATCTGTGGCGCGAGCGCCGCTTCAGCCGCCTCAGTCTGCACAGCAAGCTGACCCTGACCGGCACCCTGATACTGGCGCTGTCCGCCTGGCTGATGGTGATGGGCTTCGAGTGGAGCAATGGCAACACCCTGGCCGCCCTGGCGCCGGAGCAGCGCCCCTGGCTGGCCTGGTTCATGGCGGTGGTGCCGCGCAGCGCCGGCTTCGCGGTGGTCGACATCAGCGTCGCCTACGCGCCGACGGTGCTGCTGACCATGTTCCTGATCTTTATCGGCGGCGGCAGCAACTCCACCGCTTCCGGTATCAAGGTGAGCACCTTCATGGTGGTGATCCTGGCCACCCGCGCCTTTCTCACCGGCCGCCAGCGGCCCACCGCCTTCAGACGCATGGTGTCGCTGAACTCGGTGTTCCGCGCCTACACGGTGGTGGTGCTGAGTCTGCTGATGGTAATGCTGGGCTGTTTTCTGCTGGTCATTCTGGAGCCGGAGATGCGGCCCATGGACGTGCTGTTCGAAGGGTTCTCCGCGTTCGGTAACGCCGGCATGACCCGCGGCATCACCGGCGACATGTCGATGGCCAGCCAGGCCATCGTGATGGTGCTGATGTTCGTGGGCCGGATCGGGCCGCTGGCGCTGGCGTTTTCCCTGGCGCGGCCGCGCCCGGTGCGGCTGCGCTATGCGGAGGACGAGGTGCAGATCGGGTGAGGGGCGCGCCATGAAGAGCTGGCAACCGCGTCTCAGCGGACGCCTCACTCTGAAGGCGCAACTGCGCCGGCCCTGGCGATTCAGCCCGCCGGCGCTGCTGGCGCTGAGTTTTCTCGCCTTGATCCTGGTCGGCGGGCTGCTGCTGTGGATGCCGATCGCCAGCCACGGCGGGCTGGGGCTCGGCCAGGCCCTGTTCACCGCCTGCTCGGCGGTGACCGTCACCGGCCTGGTGGTGGTCGACACCGGCAGCGTGCTGACCGGCTTCGGTCAGGCGGTGGTGCTGGTGCTGATCCATCTCGGCGGGTTGGGCCTGATGACGTTCGCCGGGCTCACCATTCTCGCGCTCGGCGGCCGCCTGGGGCTGGGCGGCCGGCGGGTGGTGCGCGAGGCGCTGGACCAGACCGCCCCCGGCGACGTGCTGGTGCTGGTCCGCCACATCGCCATTCTGGCCCTGTCCCTGGAGCTGGTCGGGGCGCTGCTGCTGGCGCTGGTGTGGGTGCCGGAAATGGGCTGGGGCGAGGGGCTCTGGTTCAGCGTCTTCCACGCGGTGTCCGCGTTCAACAACGCCGGCTTCGGCCTGCGCCCGGACAGCCTGATGCCCTGGGCCGGTCAGCCACTGGTGAATATCGTCATCACCGCCCTGTTCATCACCGGCGGGCTGGGCTTCACGGTGATTCTGGATCTCTGGCGGCGGCGCCGCTTCGCCCGCCTCACCCTGCACAGCAAACTGACCCTCACCGGCACCGCCATCCTGGCGCTGGGCGGCTGGCTGCTGATGCTGGGCTTCGAATGGCGCAATCCACACACCCTCGGAGCGCTGCCGGTGGTGGACCGGCTGTGGGCCGCCTGGTTCACGGCGGTGACCCCGCGCACCGCCGGCTTCAACAGCGTCGACACCGGCGCCCTGGGCATGCCCGCCACGCTGCTGACCATGATGCTGATGTTCATCGGCGGCGGCAGCAACTCCACCGCCTCCGGCATCAAGGTATCCACCTTCATGGTGCTGCTGCTGTCCACCCGGGCGATTCTGCGTGGCGAGCAGCAGCCGCGCCTGTTCCGCCGCGCGGTGGCCCTGGCGGCGGTGTTCCGCGCCTACGCGGTGGTCATGCTCAGTGTCATGCTGTTGCTGCTGGCGGGCTTCGTGCTGGTGATCCTGCAACCGCAGATGCGACCGCTGGACGTGCTGTTCGAGAGCTTTTCGGCGTTCGGCACCGTGGGGTTGTCGCGGGGCATCACCGCGCGGATCGGCGCGCCGGGGCAGGGCATTTTGATGCTGCTGATGTTCGTCGGCCGCATCGGGCCGCTGGCGTTCGCCTACGCACTGGCGCGGCCCAATCCGGCCCGGGTGCGCTACACCGAGGCCGAGGTGCAGATCGGCTGAGGGCGATCAGAGGCCGTCGGCGGCCAGGTTCAGACGCCGGTCCCGCCACCAGCGCCAGGACGCCACGGTGTCGAAGAACAGCGCCACGGAATTGACCATCACCACCATCACCGCCAGCATCCATTCATCCCATTCCAGCGCGTCCGGCCCCCAGCCGCCGATCAGCCGCGCCACCAGCGCCGCCTGCAGCGGCACCCAGGCGAGCAGGTGGGGCAGCGCCAGGGCCCGGTTCAGGGAGGCGTAGCGCCACAGGGTGAGGCCGTTGGTGACCATCACGAAGACGGCGGCCCAGGCCACCAGATGGCCGCTGGCGGTGTGCAGCATGAAGAAACCGGCGGCGTTGACCGGGATCAGCACCAGCAAAATCCACACCCGCATCCAGAGCGGCAGACGGCGGTAGGAATCGTGAATGCGATCCAGGCGTTCGATATGACTCATACAATCCCTTGAGGCGCTTTCCGGGTCGATTGGCTGGCTACCTTGAAGGAAGCGGCGTGCTGGGCGCGTGAGAGGGTGCTTGCAAGCGACCGCCGGTTAAATGGTGGCGGCGGCGCCGGTTTCAAGAGCGCGGGGCGCGCCGGCGTCGGGCTTTGCGGCTCAGTTGGCGCTTTTTCCACCACAGGTACAGCCCGGTGAAGAACAGCAGCCCGGGCAGCAGGCCGCCGGCCACCACCAGCCAGCGGCCCACCAGGCCCAGGGCGTCACCGTTGTGCAGCGGGAACTGCCAGACCAGGAACTTGCTGCCGGCGGCCACCGTCAGCGGATCCCAGCGGTCCAGCACGGCGCCGCTGTAGCGGTCCACCCAGACCCGGGTGGCCGGATAATGGTCCCAGGCTTCGCCGGGCTGGTTGTAGGCGAGGATATAGGGAGAGCGGGGTTCGGTGGGCAGGTAGACCCGCTTCAGGGTGGCGCCGGGGAAGACACCGGCACCCGCCGCCACCGCCTGATCCACGGTCAGCGGAGCGGCCCCCAGCGCCGGCGGCGCGGAACGATGCACCGGGCGCGGCTCCAGCGGCAGCACCGTGCCCACCAGGGTGGCGAGCGGGCCGGGAAACACCAGGGCCACGCCGGAGAACGCCACCACCATCAACACCGGCAGGGTCAGGACACCGACGCTTTTGTGCAGGTCATGGTTGAGACGGAAGGCGCCCTTGTCGGTACGGATGGCCAGGGCGCCGCGCCAGCGGCCCTTGCGCGGCCACCACAGGTACAGGCCGCTGAAACCGAAAAACAGCAGGCACAGACCGGCCACGCCCACCACGTACTTGCCGGGGGTGCCGGCCAGCAGCGTGTAGTGCAGGCGGTACACCCAACTGGTGGGGTAGACGCCCCACTGGCGCACCGCCACCACCCGGGCGGTGTCCGGCGCCACGCTCACTTCCAGCGGGCCGGGGGCGCCGTCGGGTCCGGCGAACCGTACCGTGTGGGCGTCCCCCGGCGCCGCCAGATACAGCCGCTGGGCGGGCCGCTCCGGCGCCGCCCGGCGGGCGGCGTCCACCACCTCGGCCAGCGGCGCCGGCTCGCCGCCGCTCTGCACGCGCACCGCCGGCGTCAGCCAGCGGTCCAGGGTGTCGTGAAACACCAGCAGACTGCCGGTGACACCGATCAGGGTGAGCAGCACGCCGGCGATCAGGCCGGCGTATTTGTGCAGGGTGAACAGCATGAATCGCCCGGGAAATCTCAGAAGTCGAGATTGTACCCGAGGCTCACCACGCGGCCACGTCCGGCGAAGTAGCGCTCGTCCAGGTCCGAGGCGGATTGCGAGAAGAAGGTGATGTACTGCTCGTTGAACAGGTTCTCCACGCCCAGGGTCAGCTGCCCCCGGGCCAGCCGGTAACCGGCGAACAGGTCGAACAACTGATAGCTGTCGAAGTTGGCGTCCTGGCCGTTGATCCGGTCATAGCGGCGGCTGAAATAATGGTTGCCCTGCAACTGGGTGGTGAGGCGGTCGTTCCAGTTGGCTTGCCAGCGCACCGTCACCCGGTCCGGGGAAATGTTGCGGGCGTCCATGCGCTGGTCCGGCACGCCATTGCCATTGCTGTCCACCTCGCCGCTGACGTGGGCGTAGCCGACGCTGACCCGGTGCCCTTCCCGCAGCCGCCAGCCCAGGTCCGCCTCCACGCCGTGGATATCGGTGGCGCTGCGTTCCACTTCATAGACGCCGTTGTTGAGCACCAGCACCGAACCCAGATCGGAGTCGGACTGGTAGTAGCTCAGTTCCAGGTCCGCCGCGCCGCGCTTCAGGCGCACGCCGATTTCCTGGTTTTCGGTGACGATGGGTTGCAGGTCCACGTAGTCGTCCACGTCCTGACCGGGCTGGTTCACGCCACGCAACACCCGGCCCACGTCGGGCATGCCGAAGCCCTCGGAGTAGTTGGCGAACCACTGCATCCAGTCGGTGGCCTGGAACACCAGACCACCGTTGACCAGGGTTTCCTCGAAGCTCGGGCTGCCGCCGGCCACGGTATGGCCGCCGTAGGAGGCCAGCACCTGGTAGGTGTCCACGTTCAGCTTGGCGTATTCGTGGCGGGCGCCGCCGTGCACGGTGAGCCGGTCGGTGAGCCGGTATTCCAGTTGCAGGAAAGGCGCGGCGTTGCGGAAGCGGGCTTCCGGCACCCATTCGCGATCGGTGAGCACCAGTACCTGACGGGTTTCGTCCTGGAGAAGGTCCAGCCCGGCGGTGGCCTTCAGGCGACCGTCGAGCAGGCCGTCCCGGTTGACGGTGAACTTGGCCCCGTACTTCTCCGATTCGTTCTGGGACTGATCGTACACATTGGCGCCGTAGGCCGGGTCCTGATAGGTGCCGAAGGTGCCGCCGCCATAGCGGGCGCGGAAGCGCTGGCTGTAGAACTGTACCTTGAGGTCGTTGCCGGCCAGATCCAGATGCCGATAGGCGAGGCTGGTGGTCAGCGCCTGATTGCGTACCGGCCGGCCGCGCGGATCGCCTTTCACCGAGGTGGCGGGAACGCCGGCGGCGCGGTCGCCGGGCACGTTCACGTAATCGTGGTTGCCCTCCAGTTCGAAGCGATTGACGCTCAGTTCCAGGTTCTGGTTGTCGTCCAGCCAGTAGCCGAGCTTCACGAACAGGTCGTGGCTCTCGGAATCCATGATGTCGCCCTGGGCTTCGTCCAC
The DNA here is from genome assembly GCF_046507805.1 of Alloalcanivorax sp. C16-1. Classification (NCBI taxonomy): domain Bacteria; kingdom Pseudomonadati; phylum Pseudomonadota; class Gammaproteobacteria; order Oceanospirillales; family Alcanivoracaceae; genus Alloalcanivorax; species Alloalcanivorax sp. C16-1. Next base: position 597,641 of record NZ_JBKFTK010000001.1, on the reverse strand, counting down.
GCCGATGGCGCGACCGTCGCCGTCGTAAAACAGGCCCCGGGACCGATAGCTGCCGCCGAGCAGGTAATCCCAGTCGCCCTGAATCCCCTCCACACGGTAGTCGGCCTGGTAGCCCAGACCGTCGGAGTCATAGTCGGTGGGGGCGCTGACGCCCACCCCCACATGCTGCTTGAGCGCGCCACCCTGGGGGCGCCGGGTGACGAAATTGATGATGCCGCCGGTGGCGCCCAGGCCATGCTCGGCGCTGGCGCCGTGGATGATCTCAATTCGCTCCACCATGGCCAGATCGATGGTGTAGCCGTCCCGGGACCCGTCCCGCAGGGGATTGGATTGCGGAATGCCGTCCACCAGGAACAGCGGATCCCGCCCGCGGAACGTCTCGCCGGCGTTGGTCAGCTTCTGGCGACTGGGGGAATAGGAGGGCAGCAGATTGCTCAGCACCTGAGCCTGATCCGCGGTGATCGCCAGTTGTTCCTCGATCTGCTCGCGGGTCACCACGGTGATTTTCTGCGGCGTTTCCCCCAGCGCGCTGTTGGCACGGGTGGCGGTGACCGTGACCGGGGCCAGCTGGTTATTACCGGTTTGGGCACCGGTTTGGTCGTCGGTCTGCGCGAACGCCGGGGAAATCGGTGCCGCCAGAGCGGCGGTCAGGGGCAACAGAGTGAATCGTCGGCAAGCAGAACGGAACATGACGGTTCCTCCCGGGATATTGTCAGTTTTGTAAGGGCCGGAGGAACCTATAGAGAATGAGAATTATTGTCAATCAATCGGCTTCAACGATCCTCGTCGTTGAGCGACCAGTCGTACTTCAGGAAATCAATCTCCAGTTTATCGTCGCGCAGGGCGGAACGGGCCGACGCCGGCACGCCCAGGGCGTCCGCATGGGCCGCCAGCCAGGCGCCCAGGCTGCCGGCGTCCGCCACGAAGTCTTCCCGGTACCAGTCGAAGATGGACGACACCCACAGGGTGCCATCCCGGTAACGGTTGCGCTGACGGTCGGACAGAAAGCGACGGGTGGCGTCGTCGAGCTGGCGGTCCAGGGCGTCGCCGGTGTAGGCCTCCGGGCGCAGGGCCGGGCAGCCCACGGACGCGCAGTTCACCGCGAAGTGGATGCGCGTGTCCATCAGCGCCGGATTGCCGCGAATCAGGTCGTGCTCCACCTCATCCAGGGTGCGCCGCTCGCCGAGCAGCGTGAAAAAGCGCTGGCTCCAGGGCCCGCGAAAAATCGATCCGATGTCCCGGATCGAGGCGGGCCTGGATTCCTGGCGCAGAATCAGTTGCACGGTAAAGGCGTTGTAGGCGTTGATCAGAAACGCCAGCCGGGCCGGACGGGGCCATTGTTGAAACCGGCCCGGCGCCACCGCGCCGAGCCGGTCCAGGTAGGCGTCCAGGGCCGGCCGGTCCGCGGCGAAGCCGGCGTAGTCCACCGTGGAGGCCACGCCGTCCCGGCGCCAGGTCACGTGCTCCCGCAGCAGCGTGTCCCAGGCGCCGTGATCGAAGTCCTCGGCGGCCAGCGCCGGGGGCGTGATCAGAGCCAGTAGCAGCAGCCCCGGCCACCATCGATAAAGACAACGCATAACCTTTCTCCGCGAGGACCTTCGTGTCAGTCGGACCCTGTCAGTCGGGCGTGCCCGAATCCCGCCGTAAGGATAGCCGCGCCGGCGTGCCGGTGGAGTGAGCGTCGGCGGCCTGGAAGAAGCCCATTTCCTTGAGCAGCGCCCGGGCCTGGGCCTGAAGCGAGCGACTGGCGGCGCTGGATTGTTCCACCATGCTGGCATTCTGCTGGATCGCCGCGTCCATTTGCGAGACCGCCAGGTTGACCTGCTCGATGCCCTGGGACTGTTCGCGGCTGGCCACCGCGATCTCGCCGACCAGCGAGGTAACCTGATCCACGCCCTTGGCGATATGCCCGAGCGTGTCGGCGGCCCGGTCCACCAGGGCGGTGCCGGCGTCCACCCGGTCCACGCTTTCGTCGACCAGCGTCTTGATTTCCCGCGCCGCTTCGGCGCTGCGTCCGGCCAGGCTGCGCACCTCGCCGGCCACCACCGCGAAGCCACGGCCCTGTTCACCGGCGCGCGCCGCTTCCACCGAGGCGTTCAGCGCCAGCAGATTGGTCTGGAAGGCGATTTCGTCGATCAGCGTGACGATGCTGGTGATCTTGCGGCTGGAGCCGCTGATCTCGGCCATGGCGGAGATCGCCTGGCGGGCGATTTCGCCGCCCTCCCGGGCCTGGTCGCTGACGCGATGGGCCAGCCCGTCCGCCTCGCCGGCGTTGTCGGCGTTCTGACGTACCGTGGAGGTGATCTCATCCATGGAGGCGGCGGTTTCTTCCAGACTGGCGGCCTGGTCCTGGGTGCGCCGGCTCAAGTCGTCGGTGCCCTGGGAAATCTCGGTGGAGGCAATGCTCACCGACTCGGCGTTGTTGCGCACCGAGCGCACCACGTCGGAAAGCTTCTCCTGCATGCTGCGCAGATCGCGGAGCATATCGCCGAATTCATCCTGGCAGGTGATATGAATCTCGTCGTCCAGCCGGCCCTCGGACAGGGAGCGGGCCAGGTCGCGGGCCTTGCCCAGCGGCGTCATGATGCCGCGCACCAACCAGATCGTCAGCAGCAGCGCCGCCACCACGGAGGCGGCCATCAGCCCCAGCACCAGATTGCGGGATTGCCGGTAGCTGGCCAGCGCGTTCTGATAATGGCTTTCCGCCTGTTCACGGTTGCGCGTCACCAGGTCGTTGATGTTATCCAGTACGCCCCGGTAGTCCTCGCGGATCTTCCCCGTGGCCAGGGTGCGCGCCTGATCGAAATCGCCGGCCATCATCAGGCCGTTGAGTTCGTTCAGATCCCCACGCAACGTCTCCAGGCCGGCCTGAAAGTGTTCGGCGATGGCCCGTTCGCGCTCGCCGCTGATCCGCTGCGGGAAATAGTCCGCCCAGTACTGATCGATGAGAAGGTTGTTGTCCTTCACCTGGGCGCTGACCTGGGTGGCACGATTTATATCCCGGTCGCGCTGCGCGGCGGTGATTTTCACGCGCGTATCCAGCAGAGCTTCGCGCACCGCGCCAAGATCCAGCAACGTGATCAGGTTCTGGTTGTACGTTTGTTCAAGGTCATGACGCACCGAACTGGTACTGAGGATGCCGACCACGCCGATGGCGATAAGCAGAACGATACAGAGCCCCAGGCTGAGCGAGAGCCTGAGTTTGACGCTTTTGTTGAGCAACATAGAAGAGGAGCCTTGTGTGAAGATATCTGCGCCGGGCGGCGTCCCGGGCGGGAATGGTTCCGCCGCTTGAATGACGGGCGTCCTTGTCGTCCGCCTTATCGGCAAGTCGCGGCGGGATTTAACAGGTTGCAGATATTTTCTTTAAAGACTTTGACTCTTCACGTTATCGTCGCGCGGTGTGGAACCGTTGCACCCAACGCAGCAGTTTTTCCGGCTTGTGCGCCTTCTTCCATTCACCGGCGGCGAACTTGTTGGCCTCGGCGCGGGTGGGATAAATGTGGATGGTGCCAAGAATTTTGTTCAGGCCCAGGCCGTGCTTCATGGCCAGCACGTATTCGCTGATCAGATCCGAGGCCGCTTCGCCGACGATGGTCACGCCGAGAATGCGATCCTTGCCCGGCGGCGTCAGCACCTTGACGAAACCCCGGTCGCTGCCGTCGGCGATGGCCCGGTCCAGATCGTCGATGCCGTAGCGGGTCACCTCCACCGCGATGCCTTTTTCCCGGGCCTCCTGTTCGTTGAGGCCGACCCGCGCCACCTCCGGCGCGGTGAAGGTGGCCCAGGGGATCACCCGGTAATCGGCCTTGAAGGTTTTCAGTCCGCTGAACAAAGCGTTTACCGCGGCGTACCAGGCCTGGTGAGCGGCCACATGGGTGAACTGGTAGGGGCCGGCCACATCGCCGCAGCCGTAAATGTTGGGAAAGCGCGTGCGCAGTCGCTCGTCCAGATCCAGGGTGCCGTTGTCGCCGGTGGTGATGCCCAGATCCTCCAGGCCCAGCCCGGCGGTATTGGCGCGCCGGCCCACCGCCACCAGCACCGCGTCGAACGGCAGCCGTCGCTGGCCCTGTTCACTCTCGGTATGAACACGCTGCTCGCCGTCCTCCACGCTGAAGCGGATCGCCTTGTGGCCGGTGAGCAATTCCACGCCGTCCTCGCGCAACGCCTCGGCCACCGCCCGGGCGGCGTCGTCGTCCTCGCGGGGTAGCAGACGCGGGCCTTGCTCGACCTGGGTCACCCGGCTGCCCAACCGCGCGAAGCTCTGCGCCAGCTCGCAACCAATCGGACCGCCGCCCAGCACCAGCAGGCGCGGTGGCAGCTCGGTGACCCGCCAGAGGTTTTCCGAGGTGAGCACGCGCACCTGGTCGATGCCGGGAATCGACGGCACCAGCGGTCGCGCGCCGGTGGCGATAACGATGGCGCGCGCGCTCAGCCGGCGCTCGCCGTCCACCGTTTCGATGGCCACCTCCCAAGGCGACACCAGCCGCGCGCGCCCCTGGATACAATCCACCCCCAGGGCCTGGTAGCGTTCCACGGAATCGTGGGGCTCGATGCGACCGATTACCCGCTGGATGCGTGCCTGGATATCGGCGAAGTCGAACTCCGTGGTAATGCGTTTGAAGCCGTACCGCTCGGGCACCCTTTCCAGATGCGCCAGTGACGCGCTCTTGATCAGCGCCTTGGACGGCACGCAACCGGTGTTCAAACAATCGCCGCCCATTTTTTCCGCCTCGATCAGCGACACCTTCGCCTTCACGGTGGCGGCGATATAGGCGCTCACCAGACCGGCGGACCCGGCGCCGATCACGATCAGATTGCGGTCGAAGTGTTTGGGTTTGTCATAGCCGCGATACACTTGGCGACGCCGCACCACGGCCAGCACCGCCCTGGCCAGCCACGGAAACAACCCCAGCAATACCAACGCCCCCAATAAGCCGGGCGACAGCAAACCGGACAATGACGACAGCTCACCCAACTGAGTGCCCGCGTTCACGTACACCGCGGTTCCCGCCAGCATCCCCACCTGGCTCACCCAGTAAAACGTCCAGGTCTTCAACGGTGTCAGCGCCATCACCAGATTGATCACGAAAAACGGAAACGCCGGAATCAAACGCAACGTAAAAAGATAAAAGGCCCCGTCCTTCTCCACCCCCGCATTGATCTTCTTCAACCGCTCGCCGAACCGCGCCTGCACCGCGTCCTTGAACAGAAACCGCGCCGCCAGAAACGCCAGCGTCGCGCCCACGCTGGACGCGAACGACACCAACAACAACGCCACCCAGAACCCGAACAACGCCCCCGCCGCCAGCGTCATGATCGCCGCCCCGGGCAAGCTCAACGCCGTCACCAGCACGTACAACGCGAAAAACCCACCCAGCACCGCCACCGGATGTTCCCCGGCCAACGCCTGAAACGCGCCGCGTTGCGCTTTCAGATAATCCAGGCTCAGATACTGACCCACATCGAAAAAGAAGTAACCCGCCACCAGCGCCACGATCACCAACAGTAACGCCACCTTCTTAATGCTCATAAATCACCCTTATCCACTGGGACGTTTTTGTTCGGCGATTGGCAACCACCTTTACGCTTATGATGAGCCGGGTTCGGTTTTGCCCTTCCAGGACCTTTGAAGACAGGGATGTCTGAAAAGAGCCTCCAGGGATGGATTCACGGCGTGTCCTGGAAGGGCAAAACCGAAACCGGCGCCCTCAATGGAGGGCAACGCCTCCACTAACAGCAAGCACCGGACGACGCATCGACGTCACCCTCCTCGAACGGCACCCTCAACCCACATCCCTCGAAAACCCCAAAATGCCGGGAAAAATCCCCAACAAAATCAAAATGCCCCGCGAACCGACTCTCCGCCAACATCCGCCAGGTATTCCCACACACCGGAAACACCCGACCGGTCTCCATCACATGATGATCATCCAACACGAACGCCTCCGGCTGCTCCGCCAACGTCCCCTGATAAATCACCGCCTGCCCGTAATCCTCGCAGGCCGGCTCCAGCGCCTCGATATTGAACAGCCGGTACGTGGCGGAATAAAAACGCAGGTTGCCCAGCTTCGCCTCGATGGCCGGGTTGTCCACGGTCAGGCGCCGGGACTCCACCAGCCGCGGGTCGCCGAAACCGCACCCCGTGGCCAGATGGAGAAAATCGTTCCAATACAGCGCGCCGGCCAGACACTCGCCGTACAGCACCGGATCCCTGGTCAGCGCCGCCGGCACCCGCCGATCCGCGTACACATCGGAAAAATAAAACTCGCCGCCGGGCTTGAGCAGCCGCTTCACGTCACCGATCACCTTGGCCTTATCGGTACTCAGGTTGATCACGCAGTTGGACACCACGATGTCGAAATAGCCGTCTTCCAGGTCCAGGGCGTCCAGTTCCTCGATATAGCCTTTCAGAAAACGCACGTTGCTCTCGGCGAAACCGAACGCTTCCCGATGGTAATCCCGGTGGCGTCGGGCCACCGCCAGCTGCTCGTCGGTCATGTCCACGCCGACCACCTCGCCGTGCTCTCCCACCAGCGCGGACAGCAGATAGACGTCGCGGCCGGAGCCGCAGCCCAGATCCAGAATCCGCCGACCTTCCAGCGCCGCCGGTGCCACCAGGCCGCAACCGTAATAGCGGCTCAGCACCTCTTCGTGGAGGCGTGTCAGCAGGGGTTTCAGATGGTCCGGCGGAGTCTGATCGCAGCAGGCGTTGGTCTGCAGATCCTGGCTGCCGGTGAGATGTTGGCCATAGTACTGTTGAACGTCGTCGCGCACGCTGCTGTCTCCCGAGGTCCGGAATAGGGGCCGCTGCCCGGCAGCCTATAACCGGAACAGGCGGTACTCCGTGAAGACGGTAAGCGTGGCGCGGGGATCAGTCCACCGCGGTGAAGCGCAGGGCGTCCTCAATGGGCATCGGTTTACCGACGAAATACCCCTGCACCTTGGCCACGCCGAGCCGCCGCAAGGTCGCCAGTTCTTCCCGGCTCTCCACGCCTTCGGCGATAACGCGCGCGCCGATCACCTCGCCGAAACGGATCAGTGCCGCCGCCAGCGCCTGACGGGCCCGGTCGCGGTGAATGTCCCGAATCAAACTGATGTCGAGCTTGATGATCTCGGCCTCCAGCTCCAGTACATGCTGAAAACTGGCGTAGCCGGCGCCGGCGTCATCCACGGCGATGTCCATCCCTTGCTCGCGCAACGGTGCCAGCGCCTGGCGCAGCGCGGGATAGTCACTGATGCGCGCGTGCTCGGTGATCTCCAGCAAAACACGATCCGTTGGCCAGCCCCGCAGGTCGTCGGCCAGCTTGCCATCAAGGATCTGTTCGGGGGAGACGTTCAAGGAAAGGTAAGAGGTCTTCGGCAAGGGCGCGGCGGTTCGCAGAGCGGTTTGCACCGCCAGCTTTTGCAATTCCAGTCCCAGCCCCACCCGGTCGGCCTCATCGAACCACAGGTTTGGCGGTCGACAGGGTTCGGTATCAAAGCGTGTCAGGGCCTCGAAACCAACCACGCGGCGTTCTTCCATATGCAGGATGGGTTGAAATACGGTGCGCAGGCGTTGATGCCGGATCACGTTGAGAATCCGCTCCCTGATTTCGCGGTCACCGGCTTCCCGTTCCATGCTCTGGCCGATCAGGCGGCCGGCGAACTCGGCGAAGGCGCCGAGCAAAGCCTGGTCCCTGGGGCCCAGGTTCCGGCCAGTTTTGTGGTCGAAACAACAGAAGGTGCCGAACAATGAACCGTCCGGCAGATGGACGGGCACGCCGATGTAGTTGGCGATATCGAGTGCCTGTGTGACCGGCATATTGCGGGTCAGCGGATGCAGCGAGGTGTCCGCCAAGATGCCGTCCAGCTCACCGTTGGCGATGTAATGGCAATAACTATCCTCGAGCGGATGGCTGTCACCGGAAGCCAGCCTGCCGGCAGAGTGTTTGCTGTCCACATGCCGGATGACGCGCTTTCCATCGAGAAATTCCGCGATGAACGCCACGTCCATGCCCAGGTGGGTTCTCAATGTCTTGAGAATATGCTCGATATCCTGAACGTGGTGGCTGCCGTCCGTGCCGAAGCGTTTGTCGGCGGCGGCCAGCAAGGGCGCGATCAGACTGTCGTTATCCATGGCCAATCCAGCCGAATTGGAGAATACGTTCAGGCTAAAGTCGCTCCCGATAAAGTCAATATAAAGGGCCTTGCAGTCAGGCGGCGCGCGCCGGGCCGGATGCTCAGAGCCGACCCCGGGAGGGCGGTGAGGAACCGACGCCACCAGGGGATCGGTGCCGGCGCCAGCGGCGTTCCCAGCCGATTCCGCTGACCAGCCCCAGCAACAGACCGCCGGCGGTAAGCGCCGGCCGCCATCCGGCGGGATCGATCCCCGCCGTGCGACTGGCCACCGGCAAATAACGCGTGGCGGCGCCGGGGCGGCGGCTGAACCGTTGTAGATAAGCGTCAATGTCGTCGCCGCTGGCCACCGGCGTAGGGCTTTGCACCGTGAGCCGCGCCGGGCCCGGACCCGGCCAGGCGACGCGCACCTCACAGCGATGACCGAGCCACAGTAATAAAGGGTCGCGGTGGCAGCCGGCCAGCGCCGTGACCGTGCCGGTGCGCAGGGCCTTGCCTTTATCCGCGTACAGCACCGTGGCGATATCCAGGGCCGCGGTGGGGATCAGAAAACCCACCGCCAGGCAAAGCATCACGCGCAACCGGCCGACGACCCTGTCGCCGCCCGCGCCTTGTTGTGGGTGGGCGTGGCCGTGGCGGCAATGGCGCAGGTCCAGTACCGCCAGGGTCACCAGTGCCGCCAGCAGGCCCGCCAGGCTCAGGGCCAGGAAGCCGCTCACCGGCGTGGCCCTCGGTGGTCAGGCAATGCGCGCCGGGGCACGGCTGGCTTCCAAACGAATGGCGATCAGCTTGGAGGTGGGCGTGAAGCTGCCGTCCCCGTAGCTGTCCATGGGCACCAACGGGTTGGTTTCCGGATAGTAGGCGGCGGCCTGGCCGGCGGGCACGTCGTACGCGAGCAGGGTGAAATCGCTCACCCGCCGCTCCTTGCCGTCGCGCCACAGCGACACCAGGTCGATTTTATCGCCGGCCTTGAAGCCCAGACGTTTGATATCCGCGGCGTTGGCGAACAGCACCTTGCGGCCGTTGTGCACGCCCCGGTAACGGTCGTGCAGGCCGTAGATGGTGGTGTTGTACTGATCGTGGGAGCGCAGGGTCTGCAGCACCAGATCCGGCTGATCGCCCCGGGCCAGGATCTCGCTGTCCACCAGACTGTCCGGCAGGGCATTCGCGGCCAGATGGGCGTGGCCGCTGTCGGTGTGCCATTGACGGTCGCGGGCCGGATTGCCCAGATAGAAGCCGCCCGGGTGTTTAAGCCGCTGGTTGAAATTCTCGAAGCCGGGGATGGTGTCCTGGATCAGTTCGCGGATGCGATCGTAGTCCTCCACCAGAGCGGACCAGTCCACCGGCGTCTTGCCCAGGGTGGCCTCGGCGATGCCGGCGATGATCGCCGGCTCGGAGCGCATGCGGTCGGACAGCGGCTTAAGCTGGCCGTGGGAGATGTGCACCATGGAGAAGGAATCCTCCACGGTAACGCCCTGGGGCCCGGTCGCCTGGCGGTCGATGTCGGTGCGTCCCAGACAGGGCAGAATCAGGCCCTCCTTGCCGCACACCAGATGGCTGCGGTTGAGTTTGGTACTGATCTGCACGGTCAGGTCACAGCTGCGCAACGCCTCATGGGTGCGCGGCGTGTCCGGGGTGGCCTGGGCGAAGTTGCCGCCCAGCGCCAGGAACACCTTGAGCTTGCCCGCCACCATGGCCTGCAGGGTGGTGATCACGTTGTAGCCGGGCTCCCGGGGCGGCTGGAAATCGAAACGTTTTTCCAGGGCATCCAGCAGCGCCGCCGGCGGTTCGTCGGCGATGCCCACGGTGCGGTCGCCCTGCACATTGGAATGACCGCGCACCGGACACAGGCCGGCGCCTTCGCCGAACTGGCCGCGCAGCAGCTGCAGGTTGGCGATCTCCTGAATGGTGGGCACCGAGTGCTTGTGCTGGGTGAGGCCCATGGCCCAGCAGATGATTACCCGTTTGCTGTCCCGGTGAATGCGCGCGGCCTGTTCGATGACGTCGCGGCTCAGGCCGGATTGTGCCTCGATGCGTTCCCAGGAGGTGGCGTCCACCTGCTGAAGATAGTCGTCCAGGCCGGTGGTGTGCTCGGCGATGAAAGCATGGTCGAACACCGGCTCGCCGCCGTTCTCCGCCGCCTCCCGGTCCCACTGCAGCAGCCACTTCACCATGCCGCGCACGGCGGCCATGTCCCCGCCCAGGCCCGGCCGAAAATAGGCGGTATTCAGCGGAGAGGAACCGCCGGTGAGCATTTCCTTCGGGTCCTGGGGCGCCTGGAAGCGCTCCAGGCCGCGCTCGCGCAGCGGGTTGAACACCGCCACCTGGGCGCCGCGTTTCACCGCGTCGCGGATTGGCTCCAGCATGCGCGGGTGATTGGTGCCCGGATTCTGGCCGAAGATAAACAGGGCGTCCGCCTTCTCGAAATCCTCGAAGGTCACCGTGCCCTTGCCGGTGCCGATGCTCTCCGCCAGGGCCACGCCGCTGGCCTCGTGGCACATGTTCGAGCAGTCCGGAAAATTGTTGGTGCCGAAGGCGCGCACGAACAGCTGGTACAGAAACGCCACCTCGTTGCTGGCCCGGCCGGAGGTGTAGAAGGCGGCGTCGTGGGGGCTGTCCAGGTTTTTCAGGTGGCGGGCGACCAGCGCGAAGGCGTCGTCCCAATCAATCGGCTCATAGTGATCGGTGGCCCGGTTGTAGACCATCGGTTCGGTGAGCCGACCCTGGAATTCCAGCCAGTAATCGTCCTGCTTGAGCAGGTCGCTGACGCTGTGTTCGGCGAAGAACGCCGCATCCACCCGGCGGCTGGTGGCTTCCCAGTTCACCGCCTTGGCGCCGTTCTCGCAGAACTTGATCATGCCGCCCTGGGGCGCCTCGCCCCAGGCGCAGCCGGGGCAGTCGAAACCGTTGCTCTTGTTGGTCTTCACCATGGCGAACAGGTTCTTGAACGGTTGCTTGCTCTCGAACCAGTGGTCGGTGACGGCGCGCAACGCGCCCCACCCGGCGGCGGGGCCCGGGTAGGGCTTGAAGCGCAACCGATCGGCGGGGGTATGAGGATCACTCATTGGGGGTCTCCATGTTCCCGGGCCCGTGTTCCGGGAGTCAGGGGGTCGGGCTGTACAGCCGCGGCGCGCCCTGCCGTGGCTGGTGAATCAGATTCAGCGCACTGCGCCGTGCCTGGCGCACGCTCAGCGACGACGGCGCGGACAGGCTCACCAGGGTGCCGGCGCCGGCGCGCACCGCCTTGTGGATCAGTTCCAGACCACAGCGGCTGGTGATCGCCAAAAAGCCGTCTGCCGGGTCCAGACCCTGGCGAAGGCAGGCACCGATCAGCTTGTCCAGGGCGTTGTGCCGGCCGATGTCCTCCCGGCAAATCCGTGTTTCGCCGTTGCCGTCCACGTAAATCGCCGCGTGCATGGCGCCGCTGTGCCGCGCCAGCCGCTGGGTGGCCTCGAAGCGCTCGCGCAGTGCCTCCAGGTGCTCCGGCGGCGGTAACGGGCCCCGGTCGCGCTCTGGCAACGGTGGCAGCGCCTGATCCAGCGCCTCCACCCCGCACAGGCCGCAGCCGCCGGTGCCGGCCTGGCCACGGCGCTGCTGCTTGAAACCGGCGAAGGCCCGGCTGCTCAGCGTCACCGCCGCTTCCACCGCGTCTTCCAGGGGCGTCAGTTCGATGTCGTAGAGGGCGCGGGCGTCGTCCACCAGACCGGCGGTCAGGGTGAAACCGGTGACGAAGTCTTCCAAGTGTTCCGGAGTGGCCATCATCACCGCGTGATTGATGCCGTTGTAGCTGATCGCCACCGCCACCTCGGCGGCCAGCGCCTGCTCGCCGCCGGCGCCATCGGCGCCGTATTCCCGATAGGCAAAACGGGGCGACGGATCGTTCAGCGGTGTTTCCGCGGGATCATGCCCGGCATCGTGCCGGGGCGGGGAGGTCATGCCGGTGCCTCTCGCGGTTGGCTGGGGTTGCGGTTGGCGTATGCGTTACTCAGCGAAAGAATAGACGCTTTGCGGGCGACGGCCAAATCAGGAATGCCTATCGTCGGATGGATATTTCATCGCGGCTGAAGCCGCTCCTGCCGGGGCGAACCGTTGTAGGAGCGGCTTCGGCCGCGATCAGCCATCGTTCGGTGGGACTTACACCTCGATGCGCTTGTACTTCATGCGCTTGGGTTGCAGGGCCTCGTCGCCGAGTTGTTTGCGGCGGTATTCCTCGAACTCGGTGTAGGAGCCCTCGAACCATTCCACCTGGGCATCGCCCTCGAAGGCCAGGATGTGGGTGGCCACGCGGTCCAGGAACCAGCGGTCGTGCGAGATCACCACCGCGCAGCCGGGGAAGGCCAGCAGCGCTTCTTCCAAGGCACGCAGGGTTTCCACGTCCAGGTCGTTGGTGGGTTCGTCGAGCAGCAGCACGTTGGCGCCCTGTTTGAGCAGCTTGGCCAGGTGCAGGCGGTTGCGTTCCCCACCGGACAGGTCGCCGACCCGCTTTTGCTGGTCGCCGCCTTTGAAGTTGAAGCGGCCCAGGTAGGCGCGGCTGGGCACCTCGTAACTGCCGATCTTCAGAATGTCGTTGCCGCCGGACACCTCTTCCCAGACCGATTTCTTGGGGTCCAGGTCCTCGCGGCTCTGGTCCACGTAGGCCAGGTCCACGGTCTCGCCCTTGTCGATCTCGCCGGAATCCGGGGTTTCCTCGCCGGTGAGCATGCGGAACAGGGTGGTCTTACCGGCGCCGTTGGGGCCGATGATGCCGACGATGGCGCCGCGCGGGATCGAGAAGTCCAGGTGCTCGTAGAGCAGCTTGCCGTCGAACTGCTTGCTCACGTCCTTGATCTCGAACACCTTCTCGCCCAGGCGCTCGCCGGGCGGAATGTACAGTTCCTGGGTTTCGTTACGCTTCTGGAAGTCCTGGCTGGCCAGTTCCTCGAAGGCGTTGACCCGGGCCTTGTTCTTGGCGCGCCGGCCTTTCGGGTTCTGGCGCACCCATTCCAGCTCTTTCTCCACGGTTTTGCGGTGGGCGCTTTCGCTTTTCGCTTCCTGCTCCAGGCGCTGCTCTTTCTGTTCCAGCCAGGAGGAGTAGTTGCCCTTCCAGGGAATGCCTTCGCCCCGGTCCAGTTCGAGAATCCACTCGCAGGAGTTGTCCAGGAAGTAGCGGTCGTGGGTCACCGCCACCACGGTGCCGGGGAATTCGTGCAGGAAGCGCTCCAGCCAGGCCACCGACTCCGCGTCCAGGTGGTTGGTGGGCTCGTCCAGCAGCAGCATGTCCGGGGCGCTCATCAGCAGCCGGCACAGGGCCACCCGGCGGCGCTCACCGCCGGACAGGTTGGCCACGTTGGCGTCCCAGGGTGGCAGACGCAGCGCGTCGGCGGCGATGTCCAGGCGGCGCTCGATATTGTGGGCGTCGGTGGCTTCGATGATGTTTTCCAGTTTGGCCTGTTCCTCGGCCAGCTTCTCGAAGTCCGCGTCCTCTTCCGCGTAGGCGGCGTACACCTCTTCCAGGCGGGTCTGGGCGTTGCGGATCTCGGAGAGGGACTCCTCGACGATCTCGCGCACGTTCTTGTCCGGGTCCAGCTCCGGCTCCTGGGGCAGGTAGCCGATGTTGATGCCGGGCTGCGGGCGCGCCTCGCCCAGGTAGTCCTTGTCGACGCCGGCCATGATCCGTAACAGAGTGGACTTGCCGGCGCCGTTCAGGCCCAGCACGCCGATCTTGGCACCCGGGAAGAACGACAGGGAGATGTCCTTGAGAATCTGTTTCTTGGGCGGGACGACCTTGCCCACCTTATCCATGGTGAAAATGTACTGGGACATAGTAAGGAACTGCCTGAAATCACGGTGAAAGGCCCGCCATACGGGGCGCGGGCGGAATGGCGCCTAAACTAACCGAACCGGGCCCGGGATGAAAGCCCGCGCCCGGCGGGCCTAAAGTCCGACGCCCCGCCGCCGATATCCCGGAAGAATAACAAAAGCGGGCGTGCAGCCCGCTCTCAAACGGGAGTCGAGCCGTGTTCGCCAAATTCAATCGGATCAATGTGAAGTACGGCGCCGCCTTTATTGGTGTGGCGCTGGCCCTGCTGGTGGTGGTTACCGCCAACGCGATGCTGGTCAATACCGTGAAAAACCGCATGGTGGAGGTGGCGGAGGTGTTCAATCAGGCACTGGCGCTGACCGTCAATGCGGACCGTGACCTGTACCAGGCGCGCATCGCCGAAATGTCCTATCTGGCCACCGTGCCGGATACCCCGGAGGCCGAGGCTCAGCGGCAGGCCTGGGAGGAAAACGCCGACCAGGCCCGCGACCGCCTTGAGCGGGTGGCCCAGCTGCTGGCGCCGTATACCGACACCCAGGATCAGCTGACGCAATTCCAGGGGTTGTACGGCACCTGGCGGGAAAACTCCGGCCAGGTGTTCGCGCTCTATGACGATCAGGACATCGGCGGCGCCATGGAAATGATCGATGGTGGCTCCATGGACGCCTTCCAGGCCCTGCGTACCTTTTATGACGAAACCGGCACCGCCGTGGAACAGCGCGTCCAGGCCCTGGAGGCGGACACGCTGGCCTATGTGGAGCGCCAGCAGGCGCTGGTGATCGGCTTCGCGGCGGTGGTCGGCCTGGCCGCCATCGCCATCGCGCTGATCGGCCCGCATCTGATGTCCAAGGCGATCCGCCAGGTGTCCGCGCGCATCCAGGAAATCACCGACGGGGATGGCGATCTGACCGCCCGTATCGAAAGCAGCCGCCGCGACGAGATCGGCGAGCTGGCCGATCAGTTCAACGCCTTTATCGAGCGCATCGACACCACCCTGCAGTCGGTGCGCCGCAATGCCCTGGGTGTGCACCGGGCGTCCGACGAGATTGCCCAGGGCAGCCAGGAGCTGGCCTCGCGCACCGAGCAGTCCGCCGCCAACCTGCAGCAGACCTCCGCCTCCATGGAGCAGATCACCACCACGGTGCGCAACACGTCCGATTCCGCCGGCCAGGCGGACCGGCTGGCGCACACCACGGTGGACGTGGCGCGGCGCGGCCAGCAGGCGATGCGCGATGTGGAAAGCACCATGGCCGAGATCAGCGCCTCTTCGGCGAAGATCAACGAAATCATCGCCCTGATCGACGGCATTGCCTTTCAGACCAATATTCTGGCGCTGAACGCCTCGGTGGAGGCGGCCCGGGCTGGCGAACACGGTAAGGGCTTCGCGGTGGTGGCCCAGGAAGTGCGCACCCTGGCCGGCCGCTCCGGCGACGCCTCCCGGGACATCCGCGCGCTGGTGGACCGTTCGGTGAGCAGCACCCGCAGTGGCGCGGACATGGTCAAGAACGCCGGCCGCACCATGGAGGAAATCGTCGACAGCATCGAGCAGGTGACCCGCGTGATCGGCGAGATCAGTGCCGGTGCCAGCGAGCAGAGCCAGGGCATCGGCCAGGTCAACACGGCGGTGAGCGAACTGGACGCCATGACCCAGCACAACGCCGCCCTGGTGGAAGAGAGCAGCGCCGCCGCCGAGTCCATGCGTCATCAGGCCGAGGCCCTGGCCCGGCTGATCGCCGGCTTCCGCCTCAGCGACGGCGGCGAGGCGGTGCCCGAAAAAGCCCCGGCGCCGGTGTTGCGCGCGGTGCGCGACGACCGCGAGGAAGAGCGCGCCGCCTGACCGGGGCGATGCCCGACGCCCGCACGGACCGGTGCCGCCGGTCCGTGCTTTCGTGTGCCTGGAGAAAATGCATTTTTGGGGCATGATGGGCGTCAATCGCGGCCTGATAGCGATTTTTTGCGACGCAATTCACTAATTTGCAACAGGGGGTGCTGATCCTCTCCGGGTCGCTGCTTATCAGGCTCGCCCAGGAGGCCCCATGCTTCGCTCCCTCAATCGGATCAACGTCAAATACGCCCTGGCCTTTATCGGCGTGGCGCTGTCGCTATGGCTGGTGGTGCTGGCGGACGCGCTGCTGGTGAACACCCTGCGCGACCGGCTCGACGCCTTCAGCGGCCCGTTCCATGAAGCCACGGTGGCGGTGATGGGCGCCCAGCGCGACCTCTATCAGGCCCGGTCCGCGGAAAATGAGTACCTGCGCTATATCCCGGGCATGCCCGAATCCAAGGCCGCCAAGGCCAGCTACGAGGCGATGGCGGACCAGGCGGAGCAGGCGCTGGCGCGGTTCCGGGTGGCCCTGGCCGGCTATCCGGAGGTGCTGGCCAGTGCCGAGGGGGCCGAGGCCGGCTTCGCCGCCTGGCGGCAGGCCTCCCGGGCCACCTTCGACTTCTACGACGACCAGAACGTGGTGCGCGCCACCCAGCAGATCGACCGGGATTCCCTGGACGCCTTCGAGGCGCTGGGCGCACGGTTGAACGAGGTCAGCCAGGCGGTGGACGCCAAGACCACGCAACTGGCGGCGCAAACGGCGGGCCGGATTGCCCGCCAGCGCCTGGCGGTGGGTGTGTTCGCCGTGCTGGTGGGGCTGTTCGCCCTGGCGGTGGCCCTTGTCGGGCCACACCTGATGTCCCGGGCGATCCGGGGCATCACCGGACGCATTCGGGAGATCTCCGACGGCGACGGCGACCTCACCGCCCGCATCGACAGCCCGCGCCGCGATGAAATCGGCGACCTGGCGCGCGCCTTCGACGCCTTTATCGAGCGCATCGACCGCACCTTGCAGGGCGTCCGCGACAACGCCCTGGGCGTGCACCAGGCCGCCGATGACATCGCCCGGGGCAGCCAGGAGCTGGCCGGCCGCACCGAGCAATCCGCCGCCAACCTGCAGCAGACCTCCGCCTCCATCGAGCAGATCACCACCACGGTGGGGCACACCGCCGACGCCGCCGGCGAGGCGGACGGGCTGGCCCGGGACACGGCGGCGGTGGCGCGCCGTGGGCGCGCCGCCATGCAAAAGGTGGAGATCACCATGGACGAGATCAACGCGGCCTCCTCGCGCATCAATGAGATCGTCGCGCTGATCGACGGCATCGCCTTCCAGACCAATATCCTGGCGCTGAACGCCTCGGTGGAGGCGGCCCGGGCCGGCGAGCACGGGCGTGGCTTCGCGGTGGTGGCCCAGGAGGTACGCACCCTGGCCGCCCGCAGCGGGGACGCCTCCCGGGATATCCGCGATCTGGTGGAGCGCTCGGTGACCAGCGCCCGGGGCGGCGTGGATCTGGTGCGTGACGCCGGTCGCACCATGGGCGAGATCGTCGCCGGCATCGAGCAGGTGAGCCGGGTGATCGGCGCGATCAGCACCGGCGCCCGGGAGCAGAGCCAGGGCATCGGCCAGGTGAACACCGCGGTCAGCGAGCTGGACGCCATGACCCAGCACAACGCCGCCCTGGTGGAGGAAAGCAGCGGCGCCGCCGACGGCATGCGTCGTCAGGCGGAGGAACTGGCCGCCCTGATCGCCGGCTTCCGGCTCAGTGACGAGAGCGACACCCCCGTGAAGCCCGTTCAAGGTCATGATGAGGGGCTTTCATGTGCCAAAAGCCCGGCTTTTGGGTAGAATGCGGGCCCCGAAACCCACCACCCAGGTACAGGTAGCGCATGTTCCCGAAATCCATGTCCATCGCCGAGTTCGACCCGGAAATCCAGGCCGCCATCGACGCCGAGCGCGAGCGCCAGGAACAGCACATCGAGCTGATCGCCTCCGAGAACTACGCCTCGCCCCGGGTGATGGAAGCCCAGGGCTCCGTGCTCACCAACAAATACGCCGAGGGCTACCCGGGCAAGCGTTACTACGGCGGTTGCGAGCACGTGGACGTGGTCGAGCAACTGGCCATCGACCGGGCCTGTGCGCTGTTCGGCGCCGACTGGGCCAACGTGCAGCCGCACTCCGGTTCCCAGGCCAACGCCGCCGTCTACATGGCGGTGCTCAACCCCGGTGACACGGTGCTGGGCATGAGCCTGGACGCCGGCGGCCACCTGACCCACGGCGCCAAGCCCAACTTCTCCGGCAAGATGTACAACGCCGTGCAGTACGGCCTGGACAACGACACCGGTCTGATCGACTACGATCAGGTGGAAAAACTGGCCCGCGAGCACAAGCCGAAGATGATCGTGGCCGGCTTCTCCGCTTACTCCCAGGTCGTGGACTGGCAGCGCTTCCGTGACATCGCCGACGAAGTGGGCGCCATCCTGCTGGTGGACATGGCCCACGTGGCCGGCCTGGTCGCCGCCGGCGTCTATCCGAGCCCGGTGGGCATCGCCGACATCACCACCACCACCACCCACAAGACCATCGGTGGCCCCCGTGGTGGCCTGATCATGGGCAAGGCCAACGAAGACCTGCAGAAGAAAATCAATTCCGCGGTGTTCCCCGGTGGCCAGGGTGGCCCCCTGGAGCACGTCATCGCCGCCAAGGCGATCTGCTTCAAGGAAGCCATGGACCCGTCGTTCAAGACCTACCAGCAGAACGTGGTGAAGAACGCCAAGGCCATGGCCAAGGTGTTCATTGACCGGGGTTTTGATGTGGTCTCCAACGGCACCGAGAACCACCTGTTCCTGCTCAGCCTGATCAAGCAGGACATCACCGGTAAGGACGCCGACGCCGCCCTCGGCCGCGCCCACATCACCGTCAACAAGAACGCCGTGCCCAACGACCCGCGCTCCCCGTTCGTCACCTCCGGCCTGCGCATCGGTTCGCCGTCCATCACCCGCCGTGGCTTCAACGAACAGGACGCCACCGAGCTGGCCGGCTGGATCTGCGACATTCTCGACAACATGGGCGACGAGAGCGTGATCGACGCGGTACGCGGCAAGGTCGCCGAGATCTGCAAGCGCCTGCCGGTGTACGAGCGCTGAGAAGACCCGGTTAAAAGTTGAAAGTTAAAAGTTGAAGGCGCGCGCGGCCCTGGTCATGATATTTGACGCTGGTCGCCGCGCCTTTTGCTTAAGCGCGGCCTGAAGCGCCGAACAAAAGAGCGTATTCACCCGCGTTTCAACTTTTAACTTGTCACTTTCAACGTGTTTGTTTCGGCCGGAGGCCGCCATGTATTGCCCCTTCTGTGGAGCCCAGGACACCAAGGTCATCGATTCCCGTCTGGTCGCCGACGGCGGCCAGGTGCGGCGTCGCCGTGAGTGCCTGAGCTGCACGGAGCGCTTCACCACCTTCGAGACCGCCGAGCTGGTGATGCCCCGGGTGATCAAGTCCGACGGCACCCGCGAGCCGTTCGACGAGAACAAGCTGCGCGCCGGCATGCAGCGGGCGCTGGAGAAGCGCCCGGTGAGCGTGGAGGATCTGGAGGCGGCGATCAGCCGCATCTGCCACCGCCTGCGCGCCACCGGCGAGCGGGAAGTGCCGGCCCGGGAAATGGGCGAGTTCGTCATGGAGGCGCTGCAGGAACTGGACGACGTGGCCTATGTGCGGTTCGCCTCCGTGTATCGCAGTTTCCAGGACATCTCCGAGTTCGCCGCCGAGGTGGACCGCCTGCGGGGCGGCAAGAAAAGCGGCAAAAAAGGCGACGCGTGAGCGGCGCCACCCCCTTCTCCGTCTTTGACCAGCGCTGCATGCTGCGGGCACTGGAACTGGCCCGCCGTGGCCTTTACACCACCGACCCCAACCCCCGGGTGGGCTGCGTGATCGCAATGGGCGACGAAATCCTGGCCGAGGGCTTCCACGCCCGCGCCGGTGAGCCCCACGCCGAACGCCATGCCCTGGCCGCCGCTGGCGACCGCGCCCGGGGCGCCACCGCCTACGTCACCCTGGAACCCTGCTCCCATACCGGTCGCACCGGCCCCTGCGCCGATGCGCTGATCGCCGCCGGCGTGGCGCGGGTGGTGGTGGCCATGCAGGATCCCAATCCGCAAGTGGCCGGCAATGGCTTTGCCAGGCTGCGCGAGGCCGGCATCCAGGTGGACGTGGGCCTGCAGGAAGCGGAGGCGCTGGCGCTGAACCCCGGGTTCGTGCATCGCATGCGCGGCGAGCGCCCCTACGTGCGCATCAAGGCCGCCGCCAGCCTGGACGGCCGCACCGCCATGGCCAGTGGCGAGTCCCAGTGGATCACCGGCGCCGCCGCCCGGGAAGATGTGCAGCGCCTGCGCGCGCGCAGCAGCGCCATCATCACCGGCATCGGCACGGTGCTGGCGGACCGGCCCTCCTACACGGTGCGCCCGGAGCAGTGGGCGCTGGGTGATTATCGAGACCACGGTGTATTGCCGGTGCGCGCGCCCCTGCGGGTGATCCTGGACCCGGCCCTGCGCACGCCGCCGGACAGCCCGGTGATCAGCGCCGCCGGCCCCTGCTTGATCGCCCATGCGGACGATCCCACCGCCAGCGAAGCGCGTCGCCAGGCGCTGCGGGCCGCCGGCGCGGAATTGCTGGTGTTGCCCCGGGCCGTCCGCCCGGAAGGCGACCGCGACGCGCCACTGGGCGTGGAGCGACGCGGGCTGGATCTGGGCGCCCTGCTGGATGAGCTGGCCCGCCGGGAATGCAATGAGGTGCTGGTGGAATGCGGCGCCACCCTGGCTGGCGCCTTCGTGCAGGAGGGGCTGTTCGACGAACTGATCGTCTACCTGGCGCCGGCGCTGCTGGGCACCGATGCCCGGGGCCTGCTGACCCTGCCGTTCGCCCGCATGGCGGAGAAAATCCCCCTGCAATGGCAGGACCTGCGCCGGGTCGGCGATGATCTGCGGCTGACGCTTCAGCCCACCGCCAGCCGGTTGCGGCCCTCCGCCTTGGCCTGATACAGGGCCTGATCGGCGCGCTGCAGGGTGGCGCGCCAGTCTTCGTCGCGCAACGCCGCGAAGCCCACGCTGGCGCCCACGTCCAGATTCGGCGTGCCGTCCAGCTGCAGGTGACGGAAGGCGCGCAGCAACCGCTCCACCACCACCCGCGCCGCCGCCTCGTCGGCGTCCGCCAGATACACCACGAACTCGTCGCCACCCCAGCGACAGGCGATGTCCTGCTCGCGCACCGTGCGCCGGATGGCGTCCGCCACCGCGCGGATCAGCTGATCGCCGTGGTCGTGGCCGAACCGATCGTTGACGCCCTTGAAGTGATCCAGATCGATAAACAGCAGGCCGCCGCCCATCCCCGGTGGCAGGTGATCGAGCCGCTGCTCCAGATGGGCGCGGTTGAACAGGCCGGACAGCGGGTCGCGGATCACCCGATCCTCGAGTCGCCGCAGCTGATGGTCATGGTGTGCGCGTTCGCGCAGGGTATGGGAATAGTGCAGCACCATGGTGGCGAAGGCGCCGATCTGAAACACCGCGCAGCCCAGGGTCAGGCCGCTGAAGGGCAGCAGCTCCAGGCCCAGCTCACGGAACATGTCGTGCAGACCGGCCAGGAAGAACACCGCGAAACCGAACATGGTCATCCGCCAAAGCAGCCGCCCCCGGGCGCGGAACGCCTGGCGCAGCATGCCGATGGACACCACCACCAGGGCGATCAGGCAGCCGGCGTAGAAGGGCGCCGCCAGGGTGCCGTAGTCGGCGAACACGCCGACGTTGGTGACCCGGTAGCGCTCCGAAGCGATGATCAGCAGGGGATGGTCCACCCAGAACAGGCCGGCGATCAGCGCGCCGGTGCCATAGATGGCGCCCAGCCGGCGGGTCGCCACGATCCGGCTGGCCAGCACCCGGTGCAATGCGAACAGCGAGGCCAGGGCCATCACCACCGCGCTCAGGGAAAGGCGGTAGGGAATCATCACGTGGCGCAGATCGTTTTCGAGCAGACACAGCCGCACGCCGATGTCGCCGGCCACATAGGCGGTGGCGCACAGGTTGGCCACGCTGAAATGCAGCGCCACCGACGCCTCGCGATCCCGGTGGCGGTAAAGGGCCACGGTGAACACCAGCATCAGGGCGGACAGGGTGGCGGTGGCCCCCACGGCCATGATCTTGATCCACAGCGTCCAGGTGTCCACGCCCGCGCCGGCCAATCCAGCGACCACTATCTCATTCGGCATACCGCCCCTATTCCGGTCAACAGACCCGATCAATAACCCCAATCAATACGCTCCCCGCGGAAAGAGTAGCAAAAGGGCGGCGCCGTCGCCGCTTCAGCAGGTGTCAAAGCGTTGCGGTTTGTTTCCTGCCGCAAGTCGGGCAGTAAAGTGACGATTCCATGTATCGGATTGCGTGAAGTTGTCGTCTTTTATGACTCACGATGCGCGGATTGAGACAGCCGTATTGATCATTTAATGGCGATAAAAAACAGGGCCTTACAGATGTTTTGGGTGCCTTCTCCGGGTGTCGGGCATAAAATGATACGCAAAATGAATATTGACACGAAATTATGTGTCGTATAAAAAGGAGTCATTCATGGCGGAAACCCCGGGCGCCGCCCCGGCGTTCCGCGCACCCATCAAGGAGGCACCCATGTACGCACAACAGGTGGACACCGGCAGCAAGGGCCTGAAGAGCCTGGACGAAATGAGCCCGGAAGAACGTCACTTCCAGGAGAAGGTGGACGCGGAAGTCCGTATCGAGCCCAAGAACTGGATGCCCGACGGTTACCGCAAGACCCTGATTCGCCAGATCTCCCAGCACGCCCACTCCGAGATTGTCGGCATGCTGCCGGAGGGCAACTGGCTGACCCGCGCGCCTTCGCTGAAACGCAAGCTGCAGCTGATGGCCAAGATCCAGGACGAGGCCGGCCACGGCCTGTACCTGTACAGCGCCATGGAAACCCTGGGCGCGGATCGTGACGAGGAAATCGAAAAGCTGCACCGGGGGGAAGTGAAGTTCTCCTCCATCTTTACCTACCCGACGCTCACCTGGGCGGACATGGGCGCCATCGGCTGGCTGGTGGACGGCGCCGCCATCGTCAACCAGGTGCCCCTGCAGCGCTGCTCCTATGGCCCTTACTCCCGCGCCATGATCCGTGTCTGCAAGGAAGAAAGCTTCCACCAGCGCCAGGGTTACGAAATCCTGCTGACCATGATGCGCGAAGGCACCGACGAGCAGAAAGAGATGGTGCAGGACGCCATCAACCGTTTCTGGTGGCCGTCGCTGATGATGTTCGGCCCCTCGGACGAAAACTCGCCCAACTCCGCGCAATCCATGGCCTGGAAAATCAAACGCCACGGCAACGACGAACTGCGCCAGCGCTTCCTGGACCAGACCGTACCGCAGCTGGAATTCCTCGGCTGCACCGCCCCGGACCCGGACCTGAAATGGAACGAGGAAACCGGCCACTACGACTTCGGCGAAATCCAATGGCAGGAATTCTTCGACGTGCTCAAGGGCCACAGCCCCTGTGGCGTCGAGCGCATCCAACAGCGCAAGAAAGCCATCGACGAAGGCCAGTGGGTGCGCGACGCCGCCGTGGCCTACGCCCAAAAGCAAGAACAGAAAGAGAAGCAAAAAGCGAACGCCGCTTAAACCGAATTAATTCAACGGAAATTGAAATGGCAGACTGGACCCTCTTCGAAGTCTTCGTGCGCAGCAAGCACGGCCTCAACCACAAACACGTGGGCAGCGTGCACGCCGCGGACGCCACCATGGCCCTGGAAAACGCCCGCGAGCTTTATACGCGTAGAAGTGAAGGCGTCAGCATCTGGGTGGTGCCCGCCGCGCAGATCACCGCCAGCGCCGGCGACGAAAAAGAACCCTTCTTCGACCCGGCCGACGACAAGGTCTACCGCCACGCCAGCTTCTACAAGCTGCCCCCGGAAGTGGACCAGATGTGAGGAGCGTGACGATGAATAACGATCAAGCACTCACCGAATATCTTCTTCGCCTGGCCGACACCGACATGGTGCTCGCCCAGCGCTTCTGCGAATGGTGCGGCAACGCCCCGGCCCTGGAAGAAGAAGTGGCGATGATGAACGTGGGCCTGGACCTGATCGGTCAGGCACGCAACTGGTACGACTACGCCGCCGAACTGCTCGACGATGGCCGCGACGCCGACTATCTGGCGTTTCGCCGTAATGAGCGCGAATACCGCAACCTGCTGCTGGCGGAACAGCCGCGCGGTGATTACGCCGTCACCACCGCCAAGCAGTTCTTCTTCGACGTCTGGCACCATCTGGTGCTCACGCGCCTGACCGAATCCAGCGACGAGCGCATCGCCGGCATCGCCGCCAAGGGCCTCAAGGAAGCCGCCTACCACCGCCGCCGCTCCACCGAATGGATGCTGCGCCTGGGGCAGGGCACCGATGAAAGCCACCGCCGTCTTACCGACGCCGTGCAAAACCTGTGGCGCTTCACCTACGAGCTCACCGATACCGACGAGATCGAGGACCAGCTCGCCGAGGCGGGCATCGGCGCCGGCAACGTGGGCGACGCCTGGCGCGCCGAAGTGGCCCGCGTGTTCGCCGAAGCCGGCCTGGAACTGCCGGAACCGGCGCGCCACTTCTACATGGACGGCAAGAACGGCAAACACACGGAGCACCTGGGCTTCTTGCTGGCCGAGATGCAGTACCTGCCGCGGGCCTACCCCGATGCAACCTGGTGATCTGATCTACCGCGAGCGCAAAGCCTACCAAGGCCCCGCGCTCGGCGAAGACGACCTGCCCCGGGCCTGGGAGTGCCTAACCGAGGTGATGGACCCGGAAGTGCCGGTGGTCAGCGTGGTCGATCTGGGCATGATCCGCGCGGTGGAATGGGAGGGCGACCGCCTCAAGGTGAAAGTCTCGCCGACTTACTCCGGCTGCCCGGCCACCGAGGTCATCGAGCGCGACGTGCAGGAAGCCCTGGAAGACACCGGCTTCAAGAACCCGCGCATCGAACGGGTGCTGGCCCCGGCCTGGACCACCGACTGGATCACCGAAAAGGGCCGCCAACAGCTGCGGGACTACGGCATCGCGCCGCCGGCGGTGGGCGAGGGGCGCGATACATTGCGCGACCCCGGCCCCGCCGAGTGCCCGCACTGCGGCGGCATCCATACCGAACAAGTCAGCGAATTCGGCTCCACCGCCTGCAAGGCCTTGTACAAGTGCCGCGACTGCCTGGAACCGTTCGATTATTTCAAGTGCCTCTGATCAAGAGATACTGTTCAAGAGCTCTGACCATGACTCAATTTCATTCCCTTAAAATTCGTGAAGTGCGCCCCGAAACCCGCGAAGCGGTGTCCATCGCCTTCGACGTACCCCCGGAATTGAACGACACCTTCCGCTTCACCCAGGGCCAGCACCTGATCGTGCGCACCCACATGGACGGCGAAGAAGTGCGCCGCTCCTACTCCATCTGCACCGGCGTCCACGACGGCGACCTGCGCGTGGCGGTAAAAAAAGTCCCCGGTGGCCGCTTCTCCGGCTTCGCCAACGGCGAGCTCAAAGAAGGCGACACCCTGGAAGTGATGCCCCCCAGCGGCCACTTCTTTATCGAGCTGGACCCGCGACGCCAGGCCCACTACCTGGCCGTGGCCGCCGGCAGCGGCATCACGCCGATCCTGTCGATCATCAAAACCACCCTGGAAGCCGAGCCCCACAGCCAGTTCACGCTGCTCTACGGCAACCGCTCCAGCAACTCCACCCTGTTCCGCGAAGCGCTCAGCGACCTGAAAAACCAGTACCTCGGCCGCTTCAACGTGATCTACCTCTTCAGCCGCGAACAACAGGACGTGGACCTCTACAACGGCCGCATCGACGCCGACAAATGCGACGCCATCTTCTCCCGCTGGCTCGACACCCCGAACCTGCACGCCGCCTTCCTCTGCGGCCCGCAATCCATGACCGAAACCGTCAAGGAACGGCTGGTCGCCAACGGCCTGGATAAAAGCCGCGTGCACTTCGAACTGTTCGGCGTGGAAGGCGAAACGAAACGCCGCGAACGCCGCCCGGAAGAAATCGCCACCGACGAAACCAAAACCCAGGTCACCATCATCGCCGACGGCCGCGAAGTGCTCGTCGAACTGCCCCGGGACTCCAAGAACATCCTCGACGCCGCCAACGAAAACGGCGCCGACCTGCCGTTCTCCTGCAAGGCCGGCGTCTGCTCCACCTGCCGCTGCAAGGTGGTGGAAGGCGAAGTGGAAATGGACAACAACTTCGCCCTGGAAGACTACGAAGTCGCCGCCGGCTACGTGCTCTCCTGCCAGAGCTACCCGGTCACCGACAAAGTCGTTCTCGATTTCGACCAGCCCTAGGAAATGTATTGAGGCGCGGGACGTTATTTGCTGACGCCAGACGCCAGACGCCAGACGCCAGACGCCAGACGCTTGAAAATCCATCGCGACTGAAGCCGCTCCTACGGCCCGATTCGAAACCACTGTAGGAGCGACCGGGGCGCGGAGCCTTTAGTCGCGATTCCCCCGGTTGCCGCAAACAGGCGCCCGGGCAGGCAACAGGCCGTAGAAGCGGCCGGGGCGCGCAGCTTTCAGCCGCGATCCCCCGGTAGCCGCCCAACCGCGGCAGCCCAAACAAAACACAGGCCGCGGCCCCAAGAAGCCGCGCCCATACGCAGACAAACAAGGAGCCACGCCATGACCGTTCTCCAAAGCTACCTCGCCGGCCAATGGTTCGGCAGCCAGGCCGCCAAACCCCTGGCCAGCGCCATCAACGGCGAGATCGTCGCCCACACCCACGACGACGCCCCCGACTTCGCCGCCGCCGTGGACTACGCCCGCACCACCGGCACCCGCGAACTGCTCAAGCTCGACTTCCAGGAACGGGCCGCCCGCCTCAAGGCCATGGCGCTCTACCTGCAAGAACACAAAAAAGAGCTCTATAAACTCTCGCGCCACACCGGTGCCACCAAAGGCGACAACGCTTTCGACATCGACGGCGGCTTCGGCACCCTGTTCGCCTACGCCAGCATGGGCCGCAAGGAATTGCCCTCCGGCAACGTCCTCCACGAAGGCCCGGTGGTCCCCCTCGGCAAGGAAAACCACTTCGCCGCCACTCACATCCTGGTACCGCGCCGGGGCGTCGCCGTGCACATCAACGCCTTCAACTTCCCGGTCTGGGGCATGCTGGAAAAATTCGCCGGCAACTTCCTCGCCGGCATGCCGTGCATCGTTAAACCGGCCACCGCCACCAGCTACCTCACCGCCGCCTGCGTGCGCCTGATTCAAGACTCCGGCGCCCTGCCGGAAGGGGCCCTGCAACTGATTATCGGCGGCACCGGTGACCTGCTCGACCAGCTCGACGAACAGGACATGGTCACCTTCACCGGCTCGGCCAGCACCGCCCGCAAACTGCGCGCGCACCCGAACATCATCAACCGCTCGATCCCCTTCAACGCCGAAGCGGACTCCCTCAACAGCGCCATCCTCGCCCCGGACGTCACCCCCGACGACGAGGAATTCGACCTGCTGGCCAAGGAAGTGGTCCGCGAGATGACCGTTAAAGCCGGCCAGAAATGCACCGCCATCCGCCGCATCCTGGTGCCCCAACAGCACCTGGACGCCTTCGGTGAACGCCTGATCCAACGCCTGGAAAAAATCACCCTCGGCGACCCGGACGAAGAAGGCGTGCGCATGGGCGCGCTCGCCTCCCTGGACCAGAAAGAAGACGTGGCCGCCGCCGTCAACGACCTGCTCAACACATCCGAATGTATCTTCGGCGGCAACGGCGACCCGCAGCCCATCGGCCAGGGCACCGACAAAGGCGCCTTCTTCGGCCCGCGCCTGCTGCGCAGCAACGACCCCCACGCCGACGGCGGCGCCCACGACATCGAAGCCTTCGGCCCGGTCAGCACCCTCATGGGCTACGGCGACCTGGACGAAGCCATCGCCCTCGCCGACAAAGGCAAAGGCAGCCTGGTCACCACCTTCGCCACCAAAGACCCCCAAAACGCCGCCCGCGCCATCCCCGTGCTCGCCGCCCGCCACGGCCGCCTGCAAGTGCTCAACGCCGAATCGGCCCAGGAATCCACCGGCCACGGCGCGCCGCTCCCCATGCTCAAACACGGCGGCCCCGGCCGCGCCGGCGGCGGTGAAGAACTCGGCGGCATCCGCGCCGTGCGCCACTACCTCCAACGCACCGCCATCCAGGGCTCCCCCACCATGCTCGCCGCCGTCACCGGCGAATACGTGCGCGGCGCCGACGTCCTCGAAACCGAAGTGCACCCCTTCCGCCGCCACTTCGACGACCTCGCCATCGGCGAATCCCTGCTCACCCACCGCCGCACCGTCACCGAAGCCGACATCGTCAACTTCGGCTGCCTCTCCGGCGACCACTTCTACATGCACTTCGACGAAATCGCCGCCAAGGACTCCCAATTCGGCAAACGCATCGCCCACGGTTACTTCCTCCTCTCCGCCGCCGCCGGCCTCTTCGTCTCCCCGGCCCCCGGCCCCGTCCTCGCCAACTACGGCCTCGACACCCTCCGCTTCATCACCCCCGTCGGCGCCGGCGACACCATCCAGGCCCGCCTGACCTGCAAACGCAAAATCGACCAGGGCAAAGCCGCCCCCGACGGCACCCCCCAAGGCGTGGTGGTCTGGGATGTGCAGGTCAAAAACCAGGACGACGAACTCGTCGCCAGCTACGACATCCTCACGCTGGTGGCGAAAAAGAAAGGGGACGCATAACCGCCATGTGGTGAGTTAGTCCTTACTCCTTAAATCCAGGCTTCCTTGGTGATGGCCGCTCCTTTTGGGGCGGCCTTTTTTTGTGCTTTTTCTATGTGTTGGGAAAATGGCATCATCGATGAATCGGCAAAAATAAAAAGGGGTTGTTATTTATGGATGGCTTTATTTCCATCGGTGGAGCTTGGAAGTTTCTCACATGGCTGCCTAAGTTCATTTTGAGAAGAATATTCACGAAAGAAAGAATGTCCGAGCTGATTCTCTTTGACATAAGGCCCAGAGGAAGAAATGTCACTCTTAATTTGGGCGGGGGCGCGAATTATGATGTATGGGTCAGGTTTATTAATATCTCCCCGTTTGCGGTTGAGCTGGAGAAGCTCGAAGCTGAGCTCTGGTGTAATGGGGCAATATTGAAGACGGGGGTAAATAAGAGGATAAATATTGCTCCGGGGGAAGTTATGGAGCAGAGGCTTTGGGGTAATATTCCGGATAGCCACGCTGATCAGATTGCCAACAACGGCCCGGAAGGCCCGTTGGTGCTAAAAGGGAATATGGATTTCAATTGTAAAATAGTGAATTTTTCTAAGCATGATTGGAGCTTGGGTGATATTTATCCGGAGGTGATGAATGGTAATTTGAGGAAGAAGCAGGCTGAAACTGGGGTGTAATTTGAGGGGGTGGATTATGTGGGTTTCTATTGGCTCTGTTGTTGTGGCTGTTTTGGCATTTTTGTTTTCGGTGTTTTCTTTTAGAGAGAGCCGAAAAATTGATTTTGATAAGGCGATGCTGGGTTCGTGCGATGATTTACTCGGTCAGTCTTATGAATCGTTGATAAAGGGAAGGCAGGAGAATGGCTTTCCTGTATCCGATCGTCTTCAATGGCTAACCTCGGCGCGGCATATAATGAGATATTATGATGCCAAGAAGAGAATAAAAACAAAACCCTACCAAGTTTTGGTGGAAAATATGGAGGCGGTTTGGAGACATGATTTTTATAAGGCTCTGGATTTCCCGGATGTAATGCGGGGGCGGTACTTCTATCATGACGAAGATGGCGGAATCTATCCGCCTTCCGCGATGATTGTCGCCGAATTCTCTGCATGGAAGGAAGGTAGTCGTGACCCGGTGGAAGACTATGATGTTGAGAATTTTTTAAGTAATGAAGATTATAAATCGATGTTTTCCGCAATTTTTAGTCATGCTCGGCGATACTCGAAATATCGGGAGATAATGGCTGACGAATAAATGCAGTTTACGGATGCTTGAGATTTGGATGGTCTATTGCTAGATTTAAAGGGCCTCTTGGAAGAGGCACTGCCTCCGGGTGCGGCAACACCCGAAGGCAGCTAACCACAACAGACTGTACAGGAGTCCATCATGGCTGCTCGCAATCATAAGCCACGCGCCCGCGTGGGTAAAAGCGAAACCCCCAAACCCAACCGCGAATTTCCCTATATTCGCCACCTCAAGGTCCACCCCGGCCAGTACTACTCGTCCGGCGAGCCTCTGTATCTCCACCTAAGCCGCCCACCCAAGCCCCCGGTGCCCTGGGTCCACGTGAAGGGCTACTGGCTCGCCGAGGCCGGCTTTGCCATCGGCACCCAACTGGAGGTGGAAGTCAGCGGAGGCCGCCTGGTGATCTCGGCGGCCTCCGAGCCCTCCGGCACCTGACTGCCGCCCGCGCCGCCGCCTTGCCGGGCCGCGGCGCACAATTCCGCTTTATGTTGCGGATCTAAATCTACACTGATTGCCGCGGCGCCCCAGTAGCGGCGTTAAAGGCGGGCAAATTATGTGCTCTTATGAATAGCGCCTATGGCGTGTTTGTTGGTACTTGCTAACGATGTGCAAGCTGAAAAATAGAGCATCGGACTGAGTTTAACAAACTATCCGCGCGAGATAGCTCTGCTTGAAAAGTGTGATAGAGTTCTTGTGTTAAACGCTTTATATCGTGGCCCCAATAATAAGTAATGGCTCATAAAAGTGACAAAAAACAGGCATTTGTATGGCACTCTGCTGGAGGCTTTGTAGCAAAAATGAAGAAGCGAGCTGTAAGGCTGGTAGTATGTCAACGTTTGAGAATCAGGCACAGGAATCTCTCCGCTCAAATCTTGGAAGGCAAGAGTTCATCGCTGCCTACCAAGTGATGAGTTATTGATGCTTATCACTCGCTAAGGCTGTGCTGAAAGACCACTGTCCAAATGGACAGATCGTGTGACATGACTTACACTTGGCCTGCGCACGATGTAATGTCACATCGTGAATGTTACATGGTGATCCGGAATGGCGGTTGGAAAAAGCGGAAGGATCGTTCTCGAGGTCGAGCCCGAATTTAAAAGAGAATTGTACGATGCTCTTCATCAGGAAGGTAAGGGGCTTAAGCAATGGTTCCTCGAGAGCGCAGAAATGTTTCTTAAGGATAGAAATCAGTTAAATCTATTTGATGAAGACCAGGAGCATCATCCCGATGAAGCTCAATCCTGAAAAAACAAGCTTTGGTCGGCATGAGACTTTTCCTCTTCGATATGGCTGGTTGCCGAAAGGTTTTCAGGCTGTGCAGAAAGATCCTCATATATTCGAAAATGCCGATGAGGCTACAGTACGGATGGGGGTCGGAAAGAATATGGTCCACTCAATCCGGTATTGGCTTCGAGCAACGGGTATGATGGCGTCTAACGATTACTCATTGACTCAGTTGGGGAAGAAACTTTTAAACGAAGAGAAGCCCAGGGGCTGGGATCCATATCTTGAAGATGAAACCACTATATGGTTGCTGCATTGGCTGTTGGCGTCTAATTCAGAGTTAAGTACAACTTGGTTCTGGTTTTTCAATAGCTTCCACAAGCCGAAATTTACGGCTCAGGAGGCACAAGTGGCGCTCCGAGATTTCGTAAAAGCTAACGTAAAGAGTGCTGTGGCAACAACTACGCTAAAAAGCGACGCGGCTGTATTGTTGCGCATGTATGTGCAATCGAAAGGCAATACACGGACGCCGCTGGAGGACGCCTTGGATTCACCTCTCTCCGTACTTGGCCTGATAAATCAAGAGCCGGGGGGTAAAAGTTATATGTCGCAAGCCTCACCCAGACATGGGTTGCCGGAAGCTGTACTTGCTTACGCAGTGATTGAATTGTTTCGCTATCGTGAAGTTCAGGCCTTGCCGCTAGAAGAGCTTATGTATAGCCGTCAAGGCTATGCGGCACCGGGAGCAGTCTTCCGCCTTAGTGAATCCACGTTGGTTGGAAAGCTCGAAAACCTCGTTGAGGTGTTTCCTGGAATATTTGAAATTCGTGAAACAGCAGGTCTTCACCAGCTCTATCAGCTAGATGAAGTTGACCCTCTTAAAGTTTTGAACGCCCACTATCGATCACGACCCTTGGAGTCCGCAGCATGACTTTGGCGGGGAAGATATCTGTCAGCACCCACTACACGCGTTCGATCAATGTTGAGAGAGATCAAAGCCAGATCGACGTGGTGAAGTCTTATGTCCCTACCTCAAGGGCACTGCGAACTTTGCAGCGCATCGTAGATGCATTTTCGGATGAGCAGCATCCGAGGGCTTGGTCATTGATCGGGCCTTACGGCTCTGGGAAGTCCGCTTTCGGTATTTATGTGCGAGGTTTGCTGGCGGCTTCTGGCTCAGAGCTTGGAAGAGCTGCTCGCGATAGCCTTAAGGATGTTTCTCCCTCGCTGGCGCATGCATTTGAGCAACAGGCTCAGGAAACTGAGGGGTACCTTCCGGTTATGGTTTCGGGGTCACCGGAACCCTTGTCTACGCGTCTAGTCGCAGCGATGGCTTCTGCCGCTTACTTGCGTTGGGGGGAAAAGCCGGGACCCAAACCGGCAGTTTTATCAAAGCTTGAGGAGGCATCTCGGCAATCGTCTATCCCTGCCTCCGTGGTGATAGATTTACTGGATGAGCTTGTTAGCAAGCTTGAGAATCAGAAAGGTGTAATACGTGGAGGCGTGGTCCTGGTAATCGACGAACTAGGAAAATTCCTTGAGTATGAGGCGCATAATTATGGTGCAAATGATATTTATATTCTTCAGGCCCTAGCAGAGTATGCCTGTGACTCTGGACCATCGAAGGTTTTTGTCTTTGCACTCCTTCATCAGTCGTTTGAGCAGTATGCTAAGGGGTTGGGAGAAAGTCTTAAAGCTGAATGGGCAAAGATCCAGGGCCGGTTTGAAGAAATTCCCTTCATTGAGTCTTCAGAACAGGTTTTGCGAGTGGTGTCGCATGCTCTTATTCAAAATTTATCTAAGCAAGATGAGAAAACGGTTAAAGAGAAGGTATCTAGCGCTACTCGAAAGCTTCTAAAAGCGAAAGCAATCCCTGGGGAGCTTAAAGAGGCGGAGGCGGTTGATCTTTTCACTAAATGCTATCCTTTACACCCACTGGCCGCACTTCTCTTGCCTGTTCTATGCCAGAAAGTTGCGCAGAACGAGCGTACATTATTTAGTTATCTGGGGAGCCAAGAAGAATTTGGTTTCCAAGATAAGCTGAGTTCTCTCGAAAGTGTTGGAGAATGGATATACCCGGTCGATATTTATGAGTATTTTGTGGCGAACCAACCGGCGGTTTTGTCCGATCAATTGACTCATCGGCGCTGGGCAGAGGTGCTCACCGTAGTCGAACGTCTAAATGATGTTACGCCACAAGACATGCATCTGCTAAAGACTATTGGGTTGCTGAATATCATTGGAGCAAGAGGCGGATTGAAGGCTTCTAAGGCGGTCCTGGAGTCGGCGTTTTCATCCCATGAGTTAAATAAATCTATTGGGTGTCTGAAAGATTTTTCTGCAGTTACATATCGTAAATTTAATAGCGAATATCGGGTGTGGCAGGGGAGTGATTTCGACCTGGAAGAGGCGATACACTCACAGGTTTCTGAACTTGGTAATTTTTCCCTTTCGGAAGAGCTTAATGGGTCTGATCAGGTCCTTCCTGTTGTGGCGCGAGCGTACTCCATAAAGACTGGAGCGCTGCGGTATTTCCAGCCTGTTTTTATTGATGCATCCACATTCAAGAAAGTTCCAATTGAAGACGTCAACCCACGGATTTTGTTTTACCTCGTTTTCGGCCAAGACGATATAGAATTCTTTAAACGTGAAGTCTCAGGGTATTTCTCTGCCTCGGATATTGTGGCTCTCTGCTTGAACGGGCCCAGGATCCGTGAAGCAGTTCAAGAAGTGCTGGCGCTAAGGGCTGTGGAGTCAACTCGTCAAGAGTTGGCAAATGATCCTGTTGCGCAAAGAGAATTTCGAGACCGGCTGACGGGAGCTTTGGCATCGAGAGACTCCTTCTTGCGGAATTTGATGCAGGAGCCTAAGCAAAATCAGTGGCATTGGAAGGGAAGAAGGCTGCAGGTCGAAGACAAGCGCGCACTTCAAAAACAGCTGTCGATTGTTCTAGAGAATGTATTCTCAAAATCTGCTGGGTTACATAATGAACTTATCAATCGGGACAAGCCGAGCAGCCAGGCCACGGCGGGAAGAAATAAATTGCTTTATGCCATGCTGGCAAATCCTGAGAAAGCTGACTTGGCAATTGAAAAATTCCCTCCGGAAAAGGCTATATACCGATCTATTTTAAGGGAGACGGGTCTTCATGTCCCTTCCAGAGACTCGGTGAATAGCTGGATGTTCGAGGAGCCGAAGAAAGGAAGTGAATTATTTGAAGTCTGGCGTGAGTTGAAACGCTTTCTTGAAGCTACAGAGGCTGCGCCAAAAAGTTTTACGGAGTTGACTGACGTGTTGACCCGGCCTCCTTATGGTGTGAAAAAAGGGGTGTTGCCAATTCTTTATGCTGCCTCGCTCTTGATATATAAGAATGAGGTGGCGTTATACGAGAATCGGCGTTTTGTGGCCCACTTGACCGACGAAATATTGGAGCGTTTTTCAAAGGTCCCAGAGGAATTTTCTGTTCAGAGATTTAAGATAGAAGGACTTCGTAGATCAGTCTACGAGCAGTACCAGGAAGCGCTGTTCTCCGACGATAAAGACCGGTCAGTGCTCGAATTAGTTCGCCCTCTTGCCTCTTTCATAGGCAATTTGCCCGATTATACAAAAAAAACTAAGTCCGCAGACCTTTCGCTGCGGGCCAAAGAGTTGAGAGCAGCATTCAATCTAAGTAAATCGCCGCAATTATTGATTTTTGAAGACGTTCCGAGAGCTTTGGGGTTCGAGCCCGATAGCTCAGCTGAGAATATTAGAGGGATGGCGGCGGCTCTCCAGGATGCACTGAGGGAACTTAAATACGCATTCCCGAACATGGTCGAGCATCAGAGAAAGCTAATTGCTCAGGCGTTTCATCTTGACCCCAATACACCATTGCCTGCGCTACGCACTGCGCTTGCTGGGCGGTACCGTGGGCTAGAGTCGTACACCGTCGACGTTGATGGTATGCGAGCATTCTTAAAGCGCTTATGTAAAGACTCTGGTGGGGATGAGCATTGGCTGAGTAACATTCTAATGTTTTTAGGCCAAAAGCCAGCGGAAAAATGGGGCGATGCGGACCGCGCAGAAGCAGAGGTTAAGCTGGCTGATTTCTCCAAGCGCATTCTCGACCTGGAGGCACTGCGTCTTCATCATGATAAGGTGGCTGGCAAATATGATACAGACTTTGATGTTTATCTGCTTCGCTCACTTAAGAAAGGCGGAGAGCCGATCGATGAAGTTGTCGCTATAGGAGAGCAAGAGCGAGACTCTATTAGAGTCGTAAAAGAGTCGGTTATGGAGGCTTTGGCAGGTGATGGTGGCACTCTGAATCAGGAATCTCAACTGGCTGTGCTTGCTGAGTTAGTGGATGAATTTTTGACTCAATACAGGGCTCTTGCCAGAAAAAAACAGACGATCCGCCCCGCAAGGAGACAAGATGGACAAGCGTAAATATTCTCTTGCAGCAGCGTTCGAGAATGACGGTGCTAGGCACGTTCTTGGTTTATCTGGAGGGAAAGATAGCGCCGCACTAGCAATTTATATTAAAGATCGATATCCGGAACTTCATGAGAAGATAGAGTATTTTTTTTCGGATACTGGAGCTGAACTTCAGGAAGTCTATGATTTTCTGGACAAGATGGAGGCTTATCTAGGCAAGGAGGTCGTGCGTCTATCTAGCGGGCGACCATTCGAGCACTGGCTAAAACTGCACTCAGACTTTTTGCCCTCCGCTAGACAGCGTTGGTGTACTAGAGTGATGAAAATTAAGCCTTTCGAAGATTACGTCGGTAATGATTCAGTGATCAGTTATATAGGAATTAGGGCTGATGAGTTCCGAGAAGGATATGTGAGCCATAAAGAAACGATAAAGGCGGTCTTTCCTTTCATAGAAGACGGCCTTGCAAGAGAGGATATATTTCAGATTCTTGAAAACTCCGTTGGTATACCAGAGTATTATAAATGGAGGTCAAGGTCAGGTTGCTATTTTTGCTTCTTTCAAAGCCAAAAGGAATGGTTGGGATTAAAAAGGAATCACCCCGGGCTCTTTGAGGATGCGAAGCGGATAGAACAGGAAGCTGGTAATGGATACACCTGGGTTAACGGAAAGAGCCTGGATGAGGTGGTTGCGAGAGCGGAAGAACGAGAAAGAGAAGAAGGCGTGATCGGGCGTTTCTCGTCATCAACAGGAAAGCGCTGGCAAGATGAACTTCGCGCTAGTGAAGATGATGACCCACAAGATCAGGCATGTTTGATATGTTCTCTTTAATATAAAAATAAAATGATGCAGCGATATATATGGTAAATCCGGGTGAATCTATACAAACGATAGTGTCGCGCTTTTCGATTGATGAGTTGAAAGATGCTGTCGGGGAAGACATCTGCAGATCGCTTAGGGGCGTGGTCTCACCAGGGAATTTGCAGCGCTCCTTAGAAAAAGTTTGTTGTGCGCTAATAGAGGATGACTGCCATCAGTACCTCTCAGATCCAAATAAAAGGAAACTAATCCATACAAAGATCTCTAACGATAAGTTCTCTGAGTTGCTTGGCCGACTGCGGATAGGTGGTGAAAAAGGAGACATTGAGTTAATTGGAATTGAAGAAGATAAAGAGCTTTTCCGACAGTACCTTGGTTTCTTTGGGTTGTCTTCTTCAGGCTTTAAACTTCCGCCGTCATCGCTTGCAATAGAGGTAGTTGAACCTGAGTACACGCTTTTTAAGCACCAACGGGATCTGATGTGGAGAGTACATTCCTATGTATCGCACGGGCGTCCGGTCGTTCTTCATATGCCTACCGGGTCAGGCAAGACGCGAACATCTATGCACCTCGTTGCGCATTACTTAAAAGAGCGTGAGCCTGGTCTGGTCCTCTGGCTTGCGAGTACATCGGAACTGCTGGAGCAGGCTGCGGATACGTTCGCCAGTGCATGGGGCAAGTTAGGTAATAGGCGTTGCGGTATATATCGGGTCTGGGGCGACAAAGCTATCGATCTTGGAGAGATAGACGATGGGCTTGTAGTCTCTGGCTTTCAAAAGCTGACATCTTTATGGAAAATCGACCCAGTTGATGTTTTGAGGCTTGCTGCGAAAGTTAGTTTGGTGGTTGTGGACGAGGCTCATCAGGCCATTGCGCCGACTTATAAGGATCTGATTGAAAAATTCCTGCTCACCGGTCGTCGTGGTGTTCTTGTGGGATTGACCGCGACACCGGGGCGTACTTGGGATGATATAGAAAGAGACCAGGAGCTTGCGGACTTTTTCAATCAAAACAAAGTTTCACTCGAGATTGATGGGTGGGATAATCCTGTCTCATATTTAATTGAGAAGGGGTATTTGGCAAAGCCTGTATTTAAAAAACTAGATTACGGAAGTGCGGGAAACGCTGGTAGCAAAAAGGGTGATGGAGATGATTTTTCTTCGTCAGACTTGGATCGTGTCGCTAGAGATCAAGATCGTAATATTCAGGTTATAAAAGAAGTCCAAAGACTGGTCGAGGTAGGCCATAAGAGAATAATAGTATTTTGTGCGTCCGTCTATCATTGCAAAATCATTTCGCACATGCTGCGAGCTTTATCCATTGATAGTGGGTACATACACGGCGGAACAGATGATGAAAAAAGGAAGAGAATAATTAAGCGTTTCAAGTCTCAAGGTAATGCTCCCCAAGTTATTTGTAATTTTGGGGTGTTAACGACAGGGTTTGACGCGCCGCAAACCAGCGCGGCCATCATCGCACGTCCTACAAGGTCATTAGTTCTTTTCAGTCAGATGGTCGGCCGAGCGATTAGGGGCGAGAGAG
This sequence comes from Alloalcanivorax sp. C16-1, assembly GCF_046507805.1. Taxonomy (NCBI): domain Bacteria; kingdom Pseudomonadati; phylum Pseudomonadota; class Gammaproteobacteria; order Oceanospirillales; family Alcanivoracaceae; genus Alloalcanivorax; species Alloalcanivorax sp. C16-1. The sequence goes on along the minus strand of NZ_JBKFTK010000001.1, from coordinate 559,906 downwards.
CCGGTGGTAACCGCGAGGCGGAGATTGTGACGATTGTTGACACATCTCTCCCGGGGTTCGGCGATGTGGCGGAAGCGTTTTCTAATTGGGAAGATGTGTGGAAGAAGAAGGGGGCATGATGAATAACTATGAGTCAGAAGTAATTCCTAGTAGCTTGGCCATTACCGCCATGAGGGATTCTGGGTATAAAAATACAGCTTACGCCATTGCGGAACTCATCGATAATGCACAGCAGGCAGGTGCAAAAAATATTGAGGTTCTCTGTTTGGAGAAAGCTGAGCTCGTAGAGTCCAGACGACGCTCCAGGATTAATAAGATCGCGGTGATGGACGATGGCTCTGGTATGGACGCGAAAACGCTTCGGGCCGCCTTGCAATTTGGTAACGGGACACGTTTAGGCGACCGCTCAGGTATTGGCCGCTTTGGTATGGGCCTGCCAAATTCCTCGATTTCACAGGCTGGCCGAGTTGATGTATGGACGTGGAAGAATGGATATGACAACGCTGTCCATAGTTATTTATGTATTTCGGAGATTGAGTCGGGAGACATGCGTTTCGTCCCGGAGCCGGAGCACTCCCCGGTGCCTGAAGAATGGAGGGAGTTAAGTGACAACGAGGGGGCTACTGGAACGTTGGTTGTTTGGTCGGAGGTTGATGCACGACGCCTTACATGGAAGGGCGCGCGGGCTACACTTCAGAATACCGAAAAACTGGCGGGCCGAATTTACCGGTACTTTATAGAAGAAGGCGCACTAAGCATCAGATTGTTTGCAAAAAATATGGATTCCGGTGAAGTGATACACGATGATGAAGCGAAAATAAGTGACCCGCTGTATTTAATGAAATCCCCTTTAGTGCCAGAGCCATTTTCGAACCGCCCAATGTTTGATCTTTTTGTTGAGGAGACGCACTCAATTGAGTACGAGGGCGCTGTCCATGAGGTAAAAGTCCGTTATTCCGTAGCAAAGAAAGAAACGGCAGATAAGTCCGGAACTGCTGAACGAGGCAAAACAGCTTACGGTCGGCATGCTAAGGGAAACATCGGCGTTTCTTTGATAAGGGCGAGGAGGGAAATAGTATTAGATCACGGGTGGTGTATAGGATACGACCCTCGAGAGCGCTGGTGGGGAGCTGAGGTGATATTTACTCCGGAGCTTGATGAGGTTTTTGGAGTTACAAATAACAAACAGGCCGCTGTTCATTTTTCTGAGCTTGCAGGATTGGAATGGGAGGATTTGGCTGAGGATGATGAGGAGTTTCGTGACGTTGTATCAAGGCTGAAAGACGATGGTGATCCACGAGCTTGGCTGCTTGAATTGTCAGATAGCATCAAGCGCAACCTTGGGCAGCTTAGGTCGGCTATTAAGTCCCAAGCTGCTGGGGGAAGGTCTACTGGCAAGACTCGACATAACGATATCGATGACGTAACAGATAGCGTAAATGATAAGTGGAAAGACCGGTCAAAAGAAACACCGATCGAAAGCGAAGGTGAGCCGTTAGGAGAAAAAGACTACGACAAAGTTAAAGAGGATCTAGTTAAAGGAAAAGACTACTCCGAAGACGAGGCGGATGAAATTATTGGGCTTATTAAGGAGAAAGAGCTGCGAGTTATTTTTTTAGAGGCAGATTTTCCTGACGAGTTTCAATTGTTTTCAGTGGATATAAAGGGTTCTTTGACGGAAATCACCTTTAACAGAAAGCATCCCGCATTTGATGATGTTTTTGGAACAGTCAATACAGTCGACGAGGATGTGAACGACTTAACCAAAGAAGAGGTTCTTGGAAGGCTTGGTCGTGCTATTAACGCCTCAAAAATAATTTTTGCTGCATGGGCTCGCTACGAGCGCGAGGCAGGGCTCGATAAGGCCCGACAACTTAGCAAAATAAGGTTAAATTGGGGGCAGATAGCCGCCGATTTTTTAACGCCTGATATGGACTGAAGATTTGGCGCTGAAATTTTAGGAGGGGGTATGCGCGCGGACGGAGAGCGATTGGTTCAGCATATTTCGGAGGCTCGAAGCGAGGTCATCCTTTGCGCTCCATTTATTAAGAAAGGTGTTCTCGCTGCACTTATTAAGGTAGTTAACCCTCAGGTATCATTAAAAGTTATAACCCGGTGGCTCCCCGGCGAAATTGCGTTGGGAGTGTCGGATTTGGAGGTTTTTGAACTAATTCGGAAGCGCGAGAACTCCTTTCTCGGCCTCCTGGATAACCTTCACGCTAAGATGTATGTCTCAGATGAGAAATGTCTCATCGGTTCGGCGAACTTAACCTCAAAAGCTTTAGGGTGGGCGCCGGCGTCGAATATTGAAATGCTTTTTGGGGTATCCCGATCTGAACAAGAGGTCAGTAACCTTTTGGCAAAATTGGATTGCGCGAGAGAGGCCACCTTCGCTGAGTATGAATCAGTAAACGAACAAGCTGCTGAATTAAGGGGTGCGCTTCCAGAGGCGGCCATGGTGGCTGATGAAATGACGGTTGAGAATCCGTTGGAATGGTGGCTGCCTGAGTGTGCCGTTCCCAGTGCTCTTTACGCTACTTATGCTGGACGATATCAAAAGCTTGCAGAAGGAGTTGCGGAAGACGCTAGACTGGATTTAGATGTGCTATCTGTTCCAGAAGGTCTGGATGAGGAGAGCTTTAGAAATTATGTGGCTCTGGCCATCGTCAATATGGGGGGCGTTAGGGAAATTGTTAAGCAAATACCTGCTAGAATCAGCGATCAAAAGGGTGAGTATCTGGTAGGTTCCATGAGGTCTGATTTTGATGGGCAGGCTAGAGACAAGCAGTGGCAGATTATTCGAGAGTGGATCGACTTTTTCCTTTCCGACACTTACGAAGTTGCTCCCGAGAGTTACGTGGTCCGTCTCCGCCCTAAGTACTAAGAAGTGTTTGATTTGCTATGCGCCGAGGCTTCTTTCTTTTCTTGCTCCATCTTGCAGCAAAGTCTACTTATCTTTGTTCTCAAAGAATCATAAGTCTGGTGAATTAATAGCATGCTTTTGATGCTGATTCCTATGAGAGCCTTTGCGTAACGGTCTCTCGTGGATAGCGAAGCCGGGAAGAGGAAAATATCACATGAATCCTGGAGTGACATGGGTAAGTGTCCGGCGATATATATTGAAGAGGTCGCCGCCTTAAAATATGAAAAATCCCTCTCAAGATAATGATTTGCACTCATCAGTACTGTTACGAATCAGACGCAAAGCTTTTGGATCTTCCCTGGCATGTAAAAAGTTTTCTGATCAACCGGTGATCTTGTTTCGATTAGCATTTTCTTTGCGGGGGGGCTTTTGGTGAAGTTGGTGGTATTATCAGAAAGAACCGATTATTTTCCGCCTAATCGGTGAAGAGGGCGATGAGATAATATGCGGTGTGACGCAAGTCGCAATCGGCGATCATCTCCACACCGCCGATACCGAGTAGGATGCCAAAGATAACTTTGACGATAACACGGACTTTATAGTCTCAATCACAGCCAATCTTATTGATGAAGATGGTGTTTATTTGATCACGTCCGATCATATGTAAATTGGCTCTTTGCGCATTGGATAAGATCATTTTTCCGGCTTTACAGACCCCCTTTGTGAAGGTCAGATAAGGTCGAGCCTGCCCTTCAGTTCGAACCTTTGATGCCCTCCTCGCCGCTTCTTTCCTGCGGAAGGGCTCTGGCGCACTCTAGTTACTTCCTCTACTTGCATATATCACTAATGCGAATCCCTGCGTTGCAGGGCTGCAATGAAGAGCGCATACCCGTTATGATCCCTGACGAACAATAATCGTCGACGCTCTGGCTCTGGTCCGGGCGTCCAGGTAGTCAGTTGGCTTGGGGAAGCGCAGTGTTTGAAGTGGGGAAAGAGTATCACCGCCGTTCGCAGATTCACGAGGTGTATGGCGGACAGCAGCAAGGCGGTATCTCCACACCAAAGAACGCGCCCTATGTGTTCCTGTTCGTTTCAGAGACCGGCGGTCGGCACGGTTACACGGACGAATTCAAAGAGGGCGTCTTTTTCTATACCGGGGCGGGGCAAGTCGGGGACATGGTGCTCACCGGCGGCAATCGCGCCATTGCTCATCATCAGCAAGATGGTAAGACGTTGCACCTCTTCGAATACACGCGCCGTGGGTACGTTCGTTATATCGGGCAGGCGGACTGTATTGGTTACCACCAGGAAGAGCGGCCTGACCGGGATGGTAAGCTGCGTCAGGCCTTGGTGTTTCATCTCGATGTGAATTCGTCGCCTCCTTCCTCGTCCGTGCGGGAGGCTCGGCCGCTCTACGACCCTAGCGATACAGATAGGCTGAAGCGCTATTCGCTGGCGCAGCTTCGGGATGCGGCGCTCCCTAAGGCCGTTAGCACCGCCGAGCCACAGACTCGAATGCGAGTTGCCTACTACCGGGCCGAAGCGATTCGCCGCTATGCGTTGGCGCGTGCCAAAGGCTATTGCGAGGGCTGTGCCCAGCCGGCGCCGTTTTCCTCGTCACAAGGTCCTTATCTTGAGTGCCACCACCTTCACCGTGTGGCCGATGGTGGGCCGGACCATCCCGAGAATGTGGTTGCGCTGTGCCCGAACTGTCATCGTAGGGCCCATTACGCGAGGGATGCCGTGAGCTTTAACGCCCGGCTGGTACAGATTGCAAAAGCCGCTGAGGGGGGCTCCTAAACTTCGCAGAATCCCGGCTCCCCGGCTCGTGAGCGTAAATCTCAGGCAGCTTGCGGGGTAAGAGATCGGACATGGACAGGGGCCGTTGGCCCATGGACAATGCTCTGCCAGAAGTGCTGTCATTCCGCAGGTAAATACTATGTTGCTCTACACCGCCGGTTATGAAGGCGTTGATATCGAGGCCTTCGTGCAGGGTCTCAGAGAGGCCGGTGTCGACCAGATCATTGATGTGCGCCAGTATCCGATTTCCCGTAAACGGGGCTTTTCCAAGACGGCGTTCTCCGAAAAGCTGGCAGAGGCCGGTATTGCCTACCGCCATATCCGGGAGCTGGGGTGCCCCAAGCCGATCCGGGAGCAATACAAGCTTGATGGCGACTGGTCCCGGTATGAGAAGGACTTTCTGCGTTACATCCAGAGTCAGGAGACAGCCCTGAATCAGGTGGTGGATCAGTCGCGTGCTACGTATTCCTGCCTGATCTGCTTCGAGGCGGACGCCACCTTCTGCCATCGTCGCCTGGTGGCAGAGGCGAGCCAGCAGATTCAGCCTCGCCTCACTATCGATCATCTCTCGATCAGAAAAGAGTCTGCTGCGGCTCTTTAGGTGGATAGATCAGGCTGACGATCAGCCACTGATGCCTGTGCCGGTGCATGTTGCCCATTAGAAAGAGCAAGTCGGTTTCACCCAATTGGCGCATTAACTTATCCCGGAACGGTGCTTGCCAGCCTTGCGGCCCGTGTTGCGCGATGAGTTTTCGATACAGGGCGCAGACTTCCCAGTCCACGATTTTGTTCTTATGAATTTGTGGTCCCGCCGGGGTTTTGCACTCGTAGTGGTAGTGAAAATCAAAGGGGATCTTCTGGAGAACACGAACGCTGCTTCGGGTCTCTTGAAAAAGCTCACCTTGTTTCTGGAGCTGCATCAATTTATCCAGCTCCTCCGCCGTCCAGTCCTTTTCCTTGGTGGGGTTAATTTCCAACTCCACCAATTTCTTGGGGCGGAGTAAGCCGAGTGAGATGTCTTGTTCTACTCGGGCGCGCTCCAGATCATCGAAGCTGCTAAAGATGGGGATTGATTGTATCGCTTGCCGGCGTTCTAGCCAGCCTTGGCGTGTAGAAAGCGGCTCTTGACGCTCCAGGTCGTCGACGTAGATGCGATGACTTTCCGGGCGATGATCGTCCCTGGTCTTTTCGATCCTTGCGTTGATCCATTGCCATTTTCTGAATTTCTGCTCCTCGGTGAGGAACCGGAAAGGAACGGGATAAAGCCGGATCAGGCGCCCGGTCTCTTCCATGCCGGCCACGCAGGATGTTTCAGCGTATCGCTTGCTCGGTGATGGGTAGGTCTTGCACAGAATAAGAATATTGGCTCTTCGAGTAGCCATAACATCCCCCAACTTTTCCTTGTCAGTGTTTTTTTATCCCTTTTACGATATCGCTATTGGGTAAGCAATAATTTGTGTCTCTTCCGCAATAATCGCCTCGCCAAGGAAATCGGCGTACCTGCGCAGCACATCGGCGATATCGTCGCCGGCAAGTGCGCCATCACCGCGGATACGGATCTGCGGCTGTGTCGTTTCTTCGGCCTGTCCCGTGGTTATTGGCTGCGGGCGGAGGTGGCGCACGATACCGAGGCGACCGAGCGTGAGCCGATTGTCCTTTGTACTGGAAGTAGGCGGGGCGGTGTTTGAGCGCTGTTGCTGGCTGGGTACCCAATTTGGGGTTCTGGGGACTCAATATGAGTTTTCTCATAAGAAAATACTCATATTGGGTTTATAGTTACCCATTATGGGTATAAATCACGGTATCGAAACCAATCCCGGCCGCCTCTCCCTGGCCGATGCCTTGTTCTCCAACACTCAGCAGCGAGTGCTGGGGCTGCTGTTCGGCCAGCCGGAGCGGAGCTTCTTCGGCGCCGAGGTTATCGGCCTGCTGGGTATGGGCTCCGGCGGGGTGCAGCGGGAGCTGAAGAAGCTGGCCGATAGTGGGCTGGTCCGGGTGTTTCGGGTGGGCAACCAGAAGCACTATCAGGCCAATCCGGAATCGCCGATCTATGCCGAGTTGGTGGCCCTGATCCGCAAGACGGTGGGCCTGGTTGAACCGCTGCGGGGGGCGCTGGCAGCCTCTCCGGAGGCCATTGATCTGGCGCTGGTCTACGGCTCGGTGGCGAAGGGCGGGGCGACGGCGGCGAGCGATATTGACCTGCTGCTGGTGTCCGATACCCTGACTCTTGAATCGGCCTACGGGATGCTGGCCGATGTGGAGAGCACCTTGGGGCGGCCGATTAATCCGACGTTGTACACCAACGCGGAGTTCGAGAAGCGGCTGCGGGACGGCAATCCGTTCCTGCATAAGGTGCTTTCAGGGGACACGATACTGTTGCAAGGACGCTTACCCGATGACTTCCGATCCTCTGGAGAATCTGGCCCGCACCGGCCAGCTCAAACATGAACCGCCCGCCCAGGCCGAACTCAACGGCCTGTTCCTCTCTGGGCAGCGCCGACTGGGCGACGCCGAGCAGGAAAGTCTGAGCCTGGAGAGCCGTTTCGATCTGGCCTACAACGCGGCCCATGCCCTGGCGCTTACCGCCCTCCGCTTGCAGGGCTACCGCTCGGAAAGCCGCTATCTGATCTTTCAGTGTCTCAAGCACACGGCGGATTTGCCGAACGTTCAGTGGCGGGTGCTGGACCAAGCCCACCGGAAACGAATCTGGCTGAGTACGAAGGCCATCTGGAAGTTGACGAATCGCTGGTGGCCGCGATGATTCGGGTGGCCCGCGATGTCGAGGCCTCGGTTCGGTTGCGCCTGCAAGGTTGACGACTGGCAGGAATCAGGTTTAACGGCTCAGAACACAGAAAGCGAGAAGCCCCGGTGCATCCACCGAGGCTTTAACGCCGAACTCGTCCGGCGTCCCACTCCATGTCCAGTTATGTCGCCGGCCCAAGCCGCCCGCACCGCCGCCTTGCCGGTCGGCGGCTTTAGTATTTGGTGTAAGTGTGTGGTTACTCAGGTCTGCAGCTCTACTTAGGTGGTGTGATAGGCTGACGGTCTGCTTAGGAGGTGCTTCACGATGGCAACGATACTGAGCCCTGAAGATTGGCAAGAGCGTGCGAAAGCCGCTGGTACGAGCGGTGCTATGAGTGTTCGCGAAGAGAAGGCGAAGTACTCATCGGCCGAGGAAGAAGAGTCGCTGGTTAAAACCACTCTTCCTTTGGAGCGCCGTACCGTCAGCGATGAAGCGTATCGCAGGATCTATGAGCAAGCCGCTCGCGATCTAGAGCTGATTCGTCACGGTGACTGACCGTCTCCTCTTCGACACCTGCGCGCTTTTGCCCTGGTGTTATCAGCGCCTGCCTGACTCCTTGAGTGCCATTGAACGTCCGATGGTGGCTGCGGTGAGTATTCAAGAACTATGGGCGGGCGTACATCGCCCCTTGGCACAAAAAGATCCGGACGTCATGGAAGAGTGCCGCTGGCAAGCGAGTTTGGTCACAGCGCGGGCGGAAGTCGTTCCTTTTGGCCGTCATGAGGCTGAAATCATGGCGCGCTTACGCGGCCCTTATATTCGAGAGGCGCGTCGGGATAGTCGTCTCTTCTCGGATATGATGATTGCAGCAACCGGCTTGGCAAATGATTTACCCATCGTCACGGTCAACGTGGATGATTTCGCACGTCTGAGCGATGACCTCACGGTCGTGGCACTTCCCGCCCCGCGCTAACCCTCATCCCCGGCCGCCTCCGCCAAACGCTCCTTCAACGCCCCCTCCACCGCCTCGATAAAATGCCGCACCCGCGGCGACAGCAGCCTGCTGTGCGGAAACACGAACTGCACCGGCAGCGGCGGCGGGTTGTAGTCGCTGAGCACGGGCACCAGGGTGCCGCGCTTGAAGTCGTGTTGGGCCTGGTAGCTGAGCACGCGGCAGAGGCCGAGGCCGTCGCGGGCGGCGGCGAGTTGGGTGTCGACCTGGTTGGCGCGGATGAGTGGGTCGATGCGTTGGGGCCAGGGTTTGCCGTCCACCTGGAAGTGCCAGGTGCTGCCGGCGGGGGCGAAGCAGACGGTAGGCCAGTGGGCGAGGTCCTGGGGGTGCTGGGGTTGGCTCTTCTGTTCGATGAGGTCGGGGCTGGCGCAGAGGACGTAGCCGGTGTGGCCGAGCGGGCGGGCGATGAGGGTGCTGTCGGCGAGGTGGCCGATGCGCAGGGCGAGGTCGAAGCCTTCTTCGAGCAGGTCGGTGACGCGGTCGAGGAGGGTGAGTTCGGCGCGCATGTGCGGGTGTTGTTTGAGCCACTGGTTGAGCAGGGGGGTGAGGTGGAGGTGGCCGAACATTACCGGAGCGGTGATGGAGAGGGTGCCGGCGGGTTCGCTGCGGTGGCTGTCGAGGCGGGCTTCGGCGGTGTGGATGTCGGCGAGGATCTGGCGGCAGTGTTGCAGGTAGTCGCGGCCTTCGTCGGTGAGGGCGAGGCGGCGGGTGCTGCGGTTGAGCAGGCGCACGCCCAGGTGCTGTTCGAGGCCGGCGAGGGTGCGGACGATGGCGGCGGGGGAGCGGTCCAGTTTGTCACCGGCGGCGGAGAGGCTGCCCTGGTCGACGATGGCGACGAAGGTGCTCATGGCTTTGAGTTTGTCCATGGGAGGCGCGCGGCTCCATCTTTGCGAAAAGCTGAATAAAGCTAACAGGTTGGCGCCATTTATTGAAATTAAAGAAAGGCGTGTACTGGGCTTCCGTTTCACAGAGGGAGCCAGTGATGAAACAACCGCAGCCCATTCGCGAGTACGACCATGTGGGCATCCGGGTCAGCGATCGCCAGGAGGCAGTGGCGTTCTACGAGCAGCTCGGGTTCACGGAGGTGCGCCGCTTCGAGCGGTTCGAGGCCAACGAGATGGAGACGCCGGGTGGCGTGCGCATCAATCTGATTTTCAACGGCACGCGGTTGCCCCATGGCCGCAACGTGCTGCTGGACGAGCCGGTGAAGCTGCCGGGCGTGACCCATCCGGCGTTCGTGGTGGACGACCTGTATGCCCTGAAGGATTGGCTGGACCAGGCAGGCATCGAGATCACCGAGGGCATCCATCGTCTGGGCCCGCGCCGCATCACCCTGTTTATCCGCGACCCGGATCGCAACGTGCTGGAGTTCAACCAGCTGCTTCCGGAAACCGAGTAAGGAGTCCCGCCATGAAACTGTACGATATGGAATTGTCCGGTAACTGCTACAAGGTGCGCCTGTTCGCCGCTCTGGTGGGCATCGAGCTGGAGCTGGTGCCGGTGGATCTGGCCGCCGGCGAGCACCAGCAGTCGCCGTTTATCGATCTGAACCCGTGGGCCCAGGTGCCGGTGTTGCAGGACGGCGACGTGTTGCTGCGCGATTCCCAGGCGATCCTGGTCTATCTGGCGCGCCGTTACGGCGGCCACCAGTGGTGGCCGGACAGCCCGGCCCACCAGGGCGAGGTGATGCAGTGGCTCTCCACTGCCGCCAATGAAATCCACGCAGGCCCCAATGCGGCGCGGCTGATCGACAAGTTCGGCTACCCGCTAGATAAGGCGCGGGCGCTGGCCGTGAGCGACCGGGTGTTGCCGCTGATCGAACGGCACCTGAGCGAGCATCAATGGCTGGCCCTGGGCCGGCCGACCATCGCCGAGTGCGCGGTGTTTCCCTACATCGCTCTGGGCTGGGAAGGTGGCGTGAGCCTGAAGCCGTACCCGGCCATCCGCGCCTGGATGGAACGCATCAAGAACCTGCCGGGGTATGTGGCGATGCCCGGGATCGGATAACGGACATCAGGTTGCCGCGACGATCAGGCAGGGTTTCGCCCGTTTTCGGCCAGTGGCGCAGGCAGAGGATGGGGCACAATGGACGGGCCGGCGATGGGCCGGCCTCCGAAACGCTACCTTCAGACGGACAGCCTTATGACGTTACTGGATCATGTGGAATTCGCCGTGCGCGACGCCGAGGTGTCGCGCCGTTTTTATGAGCAGGCGCTGGCGCCGCTGGGCATGACCCGCCTTATCACGGTCGGGCCGGAGCGCACCCGCAGCAGCGGCACGCGCCACGGCTTCGGCAGGGACGGTTATCCCCGTTTGTGGGTGCACGATAACGAGCAGGCCGGGGCGGGCACCCATGTGGCGTTCGCGGCGGCGGAGCGTTCCGTGGTCGACGCCTTCCATGACGCGGCGCTGGCGGCGGGTGGGGACGACAACGGCGCGCCGGGGGTTCGGGCGCATTATCACGATCACTATTACGCTGCCTATGTGCTGGACCCGGACGGCGTCAATGTGGAAGTGGTGTGCCAGGCGGTGCCCGCCTGAAACCCGGGCCCGGCGACGTTCAGTGCTGCCAGCTTTTGTACACGAACTCCAGGCTGTAGCCGTCCGGGTCGAGCACGTTGGCGGCGTAATAGCGTGGGTCGTAGTGCAGACGCGGGCCGGGAGCGCCATTGTCGGTGCCGCCGGCGGCCATGGCGGCGGTGTAGGCGGCGTCCACTTGGGCCTGGCTGTCGGCGACAAAGCCGATGTGGACGGCGCGGGCGTCCACGCTGCCGTGGCGCAGCCAGAAGAACATGCGCCCGTGGGCGCCGAAGCCTTTCAGGTCCGGGTGGCCCGGCGGGCCGTCCTTGCCGTCGTAGTCGTGGCGGTTGACGATGCCCAGCGGCGCCAGCGCCCGGGTGTAGAAGGCGATGGAGCGGTCCGGGTCGCTGACGGATACGAAGATGTGATCGAGCATGGTGTCTCCTGATGGGGACAAGGGGGTGGTTACACGATAGGGCGGCGCCGGAGACCGGGCTCACCGGTTCCTGTTTGAAGCCTGCCTGTTTCTGCTTTTCCGCTTGTGCCGACGGCGGCGCCAGCGTCCAATAAGCGGATGAACGACTCCCTGAACGAACTGCGGGCGCTGGCCGCCCACGCGCAAAACCGCCGCACCGAGACCGGCATTCCCCGGGTGGCCATGGTCCAGGGCGAGATCCCCGAACATCAGCTCGCCGCCGTGTATGATCCGATGATCAATCTGATTTTGCAGGGTGGTAAGTCGATGACGGTCGGCGGGCAAACGCTGCATTATGATCCCGCCACCTATTTCGTGATGTCGGTGGATCTGCCGGCGGCGGGGGTGGTGCATGCGGCCGCGTCCGGTGAACCCTATCTCGCGGTGAGCCTGACCCTGGACTCGCGAATTCTGACGGAGCTGTTGGCGGATCTGCCCGATCCTGCCGGACAGGCTGGTCCGGAGCGTGCCTTTTCGGTGGCGGCGACCACCCCGGAACTGTTGGGCGCCTGGGTGCGCCTGCTGCGTTTGATGCGAAGCCCGGAAGATATACCTGCCTTGGCGCCCGCTTACGAACGGGAAATTCTTTATCGCGTATTGCGGGGGCCCATGGGCTGGATGTTGCGCGACATCGCCACGCCGGACAGCGCCCTGGCAAGGGTGCACCGGGCAATTCAGCGGCTGCGTCGGGAGTACACGAGGCCACTGCGCATGGACACGCTGGCGCAGGAAGCGGCCATGAGCCTGTCCGCGTTTCATCGCCACTTCAAGGCGGTGACCAACCTCAGCCCGCTGCAGTACCAGAAGCAGTTGCGCTTATTGCAGGCGCGCACCCTGCTGGTGGCCGCCGGCTACAGCGTCACCCGCGCGGCCCACGAAGTGGGCTACGAGAGCCCCACCCAGTTCAGCCGGGAGTACGCCAGGGCCTTTGGCCTGGCGCCCTCCAAGGACGCGGCCCGGCTGGTTTTGGGTTTGAGGGCGCGCGAGGGGTAGCGGCTCCGACACGTTAAGACGGGAGAAAGCCATCGCCGTGGCGCGTCTTATTGTTTACTCACTAACGTTCGAGTGAATACAGGACCGGCCCGGTCTATGATGGGCCAACATCGCTCCCGCGCGCCCATCGGCGCCGGGCACGGTGCCAAGACAGACAACCCGACCAATAACGACAACACCGGGAGAGCATCATGAAAACAACAAACGGCCTGCAACGGCTGGGCATCACTCTGTGCGGTTTGTCCGCCCTGGCCCTGGTGGGCTGCGGTGGCGATAGCGACCACGATGACGTCGAACAACCCCAATCCTTAAGCTGCGAGCAGTTGCCCGGGCTGGCGATTCCCGCCGATGCGTTCGCGCTGGCGACCTCCGGCGGTGAGGTGACGGCGGCCACGGTGGTGGCCGCCAGCGGCAGCGGCGCGGCGGCGCTGCCGGAGCACTGTCTGGTGGAGGGCCGCATCGCGCCGGTGGACCCGGCGGCGCCGGACATTCTGTTCAAGGTGGCCCTGCCCGCCGACTGGAACAAGAAAGCGCTGATGTTCGGCGGCGGCGGTTTCAACGGTTCCATCCCCAATATCACCGGCAACATCGCCCAGGGCGCGGTGGACCAGCCGCTGCCGGTGGCGCGCGGCTACGCCACCTTCGCCAGCGATTCCGGGCACCAGGCCAACGCCTACGGTTCCCAGGATGGCCGCTGGGGGCTCAACGACGAGGCGGTGGACAACTTCGCCGGCGATGCGCTGAAGAAAACCCGCGACGCCTCCCTGTTCATTATCAAGCAGCGCTACGGCAGCGCGCCGGCGCACAGCTATTTCGCCGGCGGTTCCACCGGCGGCCGCGAGGCGTTGACCAGCATCCAGCGCTGGCCGGACGATTGGGACGGGGCCATCGCCTGGTACCCGGCCTGGAACGACGCGGAAGCGCTGCTGGCCGGTCAGCATTACAGTCGCGCCCTGTCCCAGCCCGGCGCTTACCCGAGCTTCGCCAAGCGGCAATTGCTGCTGGACGCGGCCCTGGAAGCCTGCGACGAGCTGGACGGGCTGGCGGACGATCTGATCAATGACCAGCGCCAGTGCAACGCCATCTTCGACCCGTCCACGGCCATGGTGAACGGCAATCCGCTGCGTTGCCCCGGCGGCGGTGACGACGGCGACAGCTGCTTGTCCGACGCGCAGATCAACGCTCTGAAAGCCATGGACCAGGGCGTGACCTTCAACTTCCCGCTGGCCAGCGGCGAGACCGGCTACCCGGGCTCCAATGTGTGGGGCGCGGATCTGGGCATCGACACCAGCACGCCGATCGGCAACACCATCACCTTCCTGAACTTCGGCTACACCGCGCCGGTGTTTCCGAACATGCCCCAGTACGCGCCCTACCTGAGCGTGCTGGTGGATCAGTGGGTGAAATACTCCGTGGCCCGGGACGCCTCGTTCAACTCCTACAACCTGGACCCGATCAACCCGGCGCCGCAGTACGCCCAGCGCATCAGCGAGCTGAGCGTGGGCCTGAACGCGGGCACCAATATCTCCGCGTTCGAGGCACGCGGCGGCAAGCTGCTGCTGGCCCACGGCATGTCGGATGTGCTGGTGAGCACCCGCGCCACCGAGATGTACTACGGCCGGCTGCTGAACCAGATGGGCGCGGAAAAAGTGGATTCGTTCGTGCGCTTCTATGAAGTGGCGGGCTTCGGCCACGCGGCCAGCCTCAGCTTCAACGCCACCTGGGATTCGCTGACCGCGCTGGAGGACTGGGTGGAAGACGGCAGCGCGCCGGAGAATCAGGTGACCACGGACACCGTGGGCGCACCGGGCCGCACCCGGCCGCTGTGCGACTATCCGGCCTGGCCGCGCTATATCGATGGCGGCGACCCGATGGAAGCGGCCTCGTTCGAGTGCGCGCTGGAGTAACGGCCCGGCGCGGACCCGTAATCGGTTGGCGGTGGTAATGCGGCCCGGCTCACGCTCCGTGGGCCACCGCATTGCGCCGCTCCCGCCCGCCGGGTAGGTTCTGGATAACGAACCGACCGGTGGGGCGGAGCCCCTTCTACCATCATGGCCGATACCCGATCTTCTGCTCGCTCCGTTTTGTCCCTGGTGCTGCTACTGTCTCCGATCTCGCTGGCCGCGCCTTTGTCGGTCACGCCCCTGCCCCTGGACGATGCGGAACAGGCGAAAGCGTACCGCTTTCCGCTGGTAACCGGCGGTGTGGAAGCGGAGGCCATCAATACCTGGCTGCAGGTTCAGGTGCTGGAGCGTTATCCGTTCTCCACGGAAATCGCGCCGTTCGAGCGCGTGGGCCCGGACCCGCACGGCTGGGGCATCCGCCGCCTGGATTATCAGGTCACCGGCAACACCCCGGCGTATCTGTCGCTGGCCATCGACGGCGATTTCCTGGGCGCCTACGACACTCAGTACCAAAGCCACTTTACCTTTGATGCCGGTACCGGCCGGCCCCTGGATCTGGCGGATTTCTTTAGCAAGGGCGGCCTCGGCGATTTCGAAGCGCGGGTACGGCGGCAGTGGCGGGACGAAATCCGCGCGGTGCTGTCGGCGCCTTCGGAGCTGGACGACGAGGACCGCCAGGTACAGCGCGAGCACTACGAAAGCTGTCTCGACGTTCTGAAGGAGTCGCGAACGTCCTGGGATTTTTTCGTCGATGACGCCGGCCTGCACGTGAGCTGGCAGTGCGGTTTTGGCCGCGCTTACCGGGCCCTGGATGAGCTGGGCCCGCTGCAAGCCGGCGGCGATGGCGAAACGCTGCGGCCCTGGCTCAGCGACTTCGGGGCCTGCGCCCTGGCCGGAGACCGGACATCCTGCCCACGCACCTACGGCGAGAAGGGCGTGTATTTCGGGCGCATTGACCGGCACAGGATCGTGCTGGTTCTCGATGGCGAGGACGGTGGTTCCTACGCCTACCGAAACGTGGGCACGCCGATTCCCCTGCGTCTGACCGGCCGGAAAAACGAGGCGCTGGTTCTCAAGTGGGGGGGCGACACGCCGGCGGGGCGGGAAATGTTCATTCTGGAACCGGAGGCGGACGGCTTCCGGGGTGTCTGGATGCGCCGGACCGATCCGGCACCGTTCGACGTTGAACTGATGGCCAGGCCTCAACCATGAGCCGGGTGGCGCGGAAAGCGCGGAGCCTGGTCGGAGCGCTCGCGGGAGTCGCTATGTCCTTGTTCATGGCCCCGGCGGATGCCGGCGACTTTCCGGAAAAAAGCCGCGCGGATTGGCGGGCGTCCACGGAGCGAGAGGCATTCTTGCCGCGCACCCCCGCCGCGCTGCGGGTGCCGGTGGTGGTGTTTGGCGAAGGCCGTCGCTTTGCATCCGAGCGGGCGGTGGTGCTGGTGGACGCCGGCTACGAGACGGTGCTTGAAGTGATCGAGCCCGCCTGGGCCAGGCTTGGGTGGACGCTGGATACGGCGCCGCAAACGGTGGCGGACTGGCCCGACCCCTGGCGCCGCTGGTGGCTGGCGGCCAGCCCGGAGGCGCGCCGTGCCTGGGTGGACCAGGGGCTGGCGCCGGCGCTGCGGCGGGCGGTGAGCCAGGGCGCCCTGACGGAACCGGAAAGCGCCGCCCGCCAGCGGCGCTTGCTGGCCAATGTGGCGTCCGACCCGGAAAGGATGCGTGGCCTGCCCGGCTTTTCAGCCCGGTTGGCGGGCGCGCGCTTCGTCCACGAAAGGCGGGAGGACAAGGTGCCGGTGACGGACTCCGCCCGGCTGCTGGACCTGAGCCCGATCCTCGGGCGGCCAGCGTCCGCCATCGTGCTGCAACGCTGCCAGTCCATTCCCCTGCCGGAACCGGTGGCGGGTAACTGGGGCGCGGCGCCTCAATTTAAGCGGCAATGCGTGGTACCGGCCTCCTGGCTGACCACCACCCTGGAGGCGCTGGCCGGCCACTGGCCGGAGCAGGCGCTGCGCCTGTCCGATGAGGTGGCGCTCTGGGTGCCTGACATGCGGGTGCCGGAGACCCTGCCGGCGCCCCGCTGGCGAACGCCCAAGAAGACGGGCGCGCCGGTGAAGCCGAGGGTCCAGGACCTGCGCAGCGACGATGCCCTGCAACTGAAAGCCATGGCGCCGGGGAGTGACGGCGCCTTTTTGCTGGGCGTGGACCGCCAGGCGCGGGTGGAGGGCGAGGACCGTATGATCGCCGAGCTATGGCGCCTGGACTCGGAGGCGCAACAGGTCCAGGTGCTGTGGCGGGCGGCGGAGGGCGCCGCCCGGTTCACGGACACAGCCTCCGGCGTGTATTTTTCCGGTCGAATCTTCGGTGAGTCGCTGCCGTCCCTGTTTCGTTATCACGATGGCGAAGTGACGCACCTGCCGTTGCCGGAAGACCGCCGCCGCGCTTTGCAGGGCGGTGCCTGGGTCGCCACCGGCGACCGGTCGCAACTCGTGGAGCGGGGCGCGGACGGAATACGCGCCTGGCAGGACGGGGCGCTCTCGCCTCGGCGGGCGGTGCCGCGCGCGGCGGCCATGTCCGGGCGCTTACGGGTGCTGGGTGGCGGCGACAGCCTGTGGGTGGAGGACGATCACGGCGTGGCGGCGCTGAGTTGGAAGGACGGCGCGACCCGTCGCGCCTTCCCGGTACCGTCGCGTGTGGCCGGGGCGCCGGCGGTGACCTATCCGGACGGCCTGGACCCGCGCACCGCCCTGGTGGCGGGCGCGGGCACGGTGTCGGAGACGGGCCGCTGGCTGGCCACGGCCTTCGCCGTGGAAGGCCCGGATGCCCGGGCCGGCGTCCATGTGCTGGACACCGACAAGGGCACCGTGCTCGCTTCCATCGTTCTGCCCGGCGCCACCGGCGTGCGGCTGGCGGCGGCCTCGCCGGATGGCCGCTACCTGGCCCTGTACGACGACGGCGGCGCGCTCACCCTGTGGCGGCCCCGTGCCGGTGCCGTGGCCAAGACACTGGCGCCCCCCGCCAGCGCCCTGGCGGACCTGAGCTTCTCGGCGGACGGCGCCACCCTGCACGGCGTGGGCGGCCGTTTACTGATGAGCTGGCCGCTGGACTGAGTCGCCGCCGGCCTCGGCCGGATGCCCGGCGCCGGTGAGGCGGTGGAAAATCACCTCCAGGCCCGGCGCGAAGCAGCCGTCACCGCCGTAGTGGTCATGTTCATGAGCATGATCATGTGCATGAGCGGCCAGCGCCGGTGCCAGGCCCAGGGCCGGCGGCACGCCGGCGGTATCGTCGGCGGCGCGGTGGTAGATGCTCGCGCCTTCCTTGATGGTTTCTTCCACGCGCAGGTCGACCAGGGTGGCCGGTTCCACGGTGAGCGGGTTGTCCGAGAGCACCACGAAGTCCGCCAGTTTGCCCACTTCGATGGAGCCTTTGCGGTCTTCCTCGAAGTGCTGCCAGGCGGACCACAGGGTCATCGCTTTCAGCGCCGTCATCACGTCCACTTTCTGGTTCTCGCCGAGCACCCGGCCGCTGCGGGTGGTGCGGTTCACGGTCGCGTCGAGCACGCGCATGGAATCCGGCAGCGCCACCGGGGCGTCGTGGTGGGTGGTGAAGCGCATCCCGCGCTCGCGCAGCCAGCCGGTGGGGGAGATATTCTCCGCCCGCTCCGGGCCGAGCACGGAATCCCGGTGCCAGTCGCCCCAGTAGAAAGTGTGCATGGGGAACAGGGACGGGAAGATGCCCAGCTCCTGCAGTGCCGGGATCTGGTCCTTGCGCAGGGTCTGGCCGTGGATCAGCACCGGGCGCACGTCCACGCCGGGCACCTGGGCCTCGGCTTCCCGCCAGCCCATGATCATCTGGTCGATGGCCCGGTCGCCGTTGGCGTGGGTGAGGGTCTGCCAGCGGTTCTCCAGGGCCTGGGTGTAGACCTCCACCACCTTGTCGTCGTCCACCACGCCGTAGCCGGCGTAGTCCGCGCCCTTGCCTTCCGGCGGCTGGTAGTAGGGTTCGGTGAGCCAGGCGGTCTTGCCCTGGGGCGAGCCGTCCAGGGTCAGCTTGATGCCGCCGATGCGGAAGTGGTTGTGGTATTGCGGCGTGCTCTCCACGTTGTGATAGAAGGGCGGCACCATCAGCTCCGCCACCCCCGGATTAAGGATGTCCGGGTAGGAGACGATGTCCGCGCGCAGCGCCCCGGCGTTGGCCGCCGCTTCGGCGATCTTGACGTGCATCGGCGCGCTGCGGCCGTCCTGCAGCGTGGTGTAGCCGTAGCGGGTGTAGAGCTTCTCGCCCTCCCGCAGCATGGCGATGGCTTGTTGCGGGTTCATTTTCGGGAACAGCTTGCCCAGGGCCATGAAGAAAGCGTTCTCTTCCAGCAGCCCGTTGGGCTCGCCGGTGGCCGGGTCCTTGCCGATCACCCCGCCTTTGGGGTTGTCGCTGTCGGCGGTGATCCCCAGTTGCTTGAGCCCGGCGCTGTTGACCACGCCGAAGTGGGCGGACTGATGAATCACCAGCACCGGCTGCTCGGTGCTTACCCGGTCCAGTTCCGCGCGGGTGGGATGGCGTTGCTCGGCCAGTTGGGAATCGTCATAGCCGAAGCCGTAGATCAGGCCGAACTGCTCGCGCAGCACCGAGTCCCTGGAAAACGTTTTCAAGGTTTCGACCATGGAGGCCACATCGGTGACGCCGCCATCCGGCGGCGGCAAAAGATTGGCGCTCATCGCCTGGAAGCCGACGAAGAACACATGGCCGTGGGCGTCCACGAAGCCGGGCAGCAGGGCGCGGTCTTGCAGGTCGTGGACGGCGGTGGCTTCACCCTGGTAGCGCAACACCGCCTTGCGTTTGCCCACCGCCACGATGCGCCCGTCGCGCACCGCCACGGCTTCCGCCTGAGGGTGCGCGTCGTCGATGGTGATGATCGGTCCGTTCAGCCAGATGGCGTCCGCCGGTTCAACCGGCGCTGCATGCTGGCACCCCACCAAGGCCGCCAGGCCAATCGCCGGCAGCAGTCGTTTGAAGAAAGTCATGGCTCTCCCTCTTTCGTTATCGTTGTTGTTCGTTCGGGCCGCGTTGCCACCCGCCCTCATCATACCCGCTCACGCCGGGTTGCGGGCGGCTTTGGGGGCGGCGGCAATGACCGGGTTTCGCCCGGCGGGTGTCCCGGGTGCCGGGGTATTCTCGTGCAGTCTGTGCTAGATTCGAACGGATGCAGGTCGCCCGTTCAGAGGCGACCGCCCATTCATTGGAATCTGGTTTTCAGGGAGGGACGCCTTATGGCGCGGAACGGTTTTCGGGTTTTTTCTTTGGTGATCGGTGTCGGTGCCGCTTTCGTCGCGGGCGTGAGCGCGGCCTCGGTGTTGGACGAGGGGGAGCCGGTCAATCTGTACGCCGCTGACGCGGGTGTACGGTTCGTGGGCTTCGACGTGGCGGCGCTCCCGGACAACGACTTCGCGGTGACCTGGCTGGAGCGCAACGCCGCCGAGCAGACCGAGTCCTTGCGGGTCGCCCGCTTCGATCGGAATGGCGAGCCGCTGGGCGACGCTTTGATCATGGACGAGACCTTCGACACTGATAACTATCCTCGCCTCTCTAATCCTGTTATCGCCACCAACTCCGCCGGTAATAGTGTCGCGGTTTGGAATAGCGGATCCGCGGAGGGGGCCTCGGAATGCAGGCAGTTTGTGCAGTTCCGGTTGGTAGACAGCAATAGTACGGCCTCGCCTGTCCAGCTTTTCTTTTACCCAGGGGCTGGCTCCAATTGCAATCCTGAAGTGGCAATGAATGAACAAGGACTTTCTGTTCTGAGCGCGTGGTACGGCCTTGAGGATAAGTATCTGATGCAGCTGCGTGGTCAGGATGGCACGTCGGTGGGCGGTCCGATGACGCGTGGTCAAAATGTTGGATCAGCATTGCCCATGGCCGTGGCGCTGCAGGAAAGCTCGGGCATGGCGGTCTGGTCCGAGCAGGAGGGCCCAGGCACGGTGCTACTGGCGTCACGCTTCGGACTGACCGGGGATTCCCTCGGCGACGGCGACTTCCGCTTCGACAACAACGCCCACGATGCCGATGGCCTGTACCAGGGCTCGGTGAGCCTGGACGCCACCGCGAACGGCGGCTACCTGGGCGCCTGGCTACAAAGCGAAGACGATGGTCAGCAGCTGGTCTACAGCCAGCATATACAGCGCTGGCGCGCGGACGGCACGGCGGCGGGTTCGGCCCGGGTCGGCGGTACCGCGTTTGAATCGTCCACGGATCGGATGGACCTGGATGCGGGCGCCGGCGACGGCGCCATCCTGGCGTGGACGCACAGTCGTGACGATGGCGCCCGCGAGCGTTATGCCACGGTGGTCTACGGTCATCGGGCCGTTCGTGACAACCCGACGGTGATCGCGCGAAGCGATGCCGGGCTGTTCGAAAGCTCCGCATTGACCAAGGTGGCGCTGGCGGACGATACCGCCATGGTGCTCTGGTATGAGCAGGATGAGGAAAGCAACGGTCCGGTTCTCAAGGCGCGCATCGGCGAGCGGCCGGCCCCTGCCGTTGAATCGGATGGCGGAAGTGGTGGCGGGGGCGGTCCGATCGGGCCCGTGGTTCTGCTCGGCACGCTGGCGCTGCTGTTGAGAAGAAAAAAGCCGGGCGGAAACCTCCGCCCGGCTTGATCGCTCTGGCTAGCGCAGGTCGGTGACGGACTTGAGGCTGTACTGGTTCGGGTCCAGCGCCGGTAGGGTCTGATCGGGCAGTTCTTCGCGGAAGTACTCCAGCAGGGGCACCACGTAGGTGACGTTGGAGTTTTCGAAGGCGTCCGGGTTCGCCGCCTGCACCTCACCGAAGGTGACGTAGCCGTCCTTGCCCTGGCCGGTGAAGGAGTTGGTGGCCACCGAGTAGGTTTCGCTTTCCACGATGGGCGCCCAGTTGCCGTTGTCGTCGCGCACTTCCACGTTTTCGATGCCGGTGCCTTCCGGGGCGCCCAGCGTCACGTCGTAGCGCAGGCCGGCGGAGTAGGGGAAGGCGCCGGTGGAGGCGGAGATGCCCTGGGCGTAGTCCAGGCCTTCGTTAAGCACCTTGACGATCTCGGCGCCGGTCATATCGATGGTGACCACGGTGTTGGAGAACGGCAGGATGTCGTAAGCGTTGGCCACGGTGAAGGTGCCGTCGTTCAGTGGCGCGCGCACGCCGCCGGCGTTCTGGATCGCCACGTCGGCCTTGGGCAGATACTTCAGGAAGGCGTCGGCCACCACCCAGGCGGCGTAGCTGCCGGTGGGCGTGTCGCCGGCGTTGAACGGCGCCGGGATGCGCTCGAAGGGCATCGGTTCGGTGACCTGGCCCAGGGTTTCCTGCTTGAAGCTTTCCATCTGCTCTTTATAGGGCGCCAGGATGTCCAGGATTTGCTGGGATTCCTCGGCGGTGCGGATGGTGGTGAGATCGTCGATCACGCCGTTGATGCGGGCGGTCTGGTCCGCGTCGGCGGTGACCCAGGCGCCGCCGGCGTCCTGCACCTGGTAGGGCCCGCCCACCAGCAGTTCCATGTTGCCGTCGATGTCGGTGACCACGCCATCCGCGTCGAAGTCGATGTTCAGCCGCCCGAGACCCTTGGCGTATTCCCAGGCCTGCACGATGTACACCGGCTTGCCGTCCGGGTCCTGAACCACGGTGGGGTAGTCGCCGTCCACCTCCAGGCCCATGGCGGCCAGTTCGCCAGTGGAGTCCAGTACGTTGTGGGTGTCGCCGCCGATGATCACGTCGATGTCGCGCACATTTTCGGCGAGCACTTGATCGAACTCATAGCCCAGGTGGCTGAGCACGATGAACTTGTTGATGCCCTGATCCTTCAGCGCATAGATATGGTCGCGCACGGACAGGATCTCGTCGTCGAATTCCACCGCGTCGGTGACCAGCGAGGATTCCCGGGTTTTCTCCACTTTCAGCACGCCGATCACGGCCACCTTCTCGCCGTCGATTTCCTTGACCACGTAGGGCTTGATGTCGCTGTTGAACAGCGGGCTGTCCACGGTGGGACGGATGTTGCCGGTGATCACCGGGAAGTTGGCGGTTTCCAGCAGGTCGCGCAGATGTGCTTCGCCTTCGTCGAACTCATGGTTGCCGAGCTGGTAGGCGTCCAGGCCCAGGGTATTGAATACCTTGAAGTCCACCTCGCCCTTGAACAGGCTGAAATAGAGGGTGCCGTTCAGCTCGCCGTTGTTGAGCACCAGGGTGTGGTCGTCCCGGTAGTCGTTCATGGCGGTGATGATGCGGGGGAAGCCGCCGAGGCTCAGGCGTACGGTTTCGCCGCCAGGCTGGTTGGCGTCGTAGTCCAGGTTCAGGTCGAAGCTCTGGCCTTCGAAGTAAGAGTGATGGTCGTTGGTGTAAAGCACCTGCAGGTTCAGAGGTTTGGCGGCATCGGAGGCGTCGCCGTGGTGGTCATCATCGCCACCGCAGGCGGCGAGGAAAAGTGACAAACCGGTGACGGCTAGGGCGGAAAAACGGAGTTGGAAAGGCACGGTCGGCTCCCATGGGTTCTGCGTAAAGGATCAGCGCGGGAGAGTACTGGAGCCGTGTGACACACCGGTGGCACTTTCTTTGCCGTGGATTCCGGGTCTTGCTTTACGGAGCGTTTTCGTGCGTTACCGCTCGGCATCCCGCGGGGTAAGCCGGTAAAGTGCCGCGCTCGAACCACCAGGGCAACGATACGAAACAAGGCATGAATCGGGGAGACCATTGCGCATGAAAGTGACCACCGTGGCGGGCGCCGGGCTGCTCGCGTTCGGCGTGCTGGCATTGGCCGGCGGCGGCACCGCCGCCTGGAACAGCGCGCGCTTTCTGGAGACCACGGTGACCGCCGCGGGCATGGTCACCGATCTGGTGCCCAAGCGGGACAGTGAGGGCGACGTGCTGTACAGCCCGCAGGTGCATTTCCGGGATCGGGACGGTCGGAGCGTGGTGTTCGTGCCCAATATGAGCAGCCGCCCGCCGGCCTATGCGGTGGGCGAGCGGGTGGAGGTGCTGTACGCACCGGGGCACAGCGAGGACGCGCGTCTTCAAGGTTTCTTCTCGCAATGGGGCGCGCCGTTGATCGCCGGCGTATTAGGCGTGATTCTGTGCCTTGTCGGCGGCGGCCTGCTGCTGTGGCCGAGATGGAAGGCGCGCAAGGTGGCCTGGTTGCGCAAGCATGGGCGGAAGGTGGCCGCCGAGCCGGTGGAAGTGGTGCTGGACCGTTCGATCAGCGTTAACCATCGCCATCCTTACCGGATCGTGTGCCAATGGCGGGACCCGGCGGGTGGCGAGACCCATCTGTTTCGCAGTGATGCGCTGTGGGCGGACCCGGGCCCGATGCTCGGTAACCAACCGCTCACCGTATGGGTGGCACCGGATGATCCGCGCCGCTACCACGTGGAGCTGCCATTCCTGAAAGAATCCTAAAAAAACGCCGCGACGGTTAAGGCAACGTCGCGGCGGTGAAGGTGGCGCCCGGGCGGGCGCCGGTGGAGTCGAATCCCGTAGCGGGAAAATCAGCGCACTTCGATCAATACTTCCCCCGGCGTCACTCGGTCGCCCTTGGCCACGAAGATTCCCCGCACGGTGCCACCGGTGGGGGCCTGCACCTCGGATTCCATTTTCATCGCTTCGATCACCAGTACCGGCTGGCCGGCTTTTACTTCGTCGCCTTCGGCGACCAGCACATCGACGATGTTGCCGGGCATGTTGGTGGTCACGTCGCCGGGGCCGCCGGCCTGCTTGCGGCCGCCGCCTTCACCTTTCTGGTAGGCGTTGAGCGGTTCGAAGATCACCTCCTCGGGCATACCGTCCAGGGTCAGGAAGAATCGGCGTTTGTCGCTGCCCTTCAGGCCCACGCCGGTGATCGCCACCTGGTAGGTTTCGCCGTGCACGTCGATCATGAATTCGGTGGGCTGGCCGCTGACCTCGGCGCCGCCACCCTGGATGCTGTCCGCCGGCAGCAAGGGCTCGGGCTTCAACGTGCCGGCGGCGCGCTCCTCCAGGAAGGCGCGGCCGATGTCCGGGAACATGGCGAAGGTGAGCACGTCTTCTTCGTTACGCGCCAGCTCTCCGATGTCGTCGCGCAGCTTGTTCAGTTCCCGGGGCAGCAGGTCGGCGGGACGCCCGTCGATCACTTCTTCGTTACCCACCGCGCGCTGCTGCAGGCTGGCGTCGACCTTGGCCGGGGCGGCGCCGTAGTGGCCCAGCAGGTAGCGCTTCACCTCGTTGGTGATGGTCTTGTAGCGCTCGCCGGCGAGCACGTTCATCACCGCCTGGGTGCCGACGATCTGCGAGGTGGGCGTGACCAGGGGCGGGTAGCCCAGGTCCTGGCGCACCCGGGGTATTTCCGCGAACACCTGGTCGATCTTGTCCAGGGCGCCCTGTTCCTTCAGCTGGTTGGCCAGGTTGGACATCATGCCGCCGGGCACCTGGTTTACCTGCACGCCGATGTCCTCACCGGTGTAGTCGCTTTCGAACTGGTGGTACTTCTTGCGCACCTCGCGGAGGTAGTCGGCGATGGGCTGCAGTTTTTCCAGATCAAGACCGGTGTCGTACGGCGTGCCTTTGAGGGCCGCCACCATGGATTCCGTGGCCGGGTGGCTGGTGCCGCCGGCGAACGGCGACATGGCGGTATCGATATGGTCCACGCCGTTTTCGATGGCCTTCAGCTGGCACATGGTGGCCAGCCCGGAGGTGCTGTGCGAATGCAAAAACAGCGGCAGGTCCACGGCGTCCTTCAAGGCCGCCACCAGCTCGCCGGTGGCGTAGGGAGTGAGCAGGCCGGCCATGTCCTTGATGGCGATGGAGTCACTGCCCATGTCCGCCAGCTGTCTGGCCAGGGCCACGAAACGCTCCGGGGTGTGCACCGGACCGGTGGTGTAGCAGAGCGTGCCCTGGGCGTGCTTGCCGTTGGCTTTCACCGCGCGCAGGGCGGTTTCCAGGTTGCGCGGGTCGTTCATGGCGTCGAACACGCGGAACACGTCGATGCCGTTTTCGGCGGCGCGTTCCACGAAGGCGTCCACCACGTCATCGCCGTAGTGGCGGTAGCCGAGCAGGTTCTGGCCGCGCAGCAGCATCTGCAGGCGCGTGTTGGGCAGGGCCTCGCGCAGCTGGCGCAGGCGCTCCCAGGGATCTTCCTTGAGGAAGCGCACGCAGGCGTCGAAGGTGGCGCCGCCCCACACTTCCAGGGACCAGAAGCCCACCGCGTCGAGCTGCTCGCAGATCGGCAGCATGTCCTCGGTGCGCAGGCGAGTGGCGATCAAGGACTGATGGCCGTCGCGCAGGGCCACGTCGGTGATTTCGATTTTTCTGCTTTTGTTCGCGTTCATGGCGGTTCTCCTGCGCTTAAAGCCCGGTGTGAGCGGCGATTGCCGTGGCGATGGCCAGCGCGATTTCTTCGGGTTTGGTCTTCTCGGAGTAGTCGAGCAGTTCCGGGTGGGCGTCCACATAGCCGGTGTCGAACTGGCCACTCCGGAAGCCGGGGTCGTCGAGAATCTTCAAGTAGTAGGGGGCGGTGGTTTTCACCCCTTGCAGGCGCATGTCGTTGATGGCGCGCTTGGCCCGTTCCAGGGCGTCTTCCCAGGTCAGGCTCCAGGCGATCAGCTTCAGGCACATGGAGTCGAAGTAGGGCGGAATGGTGTAGCCGGTGTAGATGGCGGTATCCACGCGCACCCCCGGGCCTCCCGGCGCGTAATAGCGGCTGATGCGGCCGAAGCTGGGCAGGAAGTTGTTTTTCGGGTCTTCCGCGTTGATGCGGAACTGCAGCGCGAAACCCTGGTGGCGGATATCGCTTTGCCGGTAGGCCAGCGGGTCGCCGGCGGCGATGCGGATCTGTTCGCGCACGATGTCCACCCCGGTGATCTGCTCGGTGATGGTGTGCTCCACCTGCACCCGGGTGTTCATTTCCATGAAGTACACCTGGTTGCCGGTGAACAGGAACTCCACGGTGCCGGCGTTGGTGTAGCCCACCGCCTCGGCGGCGCGCACCGCCAGGTCGCCCACATAGGTGCGTTGTTCCGGGGTGAGCTGCGGCGACGGGGCGATCTCGATCAGCTTTTGATTGCGCCGCTGGATCGAGCAGTCGCGCTCGAACAGATGGATGGTGTTGCCGTGCTGGTCGGCCAGGATCTGCACTTCGATATGGCGCGGGTCGACGATGCATTTTTCCAGAAACACATCGGCGCTGCCGAACGCCTTGGTGGCCTCCGAGACCACCCGATCGAAGTTGCGCGCCAGCTCCTCCTCATTATCGCAACGGCGGATACCCCGGCCGCCGCCGCCGGAGGTGGCCTTGAGCATCACCGGGTAGCCCACCCGCTCCGCTTCCCGGCGGGCCTCGTCCAGGCCGCTCAGGTTGTTTTCCGAGCCCGGTGTCACCGGCACGCCGGCGTCGATCATCGCCTGGCGGGCGCGGGTCTTGTCGCCCATGCGGCGGATCACCTCCGCCGAGGGGCCGATAAAGGTCACGCCGCGCTGGGCGCAGATTTCCGCCAGCTCCGCGTTCTCCGAGAGAAAGCCGTAGCCCGGGTGCAGGGCGTCACAGCCGGTCTGCACCGCCATATTGACGATGTGGTGCGGGTTCAGATAGCCGGCCAGCGGGTCGTCGCCCAGGCTGTAGGCTTCGTCGGCGCGCTTCACGTGCAGGGCATAGCGGTCCGGTTCGGTGAACACCGCCACCGAGCGGATACCCAGCTCGGCGCAGGCGCGCACGATGCGCACCGCGATCTCGCCGCGGTTGGCGATGAGGATTTTTCTTATCGGCATGCTGCGTCTCCCGAGGGCCCCTGGGGGCGTCAGTGAGGGCACGGTAGCGGGAAAATGGCGGGATAAAGAAATTGATATTACTATGGGGAAATATAATTGATTGTTTATAAGTAAGTGCTCGCTTACTTTCTGGCCCCGATTTATTGATCCTATGAGTACCGCCTACCTCAGTCGTCTGACCCTGCGCCAGTTGCACATTTTTCTGACCGTGTGCCAGCAGGAGAGCTATTCCCGCGCCGCCGAGGAGCTGGCCCTCACCCAGCCGGCGGTGAGCGCCCAGGTGCGCAATCTGGAAGATCTGATCGGCGAACCCCTGTTCGATTACGTGGGCCGGCGGCTGTCGCTGACCCCGGCGGGCCAGGCCATGCGCCGGGCCGGCCAGGACCTGATGCAGCGCCTGGGTCAGGCGGAAATGGAGCTGGCGGAACTGCGCGGGGTGATGCAGGGCACCCTGACCCTGGCGGTGGAGACCAGCGCCCAATACTTCATGCCCGGGCAGATCACGGCCTTTTGCCGGCAGCACCCGGAGGTGGAAGTGCGGATGCGGGTCATGAACCACGGCGAGGCGCTGAAAAGCCTGCGCGAGGACCGCCATGACCTGACCATCATGGGCCTGGTGCCGGACGACCGGCGCCTGAGTTTCGTGCCGTTCCGGCAAAACCGGCTGGTGGCGGTGGCGCCGCCGGACCATCCACTGGCCGGGGTGGGGGATGTGTCCCTGAATCGTTTCCTGGATTTCCCGCTGCTGATCCGCGAGCCCGGCTCCGGCAGTCGCCGGGTGTTCGAGGCGCTGTATCAAAGCCGTGGGTTGCGCCCGCGCCGCTGCCAGCAGCTGGGCTCCCTGGAAGCCATCAAAGCCGGCGTGCGCGCCGGCCTGGGGCTGGCGGTGCTGCCCCGGGAAGCCTGCGCCGACGACCTGGACGCCGGCCGGCTGGTGACGCTGATCGTGGAGGGCCTGCCCCTGAAGCGCTCCTGGTGCGTGGTGCATCCACGCGCGCGGCAACTGACGCCGGTGGCGGACGCCTTTCTCCAGGCCCTCATCCGGGTTTGAGGGGCGTGGCGCGAACCGGGCCCTGAATTTTCTTGGCGGAGCGGTTAGGGTACGGCGGCGCCCATATCCTGGCCCCGGTCCTGTATCAAGGAGCCCCATGATCCGCCTCGCCTTGCCCCTGCTGTCCCTGTGCTCTGCCCTGTTCGCCGTGAGCGGTTGCCAGCTGCTCCAGGACACCGTCACCTTCGAGCCCGAGCCGGGCGACCAGCGCGGCTACCGGCTCTATACCCGCGCCGAATTCCAGATGCCCAGCGGCACCACCCGCAATGATGTGGTGATCGAATCCGAGGGCCTGGTGCGCTACCGCATGGCCGATGACGGCGATCTGCGTCTGACGCCCCTCAACCTGTGTGTCGGCGGCCAGCGCAAGAGCCGCACTTATTGCAGCGCCTGGACCGGTGACCGGGCGCCGGCCCTGGCCGCCGTGCTGCGCGGCGGCTTCCGTCTCGGCGACGGCGCCGGGGAAGACGACGGCGCGACCTGGGCGCGGGCCCTGGACGGCCAGGCATTGGCCTCCCTGGCCGAGCAGGACGACGACCTGGGCCGGCTGCTGCCACGTCAGTTTCCGGCGCCCGGGTTGATCGCCGGCCTGCCGGCGGAGCTTGGCGCCGAGCGCCGCCTGGATAAAGTGGTGGGCCTGCCGCCCCTGCGCGCCGAGGTGGTGGCGGTCACCGACCAGCGGGTGTTCGCCACCCTGCGCGAAGGCCGGGACGGCGAGCACCTGTCCGGGGTGCTGGTGGTGGAGCGTGGCAGCGGCTGGGTGGAGCGCCTGGCGGTGGTCTACGAGAGCCAGGATTCCATGGGGCGCGAAGAACCGGTGCGGCAACTGCTGGCGCTGGTCCCCGATAATTGGGAGGCCGGCGTCCTCCATCGGCAATACGGCGAGGCCCCGGGCAGCGTGCCCTGGACCCGGATGGCGCCGACCCCGTACCTGGCCGCTGCCACCGTGGCCGGCGGCACCGACGATCTGGTGGCCCGCGCCGAAGTCGGAGAAGCCGCGCCGCTCACCGAGGAGCAGGTGTTCGGCTCACCCATCGGTGCCTTCAAGGCGGAAACCGCCTGGGGCGTGGAACTGTTCTACGACCACCCGCTCTGGCGGGACGCCCGGGACCGGTTCGGCCGGCTGGTGTTCCAGGACCCGGTGGTCCTGGATGAAGACGGTGAGCCCCTGAACTTGGAGTTGGTCGGCGCCCTGCCGAATACCACCGTGCAGACCTTCAAGGGCAGCCTGGAAACCAAGGTCCGCCTGTTGCCCCTGGGCCTGGAAGGCGTGGGCGAGCGCGTGGAGCAGGTGCGCGGCGCCACCGCCACCGCCCGCTACTACCCGCCCGGCCCGGTGAAGGAATTGGATCTGACGGTGTCGGCACCGGGGAAGGTCAGCGAGGCGCGCACCGAGGACGGCATCCAGGCCCGCCTGCGGATGGTCGACGGGCGGCGTGCCGAACTGCTGATCAGCGGCCCGGGGCATTATCTTAGCCAGCTCGTTGTGAAAGCGGGCGCCAAGACCGTGCCCGCGGAGCCCGACACCAGCGGCCCGGACTGGCGGCGCCCCGGCGAGGCCCATTTGTTCCAGACCCTGCTCGGCAACGGCGGCGCGCGTCTTCTGCGCCTGCGCCTGGCCGACGGGGTCGACACCCTGCGTGTCCAGGTGATGGCCTTCGCCGACCAGCCGGCCTTCGAGAAGGAGCTGCGTTTTGTCAGCAAGGCGGATCACTACAACGCCGTGGACGTGCCTCCGGGCGTGCGCATTCCGCTGATTGCCGACGACAAATTCGCACGGGAAGAGGAAGCGCCGCTGATCCAGGACGACGGGGAGCTGGCGCCCCGGGCCATGGACAGCGGCGCGCCGGTGCTGCGCCTGAGCCGTGAACAAAGTGGCCGCTGCCAGCTTTCCGCCGAGGTGGAAGGCGACGGCGAAGCGCCGCGCTGGCGGGTGATCGAACACAAGCGGCCCACCCGTCCCGGCGCAGACCGGCAACTGCCGGCGCTGCTGGTGTGGCGGCTGTTGTCCGCCGACGGCGGCCCGGCCAACGAAAACGGCGCGGTGACCTTTGGCCTGAGCTGCTGCCAGGGGCAATGGCGGGACGCGGACCATGGGCTCGGTGACCGGCCCTGGCTGGTGGACGTGCGGGCACTGACCGGCGAAGCGCCGGACCCGGCCTTGCCGATGCCGGTGTTTCTGGGGCGCTACCGCTTCCTCGATGATAACGGCGAGGCACTGGGCCTGCTGCCGCCGCGCTATGACCATTACTGGGAGCGGCATTTGAGCAGCGGTCGGTTGGGTGACTTCCTGGTGGACGGGCGCTACCTGCGCATCGCCGGCGTCCCGGTCACCGTCCAGCAATGGCGACCGGGGCCGGTGACCGAGGAAAAGACCTGGCGTCTTGATGCGGGACGATAACCGGCCGCCGCTACAATAAGCGGGGCCGGCTCAGCCGCCCAGGTAGGCGGCCTTGACGCTGTCGTCGTTGAGCAGGGTTTCACCGCTGCCGGTGGCGACGATGTCGCCGGTCTCCAGCACATAGCCTCGGTCGGCGATGGCCAGGGCTTCCGAGGCGTTCTGCTCCACCACGAAGATGGTGATGCCCTCGCGCTTCAGCTCGGTGATGATGCCGAAGATTTCCTCGATGATCAGCGGCGCCAGGCCCATGCTCGGCTCATCCAGCAACAGCAGGCGCGGTTTGGCCATCAGGGCGCGACCCATGGCCAGCATCTGCTGTTGGCCGCCGGATAAATTGCCGGCGTGCAGGCGGCGCTTTTCCTTGAGGATCGGGAAGCGCTGGTACATGGACTCCAGATTGTCGGCCACGTCCTTGTCCCGTTGGCGGCTGAAGGCGCCGAGCATCAGGTTGTCTTCCACCGACAGGCCGGCGAACACCTGGCGGCCTTCCGGCACCTGGACGATCCCCCGGTGCACCCGGTCGGCGGCCTTGCGCCGGTTCAGGTTCTCGCCGTCGAAGGTGACGGTGCCGCCGGTGAGCGGCTGCAGGCCGGAGATCACCTTCAGCAGGGTGGACTTGCCGGCGCCGTTGGCGCCCACCAGGGCCACGGTCTCGCCGGGATGAATGGCCACGTCCAGGCCGTGCAGGGCCTCTATGCGGCCATAGCCGGTGCGGATGCCCTTCAGGTCCAGCAGCGGTGTGCCACGGGCGGCGTCGGTGCCGTCCGCGCGCTCACCGGCGGGCCGGTGGTCGTCGGCCGGGCGGGCCCGTTGCTGGCTTTGCGGGTCGGCGGTCACGGTATTGATCATGCGGTGGCCTCCTCGCGGGAATGGCGGTTGCCCAGGTAGGCGTCGATCACATCCGGGTTGGCGCGGATTTCCTCCGGGGTGCCCTCGGCCAGCTTGCGACCGTAGCAGAGCACCAGCACCTGGTCGGAAATGCTCATCACCAGTTTCATATCGTGCTCCACCAGCACCACGGTGATGCCCCGGTCGGCGATCTTGCGGATCACCTCGCGCAGGGCATCGGTCTCGGTGCGGTTGAGGCCGGCGGCGGGTTCATCGAGCAGCAGAATATCCGGCGAGGCCGCCAGGGCGCGGGCGATTTCCAGGCGCTTGAGCGCGCCGTAGGGCATCGCCGAGGCGTGGTGTCGGATGTATTGGCCACAGCCGACGAATTCCATCAGCTCGGCGCATTCCTCCCGGCATTGCTGATCGGCCCGGCGCAGGGCGGGCAGCTTGAACAGCGAGGTGAAGGTGCCCTGCTTGAGGTGCCGGTGGCGCCCCAGCATCACGTTTTCCAGGGCCGTCATGTTCATGCAGATCTGCAGGTTCTGGAAGGTGCGGCACATGCCCAGCGGCGCCAGCTCATGGGGCTGGTGGCCGGCCAGGCTGCGGCCGTTCAGGTGCACGCTGCCACTGCTGGGCTGATAAAGCCCGGTGATCAGATTGAACAGGGTGGTCTTGCCGGCGCCGTTGGGGCCGATGATGGAATGAATGCGGCCTTTCTCCACCTGGAAGCTCAGGTCCTCCACGGCGTGCACGCCGCCGAACTCCTTGCCCAGCTGGTCCACGGAAAGCAATGCGGTCATGAGGCCTCCTTCTGGAAGCGGCGGGCGAGGGTCGGCACCAGGCCGCGCGGCATGAAGATCATCACTACCATCAGGATGGCGCCGAACAGCACCATCTCCAGCTCTTGAAAGCCGGTCAGGAACTGCGGAATCAGCAGCAGGATCACGGTGCCCAGGATCACGCCGTAGGTGGAGGCCATGCCGCCCAGCACGACGATGGTGATCAGTTCGATGGAGTGGGTGAACGAGGCGATATTGGGGGTGATAAAGCCGCCGTAGTAGCCGTACAGGCTGCCGGCCAGGCTGGCGTAGACGGCGGAGATCACGAACACCCGCAGCTTGAATTTACCGGTGTCCACGCCGGCCACCTGGGCGGCGATTTCCGAGCCGTGCAGGGCGCGCAGGGCGCGGCCCAGGGGCGAATCGATCAGGTTCAACGCGAACAGTACCGACAGAAACAGAAACCCGGCGGCGATGCCGTACCACACCTGGGTGCCGGTAATGGCGACACCGAACAGGTCGTAGCTGCCGAACACGCTGAGCTCATGGCCGAACAGGCTCAGCGGCGCCACCGGCAGGCCGTCCGGCCCGCCGGTGAGCTGGTCCTCGTTGTTGATCACGATGGCGGCGATCACGCCCAGGCCGAGGGTGGCCATGGACAGATAGTGGCCCTTCAGGTGCAGGATCGGCTTGCCCACCAGCCAGGCCAGCGCCGCCACGCCCACCGCGGCCAGCAGCATGGCCGGCACCGGGGTGAGTTCGAATTGCTGCACCAGCAGGGCACTGCCGTAGGCGCCGGCGGCATAGAACGCCGCATGGCCCAGGCTGATCTGACCGGCGTAGCCCACCAGCAGATTGAGCCCCACCGCGACGCCGGCGGTCAGGGCGATTTTGATCATCAGATCGTAGTGGTAGTCGTTGCCGGCCAGAAAGGGCAGCACCAGCAGCACCACGGCGAGTACCGTCAGCCCCGGCCATTTGGCGGTGGCGCGGACCCGGGACGGGCTGTGCGGAGTCGCTTCGCTCATTACACTCGCTCCACGGCGCGGCTGCCCAGCAGACCGTTGGGCAGGAAGAACAGAATCGCCAGGATGATCACGAACGGCACCGCGTCCTTGTAATCCGACGAGATGTAGCCGGCGGTGTAGGCTTCGGCCAGACCCAGCAAAAGACCACCGAGGATGGCGCCGGTGCTGCTGCCCAGGCCGCCGATGGCGGCGGCGATAAAGCCCTTCAGACCGAGCATGATGCCGATGTCGTAGGAGGTCAGGGTAATCGGCGCCACGATCACGCCGGCGGCGGCGCCGATCACCGCGGAAATGCCGAACGCCATCATCAGAATGGCGCCGGTCTTGATGCCCATCAGGCTGGCCGCGTCCTTGTTCATGGAGGTGGCCAGCAGCGCCTTGCCCAGAGCGGTGCGAGTAAAGAACAGCCCCAGGGCGGTGACCAGCACCGCGGCGATGCCAAGAATCCACAGGCTCTGGGTAAGCAGAATGGCGCCGCCCAGATTGATCGATTCGGTGGCGCTGAAATTGGGCAGGGCGTGGTATTCCTTGCCCCAGAACACCTGGGCCAGGCCGCGCAGGAAAATCGACGCGCCGATGGTGATGATGATCAGCGTCACCACGTCGGCGTTTTTCGCCGGCGCGATGGCCAGCCGGTGCAGCAGGATACCGGCCACGCCGGCCATGGCTATGGCCAGCGGAATGGCGAAGTAGATCGGCACGCCGGCGTCCATCAGGACCACGGTGCCCATGCCGCCGATCATCAGGAATTCGCCCTGGGCGAAGTTGATCACATGGCTGGCGTTGTAGATCAGGGTGAAACCCAGGGCCACCAACGCGTAGATGGCGCCCAGGGTGACCCCCGAGAAGGTGAACTGGAAAAACTCGCTGAACATGATAGTGCCCGGGATGGTCGTGGGGGGAGGGCGGGGGCGATCGCGACGGCGGTGCCGCCGCGATCAGGCGTGAGGACTTATTCCGTCAGCGCCCAGTCGCCGTCCTTCACCTCGAGGATGCGGAAGGACTCGGCGGTGAGGCCCATATGGTCCTCGGGGCTCATCCGGTAGGTACCGGTCACGCCCACCGCGCCGTCGATGTTTTCAAGGGCGTCGCGCACCTTGGCCTTGTCGGTGCTGCCGGCCTTCATCATTGCCTGGACCGCCAGTTGCAGGCCGTCGTAGGCGTAGGCGCCGAAGGTGGACACCGACTCGTTGTAGTGGCTTTCGTAGTCGTTCTTGTAGCGGTTCAGCACATCGTACTGCGGGTCGGATTCCGGCAGCTTGTCCGCCACCAGCAGCGCGGAGGCGGGCAGACGCAGGCCTTCGGCGGCGTCACCGGCCAGTTCCAGGAAGCTGTCGGAAGCCACGCCGTGGGACTGGTAGAAGGGGATGTCGATGCCCAGCTGGGCGTAGTTGCGGGTCACGATGGCCGGACCCTGGCCGAAGTCGAAGTTCAGGATCGCCTGCACACCGTCGGTGTTGCGGATACGGGTGAGCTGGGCGGTGGTGTCGGTGTCCTTCGGGTTGTAGGTCTCGTCGGCGACGATCTCAATGCCGAAGTTGCCGGCCTCTTCCTTGGTCACGTTGCGGCCGGAGGCGCCGAAGCCGCCGGTGCCGGAAATCAGGCCGATCTTGGTGAAGCCGCGCTCTTTCATGTCCATCAGGATCCGGCGGGCGGCCTGACGGTCGGACTGTGGGGTCTTGAACACCCACTTCTTCACCGGGGTGGTGATGGTCTCGGCGCCGGCCAGGGAAATGAACGGCACGCCGGCCTGCTCGATCAGCGGTACCGCCGCCATGGTGGCGCCGGTGGTGGAGCCGCCCACGATCAGATCCACCCGGTCCTGGCGCAGCAGGCGGTTGGCGAAGGTGCGCGCCTTGGAGGCGTCGCCGGCGTCGTCGTAGTGGATCAGCTCCAGCTTCTTGCCCAGCACGCCGCCGCTGCCGTTGATTTTGTCGATGTAGAGTTCCAGGGTTTTCAATTCCGGATCGCCCAGGAAGGAGGCCGGTCCGGTAACAGAAAGGAAGGAACCGATTCGGATGGTGTCGGCGGCCTGGGCCGGCACGGTGGCCAGGGTCAGACCGAGAGCGGTGACCGCGCCGGCGGCCAGCTGTTTCAGCATTCTTTTCATTATCGCACCTTTAAACGTATGCCAGTTGTTCTTATGGCGGGCCTGAGATGTCCCATCCGGGCCCGACGATAGGCACAGGTATAAAGCGATACGCCATGCAAGTCAATACGGCGTTTAATGTGTCATAAAAGTGGACCTATGCCGCCAAGTGCCCGATTTAGCGTGGAATTCGTGTGTTGTTTGTGTCATATAGAGGGGCCGTTTGGTAGTATGTCGAATCTTTTCGAGGGCCCGTTGGCGCATAAGGGGATAGGGTTTTGGACCTGCAGTCCGAGCATCTGGAAACGCTGATCAAACGCTTTCAGCAGCGCCGTCCGCTGCGCACCGGCTCATTGATCATCACCGTGTTCGGTGATGCGATCGTGCCCCGTGGCGGCACCGTCTGGCTGGGCAGCCTGATCGAATTGCTGGCCCCCATGGGTGTCAATCAGCGCCTGGTGCGCACCTCCGTGTTCCGGCTCACCCGCGAGGGCTGGCTGATCGCCGAGAAGGTCGGCCGGCGCAGTTATTACGGCCTCACCGGCGCCGGTCGGCGGCGCTTCGAAAAAGCCTTCAAGCGCGTCTATTCCGGTGGGCAGCCGGCCTGGGACGGTGCCTGGACCCTGGTGATCCTCAACCAGCTGGACGCCGACCGTCGCCGCGACGTGCGCCAGGAACTGGAGTGGATGGGCTTTGGCGCCTTCGCGCCCACGGTGCTGGCGCACCCGGGCGTGGACCGGGCCGAGCTGAACGCCTCGCTGCAGGAGCTGGGCGCCCTGGACGACGCTATTCTGTTCCAGACGGATACCGTGGATCAATTCGCCACCCGCCCGCTGCGCCGTCTGGTGCGCGAAGCCTGGAATCTGGATCAGCTGGCGGAAGGCTACCGGGACTTTCTCGATCAGTTCCGGCCGCTCTGGAATCAGATGCGCAAGGAGCGCACCCTGCCGCCCCGGGAATGCTTTCTGGCGCGCACCCTGCTGATTCACGAATACCGGAAGCTGCTGCTGCGCGATCCGCTGCTGCCCGACGAGCTGCTGCCCGCCGATTGGGAGGGCCGCGCCGCCCGGCAATTGGCCCGCAACCTCTACCGGCTCACCGGCCAGGGCGCGGAAACCTGGGTCAGCCAACACGCCGAAACCGCCCAGGGCCCGCTCCCGGAAGCCGGGGAAAGTTTCTACCAACGCTTCGGCGGCCTGGACTAGCTCGCCGCTTCCTCGCCTTTTGGCGCGATCTTATTGGTTTGCATGCGCGGGCGGTCCGCTTCCTGTTCGGTGAGCGGGTCGCAGGGCTTCATGGCCCGCTGATAACGACGCGCCAGCTCCTGGTATTCCAGGGTGCCTTCGTATTTCCAGCGCACCTCTTCCTCGCTGAGTTCGCGCTTCACCACCGCCGGCGCGCCGATCACCATGGAGCGCGGCGGGCAGGTGAAGCGGCCCTTGACCAGGGCGCCGGCGGCGACGATGGAGGACTCGCCGATTTCCGCGTAGTCCAGGATCACCGCGTTCATACCCACCATGGCGTTGCGGCCGATGCGGCAACCGTGCAGCACCGCGCCGTGGCCGATGTGGCCGTCTTCCTCGACGATGGTGTCGGTGCCGGGGAAGCCGTGCATCACGCAGGTGTCCTGAAGATTGGCGCCGCGTTCCAGGATCAGGCGGCCGAAGTCGCCGCGCAGGCTGGCGCAGGGGCCCACGTAGCAATCCGGGCCGACGATCACATCGCCGATCAGGACGGCGGTCGGGTCCACATAGGCGTCCGGGTGCACCACCGGGGTGATGCCTTCAAGCTGATAACAGGGCATGGCGGGTCTCCAGGAAAAGCGGGGCCGGGGCCGTGAAGGTAGGCTGAATAAGCTACATGACCTGTAATGCGCGATCAAAGGAGTAATCGTGTAACATGAAAGGGTGGTTCTCAGATGTTATTGCAAGCTATTGTTTTAAAATAAAAAAATCCTAAAAAAAGAAAGAATGGATGTCCGGCAAGGCGTAAATGCGATACACGAATATGTGTCTTATGTATTGACTGGTGTCACGTTTGAGCTATGCTCGGAAACTCCTCATCCGTCATCTGTCACGAGAGATAAGAGACGCACCATGGCCTACGACACCCTCGAATTTTCGCTTCGCGACGGCGTGGCCACCCTGGTTCTCAATCGGCCGGATCGCCTCAACAGTTTCAACGAAACCATGCATCAGGAAGTGCGCCAGTCGCTTACCGAGGTGCAGGCGGCGGTGGAAACCGGCGACTGCCGGGCGCTGCTGCTCACCGGCAACGGCCGTGGCTTCTGCGCCGGCCAGGACCTGTCCGACCGTAACGTGGCCCCCGGTGACGACATGCCCGACCTGGGCTATTCCATCGAGACCTATTACAACCCGCTGATCCGCACCCTGACCGCCCTGCCGGTGCCGGTGGTGTGCGCGGTCAACGGCGTGGCCGCCGGCGCCGGCGCCAATATCGCCCTGGCCTGCGACATCGTGCTGGCGGCCCGCTCGGCCAGCTTTACCCAGGCGTTCGCCAAAATCGGCCTGGTGCCGGATTCCGGCGGCACCTGGCAGCTGCCCCGTCAGGTGGGTCTGGCCCGCGCCAAGGGGCTGGCCATGCTGGGCGACAAGCTCAGCGCCGAGCAGGCGGAAGCCTGGGGGCTGATCTGGCGGGTGGTGGACGACGAGGCCCTGCGTGACGAGGCCGCCGCCCTGGCCGCCCACCTGGCCACCCAGCCCACCCGTGGGCTGGCGCTGATCAAGCAGGCGCTCAACGAAAGCGGCACCAACGATCTGGACACCCAGCTCGACCTGGAGCGCGACCTGCAGCGCCAGGCCGGCCGCACCGCCGATTACCGCGAAGGCGTCGCCGCCTTCATGGAAAAACGCAAACCGGAATTCAAGGGCGAATAACGCCCCGGGCCGGCGCTCGCCAACGGCGGGCCGGTCTCAGAATAAAAGCCATACGCAGTAGGGAGAGTTATGATGCCCGAATCCTCCGCCACGGTGGATGCCGGCGCTCTGGCACGGCAATGCGCCGACGCCATGTTTGCCCGTGACCGCGCCAGCCAGGCGCTGAACATTCGCCTGGACACCATCGAGCCGGGCCGCGCCGTGCTCACCATGCCGATCACCGAGACCATGATCCAGGGTCACGATTCCTGCCACGGTGGCTATATCTTCACCCTGGCGGATTCGGCCTTCGCCTTTGCCTGTAACACCTACAACGAGGCCACCGTGGCCTCCGGCTGCGCCATCGAATACGTGGCGCCGGGCAAGCTGGGCGACACCCTCACCGCCGACGCCCGCGAGCAAACCCGCAAGGGCCGCACCGGTGTCTACGACGTGCGCGTCACCAATGGTGACGGCGAGCTGGTGGCCCTGTTTCGTGGCAAGTCCTACAAAATCCGTGGTCCGGTGATTCATGAACAGGAGGGCGACGCATGAGCGACGCACTGATTTTCGACGCCATCCGTACCCCGGTGGGCCGCTACGGCGGCGCCCTGGCCAGCGTGCGCGCCGATGACCTGGGCGCGATTCCCATGAAGGCGCTGATGGAGCGTCACGCGGACGTGGACTGGAGCGCCGTGGACGATGTGTTCTACGGCTGCGCCAACCAGGCCGGCGAGGACAACCGCAACGTGGCGCGCATGAGTGCGCTGCTGGCGGGCCTGCCGGTGGACGTGCCCGGCGTCACCCTGAACCGCCTGTGCGGCTCCGGCATGGACGCGGTGGGCAGTGCCGCCCGCGCCCTGCGTTGCGGTGAGGGCGAGCTGATGATCGCCGGCGGTGTGGAGTCCATGTCCCGGGCACCGTTCGTGATGGGCAAGGCGGAGCAGGCGTTCTCCCGGCAAGCGGACGTCTTCGACACCACCATCGGTTGGCGCTTCGTCAATAAACTCATGAAGGACCAGTACGGCATCGACTCCATGCCGGAAACCGCCGAGAACGTGGCCGAGCAGTTCAAGATCAGCCGTGAGGACCAGGACGCCTTCGCCGTCCGCAGCCAGCAGAAGGCCGGCCGGGCCATGGCCGACGGCACCTTCGCCGACGAGATCGTGCCGGTGAGCGTGCCGCGCCGTAAGCAGGACCCGCTGATCGTCCGCGACGACGAACACCCGCGCCCGCGGACCACCCTGGAGGCGCTGGCCAAACTGCCGACGCCGTTCCGCCGCGAAGGCGGCAGCGTCACCGCCGGCAATGCCTCCGGCGTCAACGACGGCGCCTGCGCCCTGCTGATGGGCAGCGAAGCGGCGGCCAAACGCTGGGGTCTGAAGCCCCGCGCCCGGGTGCTGGGCATGGCCACCGCCGGCGTGGAACCGCGCATCATGGGCATCGGCCCGGCGCCGGCCACGCAAAAGGTGTTGGCCACCACCGGTCTGAAGCTGGCGGATATGGATGTGATCGAGCTGAACGAAGCGTTCGCTTCCCAGTCCCTGGCGGTGCTGCGCGAGCTGGGTCTGCCGGACGACGCCGAGCACGTGAACCCCAATGGCGGCGCCATTGCCCTGGGGCACCCCCTGGGCATGAGCGGCGCGCGCCTGATCACCACCGCCCTCCATGAACTGGAGCGCCGCCAGGGCCGCTATGCGCTGTGCACCATGTGCATTGGCGTTGGCCAGGGCATCGCGGTCATCATCGAAAGAATCTGAAGCAACGCAGTCGGGCGCGGCGCGCCCGGCCATTAGAGAATAAAGAGAGGCGGAGATGGATATGCCATTCAACCTTGAGAATCGTTTTGACTCGGTGGAGATGAGCGACGTCGCCCAGCTCCGCGAACTGCAGCTCGACCGCATGCGCTGGAGTCTTACCCACGCCTACAACAACGTGCCCTTCTACCGGAAGAGCTTCGACGACGCCGGCGTGCACCCCTACGACCTGCGCAGCCTGGACGACCTGCGGCACTTCCCGTTCACGGTGAAGAACGACCTGCGCGACAACTACCCGTTCGGCATGGTGGCGGTGCCCATGCGCGACGTGGTGCGCGTGCACGCCTCCAGCGGCACCACCGGCAAGCCCACCGTGGTGGCCTACACCCAGAACGACATCGATGTGTGGTCCGACGTGATGGCGCGCTCGATCCGCGCCGGCGGCGGTCATGCCGGCGACAAGGTGCACGTGGCCTACGGCTATGGCCTGTTCACCGGCGGCCTGGGCGCCCACTACGGCGCCGAGCGTCTCGGTTGCACCGTGATCCCCATGTCCGGCGGCCAGACCGAGAAACAGGTCCAGCTGATCAACGACTTCAAGCCGGACATCATCATGGTCACGCCCTCCTACATGCTCAACATCGCCGACGAGATGGAGCGCCAGGGCCTGGATCCGAAAGCCTCCAGCCTGCGGGTGGGCATCTTCGGCGCCGAGCCGTGGACCCAGACCATGCGCGAGGAACTGGAAGCGCGCCTGGGCATCCACGCCCTGGACATCTATGGCCTCTCCGAAGTGATGGGTCCCGGCGTCGGCATGGAATGCATCGAAACCAAGGACGGCCCGACCATCTGGGAAGACCACTTCTATCCGGAAATCATCAACCCGGAAACCGGCGAAGTGCTGCCCGACGGCGAATACGGCGAGCTGGTGTTCACCTCGCTCAGCAAGGAAGCCCTGCCGATCATCCGCTACCGCACCCGCGACCTGACCCGGCTGCTGCCCGGCCAGGCCCGCCCCATGCGCCGCATCGACAAGATCACCGGCCGCAGCGACGACATGCTGATCATCCGCGGCGTAAACGTGTTCCCCACCCAGGTGGAAGAACAGATCCTCAAGATCGAGGCCCTGGCCCCGCACTACGAAATCCACGTGGAAAAGGAAGGCAACCTGGATCACGTCACCGTGCGCGTGGAACTGAAACCGGAAGCCGCGCCGCAGGCCGAAACCCTGTCCGTGGAAGTGATCAAGGAGCTGCAGCACCGGGTGAAAACCCACATCGGCATCAGCACCAAAGTGGACCTGGCCGCCCCCGGCACCCTGGCCCGCTCCGAAGGCAAAGCCAAACACGTCTTCGACAACCGCCCCAAATAACCCCCAACCCGCCCTCACCCCGCCACCTGGCGGGGCTGGCGGGGTCGGACCTCGGTAACCCTCTGATTTAGTAGATATAGATACCCCGGAATGCCTGTATTTGCCGCCTTACAGGTCTGTTTTGGGCGGCAAATCGGCGCTTTTAGCCGGTATCGGCTCCGCGTTGTTTTCTTAAACGCTGCTTTCAGGCCCCATACAGGCGGTTTAAGGATCAAAGAACCACTTAGGAACTGCGGAAATACTTATAAATCAATAAGTAGCTGAGGTCCGACCCCGGTGGGTACAATCCACGAATCATGATGACGCCCTTGCTTTACATCGCCGCCGCCCTGGCGGAAATCGCCGGTTGTTTCTCCGTGTGGGCCTGGTGGCGTCTGGAAAAATCGCCGCTGTGGCTGGTGCCGGGGCTGCTGAGTCTGGCGCTGTTCGCCTGGCTGCTCAGCCTGGTGGACACCGATTACGCCGGCCGGGCCTATGCCGCCTATGGTGGCGTCTACATCGTGATGTCGCTGCTCTGGCTGTGGATCGTGGAGCACCGGGCTCCCGATCGTTGGGACCTGCTGGGGGCGGGAATTTGTCTGGTCGGCGCCGGTGTCATTCTTCTTGGGCCCAGAGCGGCGTAACCGATCGTTCGCCAGCTTCCAGGCTGGTTCGCGGCTGAAGTCGCGGTGGCGTTAGCCGCGACCGTTGCCCAGGGTTACGCCCCGGCCTCGCGGGGCCTCGCGGGGTCGGACCTCGGTAACGCTTTGATTTCATGGGTTCCGATGCCCTGATCGGCCCGAATTTTTCGCCTTACGAGGCTGGTTTGGGGTAGCAAAACCAAGCTTTCAGCCAAGCATTCGGCTCGGGCGGCCTGCTTAAACGCCGGTTTGAGGCCCCGTATAGGTGGTTTAAGGGATGAAAACCGATACGAAAACCAGGGAAAGTGCCTATAAATCAATAAGTAACCGAGGTCCGACCCCCGGGGCACGCTCGAGTCGCATCAGGCGTACATCCACGGTGACGGTGAGCGTTTCAAGCGCTGCCGCTCGCGCCCGGCCTTCGGCGTTGGCGCGATAGAGATGCGGGGTCATCGCCAACAGGTCGGCGATGGGTTGCGCGCCGGCCAGCTTGAGCGGATAGCGGATCGTCTCGGTCCCCAGCAGGGTAAAGCCCGGCGGCGTTTCCGGGCTGCCCGCGCGCTCCGGCTTGAGTGTCGGGTAGATGATCTCGCGCAGCTCACGCAGATGATCAGGCCCGGCATCGACCTGTAACAGCAGCCCACCGGGCTTCAGCACGCGGGCGAACTCGTCATATACGGGAAAGCCGAACAGGCACAGCAGCCGGTCCAGCGTGGCGGACAGCACGGGGAGCCTGGCGTTGCTGCCCACCACCCACCGGGCGCGCTTATCCTGTTTCGCGGCGGCCAGCACCGCCGGCTTGGAAATATCCAGCCCGAGCAGTGCCAGGGGCGGCTTTCCATCGGCGAAACGGGCCAACTCCCGCAGATAGTGGCCCTCCCCGCAACCGGCATCGAGGCAGTGAGCCATCGCATCGGCGGGTAGCCCTTCCAGCGCCGCGCGGCTTACCGCTTCGGCAATCGGCCGGTAATGACCGGCGGCGAGAAAGCGCTGACGGGCCGCCACCATATCCGTGCTGTCGCCGGGGTCCCGTGAACGCTTGCGCTGGACCGGCAGCAGGTGAACGTAGCCCTGGCGGGCGATATCGAAACTGTGGCCGCCGGCGCAGTGCCAGGTGCGGTCACCTTGCCGCAGCGGCTCGCCATCCAACGGGCAGGCCAGCGCCTGAAAAGGGGTAATGTTCATGGTTGGCCGTACCTTGTTGGGTGGGGTCGGACCTCGGCAACCCTTTGATTTAATGGAGGTCGACGCCTTGCTCAGCCCGCAGTTTCTGCTTTAAGAGGCTATTTTGGGGGAGCAAATCGGTAGTTTAGCCGACATTCGCTCCTGGCTACTTTCTTAAACGCCATTTTCCGGCCCCATATACGCGGTCTAAGGACCTGAAACTGGCTTGGAAATCGGAAAAGCATTTATAAATCAATAAGTAGCCGAGGTCCGACCCCGTCTAGGGGAGGGCGATCCAGATCATCAGGAGGCCGGCGGCGAGGCCGAGGAAGAACAGGCCCCAGAGGGTGCCGATGTTGGTTTCGTCGCCGAATTTGTCGGAGAGTTTGACGGCGCGGGCGAACAGGGCGATGCCGGACACGGCGCCCAGTACCAGCAGCGCCAGGCCGACGATCAGCAGAATAATGTCAAAGGTTGTCATGGCGGTCCTTATTCCACGTCGAATTCGCGCACGCCTTTGGCGGTGCGACATTCTTCAACGTACTGGCGCAGTTTCTCGCGCAGCTCCTCGCCGTTCTCGATGGCTTTGATGACCACCACCGGGCTGGTTCGGTCGGAGGTCCGCAGGATCACGTTACCCAGGGAAAACAGCCGCAGGAAAAAGGGCTCTTCAAGCTGGTAGTCGCGCACCCGGTAGAGCTCCAGTTCGTTGGTTTTGCGGTTGAGCACGCCGTAGCGGGTGCGCAGTCTCTGGGTGGTGAGCTCGTACTTGGTGTACTTCACCTCCAGCCAGCGCCACAGGGCGATAAACAGGGGAATCACCAGGAAAAACAGCAGCCCGCACACAATGAAGGTGCCCAGGTTGACCACCTGGGAAGGGGTGCCGTACCAGACGTCTTTTTCTTCGCGCATGGCCATCTCTTTGTCTTCGATAGCCGGTTTGTACCATTGAAGGGCGCCGGACTCGACCGGTGTTTCACTTTTTGCGGTGAAATTTTGCCGGATTTGACGCCGGAACCGGCCGGTCAGGTGCGGGCGCCACGATGAAACAAGAGGGTGCCGGCGGCCACCAGCACCACCGCCAGCCCGAAAAACGGCGGTGGCGCTTCGCCCAGGGCGAGGATGGCGATCAGGGTGCCGACCAGGGCCGCGACCGTGCCGATCTGGCTCAGGTACACCGGGCCGGCCATTTTCTGTAGCACGAAATAGAACGAATACAGCACCGCGAACACGCCCACTTCGATCCACAGCAACCGTACGGTTGCGTCGTTGGCCAGCAGTTCGCCGCCGCGACCCGGCTCCAGCAGCAGCACGCAGGGCACCAGCATCAGGGCGGCGCCGATTTCCATCAGGCCGGCCAGAAACAGGGGCGAGGTATTGGCGGGCCAGCGAAGCGAGCGGTACACGTTGCCGGCGGCCAGCATCATCGGCATGGCCAGTACCAGCAGCGCCCAGCCCGGCGAAGCGCTGGCGTTGCCGGCCTTGGCGGCGGCCAGCAGCAGCCCCCCGGCGAGCCCCAGGGCGACGCCGGTGAGCCGCAGCAGCCGCACCCTTTCCAATCGCATCACGGTGGCGATGATCCAGGTGAACAGCACCGGAAAGGCAAAACTCATGGACAGGTAGCCGGCGCCCACATGGCGCACCGCCAGAAAGCCCAGGGCGGTGGGCGCCGCCAGCAGAAAGCCGGAGATCAGCCCGTACTCCAGCGTGCGCCGGTTGATCGGCATGGATTGCCGGGTC
Organism: Alloalcanivorax sp. C16-1; assembly: GCF_046507805.1. Classification (NCBI taxonomy): domain Bacteria; kingdom Pseudomonadati; phylum Pseudomonadota; class Gammaproteobacteria; order Oceanospirillales; family Alcanivoracaceae; genus Alloalcanivorax; species Alloalcanivorax sp. C16-1. The sequence goes on along the minus strand of NZ_JBKFTK010000001.1, from coordinate 515,141 downwards.
AGAGCGGAGAGCACGGTCAGGATCAGGCCGGCGCCGCCGATGCCCACCATCAGAAAGGTGAGCCGGGGCGCACCGGCCTGGTCGGCGAGCTTAGCCAGAATCAGCGACAGGCCGAGGAAAGTGCCCACCAGCAGCAGGCAGCCAAAGGCGGCCAGCCCGGCCTTGCCGGTGCCGGTCAGGTTGGACATGACCCTCTCCATGGCGTTAGAGAATAAAGTGGCGTTAGAGAATAAGGTGGCGTTAGAGAATAAAAAAGGCGCGCCACCGGGGCGCGCCAAGAGGGTTACACGGGATACACCAAGTCATTGTTCAGCAGCAGGTTGTCGTAGATGGCCCGCCGTTCCTGGAGCTTCAGTTCGCCGTTCTCGAACACGAAGCGGTCCAGATAGCAGCCCACCTGATGCAGGGTGGCGGTGGGCTGGTCCATGAGTACCTGAGTGAGCATGTAGTTGGCGCCGGCGACGATGGTGCCGTCGTCCTGGGGTTCGGCGTAGGTGTTGGTGACGAAGTGCCGCAGGTAGCGGGGCGCGAACATGGACGTCTCCAGGATCGCCAGGGCGCGGTCCTTGAGCATGCCCTTGCCTTCGCAATAGACCAGGCCCACCGGCAGATTGGCGGCGTGGTTTTCACGGCCGGACACCACGTAGTAAGCGTCTTCGGTGAAGAACTCCACCCAGTCGTGCAGGCGCCCGTCGTCCAGGGCGCGGCAATAATCGGTATTGAAGCGCTCGATGGCGTGGACCAGTTGCCCCTGGTCGAGCCCGGGAGCGGCCTGATTTTTCTTGATCGCTTCCATAACAGTCTCCCTTATTCGATGTCCAGGGCCTGGCGCCAGCTTTGGTACATGGCGCGGATGGCGGATTCAGAAATCAGCGTGTCGGCGGTGCCGGCGGGGGTGTCCGGATCCAGCGCCACCAGATGTTCGCCCGGCTGAGTGCGCTTCATGCCGTCCTGGACGAACTTGATCGCTTCGTTGTCCTCCAGACCGAGGAAGCCGGCCGGGCCCATCAGGTTGCCCTGGCGCAGGCGGTGGCGGGTCATTTCCTCGTCGTCGTCGGCGAAGCCGAACATGGTCCAGTTCATGACGAATTCGTCCGGGCCGCCGGGCACGATCTGCCGCACGCCCAGGGTGTTCATCTCCCGCTGCACGATCAGGTTGGGCCAGATCGTCAACATGGTGACGCTCCACTCCGAGTTGAACTCGGGAATGAAGTCGAGCATGTCTTCCCGCTCCAGCTGGAATTCGGGCCGGTAGGCGCGCATCTCTTTCTGGTTTTCCTCACTGACGGTGCCGCCGTCGCTTTTCGCCGAGGCCATGGCACCGTGCAGACCGGTTTCATCGCAGATCATCTGCGACTTGTTGCCGGCCACCAGCAGCCCGAAGCTGACCAGGAAGGTGTGCAGCAGGGTGGCGTGGTAGGGGTCCTTCAGGTTCTCGTGGTAGAGCTTCCAGTTGCCCGGCAGGGAGTTGCGGTAATAGCCCAGCAACTTCAGCTCGCGGCCGTCGAAGGTGGCGTCGAACTCGCGCAGCATGTCCGGGCCCAGATAGTCTTCCAGCGGCTTCATGTCGTGATCGAAGGAGGCGAATACCACGCCGTGGCGGGTGGTCACCTTCAGCTTGGTGGGGCCGTGGTCGCAGGTCTTGAAGTCCTTGGGCATGCCGCCCTTGCCGTCCACGCCACGCCGGAACGGCACCCCGGCCAGGTTGCCCTTCAGGTCGTAGGACCACTGGTGGTAGGGGCAGACGAACTCTTCGGTGTTGCCGCGCAGGTCGCGGCAGAACTGGGCGGCGCGGTGCGAGCAGCGGTTGACGAACACATTGATGTCGCCGTCCTCATCGCGGCTCACCACCACCGGGGTGGGGCCCACGTTGCTCTGTTTGAAATCGCCGGCGTTGGGGATTTCCACTTCCAGGGCCACGTAGTTCCAGGTCGGCCCGTGGAAGATACGTTCCACTTCCAGTTCGAAAATATAGGGGTCGGTGTACACCCAGTCCGGCACGCGGGTCAGACCTTCCCGGGGCCAGACGTAGTAGTTGGACAGATCGCTCATCGTTCCTCTCCGGAGTGGGGCGGGCAGTCGGGCATCACCGGCGGCGCCGGCGGTGTTCTCCAAAAGGCGGTTCAGGGCGTCGACGGACAGACCCCGACGCAGCCATTCGCGACCCCGGCGTATGGCGCCGGGATCATTGAAGGCGATCACCCCGGTGAGGCGCTCGCCGTTGTGGAAGTACAGCGTTTCGGACCCGTTCGAGCCGGCCTTGGCGACCATCTGGTCGTCCGCCGTGGGCAGGCCCAGCATCTGAATGTTGTGCCCGAACTGGTCGCTCCAGAACCAGGGCACGGCGTCGTGGGCGGTGTCCTGGCCGGCCATGGTGCGGGCGGCGGCGGCGGCCTGTTCCTGGGCGTTCTGCCAGGATTCCAGTCGCAGAAGGGTGCCGTCCTGGCGGCGGGTGACGGCGGCATCGCCGGCGGCGAACACGCCGTCCAGGCCGGTGCGGCCAAAGCGGTCCACCACGATGCCGTTCTCGATATCCAGGCCCAGGCTCTCCGCCAGAGCGGTTTCCGGAATCACGCCGATGCCGACCAGCACGCTGTCCGCGCGCAGGGTGTCGCCGTTGTTCAGCTTGAGGACCACGCCGCCGTCGGCGGCTTCGAAGGCGGTGGTTTGCACATCGGTGAGAATGCGCACGCCGTTTTGTTCAGCCAGCTTATGCACGCGCAGCGCCGCCAGGGGGTGCAGGGCGCGGCTGCAGATGCGCGGCGCGGCTTCCACCAGGGTCACTTCACAGCCCCGTTGACGGGCCGCCGACGCAACCTCCAGGCCGATAAAGCCGCTGCCGATAATGGCGATATGGCGGCCCGGTTGCAGGGCACGCTTGAAGGCGATGGCGTCTTCCAGGGTGCGCAGGCTGTGCACCGCGGACAGGTCCGCGCCGGGAATCGGCAGCGGGCGCGGCGAGGCGCCGGTGGCCAGCAGCAGTTGGTCGTAGGTGTGACTGTCGCCGTCGCTGGCGGTGAGGGTCTTTCGTTCCGCGTCGATATCGGTGACCGTCACGCCCAGGTGCAGCTCGATGTTCAGCTCAGCCGCGTCGGCGTTGTCCAGCAGCGTGGGGCCGTGCAGCGGCGCCTCGCCCAGCAGGATCGCTTTCGACAGGGGCGGGCGTTCATAGGGCAGCGCCTGTTCTCGGGCGAACAGTTTGACGGTGCCGGTAAAGCCCGCGTCGCGCAGGGCACGGGCGGCGCTGGCCGCCGCCTGGCCGCCGCCGACGATAACGAAGCAGCGGTCATCCCGTTCCTCGGCCATGGCGATGCGGTTGTCGGCGGGCGCTTCGGCGACCTCGGCCGGGCGGGTCACGTCCACGAACACCTGGCCGTCTTCCACCTTCACCGCGTAGGTCTCCAGATCCTTGCTCACCGGGCCGGACAGGGCTTTGCCGGTGCGCACGTCGAACACCGCCTGGTGGAGCGGGCACTCCACGCAGCCGTCTTCCACGAAGCCATCGCTGAGCAGCGCGTACTGGTGGGTGCAGATATTGCCGGTGGCCAGATAGTCCTCGCCGAACCGGTAGAGCGCCACCGCTATCTTGTCGATGGTGACGGCCATGACGCCGCCGTCCGGAGACAGTGCGTCGGCGCCCTTCACTGGGGTCCAGGCCATGGTGATCAACCTCGCAATTTAATCAGTATACTTCCTAATAATACAAAAAAGTCCACCTCCCCACCAAGGTCTTTAATTGAGCAGACCGGGCAGGAAAGTGGAGACGGACGGAAACAGGGTGACCAGCATCAACACCACCAGGTTGACCAGCAGGAACGGCCAGACACCGGCGATGATCTCGGTGACCGGCACGCGCAGCGCGCTGGAGGCGACGAACAGGTCCAGGCCGAACGGCGGCGTGATGGTACCAATGGCCACGTTCAGGACCACGATGATGCCGAATTGCACCGGGTCCACGCCCAGGGCCATGGCCACCGGCGCCAGCACGGGGACCAGTACAATCTGCATGGACACCGGATCCATGAACATGCCGGCGATCAAAAACACCACGTTGACGATCAGCAGAAACTGCAGCGCGCTGATGTCGGCGCTGGCGATAAAGGCGCCGATCGCCGCCGGCACGCCGGCCACGGTCACCAGGTAGCTGGCGAAACTGCCCACCGCGAGAATGATGAACAGGGTGGTGGTGATCAGCGCCGAGGACTCGGCCACTTGAGCCACGCCTTTCCAGCTCAGCGCCCGGGTGATCAGGGTCTCCACCAGCAGGGCGTAGAGCGCCGCCACGGCGGCGGCCTCTGTGGTGGTGAACAGGCCGCTGTAGATGCCGCCGAGAATGATGATCGGCATGCCGATGGGCAGCAGCGCCGCTTTCACCGCTTTGCAGCGTTGCTCACGGCTGGCTTTCTCGCCGAGCTGCGAGGTTTCCTTGCGGCTTTTCAGATGCACATAAACGGTGAAGGCGGCGGCCAGCACGGTACCCACCGCCAGGCCGGCGGCGAACAGATCAATGATCGAGGTGCCGGTGAGCCAGCCGTAGATGATCAGGGTGATGCTGGGCGGCACCAGCAAGGAAATTTCCGCGGTGGCGACGATCAGGCCCACCGCGAAGGAGCGGCTGGCGCCGGTGGCGATCAGCCGTGGGAACAGAATCTTGCCCAGGCCGGCCACGGTGGCCGGCGCCGAGCCGCTCACCGCGCCGAACGCGAAACAGGCGCCGGTGGTGGTGTGGCTGAGGCCGCCGCGGCGGTGGCCGATGAACGCTTCGACCATGCCGGTGAGGCGCGCGGCGATGCTGCCGCGTGCCATCAGCTCGGCGGCGAACACGAACAGCGGAATCGCCAGCAAGGTGGATTGGTTGATGCCGCCGATCATCTTCTGGACCATGACGATGTCCGGCAGGTTTTCCAGGAACAGGTGCTTGCCCACCAACCCGGACACGCCCAGCACCAGAAAAATTTCCGCGCCGGCCACGAACAGGGCCACGGCGACGACGGTGATCAGAACAGACTTCATGAAGGAATCCTTGGCCGTCGGGCGTCAGTCGGCGCTGTCGAGCGCCGGCCGGTGCGTGGGGAACAGAACGTAGCGCACGTAGCGCAGGGTCAGCAGCACCATGCCCAGGGGCAGGGCGGCGTACAGCCAGCCCATGGACACATCCAGCGTGTTGCTCACCTGGCCGGTGGCGATGATGCGTTGCAGAAACTGCCAGCCAAGTACCGTCATATAGGCGCAGAACAGCGCCCCGATTACGTCCAGCCCACGCTGTATCCAGACCAGCAGCGAGGCGCCGATGAACCGCTGTAGCAGGTTCATGGACACGTGCCGGCCCTTGTCCATGGTGTAGCCGAGGCTGACGCACACCAGCCATACCAGGATGAAGCGGGACAACTCATCCACGCCGTCCAGGTGCCGGGCCAGGCCGGGAGCCAGGTTATGCAGCAGCACGTTGATGCCGTAAAGAATCGGCAAGGCCAGCATCAGGCACACCAGCAGCGCGCGCTCCACGCCGGCCAGGGCGCTCCAGAGTTTCATCCACATTATTTTGTCCACATCGTCCCGCTCCGGCGCGCCGTTATTCAGTGATGTCGCTGTACGTGGCTTCGTACAGATCGATCAGCGTCTGGCCCTTCTTGCCGGCCTGGTCCAGGAAGGCGTCCCGGGCGGCGGGGTACATTTTTTCACGCAGGGCCTGCTGTTCGGCGTCATCCAGCTCGTTGATGGTGAGACCGGCGGCTTTGATTTCCTCCAGCGCCTGCTTCTGGTTCTCGCCTTTCACCTTGGCCAGTTCCAGGGCGTTATCGACGAACACCTGGCGCACGGTTTTCTTATCGGCGTCGGACAGACCGGCCCAGAAGGTGGGGCTGAACAGCACCACGTTTTCCACCACGCCGTGGGCGGACAGCAGCAGGTACTTCTGCACTTCGTGGAATTTCATGCGAGCGATGGAATCGAGCGGGTTTTCCTGGCCGTCGACCACGCCGGTTTGCAGCGAGGTGTACACATCACCGAACGGAATCGGCATGGCCTGGGCGCCCACCGCTTCAAACTGGGCGCGCAGCACGCGGGAGTCCATGATGCGGAATTTCTGGCCTTTGAAATCGTCGATGCCTTCCAGCTTTTTGTTGGACGTGAAGTGTTTGAAGCCGCCGGGCCACAGGGCCACCGCTTCGAAGCCTTTTTCCTTGAAGGAATCCAGCAGGGCGCGGCCGAAGTCGCTCTTGCGCAGGGCGTTGGCCTGGTCGTCGCTGGTGGGAATCAGATAAGGAATGTCGAGGATCGACACCAGCGGGTTGAAGCCGCCGATGAACGCGGCGGGCACCACCACGGCGTCCTGCATGCCGAGCTGGACCGCTTCGGTCATGGCGCGGGCGTTGCCGAGCTGGGAGGAGGGGAACACGGAGAATTCCACCCGGCCGTCGGTGCGTTCGGCGATCTGTTTGGCGCTCAGTTTGAGCACCTGGTCCAGGGGCTGGCCGGAAGCCTCCACATGGCCGACGCGAGCGGCGGTATGGCCGACAACGGGCAGGGTCAGAGCCAGGGTGGTGGCGATCAGAAAGGCGTGGCGTAAGGCTGCGTATGCTTTCATTTTTTCAGTACCTGTACAGAGTGCGATTCGGGCGGAGCCCGTGGCCGGACTCCGGTTCATCCCTGAACGCTGTTTGTTAATAGTCAGTATGCTGATCTATTGGCGGAGGCTGACTGCTCCAACGAAGCTAAGAGCAAATGTTGTGCCAGCCGCAGGCCCGCCAATGTCCGACTTTTTTGTATACTAGAGCACGTTATTGGTGCTGGTGCACCGGTTTGATTCATATGGCGGGTCGGTTTCCCGCCTTTTTACCGCGCCGGCAAGCCGGCTGTGCTTAAAGTTTCAGAAGCCGTTTGGCGTTGTCGCGGCACACCTTGGCGCGTACTTCGTCGCTCATCGGCGCGTCGTCAATAAAACGGGTGGCCAGTTCCGTGGATTCGTAGGGATAGTCCACGGAGAACAGCACGCTGTCCTCGCCCATTTCGCCGATGGCCGCCATCAGGGTCGGTGCCGAGCACACCCCTGAGGTGGTGATCACGATATTGCGACCGAAGTATTCGGACGGCGCCCGCTCCAGGGTCACGCCCTGGGCATAGACCGGGAAACGGCTGTCGAAGCGCCAGCGCATGAACGGCAGGCCCTCGCCCATATGGCCGATAATGATTTTCAGGTTCGGGAAGCGATCGAAGACGCCGCCGAACAGCAGCCGCAGCGCATGGGTGCCGGTTTCCACGCCCCAGCCCCACACGGCACCGGCCAGTTCCGGGTGGCCGCGCATGGAATCCACTTCCTTCCAGGGATTGATGGGGTGCAGATACAGCGGCACGTCCAGATCCTGCATGCGCTCCCAGAAGGCGTCATAGGCCGGGTCGTCGTAGTAGACGCCGTTGGTGTGGCCGTTCACCAGTGAGCCCTTGAAGCCCAGCTCGCGCACCGCGTATTCCAGTTCATCGGCGGCGGTGGTCGGGTCCTGCATGGCCAGTGTGGCGAAGCCGGCGTAGCGGTCGCCGTGGGGCGCGATGCGGTCCGCCAGATAGTCGTTGTTTTCCCGGGCACGACGGATCGCCCGTTGGGTGTCCGCTTCCGCCTGCACGCTCGGACCGGACTGGGACAGCACCACGGTTTCGATGCCGTGGCGGTCCATTTCTTCCAGGCGCAGCTGGTCGAAGTCGTCCAGCCGGGCGGCCAGTTCCTTTTGGCCCGCCGACTCGATCTTGTCGAAGAACATGGCGGTGTATTCCTGGAAACCCGGCGCCATGAAATGCTCTTCCAGGGCGATTTTCTTGATCGTTGTCATGGGGTCGTTCCCGCTTGTTTGAGATGCTCGAGGAAATCGGCGGTGTCGATCACGTCGCCGTACTTGCCGTTGATGTCGAACAGGTTGGCCTCGTGGGGCGCCGGATGGCGGTCGCCGACGCCGTCGCGCAACACCATCACACGGAAGCCGTGTTGCAGGCCGTCCACCGCCGAGGCGCGAATGCAGCCGCTGGTGGAACAACCCACCAGCACCAGGGTGTCCACGCCCAGGGCGGTGAGGGTGGCGGCCAGGGAGGTGCCGAAAAAGGCGCTGGCGTATTGCTTGGTGATCACCAGCTCATCGTCGCGGGGGATCACCTCATCGCAGAATTCCGCCAGTGGATTACCGGCCACCATGGCTTTCATCACCGGCGCTTTCTTTACCCAGACGCCGCCGTCCAGAAACCGGCCGGGCTGATAACGGATGTTGGTGTGAATCACCGGTACGCCGGCGTCGCGGGCGGCGGCCAGGGCGCGGGCGGCCTGGGGCAGGGCGTCCACCACGCCGGGGGCGTACAGGTCGGCGCCGTCGGTGGTGTAGGCCTTCATGAAATCGATGCTGATCAGCGCCGGGCGTTGCCCGAAGCCGATGCGCGTGTCCCAGACGCCCGCATAGTTATCGCTGGCGGTGCTCATGACGCCCTGGCCTCCGGGGTCGGGTAGCGACCGCTGAGCAGGGCGCCGGCGCCGGGCACCACCGGTTCCAGGCCGAGCCGGTCGAGCATGCCGCGCACGGTGCACACGGCGGTGGACACCACCGGAATGCCGAGTGCGTCCTCCACGGTCTGGATCGCCGGCAGCGAGGGCATCTGCACACAGGCGGACAGCACCACCGCGTCCACGCCGCTGGTCTTCAGCTCGGCCACGTCCTCGATCAGTTTGAGCGGGTCGCGGCGGCCCACTTCCAGGTTGTCGGGGATTTCAAAGCAGCGCCAGTCAGTGACCTGCACGCCTTCGTGCTCGATGTAGGCGACTACCTTTTCGGTGAGCGGTTTCATGTAAGGCGCCAGCAGCGCCACTTTCTTCGCGCCGAGAATATGCAGCCCTTCGACCAGCGCGCCGGCGGAGGTCATCACCGGCGCCTCGCAGTGGTTTTCCCGGGCGGCCTGGCGCAGCTCTTCCTCGGTCTGGCGGTGGTAACCCAGACCCTGGGCCATGATCGCCACCAGGCAGGCGGTGCTCATCACGTCCACCCGGGCGTCGGCCAGCTCGGCGGCGCAGCGTACGCCCTGGGCGTTCATGGCTTTCAGTTCCTCCGGCGTCACCTTGTGCATGCGCATGCGACTGGAATGGAAGGTGAAGCGTTCCGGGAAGCGGCTTTCCCGGGCGCGCAGCATGGCGGGGATTTCCGTTTCCATGGTGGTGTTGGAGCTGGGAACGATCTGGCCGATGCGATAGGTGGTCATGGCGTGGGTCCTTTTCTTATTACGGGCCGTTTTGTCCGGAGCGGTTAGAGCGGCTGGTCGAGCAAGTCGGATAGGGCGCGGAAGAAACCTTCCAGATCGTCCCAGGGAATCATGTGCCCGGCGTCCGGGGTGCGGCTGATGCGCAGATCCGGCAACTGCTCGCGCAGCTCCGCTTCGTCCTCGGGCAGGATCACGTCGCCCCGGCCGGCCACCATCAGGCCGGTGCGGATGCCGGTCAGGGCCGGCAGGTCGGCGTGCACGTCGTCCTGGTGAAAGCCGTCGTAGCTGGCGCGGATGGCGCGCAGGTCGCAGGTGTGCAGCCACTCCGCGCGCAGTTGCAGCTGTTCCTCGCTCCAGGTGGCGCAGTAGTGGCGCATGCGGTCCGCGTCGATGCCCTTCTGGCATTCCAGGATGGAATCCTGGTACCAGGGCCAGGCGCTGGGGTAAGCGCGGCGGCCCGGGCCGGAGACTGGCGGGTCCACCATGATCAGATGGGCGATGCGGCCGTCGGCGCCGCCCCGTTTCACGGCGCGGATACCGTGGCGGCCGCCCATGGAGTGCCCGACCAGGATCACATCGTGCAGATCCAGCGCGCCGATCAACGCCAGCACGTCGTCGGCGCAGGCGTCCAGACCGTAGTCCAGATGCTCACCGCTTTCCGACAGGCCGCGCCCGCGCACGTCCAGCACCCAGGTGTCGAAGTGCCGGCCCAGCCGTTCCGCCACGAAGCCCCAGGTTACCGCCGGGCTGGTGATGCCGGGCACCAGCAGCAGGGTCGGGCCCTGGCCGCCGTAACGCAGCACGTGCTGGCGGATCCCGTTGGCGTGGACGTGGCGCCCGTACAGAAAAGTGGTGCCGGTCATGGGCTGCTCCTGATCATTCTGCGATTTCTCGCAATATATATCAGTATACTTCCTAATTTCAAGGAAGCGCCCTTCGACGTTTTTTTCTATAAGTGCATGTATTTAATAGGTTTATTTGTGGTGGCTGGGCTTTTCTCCTGGATTAATAATCAGTGTGCTTCCCAAATGACAAGACCAAAGGGCAAAACGAGGCGGCGTGGTCAGGTGGGATGAAACACGGCGCGGCCCAGGTGGTTGTTGGCGCTCACCAGACGCATCAGCATCATGATGAAGGCGTTCTGGTCTTCCGGCGGCAGCGGTGCCAGCAGCTTGTCCTGGGCGCGGCGCATACTGTCGTACATCCGCTGCGTAATGCGCTCGCCTTCCTCGGTGAGGCGGCTGAGCTTCATGCGGCGGTCCCGCTGGCTGGGGTGACGACTGACCAGGCCGCGCTTCTCCAGGCGGCGCAGAATGTCGGCGGCGTTGCTGCGGTCGATGCCTACTTCCTGGGCCAGGGAGATCTGGTCGATATCCGGATGCTCGCGCAGTTCCGTGAGCACGCCGTATTGCACCGGGGTGAGGTCGAATTCCTCGCATTCGCTGAGGAACATGGCGTAGTGGATCTGATTGAGCCGACGGATCAGAAAACCGGCCCGGCTCCAAAGCGGCATGGTTTCCGAATCCAGTGGCAACGGATTCATGGGCGCGCTGTCTTGCTTCTTCATTACCCCTGTTTCCTCCAATGATCGGGGCCGGCGTCAAGCGGGCGCCGGCCGGGGGACACGGTTGATGGGAGTGTCGGGTTCGAGGCAGGCAAATAGTGCATGTTTTTCCCGGTCCCGTCGAACCGGCGCCCGGCGGCGCGGGCTCAGCGGGTCAATGCCCGACGCAGGGTGCGCGCGGGCGGTTCGCCGAAGCGGGCGCGGTAGGCGCGGGAGAAATTGCTGACATGGCTGTAGCCCGCTCGCGCCGCCACCACCTTGACCGGGGCGTCGCCGGTTTCCAGCAGTCGCTGGGCCTGGTCCAGGCGCTCGCCGCGTATGAACTCCGCGCAGGAGCGTTTTTCCTGGTGCTGGAACAACTGATTGAGGCGGCTTTCGGAGAGGCCGGCCCGGTCCGCCAGAGCGGGGATGGATAACGGCGCCCCCGGGTCGTCGATAATGGCATCACGGATTTCCCGGAAGGCCTGTTCTTCCCAGGCGGGCAGCGTCTCGGTGGCCGGGCTGTCGCAATAATTTTCCAGAATTTCCGACAAAAACAGCAGGGCCGCGCCTTCCATCTTCATGCCCCGGCACAGGCCCTGGGCATGGGTGGTGAACAGGCTGGTGGCCAACTGCCGCAGGCGGCTGCTGGGATGCAGCGCACGCACCGCCACCGTGTCGCCATAGCGGCCGACGAAGGGCTTCAGGGCTGTCGGCAGCCCGCCGCCCAGGTGGTCGCGGAGCACGTCCAGGGGGCAGGCCACGCCAATGTGCCGGACCTGTTCGCCACGGCTGAGTCGGAAGCAGGTGCCGCTGATGTCGGTGCGTACCAGCAGGGCGCGCTCCGGCGTGACCTGGTGATGGCTGCCGTCCGGCAGCTCCATGCCGGAGCGGCCCTGAATATGGAAAATGCTTCCGATCCAGGGCTGCTGGAAGGTGGGGCGGTCGAGCTGCAAGGTGCAGTCTTCTCCAGCCCGGTAATCCACCCGATACAGCACCAGGCCGCTGGCCAATTCCAGCCGTTCCATTCGTCCGCGTACCCCGGGCAGTTCGAACCGCTCCCCGCCGCCCATTCCCAAGGCGTGGACGGTGCCCGGTGGGTTGTCTTGGCTGATCAATTGCTTCCCCCTTTTGAATCATCTCTGTTGTCTTTTTTTGGATGATAACTTTCACGAAATTCATAAAACGGCGCCGTGGTGAGGCGATCGGCGCCTTGCTATTTTTCTGCCCTATCGTTGATAAAAATACCGAATCGAGGGTGCGATGTCCTGTTCTCTTTCTGGCCCTTGGGGGGCTGCTTTTACCCGAAAAAAACGGGTCGGGTTGTGTTTTTCCATGGCGCTGTTGCCGGCGATGGCGTCGGCGGTGTCCGGCATGCCGGGGGCGGATGGCACCGGCTCCGATGGCGTGCGCGGCGGCGCCGGGGGTGACGGTGGAGGCGCCGTGATCAATGCCGATGCCTCCCTGATCATCGGCGCGGGCACCGTGCACGACGGCGGCACGGGCGGGCAGGGGCATTCGCTGGATGGCTATTCTGAAGCCGCGGAGACCGCCGCCTATGGCCTGGACGGCACGGCGCCGCTGGCCGGCCAGAAGGGCATTGTGCCCGGCGACAGTTTCAGCATCACCATTGACGGCGTAACGGCAACCATCGTGATCGAAGCCACGGATACCCCGCGGGACATCGCCGACAAGATCAGCGGCGCCTTCGCTTCCGGGCTTATCAGTGTCTATGCCACCCAACGTGGCGCCGCCGATTACCTGTCAATCGGGCAGACAAGCTATCTCTACAACATCGAGATGAGCAACACGAACAATACGCCCCTGCACGCCCTTGGGCTGCTGTATTGGAAGTTGGCGCGGCCTTTTGACGATGGCGGCCATGGCGGTATGGGCGGCCATGGCGTGGTGCGGCAAGGCGTGGGTCTCGGCACTCATAATGCCGGTGAACTGTACGGAGGGGATGGGGGCGAAGGCGGTTTTTCTGACTATTACCTGGCCGGCGAAGGGGGCAACGGCGGTGATGGCGGCGATGCCTTCCGAAACATGGACGGCGGCGGCACCCTGACCAATGACGCCGGCGGCTATATCCAGGGTGGCAACGGCGGCGAAGGCGGTGCCGGCAGTACCTATGACTATCCCGCCGCCGGTGGTGCCGGCGGCAAGGGCGGCACCGGTGTGCGCATGTCGGGCGCCACGCTGATCAACCGGGGCGATATCCTTGGCGGCGACGGTGGCCTCGGCGAGCGCGGCGGCGACGGGGGCGCCGCCGGTGACGCGGTGTGGATCGACAACGCCGCCACCGTGCGTCAATTCTCCGGTGGCCTGTATGGCGGTTGGGGCGGTGACAGCGTTGGCTCCGGCGGTGATGGCGCTGACGGCGGCGCGGGCATGCGCCTCACCGGCGGCGGCAGTGTGGAAATTCTCGGTGGCGAGGTGATGGGCGGCCGGGGCGGCGACGGCGCCCAGAGCGGCGACGGCGGTGCCGGCATCGTCATGGACGGCGGTGACCTGCTGATCGCCAGCGGCGCCGAGGTACAAGGTGGCGGCAGCGGTTTCGTCGGTTTCGGCATGGTGGCGGAGGGCGGCGTTGGCGTCAGCGGCGCGGATCTGGACGTTACCCTGGGCGGCACGGTGAGCGGCGGCACTCGCAGTAACGGCAGCAATCGCGCTGCCGCCATCCATTTCACCGGCGGCGCCAACCGGCTGACGCTGCTGAGCGGTTTCCAGCAGAGCGGCGGGGTCCGGGCCGAGGGCGGCAACGATATGCTGGCCCTGGGTGGCGCCGACGACGGGGTCTTCGATCTGGGCGACATCGGCACGGCGTTCCAGGGGTTCGAGGCGTTCGCCAAACGCGGCGCCGGTACCTGGCGGCTGACCGGCAACGGCGCCCAGGACTGGTTGATCGAAGGGGGCACCCTGGCCGGGAACAGCGACGCGCTTGGGGGGAATGTGACCAACCAGGGGGTGCTGCGCTTTGAGCAAAGCCTGGACGGCGTCTACGCCGGTACCATCAGCGGCGCCGGGGTGCTGGAAAAAACCGGCGCCGGCGTGCTGACCCTGAGTGGCGCCAATGGTCATGCCGGCGGCACCCTGGTCCGCGAGGGCGGCCTGTCGGTGGCCTCCGATGGCGCCCTGGGCGGCGGTGCTCTGGGCCTGGATGGCGGCACGCTGATCGTTACCGGCACCGGGTTCAGCGACACGGCCCGGCAACTGCAGTTGGGCGTCGCCGGCGGCACCCTGGAGGTGACCGCCGCCGGCCATGCCTTGACCTGGAACGGTGAATTGCAGGGCGCCGGCGGGTTGGAGAAAACCGGCGCCGGGGACCTGGTGCTCACCGGCGCCAACGGGTTCGGCGGCGGGCTGACGGTGAGCGGCGGCACGCTCACCGGGTCCGCGGCCAGCCTGGGCGGGGGCGATATTGTCAATAACGCCACCCTGGTCATCGACCAGGCCGCCGCCGCCGTGTTGAACAATGGTTTCTCGGGCACCGGCGCGCTGCGCAAGCGCGGGGCGGGCTGGTTGACGCTCAACGGTGACGGCGCCGCTTTCTCCGGTGCCACGCGGATTGATCAAGGGGGGCTGGCGGTGAACGGCGATTGGCGCGCCAGCGCCATGACCGTGGCCGACGGCGCCACCCTGGGCGGCACCGGCACGGTCGGGGCCACCGTGGTGGAAACCGGTGGCACCCTGGCGGCGGGCAACTCCATCGGTACCCTGGCCGTGGGTGGCGATCTGACCCTGAACAGCGGTGCCACCCTGGCGGTGGAAGTGGACCCGTCCGGCGGCGACGGTGACCGGATCCAGGTGGCGGGCCAGGCCCGGCTGGCCGGGTCGGTGATTCATGTCGGCGCCAGCGGTGGTTATCGCCCGCTTAGCGAATACACCTTTCTTAGCGCCGATGGGGGGATCCTCGGCCAGTTCGACGACGTGTCCTCGGATTATGCTTTTCTTGATCCGTCGCTGGTGTACGGCGCCCGCGACGTTACTCTGCGGCTGGCCCGCAATGACGTGCGCTTTGCCAGCCTGGCGGGAACCGACAACCAGCGGGCAGTGGCGACCCACGCGGAAACCCTGCCCACCGGCCACGCCGTCCAGCAGCTTCTGTTGCCGCTCAGCGGCGCCGGGGCGCCGGCGGCGTTCTCCGCGCTGAGCGGCGACAGCCTGTTGGCCGGCCCCACGGTGGCGGTGGCGTTGCAGCGTCAGTTCGCGGATGCCCTGCGTCAGCGCGGTGGTGCCCTGGACGGCGGCTCGCGGGCCACGCTGAATCAGCGTCTGCAACGGGGACTGCAGGCCCTGGCGGCCCCAACCGGGAGTGCCCATCGTACCGTGGCGCCCACCGGGCTGACGCCGGCCCGGGCCGCCGGGGAGGGGCGTGGTGAGCGCGGAGGCGTGTGGGTGCAGGCGCGCTCTTCCCGCTATCAGGAAGACGGCGATTTCCCCACGGGTAACGCCGCCTACACCTTCCGGGGGGAGCAATTGGCCCTGGGCGTGGACGGGCGCCGGGGCGACTGGCTGTTGGGCGCCGCCGCCGGGCGCGGCCAGGGGGACTTCCACTACGATAACCGGGACGCGGATGGCGACCTGAGGGCCTGGTTCGCCGGCCTGTACGGACGCTGGCAAGGGGGCGAGGGCCTGTATGCGCGGGGCGATCTCAATTACGGCCGTGCCCGGGTGGATCATCGTCGGGCCGCCGGCGCCGGCGTGTACGCCGAGTCCGACAGCGAACTGCGGAGCCTGCGGGTCGACCTGGAAGCCGGCGTCGACCTGATGCAGGGCGACGTGGTGTTGCGGCCCTACGGCCGGGTGGGCTGGACCCGGCTGGAGCGGGACGCCTTCACGGAAACCGGCGCCGGCGCGCTGGGTCTGGCCGTGGACGACACCACTCTGGGCGTCGGGGAAGCCGCCGTGGGGGTCGACGGCGCCCGCTATTTCCAGATTGGCCGCCAACGCTTGAGCCTGCACGGTGGCCTCGCCCTGGAGCGCGGCTTCGGCGACGCCCGCGCCGAGCAGGACGCCGCCTTCGTGGGGACGGCGGGCGCTTTCCGGGTGTCTGGCGCCGAGCGCGACAGCCTGCAGCTGGCCCCGCACCTGGGTGTCGGCCTGGCGGTGAACCCGGCCCTTTCCCTGTGGGCCGGTTACCAGGCCCGCCTGGGCGGCGAGCACCACAGCCAGGGGGCACTGCTCAGCGGCCGCCTCACCTGGTAGGGCCCTTCTTTCCCGTCTGCTTACCCACCTTCCACGCCCCGGGTTTGGACTGAATCCCCCGGGGCGTTTATGATTGCGCTCCTCCTGCATATTTCCGCGCGCCCGGCGGTTCTCCCGCACGCTCGGCCGGTCTTCACCGGCGTCCGCATCCGGATCCACAGAGGTACAGTCATGTTTACAGGCATCATTGAAGCCCAGGGACGGGTGGCGGCGTTGACCCCCGCCAATGGGGACGTGACGCTGCGCATCCAGAGCGCTGAATTGGACTTCGGCGACGTCAAACTGGGCGATTCCATCGCCGTTAACGGCGTTTGCCTGACGGTCACCGCCCTGAGCGGCGGCGACACCTTCAGCGCCGACGTGTCCGGCGAAACCCTGTCGCTGACGTCTCTGAAGCAGCTCAAGGCCGGCAGCCGGGTGAACCTGGAGAAGGCAATGACGCCGTCCACCCGCATGGGCGGCCACCTGGTCAGCGGCCACGTGGACGGGCTCGGTACGGTCAAATCGCTGACGCCGGACGCGCGTTCGGTGCGTATCGACATCGAGGCGCCGGCGGAACTGGCCCGCTACATCGCCCAGAAAGGCTCGATCACCGTGGACGGCATCAGCCTGACGGTGAACAGCGTGGACGGCGCGGTGTTCTCCCTGAACATCATTCCCCACACCCAGCAGGTCACCACCATCCAGGATTGGGCGGTGGGGACGCCAGTGAATCTGGAAGTTGATATTATTGCGCGCTATCTGGAGCGGTTGCTGCTCGGCGAGCGGGCCGCCCAGGCCGGCTCCCAGGGCATCTCCATGGCGTTTCTGGCCGAACACGGTTTTCTGAACGGCGTCTGACCCGACGTTGGACGCGGACAAAGGCAGTCACATGCAACTCAACAGCATTGAAGAACTGATCGAGGACATCCGTCAGGGCAAGATGGTGATCCTGATGGACGATGAGGACCGGGAAAACGAGGGCGATCTGGTGATGGCCGCCGAGCACGTCACCCCGGAGGCGATCAATTTCATGGCCAAGTACGGCCGCGGCCTGATCTGCATGCCCATGTCCCGGGCCCGCTGCGAGCAGCTCGACCTGCCGCTCATGGTGCGCGCCAACGGCAGCGGCTTCGGCACCAAGTTCACGGTTTCCATCGAGGCCCGTGAAGGCGTCACCACCGGTATTTCCGCCGCCGACCGGGCGCGCACCGTGCAGGCCGCGGTGGCCCGTGACGCCAAGGCGTCGGATATTGTCCAGCCCGGCCACATCTTCCCGCTGATGGCCGAGCCCGGCGGCGTGCTGCGCCGCGCCGGCCACACCGAAGCGGCCTGTGATCTGGCGGTGATGGCCGGCTGCGAAGCCGCCGGCGTGATCTGTGAGGTGATGAACGAGGACGGCTCCATGGCGCGCCGTCCGGACCTGGAGGCGTTCGCCGAGCAGCACGGCATCAAGATCGGTACCATCGCCGACCTGATTCAGTACCGGGCACTCAACGAGCAGACCATCGAGCAGGTTTCCGAGCACCCGCTGGACACCTGGTACGGCCAGTTCCGTCTGGTGGCCTTCAACGACACCGTGGACGGACACCTGCACGTGGCCCTGGTGAAGGGCGAGATCCGGGAAGACCAGGAAGTGCTGGTGCGGGTGCATCAGGTGGACCCGCTGCGCGATCTGATGAGCGCCAAGCTGGACGGTCGCACCGGCTGGAACATGCACCGCGTGCTGGAAGCGGTGGCCGAGGCGGAGACCGGGGTGGTGATCCTGCTCGGTCAGGACGAGGACGCGGAGCCCACCCTCAACCGTCTGCGGGCGTTCTTCGAGGGGCAGACCCAGGCCCCCAAGGGGCAGTCCCGGGCCTATCGCAATATCGGTACCGGCTCGCAGATTCTCAAGGCACTGGGCGTGCGCAAGATGCGCCTGCTCAGCTCGCCGATGCGCTTTAACGCGCTCTCCGGCTTCGGCCTGGAGATTACCGAATACGTGGAAGCGGACAGCTGACAGAGACGGCACTCGCGCGCCGCGCGGGCCAACAAAGGAAACACGACATGCACGACATCAAGACCTTCGAAGGCACTCTGAACAACGTGGGCGGCCGCTACGCCCTGGTGGTGACCCGTTTCAACAGCTTCGTGGTGGAAGCCCTGCTGGCCGGCGCGGTGGACGCGCTGGTACGCCACGGCGTGAGCCGCGACGACATCGAAATCATCCGCGTGCCCGGCGCCTGGGAACTGCCGGTGGCGGTGAAGAACCTGCTGGCCAAGCGCGACTACGACGCGGTGGTGGCGCTGGGCGCGGTGATCCGTGGCGGCACCGCCCATTTCGAGTACGTTGCCGGCGAAGCGGCCAAGGGTCTGGCGGCGGTACAGAACGACTCCGGCGTGCCGGTGGCGTTCGGCGTGCTGACCGTGGACAGTATCGAACAGGCCATTGAGCGCAGCGGCACCAAAGCCGGCAACAAAGGCGCAGAGGCCGCCATGTCCGCGTTGGAAATGGTTTCCCTGCTCAAGGCGCTTTGATGACCGTTCCGTCTTCCCCCTCCGCGCGCCGCAAGGCGCGCCGTTACGCGCTGCAGGCGCTCTACCAGTGGCAACTGGCGGGCACCGCGCTGAGCGACATCGAGGCGCAGTTCCTGGCCACCAACGATATGGAAAAGGTGGACCGCACTTACTTCCACGACCTGCTGCACGGCGTGCCGGGGCAGGTCGGGGAGCTGGACGAGGCGCTGCGGCCATTTCTGGACCGCCGCGTGGAGGAGCTCTCCCAGGTGGAGAAGGCGCTGCTGCGACTCGGCGCGTTCGAGCTCAAGGAACGTCTGGACGTGCCCTACCGGGTGGTGATCAACGAAGGCATCGAGCTGGCCAAGGTGTTCGGCGCCGAGGACTCCTTCAAGTACGTCAACGGCGTGCTCGACAAGCTGGCGCGGCGCCTGCGCTCCGCGGAAACCGCCCACCGCCGCCGTGAACCGGACAATACGGATCAGGACAGCGGCGACCGGGACGGCGGCGACGCCTGAGCCGGCCGGGAGCGGGCCATGGACGAATTCTCCCTGATTGATCGCTACTTTCGCCGTCCCGGTGGCCCGGACGGCGAAGGCGTGCTGCTGGGCCCCGGCGACGACGCCGCGCTGCTGGCCCCGCCCGCCGGCGAACAACTGGTGATGACCCTGGACACCAGCATCGCCGGCCGCCACTTCCCCGAGGATCTGCCCCCCTTCGAAACCGGCCATCGTTGTTTGGCGGTGAACCTCTCCGATCTGTACGCCATGGGCGCCCGCCCGCTCTGGTTTCTGCTGTCGCTGACTCTGCCCCGGGTGGAGGACGCCTGGCTGGCCGATTTCAGCCGCGGGATGTTCGCCCTGGCGGACCGGGCCGGCATCGCGCTGGTGGGCGGGGACATCACGCGGGGCCCGCTGAGCGTGGCGATCCAGGCCACCGGCGCGGTGCGCGCCGACCGGGTGCTGCGCCGCGACGGCGCCTTGCCCGGCCAGATCCTGGCGGTGAGCGGCGTGCCCGGGCTGGGCGGCCTGGGGCTGCGGTACTGGCGGGCCGGTCGCCGGGATTCGTTCAGCGCCCGCCATTTCGCCGCCCCGGATCTGGACCTGACCCTGGGGCAGCGCCTGGCTGGCCGGGCCGGCGCCTGCATCGATATTTCCGACGGGCTGCTCCAGGACCTGGGCCATGTGCTCAAGGCCAGCGGCGGTCTGGGCGCGGTGATCGACACCGCCGCGCTGCCAGTGAACGAGGAACTGGCCGCCCTGGAGGCGGAGGACCGCCTGGCTCTGCAGCTGGCCGGCGGTGACGACTACCGGCTGCTGTTCACCTGGCCCGGCGACGAACCGCTGCCGGAGGGCACCCATGCCATCGGCCGCATCAGCGGCCCTGGGCCGGTACGCCTGCGCGACCCGGACGGCACCGAACGCCCCGCCGCCGCCCCCGGCTGGCGCCATTTCTCGTAGGAACGCCGCGGCATTGTTTTGTAGGAGCGGCTTTAGCCGCGATGGCCGCACCGGTTGATCGCGGCTAAAGCGGATTGCCGCCCAGCCGCTCCTGCAACAGCCGCACGAAATCCAACCAAGGAAACGCCCTATGCATCCGGAATCCTTTCTCGTCCTGCTGGCCCAGGGCCTGGGCGCCGGGCTGTCGCCCTGGGCGCCGGGCACGGTGGCGTCCTTGCTGTTTCTGCTGATCTGGTGGCCTTTGGCGCGGCTGCCACGGCGCCACTACCTGGTGGTGGTGGGGCTGGTGGCGGTGGCCGGCGTGCCGCTGTGCGGGCTGGCGTCCGAGGCGCTCGGCGTCCATGACGCGGGCTCGGTGGTCTGGGATGAGCTGGGTGGGTTGCTGCTGGCGCTGACGGTGGTGCCCCGCCATGTCGGCTGGGGGTTGGTCGGCTTTGCCGTGTTCCGCTTTTTCGATGTGCTCAAGCCGGGCCCGGTGGGCTGGGCGGACCTGCATCTGAACGGCGGTCTCGGCATCGTGCTGGACGACCTGGTGGCCGGCGGGCTGGCGCTGGCGGTGCTGCTGCTGGCGCGCGCCGCTTGGCGCCGGCGCGCTTCCAGGTCGCCGTAGGTGTAGGAGCGGCGCCCGGACTCAGGCCCGGTGGGGCAGGGCGCTGTCCAGCCGCTTGAGACGCTCGCGCACGCTGGTCTCGATGCCGGCGGCGTCCAGGCCATGCTGGGCCAGCAGCTCGTCGCGCTTACCGTGATGGATAAAGTGGTCCGGCAGCCCCAGGTTCAGCACCGGCACCGCCAGGCCCTCGTCCAGCACCAGTTCGTTCACCGCCGAGCCGGCGCCGCCCATGCGTTGATGGTCTTCCAGGGTCACCAGCAGGCTGTGGCGGGCGGCGGCATCCAGCACCGCCCGGCGGTCCAGGGGTTTCACCCAGCGCATGTCGATCACGGTGGCGTCCAGCTTCTCCGCCGCTTCCAGGGCCGCCGGCACCAGCGCGCCGAAGGCCAGCAGCGCGGCCGGACCCTTGCCCTGGCGCAGGGTGCGGCTCTCGCCCACCGGCAGGGCCGTCATGGCGTACTGAATGGCGGCGCCGGGGCCGGTGCCGCGCGGGTAGCGCACCGCCGCCGGTCCCTCATGCAGCCAGGCGGTGTAGAGCAGCTGGCGGCACTCGTTCTCGTCCGAGGGCGCCGCCACGATCATATTGGGCACGGTGCGCAGGTAAGCCAGATCGAACACGCCGCCGTGGGTGGCGCCGTCCTCGCCCACCAGGCCGGCCCGGTCCAGGCCGAAGGTCACGTCCAGGTTCTGCAGGGCCACGTCGTGGATCAGTTGATCGTAGGCGCGCTGCAGGAAGGTGGAGTAGATCGCCACCACCGGCTTGCGGCCCTCGCAGGCCATGCCGCCGGCCAGGGTCACCGCGTGCTGCTCGCAGATCGCCACGTCGTGGTAGCGGTCCGGGAATCGGCGGGCGAAGTCCACCATGCCGGAGCCTTCGCACATGGCCGGGGTGATGCCGATCAGCCGTTCGTCCTTCTCGGCCAGGTCGCACAGCCAGTCGCCGAACACCTGCTGGTACTTGGGCCCCTTGGTCGGCGCCGGTTTGGCCACCGCCACCTTGGGCTTGGGCTCGATCTTGTTGATCGCGTGGTAGCCCACCGGGTCCGCTTCGGCGGGGCCGAAGCCCTTGCCCTTGGTGGTGTAGACGTGCAGCAGCTGCGGGCCTTCCAGGTCGCGCATGGTGGCCAGGGTGGCGGTCAGCTCGTCCAGGTCGTGGCCGTCGATGGGGCCGATGTAATTGAAGCCGATGGCCTCGAACAGCATGTCCGGGCTCACCATGTTCTTCATGCTCTCCTCGGTGCGGCGCACGAAGTCCCAGGCCGCCGGCATGGCGGAGAGCACCTTCTTGCCGCCCTCGCGCAGGGCAATGTAGGTCTTGGAGGCCCAGATGCGGGCGAAATAGTTGGCCAGCCCGCCCACGTTGTGGCCGATGGACATGGTGTTGTCGTTGAGCACCACCAGCAGGTTGGCGCGGGTGTGGGCGGCGTGGCTGAGCGCCTCGAAGGCCTGGCCGGCGGTCATGGCGCCATCGCCGATCACCGCCACGGTGCGTCGCTTCTCGCCGGCGTTCTCGGCGCCCAGGGCCATGCCCAGGGCGGCGCTGATGGAGGTGGAGGAATGGCCCACCCCGAAGGTGTCGTACTCGGATTCACCCCGTTTGGGGAAGCCGGACGGGCCGCCCTGCTGGCGCACCTTGAGCAGGTCGTCGCGGCGGCCGGTGAGCACCTTGTGCGGGTAGCACTGATGGCCCACGTCCCACACCAGCCGGTCGTGGGGCGTCTCGAACAGGTAGTGCAGCGCCAGGGTCAGCTCCACCACGCCCAGGCCGGCGCCGAAGTGGCCGCCGCTGCGGCCCACCGCGTAGAGCAGGTAGGCGCGCAGTTCGTCGGCCAGCCGTTCCAGTTGCGCCTCCGGCAGCTGGCGCAGGTCCGCCGGCGCCGCGATGCGGTCCAGCAGGGGCGTGTTCGGGCGGGTCAACGGAATGTCGGTGAACGTCTTTGGCATGGATTCGAGCCTGAATCAGTCAGCGGCGGCATGACAAGGGCGAAGTATAACGGTCACGGCCGGGGTGCGTCAGTGGCCGCGCCGTCAGTGCGTGCGTCGCACGATAAAGTCCGCCAATTGTTGCAGAGGCCGGGCGGCGGCACCGTAGCCGTCCAGGGCGGCGCGGGCCTGGTCACACAGGGCCTGGGCGCGCTGGCGGCTGGCGTCCAGGCCGAGCAGGGCCGGGAAGGTGCTTTTACCGTGTTTTTCATCGGAGCGGCTGGGCTTGCCCAATTGATCGGTGTCGGCGGTGACGTCGAGAATGTCGTCCTGAATCTGGAAGGCCAGGCCGATGGCGTCGCCGAAGGCGATCAGGGCGGCTTCCAGGTCGGCGTCGGCGCGTTCCGCCGCGTGGTAGCCGAGCAGCAGGCTGGCGGTGATCAGGCGGCCGGTCTTCAGGTAGTGCATGCGTTCCAGGGCTGCCGGGTCCTGCAGGCGGCCGTGGGCGGCCATGTCCAGCATCTGGCCGGCGGCCATGCCGGTGCCGCCGGCGGCGCGGCACAGCACCCGCACCATGGCCACCCGGGCGGCGTCGGAGTAGTCGCCGGCGCCGGCCAGCAGGTCGAAGGCCAGGGTGTGCAGGGTATCGCCGGCGAGGATCGCGGTGGCCTCGTCGAAGGCCCGGTGGCAGGTGGGTTGGCCGCGCCGCAGGTCGTCGTCGTCCATGGCCGGCAGGTCGTCATGGACCAGGGAGTAGGCGTGGATCGCCTCCACCGCCACCGCCGCCACGTCGGCCCGCTCCGGCTCGCCGCCGGCCAGCCGGCAGGCGGCGTACACCAGCATCGGGCGGATCCGCTTGCCGCCGTTCAGCGCCGCATAGCGCATCGCCTCGGCCAGCCGCGGGCTGGCGCTGGTGGCGGGGTCCGGCAGCAGGCGATGGAGCGCCGCCTGAAGCCGGACGCGGGCTTCATCGGCGAACGGCTCGAGCCGGTTCGGGTCACTGTTCATCGCGGTCTTCGAACGGCGCGGGCTCCGCGTTCGGGTCCTGGTCGAGCAGGATGCGGACCTTCTGCTCGGCGCGGGTCAGGGCCTGCTGGCATTCGCGGGTCAGCTTGACCCCTTGCTCGAAGGCCGCCAGCGATTCTTCCAGCGTCAAATCACCGGATTCCATCCGCTCCACCAGGGCTTCCAGGCTGTCCAGGGCTTCTTCCAACTGTGGGGCTTTACTGGCCATGGGTCTCTCTCTCGGAATGCGGCGCAACAGTACTGGAGCGCCGTGGGGCGGTCAATCCGGCGGCGCGCGGCTTAGTCGCCCGGGAGGCCAGGGTACTTTTTGGCGCCGATGCCGGGTTCGTACCACTCGGCCCGGTCTTCCCAGAAAATGTGGTCGTTGGGATCCAGATCCGGGGCCTGGTCCAGACCGCCGGCGGGGATCACCGCCAGGCTGCCGTCCCTTCGGGCGTGGGGCACCATGCTGCCGCACTCACCGCAGAAGGCACGGGCGAAGGTCTTCGCTTCCGGCAGGTCGAAACGTCGTACCAGCTCCTCGCCGCTAAGCCATTCCAGACTGTCCGCGGGGGCCATCAGATTGGCGGCGTGGGCGGTGCCGCTGAAGCGCCGGCAGCGGGAGCAGTGACAGAGGTGAAACTGGTGAAAAGGGCCGTGGATCCGGTAGCGCACCTTGCCGCACAGGCAGCCGCCATCGTGGGTACTCATGGGCAAATTCCTCATTCCAAAAGGGTCTAACCACGGCCTTCCGCCGGGTCACCGGGGCACCTATAGTGAAATGCCCGCCGGGTCGTCGCAAGCGGCTTCTTCCTCTGATCTCCTTATATCTATGGCGTTTCGCTTGCGGTGCCGGCGGGGCTCGCCGCTGCCCGTTTCCCCTGCTGTATACTCCGCGCCCATGAAACTGATCCTCGCCCCCATGGAGGGTCTGGCGGACTATTGGGTCCGCCAGGCGCTCACCGCCTCCGCCACCTACGACTGGTGCGTCAGCGAGTTCGTGCGCGTCAGCGGCGAAGTGCTGCCGCCGCGCGTCTTTTACCGCTGGTGCCCGGAGCTGCGTCACGGCGCCCGCACCCTGGCGGGGACGCCGGTGCATCTGCAATTGCTCGGCTCCGACCCGTCCTGCGTGGCGGACAACGCGGCGCGGGCGGTGGAGCTGGGGGCGCCGGCCATTGATCTGAACTTCGGCTGCCCGGCGAAAACCGTGAACCGCCATCGCGGCGGCGCGGTGCTGCTGGATGAACCGGAGCTGGTGCACGCGGTCACCGCCGCCGTGCGCGGTACCGTGCCCGCCACGGTGCCGGTGTCGGTGAAGATGCGGCTCGGCAACGCCGACGACCAGCGCGCCCTGGACAACGCCCGGGCGGTGCAGGACGCCGGCGCCGCCTGGCTGACCGTGCACGGGCGCACCAAGCGCCAGGGCTACCGGCCGCCGGCCTACTGGGACCGCATCGACGATATCCGCCGGGCGGTGGCCCTGCCGGTGATCGCCAATGGCGAGATCTGGACCCGCGAGGACGCCCGCCGCTGCCAGCGTGAGAGCGGCTGTGACGATCTGATGCTGGGCCGTGGCGCGGTGGCGGATCCACTGCTGTGCCGGGAAGTGCGCGGCGGTCCGCCGGCGGGCTGGGACGAGGTGCTGGCGGTGCTTTGCCGGTTCGCCGACGCCATCGTCGACACCGGCACCGACGCGCAACTGTGTGGCCGGGTCAAACAATGGCTGAGCTATTCCCGGCGCCGCTGGCCCGAAGCCGGCCCTTTGCTGGAATCGGTGAAACGGGAAACCCGCCTTGCCCCTCTGACCGCCACCCTGTACCGCGCCGCCGGCACGCTGCCGGCCTGAGCCCGCGCCGCCCCTCCCCTGGGTTCGACTAAAGTCATACTGTGGCCACCCGCGCCTTTGTTTAGTCTCTGCGGCAAGACTCGCAAGAGTTTTCCAGTCAGTACGCAGAGGGGTAGACCAATGAGAGAAGAAAATGCCCGCGCCTACTGGGCCGCCAATATCCGGTTGATTCTGAGTTACCTGGTTGTCTGGTTCGTCGTGTCCTACGGTTGCGGCATCCTGCTCGCGGACGCGCTCAACAACATTCAGTTCTTCGGTTTCAAACTGGGCTTCTGGTTCGCCCAACAAGGCTCGATCTATGTGTTCCTGGCGCTGATCGTCATGTACGCGCGCTCCATGAACAAACTGGATCGTAAATTCGACGTCCACGAAGAGTAATAAAAAGAGGACCGGAAAAATGGATGTTCAATTTCTGACCTATCTGTTTGTGGGCGGATCGTTCGCGCTGTATATCGGCATTGCGATCTGGTCCCGGGCGGGTTCCACCAAAGAGTTCTATGTGGCCGGCGGCGGTGTTTCGCCTCTGGCCAACGGCGCGGCCACCGCCGCGGACTGGATGTCGGCGGCGTCCTTTATCTCCATGGCGGGGATCATCGCCTTCTCTGGTTACGACGCCTCTGTGTATTTGATGGGGTGGACCGGCGGTTATGTGTTGCTGGCCATGTTGCTGGCGCCCTATCTGCGTAAATTCGGCAAGTTCACCGTGCCCGACTTTATCGGCGACCGTTACTATTCGAACGTGGCCCGTACCGTGGCGGTGATCTGCGTGATCTTCGTCTCGTTCACCTATGTGGCCGGCCAGATGCGTGGCGTCGGCATCGTGTTCGCGCGCTTCCTGGAAGTGGACGTGAACATCGGCGTGATCATCGGCATGGCGATCGTGTTCTTCTATGCGGTGCTGGGTGGCATGAAAGGCATCACCTACACCCAGGTGGCGCAGTACTGCGTGCTGATCTTCGCCTTCCTGGTGCCGGCGGTGTTCCTGTCCATCATGATGACCGGCCATGTGCTGCCGCAAACCGGCTTCGGCGCCACGGTGCTTGATGCCGCCGGCAACGACACCGGGGTCTATCTGCTCGACCGGCTCGACCAGATCGTTCAGGACCTGGGCTTCGGCGCCTACACCGACGGTTCCAAGAGCACTATCGATGTGTTCTTCATCACCGCCGCCCTGATGTGCGGTACCGCCGGTCTGCCCCACGTGATCGTACGGTTCTTTACCGTGCCGACGGTGCGCGATGCGCGGATCAGTGCCGGCTGGGCCCTGTTCTTTATCGCTCTGCTGTACACCACCGCGCCGGCGGTGGGTGCCTTCGCCCGTACCAACCTGATCGAAACCGTCAACAACACCGAATACCAGGAGCTGCCCGGCTGGTTCTACAACTGGGAAAACTCCGGTCTGATCGGCTGGCTGGACAAGAACAACGACGGGCGCGTGCAGATGGCCGCCGGCGACCCCTTTAAGGGCGCGCCGACCTTCGCGGGCAGCCGTGAGGAAGCCACCGGCGACGTGGGCCAGCGGGTGATCACCAACGCGCCCACCGACAACGCCTCCGAGATCTACGTGGACCGGGACATCATGGTGCTGGCGAATCCGGAGATCGGCAATCTGCCGGCCTGGGTGATCGCCCTGGTGGCCGCCGGTGGCGTGGCCGCGGCACTGTCCACGGCGGCCGGGTTGTTGCTGGTGATCTCCTCGGCGGTATCCCACGACCTGCTCAAGAAGACGCTCAAGCCGGACATCAGTGAGAAACAGGAGCTGTTGGCCGCGCGGCTGGCGGCGGTGGTGGCGATCATCATCGCCGGCTACTTCGGCATCAATCCACCGGGCTTCGTGGCGCAGGTGGTCGCCTTCGCGTTCGGCCTGGCGGCGGCCAGCTTCTTCCCGGTGATTCTCATGGGCATCTTCTACAAGCGCATGAACAAGGAAGGGGCGATCGCCGGCATGGCCGTGGGCCTGGCCTTCACCTTCTGCTACATCGTTTACTTCAAGTTCGTGTCGCCGGAGCTGAACACCGCGGACAACTGGCTGTTCGGGGTGTCGCCGGAGGGCATCGGTACCGTCGGCATGATCCTCAACTTTATCGTCGCCCTGGTGGTGTCCCGCGTGACCGCGCCGCCGCCGGAGCACATCCAGCATATCGTCGAGGACATCCGCGTACCGCGCGGCGCCGGAGCGGCCCAGGCCCACTGACGCCCGCCACGGTAAACGGAGTAAACTGAAATCGGGGTGGCGCGTGGCGCCGCCCCGATTGCCGTTTAGACACCGGTGCATCGCCATGATCGACGTGGATTTCGAGCAACTGCCGTTCTCCCTGTTGGAAGAGGACCACCGCGAGCGTCTCAAGGCGGCCATGGAAATGGCCTTCTTCGAGGCCGGCCAGGTGCTGCTCGAGGCGCGCCGGCCCGCCGATTACGTGCACGTGGTGCACAAGGGCGCGGTGCTGGAGCTGGACCCCACCCTGCCGGCGGATGCCGGTCGGCTCGGGGTCTATACCGCCGGCGACGTGTTTGGCGCGCTCAGCGTGCTGAACGGCCGCAGCCGGTACCGGTTCATTACCGAGGAAGAAACCCTCTGCTATCTGATTCCCGCCGCGCTGTTCAAAACCCTGTGTGATGAGCAGCCGGCGTTCGCTGATTATTTCCGGCAGCGGCTGGCCAGCAAGAACCGGCTGCTCGCCGAACGCCGCGAGGGCGGCGTCACCATGGCCGGGTTCATGCTCGCCAAGGTGCATCAGTGCATGCGCGAGCCGCTGGTGCTGCCCACCGGAGGGACGGTGCAGCAGGCGGTGGCGGCGCTCAACGCGCGGCAGGCGGACAGTCTGCTGGTGGAGCGCGACGGTCACGTTGGCGTGATCACCAAAACCGACCTGTTGCGCGGGCTGGTGGACGAAGGGCTGACGCCGGCCTCGCCGGCCCTGTCCCTGGCCACCTTCCGGCTGGTCAAGGTGCCGCCGGACGAATACCTGTTCGCCGCCCTGGTCAGCATGACCCGCCACGAGGTGGAGCGGGTGGTGGTCATGGAAGGGCGCAAGCCGGTGGGCGTGGTGGAGCTCACCGATGTGCTCAGCTTCTTCTCCAGCCGCTCCTACGTGGTGGGCCTGGAGGTGGAGCGCGCCGACAACCTGCCGGCGCTGTCGCTGGCCAGCGCGCGCCTGCCGGAACTGGTGCGGGCGCTGATGGCCCAGGGCGTGAAGATGCGCTTCGCCATGGACCTGCTGGCGGCGCTCAACGGCCGCATCATCAGCAAGGCTTTTCAATTCGTGGTGCCGGAGGCCCATCAGGAGCACGGCTGCCTGCTGGTGCTGGGCAGTGAAGGGCGCGGCGAGCAGATTCTCAAGACCGACCAGGACAACGCCCTGATCCTCGACGACGCCGCCGATTGGCCGGACCGCGACGAGCACATGCGCCGCTTCACGGAAACGCTGCTGACCCTGGGTTATCCCCGTTGCCCCGGCAACATCATGGTGTCCAACCCGGAGTGGGTGGGCTCGCTGTCGGACTGGCGCGGGAAGGTGTCACGCTGGGCCGGCCAGGGCGACGACGCGGCGATGATGAACCTGGCGATTCTGATCGACGCCCATCCGGTGGCCGGCCGGGTGGAATTGGTGGAGACGCTGCGCGAGACCCTGTTCCAGCGCTGCAGCGCCGACCAGATCCTGCTGTCCCGGTTTGCCCGGCCGTCGCTGAAGTTCGCCACCCCGTTGAACTGGTTCGGTGCCCTGAAAAAGCCGGACCAGGGCATCGATATCAAGAAAGGCGGCCTGTTTCCGGTGGTGCACGGGGTGCGCGCCATGAGCCTGGAACAGCGGATCCGGGACACCGGCACCCTGGCGCGGCTCGACCGGCTGGTGGACGCGGGCCAGATGGACGCGGGCTTCGCCGAGGAACTGGGCGAGGCCATGGCCCTGTTCGCGGAACTGCGGCTGCGCCAGCAACTGGCCCGGTTGGAAGGCGACGGCGGCGAGGATCCGCATTTGCCCGGCAACCAACTGTTGGTGGATCGTCTGTCCGCCCTGGAGCGGGATCTGTTGCGCGAATCCCTGCAGGTGGTCAACGAATTCAAGAAGCGCTTGTCCCGGCGCTTTCATCTGGAGTATTGAACGATCCGGAGTATCGATGTGCTGAAAAGGCTGGTACAGAAACGGCGCCACGGCAGCGGGCCCTACGGTCATCTGTTCCGGACGCCGGACGGCCAGGAGCTGATGGCCCTGGATTGCGAGACCACCGGGCTGGACCCGCGCCGGGCGGAGCTGGTGTCGGTGGCGGCGGTGCCGATCCGCGAGGGCCGGGTGCGGGCCGGGGCGGCCCTGGAGCTGCATCTGGCGCCGCCGGCCAGTCTCAGCGGGGACTCGATCCGCATCCATCGGCTGCGCGGCGTGGACCTGGCGCAGGGCCTGGACGTACACCAGGCCCTGGAGCAACTGCTGGCATTCATCGGCAACCGCCCGCTGGTAGGGTGGTGCCTGGACTTCGACCTGGCGGTGATCAATCGTTACCTGCGACCGGCGCTGGGCTTTGATCTGCCCAATCCGGTGGTGGAGCTTTCCGATCTGTACCGCAAGCGCGAACGCTACCGCAGCCCGGATGCGCTGCCGGACCTGCGCTTCGAGCGCGTGGCCGGCAAACTGGGGGTGCCGGTGATCGGCCGGCACACCGCCCGCGGCGACGCCACCACGGCGGCGCTGATGTACCTGAAACTGAACCCCGCGGTCGCCGAACAATAAGGAGAACACTCATGGCATACCTGCAAAGCGTCCTGTTGCTGCTGGGCCTGGCGCTGGTCCTCTTCGCCTACGGCCACTACATCCACCGGACCGGCGACTGGGGCGGCGTGCTGCGCTTCTGGACCCGGGGCATGACGCTCTCGGTGGCGGAGTTCAAGATCCAGCGCGCCGGCCTGTTGGTGCTGATCCTGGCGGTGGTGGTACGGTTCGGTCAGGTTCTGTTTCAGTGGTGATCCCTTGCTGAGTCTGTGGCAGCTCGGCCTGCTGGCCCTGTTGTATGTGATGGTGCTGTTCGTCATTGCCTGGTGGGGCGACCGTGCCGAACGGCGCGGCCTGCCGGTGGTGAACAACGCCTGGACCTACAGCCTGGGGCTGGGGGTGTACTGCACCTCCTGGACCTTCTACGGGGCGGTGGGGGAGGCGGCGCACAGCGGCTGGACCTACCTGCCCATTTATCTGGGTCCGATTCTCACCATGCTGCTGGGCGGGGAACTGATCTATAAGCTGGTGTCGGTGGGCAAGCAGCACCACATCACCTCCATCGCCGACTTCCTGGCGGCGCGCTACGGCAAATCCCGGCAGCTGGCGGTGCTGGTCACGGTGGTGGCGATCGTCGGCGTGCTCCCTTACATCGCCCTCCAGCTGAAGGCGGTGACCCTGTCCTTTGAACACGTGGTCGGCATCAACGCCACCCCGCCACTGGACATCGCCCTGGCGGTGTCCGCGCTGATGGCGGTGTTCACTCTGTTGTTCGGCACCCGCCATATCGACGCCACCGAGCACCAGTCCGGGCTGATGCTGGCGGTCAGCTTCGAGTCCTTTATCAAGCTGGTGGCGTTCGTGATTATCGGTCTGTTCTGCCTGTTCGTGGTGTTCAACGGGCCGCTGGATCTGTGGCGCAACATGATGGCCTCGCCGCGCATCCGCGGCACCTTCGAGCCGGCGCTGTTCTCGCAGAACTTCGTCACCGCCCTGTTGCTGTCGATGCTGGCCATTCTCTGCCTGCCGCGCCAGTTCCATGCCGGCGTGGTGGAGAACAACGACCTGCAGCATCTGCGCAAGGCGCGCTGGCTGATGCCGCTCTATCTGGGCTTGTTCGCCCTGTTCGTGCTGCCGATCGTGGCCGCCGGCCTGCTTACCCAGTCCCATGGCGGGCCGGCGGACATGTACATGCTGTCGCTGCCCATGGCGATGGGCAACAACGGCATGATGCTGCTGGCTTTTATCGGCGGCATCGCCGCCGCCACCGGCATGGTGATCATGTCGACCATGGCCCTGGCGATCATGCTCACCAACGAGGTGCTGATGCCGGCCTGGGTGCAGTATCGGATCCAGGGGGACGAGGAGCTCTCCGACCTGAGTAATCAGGTGCGTCTGCTGCGGCGGCTGAGCATCGTGGTGCTGCTGGCGCTGGCCTTTCTGTTCCACATTCTGATCGACCGCTTCGAGGGGCTGGCGCGCATCGGGCTGCTGTCGTTCGCCGCCGTGGCGCAGCTGGCGCCGGCGCTGCTGGGCGGCCTGTACTGGCGGCGCGGCCATCAGAGCGGCGCCTTTGTCGGCCTGATCCTGGGCTTCCTGGTCTGGTTCTATTGTCTGCTGCTGCCCCTGGTGCTGCCGGTGAGCTGGGTGGACTATCTGAACCAGAGCGGGCTGCTGGGCCTGGGCATCCTGCGGCCCTACGCCCTGTTCGGCATCGAGGGGCTGGAACCGCTCACCCATGGCGTGTTCTGGAGCCTGAGCCTGAACCTGCTGGCCTATGTGTCGCTCTCCCGCCGGGCCCGGCACAGCCCGCTGGACGAAACCCAGGCCACCCGTTTCGTCGACACCCCCACGGACTGGTGGCGGGAGGGCATGGGCCATCCGCTGATCACCACCGGCGAACTGCTGCAGGTGTGCGAGCGCGGGCTGGGCCACCCCCGGGCCCGGCCGCTGTTTTTCGATTACCTGCACCGGCGTCAGATTTCCGAGGATCCGTCGCTGCCCGCGCCCCTGCATCTGGTGCGCTATGTGGAGCGCCTGCTGGCCGGCGCCATGGGCGCGTCCACCGCCCGCATCGTGATGGGTTCGCTGCTCAGCAAGCAGAGCGTGCGCCGTGACGACATGGTGCGGATCATGGACGAAGCGTCGCAGCTGATACAGTTCAATCACCAGCTGTTGCGCACCACCATCGAGACCATCAGCCAGGGCATCTGCGTGGTGGACCGGGACCTGAACATCGTCGCCTGGAACCAGGCCTACGTGAACCTGTTCGACTATCCGGAGGGCTTTATCCGGCTGGGGCGGCCCATCGAGGAGGTCTACCGGCACAACGCGGAACGGGGCTTCTACGACGGCCACGACCTGGACGAGGACGTGCGCAAGCGCGTGCAGCTGTTGCGCGAGGGCAGCGCCCATCGCTTCGAGCGGGAGCTGCCCAACGGGGTGATCGTGGAGGTGCGTGGCAATCCCATGGAAGGCGGCGGTTTCGTCAGTACCTATATGGACGTTACCGAGCGCAAGCGTGACGAGATCGCCCTGCGGCAGATCAACGAGAACCTGGAGCAGATGGTCTCCGAGCGCACCCGCCGGCTGTCGGAGGTGAACAGTCAGCTGGAGCAGGCCAATGAGGGCAAGACCCGCTTCCTGGCCGCCGCCGGCCACGACCTGATGCAGCCGCTCAACGCCGCCCAGCTGTTCGCCTCGTCCCTGTCCCAGCGGCTCGGCCAGCGCGGCGATCAGTTCGGCGACGAGCGGCAGGTGCTGGGGCATATCGACAGTTCCCTGCGCGCCGCCGAGCAGATCATCTCGGCGCTGCTGGAAATCAGCCGCCTGGACACCGGCACCATGCAGGCCCATCCCTCGGTGGTGGCGGTGCGCCCCCTGATGCAACAGCTTGGCGAGGAGTTCAGCGTGCTGGCCCGGGCCGAAGGGTTGGATCTGCACACCGTCTACAGTGACCTGCGGGTGTGCACCGACGAGGCCCTGCTACGGCGGGTACTGCAGAACCTGCTGTCCAACGCGGTGCGCTACACCGAGCGCGGCCGGGTGCTGTTCGGCTGCCGGCGCCGGGGCGACACCCTGCGCATCGAGATCTGGGACACCGGCCCCGGCATCCCCGAGGACCAGCACACACGGGTCTTCCACGAATTCATGCGGCTGCCCCAGCAGGGGCGGCGGCAGGTCAAGGGGTTGGGGCTGGGCCTGGCCATCGCCGACCGCATTTGCCGCCTGCTCGGGCACCGCATCACCGTGGATTCCTGGCCCGGTCGAGGCACGGTGTTCTCCGTCTATGTGCCCCTGGCCGAGGCCGAGGCGCCGGCGGCCACCCCGGCGCCGGCCGCGCCGGCGGTGGAGGACCGCCGCGATCTGGCCGGTACCCGGGTGTTCTGCGTGGACAATGATCCGGGGCTGCTGGCCAGCCTGGAGGCATTGCTGCGCGCCCTGGGCTGCGACCCGGTCACCGCCCGCTCCCGGGAGGAGGCCCTGCGCCGGGCCGCCGGCGCCCCGGAGCCGGACCTGCTGCTGGTGGATTACCAGCTGGATGACGACGAGAACGGGTTCCAGGTGATCGAGGCGCTGGACGGGTACTGGGAAGAGGTGGTGCCGGCGGTGCTGATCACCGCCGACCGGTGCGCGCAAATCCGCGCCGAGGCCGAGGAGCGGGGCGTCGGTTTTCTACAGAAGCCGGTCAGCGAGGAGGCCATTCTGCGCGTGCTGCGGGGGCTGTAGCCCCCGGGGTCATTCCAGGCCGGGCGGCTCGATGGCCAGGTCCTTGAGCGCCAGTACCGCCTGGGTGCGGTTGCGCACGCCCAGCTTGCGGAAAATGGCGGTCATGTGCGCCTTCACGGTGGCCTCGGACACGTCCAGTTCGTAGGCGATCACCTTGTTCTGCATGCCTTCCATCAGCATACCCATGACACGGAACTGTTGCGGCGTGAGCTGGGTGATGCGCTCGCGCATGCCGGCGAACTCCCCCGGGTCCGGCGGGGCGTGGCGGCGGGCGTAGTCCGGCACCCAGCGTTCGCCGCCGATAATCCGGGACAGGGCCCGGGTCATGGCGTCCACCGAGGCGGATTTGGGGATGAAACCATCGGCGCCGAACTGCAAGGAGCGCTGCACCACTTCCACCGCCTCATTGGCGGAGATCACCACCACCGGCACCTTGCGGTACAGCTCGCGCAGATAGATCAGCCCGGAAAAGCCATGGGTACCGGGCATGTGCAGGTCGAGCAGAATCAGCTCAAAGGGCACCTGGTCCTCGCCCAGTTTTTCCAGGGCGGCCAGGGAGTCCGCCTCGACGATGTCGGCCCGTTGGAAGCTCATATCCACGGCCTGGCGCAGGGCGGCGCGAAAAAGAGGATGGTCGTCGGCGATCAGTATTTTCATTATTGGGGCCTGTGACTCGTTATCCCGGCAGTATACACGGCCAGGACCCGGTTGCCGTGCCCCCGGTCGGCGTCCGGCAAAGCGTGGCGCCCGGGAAAAAACGGCTCAAAAAAAGAGGAGGGCCCCTCCCGTAGGAGGGGCACCGTGGAAACTCTCCAGAGCCATAAATTGTCGGTGCAAGGCTGGATTCACCGGCGCGTGGCGGTTTCCCCGACCGCCGCGAAGTGGTTGTACTATGGCGAAAATTCAGGGGGGCCTGAATTAGACCTTGGTCGATTCCCGTGGCCCATAAAAAAAGCGGAGCCAGAGGCTCCGCTTCGGGTGTTCGCACCGGGCGAATCCTGGGATCAGTCCAGGTCGGCGGGGTAGACACCGTTTTCGTCGTGCACTTCCTTACCGCTCAGCGGCGGGGTGAAGGCGCAGGCCACCACCATGTCCTCGTTCTCGCCACCATAGAGATAGTGCTCGTCGTGCTGGTCGAGCAGATAGATGGTGCCGGGGGTCAGTTCGTGGACGTCACCGGTTTCGATCATCTCAATCTTGCCTTTGCCGGAAATCACGTACACGGATTCCCAGTGGTTGGCGTATTTGATGTGGGTCTTGGTGCCCTTGAAGATGGTGGTGATGTTGAAGGAGTGGCCCATGCCATCTTCCTTCAGGGACAGGCGCACGGACTGCCAATTGCCGTTCTCGGCGACCACTCGACGTTCCGTTTTTTCAGCTTCCGCCAGGGTACGAACAATCATCGGG
Source organism: Alloalcanivorax sp. C16-1 (assembly GCF_046507805.1). Lineage (NCBI taxonomy): Bacteria > Pseudomonadati > Pseudomonadota > Gammaproteobacteria > Oceanospirillales > Alcanivoracaceae > Alloalcanivorax > Alloalcanivorax sp. C16-1. The sequence continues at coordinate 479,998 of NZ_JBKFTK010000001.1, read as the reverse complement.
ACCTCCAAAGGATTGGAATAAAGGAAAAGGGGAGATAAACCGGCCGCCGGGAAGGCGGCCGGGGTCGGCGTTTTGAATCAGCCCGCCAGGCTGGAGACGGAGTGCGCGTCGCCGCGTTTGATCCGGTCTTTCATGACTTCGGCCACGCTTTCCTTGAGGATGTCCATGGCTTCGTTCAGCTCGTCCTCGGACACGGTCAGCGGGCACAGGGTCTTGATCACCTGGTCGTCGGCGCCGGAGGTCTCGATCACCAGCTTGCGACGGAAGGCCGCCTTGGTGATTTCCTCGGCGAGCTGGCCGTCACGACACACCAGGCCCTGCATCATGCCGCGGCCGTTCAGGTAGAACCAGTGATCCTCGTAGGCGCCGGCGATGTCGCGGAAGCGCTCGGTGATCAGGTCGCCTTTCTTCTGCACTTCCTTGGCGAAGGTGTCGTCGCTCCAGAAGTGGGCCAGTGCCTTGGCGGCGGTGGCGAAGGCCAGGTTATGGCCCCGGAAGGTACCGTTGTGCTCGCCCGGTTTCCACAGGTCCAGCTCCGGTTTGAGCAGTACCACGGCGAACGGCAGGCCATAGCCGCTGAGCGACTTGGACAGGGTGATGATGTCCGGCTTGATGCCCACGTTGTCGAAGCTGAAGAAGGTACCGGTACGACCGCAGCCGGCCTGGATGTCGTCCAGGATCAGCAGCATGTCGTGCTTGCGGCAGACCCGCTCCAGGTTACGCAGCCACTCGAAGCTGGCCGCGTTGATGCCGCCCTCGCCCTGCACCGTTTCCACGATCACCGCGGCGGGATGGTCGACGCCGCTGGAGGAGTCGCACAGCACCTTGTCCAGGTACTCGGTGGTGTCGAAGGCATCGCCCAGGTAGCCGTCGTAGGGCATCACGCTGACGCCGCCCATGGTCACGCCGGCCACGCCACGGTGGTGGCTGTTACCGGTGGCGGACAGGGCGCCCAGGCTGACGCCGTGGAAGCCGTTGGTGAAGCTGATGATGTTCTCGCGGCCCTTGATGTTACGGGCGATCTTCAGCGCCGCTTCCACGGCGTTGGTGCCGGTGGGGCCGGTGAACTGCACCACGTGGTCCATTTCACGGGGTTTGAGAATGTACTCGTCCAGGGCTTCCAGGAAGTCACGCTTGGCGACGGTGTGCATGTCCAGGCCGTGCACGATCTTGTCGTTCTGGATGTACTCCAGCAGCACTTCCTTAAGCACCGGGTTGTTGTGCCCGTAGTTCAGGGTGCCGGCGCCGGCCAGAAAGTCCAGGTAGCGGGTACCGGCCTCGTCGTACAGATAGCTGCCCTGGGCCTTGTCGAAGACCACCGGGAAGCTGCGTGCGTAACTCTGTACCTCGGATTCGATATTCTCAAAAATTTCCGTATCCATGGTCTACCTCTCTATCGCTGTCTGGTCAGATTCAATCAATTCAGATTCGGTGTTCAGGCGTCGTCCCGGTTGAACGGGCCGATCCGCAGAAGGTGCTCATCGTTGTGCTGCCCGGCGAAATGCAGGCGCGAGTCGAACAGGATGAACTCCTCGGTGGGCATCCGGCGCTCATAGGCGAAGCTGCGGAACATACCCCAGGAGGCTTCATTATCCGGGGTGATGGTGGTGTCGATGAATTGCACGTCCCGGCTCTCGTCGCGCTCGATCAGGTTGGCCAGCATGCGCTTCGCCAGACCGTGACCGCGGGCCTTGGCGTGCACCGCCACCTGCCACACGAACAGGGTGTTCTGCTGCTTGGGCGGGATATAGCCGGAGATAAAACCCACCAGTTCGCCGTCCATCTCGGCCGCCACGGAGGTGTCCGCGAAGTGCGTGCACTGCAGCAGATTGCAGTACACGGAGTTTTCGTCCAGCGGCTTGCACTCGGCGATCAGCTTGTGCACGCGTGGGCCGTCCTGACTTTCAGGCTTGCGCAGAATGATCTCTTTTTTGATGTCGGCGGGGGTCGAGGCCCCTTTTTGATCGTCTGATGGCATTCGGTTCACTTCCGGTCAGGTTGATAGGGTGAAGAGTCGCGACGCCGGCGCTGGCCGTCGCCATTGGGCTGGATGCGGTCGATGGCGCCCAGATCCAGCACCGGCGAGGCGTCGATGTCGCCGGCGTTCATCATCGCCGCGACACGCTGCAGCGAGCTGAGGATCAACGACTGCTCCCAGTCCTCGAGCCGCTCGAAGCGGGCCATGAACTCGTCCTGAAGCGGCGTCGGGGCGCGCTCCATGATGTCGCGGCCGGACGGGGTCAAATAAGCATAGACCCGCCGTTTGTCCCGTTCACCCCTTTTGCGCTCGATCAAGCCGCGCTTCTCGAGGCGATCAAGGATGGTGGTCACGGTGGCCTGGCTGACCGACACCTCCGTGGCGATGTCCCCCATGGTCATCTCGCCCCGCGAGGCAATCGCCTGCAGGATCAACAATTGGGGCGCCGTGAGGCCGGCGACCTTGCTCAGCTTGCGCGAGTAAAGGTCCGTGGCGCGGATGATTTGGCGTAGAGCAATCAGCACTTCGTCGTGTCGGGCCATGGTCGTTAATTCTCTGGATAACAAACTAATGTGACCGTGTCGCGTCAGCGTCATTTTGATGTAAAAACACGTTTTACATTTGAATTTCGGCTGGAGACCAACGGCATGGCCGAGCGATTCCTTGCGAATAATGGTAGGCTAGTTTAGAGATATAATATTTAGATGTCAAAGTACTTTCTCCGCTGGGGTGGTAGAGATCGATGAATAACGCCTTCAAAGGGCTGCTGACCGCGCTGGCCGCGTTTGATCGTGTCATCGGGGTGGTCGAGCGGCTGATCATCGGCGGCACCGTGCTGTTGATGGCGCTGCTGATGAGTGTCCATGTGGTGGGGCAGCTGGTGTTCGACCGGGGTATTCCGGGCACTTATGAAGTCACCGAAATGCTGATCGTGGTGATGACTTTCGTGGGCGTCAGCTACGCCGCCCGCCATGCCCGCCACATTCGCATGTCCGCGCTTTACGAGCAGCTGAGGGGCCGCGCCCGCAAGGGCCTGTTGATGCTGATCTGCCTCGGCACGGCGGCGCTGATGTTCTACTTCGCCTGGAAGTCCGGTCAGTACGTGGTCGATATCCATGACCGGGGCCGGGTCAGCTCGTCCCTGGGCCTGCCGATGTGGATCGTCTACCTGGCGCTGCCCGCCGGCTTCGGCCTGGCCGGGATCCAGTACCTGCTGACCCTGGCCCGCAACGCCCTGTCGCCGGGCATCTGGCGCTCGTTCAACGAACAGGAAACCTATTCGGATACGCCGGTGCACGGCGGGGAAATGGGAGGGGCCGGCGATGACCGTGTCTGAACCGCGACCGGGCCGGAGGGCGCCGTCATGCTGATCGCTCTGGCTCTGATCATGCTGGTCCTGCTGCTGCTCGGTTACCCGATGATGGTGCCGCTGGCGGTGGGCACCCTGTTCATGATGTTCTCCGGGCTGACTTTCTTCGGCCCCGAACAGGCGGTGACCTGGATGATCACCGGCGTGGGCAGCTGGGTGCTGGCGGCGGTGCCGATGTTCATCTTCGCCGCCGACATCCTTACCAAGGGTCACACCGCCAACCGGCTGCTCGACCTGGTGGACTCGTTCAGCCGCCACTGGCGCGGCGGCCTGCCGATCACCACGGCGGCGGGCTGCGCCGTGTTCGGCGCGGTGTCCGGTTCCACCCAGGCCACCGTGGTCGCCATGGGCGGGCCCATGCGCCCGCGCCTGCTGGCCAAGGGCTATTCGGACAGCTTCGCCCTGGCGCTGATCATCAACGCCAGCGACATTGCCCTGCTGATTCCGCCCAGCATCGGCTTTATCGTCTATGGCGTGGTGATGGGCACCTCCATCGGCGATCTGTTCCTGGCCGGCATTCTGCCCGGCATCCTGATTCTGCTGATGTTCGCCGCCTATTGCTGGCTCGGCGCCCGTGTCCAGGGCATCGAACCGGAGCCGCGGGCCACCTGGGCGGAGCGCTTCAAGGCCCTGCGCGGCGCGATTCTGCCACTGGGCTTTCCGGTGTTGGTGGTGGGGGGCATCTACCTGGGCTTTTTCAGTGCGGTGGAGGCCTCCGCCGTGGCGGTGGCCTATGCCCTGGTGCTGGAGGTGGTGATCTACCGGAAGGTCAGTATCCGTGATCTGGGCGGCCTGGCGTTGTCCTCGGGGATGATCACCGCGGTGGTGTTCATCCTGGTGGCCATCGGCGCCGCCTTTTCGCACACCCTGGGCACCGCCGGTATTCCGGAAAAAGTGCTCGGGCCGGCCATCGAGGCGATTGGCGACAATCAGACCGCCGCCCTGGCCCTGATCGCGGTGGCGTTCTTTATCGGCTGCATGTTCGTGGACCCGATCGTGGTGATCCTGATCCTGGTGCCGATCTTCAAGCCGCTGGTGCAGTCCGCCGGCCTGGACCCGGTCCATGTGGGGGTGATCGTGACCCTGCAGGCGGCCATCGGCTCGGCCACGCCGCCGTTCGGCTGCGACATCTTCACGGCCATCGCCGTGTTCCGCCGGCCCTATCTGGAGGTGATCCGGGGCACGCCGCCGTTCATCCTGATCCTGATGCTGGCCACGGTGATTCTGATCGCCTACCCGCAGATTTCCCTGTGGCTGCCGTCCTTGGGCAGCCTTTGATGGAACGGTCGGGCCGGTGAATCAGGACTTGTCGCCGGCCTGGTCGAACGCCTCGAGCAGGGTGTCCAGGACCTGTTGGCCACGCTCGCCCACCTCGTCGATGTAGGTCTGACGCACCGGCCGGACCTGTTCCCGGAACGCCTGGCGCTGGGCGTCGCTCAGCTCGATGATCTCGATGTCGCTGGCCTTGCGGATCGCCTTGAGCCGCTTCTTATTAAAGCTGGTCTGCAGCTCATGGCCTTCGCGTACCAGTTTGCCGACCACCTTGTCGACCATCGCCCGGCGTTCCTCGGAGAGGCCGTCGTACCATTGCTCGTTGCCCATCAGGGTGGCCACGAACTGGGCCTGGCGGGCGAAGATCATGTACTGCTGCACTTCGTAGAAGCCCATTTCCTGGTGGGCGAACACCGGCTGGATATTGGCCTCCGCCTGTCCCTGCTGCAGGGCACTGTACAGCTCGCCGTAGGCGATGGTGGTGGGCGCCGCGCCGTAGGCCTGATAGGTGGCGCGCAGCAGGCTGTTGTCCATGACGCGGATTTTCAGGCCCTTCATGTCCGCCGGCTGGCGGATGGCCCGGTTGGCGGTCCATACCTGGTAACCCTCGGGCAGCTCGGCCAGCGGTACCAGATCGCGCTGGCGGAACGACTGCTGCCAGGCGTCGCTTTTCAGGAAGGCGTCGGAGTTGAGCACCCGGGCGGTGCGCCACTCATCGGCGGGCATCACGAAGTTCAGGTTGAGCAGCTGGCTTTCCGGCACCGTGCCGCCCAGGGCGCCGGAGCCGAACGCCATCTGGATGGCGCCGCTCTGCACCGCGTCGTAGAGGGCGGTATAGGTGGAGCCCCAGGTACCGTAGGGCAGCAGCTGCACGGTGATGTCACCGTCGCTGCGTTTCTCGATCAGCGCCTTGAAGCGTTCCGCGTAGCGGTGCTGGACGCTGCCTTCGATCTCTTCCAGGCCGAGGCGCCAGGTTTCCGCCGCGGCGCCGGTGCTGAACGTCATCAGCAAGAGCGCCGCGGCGGCGCCCATGAGTCTTGGGATTCTCATGAAACTCCTTGGTGTTGGCATGCGGGATCAACTCACTACATGGCATCGCGGTAAGCCTGTCAAGCGCGCTCCGGTTCGCTTTTGCCCGGTTCAGGCTGGCGGAGGGCGGGTCTTAATGCCACCATACTCGCGGTTTTTCCCGGCCACGGCCGTTGCCGTGGCGAATCAGCAATAAAGAGGAAGCGGTCTTGTTCAAGCGTTGCCTGAAGGCGGGAATCTGGGTGCTGTTGCTGACCATGAGCGCCATGGCGGCGGCCCAGTCGGAGCCCGCCGACCCCCGTCCGGAATCGGAGAGCGAGATCGAGAAGGGCCCGGTGATCTCCCAGTTCCGGGAGAACTGGATCCTGGGTGAGCTGCGCTCCATCCGTCAGGACATGATGGAGTACCGCAACGACATGAACCGCATCGTCACCGACCGGGAGCTGGAGGTGGCGGACAAGGCCATGGGCTACGCCACCAACACGGTGACCTACTTCTTCTATCTGATTGCCGGCGCCGCCTCGATCCTGGCCCTGGTGGGCTGGTCCACGATCCGCGACCTGAAGGACAACATCCGTGTCTACGCCGAGAAGGAAATGTCCCGGCTGACGGTGGAATACGAGTCGCGGCTGGCGGACCTGGAGCAGGAGCTGCGCCAGAAATCCCGCACCATCGCCGAGAACCAGGAAGAGATCGAGCGCACCAACGAGATCCACAGCCTGTGGCTGAAAGCCACCAAGGAAGGCAGCTACAAGGAGAAGATCGAGCTCTACGATCGCATCCTGGAGCTGCGCCCGGACGATCCGGAGGCGCTGGCCTGGAAAGCGGACGCCGCCCTGGAGCTGGGCGAGCAGCGCTGGGCGCTGAGCCTCTGCGACCGGGTGCTGGAGGTGGACGAGGACAACGCCCACGCCCTTTACCAGCGCGCCTGCGCCTGGGCCGGCCTGGGTGAGAACGACAATGCCCTGCGCGACCTGCAGCAGGCGGTGAGCATTTCCGAGGCCCTGCGGCGTCACGCCCGGGCGGAGGAAATGTTCGTGCCGTTGCGCGATCTGGAGCGTTTCCAGGAGGTGGTGGGGCGCCCGGAGGACGACCCGGAATCGCTGCTGTAGGCGGCCGGGACACCCTGTTTACCCGGCTATGGGCAGGTCCGGATTGATAGGCCGGGCCTGTCGCCGCCATTGCCAAAGCCCGCCCGGTGGAAGGTCTATTTGTGCGGGTGATTCTGCTACAATCCGCCTCCCTGTGTGATCGGGCGATGACAATCAGGTTGCCATTTCATTCACCTGATCGGCGTCATGATTCGCCGCCGTCGTCCCTACGGAGATTCCCATGAAGCGCGATAGTGGTGCGGACACCACCAAATCCATGCCCGATGTGGCGACCAATTCCATGGTGGACCATCTTCACAGCACCCTGGACTGGGTCGGCATGAGCGAGATACATCTGCCCGCCCGGATCAGCGATACCCTGGCCGGCGAACGGCCGGTGAGCACCTCCATCCAGGCCTATGTAAGCCTGTCCAACCCGGACGCCAAGGGCATCCACATGTCCCGGCTGTATCTGATGCTGGAGGAGACGTTCGGGGACCACTCGGTGAGCGCTCACTCCATCGAGACGCTGCTGGACAACTTCCTGGACACCCACGACGGCCTTAGCGACAAGGCCTTCGTGCAGTTCGATTTCGAATACTCCATGCGCCGCCCGGCGCTGAAAAGCAGCTACGCCGGCTGGAAGAGCTACCCGGTGACCATCAAGGCCACCAAGGCGCCGGACGGTCTGCGCATTGAGCTGGCCGTGGAAGTGCCGTACTCCTCCACCTGCCCCTGCTCCGCGGCCCTGGCCCGGCAATTGATCCAGGAGCAGTTCCGCGAGGACTTCGGCAAGGACAGCCAGGTGGACGTGGACAAGGTGTTCGAATGGCTGGGCACCGAGGAAGGCATCATGGCCACGCCGCACAGCCAGCGCTCGGTGGCCCAGGTGCGGGTGCTGCTGGACGCCGGTTGTGACGAGGCGTTCCCGATCACCGCCTTGATCGACACCATCGAGGGCGCTCTGAAGACGCCGGTGCAGACCGCCGTGAAGCGGGTGGACGAGCAGGAGTTCGCCAAGCTCAACGGTCAGAACCTGATGTTCTGCGAGGACGCCGCCCGGCGCCTCAAGCAGGCCCTGGACCCGCAGCCGTGCTATCAGGATTTCTGGCTGCGCGTGAATCACCTGGAAAGCCTGCACGCCCACAACGCCGTGGCGATCGTCACCAAGCAGGTGGACGGCGGCTACCTGCCGATTCCCTGACGGGGAGCTTCAAGCCTCAAGCTTCAAGCTACAGGCTTAACACCTCCGAACAGCATGACGGCCCCGAAGGGGCCGTCATGCTTTCTGGGCTTGCAGCTGCCGGCCTAGAACCTGCCGTTCAGACCCACGCCGATGTTGTTGATCTCATCGCCGCCGCTGTCCACCGCGCGCAGATACTCCACGCTCAGGAACACCACGTCGGTGAGACTGATGTCGGCGCCCAGGCCCAGGGACAGGCCGCTGTAGTTGTCGCCGCTGGAGCCGCCGTCGGGGTAGTCAACGGTGGTTTCCACGCGGGTCAGGCCGATCAGGCCGTAGGGGCGCACCGGCAGGGTATTGGGGAACTGGCCACGGAAATAGGCGCCGTAGTAGCGGTCGATTTCCACGTCAACGCCACCGCCCAGGCTGTCGTCGCCGATGCCCAGGCCCAGGCGCAGCTCGCCGCCCAGGGTTTCGTTGCGATTGATCCAGCTGCCGAACTTGAATTGCAGAGCGGAGGGATCGGCGCTGCCGCCGCGGTCGGGACTGATATCCGCGCTGACGTAATCCAGGCCGGCGTAGCCCGCCGCCAGAACCGGGGCGGACAGAACGGAAAAGGGCAGGGCAAGGCCAGCGGCCAACAGCCATCGTTTCATGGGAGACTCCGAGTTCCACTGCTTTGAGGACGAGCCTCATTGTAGTGAAAAGCGGTGCCCATGGCGACGCGGCGGGAAGGAGAAACGGGATGCCCCGGCCAGCGGCCGGGGCCGGACCTCAATGTTCGTGGTCGTGATCGTGGTCGCCGTCTTCCCCGCCGTGGTCATGGGCCGCCACGGTGCCGGTCCAGGCCAGCCCGGTGGGGGCGAAGTCCAGATCCACGGTGTCCACCGACAGCGCTTCCAGATCGACGATGTGCAGGGCCCGGGCCGCCGGGTCGCTGACGAACGCCTGGTCACCGCTGCCGCTCACCGCCAGCGTCGGCGCCGGGCCGGCGCTGGGAACCGTGCCGAGCAGGGCCAGGGCGGCGCGATGGGACCAGTCGGTGGTCTCCAGCACGTGCAGGTCGCCCTCGCCGTCCAGCACCAGCAGATGCTCACCGTGGGCATCGAACGCCTGGGCCTTCGGCGTTACCGGATTGCCGCCGCCGTCCACGGCGCCGTCCCGCCAGTCCACCTCGGTAGCGGTGCCCGCCGCCGGGTCGATGGCGTACAGGTTGCCGTCCGGGTAGGACACACCGATCAGCGTTTCCACGTCCGGATGGCCCAGCACCGTGGCGATCCGCTCCGGCACCGCCACCTTGGCGTCGTGGAAATGGTCGCCGTGCAGTTCCGCCACCAGCACGCCGTCCTGGCAACCGAACACACTGTAGACGCCGTGGGTGGCAGCGCCGTGCAGGCCCGGGCAGGCGGTGGCCAGTTCACCTTCGGCGTGGAAGTGATCACCGTGCAGTTCGAACACCGTGACGCCGTCCGCGGAACCGCCGCTGGTGGCGGCATGGCTGGCCAGCACCAGGCCGTCCAAGGGCTCGGCCACGCCGTGGTGGGCGGTGTCCAGGGTTTGCGCGGCGAGCACGCCGCCGTCGGCGAGGCTCTCGTCGCTGAACAGCTGGAAGCGGCTCAGCTGCGCGGTGCCGCTGTCGCCGTCAAAGTAGAGGGCGGCGTGTTCACCGTTGGCGCGGTAATGAGTCGGTGCCACGCCGTTCAGGGTGAAGCCGAGCATGGCCGGCGCGTCCTCGTGCACATGGTCGCCGTGCAGATGGATGCCGCTGTCCAGGAATTCCACCTGGTCGTTGTCGCGCTGCACGATCACCGCATAGCGGCCTTCCGGGCTGGTGTAGACGCCGGTGGCCGGATGCACCAGGGCGAAATCGTTGATCGTTTCGCCGCTTTCCAGGTCGTGCACATAGACCCGGGAGTTGGCGCCGTCGGCGTGGGTGAACACCAGCCGGCCGGCGGCTTCGCCGTGTTCATGCTCGTGATCGTGGTCGTCGCCGGGCAGCTCGGTGCCGCCGGTGTCGTTGTTACAGGCGGCAAGCAGCACCGAGGCCGCCAGCAGGGCGGCGCCGGTGGGAGAAAAATAGCGTTTCATCGTGGTCTCCGAATTTGTTTTTCAGTGGATCGCGTCAAAAGGTCATGCGCACGCCGGCGGTCAGGTTGCGACCGGGTTCCGGCACCGTGCGCGCCAGGAAGGACGCGTGGTTCCACACTTCCTCGCCGAGCAGATTGCTGGCCCGCAGGAAGACGTTGTATTGGGGTTTGCCGGTGAAGGTGTAGCTCACCGTGGCATTGAGCATGTCGTGGCCCGGGGTGCGGGTCTCGAACGCGGCGATGTCGTCCTGGGCGAACACCCGGTAGAACTCGACTTCGCCGTCGAACGCGCGCCAGAAGGTGTTCACCCGGGCGCCCAGGCGGTGGGCCGGGATGCGCGGCAGGCTGTCGCCGCCGTCCTTGAACTCCCCGCGTACCGTGTCACCGAACAGGGTGGTGGAGAAACGCTCGGTCCACTGGTAGGTGGCCTCGGCCTCGGCGCCGGTGAATTCCACGTCCGCCTGGCTGTACTTGATCAGTCGGAATTCCTCGATCTGGTCCAGGGTGCGGGCATAGACGTAGTCGTTCACGCGGTTGTGGAACAGACCCAGGTCGAAGGTCAGGGCGCCGCTCACCTTGCGCAGGTTGATGCCGGCGTTGTAGGACGTTTCGGTTTCCAGGCCGGCGTCGTTGGCGGTACCGCCACAGGTAAAGCTGTCGGCGAGCAGGCCGCACTCGTAGGTGTTGGTGGCCAGATGCACGCCTCGCGCGTAGACCTCCTGGGCCTGGGGCAGCCGCTCGGAGCGGGCCAGCGACACGGATACGTTGTAGTCCGGCCGGAATGCCCAGGTCAGCGCCGTGGACAGGGAGGTGGCGGATTCGCTGTAGGACGGCAGCGGCCGGTCGGCGTCGTCCGGGTCCAGCTTCTGGTGCTCGAAGCGGGCGCCCGCTTCCAGCTGCCAGCGTTCGTTGAAACGATAGCGCTCCACGGCGAACACCGCGGCCGTGCGGGTGTCGGTTTTCGGGACCACCGCTTCCTCGCCGCTGGTCTCGATCCGGCCGTCGGTGACCTGGGTGCCGAAGGTGCCCCGCCAGCCCAGGATCGGCGCGTGCTCCGCTTCCACCCGGGCGTCTACGCCCCGGTGCCGGAAGGTGGTGCCGATCACGTCTTCCTCGATTTCATGGTGGCGATAGTCGGTGTGGCTGGCGCGCAGGCGCACCGCCTCGATGCCGGCCACCGGCTGCCGGTATTCGCCGCGCAAATCCACCCGGCGGCTGTCCAGGTCCACGAACGGCGCCTGGTGCGCACCGTGTTCGTGGTCGTGCTCTTCCTCGGCGCACTCCAGGCTGGAGCCATTGGCGCTGCAGCCCTCGAACTCGTGGCTGTGGCCGGGCAGGCCGTACAGGTCGCCCCGGTAGGAGTAGGCCAGGCCCAGGTAGCCCCGGTCGCCGATCCAGGACAAACCGACGCTGCCGTTATTGCTCTCCGCCCAGGTGCCGTCGACGGTCTTATCGGTGAAGCCGTTGATCTCGTAGTCGTCGGCGTCCCGGCGGGCGCCTTCCACGTGCAGGGCCAGGTGGTCGCCGGCACGGGTGGTGAGCCCGAAGGCGGCGGCGCCCTCATCGGCCACGGTATTGCCACGGCCCTCGAAGAACCCTTGCACCGGCCCGTCGGGCATGCGGGTGGGGATCTTGTCGTCGAGCACGTTGACCACGCCGCCGATGGCGCCGCCGCCGTACAGCAGCGTGGACGGACCGCGCAGCACTTCCACCTTGCGGCTGAGCATGGGCTCCACGGTGGTGGCGTGGTCCGGTGAGATGGCGGACATGTCGAACAGCTGAGCGCCGTCGGACAGCACGCTGACCCGGGGCGCGGTCTGGCCGCGAATCACCGGGCGGCTGCTGCCGCCGCCAAAGGTGTCGGCGTGCACGCCGGGCAGACCATTGAGCGTATCGCCCAGGGTCGCTTCGCTCTGCTGGAACAGCAGTTCGTCTTCGAGCAGGTCGTAGGAGGCGGGAGTCAGGTTGGCATCGCTGCCCAAGGGCAGGGCGGACACTTCCACCGCGTCGAGACGGTTGTCGTTGGAATCAGCGGGTTGGGCAACGGCCACGGACCCGCCCATGGCGGCCAGGGTGGCGGCCGCCATGGGGAAAATTACGCGTTTCATGGTATCTCCTGGATACGGACACGGCCGTTCCCGGCGTTATACCGGGCACGGTCATGGGAACAACTATGGAAAAGCCGGTATCAGGAGAGAGCGGGTGGAGCGCGGGCCGGGTGAATCCGGGGCAGGGTCACGTCGGGGGCGGCGACGATGATGCCGGCTCCGGTCACCAGTGGGCAGTGGACAGGGGGGGCGATGAAAAGGGTGGGCGGCGTGGCCATGCCGTGGCCATGCAGCGCTTCGCAATCGTGCTGCGCCACCGTGTCCCGGTGGCCGTCGAAAATATGGCTGGGGGCGTGCCAGGCCAGTACCGTCTGCGCCACCAGCAGCAGGGCGGCGAGCAGCAGATGATGGTGCCGGCGGCGCTCAGTCATGGTCGGCCTCGCGGCCGGGGACCGGGTCGAAGCCGCCGGGATGCCAGGGGTGGCATTTGCACAGCCGCTTGGCCGCCAGGGCACTGCCGCGCAGGCTGCCATGGGTTTCCACCGCCTGCCGGGCGTACTCCGAACAGGTCGGATAGAAGCGGCACTGGTTGCCCACCCAGGGGCTGAGCACCAGTTGGTAGAACCGCAGACCGGCAAGCAAAACGGGTTTCACGGCGACATCCGCAGACGGAGGTGAATTCAGCGGGCCATCATAAACCGAACACTATAACAAAAACCAGCGCGCGCTCCGGCTCACCTCCGTTCCCGGTGCCGACCTCAGCCACGGGTCCAGCGGGTGCCCTCGCGGGTGTCCTCGAGCTGGATGCCGGCGTTCTTGAGCTGGTCGCGGATGTCGTCGGCGCGGGCGAAATCCCGGTCCTTCTTGGCCTGGTTGCGCTCTTCAACCAGGGCGTCGATGGTGGCGTTGTCCAACTCGTCCTCGCCGCCGCCCTGCTTGTTCTGGAACCAGCCGGTGGGGTCGGCCTCAAGCAGACCGAGCAGGCCGGCGCCGGCCAGCAGTTCCGCCTTCAGGGCCGGTTTGTCGTCGGGCTCCGCCTTGTTCAGGCGGGCGGCCACCGCGTGCAGGGCGCTGATCGCCTCGGCGGTGTTCAGGTCGTCGAGCAGGGCGCTGACCACCGGGTGATCGTCGGGCAGCCGGTAGTCCGGGTCGGCGCGCACGATGCGGCCCCGGCCCAGCAGGGCGTAGTAGAGCGAATCCAGGCTGCCGCGGGCCTGCTCCAGCAACTCCACGGAAAAGTTCAGCGGCGAGCGGTAGTGGCTGGACAGCAGGGCGAAGCGCAGCACCTCGCCGGGGTAGTGCTGGAGCAGGTCACGCACCAGCCGGAAGTTGCCCAGGGATTTGGACATCTTCTCGCCGTCGATATTGATGTAGCCGTTGTGCATCCAGTAGCGCACGTATTCGGTGCCATGCGCGCAGCAACCCTGGGCGATCTCGTTTTCGTGGTGCGGGAAAATCAGATCCTGGCCGCCGCCGTGAATATCGATCACATCGCCCAGGTGGCGATGGATCATCGCCGAGCACTCGATGTGCCAGCCCGGGCGGCCGCGCCCCCAGGGCGAGTCCCAGCCGGGCTGGTCGTCGCTGCTGGGTTTCCACAGCACGAAGTCGCCGGGGTGGCGCTTGTAGTCCGCCACTTCCACCCGCGCGCCGGCCAGCATGTCTTCCAGGTTGCGCCCGGAGAGCTTGCCGTAGTCGGGCATGGATTCCACCGCGAACAGCACGTGGCCCTGGGACTCGTAGGCGTGGCCCTTGGCGATCAGCGTCTCGATCATGGCGACCATGTCGCCGATATGATCGGTGGCCAGCGGCGTGATCGACGGCTCCAGCGCCCCCAGGGCGGCCATGTCCTCGCGGAAGGCGCTGGTGAAGCGGCTGGTCAGCGCCGCCATGGATTCACCGGTGTCGGCGCAGGCGTTGATGATCTTGTCGTCGATGTCGGTGATGTTGCGGGCGTAAACCACCTTGGGATACAGCCGCGCCAGCAGCCGATAGAGCACGTCGAACACCACCACCGGGCGGGCGTTGCCGATGTGGACGTAGTTATAGACCGTGGGCCCGCACACATAGAGCGTCACGCGCTCTGGGTCCAGCGGTTGGAAAACGTCCTTCTGCCCGGTGAGGGTGTTGTGCAATGTCAGCATGGAACAGGCGGCTCGTCCGTGGTCGGTCACTTATAAAGGTCCGCCGGGTCGATCAGCGGCGTTTTGTCGATGGTGGCGCGGTCGCCGTCGAGCTTCCAGTAGAAGCAATCACGGCGCCCGGTGTGGCAGGCCGGGCCGGTCTGGTCCACCCGCGCCAGCAGCACGTCGCCGTCGCAATCCGCGCGCAGTTCGCGCAGGGTCTGTACCTGGCCGGAGGATTCCCCCTTGCGCCACAGCGTGCCCCGCGAGCGCGAGTAATAACAGACCCGGCCGGTACGCAGGGTTTCCTCGATGGCCTCCCGGTTCATCCAGGCGAACATCAGCACCTCGCCGGTGTCGTGTTGCTGGGCGATCACCGGAATCAGGCCGGCGTCGTTGAACGCCAGATCGTCCAGCGCCTCGCCCAGCAATACGCTGAACCCTTCCGCCTGCTGCTCGTTCTCTTTGAACATGGTGCCTCCAAAGGCTGGGGGCGGCTCCGTCAGATGGGCAACCGGGTGGCGGCGGCCAGATCGGCCACCGCCTGGTCCAGGTCCAGGGTCTCGGTGTCCTTGGAGCCGAGCCGGCGAATCGCCACCTGGCGTTCCTCGGCTTCCTGCTTGCCGAGCACCAGGATCACCGGAATCTTGGCGCGGGAGTGCTCGCGCACCTTATAGCCGATTTTTTCGTTACGCAGGTCCATTTCCACGGTCACGCCGGCGGCTTCCAGCTGCTGCTTGACGACGTGGGCATAGTCGTCGGCGGCGTTGGTGATGGTGGCGATCACCACCGGCACCGGCGCCAGCCACAGCGGCAGGTGGCCGGCATGGTGCTCGATCAGAATACCGATAAAGCGCTCCATGGAGCCGACGATGGCCCGGTGCAGCATGATCGGCCGCTGCCGCTGGGAGTGCTCGTCCACGTATTCCGCGTCGAGACGCTCGGGCATCATCGGATCGAACTGCACGGTGCCCATCTGCCAGGCGCGGCCGATGGAATCCTTGAGGTGGTACTCGATCTTGGGGCCATAGAAGGCCCCCTCGCCGGGCAGCTCCTCCCATTCCACGCCGGCATTACGCAGGGCGGCCCGCAGCCCGCTTTCCGCCTTATCCCAGGCTTCATCGGTACCGATGCGCTTTTCCGGACGCAGCGCCAGTTTCACTGAGATGTTTTCAAAACCGAAGTCGGCGTAGACCGCCATGGCCTGCTTGTGGAAGGCGGTCACTTCCCCTTCCACCTGATCCTCGGTGCAGAAGATGTGGCCATCGTCCTGGGTGAAGGCGCGCACCCGCATGATGCCGTGCAGGGCGCCGGACGGCTCGTTGCGGTGGCAGCCGCCGAATTCCGCGTAGCGGATCGGCAGGTCCCGGTAGCTGTGCAGGGCGGCGTTGTAAATCTGCACGTGGCCGGGGCAGTTCATCGGCTTCACCGCGTAGGTCCGCTTCTCGGACTCGGTGAAGAACATGTTTTCCTGATAATTGTCCCAGTGCCCGGAGCGCTTCCACAGGCTGACGTCCATGATCTGCGGGCCGCGCACTTCCTGGTAACCGCTGTCGCGATACACCCGCCGCACGTACTGCTCCACCTTTTGCCAGATGGCCCAGCCGCGCGGGTGCCAGAACACCATGCCCGGCGCCTCTTCCTGCTGGTGGAACAAGTCCATTTCCCGGCCCAGCTTGCGGTGGTCGCGCTTGGCGGCCTCCTCAAGCTGCTTGAGGTAGGCGTTGAGTTCCTTCTTGTCCCGCCAGGCGGTGCCGTAGACGCGCTGAAGCTGGGCGTTGTCGGCGTTGCCGCGCCAGTAGGCGCCGGCCACCTTCATGACCTTGAAGCCGTCGCCGAGCTTGCTGGTGGAGGGCAGGTGGGGGCCCCGGCACAGGTCGATGAAGTCGCCCTGGCGGTACAGGGACACTTCCTGGTCGGCGGGCAGCTCACGGATGATCTCCGCCTTGAAGTCCTCGCCCTTGTCCAGGAAGAAGCGGACCGCCTCGTCCCGGTCCCAGACCTCCCGGCGGATGTCCTCGTTACGCCGTACGATCTCCTGCATGCGCTTCTCGATGGCCTGCAGGTCTTCCGGCGTGAACGGGGCCTCCCGGTGGAAGTCGTAATAAAAGCCGTTCTCGATGGTCGGGCCGATGGTCACCTGGGTGTCGGGAAACAGCTCCTGGACCGCCTCCGCCATCACGTGGGCGGCGTCATGGCGAATCAGCTCCAGGGCGTCTTCATGGTCCCGGGTGATGATTTCCACTTCGGTCCCGTCGGTGAGCGGCAGATAGACGTCCGTGAGGCGCCCGTCGGCCTTCACGGCCAGCGCCTGCTTGGCGAGTTTTTTGCTGATCCGCTCGGCGATCTCCAGGGCGGAGGCCGGCTGATCAAACTCCAGGGTTGCCCCATCGGGCAGTCGGTATTGCGCGCTCATGAATGAAATGGGATCCGAGGCTGAGGGTTGCAGAACCGGAGAATGGTAGGCAATCGCTCCCCGCCGTTCAAGCGAGCATGCTTTACCGTTACGACCGCCTGTGCCTATGCTTGGCGCCAACGTCCAAGGAATCGACGCGATGAGCAAGCTGGAACGGGTGCCCGGCACCCGGTTGCCGCCGCTGTTGCGGGTGGCCCGTCAGATCAACGCGCAGAGCGATCTGGCGCCGCTCACCCGTACCGTTCTGGAGGAGGCTCTGGAGCTGGCCCGCGCCGAGGCCGGCGTGCTCTGGCTGCGACGGGACGACAACCAGGAAGATTGGCTGGAGTGCGCCCGCCAGGCCACCGCCGGCGAGACCGGCAGCGTCGGGCCCGGTCCGGATCAGCCGCGCCTGCCGCTGGACGACGCCCACCGTGACCATCCGGCGGCGCGGGTGGTGCACGGCGGGGACATGCTGCATCTGGCCGATCCGGCGGCGTTGTCCGATAACGACCGGGCGCGGCTGGTGCCCGGTCTGGTGACCCGGGTGGTGTCCCTGTTACTGGTGCCGCTGACCAACCACGAGGGCCGGGTGGTGGGCGTGCTGCAGCTGGTCAACGCCCGGGGCGAAAGCGGGCCGGGCCCGTTCCCGACGCGCACCCGCGCGCTGCTCGGGGCGCTCGGTGGCTACGCCGGCATCGCCCTCAATAATCTGCTGCTGGTGCAGGAACTGAAGGACCTGCTGGACGCCTTCGTGCGGGTGTTCGCCCGCGCCATCGACGCCAAAAGCTCGCACACCAGCGCGCACTGCGAACGGGTGCCTCTTCTGACCGAATTGCTGGCCCGCGCCGCCTGCGACGACGGCGGTACCTTCGCGGACTTCCAGCTCGACGAGGACGAGTGGTACGAGCTGCGGGTGGCGGCCTGGCTGCACGATTGCGGCAAGCTGGCGATCCCCGATTCGGTGCTCGACAAGGCCACCAAGCTGCACGGCCTGCACGACCGTATCGAACTGGTGGCGGCGCGTTTCTCGGCGCTGCGCGCCGACATTGAGCGGCGCTATGAACGGGAGTCGCTCAGCGACCCGGCCCGGGAGCCGGAGCACCGGCGCCGCCTGGAGGCGGATATCGCCGCCCTGGAATCCGACCTGGCGTTCCTGGAGCGCATCAACAAGGGCGGCGAGGCCATGGCCGCCGACGACAAGGCGCGGGTGCGCGGCATCGCCGAACGGCCCTGGACCGACGCCCACGGCCAGACGCGGCCGCTGCTCACCGAGGACGAGGTGGACAACCTGTGCATCACCCGGGGCACCCTCACCGACCGGGAGCGGGAGATCATCAACGGGCATATGGACGTAACCCTGGAGATGCTGGAGTCGCTGCCGTTCCCGCGCAATCTGCGGCGGGTGCCGGAGTACGCCGGCGGCCATCACGAACGCATGGACGGCAGCGGCTTCCCCCGTGGGCTGACCCGCGAGCAGATGTCGATTCCGGCGCGCATCATGGCCATCGCCGATGTGTTCGAGGCCCTCACCGCCCGTGAACGCCCCTACAAAATTCCTCTGAAAATTTCCGAGGCGCTGGGCATCATGCGGAGCATGCGCGACAATCGCCACCTTGATCCCGACCTCTATCGGCTGTTCCTCGATGCCGGGGTGTGGCGTGACTACGCCCGTGTCGCCCTGGACCCGGAACAACTGGATGTGGTCGATCCCGCGCCTTTCCGTTAACGGATCCGAAATGTCATCAAACGCTGAAACGGCGACCATGCCGGCGTGGCTGGTATGGATGCTGGCCACCGCCTGCGGTCTGATCGTCGCCAATATTTACTACACCCAGCCCCTGGTGGGCCCGATCGCCGAATCCCTGTCTCTGTCGCCGGCCGCCGCCGGCCTGATCGTGACCATGACCCAGGTGGGCTATGGCGTGGGCCTGCTGCTGATCGTGCCGCTGGGGGACCTGATCGAGAACCGCCGCCTGGTGATCTCGGTGATCCTGCTCGCCGCGGTGGCGCTGGTGGCCGCGCTGTTCGCCCGCCAGGGCACCCAGTTCCTGACCGCCGCCCTGTTCGTCGGTTTCGGCTCGGTGGCGGTGCAGATTCTGTTGCCCTACGCCGCCCACCTGGCGTCGCCGGCGCGCCGGGGCCAGGTGGTGGGCACGGTGATGAGCGGTCTGATGCTGGGCATCATGCTGGCGCGGCCGGTGGCCAGCGCGCTCACCGAGGTGTTTGGCTGGCAGTCGGTGTTCGTGCTGTCCTCGCTGCTGATGGTGGTGCTGAGCCTGGTGCTGACGCGGGTGATGCCACAGCGGCACCCCACGGCGGCGCTGGGCTACGGCGCCTTGCTGTTGTCCATGGGCCGGCTGGTCCGGACCACGCCGATCCTGCGCCGGCGGGCCCTCTATCAGGCCTTCCTGTTCGGCGCCTTCAGCGTGTTCTGGACAGCGGTGCCGCTGCTGCTGGCCAGCCCGGTGTACGGGTTTTCCCAAGGTGATATCGCCCTGTTCGGTCTGGCCGGCGTGGCCGGGGCGGTGGCCGCGCCCATCGCCGGCCGGCTCGCCGACCGCGGGCTGACCCGGCCGGCCACGGTGATGGCGATGCTGATTGCCAGCGGCGCCTTTCTGCTCACCTTGATCGCCGAGCCAGGCACGGCGCTGGCGGTGGCGCTGCTGGTGGTGGCGGCGGTGGTGCTGGATTTCGGCGTCTCCGCCAACGTGGTGCTGGGGCAGCGCGCCATCTACAGCCTGGGGGACAACTACCGGGGCCGGCTCAACGGCTTGTACATGGCCACTTTCTTTACCGGCGGGGCGATCGGTTCGGCCCTGGGCGGCTGGTCCCAGGCCCACGGTGGCTGGAGCCTGACCGGCTGGATCGGCGCCGCCCTGCCGGTGCTGGCGTTGCTGTACTTCCTGACCGAACTGGCGTTTGGCGTGCCCGAGCCGTTATGGATGGAAGGCGGTGACGCGGAGGCCGGGGGCTAGAGCGTCGCCACCCGGCCCTGATCGCTCATGTAGGCGACCCGGTTGCGGCCGGCGCCCTTGGCCTGATAGAGCGCTTCGTCGGCGCATTTGATCAGGGTGGTGGCGTCGGCGGCGCGCTCCCCGGCGCACACCACCCCGACGCTGATGGTGACCACCTGGCTGACCCGCGAGCCGCTGTGCGGCAGGCCCAGCTGCTCGATGCGGGTACGCATGCGCTCGGCGAACACCAGGGCATCCTTGAGGCTGGTGTTGGCCAGCACCACCATGAACTCCTCACCGCCGTAGCGGGCCACGAAGTCCTTGTCGCCCTGGGTCAGGGCGCGCGGGATCGAGGCCACCGTCTTCAGGCATTCGTCGCCGGCCTGGTGCCCGTAGGTGTCGTTGTATTGCTTGAAGAAATCGATATCGAACAGCAGCACCGAGGCGCGTTCACCGGCGCCACCACGGCCGAAGCCGTGCAGCAGCTCGTCCAGCCGGCCCTCCATGCCGCGCCGGTTCAGGCAGCCGGTCAGGCCGTCCACGGTGGCCTGGCTCTCCAGCACCCGGTTGGCGGAGTGCAGTTCGTCGCGGTGCTGGAACAGCACGTTCTCGGACAGAAAATGCTGCCGCAGCAGGCGCTCGTAAATGTACTGCCCGAACAGGCTCATGCTGGCGCTGGCCAGGGACAGCAGCAGCAACACCAGCGACAGTTCCAGGCCGATGTGCTGGCTGGTGCGCAGGCTGGCGGCCAGCGCCCCGATCAGCGCCACGCTGCCGGCCACCGCCCAGTAGAACGGCACCCGCAGCAGCACCGACATCAGCAGGATCGCCAGCGGGGTCTGCAGGAACAGGCTGAACCCGAGAGGGTGGTTCACCGCCACGCCCATCCAGTCGCCGGTGAGGGCCACCGCGAAGGCCAGGGCCAGGCTCACGGTATGCAGCCAGCGCCGCCATTCGGCCCGGCGCGCCACCAGGATGGTGGCCACCGCCAGCATCGCGCACAGCAGTCGCGGCCGCCAGGTGCGGGCCGCCACTTCCGGCGAGATGTAGAGCTCCAGAGCCAGGGCCAGCACCAGCAGCAGTATCACGTTGAGCGCCGCCCAGGGCGCCACGGTGGCGACGCTGTTGCGGAAGAACTCGGCGAAATCCCGCTCCAGCGGACCGGGCAGGCGCAGGTGCCAGGGCAGGCGCAGATCGCTGCCGCTGGGCAAAACGCTGATCCGTTGCGATTCGTCCTTCAAGGTGTGTTCCATCCCCCGACGTAGCCCGTGGCCCGTCGCGACAAGCGGCTAAAAAAGACGGAAGTAGAGTAACAGCAAAGGGTCTCCCAATGCTCCCCTGACGCGCCTCAAGGGCGGCGGCCCGGCGTCAGTCCAGCAGCCCCAGCAGGGCGCGTTGACGGGCCGGGGTGAGACGCCGGAAGCGCTGCAGAAGTACCTGCTCCTCGTGGCCCACCGGAATGGCGTGCTGTTGGGCGGCCTCCACCGTGGGCCAGTGGGTCAGACTGTGCTGTATGCGGGCGACGATTTCCGCGTTCATGCTGCGGTGGTTGCGCGCGGCGATTTCCGTGATACGGCCGCGCATGCCCGACGGAAACCGCACCACGAATTTCTCCGCCTGGCTGCTTACGTCCTGCTTCATAATCCTTACCGGCCTGACAAAAGAAGGGATCACAATACGCACTTTTTTTCAGCCGGGCGAGTGGCAAAGCGCCATGATCTGTCGGGACAGTGACGGAGTTAACAGGGGGCGGTGCTATACTCCTCCGGTTTTCCGGTTTCCGTCGAGCCCCTTTCATGAACATCGCCAGCGCCGATCTCAATCTGCTCAAGTACCTGGATGTGCTGTTGCGCGAGAAGAACGTGACCCGCGCCGCCGAGCAATTGGGCATTACCCAGCCGGCCATGAGCAACAGCCTCAAGCGGCTGCGGCTGATGTTCGGTGACCCGCTGCTGATCCGCACCAGCGAAGGCATGACCGCCACCGATCGGGCCCAGGAGCTGCAGCCGCTGGTGCGTCAGCTGATCGCCCAGGCGGAATCCCTGTTCACGCCGGAAGACGGCTTCCGACCGGCGGAAAGCCGCCGGGTATTCCGCATCATGACCAGCGATTACGCCGAGGGCACCCTGGTGCCGCACATCGTGCGCCGGTTGCGCGAGGAGGCGCCGGAGGTGGTGCTGGATTTCGTCACGCCGTCGGACGTGAGCTACCCGGACATGGAACAGGGGCGGGTGGACATGGCCATCAACCGCTTCAACGAGATCCCCGGCTCCTTCCATCAGGTGACGCTGTGGCGGGACGCCTTCTCCTGCCTGCTCAACCGGGACAACCCCATCGCTCGCCATTTCGACCTGGACAGCTACCTGTCCGCGCAGCACATCTGGGTGTCCAAGACCGGCTTCGGGGTGGGCTTCGGCATGAACCCGGAAAAGCTCGGCGGCCTGGGCTGGATCGACCACGCCCTGCAGCGGCTGGGCCGCAGCCGCAAGATCACCATCTTCACCCGCCACTACCAGATGCCCGGTCTGCTGGCCATGAACAACGATCTGGTGGCCACCCTGCCGAGCCGGGTGGCGCGCATGCAGGCGCAGAACCCGCAGCTGATCATCAAACCGCCGCCGTTCGAGATTCCCGAGTTCGAGCTGAAAATGGCCTGGTCGCCGCTGCTGCACCACAACGCCGCGCACCGCTGGCTGCGCCGCCTGATTCAGGAAGAAGCGGAACGGATTCTGGCGGAAGACCCCTGACGCCGGCCTAAAAGACCGACGAGCCGGTGAGCCAGCCGCCCTTGGCCAGGCGCGGATTGTCCTCGCCGGCCTCGGCGATGGCGCCCTTGCCCACGCCCTCGAAGGCGCGCACCCGGAAGCGCTTGCCCGGCGCCTCCCGGGCCAGTTCCGCGGCGATGTGTTCGGCCAGGTTTTCCACCGTGGAGTCGCAGTCCACCAGATAGCAGTGGTCCTCCGGGATCACCAGCTCGAAGTGGCCCTGGGGGGCGTCGTAGCGGAACCGGTGATGAGGCGTTTCCTCCACGTAGTAGGTGCCTTCCAGGTCTTCCCGCGTGCCGATATAGATGTCTTCCCAGCGGTCCGCCCAGAGCTTTTCCCAATAGCGGCTGCGGCGGCCGTTCTCGAAAATCTCGATGCCGGAGCGGTGGCCATGGGCGATGCGCTGGCAGTTGCCGTCGTGCTTCTTGAGACCGTGGGAATAGTGGTAGAAGGGCGCGGTGCCGGTGTCCTGCTCGCGCAGGATCACGTGGATCTCGCTGACGTTGTCGGGCACCGCGTCGCGGATCAGTTCCATCAGATAGAGGGTCACGCCGGCCTTGCTGACTTCCAGGCCGGGCAGATCCAGCACGCCGGCGGCGGGGGTCACCATGCGGACTTCCCCGGCCAGATACCGCCAGGTCAGGGCCAGGTGGCCGTCGTCCCGGGCGTGCAGGTCGAGCTGGTCGCTGTCGGCGGGCACCAGCAGCCGGTGGTCGACGCGCTCGTCCACGGTGTGTTTGACGGTTTTCTTGATGCGTCCGAAATCGAACACCATGCCCTGGGCATCCAGATCGCCGGACAGTTCCAGGTCGACGATCCAGGACTCACCCACCATGCCGCGCTTGGCGTGCAGATAGGAAAAGTCCACCACGGTCAGGTTTTCGACGAACAGGGTGGCCATAAGCTCTTCATTGAAAGGGGTTGCAAGCAGGGCGGCCATTATAGTCGCAGCGGCGCCCGGGTCTCACCCCGGGTTTTGTAAATTGCCGTTCCCGCATGGCCGTGATGTGACCCGGAACACGCATCGACGTGAAGGCCGCCTTGTTCTATGGTTGGGCCTTTCACGCCAGAGGCCGGAGAGCGAGCATGAGCGAGACCATCTTTTCCAAGATCATCGACCGGGAGATCCCCGCCGACATCGTCTATGAGGACGATCAGTGCCTGGCGTTCAAGGACATCAACCCGCAGGCGCCCACCCATTTTCTCGTGATCCCCCGCAAGCCGATCCCCAAACTGTCCGACGCCGACCAGGACGACAAGGAACTGCTCGGTCATCTGCTGCTGGTGGCCGGCCAGGTGGCCCGTGAACAGGGGCTCGAGGATTTCCGGCTCAACGTCAACAACGGCGCCGGCGCCAGCCAGACCGTCTTCCACCTGCACGTGCACGTGCTGGGCGGCCGCCCGTTCTCCTGGCCCCCGGGCTGAACTCCGGAGACTGGCGCGGGTCTCAGAGCACGGCCCGGGTTTCCCGGCCTGGGCCGAAGCACGACCATCCCGAACAATAAAAAAGGAGTGTACCCATGAAACGCCTGCTGATTTCCGCCCTGGCCCTGTGCCTGACCGGCCCGGCCCTGGCCGTGGCGCCGGAAAACCCGGAACAGATCAACGGCATGATCGCCGAACTGGAATCGCTGCACGCCAGTGGCCAGGCCCTGAAGAAGGCCTACGATCCCGCCGACGAGAGCGCGCTGAAAACCTGCCGCGCCGAGCACGGCGCGCTCCACGAGCAGGCGGTGGCCCTGCGCGACCGCGCCGCCAAGCTGCCGCAGCTGGCCTACCGGGTCAATCTGACCATGGCGGCCAGCGCCGCCGCCGGCTGCGTGGCCTGTGATCAGGGCGCCGACCAGTGCGACGCGGTGGCCCCGGCCCTGGCCCGCACCCGCCAGCAGATGGAAACCCCCGCCGCCAACAAGCCGGACGCCGCCAAGCCGGAGTAATTCACGGCCGGAGTAATTCACGAAAGGCGCCGCGCGGCCTGCGTCGCGCGGCGCCTTCCGCTATGCTCAAGCTTCTGTTATCACGCCGGGAGCCGCCATGGCCCGCTGGATCGAACCGGTCACCCTGGAAGGCGATCGGGTCACGCTGGAGCCGCTCACGGCGGCCCACGCCGACGACCTGATCGAAGCCTGCCAGGATGGCGAACTCTGGAAGCTCTGGTTTACCTTCGCGCCGTCGCCGGAAGGGGTGGCGGCCTACATCGACACCGCCCTGGCCGGCCGTGACCAGGGCGATCTGCCGTTCGCGGTGCGCCACCGGGAAAGTGGCCGGGTGATCGGCAGCACCCGGTTCTTCAAGGTGGACGAAGACAACCGCCGTCTGGAACTGGGCCACACCTGGTACGCCGGCCGTTACCAGCGCACCGGCGTCAACACCGAGTGCAAATGGCTGCTGTTGCGCCACGCCTTTGAAACCCTGGACGCCATCGCCGTGGAGTTTCGCACCCACTGGCACAACCGCGCCTCCCGGGCCGCCATCGCCCGGCTCGGCGCCAAGCAGGACGGCGTGCTGCGCCACCACACGGTGAGCGACGACGGCGTTTACCGGGACACCGTGGTGTTCTCGATCATCAATCAGGAATGGCCGGCGGTGCGCCAGAATCTGCGTTTTCTGATGGCCCGGGGCGGGCCGTGAACTACTTCGCCCATCTGGCGCTGGCGCAGCCCACCGCCGAATCCAAGGTGGGGAATCTGCTCGGCGATTTCATGCGCGGTGTGCGCGAGGAGGACCTGTCCGAACCGGTGCGGCGCGGCCTGCTCAACCACCGGCTGGTGGACCGGGTCACCGACGATCACCCGCCGGTGCGCCACAGCCGGCAGCTGTTCGCCGCCCCCCGGCGGCGTTTCGCCGGGGTCGCCCTGGACGTGCTGTTCGACCATTTTCTGGTGCGCCACTGGGACCGCTTCCACGACGAACCCCTGCACCGGGCCATCGACCGCGACTACCGCTTGCTGGGCGAAGGCCGCGCCCTGATGCCGGTGCCCATGCGGGCGGTGGTGGAGCGCATGGTGGCCCAGGACTGGGTGCGCCACTACGCCGAGCTGGACACCGTGGGGCGGGCGCTGGACCGCATCGCCGCCCGGGTGCGCTTCGCCAACCGGTTCCAGGGCTGCCAGGCGGACATCGAACACCACTACG
This sequence comes from Alloalcanivorax sp. C16-1, assembly GCF_046507805.1. Taxonomy (NCBI): domain Bacteria; kingdom Pseudomonadati; phylum Pseudomonadota; class Gammaproteobacteria; order Oceanospirillales; family Alcanivoracaceae; genus Alloalcanivorax; species Alloalcanivorax sp. C16-1. The sequence goes on along the minus strand of NZ_JBKFTK010000001.1, from coordinate 454,566 downwards.
AGCACCTGGAGCAGGTGTTCCTGGAGCTCTATCCCGGGCTGCAGCACGCGGTGGCCGAGCGGGCCCTGGAGCGGGCGCCCTTTACAGCGGAGTGAGACTCACAGCGGATTGATACCCAGCAGCTTCATGCTTTCCCGATACAGCTTCTCGCCGCTGGCCTTGTTGCGCGCCCGGGGTGACCGGGTGGCGGGGCCCTTGGCGTCGAAATAGCCGCCGGTGACGCCGTTGTAGCGGTCGTCCAGGGCCAGACTCACCGGCAGGCGGGCGGCGTTCTCCGGCGTGGTCAGGGTGGGGCGGATGGCTTTCATCAGCAGTTCCGGCGTGTGCCGGAAGATCGGCGTGTCGACGCCGCCCGGGTGCAGCGCATTGCTGGTGATGTCCTGGGCGGCCAGCCGCTGGGCCAGCACGTCGCTGAACAGAATATTGGCCAGCTTGGACTGCCCGTAGGCGTCCAGCATCAGATAGGGGCGGCGCCCGCGCCAGGTGCCCGGATTGATGCGCCCCAGCCAGTGGGCCACCGAGGCCACGTGCACCACCCGGGCGCCGGGGCGCTGTTGCAGCAGCGGCAGCAGCAGATGGGTGAGCAGCACCGGCGCCAGGTAGTTGACCCCGAACTGCATCTCGAAGCCGTCGGCGGTGAACTGCTGGCGGCGCGGCACCACCCCGGCGTTGTTGATCAACACATCCAGCCCGTCCAGTTCGTCGTTGAGCTGGCCGGCCACGCCGCGCACCCGGTTCAGGTCCGCCAGGTCCAGGCTCACCAACCGCACCCGGGCGTCCGGGTTGTTATGTTTGATGCGCGCCAGCGCCGCCTGCCCCTTGGCCTGGTCGCGGCAGGCGAGAATCACCTCCGCGCCGCGGGCCGCCAGTTGTTCCGCGGTGCACAGACCGATGCCGGAATTGCCGCCGGTGATCAGAACCCGTTTGCTCATGGTGCCGTTATCTCCTGGAAAGGGGGCGATAGGCCAAGCCTAGCAAATTCCGGCGCCGATACCGGGGCCTGATCGCCGCCGATCCGTCGTCAGTGCGGCAACCGGGGCGGGTCCGCCAGCCATTGCTCGATGGTCTCCACCACCGCCGGCCAGTGGCGGCCCTGCAAAAGCAGGTGCGGGCCGTCCGGGAAGTACCGATAATCGCCCCGTTTCCCCAGGTGCTGGTTGAGCCGCTCGATGCCCACCGCCGGCACCGAGCTGTCCAGGCCGCCGTACAGCACCAGGGTGGGCAGGGTCAGGGAGGGGGCCGCGTCGCTGGCGCTGTCGGCCAGCTTGATCAGGCCCCAGTAGGCGTCCAGGCGCACCCGGCGCATCACCTGGGGATCCTCCGCCAGGCGCCGGGCGGCGGCGGGCGCCAGCTTGGGATCGTCCGGCGAGCGCGACACGGTCAGTGGATAGCCCGGCGCCAGGGTGGCGGCGGTGGCGATCAGAACGTTCCAGCCGTAGCGCAGTCGAATGCCTTCGCGCACCGCCGGCGCGGCCAGGATCAGGCCGTCCACCGGCAGGTCCGCATGGCGTGCCGCCACCAGTATCGCCACCGCGCCGCCCAGGCTCTCGCCGAGCAGGTAAAGCGGCCGGTCCGGGTGCTGGCGGGCCGCCTGACGGACCAGCTCGGCGGCGTCCGCCACCAGCCGCTCCTCGCCGGCCCAGCGGCCGCCCTTGAGGGTGCGGTCGCCGAAGCCGGCCTGGTCGAAGGCGTAGACGGTGTAGCCGGCCTCCGCCAGCGCCGGCGCCGCCAGATTGAAGGCGTCGTCGTGGTCGCCGAAACTGTGCAAGGCCACCAGCACCGCCCGCGGCGGCCCCTCGGCGGACCAGACCCGGGGTTCCGGCGGAGGCGGCGCGGGGGCCGTGGCGCAGGCGGAAAGTGCGAACAGCATCAACAGGCAAACCAGGAATCGCGATGACATCGACAAACTATGCCGACATCGAGGTGAAGAGCGGGTTCAGAACGAAACCGGCGCGCCGGCCCCTGTCCGTGGCGGCGGCCGCGCTGCTGGCCGTGCTGGCGGTGGCGACGCCGGGGCCGGCGACGGCGCAGCATCCGCCCGCCGAAGCGTTCAAGGAGACCACCACGGTCACCGCCACCGCCTACAATTCCCTGGAGGGCCAGGGCGCCGGCAACGACCACAGCGTGGCCGCCTGGGGCGACACCCTGGTGCCCGGCATGAAGGCCATCGCCGTGTCCCGGGACCTGATCGGCGCCGGCCTGGATTACGGCACCCCGGTGCGCATCGAGGGCCTGGACGGGGTCTGGTATGTGCGCGACAAGATGCACAGCCGCTGGCAGAACAAGATCGACATCTATATGGGCGAGGACCTGGACGCGGCGCGCGACTGGGGCCGCCGCCGGGTGGTGATCCACTGGGGCGAGGAGTAGCGGCGCCGGTCAGCGACTCAGCCGGCGCATCAGCTCCCGGGTCACCCAACGGGGCGCCAGTTTTTCCATCAGCACGGTGATCCGGAACGGCAGCCCCACCGGGGTATGCACCCGCCCGCTCTCCAGCGCCTGCTCCGCCGCCTGGGCAATGTCGTCGGCGCTCAGTTTCACCCCCATGCGGTCCACCACCGCCGCCCGATAGCGCTGGCCGGTGACCATCGGTGTGTTCACGAACGGCGGCATCAGGTCCTGCACCAGGATGCCGTGCCGCTGCCATTCCAGATTAAGCGCTTCGGTGAGACCGCGCACCGCGAACTTGGACGCGGAATACACCGCCAGGTCCGGCACGCCGTACAGGGCCGAGGCGGAACTCATGTTCAGCACCCGGGGCCGGGCGGACCGTTTGAGGTGGGGCAGGCACGCCAGGCTCATGTGCAGCACCCCTTTCACATTGATGTCCAGGGTGCGGTGGTGGTTCAGCAGGGGCACTTCCTCCACCGGCCCCATGTGCAGCAGCCCGGCGCTGTTGAACAGCACGTCCAGGCCGTCTGCCCGGGCGGCGAAGGCGTCGGCGGCGGCCCGGCAGGCGGCCGGATCGGTCACGTCCACCGCCTGGAACCAGGTGTCGGCCCCCAGCTCCGCGTGCACCGAACGCAGGGCGTTGTCGTTCACATCCACCAGCCCCACCTGCCAGCCCCGGGCGTGGAAGCGCTGGGCGGTGGCCAGGCCGATGCCGCTGGCGGCGCCGGTGATCAGAATGCGGTTCATGGGCGCGCCTCCCCTTGGAAACGGTCGGCCAGGAAGTCGCGGATCGAAGCCAGCGCCCGGTCCGCGTCGGCGAGCACCCCGGCGTGCAGTTGAAACACGTGCCAGCGATCGGCGAACCGCTGGTAGCGGCCCTGGGTGTCCGCCTGATCCAGGGCGTCGGCCAGCCGCTCGCTGTCGGCGCCGAGAATCTCGTCGCCACCGCATTGGATCAATAGCGGCGGCAGGCCGTTCAGGTCGCCCAGCAGCGGCGACACCTCCGGCCGGTCCCGGCGCTCGCCGGCATAGGCCCGGGCGGCGGCATCCAGCCAGGCGCGGCTGAGCATGGCCTCGCCGGCGACGTGCTCCGGCGTGTGCGCCAGGGTCAGATCCAGCCACGGCGACAGCAGCACGCCGGCCGCCGGCAACGGCAGGGTGCCGCCGTCGCGCAGGTGCTGCAAAAACGCCAGGCTCAGGCCGCCGCCGGCGGAATCACCGGCCACCGCCAGCCGTTCCGGCGGGTGGCCGTGGTCCAGCAGCGCCCGGTACACCGCCAGGGTGTCGTCCAGGGCCGCCGGACTCGGGTGCTCCGGCGCCAGCCGGTAATCCACCACCATCACGGTGGCGTCCAGCGCCTTCGCCAGCCGGGTGGTGAGGGCCCGGTGGGTGGCCGGGCCGCCGGCGATGTAGCCGCCGCCGTGCAGGTACAGCACGGTGCCGGCGCGCCCCTGGCCGACCACCTCCACCGGCACCCCGGCGAAACGGGTGTGGTGCCGGGGCACGCCCCGGGCGGGCAGGGTGGCCCGCGCCACGGTGGCCAGCCAGCGCCGCTGCAGCGACACCGGCGCCCGCGCCTGGAAGGCGGGGCCGAGCAGGCTTTTCAGGGCGCCGCGCAGGGTGGCGGCGATCAGGCGTTGCGACGGGCCCGGGGCCTCGCCGCCGGTTTCACGGGTACAACTCATAATCGCGGGGATCCAATCGTCGGGTGCGGCGCCGGTATTGGAAGGTGAAACCGGGCCAGTTGTTGGTGTTCTTGCCGCTGGCGGTCTTGTACCAGCTCTCGCAGCCGCGCTCCCAGACGGTGTCGCGCAGCCGCCGCTGCAGCTCCCGATTGAAGCGGTCCTGCACGGTGGCGGACACCTCCAGCCGCTCGACGCCGGGCCGTTCCAGGGTCTCCAGGGCGCTCAGCACATAGGCGATCTGTGACTCCAGCATGTAGACGATGGAGTTGTGGCCCAGGTTGGTATTGGGCCCGTACAGCATGAACAGATTGGGGAAACCGCTCACGCTGATGCCCAGGTAGGCTTCGGCGCCGTCCCGCCAGGCCCGGTTGAGGTCGCGGCCATCGCGGCCGGTGATGGCCATGGGCGCCAGGAAGTCGGTGGCCTGGAAGCCGGTACCCAGGATCAGCACCTGGGCGTCGTGATGGCGGCCCCGGGCGTCCACCACCCCGGTTTCGTCCACCGCCGTCACGCCGCCGTCGTGCACCTCGATGGCGTGGCGCTCGATGGCCTGGAAATAGTCGTTGGAGATCAGGATGCGCTTGCAGCCCATGGGGTAGTCCGGCGTCAGCGTCTCGCGCAGGGCCGGGTCGCTGATGGTGCGCCGCAGGTAGCGCCAGAACAGCCACTCGTAGACCCGCATCACGCTCTGCAGGGCGGTGAAGCCCAGCACCCGGCTCTCGTTCTGCGCGTAGATGCGCGCCCGGTCCAGGCGCTGCAGCATGGGAAAACGCCGCATCAGGGCGTGCTCCAGGGCGGAGTAGGGCCGGTCCGGCTTGGGAATCACATAGGCGGCGGAGCGCTGGAACAGCTTTACCTGGGCCGCCACCCGCGCCACCTCCGGCACGAACTGGATGGCGCTGGCGCCGGTGCCGACCACCGCCACCGTTTTGCCGGTCAGGTCCACGTCGTGGTCCCAGCGGGCGCTGTGGAAGGCGGCGCCCTGAAAGCGCTCCAGGCCCGGCAGGCGCGGCCAGGCGGGCCTGTTCAACTGGCCGGTGGCGGTGATCAGGGCCCGGGCGGTGACCGGGCCATCGCCGGTGTCGATGTGCCAGAGATGGTCGTTTTCGTCGAAGCGGGCGCCGCGCACTTCACAACGGAAACGCAGATGCGGCGCCAGATCGTGGTCGCGCACGCACTGCCGCAGGTAGGCGAGGATCTCCGCCTGGGGGGCGAAGCGGCGTGACCAATCAAACTTGCGGGTGAACGAGAAGGAGTACAGGTGCGACGGCACGTCGCAGGCGGCGCCGGGGTAGGTATTGTCCCGCCAGGCGCCGCCCACGCCGTCGGCCTTTTCGAGGATCACCAGAGAGTGGCGGCCGCGTTTTTTCAGCTCGATGGCCATGCCCAGCCCGCCAAAGCCGGCGCCGATAATGGCCACCTGGAAGTCCGGTTGCATAAATAGGGCCCCTAGTCAGGCCCCACTGTAGCCCGCCCGCCGGCGGCGGGGGATGACCGGAACGCTCGGCGGGGTGGCCGCCCGGGTCAGGTTGGATCGTTTGCAGGGCTGGCGCGGCGGCACCTTTTAGCGCAGCGGCACCGTGTCCGGCAGCCGGAATTCGCCGCGCTGATCGAAGTTCAGCGGAAAGGCCAGGCCCTTGACCCGGGCGGTGCCCTTGATGCGGTAGTCCAGCGGCGCCCCCGGTTCCTGCTGCAGGCCCTTCAGCTTGCCCAGGGTCTGCATCAGGCTGGTGGTGATGCGGGTGCTGACCAGGGCATCGCCCATGGCCGGCAGGGTCACGTCGTCGCCGGTCAGGCCGCGGGCCAGCTTCTCGCCGTTGACGAACAGTTCATAATCCAGACTTTTGAGCGTCAGGTCGCGGTCGTTGGGGTTGCGCGCGCGCAGCACCACCTGCCACTGTTGCTCAAACACGCTGACCTGTTCCAGGCGGAGACTGGACAGGTTCACCTCCGGGGCTTCCAGCCCGGTGAGGGTCTGGCAGGCGCCGAGCAGGGCCAGCAGGCCGAGCACGCCGATTCGCGCCAGAGTTCGCATAGTGTTCTCCCGTTCACGCTGTTTTAAACACACAGGCCCGCAGCGGATCATACCCGAGCCGGGCCGCGATGCCAGGAAGCCGGTCATGGCTCCGGGCCTTGAAAAGCGCCCGCCGGGGAGCAATCCATAGCGGTGTTTGATACCACCAGCCGAAGGAAGCGCCGATGACCGCAGTCTGGCCACGGGCGGACGAACTGGGTCTGCTCACCGATCTCTACGAATTGAACATGGCCCAGGCCTACCATCTGGACGAACGGCGGGGCGAGGCGGTGTTCAGCCTGTTCTACCGGGTGTTGCCCGGCCAGCGTAATTTCGCCGTGGCCTGTGGCCAGGAGCACGCCGCCCGGCTGATCAGCGAACTGCGGTTTCCCGAGGAGCAGGTGCGCCGCCTGGCGCCGCTGGGTTTCCGCGATGAATTCCTGGACTGGCTGGCCGGCTTCCGCTTCAGCGGCGAGGTGCGGGCGCTGCCGGAGGGCTCCCTGGTGTTCCCCCAGGAGCCGTTGCTGGAACTGCGCGCGCCGGTGGCCGAGGGGCAGTTGCTGGAAAGCCTGCTGATGAACTACGTGAACCTGGAGACCCTGCTCGCCTCCAAGGCGGCGCGGGTGGTGCTGGCCGCCGGCGACGCCCCGGTGCTGGATTTCGGCATGCGCCGCATGCACGGCCTGGAAGCCGCCTGGCGCAGCGTGCGCGCCTACCGGGTGGCGGGCATCCAGGCCACCAGCAATGTGCTGGGCGGGCTGACCTTCGACCTGCCGCTGCGCGGCACCATGGCGCACTCCTACATCCAGTCGTTCGACGACGAAACCGAGGCGTTCCGCCGCTATGCCCGCGACTACCCGGGCACCACCCTGCTGATCGACACCTACGACGCCCTGGCCGCCACCGACAAGGTGATCGGTCTGGTGCGCGACGAGGGCCTGGAAGTGGGCGCGCTGCGCATCGACTCCGGGGATCTGGCCGCCCTGGCCCGGGCGGTGCGCGACAAACTGGACGGCGCCGGCCTGTCGCGCATCCGCGTGGTGGTCAGCGGTGGCCTGGACGAATGGAAAGTGGCGGATCTGGTGGCCGGCGGCGCCCCCATCGACGGCTTCGGCGTGGGCACCGAGATGGGCTCGGTGGCGGACGCGCCGTCCCTGGACTTCGCCTACAAACTCACCGAATACGATGGCCGCCCGCGCCTCAAGGCGTCGCCGGGCAAGCCGGTCTACCCGGGCGCCAAGCAGGTGTGGCGGCAGTACGACGGCGAGGGCCGGCTGATGGGCGACGAGATCACCGCCGCCGACGAGGAACGCCACGGCGAGCCGCTGTTGCGCACCGTGGTGGCGGACGGCGCGCCGGTGGTGCCGCCGCCGGACCCGGACGCCGCCCGCGAGCGTCTGCGCCGGGAACTGGCCTCCCTGCCGGCAGCGCTGCGCGGCACCGCCCGCGCCGACGCGCCCTACCCGGTGCGCTTCAGCGACGCCCTGGAAGACCTGCGCAAGCGCACCCTGGAGCACCTTCCCTGAGCCCGCTTCACCGGCGGCTCCGGCGGCAGCGTTGCGAACAGTAGATCACCCGCTCCCAGTCCCGGGCCCACTTGCGCCGCCAGCGGAACGGCCGGCCGCACACCGGGCAGGTTTTCTCCGGCAGGGTGGCCTTGTGGTGGCTCACCAGGGAATGTCCTTGCCGTCCCAGGCCAGGAAGCGGCCGCTGTCCGCCTCGCCGGCGCCGTCGATCAGGCCCAGCAGCCGCTCGGCGGCGAACGCCGGGCTGAACAGCTTGCCCTCCGGCACATTGCGCTGAAACGGGCGCGACAGTTCGGTGTCCACGGTGCCCGGATGCAGCGCCAGCACGATCAGACCCGGCGCCCGCCGCCGCGCTTCCACCGCGAAGGTGCGGATAAACTGGTTCTGCGCCGCCTTGGAGGCCCGGTAGGCGTACCAGCCGCCGAGCCGGTTGTCGGCGATGCTGCCGACCCGCGCGGACAGAGAGGCGAACACCGCCCGCCGGCCCCGACGCAGCAGCGGCAGACCGTGCTTGGCCAACAGCATGGGCGCGCTGGCGTTGAGCGCGAAGGCGTGCGCCAGGGCGGCGCCGTCCAGATCCTCCAAACGCTTCTCCGGCGCCAGTCCGTGGGCCTCGTCGTGCAGCACGCCGGCGCAGTGAATCAGACTGTCCAGCGCCTCGCCGGCCCCGGCCACCCGCTCCATCAACGCGGCGATATCCGCTTCCCGGGTCAGATCCGCCGCCACCGGAATCAGCCGCTGCTCTCCATGACCCGCCGGCGCCCGGCCCTCGCCCGGCCGCCGGCTCACCGCGAACACGGTATCCCCGGCCTCCAGACAACGCCGCGTCAGCGCGCCACCAATGCCGCCGCTGGCACCGGTGATCAAACGGACTTTCCCCATACCGCCTCCCTCGCTCCATGGAAACCCGGCCAGCCTAACCACGCCCGCGCCCCAACCCCGTGAACACCCGACCCGGCGCGCCGCCATCGCGCCCAAACGACCGCTCCCACCCCACCCACCCCAACCACGGAGCCGCGCGGGAAGCTACCTCGAAGCGTCTCGGCGTGGCCCTCCTTCCGGGACCCTTGAGAACAGGACGTTCGAAAGGGAGCCCCCAGGGACGGGTTCACGGCGTTCCCGGAAGGAGGGCCACGCCGAGACGCGGCCCCGCTGGAGGGTTCAACCTTTGTTTGCAAAGCACCCCGAATTTTTTCACGACGGAATCACCATTCTCCGGGCACACTGACCCCATGACGAAGGACCAGTCCACGCCCCCGCTGATCGTGCCCACGGACCAGGGCCTGTACTGCGCCGCCGGCGACTTCCACATCGACCCCTGGCGCCCGGTGCCCCGGGCGGTGCTCACCCACGCCCACGCCGACCACGCGCGCACCGGCAGCCAACGCTACTTCGCCCAGGCCGACGGCGTGCCCCTGCTGCGCCACCGGCTCGGTAACCAGGACTTCGAACCCCTCGACTACGGCGAGCGGCGCCGCTTCGGCGCGGTGCGCGTCAGCCTGCATTCCGCCGGCCATGTGCTGGGCTCTTCCCAGGTTCGCGTGGAGCACGACGACGGCCGGGTGTGGCTGTTCACCGGCGATTTCAAACGGGACGCCGATCCCACCTGCGCGCCCTTCGAAGTGGTGCCCTGCGACACCCTGATCACCGAGGCCACCTTCGCGCTGCCCTGCTACCGCTGGCCGCCGGTGGAACGGGTCGGCGAGCGCATTCACCACTGGTGGGCGGCGCATCCGGACCGGCCCTGCATTCTGTTCACCTACGCCCTGGGCAAGGCTCAGCGGGTGCTGGCGGCGCTGACCGCGCACACCGGCCGCACCGTGCATCTGCACGGCGCCATGGTGCCGTTGACCGAGCTCTACCGGCAGGCCGGCGTGACCATGCTGCCCACGGAGCCGGTGTCCGCGCTGCCGCGCGATCACGATTTCCGCGGCGCGCTGATCCTGGCGCCGCCCTCCGCCGCCGGCAGCCCTTGGATGCGCCGCTTCAAGAACGCCAGCACCGGTTTCGCCTCCGGCTGGATGCGCATTCGCGGCAACCGCCGCCGGCGCGGCTACGATTACGGCTTCGAACTGAGCGACCACGCCGACTGGCCGGCGCTGCTGCGGACCGTCCGCGACTGCGGCGCGCGCACCGTGCTCACCACCCACGGCCGCAGCGACGAACTGGTGCGTTACCTCAATGAGGTGGAAGGCGTGGATGCCCGCGCCCTCAGCACCCTGTACGGCGGGGAGGACGACTGATGCAGGCCTTCGCCGCCCTGTTCGCTGAGCTGGACGCCACCACCCGCACCCGCGTCAAGCTGGACGCCCTGAAAGACTACTTCGAGCAGGTCGATCCCATGGACGGTGCCTGGGCGGTGTACGTGCTCACCGGCCGGCGCATGAAACGCCTGATCGGCGCCCGCAAACTGCGCGACTGGCTCGGCGAGGCCAGCGGCCTGCCGGACTGGCTGGTGGAGGAGACCTACCAGCACGTGGGCGACCTGGCGGAAACCGTCAGTCTGCTCATGGACGACGGCGAGGACCGCCCGGCGGTGGAAGGCTCGCTGGCGGAATGGGTGGAGCAGGGCGTACTGGCCCTGCGCGGCCTGGACGAGCAGGACCAGAAGGCCCGGGTGCTGGCCCATTGGCGTCGGCTGCCCCGGTCCGCCTGTTTTCTCTACAACAAGCTGCTCACCGGCAGCCTGCGGGTGGGTGTATCCCGGGGCCTGGTGGAGCGCGCCCTGGCGGAATTGAGCGACCGGCCCCGGGCGCTGATCGCCCGCCGGCTGATGGGCGAGTTCGAACCGTCCGCCGATTTCTACCGGCATCTGCTCAGCGAGGAACGGCGCGAGGAGCGCGACGGCCAGCCCTACCCGTTCTTCCTCGCCTCGCCCCTGGAAAGCGAGCCGGACAGCCTGGGACCGCTCACCGACTGGCAGGCGGAATGGAAGTGGGACGGCATCCGCGCCCAACTGATCGCGCGGCCGGCGGACGCCGAGCCCAATCAGGTGTGGCTGTGGTCCCGGGGCGAGGAACCCATGGCCGGGCGCTTTCCGGAGGTGGAAGCCGCCGCCGGGGCGCTGCCGGAGGTGGTCCTGGACGGCGAGCTGGTGGCCTGGAAGGACGGCGTGCTGCCGTTCTCCGAGATGCAGCGGCGCATCCAGCGCAAGAAGGTCGGCGACAAACTGCTGCGCGAGGTGCCGGTGGCGTTTCTGGCCTACGACCTGCTGGAGTACGGTGGCGAGGATTGGCGCGCGCGGCCGCTCAGCGAACGGCGCGCCGCCCTGGAAACGCTGATCGGCGACCTCGACGCCCCTGCCCTCAAGCTCAGCCCCACGGTGGCGGCGGACGACTGGGCGGCGCTGGCGGCCCTGCGCGAGAACAGCCGCGAACACCGGGTCGAGGGCCTGATGCTCAAGCGTGCCGACACCCCCTACCGCAGCGGTCGGGTGCGCGGCGACTGGTGGAAGTGGAAGCTCGACCCGCTGACCCTGGACGCGGTGCTGCTCTACGCCCAGCCCGGCCACGGCCGCCGCGCCAACCTGTACACCGACTACACCCTGGCGGTGCCGGACGGCGACAGCTACGTGCCCATCGCCAAGGCCTACTCCGGCCTCACCGACAAGGAAATCGGCCAGCTGGACCGCTGGATCCGCCGCAATACCGTGGAGAAGTTCGGCCCGGTGCGCTCCCTGCGCCCCCACCATGTATTCGAAATCGCCTTTGAGGGCATTCAGCCGTCGTCGCGGCACAAGTCCGGCATTGCTCTGCGCTTCCCGCGCATCGCCCGCTGGCGCCAGGATCTCACCCCGGAGCAGGCGGACAGCCTCGCCCAGGTGAAGGAGCTGCTGAATGCCTTCGGCAGCTGACGGCCTGGCCCGGGTCGACGCCTGGTTCGCGGAGCAGGGCTGGACGCCGGCGCCGTTCCAGCGCCGCGCCTGGGCGGCGTTCCGCGAGGGCCGCTCCGGGCTGGTCCACTCGCCCACCGGCTCGGGCAAATCCCTGGCCGCCTGGCTGGGTCCGGTGTCCCGGGCGCTGGAACGGGAGGACGGCAAGCCCGGCCCGCGGGTGCTGTGGATCACGCCGCTGCGCGCCCTGGCGGCGGACACCGCTGAAAACCTGCGCGCCGCCCTGGACGGCGTGGGGCTGGACTGGAAGGTGGAAACCCGCACCGGCGACACCGGCGCCGCCGCCCGCGCCCGCCAGCGTAAAAGGCTGCCGGAGGCGCTGATCACCACCCCGGAAAGCCTGTCGCTGCTGCTGTCCTACAAGCAGGCGGCGGAGCGCTTCCAGCACCTGGACGCGGTGATCGTGGACGAATGGCACGAGCTGCTGGGTAGCAAGCGCGGCGTGCAGCTGGAACTGTGCCTGGCCTGGCTGCGGGCCCGCCGGCCCGGGCTGCCGGTGTGGGGGTTGTCCGCCACCCTGGGCAATCTGGACGAAGCCATGGCGGTACTGCTGGGCCCGCATGCGGACGCCGGCGAGCGCATCGCCGGCGACAGCCCCAAGACGCTCACCGTGCGCGGCCTGTGCCCGGAGCAATTGGACCGCTTTCCCTGGGCCGGCCATCTGGGTCTGTCCCAGCTCCAGCCGGTGATCGACTACCTGGAGCAGGGCCAAAGCGCGCTGCTGTTCACCAACACCCGCTCCCAGGCGGAGCTGTGGTTCGAGGCCCTGGCCAAGACCAAGCTGGAGTGGATCACCGAAATCGGCCTGCACCACGGCTCCATCGACCGGCCCCTGCGGCAGAAGCTGGAGCAGGGCCTGCGCGAGGGCGCCTTCCGCTGCGTGGTGTGCACCTCCAGCCTGGATCTGGGGGTGGATTTTTCGCCGGTGGACCGGGTGGTGCAGGTGGGCAGCCCCAAGGGCGTGGCGCGGCTGATGCAGCGCGCCGGCCGCTCCGGCCACCGGCCCGGCGCCGACAGCGAAATCCTCTGTGTGCCGAGCCACGCCTTCGAGCTGGTGGAAATCGCCGCCGCCCGCCGTGCCTGGGCCGCCGGCCGGGTGGAGGCGCGCCACCCCCTGACCTTGTGCCTGGACGTGCTGGTGCAGCACTTGGTGACCCTGGCGGTGGGCGACGGCTTCGAGCCTGGCGCCGCCCTGGCCGAGGCCCGCGCCACCCATGCCTTCGCTGCGCTGACCGATGAGCAGTTTCAATGGTGCCTGGACTTCATTACCCGGGGCGGGCCGGTGCTGGAACATTACCCCCAGTTCCAGCGGGTGGTGGAAGAGGGCGGCCGCTACCGGGTCACCGACCAGGGGCTGGCCCGGCGCCACCGGATGTCCGTGGGCACCATCACCAGCGACTATCAGATGCGGGTGAAATTCCTGCGTGGCCCGGGCCTGGGCACCATCGAGGAAAGCTTTATCGCCCGCCTCAAACCCGGCGACACCTTTTTGTTTTCCGGCCGCGCCCTGGAGCTGGTGAAGGTGCGCGATATGGTCGCCTATGTGCGCGCCGCCAAGGGCCGGCGCTCCCTGGTGCCGCGCTGGCAGGGCGGGCGGCTGCCGCTGTCCACGGAGCTGGCGGACACGGTGCTGGAGATTCTCGAGGAGGTGGCCGGCGGCGACTATGTTGATGATGAAGTGCAGGCGATCCGGCCGATTCTCGAGGTGCAGCTGGACCAGTCGGCGCTGCCCTCCCGACACCGGCTGCTGATCGAACGCAGCCGCTCCCGGGAGGGCAGCCACCTGTTTCTGTTCCCGTTCGCCGGGCGCCTGGCCCACGAGGGGCTGGCGGCGCTGCTGGCCTGGCGGCTCGGGCAGCGGCTGCCGGCCACCTTCTCGATCTCGGTGAACGATTACGGGCTGGAACTGCTCACCGCCAGCGCGCTGCCGGCGTTGTCGGAACAGGATTGGCGCGCGCTGCTGTCGCCGGAGCGCCTGGTGGACGACGTGCTGGCCGCGCTCAATGCCAGTGAGCTGGCCCGGCGCCGGTTCCGCGACATCGCCCGGATCAGCGGGCTGGTGTTCCAGGGCTACCCGGGCAAGGGCAAGACCGGCAAGCAGCTGCAGGCCTCCAGCGGCCTGCTTTACGACACTCTGGACCGCTACGACCCGAGCCACCGTCTGCTCGATCAGGCGCGCCGGGAAGTGCTGGAAAGCCAGCTGGAACTGGGCCGCCTGCGCGCCGTGCTGGAGCGGGTGGCGGACCAGGCTCTGTGCCTCACCGAACCGGAGCGCTTCACGCCGCTGGCGTTTCCGCTGTGGGTGGAGCGCCTGCGCAACCGGCTCAGCACGGAAAGCTGGCGGGACCGGGTGGCGCGCATGACCGAGCGTCTGGAGAAACACGCCGATCGGCGCGCGGGGGGCGGATGAGCGAGGTTCTGACCCTGCCCCTGGCCGGCGAAACCGTACTGCTGCACGGCGACCGGGCCCTGTATTACCCGGCGCAGCGGGCGCTGCTGGTGGCCGACACTCACTTCGGCAAGGGCGCCTTTCTGCGTCGCCAGGGGCTGGCGGTGCCCGGCGGCGGCAGCGCCGCCGATCTGGACCGGCTGAGCGCCCTGATCGGCCATTTCCGGCCGGACCGGCTGATCGTGCTGGGGGATTTTTTCCATCACCGGCCACGCCCCGGCGAACCGTTTCTGGCGGCCTGGCCGCGCTGGCGGGCGGCGCACCCGACGCTGACGCCGGAGGTGGTGATCGGCAACCATGACCGGCACGCGGAGGGCCTGGACCTGGATCTGATCTGGCATGACGAGCTGGATCTGGGGCCGTTCCGGTTGCGTCACGCCCCGGAGCCGGTGGCCGGCCGCCACGTGCTAGGCGGCCACCTGCACCCGGCCTACCGGCTGCGCGGCGCCGGCGACGGGGTGCGCGCGCCGGTGTTCTGGCTGCGCCAGGCGGTCACCGTGCTGCCCGCCTTCGGCGGCCTCACCGGCGGCTGGACCGTGCGCCCGGCCCGCGGCGAACGGCTGGTGCTGGCCCTGGACGGCGGGCTCTACCCGCTGCCCGCGCCCTTATAGGGTGTCGGTGAGCAGAATGCCCAGGCTGAAGCGGGTTTCGTAATCGTCGTAATTGATCAGCGAATCGCCGTAGCCGGTGAACACCTGCACCAGCCCCTTGAAGCGATCATTGATGGGGAAGGAGTAATTGACGCGGCCGGCGCCCTTGTTGTCGGAGCGCAGGTTGTTGCGCACCATCAGCTCCACCACGTGGTTGCCAAACGCGCGCGCCACCTCCAGCTCGAAATGCCCCATGTACTTTTCGATGTCCGGGTTGTTGTCGCCACGCGGGTCCAGCGGATAGTCCTTATCGTCCTCTGGCAGCCGGTACCAGGGCATCAGCGACACATAGTACGGGCCGATCTGGGAGATGTGGCGCAGGTAAAGCCGGTTCCAGCTCCGTGAGGTGGGCTCGTCCTCGCCGTTGGAATCGTGGCGGAAGCCGAACGCCAGCAGCTCGCTCTGCACCGGGCCCAGTTTCCAGTCCACCGGTTTGGCCAGGAAGATTTCCGGGGTGAAATTGATTTCCCGGAACGGGCTCGACTCGCTCTTGTTGTAGGCCTGCCAGAAAAACACCCCGGTGAACGCCATGTACAGGGTGCTGCCGTCCCAGAAATCGCTGTACAGCGGCGCCTTCAGAGAGATCTGGAACTTGACCTCCTTGGAGTCCAGCTCCTGGCCCTGACGGTCCGGGTCGTTCCATTTGGGGTTGGACCAGTGGCTGTAGGGCAGCAGGTAATTGCGCCGGTGCGGGGTGATCACGAAGGGGTTGTCCTGGCTGGAGCGTTCCAGGGCCAGCCGGGTACGCAGGGCGTCTTCGTGGGGCGAACGTTCCCTGGGCCGGGGCGCGTCTTCCAGGCACCAGGCGCGCAGCTGCTGGGCGGTGATGTCGTCACCCACGGTGCGCGCGGCGCGCAGCAGACACTCGTTCTGTTCTTCCAGGCGCGCGGTGGCCGGGTCCTCCGCCGGGGTGATCGGATCGGTGTTCTCGGCGGCAAAGACCGGCGCCGCCAGACACAACAGCAGAGCGAGAAGCGGGCGGGGCATAGGGGAGGTCCTTGGCAAGGGGGTCAGAGCGCGCGCAGTTCGTCGTCGTTCAGGGTGCGCGCTTCTTCCTCCAGCATCACCGGAATGCCGTCGCGTACCGGGTAGGCCAGCCCGCTGGCCTTGCATTTCAATTCGGCGCGTTGCTCGTCGTAGATCAACGGCGCCTTGCTTACCGGACAGACCAGAATGTCCAGCAGATTGGGGTCGATCATGGGGTGGTACTCCTGTCGGGAACCCGAGAATAACGGGGCTCTGGGGGCGGACTATACCAGTGTTGTCGGACAAAAGTGATTTCAAACGCTTGTTTGACTTACGGGTCACAAATAGTTGTGGGCAGCGGCTCCGGGGCGCGGCTACCATTTCCTCCCTGACGATGGACCCGCCCCCGCCCGCTGCCTCTGTCACAGCCCGTTCCGGGGCCGGTTTTCCCACTTAACGACGACTCATTCCTGGGAGACCTGATCATGCCCGAGTACAAAGCTCCCCTGCGCGATATGCGCTTCGTGCTCAACGAAGTGCTGGACCTGGACGGCCATTACGCCAAGCTGGGTCTGGAAGAGGTGAACAGCGAACTGCTCAACGCTTTTCTTGAAGAAGGCGCCAAATTCTCCGAGAACGAACTGGCTCCCCTGAACCGGTCCGGCGACGAGGAAGGCTGCCACTTCGAGGACGGCGTGGTGACCACGCCGAAAGGCTTCAAGGAAGCCTACGCCAAGTACGTGGAAGGTGGCTGGCCGGCCATCAACGGCGATCCGGAATTCGGCGGCCAGGGCCTGCCCGGCTCCGCCAGCATCGCCATTTCCGAAATGACCGGCACCGCCAACTGGTCCTGGAGCATGTATCCGGGCCTGTCCCACGGCGCCGTGGCCACCATCGAGGAGCACGGCACCGACCAGCAGAAGAACGCTTACCTGCCGAAGCTGACCAGCGGTGAATGGACCGGCACCATGTGTCTGACCGAGCCGCACTGCGGTTCCGACCTGGGTATCCTGAAAACCAAGGCCGAACCCAACGCCGACGGCAGCTATAGCATCACCGGCACCAAGATCTTCATCTCCGCCGGCGAACACGACATGGCCGAGAACATCGTGCACATCGTGCTGGCGCGCCTGCCCGATGCCCCGAAAGGCACCAAGGGCATTTCCCTGTTCATCGTGCCCAAGTTCCTCACCGACGGTAGCGGCGGCGTGGGCGAGCGCAACGCGGTGGCCTGCGGTTCCATCGAACACAAGATGGGCATCAAGGCCTCCGCCACCTGCGTGATGAACTTCGACGGCGCCACCGGCTACCTGATCGGCCCGGAGAATAAAGGCCTGAACTGCATGTTCACCTTTATGAACTTCGCCCGTCTGGGCACCGCCATCCAGGGCGTGGCCCACGCCGAGCTGGGTTTCCAGGGCGGTCTGGCCTATGCGAAGGAACGGCTCGCCATGCGCAGCCTGTCCGGCCCGAAAAACCCGGACGGCCCGGCGGATCCGATCATCGTGCACCCGGACGTGCGCCGCATGCTGCTCACTTCCAAGGCGTTCGCCGAAGGCGGCCGTGCGCTGGTCTATCTGTGCGCCCAGCTCGGCGACCAGGTGAAGCTGGCCCGTGACGACGCCGAGCGTGAACAGGCCCACGATCTGATGGCGCTGCTCACTCCGATCGCCAAGGCATTCGTCACCGAGGTGGGCCTGGAAGCGGCCAACCATGGCGTGCAGATCTACGGCGGCCACGGTTTCATCCGCGAATGGGGCATGGAGCAGAACGTGCGCGACGCGCGCATCTCCACCCTCTACGAAGGCACCACCGGCATTCAGGCGCTGGACCTGCTGGGCCGCAAGGTGATGATGACCCAGGGCCAGGCCCTGCGGAACTTCACCAAGATCGTGCACAAGTTCTGCGAAGCCCACGCCGACAACGGTGAGCTCAAGGAGCTGATCGACCCGGTGGCCCACTACAACCGCGAGTGGGGCGAGCTGACCCAGGCGATCGCCATGCAGGCCATGCAGAACCCGGACTACGTGGGCGCCGCCTCGGTGGACTACCTGATGTACTCCGGCTACGTGACCCTCGCCTACCTGTGGGCGCGGATGGCCGCCAAGGCCCAGGAGCAACTGGCCGCCGGTACCGGCGACGAGGACTTCTACAAGGCCAAGATCAGCACCGCCCGCTTCTACATGAAGCGCATCCTGCCGCGCGCGGCGGGTCACAAGGGCGCCATCGAAGGCGGTCTCGACTGCCTGATGGAACTGGACCAGGAACACTTCGCGTTCTGATCCGGCCTGCTCCGGCATGGCTCTGAAAAAGCCCCGCTTCGGCGGGGCTTTTTTGTGTCTTATACTGCGGCCATGCTGCGTACTTTTCTCTGGCGCGGTCTGGCACTGCTGTGCGTGGCCCTGGGGCTGATCGGCGTGGTGGTGCCGGGCATGCCGACCACCGTGTTCATGCTGATCGCCGCCTGGGCGGGCACCCGGGGCTGGCCGCGTCTGGAACACTGGCTGCTCAACCATCCCCGCTTCGGCCCGCCCATCGTGCTGTGGCGGGAGCAGGGCGCCATGTCGCGCCGCGCCAAATGCGCCGCCTCCACGGTGATGCTGATCAGCGTGGTGCTGATCGCGCTTTCCGGCGCGCCGAACAGCGTAAAAATCGGCGTGCCGGTTTTTCTGTGCGGGTTGCTGCTGTGGATGTGGCGTCGCCCGGAACCCACCGTTGAGGATGAACGGCGGGTCACAAATAAACGTTTACGCCCCGTTCGCCGCGACTAAACTAGGCTCCCGCAATCGCCACGTTTCGGGAGATTTTTCATGGCTACCTACAAAGCGCCGTTGGAAGACATGCGTTTCATTTTGAACGATGTATTTCAGGCTGATCGTTTGTGGGCGTCCATGCCCGCCACCGCCGAGGTCACCCGCGATCTGTCCGACGCGATTCTGGACGAAGCGGGCAAAATGGTGGAAAACCTGCTCTTCCCGCTCAACCGCGACGGTGACGAAGAAGGCTGCCACTTCGACAACGGCCAGGTCACCACGCCGAAAGGTTTCAAGGACGCGTTCAAAACCTACGCCGAAAACGGCTGGACCGCGTTCTCCGGCAATCCGGAATTCGGTGGCCAGGGCATGCCCAAATCCCTGGCGGTGCTGTTCGAGGAAATGATGCACAGCGCCAACTCCTCGTTCGCGCTTTATCCGGCGCTGACCAACGGCGCCACCCTGTGTCTGGATGCTCACGCCAGCGACGACCTCAAGCAGGCCTATCTGCCCAAGCTGTACAGCGGCGAGTGGAGCGGCACCATGTGCCTGACCGAACCGCACAGCGGCACCGACCTGGGCATCATGCGCACCAAGGCCGTGCCCAACGACGACGGCTCCTTCAATATTTCCGGCACCAAGATTTTTATCACCGGCGGTGAACACGACATGGTGGACAACATCATCCACCTGGTGCTCGCCAAACTGCCCGATGCCCCCGCCGGTTCCAAGGGCATTTCCCTGTTCCTGGTGCCCAAGTTCCTGCCCGACGCGGACGGCAACCCGGGTGAACGCAACGGCGTGGCCGCCGGCTCCATCGAACACAAGATGGGCATCAAGGGTTCCGCCACCTGCGTGATGAACTTCGACGACGCCAAAGGCTGGATCATCGGCGAAGCCAACCAGGGGCTGGCCGCCATGTTCACCATGATGAACTATGAGCGTCTGTCCATCGGCATCCAGGGTCTGGGCCTGGGCGAGGTGAGCTACCAGAGCGCCGCCGACTACGCCCGCGAACGTCTGCAGGGCCGCGCCGCCACCGGCGTCCAGAACGAAGGCGGCAACGCCGACCCGATCATTGTGCACGGCGACGTGCGCCGCATGCTGCTGACCATGCGCGCCCTCAACGAAGGCGGCCGTGCCCTGTCCACCTACGTGGGCATGGAACTGGACAAGGCCAAGTTCTCCGAGAACGACGCGGAGCAGAAAGCGGCCCAGGACCGGGTGGCGCTGCTCACCCCCATCGCCAAGGCGTTTTTCACCGACCGCGGCTTTGACACCACGGTGATTGGCCAGCAGGTGTTCGGTGGCCACGGCTATGTGCGCGAGTGGGGCATGGAGCAGTTCGTGCGCGATTGCCGCATCTCGCAAATCTACGAAGGCACCAACGGCATTCAGGCGCTGGATCTGGCGGGCCGCAAGGTGACCCGCAACGGCGGCAAGTACGTGGACGCCTTCCTGGCCGACGTGCGCGGCTGGATCGACGAAAACGCCAACGAGCAGGGCCTGGACAGCATCCGCGAACGGCTGGTGGCCGCCGTGGACCTGCTGGAAAGCACCACCGCCGAACTGCTGCGCCAGGCCGGCGACAACCCGGACATGGTCAACGCCAGCGCGGTGGAGTATCTGGACCTGTTCGGCTATGTCACCTACGCCTGGCTGTGGGCGCGCATGATGGTCACCGCCGCGCAACGGGACGACGACTTCGGCCGCGCCAAGCTCACCGTGGGACGCTTCTACTTCGAGCGCCTGCTGCCCCGCGCCGGCGCCCTGGCCGAACAGATCAAGGCCGGCCCGGCCACCCTGATGAGCCTGGACCAGGACCTGTTCTGAACCATCGGCATCATCGCGTTAAAGAAAGGCGGCCTTCGGGCCGCTTTTTTCTTCTGATCCTACTCCATGGGACGAAATCGCTGACATAAATCCCGTCATGCCCGGGTCACCGCGCTGCAACAGGCGGCCACTACCGTACCGGCTTTGTTTGGCCCCTTTACCAACAATGACCGGGAGAAAAAACGGTGAGCAGTCGTCCCAGGTGGCGCCACGCAGGCGTGGCCCCGTTGTGCTTGTTGGCCGTCGCCGCGTTGAGCGGCTGCGGCGGTGATACCGATACCGTCTACCGCGACCAGCCGGTGGATGTGCCCTATGTGGAGGATCTGTCCGGCGCGGAATCGTTCAGCGCCAACGTGATCGCGCCACCGGAGGACGCCGAGGCGCAGTTCGCGCCGGCCACGCCGCCCGCGGTGTCCGGCACCACCGCCCGGGAGACCGTGCCCACCGAGATCAGCGACTTCCACCGCTATGCCGTGAACCGGGATCTGACGATCACCGAGGGGCGGCTCAACCACACCCGCGACGAAGCCATCATCAGCGCCGAGTTCAATTTGGGCGACAGCCTGTCCCTGGTGCCGGTGACCCGCTCGCGGGGGCAGTTTTCCTTCGAGCGCACCACCACCTCGGCCAACCACGCCATCGACAACGGCGACAACCTGATCCTGGCGGTGAACGCGGATCCCTACAGCATGACCCAAGGCTGGAACACCGGTCTGATCAAGAAGGATGGCGTTACCTACACCGGCTTCTCCGACCGCAACGAAGACCTGATCGTGGTCTACCAGGATGGCCGCGCCGATATCCTGCGGGAGGTGCCCACTTTCACGCTCAACCTCTACCAGGACGGCAGCGCTCTGGGTGAGCTGGGTACCGTGCACTACTTCGACAACGCCACCCAGGTGAACACCGGCTTCAGCCGGGGCAACGGCGAGGTGGAACTGTACCTGGCGGAAAGTTACCGGGGCACCGTGGACCTGACAGGTCGCTCCGCCGCGCTGGTGAAGGCGGAAGCCAACGGCATCAGTGTGGTGACGCTGGAGCACGGCGGCATCAGTGCCCAGTTGCCGCCGCTGAGCGGCACCGTGGTGGCACGCGTCGAGGACCGCGACGGCTATGTGATCCCCGCCGGCCATGCCCTGCTGGTGGACGACGGCGCCCTGAACGCTGGCGCCCGGGTGGACATCCGCTATGAAACCGACGACCCGGACTGGGCCAATGTGAAAAGCGCTCTGGGCGCTGGCTTCGGTCGGGGCCTGCTGGTGGAGAACGGCCAGCTCGGCGACAACCAGAACGAGAACGCGATCAGCGGCCGCACCGCCTTCGGCGTGCGCGCCGACGGCAGCTATTTCTTCCTGGTGGTGGACAAGCCGGTGGGCTCGCTCACCGACGGCATCACCGAGACCAAGCTGGGGCAGTTGATGATCGCCTACGGCGCCGACCGCGCCATCAATCTGGACGGCGGCGGCTCCACCACGCTGGCGGCGCGCCTGCCCGGTGAACGCTACACCTATCTGCTCAATACCCCGTCCGACGGCGGCGAGCGGGTCACCGCCACCAAGTGGGGGCTGGCGCTCAACACCGAGCGGGCCCGCGCGGCCAGCGACGCGGTGGCGGTCTACCCGCGCACCATTACCCTGATGGCCGGTTCCACCTACCGGCGCTTCAAGGGCGTGGGCTATGACGCCGCGTCCTGGGAGCGCGGCGGCGAGGTGCCGGAATACGGCATCAGCGAAGCCGGCCTGGGCCTGATCGATGCCCGCACCGGCGCCTTCCGGGCCGGTGACGGTAATCAGGAAGGCTATGTGGTGGTGAAAGTGGGGGACCGCAAAGGCGTGGCCCGGGTCCGTGTCACCGCGGAACTGGACGAGATCCGTTTCGCCAGCGCCGCCATCGCCGTGGACAGTGGCGCTACCGTGGCGCTGCAACCGCGACTGATCAGTCAGGGCGAGGCGGTGACTTTCTCCGCCGAGGCGCTGGCGTATCAGGTGGACGACGCCGCCCTGTGCCAGGTGAACACCAGCGCCGGCACGGTGACCACCGCGCCGGTACAAGGCCGCCAGTGCACGGTCACGGTCAGCGCCGCCGGCAAAAGCGCCGCGCTCACCATCAATATCGGCGTGGCGCCGGAGATCGTCGCCGACTTCGAGGGCGACGTGAGCATGTTCCAGGCCGCCGGCGCCCGCCACCGCCGCGTGGAGATCGAGCGGGTCCAGGACCAGGTGTTCGACGGCGCCCATTCCATGGCGCTGCGCTGGGAGGCCAACCCGGATCAGCCCGGCACATTCGGCGCTTACCTCACCGACCCCGGCGGCGTCACCGAACTGCCCGGTTACCCGAAATACCTGGGCGTCAACGTGTACATTCCCGATGAACTGGCCGGCAAGGTCTGGTGGGTGCGGGGCAGCCTCAAGGACGCGGACGGCAAGACCGTCACCATCAACTACAACAACGACGGCGAGCAACTGCCGGAGCGTGGCTGGCACTTTATGAAGGCCAGCATCGGCAGCGGCTACCGCGAGCCGCTGACCTTCTACCAGCCATTCCGCTTCCTGGTGCTGAAGACCGCCGAGCGTATTGATTCCCAGGTGGTGCTGGACAACTTTACCGCCATCTACAGCGACGACACCGATCTGGCCGGCCCGGGCGTCACCGCCACGCCGGCGTCCGGCGATACCGTGGACAGCGCCGACCCGCTGATTTCCCTGCAGGTGAACGACGCCTCCGGCGTGGACTTCGCCGCCAGCCAGCTGACCCTGGACGGCCGCGACATATCCGCCGATCTGACCAACAACGGCACTGACCGGATCCGCTACCAGGCCGCCGGCCTGGCCGACGGCTGGCACCGGCTGGACTACCGCCTGTTCGACATCAACGGCAACGTTACCGCCGGCAACTACCTGTTCAATGTGGTCACCGGCGCGCCGCGTCTCTATATCGACAGCGACAACGTTCAGCTCTACCCGGGCGGTATCTTCAGTATTCCGATCCGAGCGGTGGGCGCCGGGGCGTTCAATGATCTATCGCTGACGCTGGACTACGACAGCACCAAAGCCACCATGACCGTGGACGACGGGGATCTCACCGCCACCGGCGTCAGTGAGACCAGCGGCCGTTGGCAGGGGCGTTTTACCGGGTTCAGCGACGCCACCGGCGTGGTGGCCTATCTGAACCTACGGGTACGCGACTACATCCAGAACACCTTCGTCTCGGTGGTGGTGAACGGCACCCTGGACGGTGACACCTTCCATCATCCGGTGGTGCGCAAGGAAGTGGGCAGCCGCTACCGCCTGCTCACCGACTGGGGCATCGAAGGCGAAAGCACGCGGATGCTGGTGGTGGATCAGGCCGGCAATCCGGCCCCGGGCGTGACGCTGGAAACCTTCCGCTACAACAGCGGCACCGATCAGATCAGTGATGTCACGGTACTCGGCGATACGGATGCGGAGGGCCGGCTGAACGTCACCCTGCCGACCGCCGCCGATACCCAATCGCTGCTGTTCCGCGCCTACGACGGCCAGGGCTCCTCCCTGATGACCGATGTGCGGGCGCTGGTGGAACGCCTCGGCGATACGCCGCGCTATGTGTTCCTCACGCCCGGCCGGGATGCCACCGCCATGAACGTGGCCTGGTTCACCGCCAGTACCGTGACCGATTCGCGCGTGCGCTTTGGCGTGGGCGGCCTGGATCAGGAGATCATCGGCGAATCGCGCATCGTGCCGTTCTTCTACGGCAGCGAGGCCGGCGTGGTGCGCGTGCACCGGGCCACCCTGGAGGGTCTGCGGGCCGCCACCGACTACCAGTATCGGGTGGGCGCTGACGGTGCCATGAGCGAGACCCACCGCTTCGCCACCGACGACGGCGACGATCGGGTGCGCATTCATCTGTTCGGCGACACCCAGACGGTGTCCAACGACAACCTGTTCAACGGCAGTGGCCTGGTCACTGAGCTGTACCGGAAAATGCAAGCGCAGTTGCCGGACGGGGATCTGATTCTGCACGTGGGCGACTTCACCGAGGACCTGACCGACTATCGGCTGGTGCGGCTGTTCTTCGAAGCGCTGGAAGGTGACGACATGCTGGCCTCCCATCCGTTCGTGCCGGCCCAGGGCAACCACGAGGTCTACAATGAAGGCGCCGAGAAGTTCGCCGACCTGATTCCGCTGCCCGGCAATGACAGCGGCCTGCCGGCGCCCTATGACGACGCGGTCTACAGCTTCGACCACGGGCCGGCGCACATCGCCGTGATCACCTCGGAACTGCAAAGCGAAGCGGACTGGCCGGTGATGATGGACTGGCTGCGCCGCGACATGAATGCCAGCGACGCCACCTGGAAGATCCTGATGGTGCATCGCCCGCCGTACAACGGCAACGCCGCCTCCGGCAACGGTCGCTCCCAGGCCTATATCCCGGCGGTGGTGGATGAAACCGGCATCGATCTGGTGCTCTCCGGCCACGACCACATGTACTCACGCAGTCTGCCGCTGACCGCCGGCAAGCCGGCGCCGGGTGGCGCCACCTACCTGATCGCCGGCTCCGACTCCGCCAAGTACTACGACAACAACGGCGGCGGCATCGCGCTGATCGCTGATGTGCTGTTCGACGACAACGTTAACACCTACACCACTCTGGATATTCAGGGCGAGGACCTGCATGTGCTGACCCGCACCCTGGACGGCACCGTGGTGGACGACGTCACCCTGCACCCGCGCAGCGACCGCTGAGGAGAGCCGCGATGAAACTGAAAAACGCTTTGCCGATCACGCTGCTCGCCGCCGCCCTGGCCGCCTGCGGTGGCGACGACGATACCCGCTACGTGGATCGCGACGATCCGACACCGGTGGAGTACATGCCGGTGGATGGCTATGTGCTGGGCTTCTGGGTCATGGACACGCAGGACGATTGCGACGGCCCCTGCATCAACGACCACTCGCCCTATGGCGACCCGCTGTACGGGCTGGACGCTGCCGGTCAGCCGGCGGCGCCGGCCCTGAACGATGGCGGTGAAGTGGGGCGCGTGGCGGTGTTCGCCGATAACTATCGCCTGGTCACCCGCGACACCGGCTCGCTGAACAACAGCGTGATCGGCGAACGGTTCTCTGTGCACTTGCGCGCCCGCACCGATCAGACCGACGCAGTGCCGGTGATGGCCCTGGCCGGCGACGGCGGCACCGCGCTGCGCGTCAGCCTGGCCCGGGACCGCCTGCTGGTGGAGCTGCCGTCGCAGAACCGCCGGCTGCTCACCGGGCTGGAAGCGGGCGACGGCTGGCGGGAAATCCAGCTGACCGGCGACGGCCAGCGGGTCACGTTGTCCGTGGACTGCGAGACCGTGGAAGGGTTCGATGTGGCGCCGGGCGTGCCGGTGTTGAGCAGCGGTCCGGTGGGTGCCGTGGTCGGCGACGGCTTCACCGGCGCGGTGGATCTGGTGCGGATCAGCCGCCGGGAGGAGGGCAATCTGTTCTGTGCTGACTAGCAACCGGCTGCCGAACAAAAAACGCGGCCTTCTGGCCGCTTTTTTTTTGTGCGGCAAAGCCGCTTACCGCCGGGTGGCGGTGGACAGGGAGGGTCTGTTGATTTAATTATCTCTCTGGTGAGTGAATTAAATGGTCGACCCTCCCGGGCGGCCGCATAAATACAACAACCTGAGATTCACGGAGCACTTATGGTTTTCAAAACGCCGCCCCTGGCCAGAACGCTGTTGCTCGCGATGCTGGTGGGCCCGCTGACCGCCTGCCTGGATTCCGATTCCTCCGACTCCGCGCCGCCCACGGCCCGGCCTGAAGTCCGCGTGGAGCAGGGTCGACTGAGCGGTGTCCAAGAGGCCGGCCTCGCGGTCTTCAAAGGCATCCCCTACGCGGCACCGCCGGTGGGTGAGGGGCGCTGGCGGGCGCCCCGCCCGGCGGCCCATTGGCAAGGCGTGCGCCGTGCCGAGGCCTTCGGCCCGAGCTGTGTGCAGCCTGATGTGGCGGAAACCAGCCTCTATCGGGACCCACCGGCGTCGATGAGCGAGGACTGTCTGACGCTGAATGTCTGGGCCCCGGATGACGCCGGGCGTCTGCCGGTGATCGTATGGGTGCATGGCGGTTCCTTGCGCATCGGCGGCAGCGGCCAGCCGGTTTTCGACGGCGCCCGGTTGGCGCGGGAAGGCGCCGTGGTGGTGTCGTTCAACTACCGCCTGGGCGTCCTTGGCTGGCTGGCTTTGGCGGGGTTGAGTGCCGAGTCCGAACAGGGCGTGTCGGGCAATTATGGTCTGCTTGACCAGATCCAGGCCCTGCGCTGGGTACGCGACAACATCGGGCAGTTCGGCGGCGACCCCGCCAATGTCACGATCATGGGCGAATCCGCCGGCGCCTTCAGCGTCACCTATCTGCTGACCAGTCCGCTGGCGCGCGACCTGTTCGACAAGGCCATCGCCCAGAGTGCCAATACCCGTTCCCTGCCCATGCTGAGCAGCGCCGCGAATGGCCTGCCGTCGGCGGAACAGCTCGGCGCGGTGGTGATGGACGAAGCCGGCGCGGCCGGGCCGGAAGCGCTGCGCGCCATGGACGCGGAACAGCTGGTGGCGATCGGCGAGCAGGTCGGCTTCCGGCCGGAAGGCACGGTGGACGGCTGGGCGCTGCCGGACCAGCTGGTGGCCACCTTCGATGCCGGCGAGCAGGCGCGGGTGCCGCTGCTGGCGGGCTTCAACGAGGGGGAGGTGCGCTCCCAGCGAATTTTCATCGCCCCGGCGCCAGCGGATGGCGCCGCCTACGAAAGCCGGATCGGTGAATTGTACGGGGATCTGGCGGACGACTTTCTCACCGTCTATCCCGCCTCGGACCTGGAGTACAGCCTGATGGCCACCGCCCGCGACGCGCTCTATGGGTGGGCCGCGGAGCGCCTGGTTCGCAAGCAGACGGCGGCAGGCGTGCCCGCCTATCTGTACCGCTTCGACTACTGTTACCCGGCTGCCCAGGCGCTGGATCTTTGCGCGTTCCATGCCAGTGACGTGCCGTTCGTGTTCGGCCATGTCGGCGCGGGCGCGCCCCTCTCGGAGAACTGGCCCCGGCCGGTAGGCGAGACGTCCCGCCAGCTGTCGGCGGCGATGATGGACTACTGGGTGTCCTTCGCGCGTACCGGCACGCCGGAGAGCGCGGGACACGCGCAATGGCAGCCTTACGGCACCGACCAGAACTTCATGCGCTTCGCCGACCAGCCGGAGGCCGATACCAACCTGCAGCCGGGCATGTTCGAGCTGGTGGAGGAAGTGGTCTGCCGCCGGCGGGCCGCCGGGCAGCAGTGGTTCTACAACGCCGGTTTGTACGCCGATCCGGTGCCGGCCACGCCGGGCTGCGCCTTGCCATGAAGCCGTTGGGCTCAGGCCGGGACCAGGATCCAGCTGAGCAGGCCGGTGGCATCTTCTTCCACGTCGAACCGCAAGCCATGTCCGGCGCGCCAGTCCGGGGACAGATCGGTGAGCAGCCGGATCCGGTCGCCCTCCAGGGCGGCGTCCTGAAAATAGAAGCGCCGGCCGGTGAGCGGGTAGAGCGCCTTGAACAGGCTCTCCTTCACCGAAAACGTGAGCGTGACGCGGCGGGCCAGGGCGTCCTCGGACAGGCCGGTCAGGGTGTCGCGCTCCGCCGGGGTCAGCAGTTCGTCGCGCAGCCGCGCCGCCCGCGCCGGCGCCAGCCAGCGTTCCCGGTCCAGGCCCAGGCCGCGCCACTGGCGGGCGTCGCCGGTGAGCGCGGCGGCCTCGCCGTGGGAATGGGTGATGGCGCCCACCGCCCCGGCCGGCCAGCGCGGCGCGCGGTCGTCGCCGATGGCGGGCACCGCGTCCAGGCCGGTGGCCAGGCCCAGGGCGGCGCGGGCGCACACACGCCCCGCCAGGTACTCAAGGCGGCGCTTGGCCACCGCCCGTTCCAGCCCCGGAGGCAGCGGGATGCCGGTGCGGGCGAAGGCGTCCCCGGCGAACGCTTCCGGTCGGTAACCACAGCGAGCTAGCACCAGGCCGGGGCCCCGGGCAAGGGTTTCCAGATCGTGCAGGCAGGGGGGCAGGGCGATGTCGGGCATGGCGCCTAGAATAGTGCGCCCGGGACGTGCCGGCCAGCGGCGCCCGTTGCGCCGGGTGCCTGGATAGTGCTAAACCCGGTGTCTCGTTTTTCTTCACCGTCATCGCAAAAGGAGTCGAACATGCTGCGCCTCAACGTGATCATCGCCAGTACCCGCCCGGGCCGGGTGGGGTCCGCCGTGGGCACCTGGTTCTACGAGCTGGCCCGCCACCATGGCAATTTCGACGCTCGCTGGGTGGACCTGGCGGACTTCAACCTGCCGGTGTTCGACGAGCCCTACCACCCCCGTCAGCAGAACTACCAGCACGAACACACCAAGCGCTGGGCCGCCAGCGTGGCCGAGGCGGACGCCTATGTGCTGGTGGTGCCGGAGTACAATTTCGGCCCCACCCCGGCGTTGCTGAACGCCCTCAACTACGTCTACCACGAGTGGAATTACAAGCCGGCGGCGTTCGTCAGCTACGGCGGCATCTCCGGCGGCATGCGTTCCGTGGAGGCCACCAAACCGACCCTGACCACCCTGAAGATGATGCCGCTGATCGAGCAGGTGGCGGTACCGATGGTCCAGGAGCAGCTGGAGGACGGCACCTTCAAGGCCAAGGACATCCAGGAAAAATCCGCCATCGCCATGCTCGATGAACTGGAACGCTGGGCCGACGCCCTCAAGCCGATGCGCGGCTGAAAACACCAATCGCTGAATCAACAATAACAATGGGAGAGCTTGATGAAACGCACCTATCTGATCACCGGTGCCACCAAGGGCATCGGCCGGGCCACCGCCGAGCGGCTGGCCGCCGCCGGCCACGGCGTGGTGGGCATCGCCCGACAGGGCGACGACCCGGACTTTCCCGGCACCCTGGTCAGTGCCGACCTGGGCGACCGGGACCAGGCCGAGGCGGTGTTCAAGGATCTTGCCGGCCGCTTCCAGTTCGACGGTCTGGTCAATAATGTGGGCATGATCAAACCCCAGGCCCTGGGCGAGATCGATCTGGACACCTTCGACGCCATCCACGCCCTGCATCTGCACCCGGCCATCCAGGCCAGCCAGGCGCTGCTGCCGGGCATGAAAGAAAGAGGCTGGGGCCGCATCGTCAATGTCTCCAGCCTGACCATCTTCGGCCTGCCCGGGCGCACCGCCTACGGCAGCGCCAAGGCGGCCATGGTCAACTTCACTCGCACCTGGGCCCTGGAGCTGGCGCGCACCGGCATCACCGTCAACGCCATCGCCCCGGGTCCCATCGAGACCGAACTGTTTCGCGCCAACAACCCCGAGGGCAGCGACCGGGAAGCCGCCTACCTGGCCATGGTGCCCATGGACCGGCTCGGCGAGCCCCGGGAAATCGCCGCCACCCTGGAATTCATGCTTGGCGAGGACAGCGGCTACATGACCGGCCAGACGATCTGCGTGGACGGCGGCGCATCCGTCGGGCGGGCCGCCTTTTGAGTGGGGGTTGGGAGGCATTACGTTCGCTGCTGAGCGCGCCGCCCACGGTCACGGCGCCTCCGGATCTGGCGGCCTGGTCCCGGGGCTGGGCGGCGCTGACGGCGGCGCACCAGGACCCGGTGGCGCTGGCCCTGCACGGCGGCTTCGCCGCCGATCGGGTGGGCTGGGCGTTCGCCGCCGGCTACCAGGCGGCTCTGCGCCGGCTGCTGGCGAACTTCGGCCAGGCCCCCGCCGACGGCGCCCGCCTGGCCCTGTGCGCCACGGAGGAGGGCGGCAATCGCCCCCGGGACATCGCCACCACCCTGCGCGCGGCCGGCGACGGCTGGCGGCTGGATGGCGCCAAAAGCTGGATTACCCTGGGGCCGGTCTGTGACCAACTGCTGGTGGTGGCGCGGCTGGATCAGGAGGGCGACCGCCCGGCGTTGAAAGTGGCGCGGGTGTCCGCCGGCGCCGACGGCGTCCATCTGCGGGACAAACCGCCCCTGGCGTTCGTACCGGAGATTCCCCACACCGCCGCCACCTTCGAGGCGGTGGCGCTGTCCGGGGACGCCCTGCTGGACGGTGACGGCTACGACACCGTGGTCAAACCGTTCCGCACCGTGGAGGACACCTTTATCGCCCTGGCGGTACAGAGCTGGCTGCTGCGCGAAGCCCGGGCGCGCCACTGGCCGGCGGACTTCGCCGAAGCGCTGGCCGCCAGCCTGGTGACCCTGGCCACCCTCAGCGACCGGCCCGCCGATGACCCGGTGACCCATCTGGCGCTGGCCGGCGCCCTGGCCCGCACCCAGAGTCTCTATCAGCAAGCGGACGGTCTCTGGGACGGCGAGACCGACGCCGCCGCCGACCGCTGGCGCCGCGACCGGCCCCTGTTCCAGGTGGCCGGCAAGGCCCGCGCCCTGCGCGCCCAACGGGCCTGGGAACGACTGTAGGCGCCGGCGATCCGCCTTGTCGTTTGCGCGGCTGAAGCCGCTCCTACAACGGGGGGCTTCTTTCAGCGCACAGGGACGGCTTGAAAGAACCCGGCGCTTTGATTGTCGGTGATTGCCAATACCCGGCCTTCCGGATCCTGATGGACCGCCTGGCCGGGTGGCACCGGCGGGCCGTCCCGCCGCCTCGCCGCACCGTCCTCAACCGGGCTGAACCACCAGGACTCCGGCTGTCCCGTCTTGAAGCGCACCCGCACCCGGGTGCCTTCGGGGTAGGACAGAGCGCCCAGGGAAAAGGCGTCATCCAGAGCGCCCTGTACGCGCACCGGCCGGTGTTCCGCGTCCAGGTGGATGCGCCCGCGCAGCCGGGCGCCGGCCAGCGGCACCGCCTCCGCCTCGGGCAGCTCCACCACCCATCGATCCGGGTCCCGCCGGCCATTGGTGTAGACCGTGCCTTTTGAGGCGCGCAGGGCACTGCCGGCGGGCAGCCCGGCGCCGGCCAGCCGGTTGCCGGCGGCCAGCACGCAGCCGTTCACCCACTGCGGCGTACCGCCAGGGTCCAGGTCCGCGGTCAGCGGCTCGTCGCCGGCGCAGCGCCAGCCGTCCCATTCCTGATCACCGGTCAGCCTCATACGCAGCCGCCGGGGAACGTAGTGCCGGCCCTGCTCGCCCCGGTCCAGAAAGCGGCGCACCGCCGACGCCTGGAAGCCGTACACGGATACCGGCGCCGGAAACGCCACCCACTCGAAACTCTCCAGCCGGTCCTTTTCCTTCAGCACCAGCTCGCTGCCGGCGGGCATATCGATGCCCGCCACCCGGGTCGGTGCCTCCAGGGTCACCCGCAGCGCCGCCTGCTCCCGGGCTCCGGCGATCAGCGACCACAGCCCCAGCGCCTGCCAGGCCACATAGGGCACGAACAAAACGCCCAGCCCCGCCGACAGCCACACCGTGCCGCGCCCGTGCCGCTGGCGCCAGCGTCGTACCCGTTGGTTGCCGTGCACCGCCAACCAGAACAACGCCAGCGCCGCGCCGGCCAGCATCGACAGTGTCAGCAGGCCGAGAAAAAGCGGAGAAAAAGAGGCAACCGGAATCACAGCGTCCATCCATCGACGAAGAGGCGCCCGTTATAACAGGGGCGCCCCCGACCCCGCCAGGAAGCGCCGGGCAAAACGGTCATTGCCGGTGCCGGCGGCGCCATGGATAGTCAGGCTTTCGCTTTGACGAGGACAAGCCGATGACTTGCTATGCTGTGGCCCTGATCGACTTCACCGACCCGGGCTGGATCAAGGACTACGTGGCCCGGGTCACGCCCATGGTGGAACGTGCCGGCGGTCGTTACCTGGCGCGCACCAACGCGGTGGACCAGCTGGAAGGGGAGGGCGCGCCACCCCAGACCTTTCTGATTATCGAGTTCCCCTCCCGGGAGGTGGCCGAAGGCTTTTACCGGAGCGAACAATACGCGCCGTTCAAGGCGGCCCGGCAACAGGGTTCGGTGGGGCAGTTTTTCCTGGTGGAGGGACTGGACGGAGCGGGTTGAACGTGGAGTGCGCGGGCCTCGCCTTCAGTGCGGCGTGTTCAGAAAATCGGCCAGTTCGTTGCGAGCCCGCGTCCATTGTTCTTTCATCGATTGGCCGATGTCGCGGAAGTAGGGCGGCGCCTCGTCCATTTCCGGAACCACCCGGTCGACGGCGTTAACCACCTTGGCCATCTGCTCACGGACCGTGGCGGGCGACAACTTGCAGTGCCGTCGGCCCAGCTGTTCGAGCATCTTCACTTTCCACCAGCGCTTGCTGCCGCCGAGCTGCAGAGCCGGCACGTCCTTGCTCAGGTAGACGGTGGTGGTGACGATGTCGAAGGCGGGGGCGAGCCTGACCGCCGACCGGGTATCGGCGTACAGCAACCCGAAGTTTTTCAGATGGGCATCGCCATTTCTTACCGCCCATGACACCAGTAAGGAGGTGAACAAGGTCCGCCGGGCCCGGTTCACCTGCTCCGGGGAGACGTAGGTTTCAACGGTGGCGATCAGCCGTTCGTAGGTACTGTCGTATTTCTCTTCCGGCACCAGGCCCTGCAGGGAACAGGCGTCCTCGAAGCCAAGGAAGCCGCCGTCCCCTTTTACGTCGAAGCGCTCCATCACGAACAGCCGTCCATCCAGGGAAACGTCGAAGCGGGGTACCTCCAGGCCGGCCAGGTCAGCCACCCGCATGCAGTAATACTCGTTCAGCGCCAATTGCGGAAAGTCGTCCCCCCAGGATTTCACGATCAGACGGCCAGAGCGGATCGCGGCTTTATCGCGCAGGTCCACCAGCACTTTGGGTTGGACACCGGAGATCCCCGAACGCAGGGCGTATTTTTCCACCAACTGATCGAACAGATCGGGATCGCCGGAGCGCAGCAGTCCGTCCAGAGTCTCGCCGGACGCCGGCGATTCAACCGGCGTCCCGGGCGCCTGATAGCCAAGCCGGCCGATCTGAAACGGGCCCAGCGAGGCCAGTAACGCCAGGTCGCTGGCGCCATGGAGCTTGCGGACCGTACGGGCCAGCACGTCCTTCAGATAGCCCTCCGGCAGATTCTGGGCGAACACCGGATGCACGCCGGGGAAGTGCCAGGACGCGTCCCGCCAAGGCATGGTCAGTGACACCTCCCGGTCGCGGGCCTCCGGATGATAGGTGAAAGAGAAATCCTTTCTGCCCTGTTCGACCAGGCTGCCCGCCGGCTCACCGTCCACGGTCACGGTGATGCGCTTCACCGGATTGGTCATGTCCGCCTGCCTCTCTCGCCGCGCGCCTGCAGATCATCCAGAGTAGGTCGCGGGCGCACCGGCACCGGTTCGATGGAAAAGCCATACAATTGAAACAGGCGCTCGAGCTTGCCGACGCCCAGCTCCGCGAGCTGCCCGGTCTCGAACTTGGCCACCGTGGTCCGGTCCATGCCGGCCCGCTCGGCCACGGTGCTCTGGGTGTCTCCGGCCAGCCGGCGCAGCTCTCTGAAGCGGCCGCCCAGTTCAATAAGGTCCATAATAGGGTTTCCGTTTTGGCTTTGTGAATATATACCATAAATTAACGATTTTGAGCCGTTATGTGGTTTATATTCACTTTTGAGCCGCTTTTTCGTTTGGCTCGTTGCTACAGGGAATCGTCATGAACCATGTTTCCAGCGTTATCGATGGACTGCGGCAAAGCAGTCCGGGGCAAACCGAGTTTTATCAGGCCGTGGAAGAAGTACTGGAGGTGTTGGCCCCGGTGCTGGACGCCGACCCCCGCTACAAGAACGAAGGGGTTCTGGAGCGTCTGGTGGAGCCGGAGCGTCAGATTTTGTTCCGGGTGGCCTGGGTCGATGACCAGG
The DNA here is from genome assembly GCF_046507805.1 of Alloalcanivorax sp. C16-1. Classification (NCBI taxonomy): domain Bacteria; kingdom Pseudomonadati; phylum Pseudomonadota; class Gammaproteobacteria; order Oceanospirillales; family Alcanivoracaceae; genus Alloalcanivorax; species Alloalcanivorax sp. C16-1. Next base: position 420,647 of record NZ_JBKFTK010000001.1, on the reverse strand, counting down.
GCGCGGTGCGGGTCAACAAAGGCTACCGGGTGCAATTCAACTCGGCCCTGGGACCCTACAAGGGGGGGCTCCGTTTTCACCCCAGCGTGAACGGCGGCATCATCAAATTCCTGGGCTTCGAGCAGATTTTCAAGAATGCGCTCACCGGCCTGCCCCTGGGCGGCGGCAAGGGCGGATCGGACTTCAACCCCAAGGGGCGCTCCCAGGGGGAAGTGATGCGCTTCTGCCAGGCGTTCATGACCGCCCTCTATCGGCATATCGGCGCCACCATCGATGTGCCCGCCGGGGACATTGGCGTGGGGCACCGGGAAATCGGCTACCTGTACGGCCAATACCGCCGCCTGAGCGGTCGCTTCGAGGGCGTGCTCACCGGCAAATCGCCGGGCTGGGGCGGCTCCCTGGGGCGTAAGGAAGCCACCGGCTACGGCTGCGTATATTTCGCCGAGAACATGCTGGCGGAGAGAGGCGAGTCGCTGCAAGGCAAACGCTGCCTGGTGTCCGGCGCAGGCAATGTGGCGCTCTACACCCTGGAGAAACTGACGGAACTGGGTGCCCGGCCGATCACCTGCTCGGACTCCAGCGGCACCCTGATCCACCCCGCCGGCCTCGACGTGCCGCTGCTGAAAACCATCAAGGAACAAACACGCGCCGCCCTGGCCTCCTATCGGGACACCCATAAAGAGGCCACCTTTATTCCGGTGGCGGACTACCCGGACGGCGGTTCGCCGGTCTGGCGGCAGGCCGGTGACATCGCCTTCCCCTGCGCCACCCAGAACGAACTGAACGGCGCCGACGCGGAAACCCTGCTCGCCAACGGCGTGGCCTGCGTGTGCGAAGGCGCCAATATGCCCTGCACCCGGGAAGCGGTGTCCCTGTTCCTGCGCGCCGGCATTCTCTACGGCCCGGGCAAGGCCGCCAACGCCGGCGGCGTGGCCGTCAGCCAGCTGGAAATGCAGCAAAACGCCGCCATGGCCCGCTGGCCGGTGGAACAGGTGGACGACACCTTGCGCGCCATCATGCGTGGCATCCACCAAAGCGCCAGCCAAACAGCGCTGGAATTCGGCGCCCCCGGCAACCTGGTGCTCGGCGCCAACATCGCCGGCTTCCGCCGCGTCGCCGACGCCATGATCGACCAGGGCGTGTTCTGAACGGCGACGCCATCAGGCTGGCTTGCTTTATCTTTTTATTGGGCTATGGTCGAGCGTTGAGTTCATTCATGGTTCGAGGCACGCCGTGATTATCCGCCGCATTTTTCTGACCGTTTCCCCCACCTTCCTCCCTTAAGCCGGACGGGCCCGCCCGTCCGGCGTTTCGTGCTTTATCCATATCGTTAATTTCCAATCAGGAGATGTGCTGATGGCGCCCCTGTGTGCGCGACGCTGCCTGCCCGGTTTCTCGGCGAAGGCGCGCGGCTACCTGTCCGTTCGCGGATGGTGGATGTTATCCCCGCCGTTGCTCGGCGGTTTGTTGGCAAGAATGGAACAAAGAAGGGACCGGCGGGACCGCTCAATGACCGCGGACATCGACACCCGGGTCTGGATCATCGACCTGGACCACGGCGGCGAAATGGACTTCGTACTGGTGGAACCGGCCCGCGCGAAGCCCAACCGTCGCCTGATCTCCATCCTCTCGCCCTTCGGCGAGGCGCTGTTCGGCGCCCGCGTGGGCGACATGGTCCACCCGCGATTTCTCGGCCACGAATACAGTGTCCTGATCAAACGGGTGGAACCCTGGCAGGAGTCAGAATCATGAGTAAGGAAAGAGAAAAAGGGATGAGTGGAGGGGCGAGCGAAGCGAGTGGTGGGCCCACCAGGACTTGAACCTGGAACCAACGGATTATGAGTCCGCTGCTCTAACCAATTGAGCTATAGGCCCGCTGAGCGGTCTGGCTGTCTTTAAAAGGAGGGCGTGTGTCTTTTGTGTGTCTGTCTCTACGTCCTTGTGGCGCCTTTCCGGCGCTTCTTATAAAACGGCCCGGGCGGGGTTGCCGTCCGGGCCGGTAGTTATAAACCAGCTTACATGTCCGCGTCCAGGAAACTGCGGAGGTGCTCGCTGCGCGAGGGATGGCGCAGCTTGCGCAGGGCCTTGGCCTCGATCTGACGGATCCGCTCCCGGGTCACGTCGAACTGCTTGCCGACTTCTTCCAGGGTGTGGTCCGTGTTCATGTCGATGCCGAAGCGCATGCGCAGCACCTTGGCTTCCCGGGCGGTGAGGTTGGCCAGCACTTCCCGGGTGGCCTCTTCCAGGCCCAGGGAGGTGGCGGAGTCCACCGGGGAGTCCATGTTGCCGTCCTCGATAAAGTCGCCCAGGCTGGAGTCCTCGTCGTCGCCGATGGGAGTCTCCATGGAGATCGGTTCCTTGGCGATCTTCAGGACCTTGCGCACTTTGTCTTCCGGCATTTCCAGGCGCTGGCCCAGTTCTTCCGGGGTCGGTTCACGGCCCATTTCCTGGAGCATCTGGCGCTGCACGCGGTTGATCTTGTTGATCGTCTCTATCATGTGCACCGGAATCCGGATGGTGCGGGCCTGGTCCGCGATGGAGCGGGTGATGGCCTGCCGGATCCACCAGGTGGCGTAGGTGGAGAACTTGTAACCGCGACGGTATTCGAACTTGTCCACCGCCTTCATCAGGCCGATGTTGCCTTCCTGGATCAGGTCCAGGAACTGCAGGCCCCGGTTGGTGTACTTCTTGGCGATGGAGATCACCAGACGCAGGTTGGCCTCGACCATTTCCTTCTTGGCGCGGCGGGCCTTGGCTTCACCGATGGAGATGCGACGGTTGATCTCCTTGATGTCCGCCACCGGCAGGCCGACGATCTCTTCCAGGGTGCTGATCTTGCGCTGGTTGCGCTGGATGTCTTCCTTCATCAGCGACAGCTTGTCGCCGTAATCCTTGGCTTTCTTGCCCTTGAGCTGGCTGTCCACCCAGTCGGTGTTGGTTTCGTTGCCCGGGAACACCTTGATGAAGTCGCGGCGCGGCATGCCGGCGCGGCGAATCGCCAGGGTCATGATCTGGCGTTCGAACTTGCGGGTGGTGTCCAGGTGGTTACGGGCGGCGTTGAGCAGCTCGTCGTAAATACGCGGCACCAGCTTGAACAGGGTGAAGTGTTCAGCCAGGGATTCCTGGGCCTTGGCGGTGCTGGCGTGGTCGCGGCCGTTGCGCTTCAGCGAGCGCAGGGCTTTTTCCTGGCGCTTGCGCAGTTCCGCGAAGCGCTCGGCGGCCAGTACCGGATCCAGACCACCTTCATCTTCCTCGGAGTCGTCGTCGGATTCCTTGTCATCGGAGTCCTCGTCGTCGTCCTCCTCTTCTTTTTCCTTCGCCTTGGCGGCGGCTTCTTCGTCCTTTTTCTTCTGGCTGAAGCGCGGCTCTTTATTGGCGGCGGTGGCGGCGGCGCCGTCGTCATTCGGGTCCAGATAGCCGGCGATCACGTCGGTGAGCTTGCGCTCCTCGTCGACGATGCGCTGGTATTCGTCGAGCACCATGTCCACCGCGCCGGGCCAGTAGGCCAGGGCGTGCATCACTTCGCGGGTGCCTTCCTCGATGCGCTTGGCGATTTCGATCTCGCCTTCGCGGGTGAGCAGCTCCACGGTGCCCATTTCGCGCATGTACATGCGCACCGGGTCGGTGGTACGGCCGGGCTCGTTCTCCACCGAAGCCAGTACGGCGGCGGCTTCCTCGGCGGCCATCTCGTCGGTGCTTTCCGCACTCTCGTCCATCATGATCTGATCGGCATCGGTGGCTTTCTCGACCACGGAGATGCCCATGTCGTTGATCATCTGGATGATGTCTTCCACCTGATCCGTGTCCGTGATGGACTCGGGCAGATGGTCGTTCACCTCGGCGTAGGTCAGGTAACCCTGTTCCTTGCCCAGCGCGATCAACTGCTTCAGCTGTGATTGCTGCTGTTTTTGAGTGCTCATGCGTAAAGCCCGTAGGTTGACGAGGTGTCTTGGGGAAACGGCGTATTATACGTGGATATGGGGGTCGGAGCCAGTTTGTACAAGGTGGTGTGCGTGTCTTGGCATGGTCCCGGTGGCGCGCCACCGGGGCGGCTCAGCGGTCCCGGGCCGACACTTCGCGGGCCCGGTGCCGGGCATCGGCCAGGGCGCGGATCAGCTCCGCCAGCCGGCCCACGTCCGGATCAGGGCGGCGCTGCTCTTCTTCAAGGGCCTGCTCCAGGGCCAGGGTGTGCAGGTGCTGCAGGGCGTCTTCCCAATAGAGGCGCGCCACCCGGGCGTCCATGGGCGGTTTGAGCGCCTCGCGGAGCAACGTGGACAGGTTTTCGCCCTGTTCCAGGGCCATGGCCGCGCCCAGCAGGGCCGCCGGCGTGCCGCCCTGGTCCCGGGCGGTGTGGGCCACCTGGGTCAGCAGGTCCTTCTGCGGCAAATGCAGCCGCTCGAGCCCTTCCGGCAGGGGGTGCTCTTCCAGCACCTGGGGGTGCGACAGCAGCACCAGCACCAGCCGTTCCACCAGGGTCAGGCCGCCGCCGGCGGGGCGGCTCTGGCGGGCCGGCCGGCGGGCCCGGGGGGCCGCCGCCGCGTAGTCCTGGTGGTCCGGGGGGCTGTCCCAGTCTGGCGGTGGGCCCGGGTCGTGGTCCGGGGGCGGCGCGTCCCAGGGGGCCGCTTCCGGCTCCCGGCGGGGCGCCGGCGCTTCGGCGGCGGTGCGCCGGCCCGGCAGGCTTTCGCGCAGCTTTTCCAGGGAGGCCCGCTCCAGGCGGGTGAGCCGTGCCAGCTCTTCCTCGAGCAGCGCCCGGTAGACCGGCCCCGCCGGCTTGTCGAGGAACGGCAGCGCCAGGCGCGCCAGGCGGGCGCGGCCGTCCACGGTGTTCAGATCCAGCCCCTCGGACAGGTGACTGAACAGGTAAGTGGCCAGGGTGTCCGCCTTGTCAGTAAGCGCTAACAAAGCTTCCGGCCCCTGGGCGCGCACCAGGGTGTCCGGGTCTTCGCCCTCCGGCAGAAACAGGAAGCGGGCCTGCTTGCCGTCGTCCAGGGCCGGCAGGGCGGATTCCAGGGCGCGCCAGGCGGCGCGCCGGCCGGCGTTGTCGCCGTCGAAGCAGAACACCACCTCGTTGACCTGCCGGAACAGGGTGTGGCAGTGGTCCTCGCTGGTGGCGGTGCCCAGGGTGGCCACCGCGTTGGGCACGCCGTGCTGGGCCAGGGCAATCACGTCCATATAGCCTTCCACCACATACAGGCGGTCGGTCTTGTCGCGGCTCTGGCGCCACTCCCACAGGCCATACAGTTCGCGGCCCTTGTGGAACACCGGGGTTTCCGGGCTGTTCAGGTATTTCGGCTTGCCGTCGCCGAGCACCCGGCCGCCGAAGCCGATGGTGCGGCCGCGGCTGTCGCGGATCGGAAACTGGATGCGGTCGCGGAATTTGTCGTAGGTGCGGCCGCTGTCTTCCTTGCGCACCAGCAGGCCGGCGGTGAGAGCCTGCTCTATGCCCTCGTTGTCCAGGCTCAGGCCCTGGCTCAGGTTGTCGTAGCCCGGCGGCGCGAAGCCCAGCCCGTAGCGGGCGGCGATCTCGCCGGTGAGGCCGCGGCCCTTCAGGTACTGCACCGCTTTCTGACGGTCCGGGGCGCTCTTGAGCTGCTGGCGGTAGAAGCGCTCCGCCCGGGTGAGCAGGTCGTAGAGGGTCTGCAGCCGGTCTCGCTTGGCCTTTTCCTTGCGCCCGTCGTGGCCTTCCTCGCGGGGGATCTCCATGCCGGCGCGGGTGGCCAGCTGCTCCACCGCCTCGGGGAAGTTGAGGTGGTCGTATTCCATCAGGAAGCCCACCGCGTTGCCGGAGGCGCCACAGCCGAAGCAGTAATAGAACTGCTTGTCCGGGGCCACCGTGAACGACGGCGTTTTTTCCTGGTGGAAGGGGCAGCAGGCGGAATAGTTGCGGCCGGTCTTCTTCAGCGGCACACGGGCGTCGATCAACGCCACCAGATCGGTGCGGGCGAGAAGATCCTGGATGAAATGTTCGGGAATGCGGCCGGCCATGGAAGGAAATCTTCCTCGCAGTGTCGCGCCGGATCAAGCAGTGGCGCGGGCCAGCGCTAGCTCAGGCGTTGTTTGACCTTGCCGCTGACGGCGCCGATGTCGGCGCGGCCCTGCAGTCGCGGCTTGAGCTCGCCCATCACCTTGCCCATGTCCTGCATGCCGGCGGCGCCGGTGCTGGCGATGGCGTCATCGATCAGGGCGTCGATTTCGGCGTCGGTGAGCGGGGTGGGCAGAAATTCCTGGAGCACCGCCATTTCCGCTTCTTCGGTCTCGGCCAGATCGTTCCGGCCGGCGTCGCGGTATTGCTGGGCGGCGTCCTTGCGCTGCTTGATCTGCTTGTCGAGCAGCGCAAGGATGCGCGCGTCGTCCAACTCAATGCGCTCGTCCACCTCGACCTGTTTGATCGCGGCGGTGGCCATGCGCAGGGTGCCCAGACGGGCCTTATCCCGGGCGCGCATGGCGTCCTTGACGGCGGCGTTGAGTTGGTCCTTGAGCGCGCTCATTACAGCATCGGCACGCCGGGCGGGCGCCCGGCGAAAGCCTTAGTACAGGCGCTTACGCGCCAGCTGTTCGCGCTGGAGCTTCTTCAGGTGACGCTTTACAGCGGCGGCACGCTTGCGCTTACGCTCCTGAGTGGGCTTCTCGTAGTTCTCACGACGACGGACTTCGGAGAGCACACCGGCTTTTTCGCAGGAACGTTTGAAACGGCGCAGGGCCACGTCGAAGGGTTCGCCTTCTTTCACTTTCACCTGAGGCATGAAGTATCACCTACCTTGAATATAACGGTTAATTGGAGCTGCCGGGGCTCAGGTGTCCCTCGGGCAACCGGTCGGCCACCCGGGCAGCAGGGCGCGAATTCTACCTTAGCGCGGAGAAAATGCAAAGCCGGGACCGGGGCGGTATCATGCGCCCCCCGGCGGGGCATTGCGCCCGGGCCGGCGAAACGGGAGCAACAATGCGCGTATTGGGCATCGAATCCAGCTGCGACGAGACCGGCGTGGCCCTCTATGACACCGAGCGCGGCCTGCTTGGCCAGGCCCTGTTCAGCCAGATCGACATGCACGCCGCCTACGGGGGCGTGGTGCCGGAACTGGCCAGCCGCGACCATGTGCGCCGCCTGCTGCCGCTGATCCGTCAGGTGCTGAGCGAGGCGGGCTGCGGCCCGGAGCAGGTGGACGGCGTGGCCTTCACCGCCGGGCCGGGGCTGGCCGGGGCGCTGCTGGTGGGCGCCGGCGTGGGCCGGGCCCTGGCCTATGGCTGGGGTGTGCCGGCGGTACCGGTGCACCATATGGAAGGCCACTTGCTGGCGCCGTTGCTGGAGGACGATGGGCCGGAGTTCCCGTTCGTGGCGCTGCTGGTCAGCGGCGGCCATTCGCTGCTGCTGGAAGCCCGCGCCCTGGGCGACTACCACCCCCTGGGCGAGTCCGTGGACGACGCCGCCGGCGAGGCCTTCGACAAGGTCGCCAAGATGATGGGCCTGGGTTACCCGGGCGGCCCGCGGGTGGCCGCCCTGGCGGAGAAGGGCCAGGCCGGCCGGTTCCGCTTTCCCCGGCCGATGACCGATCGGCCCGGCCTGGACATGAGCTTTTCCGGGCTCAAGACCTTTACGCTCAACACCATTAATGACCTGGGGGGCGCCGAGGCGCTGTCCGACCAGGACCGGGCGGACATCGCCCTGGCCTTCCAGGACGCGGCGGTGGACACGCTGGTGATCAAATGCCGGCGGGCCATGGAGCAGACCGGCGGCAAACGGCTGGTGGTGGCTGGTGGGGTGAGCGCCAACCGCGCCCTGCGCGAGAAGCTGGACGCGGCCATGGCCAAACGGGGCGTGCGGGTGTTCTATCCGGCACTGGCCTACTGCACCGACAACGGCGCCATGATCGCCTACGCCGGCGCTCTGCGCCTGGCCGCCGGCGAACGCAGCGGCCTGCCCATCGCCGTGCGCCCGCGCTGGCCGCTGGCGGAGCTGGCTAGCCTTTCTTCTTAAAGCCCAACTCCTCGCCGCTGAGCAGCTTGGCCAGATTGCTGCGGTGGCGGAACACCATAATGGCGGTGAGCGCCACCATCGGCCAGAACGCCGCCGGCAGCCAGAACCACAGACTGATCGGCGCGGCCACGAAGGCGCTCAGCGACGCCACCGAGGAAATCCGCGTCACCGCGAACACCGCCAGCCAGACCGCGCCGGCCACCAGCCCGGTGGGCCAGTGCAGCGGGAACAGCAGGCCGAAGGCGGTGGCCACGCCCTTGCCGCCCCGGAACTGGAAGAACACCGGGAACAAGTGACCGAGAAAGGCGCAGAAGCCCACCAGGGCGGCGCCGAAGGCGTTCATGCCCAGCCCGTAGGCCACCGCCACCGGAATCGTGCCCTTCAGCACATCGCCCAGCAGCGTCAGGGCGGCGGCGGGCTTGCCGCCGATGCGCAGCACATTGGTGGCGCCGGGATTGCTGGAGCCCTGGGTACGCGGGTCGGGATAGCCGAACAGCCGGCACACCAGAATGGCGCTGGAAATCGATCCCAGCAGATAGGCCGCCGCGCACAAAGGCAGCAGCCAGACTCCGCTTTCCTGTAATGCTAAGGTGTCCACCGGCTATAATCCCGCTACGAAATCCCGGGCATTATCAAGGACCAGCATGGACATCGTCTATATCAGCGACCTGAAGGTCGACACGGTGATCGGCATCTACGACTGGGAGCGCCGCATCCGCCAGACCGTCAGCCTCGACCTGGAGATGGCCACCGACATCCGTCGCGCCGCCGCCAGCGATCACATCGACGACGCGCTTAACTACAAGGCCATTGGCAAGCGCATTATTCAGTACATCGAGGACAGCGATTTCCAGCTGGTGGAAACCCTGGCGGAACGGGTGGCGGAGCTGGTGCGCGACGAGTTCGGCGTCACCTGGCTGAAGCTGCGGTTGAGCAAGCCCGGCGCCCTGCGCGGTTCCCGGGACGTGGGGGTGATCATCGAGCGGGGGGAGCGGTCCTGATGCCCACGGTCTATCTGAGCCTCGGTTCCAATATCGACCGCGACCACAATATCCACTCCGGCCTCGATCAACTGGCCGCCGAATTCGGTGAGCTGGGCCTCAGCCCGGTGTACGAAAGCGAAGCGGTGGGGTTCAGCGGCGACGCCTTCTACAATCTGGTGGCGTCCCTGGACACGGACCTGCCGGTGGGCAAGCTGGCTGAGCGCCTGCACGCCATCGAGCGGGCCCATGGCCGGGTGCGCGGCGAAAAGAAATTCGCCAGCCGCACCCTGGACATCGACATCCTTACCTACGGCGACCTCACCGGCGACATCGACGGCGTGGAACTGCCCCGCGGCGAGATCCTCAAGCACGCCTTCGTGCTGCGCCCACTGGCCGACCTGGCCCCGCGCGCCGAGCATCCGGTGCTGAAGCGCACCTACGCGGCGCTGCTCGAGGACTATCGCTTCCCCGAACAGCGCCTGTGGCAGGTGCCGTTCGTCTGGCCCTGAGCGGGCTCAGAGACCGGCTCAGAAGGGCGCGAATATCGGGCCGATGGCCTCCGTGACCCACTGCTCGAATTCCTCGCAGGTGTAATGGGTGCCCACGCCGTTCAGGGTGATCAGAATGTCATCGGTCTCCACCACGGTCAGGTTCAGGCTGGTGCCCTCACCGCCTTCCAAGGTGAGGTCGCCCTGGGTCGGGCAGAGCTGGAAGATAAACGGGGTGATCGGTGCGTGGGTGGTCAGGGTGATCGAGCCACCGGCCAGGCCCACCTGGCCTGAAAGCGCCATGACCGGGCCGTTGCCCTGGTCGAGCAGTCGCTGGGTGTAGTCTTTCAGCACCCAGTTGAAATCTCCGCTTGGTAGCTCGCTGTTTTCATCAATATCGACCAAATAACCCAGGGTGCCGTTCACGTTCTCGAAATTCGGGCTTTCCAGGCCGGTCTCGAAGTCGAGCGGCATAACGCCGTCGAAGCCAAACACGATGCGGCCATTCAGTTCACTCTGAGGGTCCTCGTCCACGACCGAGACACGATAGTCGTCGGCCTTGATCAGGCTGGGCGGCGCTTCTCCATTCTCGCTGGGATACTCGATACTCAGCGCCCCGTCCACGGTGATGCGACTGCTCTGGCCGTTTTCCTCCACAACGCAATCGTTCGCCGTCAATCGCGTCGGACGTCCTTGTTCATCCTCGACCACCGAGCCTTGTCCGCTCAGACAGTCGCTCCCGTCCAGTAGATAATTCACCGGCGAGAAGAGCGCCTGCGGGCCGTAAAGCAGGAAGCCGTTCAGCAGCACAATGTCACCGGTGACCCGGGCCGCATTGTCTTCGGTGAAAACCAGGGTACTGCCGGACGCCTGCGGTTCCGGGTCGGGTCGATAGTTGTCGTCCTCGCAGGCGGACAACAGTACGGACGCGGCGAGCAGCGCCGCCATGGCGTGGTGTTTTTCGAGTTTCATTTCGAGTCGCCCCCCTAAGAGCGTGGGCCCGGCCGGACCTTGCCACCCTGGCTCGGTCCTGGCCGGGTTCGGTGGTGGTCATCAGTGATTGATAAAAGCCAGGTATTCGTCGCAGGTCCGTTCCGGCTGAGCCACGCCGTTAACGGACACCACGATGTGGTCCTCGCCATTGAAGGTGGCGCTGGTGTAGCTGCCGTCGGCGGCGGTGAGTGTCAGGGTGCCGGACACCGCGCAGGACGAACCGGACGGACGACGCAGGCCATCGCCGCCGGTGTCCACGGTCAGGTAGCTGTCGCGGCCCGGCAGGCTGATGCCGCCGTTCATGATCTGGATGATATCAGTGCCGCTCACTGAGCTCTGGACCTGGAAGTCCTGGAAGCCCATGGCCACGTTTTGGATGTCATCCGGAAATTCGCGGACAAACTCGTACTGGCCGTTGGCGGTGTAGCTGGGCGGCGAGGCCGGGCCTTCTGGAAAGTCCATGGTGCCGTCGAACCGGACCACCTGATGCTCGGCGCCCAGCACCGTGTCCTCGGAAAAGCCGTCCATGATCAGGCGCACCAACGTGCCTTGGGTGTCGTACTCGAAGGTCACCACGCCGTCGGTGAGCGAGGAAAAGCCCGGGCCGAAATCCTCGCTGCAGGCGTTGTAGGTGATGCGCGAAACCCGATCGTCGGTATCGGTCTCCACCAGAACGTCACCGTCACTGAAGCAGGGGCCGGTGGACGCCGTGTTGGACAGTACCGGGCCGTAGTTGATGATCTTCGGCGCCGCGAAATAACTTTCGGTGGACTGTTCCAGCGCCACCGGCGCGCTGGTTTCGGTGACCGTGGGTTCCCCCGGTTCCGGATCCGGACGGTAGTTGTCGTCCTCACAGGCGGTGAGCAATACGGACGCGCACAGCACGGCGGGCACGCCCCAGCGGATCGCCGGAGCGCGGTGGTAAGAATAAAGTCTCATTTTTCCCTATCCCAAGGCAATTTTTTCTTAAGTTTTATGGAAATAGTGCAATAAAAAATTGTTGAGAGAGCCTATCGGGATGGAAATAAAAAGCAAAATGAAATTTGCGTGTGCTCCAGGGCGCCTAGTGCGCGATCACCAGCACCGCCATCGGATCGGCCAGATCCAGCAGGTCGCCGCACTCGATCAGCCGGGCATTGCCGTTGGTGGTGATCACTGCTTCATCGGCGTGCTGAACGCTGAGGCGCACCTGGCTGTCTTCCGCGCCGGTGACGGTCAGGTCGCCGGAGTCCGGGCAGGCCGCCATGGAGGTGGACAGCAGCGGGTCGGTGTCCACGTCGACGAACCCGGCGGACTGTTCCGGGCCGGTCAGCGACAGCCTTCCGCGGGCGCCGATACCCATGCCGCCGGTCATCAGGTCCACGGCGAACGGCACGGCGAAGTCTTGCAATTGCCACTCCCGGGTATGCAGGGACTGATCGTCCTCCAGGTACTCGAAGGCCAGGGTCAGCCCGGCGTCGCTGACGCTGGCGAACGGCAGGCCGGCGATCGGGTCCGGTGTCATGCGCAGGGTGCCGTCCAGGCGGGTGCGGTTGCCGTAAACGATGCCGCCCTGATTCTCGCGCAAATCGGAAACGAAGGCCGTGGCATCGATTTGGAAGGGCGAGGCCGGGTCGGCGCTGTCGTACTGGAAAGCCAGGCCGCCATCGAGCCTCAGGTCGGTGTCCGGCCCCAGGGAGATCCGGCAGTTTTCATAATCAATCGCGGTGACGCGCCCGGCACCGCCCGGCTCACTTTCCCTTGCCACGGTGCCGTCGTTGTCGCAGGCGGTTGCCGGCATCACCACGCTGTACATGTTCAGGTCGTAGGCCACGTTCAGGGTCATCAGATTGGTGACGAACATCACCTCGCCGAGTAACACTTCGGCGTTTTGCGCGTCCACGGCGATGGCTCGGGCATCGTCGCTTGGTGGCGCCCTGTCGACGGGCCGGTGATCGTGGTCGCCGCCACAGGCGGCCAGCAGCACAACGAGCCCGGGCACGGCCCGGCGCGGAAGCGATGCGAACTTGAAAGGCATGAACATGGGTATTCCCCCTGGCGGTACGTTGTTGTCGCGCCGCAGTCTGCCAAGAGCAAAGGCCCCCGGCTTTCACCCCCGTCCCTCCCCAATATGCATTCCGTCCGACCCTGCCCGGGGTCGGACCTCGGCAAGTCGTTGATTTAATGAATTTAAATAAGCTTTATGGCGGCTATTTTGGGCTTGGAGGGCTTTTTTGAGGGGCAAATACCGGCTGTTAGCGCAGGGCGCGCCCGGTCTTTTTTTCCTTAGAAGGGCCTTTTTGCTGTCGTAAAAGTAACCTAAGGCCTGTAAATCTGCCCGTTATTTAATGGTTTTTCTTATAAATCAGTGACTTGCGGTGGTCCGACCCGATCAGCCCGATCAGGTGCCGGCGAGGGCGAGGGAGCGGCCGCCGTCCACGGCCAGGATCTGGCCGGTGACGTAGGGGGCGTCCAGGGCCAGCCAGGTGACCGCGCCGGCGATGTCGTCCGGGTCGCCGGGCCGTTTCAGGGCGCTGGCCTTGAGCACCGCGTCCTGGTCGGCGCCGCCCTGTTCGGGCCACAGTATCGGGCCCGGTGAGACGCCGTTGACGCGCACCGCCGGGCCCAGGTCGCGGGCCAGGCTTTTGGTCATCATCGCCAGGCCGGCCTTGGCCATGCAGTAGAGGGGGTGGTCGGCGAGGGGTTTCTCGGCGTAGACGTCCACCAGGTTGACGATGGCGCCCCGGCCGGAGCGGGCCAGGTCGTCGGCCAGGGCCTGGCTGAGCAGAAAGGGCGCGCGCAGGTTGCTGTGCACCAGCTCATCCCAGTCGTGGTCGCTGGCCTCGGCCAGGGGGGTGGGGTAGAAGCTGGAGGCGTTGTTGACCAGCAGGTCCAGGCCACCGAAGCAGGCGCGGGCCTCGGCGGCCAGCCGGCGCACGGCGGCCGGGTCGCTCAGGTCCGCTTGCAGGCAGGCGGCGCTGTCCGCGCGCAGGGCGTTCAGCTCCGCCGCCAGGGCCGCGGCCTCGGCCTCGCTGTTCCGGTAGTGAATCACCACCCGGCAATCGCGGGCGTGCAGGGCGCGTACGATGCGCGCGCCGATGCGGCGGGCGCTGCCGGTGACCAGCGCTATGGCTGCCATCGTTCGAGAAACTCCTTTTTGTATTCCTTGATGATCTTGAGGCGCTTTTCGTCCAGAGCATGGCCCAGGGCCTGGCCAGCCAGACCGGCCTCGCGCAGGCCCGCCACGTCCACCTTGCGCACCGCCTCGGCGACACCGGCCAGGTACTCGCCCTGGGGGAACGGCGCCTTGGGGTCGGCGGCGCAGGTGCGCGCGTCCGCTTCGCAGGCGGCGAGGAAAAACTTCAGCCGCCGGGGGCGACGCACCACGTCCAGGCTGCGCAGCATTTCCCAGACATCGGCGGGGCGCAGTTTCAGGGCCCGTTGGGCGCGCCGCTGCCAGCGGGTCATGGTCACGGCGGCGTCGGCCAGTTCCTTGGAGACGCGCAGGCGCTGGGACATTTCCCGGGCCAGGTTCTCGCCGCGCCGTTCATGGCCCTTGTGCTCCGGCCAGCCGTCCGGTGGCGTTTCCGCCTTGCCCAGATCGTGGCAAAGCAGGGCGTAACGGGACGTCAACGGCAGTTGCTGGCGAGCCGCCTGGGCCAGGCAGCGGTATTGATGGGTAAGTACGTCCACGGTGGGGTGGTGGTCCGGGCACTGGGGCACGCCGTCCAGGTGCGCCAGTTCCGGAAACAGCTCCGCCAGGGCGCCGCAGTCGTGCAGGGTCTGGAAGTAGGCCTGGGGGGAGCGCTCCATCAGCGCCCGGTTGGTCTCTTTCCAGACCCGCTCGGCGGGCAGATGGGCGAGCTCGCCGCTGATGGTGATGCGGGTCATCAGCTCCAGGGTTTCCTCGGCCACGCGGAACCCCATCCAGCGGTAGCGGGCGGCCAGCCGGGCCACCCGCAGCACCCGCAACGGGTCCTCGGTGAACGCCGGCGACACATGGCGCAGCAGCCGGGCCTTGAGGTCCCGCTTGCCGCCGAACGGGTCGATGATTTCGCCGTCGGCGGTGCGCGCCATGGCGTTGACGGTCAGGTCCCGGCGGATCAGGTCCTGCTCCAGGGACACGTCCGGTTCAGCGTGGAACACGAAGCCGCTGTAGCCGTGGCCGCTTTTGCGTTCGGTACGCGCCAGCGCGTATTCCTCCCGGGTATCCGGGTGCAGGAACACGGGGAAGTCCTTGCCCACCGGCTTGAAGCCCTGATCGATGAGCTGCTGTGGGGTGGCGCCCACCACGACCCAGTCTCGTTCCTTGACCGGCAGGCCCAGCAGTTCGTCACGAACCGCTCCGCCTACTAAATAAATATCCATTTGTTGTTACCCACCCTTTGCAGCAGAATATTCTCGCGAGCCGCGGTGCTGTACAAGCCCGCGGCTTTTTGTTTGGCCGCTTTCCATGGCGGCCACCCTTCGGCATCCCCATTGTTGATCGGTCCGGGTATTGTCTCCGGCCTCCGAAGCCTTCACAACCTCGCCGCAACCGCGTCACCTTACGCAAGGAATGACATGAACACCTTGGCCGCCTATCTGATCGTGATTGCCGTTTGGGCGACCACGCCGCTGGGCATCAAATGGAGCGGCGAGGCGTTGCCGGCGTTCGCCGCCGCCGGCGGGCGCATGGCGCTGGCGGCGCTGCTCGGGGTGGTGTGGTTGCTGGTGCGGCGTCAGGGGCTGCCGCTGCACCGGCGTGCCCTGGCCAGCTACGGCGCCGCCCTGCCGGGCATTTTCGGGGCCATGGGCTGCAGCTACATGGCGGCGCGGGATCTGCCCTCCGGGTTGCTGTCGGTGGTGTTCGGCATGGCGCCGCTGATTTCCGGGGTGATGTTACTGGCGGTGCGCGGCGGCGCCCGTTTCAATGCCTGGCACTGGCTGGCCTGCCTGCTGGGGCTGGCCGGGCTGGCGCTGGTATTCGGCGACAGTCTGTCGGCCCTGGGCCGGGACGGGGCGGCGCTGGACGGCCGTGGTCGCGGCATGTTGTGGATTCTGGCGGCGGTGAGCCTGTTCGCGCTGTCCGGCATCGTGGTGCAGCGGGTCGGTGCCGGCCTGGCGCCGATGCAGCAGACCGTGGGCGGGCTGATCGGCTCGCTGCCGCTGTACGGCCTGGCCATGCTGATCACCGGCCAGGGCGTGCAGTGGAGCGGCGATGTGCGCGGTCTCGGGGCGATCGTTTACCTGGCGGTGTTCGGTTCCCTGGTGGGCTTCTATTGCTACTTTCTGGTGCTGGCCCGGCTGCCGGCGGCCACCGTGGCGCTGGTGACCCTGATCACGCCGGTGCTGGCGCTGTCGCTGGGCGCCGGGCTCAACGACGAACAGCTCGGGCCGCGGGTGCTGGCGGGGGCGGCGGTGATCGTCGCCGCCCTGGGGTTGTACCTGTTCGGCGACCGGCGGGTGCGCAGTCAGGTCGTTTCCGCCACAGTCGGTGACGGATAAGATCATTGTACGGCGCCCGGTGGCTGGGTAGGGTCGGTGAACCACGATGGGAGAGAGACCTTCATGAAAACGCGTCTTACCGAATTGCTGGGTACCCGCTACCCGATCATCCAGGGCGGCATGCAGAACGTGGGCTACGCGGAGCTGGCCTCCGCGGTGTCCAACGCCGGCGCCCTGGGCATCATCACCGGCCTGACCCAGCCCACGCCGGAGGATCTGGCCCGGGAAATCGCCCGCTGCCAGGAGATGACCGACCAGCCGTTCGGCGTCAACCTGACCCTGCTGCCGACCATCAAGCCGGTGCCCTATGAGGAATACGCCCGGGCCATCGTCGAGTCCGGCGTCAAGATCGTGGAAACCGCCGGGCGCAGCCCGGAGCCGTTCATGGCGCTGTTCAACGAGCACGGCGTCAAGGTGATCCACAAGTGTACCTCGGTGCGCCATTCCCTGAAGGCCCAGAGCCTGGGCTGCGCGGCGGTGTCGGTGGACGGCTTTGAGTGCGCCGGCCACCCGGGTGAGGACGACGTCACCAACCTGGTGCTGCTGCCCGCCGCCGCCCGGGTGCTGGACATTCCCATGGTTGCCTCCGGCGGCATCGGCACCGGCGCGCAGATGGCCGCCTGCCTGGCCCTGGGCGCCGACGGCATCAACATGGGCACGCGCTTCATGGCCACCCAGGAAGCGCCCATCCACGAGAACATCAAGCGCGCCATCGTCGAGGGCAGCGAACGCGACACGGCGCTGGTTTACCGGCCCCTGCGCAACACCGCCCGGGTCTATAAGAACAAGGTGGCGGAGCGGGTCAACGAGATCGAGCGCGAGGCCGGCAAGGACATGAAGTTCGAGCTGATCAGCGACATGGTGGCCGGCGCCAAGGGCAAGGTGGCCCTCAAGGAAGGCGACGTGGACTACGGCATCTGGACCAGCGGCATGGTGCAGGGCCTGATCGATACCATTCCTTCCTGCGATGAACTGGTGGCCTCGATCATCGAGGAGTGCACCTCCACCATCCGTCAGCGGCTGGTGAATTTGCTCGACTGATCCCGCGGGAACACCACCAGGTGTTCCAGGTCCAGACGCACCGCCACGCCCGTGCCTTGCGCATGGGCGTGGTGGCTGCTGGCCAGGCAAGGCAGTCTCTGGCCGTTGTCCAGTTCCAGGGTGTAGAGCATGCGCGCCCCCCGGAACAGGCACTCCACCACCCGCGCCCGGCGCGGCCCGCCGTCGTCGATCACCAGATCGTCCGGTCTGACCAGCACATCCACTTCGGCGCCCGGCACCAGCCCCGGCGGTAGCGGCCCACGCAGCTCGCCCAGCGCGGTGTCCACCCGGTCCGCGTCCCGCACCCGGCCCGGTATCAACACGCCGCCACCGATAAAGTCCGCCACCGTGCGGTCCGCCGGTTGATGGTAGACCTGGTAGGGCGTGTCCCATTGCCGCAGCCGCCCGCCGTGCATCACCCCCACGTAATCGGCCAGGGCGAAGGCTTCGTTCTGGTCGTGGGTGACGAACAGCGCGGTGATGCCCTCGCGCAGCAGAATCTGCCGCACCTCCCGGCTGATCTGTTCGCGCAGTTCCGCGTCCAGGGCCGAAAACGGCTCATCGAGCAACAACAGGCGCGGCCGGGGCGCCAGCGCCCGGGCCAGGGCCACCCGTTGTTGCTGGCCACCGGACAATTGGTGCGGGTAGCGGTCGCCGAGACCGGGAAGGCCGACCAGCGTCAGCAGCTCGCCGACCCGGGCACGGCGTGCCGCCGGCGGCTGCCGGTGCAGGCCGAAGGCGATGTTGTCGGTCACATCGAGATGCGGAAACAGGGCGATGTCCTGGAACACCATGCCCACCCGGCGCTGCTCCGGCGGGGTCTGCCGGTGCGCTTCGGCCACCGGCTCGCCGTCCAGCAGCACGCGGCCGGCGTCGGGGGCAAGGAAGCCGGCGATCAGCCGCAGCAGCGAGGTCTTGCCGCAGCCGGACGGGCCGATCAGGCAGCCGATGCGGCCCTGGTCCAGGGTCAGGCTGATCGTGTCCAGCACCGGCTGGCGGTCGAAGCGCAGGGAAAGACGGTCCAGGGTCAGCATAACGAAACGCTCACGGTGACGGGGCGTGGGGCACGCGCATGGAACGGGTCAGCAGGATCACCGGCGCCACCCCGGCCAGCAGAATCGCCAGCGCCGGCAGGGCGGCGTCCGCCAGCCGTTCATCGGAGGCCAGTTCGAAGGCGCGCACCGCCAGGGTATTGGTATTGAAGGGGCGCAGCACCAGCGCCGCCGGCAGTTCCTTGAGGGTGTCCACGAACACCAGCAAGGCGCTGGTGGCCAGGGGCACCCGCAGCAACGGCAGGTGCACCCGCCGCAGCAGGCCGGCGGGGCGGGCGCCCAGGGAGCGGGCGGCGCTGTCCAGATTGGGCGACAGGTTCTGCAGGCCGGCGTCCAGGCCCTGCACCGGAATGGTCAGAAAGCGCACCGTGCAGGCGAAGATCACCGCGAACAGGGTGCCGGAAAACAGCAGCCCCGGCGTCGGCAGGCCGAGCGCGGCGAGCCCGTCGTTGAGGCCCCGGTCGAGACTCGCCAGCACCATCACCACGCCCACCGCCAGCACCGTGCCGGGCACCGCGTAACCGAACCCGGCCAGCCGCGCGGCGGCCCGCCGGGGGCGGTCCGCGCGCAGCCGCCGGGCCCAGATCAGCAACAGCCCCAGGGCGGTGGCCGCCAGCGCGGTGCTGGCGGCGATCAACAGACTGGTGCCGAGCAACGCCAGAAAGTCCGGCGCCAGCAGGCCGCGCCAACGGGGCAGGCTCCAGAGCGCCAGCTGCAGCACCGGCAGCGCGAAGCCAAGCACGATGGGCAGCCACAGCAGCGCCGCCACCAGCAGCCCGGGCAACGGGCGCAGGGGCGTGGCCGGAGCCGGCGGGCCGCCGGCGGCGATGCGCCGTTGCTGGCGGGCGTGGCGCTCCACCCACAGCAGCACCACCATGGCCAGCAGCAGCACGCCGGCCAGCTGCGCCGCCGCCAGCCGGTCGCCAAGCCCGAACCAGGTGCGGTAGATGCCGGTGCTCAGGGTGGGCACGCCGAAATAGGCCACGGTGCCGTAATCGGCCAGGGTCTCCATCAGCACCAGCGCCAGGCCGGCCACGATGGCCGGCCGCGCCAGCGGCAGCGCCACCCGGAAGAAGCGCCGCCAGGGGCCGGCGCCCAGGGTGCGGGCGACTTCCTGGGCCAGCGCCGCCTGGCTGACGAAGGCGGCCCGCGCCATCAGGTACACATAGGGGTAAAGCACCAGGGTGAACATGGCCACCGCCCCGGCGGGACCACGGATGTCCGGCAGGGGCACGGCCAGGGCCCGTTGCAGGGCGCCTTCGCTGGCCAGCAGGCCGGTCCAGGTATAGGCGATCAGATAGGCGGGGCAGGCCAGCGGCAGCAGCAGGGCCCATTCCAATTGCCGGCGCCCGGGAAAGCGCAGCCGCGCCACCGCCCAGGCGGCGCCCACGCCGATCACCAGCGCGCCCAGGCCGGTGCCCAGGGCCAGCAGCAGCGACAGGCGCACATAGCCGGGCAGCACCGTGGCGCGCAGGTGCGCCCAGTTGGGGGAGGCGCCGGCCAGCCAGCTGCCGGCCACCACCAGCACCGGCGCGGCCAGCGCCAGGGCCAGAATCAGCAGCAGCCAGGAGCGGCCGCCCGCCGTGAATCGCAAGGGGTTATTTCCAGCCGGCCTGGTCCATCACCTTGACGGCGTCCGCGTTCAGCTCACCCAGCTTCACCAGCGGCAGGTCGTCCTGCTTGAACTCGCCCCAGCTTTGCAGCAGCTCGCTGGCCGGCACGCCCGGGCGCACCGGGTACTCGTGGTTGGTTTCCGCGTACCACTGCTGGGACTCGTCGCTGACCAGGAATTCCAGCAGCTTTTGCGCGTTGTCGGGGTTGGGGGCGTTGGCGGCGACGCCGGCGCCGGAGATATTGACGTGGATGCCGCGGCCGTCCTGATTCGGCCAGAACACCCGCACCCGGTGGGCGATGTCGCGGGTTTCATCGTCCTGATCGGCCTGCATCATGCCGAGATAGTAGGTGTTCACCACCGCCAGATCGCAGTCGCCGGCGGCCACCGCCTTGATCTGGTCGCGGTCGCCGCCCACCGGATCCCGGGCCATGTTGGCCACCAGGCCCTTGGCCCACTCGCCGGTGGCCTGCTCGCCGTCGTGGGCGATCAGGCTGGCCACCAGGGACTGGTTGTAGATGTTGTCCGAGGAGCGGATGCAGATACGGTCGGCCCATTGTTCGTCGGCCAGGGCTTCGTAGCTGGACAGGTTGGCCGGGTCCACCCGGTCCGGGGCATAAACGATCACCCGGCCGCGCACCGACAGGCCGAACCAGCGGCCCTCCGGTTCGCGCAGGGCCGGCGGTACCTGGCGGTCCAGCTCCTGGCTGCTGGTGGCGGCCAGCAGGCCCTCTTCCTGGGCCCGGTACAGGCGGCCGGCGTCCACGGTGACCAGCACATCGGCGGGGCTGTGTTCGCCCTCCGCCTTCATGCGCTCCACCAGGGCGTCGGCGCTGCCGGTGATCAGGTTCACGGTGGTGCCGGTCTGTTCGGAGAAGCGGTCCAGAAGCGGCTTGATCAGCGCTTCCTTGCGGGCGGAGTAGACGTTTACTTCGTCGGTTTGCGTGCCGCAACCGGTGGTGATCAGGGCGGCGACGAGCAGGGAAACGAGCAGGCCAAAACGGCGCATGGGGGAAGGCTCCAGGCAGAAAAACACGCGCCGGATACAATCATTAATGAGAATATTTATCAATCAAGGCACCGGACGTATCTGTTCGCCGCCGGCGGTCGCGCCCGGCGGCGGATCAGGGCGCGGGCATCGACAGCCGTTCCACCACGGTGCCGTTGTCGATGCTCTCCAGGTGCACGTCGAAGCCCCACAGGCGGTGCAGGTGGCGCAGCACCTCGCGGCCACTGTCCGGGTCCAGGGGGCGGTGGTGCTGGCGGATGTGCTGCAGGGTCAGGGAGCGGTCGCCGCGCACGTCCGCGTGGTAGACCTGGATATTGGGCTCCTGGATGCTCAGGTTGTACTGCTCGGAGAGCTGGTTACGGATCAGCTGGTAGCCGCGCTCGTCATGGATGGCGTCGATCTCTATGAAGTCCCGTTCGGCGTCGTCGAACAGGCTGAACAGCTTGAACTCCCGGATCAGCCGGGGTGACAGGAACTGCTGGATAAAGCTCTCGTCCTTGAAGCTTTCCATGGCGAACTTGAGGGTTTTCAGCCAGTCGCTGCCGGCGATGTCCGGAAACCAGTGCTGGTCCTCCTCGGTGGGGTGCTCGCAGATGCGGCGGATGTCGGTGAACATGGCGAACCCCAGGGCATAGGGGTTGATGCCGGAGTAGTACCTGGAATCGAACGGCGGTTGATAGACCACCTGACTGTGGTTCTGCAGAAACTCCAGCATGAAGCCGTCGCCCACCTGGCCGCTGTCGTACAGGTCGTGGAGCAGGGTGTAGTGCCAGAAGGTGGCCCAGCCCTCGTTCATGACCTTGGTCTGGCGTTGCGGGTAGAAGTACTGGGCCATCTTGCGCACGATGCGCAGCATTTCCCGCTGCCAGGGTTCCAGCAGCGGCGCGTTCTTCTCCAGAAAATAGAGCAGGTTTTCCTGGGGCTCCGCCGGAAAACGGGAATTGGGCTCACGGCGTTGCATCGCCGGCTGCAGTTCCGGAAAGGTCTTCCACAGCTCCGAAACCTGGCGCTGCAGAATCTCCTCGCGCTCCCGCTGGCGCTGCCGTTCCCGCTGGGCGGAAATCGGCGTGGGCCGCTTGTAGCGGTCCACGCCGTAGTTCATCAGGGCGTGGCAGGAATCCAGGGTCTCTTCCACCGCCGCCACGCCGTGGCGCTGCTCGCATTCGGCGATGTAATGACGGGCGAACACCAGGTAGTCGATGATCGCCGAGGCATCGGTCCAGGTCTTGAACAGGTAGTTGCCCTTGAAGAAGGAATTGTGGCCGTAGCTGGCGTGGGCGATCACCAGTGCCTGCATGGTGATGGTGTTCTCTTCCATCAGGTAGGCGATGCACGGGTTGGAGTTGATCACGATCTCGTAGGCCAGCCCCATCTGGCCGCGCCGGTAGCGGCCTTCCACCTCCACGAACTGCTTGCCGAACGACCAGTGGTTGTAGCCCACCGGCATGCCCACCGAGGAATAGGCGTCCATCATCTGTTCCGAGGAGATCACCTCGATCTGGTTGGGATAGGTGTCCAGGCCGTATTTGCCGTGGGCCAGCTCGGCGATGGCCTGGTCGTAGCGGGCCAGGGTGTCGAAGTCCCAGTCCGAGCCGGTGGACAGCAGTTTGCTTTCGGTCACCGTCATGCCGCCTCCATCCGCTTTTTGAACAGACGCCGGAACACCGGGTAGATGTCGCCGGGTTCGTCGAGCTGGGCCATGGAGAAGCTGTCCCCGTGCCGGTCCTGCACGCTCTGGTACTGCTCCCACAGGGCCTGGTGGCTGCGCGGCATCACTTCCACGTAGGAGAAGTGCTGCAGGCGCGGCAACAGTTCCTTTTCCAGAAGGCCCGCGCAGGATGGCGAATCGTCGTTCCAGTTGTCGCCGTCGGAGGCCTGGGCGGCATACAGATTCCATTCGTCCACCGGGTAACGCTGCTTGATGATGTCCAGGGTCAGTTTGAGCGCGCTGGAGACGATGGTGCCGCCGGTTTCCCGGGAGTAGAAGAACTCTTCCTCGGTGACTTCCTTGGCGCTGGTGTGGTGGCGGATAAACACCACCTCGGTGTGCTCGTAGTTCCGTTGCAGGAACAGGTAGAGCAGCAGGAAGAAGCGCTTGGCCAGATCCTTCATGTCCTGATTCATGGAGCCGGACACGTCCATGATGCAGAACATCACCGCCCGGCTGACCGGGGTGGGCACCTGGACGTGGTGGTTGTAGCGCAGATCCACCTCGTCCAGAAACGGGATGCGCTCCAGCCGCCGTTGCAGGCGGGCGATCTGCTCCTCCAGTTCCGCCAGACGCTGATGGCGCTCCGGCGACTGATCCCGTAGCAGCAGGTCGTCGCGCTCCGCCTTGAGCAGGCGCAGCCGTTTGCGGCTGGCCGAGGAGAGGGCGCGGCGGCGCATGGAGGCCTGGCGCATGGAGCGCACGATATTGATCTTGGCCGGCAGGCCATGGCTGACGATGCCGCCGTGGCGACGATGGAAGTTGCGGGTGCCCTGCAGGTGGCGTTTCACCAGATTGGGCAGGGCCAGGTCCTCGAACAGAAAGTTGAGGAACTCACGCTGGTCGATCTCGAAGGCGAATTCGTCGTCGCCATCGCCGCTGTCCCCCGCCTTCTGACCACCGGCGCCACCCTGGCCGCCGGACGGCTTCTTGATGCGGTCGCCTTGCTGGAATTCCTTGTTGCCGGGGTGCACCACATTGCGCCGGCCGCCGGCGCCATGGTGGAAGCCCGGCTCGGACAGGTCCTTGCGCGGGATGGAAATACGTTCGCCCTGTTCCATGTCGGTGATCGAGCGCCGCCCCACCGCGTCGTTCACCGCCTCGCGGATGTGGCGCCGGTAGCGCTCCAGAAAGCGCTGCCGGTTCACCGTGCTTTTGTGCTTGCCGTTAAGACGCCGGTCGATGATGTAGCTCATGGGCTTACTCCGGAAGCAACTGCCTTTATTGGGCTTTCCGTACGCGCAGGTACCATTCCGACAGCAGGCGCACCTGCTTCTCGGTGTAGCCCCGGTCCATCATCCGTTTGACGAAGTTGTCGTGCTTGCGACGGTCGTCCTCGCTGCCCTTGGGATTGAAGGAGATCACCGGCAGCAGATCTTCCGTGTTGGAGAACATTTTCTTCTCGATCACGTCGCGCAGCTTCTGGTAGCTCATCCAGCTGGGGTTGCGACCGGCGTTGTTGGCGCGGGCGCGCAGCACGAAGTTGACCACCTCGTTGCGGAAGTCCTTGGGATTGGAAATGCCCGCCGGTTTTTCGATTTTCTCCAGTTCCTCGTTGAGCGCCTGACGGTCGAAGATTTCGCCGGTGTCCGGGTCGCGGAATTCCTGATCCTGAATCCAGAAGTCCGCGTACATCACGTAGCGGTCGAAGATGTTCTGGCCGTATTCGGAGTAGGACTCCAGGTAGGCGGTCTGGATTTCCTTGCCGATGAACTCCACATAGTGGGGCACCAGGTATTCCTTGATAAAACGGCGGTACTGGTCCTGCCGTTCCTGGGAATACTGTTCCTGCTCGATGCGCTGCTCCAGCACGTGCATCAGATGCACCGGGTTGGCGGCCACTTCGGTGTGATCGAAGTTGAACACCTTGGACAGAATCTTGAAGGCGAAGCGGGTGGAGAGCCCGTCCATGCCCTCGTCCACGCCGGCCATGTCGCGGTATTCCTGGATCGACTTGGCGCGCGGGTCGATGTCCTTCAGGTTCTCGCCGTCGTAGATGCGCATCTTCGAATAGATGCTGGAGTTCTCCGGTTCCTTCAGGCGCGTGAGCACCGAGAACTGGGCCAGCATGCGCAGGGTGTCCGGCGCGCAGTGCGCCTCGCGCAGGCTGGAGTTGCGCAGCAGCTTGTCGTAGATCTGCTGCTCCTCGGTGACGCGCAGGCAGTAGGGCACCTTGACGATATAGACCCGGTCGATAAAGGCCTCGTTGTTCTTGTTGTTCTTGAAGGTCTGCCACTCCGCTTCGTTGGAGTGCGCCAGCACGATGCCGTCGAAGGGAATCGCGCCCATGTGCTCGGTGCCGTTGTAGTTGCCCTCCTGGGTGGCGGTGAGCAGCGGGTGCAGCACCTTGATCGGCGCCTTGAACATCTCCACGAATTCCAGCAGCCCCTGGTTGGCCCGGCACAGACCGCCGGAGAAGCTGTAGGCGTCCGGGTCTTCCTGGGCGAAGTCCTCCAGCTTGCGAATGTCCACCTTGCCCACCAGGGAGGAAATGTCCTGGTTGTTCTCGTCACCGGGTTCGGTCTTGGCCACCGCCACCTGGTCGAGAATCGAGGGGTAGCGTTTGACCACGCGGAACTGGCTCAGGTCGCCGCCGAACTCCTTGAGCCGCTTCACCGCCCAGGGCGACATGATGGTGTTCACGTAGCGGCGCGGGATGCCGTATTCCTCTTCCAGAATCGGGCCGTCCTCTTCCGGGTCGAACAGGCCCAACGGTGACTCGTTCACCGGTGAGTCCTTGATCGCGTAGAACGGAATCTTCTGCATCAGTGCTTTCAGTTTTTCCGCCAGCGAGGATTTGCCCCCGCCCACCGGGCCCAGCAGGTAAAGAATCTGCTTGCGCTCTTCCAGACCCTGGGCGGCGTGCCGGTAGTAGCTGACGATGTTCTCGATCACGTCCTCCAGCCCGTAGAACTCGGAGAACGCCGGGTAGCGCCGGATCATCTTGTTGGAAAAGATGCGGGAGAGGCGCGGATCCTTGGAGGTGTCCACCAATTCCGGTTCACCGATGGCCATCAGCATGCGCTCGGCGGCCGAGGCGTACACGCCGGGGTCGGTCTTGCACAGGGCGAGGTAATCCTCCAGGGACAGTTCATCTTCCTGGGCGGCATCGAACCGGGCCTGATAGTGGCGAAGAATACTCATGCCTTACTCCCTCCTGACGATGGGGAATCGGTGGAATCAAACGGATGCCATGCCAGTTCCGTTCCAACTTCGCGGCGCGGGGTCGTCAGCGGGGCAAGAAAAAACGGGACGGCGGAAAGAATTAAAGCGGGCCCGTGCCACCGGGCGGTGGTCAGAAAAAGCGAGATCAGGGTCCGCGCATAATTCATCGGATACTCCCGGCCGACGTCCGCGGACGGCGGCGTGATGACGGGGTCGAGCAATGCGGGCGGATTCAAAACCGTGGAATGTTTTGAATCACTCTGGTTCTAGCATGGCGCCAAAACGAACGCCAAGTCAAAAGCAAAAATGAATGGAACCGTGAAGAAAAAGTGCAGGGAGTGTGATATCGGATAAGCGGTGGAGAACGCCCGCCGGGCGTGCGCCGCGATCAGCAGTCGCAGCGGAAACGGGCGTTGTCGTCGAGGCGTAAAGCGGTCAGGCAACCGCCCCACACGCAGCCGGTGTCCAGGGCTTCCACACCGGCCACGCCGCTGCGGCCCTCGAGGGCCGCCCAGTGGCCGAACAGCACGCGGCACCCGGGGTCCAGGCGATCCGGATGCTCGAACCAGGGCACGAAGCCCGCCGGCGGTTGATCGGCCTCGCCCTTGGTGGTCAGGTCCAGGTCGCCCTGGCGGTCGACGAAGCGCATGCGCGTGAAATAATTGGTGATTACCCGCCAGCGGGTGGCGCCGGTCAGGTCGTCGCGCCAGCCCGCCGGCTGGTTGCCGTACATCTGGCTGAAAAACGTGTCGGCGCTGTCCGGGTCGGCCAGCACCCCGGTGATCTCCGCCGCCCGCCGGCGGGCCTGGTCCAGGGTCCACAGCGGTGGCAGGCCGGCATGGGTCATCACGGCGTCGAATTCCGGCGCCTCCACCAGCAACGGCTGGCTTTGCAGCCAGTTGAGCAGGGTGTCCCGGTCCGGGGCGTCCAGAATCGGCTGCAGGGTGTCCTTGCTCTTCGGCCGGGCGTGGCCGTGGGCCACCGCCAGCAAGTGCAGGTCGTGGTTGCCCAGCACCACCTGCGCATTGTCGCGCAGGGCGTGCACCCGGCGCAGGGTGCCCAGGGAGTCCGGGCCCCGGTTGACCAGGTCGCCGGCCAGCAGCAGCCGGTCCCGGTCCGGGTTGAAGCCAATGCTGTCGAGCAGCGCCTCGAAGGGGGCCAGACAGCCCTGCAGGTCGCCGATCGCGAAGGTACTCATGGGGCGCTCCGGTGTCTCAATGCAGGGCCCGCGGTACCGCCAGCGTGAAGGCCGGGATTTCCGCGTCGAAACAGGTGCCGTCCTCGGCCAGCATCTGGTAACTGCCGTGCATGGTGCCCACCTCGGTTTCCAGCACCGCGCCGCTGGAATACTGGTAGAAGCTGCCGGGGGCGATACTGGGCTGTTCGCCGATCACGCCTTCGCCGTGCACCTCGCGGGTGCGCTCCTCGCCGTCGGTGATTACCCAGTGGCGGGTCAGCAGGCGGGCGGTCTGCTTGCCCTTGTTCTTCAGGGTGACGTGGTAGGCGAACACCCAGCGCTGGTTGTCCGCGTCGCTCTGTTCGGGCAGGTATTCCACTTTCACGGAAACCTGGATCCGGTAGCGGTTCGGGTCCGCGACGGTCATGAACGGGCTCCTTGTGATTCCGGGGCGCCGCCGCTGGCATTGGCCAGGGCCACGTAGTCGGCCACCGTCAGGTGGTCAGGGCGCAGGCCCGGGTCGATGCCGGTGGCGGCGAACAGGTCGGTGTCGATCAGGCTTTTCAGGCTGTTGCGAATCGCCTTGCGGCGCTGGCTGAAGGCCTGGGCCACCAGCCGCGCCAGCCAGGTCGGGTCGTCGGCCGGCCAGGGCGGCGTGGCGTAGGGGGTCAGGCGCACCACCGCCGAATCCACCTTGGGCGGCGGCTGGAAGGCCCCCGGCGGCACGAAGAACAGGTAATCCGCCTGGCAATGATACTGCACCATCACCGACAGGCGCCCGTAGTCCTTGCCGCCGGGGGCGGCGGTCAGCCGGTCCACCACTTCCTTCTGCAGCATGAAGGTCATGTCGGCGATGGCGCCGGCCTGGTCGAGCAGATGGAAGATCAGCGGCGTGGAAATGTTGTAGGGCAGGTTGCCCACCACCCGCAGCGGACGGCCGTCCGCCAGGGCGGCGAAGTCGAACCGCAGGGCGTCTCCCTCGTGGATGGTGAGCCGTTCCGGGGCGATGCGTTCACGCAGCAGCGCGATCAGGTCCCGGTCCAGCTCCACCACCTGCAGATGGTCCACCTCGTCCAGCAGCGGGTAGGTGAGGGCGCCCTGGCCGGGGCCGATTTCCACCAGCGACTGGCCCTCGCCGGGGGCGACGCTGCGCACCAGCCGTTCGATGATGGCCGGATCGTGCAGAAAGTGCTGCCCGAAGCGCTTGCGGGCGCGGTGCGGGGTGCTCATGAGGCGGTCTCCGACGGGGCGGCACGCTGCGCCAGTTGCGCCGCCAGCCGGGTGGCGGCGCGCAGGCTGCCGGCCAGGGCGCGGCCGGTGCCGGCCAGATCGAAGGCGGTGCCGTGGTCCACCGAGGTGCGGATGAACGGCAGGCCCAGGGTCAGGTTCACCGCCTCGCCGAAGCCGGCGAATTTGAGCACCGGCAGGCCCTGGTCGTGGTACATGGCCAGCACCGCGTCGTGGCGCTCCAGCAGGGCCGGCTGGAAGGCGGTGTCCGCCGGCACCGGGCCGGTCAGATCGAAGCCCTCGCCGCGCAGGCGTTCCAGGGTGGGGATGATGATGTCCAGCTCCTCGCGGCCCAGGTGGCCGCCTTCGCCGGCGTGGGGGTTGAGCCCCAGCACCAGGATGCGCGGCCGTGGCAGGGCGAATTTGGCGCGCAGATCGTCGCGCAGAATGGTCAGCACCCGGGTCAGGCCGGCGTCGGTGATCGCCGCCGGCACCTTGGCCAGGGGCAGGTGGGTGGTGGCCAGGGCCACCCGCAGGTCGCCGGCGGCCAGCATCATTACCACCCGGTCCACGCCGGCGCGCTCGGCCAGAAACTCGGTGTGGCCGGTAAAGGCCGGGTCGGCGCGCTCGCAGATCACGTTCTTGGCCACCGGGGCGGTGACCATGCCTGAAAAGGTACCGTCCAGACAGCCATCGGCGGCACGCCGCAGCATTTCCAGGGTGCCGGCGCCGGTGGCCGGGTCCGGGCGGCCGGCGGTGACCGCCGCCCCCGCCGGGCAGTGCCAGAGCGCGGCGCCGGAAGGCACCGGCTGGCCCGGGACCCAGTCCGGCAGGTTCAGGTCCAGACCCAGGGCCCGGGCGCGCTCGGCCAGCACCCGGCGGTCACCGAGGATCACCAGCGGCGTGGCCGATGCCTCCGCCGCCAGGGTCAGGGCCAGGTCCGGACCGATGCCGGCCGGATCGCCGCTGGTCAGGGCCAGGGGGCGGATCATGAATCCGGGTTCAGGCGGATGTCCACGTAGGCCTCCGCGCGCTGCTCCTGCAGCCAGGTTTGCAGCTCTTCGTCGAAGCGGCGCTTCTGCAGGGCCTGGCGGGCCTGCAGATCCCGGTAGCGGTCGCTCATGTCGGTTTCGCGCACGTCCTCCACCTGCAGGAAGTGCCAGCCGAACTGGGTCTGGAAGGTGGGCGACAGCTGGCCTTTGGGCGTTTCCTGCATCATCTGCTCGAACTCCGGCACCATTTCGCCGGGGGCCACCCAGCCCAGCTCGCCGCCGGCGCGGGCGCTGCCCGGGTCGTCGGAGGACCGCTCGGCGGCCTGGGCGAAGGTGAGCTCGCCGGAGGCCACCTGGTCGTGCAGCCGGTCGATTTCCTGGCGGGCCTGCTCCTCGGTGGTGAGCGTGTCCGGGCGCACCAGCACATGGCGCACCTTGTACTGGGTGACCAGGCGCTCGCCGCCGCCGCGACGGTCGATCATCTTGAGGATGTGGAAGCCGGCGCCGGAGCGCAGCGGCTCGCTGATCTCGCCTTTTTGCATATCGATGGCGGCATCGGCGAACAGGCTCGGCCACTGGGCCGCCTCGCGCCAGCCCAGGTCGCCGCCTTCCAGGGCTTCCGGGCCGTCGGATTCCGCCACCGCGGTTTCCGCGAAGTCGGCGCCGCCGCGCAGGCGGCCGACCAGATCGTCGGCTTTCTGCTTGGCCGCGCGCACCTGGTCCGGGCTGGCGCCGCCGGGCACCTTGACCAGAATATGGCCGAGATGGAAATCCGCCTGGAACATGCGTTTGCCGGTCTCGGACTGCAGGAAGCGCTCCACCTCCCGGTCGGTGACGCGGATCCGCGATGCCACGCTGCGCTGCTGCAGGCGTGAGATCACCATCTCGTTGCGGATCTGTTCGCGGAACTGGGACCAGTCGTAACCCTCGCCGCGCAGCCGCTCGGAAAACTGCGGCAGGGTCATGTTGTTCTGGCGGGCAATGCCCTCCAGGGCCTGGTTGAGCGCCGCGTCGTCCACGCGGATGCCGCCGCGCTCGGCCATCTGCAGCTGCACCCGCTCCAGGATCATGCGGTCCAGCACCTGCTCGCGCATCACCTCCAGCGGCGGCAGCGGGCGGTTGTCGGCGCGGAACTGGGCGGCGATGTCGTTGACCCGCGCGTCCAGTTCGCTGTCCATGATCACGCCGTCGTTGACCACCGCCACGATGCGGTCCAGCGGCTGCATGTCCGCCTGGGCGGCCTGGGTCATCAACAACGCGCCCAGCAACCAGGCTCCGATCCTAATCATACTCACTCCTGTATCCGGGAATACTGCGCTCCAGCAGGCTGTCCACGCGCCCGCCGAACCCGCCGAGCCCGGTCATTTGAATCTGCATTAATACCGTGGAGTCGCCTTCCAGGGTGCCGTTGCCGTCGTCGTCGACCAGCTCCCGCTGGCTGACCAGACGAATCTTCCAGCAGCAATTGCGCCATTCGGCGCCGGCCAGGGTCTCCAGGGTGCGCTGGTTTTCCAGGTCGTACAGCCAGCGGCCGATCAGGCGCCAGTTGCGGTGGATCGGCCAGATGGCGGCGATTTCCGATTGCTGGATGTCCCGTTCCGCCAGGTCATGAAAACCCAGGTTGAGGACGCGGCGCTCCCGGTCGGTGTAGCCCAGGCGCAGGGACGAGCGCTGGCGCTGGTTGGCGTGCGTGTCCCACTGGCCTTCGGAATAGAGGTACCAATCGTGCCCAAAGTTCCAGCGCGCGTCGGCGACCATCGGGGTCTGGTCGGCGTCATCCGGCTCCCGGCCGCGCAGTTGCACCTTGCGCTCGCCGGTGTAATAGCCCTGGCCCACCCGCAGACGCAGCTGCTCGCGGCCGTCGTCGCTGCGCAGGAAACGGCTGGTCAGGCCCACCGACATCTTTTCCTCGTCGCCGATGCGATCGTAGCCGATGAAGCGGTTTTCCCGGAACAGGGTGTTGTAGGAGAAGGTCAGCTCACCGGCGTCGAAGTTGGGCAGATCGTCCTGATACTCGTAGGCCACCTTGTTGATGAATACCCGCGGTTCCAGGGTCTGGGTGTAGCCGCGCCCGAACAGGCTGGTGTCGCGCTGCAGGAACAGCCCGGAATCCAGGCTGGCGCCCCAGGTGGTCAGGGTCGGGTCGGCGCTGTTGTCGGCGTCGTCCAGCTGGTAGCGGGTGTGGTAGACCCGCGCCCGGGGTTCCACATAGCCCCAGGGTTTCTTGAGCCGCACCGCCAGCCCCGGGGCCATGTGCACCCGGGCGCCGGTGGGATTGTTGCTGGTGTCGTTGTCGGCCCGGTCGAAGGCGGTCACGTCGCTCAGCCACAGGCCGTGCAGGGGGCCGAACAGTTGCGGGTCGCCGGACAGCTGCAGCTGCGGCAGACGCCGGTAGGGTTCCAGGTTGTCCGGCAGGGTCGGGTCGATGGTCTGCCAGGACTGAATGCGGGCCAGGGCCTGCCAGCGGCGGCCGTAATAGCGGGCCTCGCCGAGGCGCGGCAGGTGGGTCTGGGAACTGACCTCCAGGCCGGTGTCCAGATCCTTGAAATAGAAGTCGTCGGACACGTAATTGACGTCGGCGGTGAGCTGCCAGCGGCGCACCGAGCCGCTGTGCCGCCAGGACGCCACTTCCCGGTTCTCGTCGTTGAACTGGCGGTCGCTGAACAGCACCCCGTAGCTGACCTGGCCCAGGCCGAAGCGGTTCAGGTAACGGAACTCGGTTTCCAGGCCGCTGCCCCGGCCGTCGATGTAGCGCGGCGCCACGGTGGCGTCCATCTGCGGGTGCAGATTGATGTAGATCGGCTGGGTCACGTCCAGGCCGCCGCTGTCGCTGGTGGCGATGGTCGGGAACAGCAGGCCGGTCTTGCGGCGATCATCGATGGGAAAGGTGATCCACGGCAGCCACAGCACCGGCACGCCCTTGACCCGCAACGTCACGTCCCGCGCCTCGCCCCAGCCCTGGCTGCGGTCCAGGCGGATCTGGCGGCCGTTCAACTGCCAGCCGTTGGAGGCCGGCGGACAGGTGGTGTAGCTGCCCTGCTCGATGGTTACGAAGTTGTCGACCAGATCGATGTAATCGGCGGTGCCCCGGGCACCCGGGCCGAACAGGGAATAGCGCACGCCGTCCAGGCTCACCTCGCGGCGGTCGGTCTGGCCGCTCATGCCGTCGGCGAGGAAGGTGAACTGGTCGGTCTCCAGGCGCAGGTCGTTGTCCACCTGGAACTTGCCGCTGGACTGGTCGAGCAGGGCGGACTGGGTGGTGAGCCGGCGGCCGGGCTCCTCGATCAGCACGTCGCCGCCCATCTCGATCAGGCCGTCCTGGGTGAGACTGGTGCGGTCGGCGGTGATCACCGTGTCGCTGCGCTCGGCGGGCATGCCCACTCGCGGGTTGTAATAGATGCCGCTGCACCACACCGGAATCGGCCGTTGCAGGACCGGGGGCAGGGCTTCCATGGACTCCCGGTCGACCCAGTTGAGGTCGTCATCGGCGCCGGCGAAGCCGGCCAGGATCAGTGCCAGGCCGGGTAAAAACGATGGTTTGGGCAGTGGCATCGGCTGCTCGGAACAGGTAAAAAGGCCGTTTCGGAATCCCCGACCGCGTCCTTGATGGCGCGTACCCTGCCGGTGGGGCCGGCGTTGTCGTTGGCGGTGCGGAGTTTCAGTCGAATCGCGGCAGTGTAATGGATTGAAGGTGGCAATGCAGCCTGAGAACGGTAATCAGGATCACCGGCGCGCGGCGCTGGACCAATGGGTGAGTGCCTGGGTGGGCGCTCCGGTGGCCGGCGAGCCGGCCTCGGCGGACGCCAGTTTCCGCCGCTACTTTCGTTACCGGCACGGCGGCCGCACCCTGGTGGCCATGGACGCGCCGCCCGAGCAGGAGGATTGCCGGCCCTTTATCGACGTGGCCCGGCGGCTGGCCGCCGCCGGCGTGCACGTGCCGGAGATCCTGCACCGGGACCTGGAGCAGGGCTTTCTGCTGCTCACCGACATGGGCACCGAAACCTGGCTTACCGCCCTGGACGACGGCAACGCGGACGCCTGGTTCGGCGCCGCCCTGGACACCCTGATCGCCCAGCAGAGCGGCGCCGACGCCGACGGGCTGCCGGTTTACGACCGGGCCCTGCTGCGCCGTGAGCTGGGGCTGTTCAGCGAATGGTACCTGGGGCGCCATCGCGGTCTGACCCTGGAGGGCGCCGACACGGCGCGCCTGGAGGCGGTGTTCGACACCCTGATCGAGTCCGCCCTGGCCCAGCCGCGGGTGTTCGTGCACCGGGATTTCATGCCCCGCAATCTGATGGTCAGCGACCCCAATCCGGGGGTCATCGATTTCCAGGACGCGGTGGCGGGCCCGCTCAGCTACGACCCGATCTGCCTGTTCAAGGACGCCTTTCTGAGCTGGCCGGAGGACCGGGTGCGGGTCTGGCTGCGGCTTTACCATGAACGGGCCGGCGCCGCCGGCCTGCCGGTGCCGGCGGCCTTCGACGACTGGCTGCGCTGGTGCGATCTGATGGGCGCCCAGCGTCACCTGAAGGTGATCGGCATCTTCGCGCGCATCCGGCACCGGGACGGCAAGCCGAAATACCTGGAGGACGCGCCGCGCTTCTTCGCCTACCTGCGCACCGTGATCACCCGGCGGCCGGAGCTGGCCGACCTGGGCCGGCTGCTGGACCAGTGGGGCTGCCCGTGAGCGGGGAGTCCACCGCCATGATCCTGGCCGCCGGCTACGGCAAACGCATGCGTCCGCTCACCGACCGCACCCCCAAGCCGTTGCTGGAGGCCGGCGGCAAGCCGCTGATCCAGTACCCCATCGAGGCCCTGCGCGACGCCGGGGTGAGCGATATTGTGATCAACACCGGCTGGCTCGGCGAGCAGCTGCCGGCGCGGCTGGGCGATGGCGCGGATCTGGGGGTGCGCCTGCACTGGTCCCACGAGGGCACGCCGCTGGAAACCGCCGGCGGCATCCGCCGGGCGCTGCCGCTGCTGGGCGAGGCGCCCTTTATTCTGGTCAACGGCGACATCTGGACCGACTACGATTTCCGCGATCTCGGCGCGCTGGCCGGCGACGACCGCGCCCATCTGGTGCTGGTGGACAACCCGGCCCACCATCCCGACGGGGATTTCCATTTAACAGAGCACGGCCGGCTGAGCGATAATGCCGCCCCCCGGCTCACCTACGCCGGCATCGCGCGGCTGCATCCGGCCCTGTTCCGGGACCTGGACGACGGCGAACGACCGCTGGCGCCGCTGCTGCGCGCCGCCATTGCCGCCGACCGCGCCACCGGCGAGCACCATGCCGGGCACTGGTGGGACATCGGCACGCCCGAGCGTCTCGCCGAACTGGACCGCTTTCTGTCCCAACGCCGCCGCTGAGTCACGCACCGAGGATTTTTCATGGCCAAGCAAACCCCCTGGATCGCTCCCTCCATTCTCGCCGCCGACTTCGCGCGCCTGGGCGAGGAGTGCGAGGCGGTGCTCGACGCCGGCGCCGACGTGATCCATTTCGACGTGATGGACAATCATTACGTGCCCAACCTGACCATTGGCCCGATGGTCTGCCAGGCCCTGCGCAAACACGGCATCACCGCGCCCATCGACGTGCACCTGATGGTCAGCCCGGTGGACGACCTGATCGGCATGTTCGCCGACGCCGGCGCCTCCATGATCACCTTTCACCCGGAAGCCTCCCGCCACGTGGACCGTTCCCTGCAGCTGATCCGCGACGCCGGCTGCCAGGCCGGTCTGGTGCTGAATCCGGCCACCTCGCCGGACTGCCTGGAATACGTCCTCGACAAGCTGGACATGATCCTGCTGATGAGCGTGAACCCGGGCTTCGGCGGCCAGAAGTTCATCCCCGGTACCCTCAGGAAGATCGAGCGGGTGCGCCGCCTGATCGACGACAGCGGCCGTGACATCCGCCTGGAAGTGGACGGCGGCGTCTCCGAGAACAACATCGGCGAGGTGGCCGCCGCCGGCGCCGATACCTTCGTGGCCGGCTCGGCCATTTTCGGCAAGGGCGACTACCGGACGGTGATCGACGCCATGCGCGCGCAACTGGCCTGACCCCGGACCGCCCGCCGCCTATCGTCAAACACCGTAAAGGTTGCCCGGGCCGCCTTGCCACGCCGCCATTGTCCCCGTTGCAATGACCGGGTATTCCGGCAAGGAGGCGAACCGTGCTTGAAGGACTGACCTGGCCAGTGCTGGCGGCGTGGGCCCTGGTGGCCCTGGCCTGCGCCGCCTGGACGGCGCGCGATCTGCACCGCAACAACCCGTTCCTCGGCGGCATGATGAAGGTCGCCTGGGTGCTCACCGTGCTGTATTCCGGCCCGCTGGGGCTGGCCATTTACTACTACTCCGGGCGCGGCCAGATCCGCCAGGATTCCCTGTGGCGGCGCAGTTTCCGCTCGGTGGCGCACTGCTATTCCGGCTGCGGCCTGGGTGAGATCATCGGCGTGCTGTTCATGGTCGGGGTGCTGGCTCTGAGCGGCTGGCCGGTGAATCTGGTGACCTTCGCGCTGGCCTATCTGATCGGTTTCGCCTTCACCCTGGGGCCGCTGGTGCAAAGTGGCGAGGCGCTGGCGGTGGCTCTCAAGGATTCGGTGCTGGCGGAAACGCTCAGTATCACCGCCATGGAAGCGTCCGCCCTGGGCGTGAACACCTGGCTGGGGGGCGGCGCCCGGCTCGGGGACCCGCATTTCTGGGGCGCCCTGGTGATTTCCCTGACCGCCGGCCTGCTGGTGGCCTACCCGGTCAATGTGCTGCTGATCCGCTTCGGCGTGAAAGAGGGCATGCACAACCCCAAACACATGATGGAGCACGGCCACGGCGGCCATTGAGGCGGACCCGGGCGCAACGGTATAGTCCGTGGAATCGAATTCCGGAAACCCCAGGGAGACGCCGTGCCCGGTGTGTTGTACCCCCGCTCCTGGCGAACCGTTCTGACCGCGCTGGTGCTGGCGGCCCTGCTGGGTGGCTGCGCCACCCGCTCCATGGACCATGGACCCCGGGTGGAAGAGCGTAGCGCCGGCGCCGAGCCGCCGCCCTTGCTGCGTGACGACGTGCCCGCCGATGCCGCTGATGCGGCTCCCATCTCACCGCTGCTGCGCGCCCAGGCGGAGCAATGGCGGGGCGTGCCCTACCGGCTGGGCGGCAGCGACCGCCAGGGCATTGATTGCTCCGCCTTCGTGCAGGTCACCTTCCAGTCGCAGTTGGGCATCGATGTGCCGCGCACCACCGACGAACTGGCCCGGGAGGGGCGCCGGGTGGGCCGCGACGAACTGCGAGCCGGCGATCTGGTGTTCTTCAAGACCGGCTTCCGCCAGCGCCATGTGGGCATCTACATGGGCGGCGACCGCTTCCTGCACGCCTCCACCAGCCGGGGCGTGATGACCTCTTCCCTGAACAACGTCTACTGGCGGCGCCATTACTGGAAGGCGCGCCGCCTGGATCTGGACGAACGGCCTTCGGCGGTGTCGCTTTCGGACGAATCACGGTAGATTACGTCACTGTTTTTGTGAGTCATCACCGTTTGATTGACCGGGAGAGTGTTAATGAGCGCCGATCTCGCGCCCCTGTTTCGTCCGTTTGAATGCAAGTCCCTGAAGCTGCGCAACCGCGTGGCCATGGCCCCCATGACCCGTAACTTCTCACCCGGCCAGGTGCCCGGCGAGAACGTGGCCGGCTACTACCGCCGGCGCGCGGAAGGGCAGGTGGGCCTGCTGATCACCGAAGGCACCACCATCAATCACCCGGGCGCCCCGGGCCACGACGCGGTGCCCGCCTTCCACGGCGAGGCCGCGCTGGCCGGCTGGAAGCGGGTGGTGGAGGAAGTGCACGGCGCCGGCGGCGCCATCATTCCCCAGCTCTGGCACGTGGGCGGCACCCGCCGGCCCGGCGTGGGCCCGGACAAGGACGCCCCCGGCTATTCGCCGTCCGGCCTGTTCAAACCCGGCAAGCCCAACGGCAAGGCCATGGACCAGCAGGACATCGATGATGTGATCCGTGCGTTCGCCGACGGCGCCCGGGACGCCAAGGCGCTGGGCTTCGACGGGGTGGAAATCCACGGCGCCCACGGCTATCTGCTGGACCAGTTCTTCTGGGAAGGCACCAACCAGCGCGACGACCAGTACGGCGGCTCCCTGGAAAACCGCGCCCGCTTTGGCGTGGAAGTGGTCCAGGCGGTGCGTGACGCGGTGGGCGAGGACTTCGCCATCGTGCTGCGCTACTCGCAATGGAAGCAGCAGGACTACGAGGCGCGCCTGGCCCACAATCCAGAGGAGCTGGAGCGTTTCCTGGCGCTGTTCGTGGACGCCGGGGTGGACCTGTTCCATGCCTCCACCCGCCGTTTCTGGGTGCCGGAATTCGAAGGCTCGGATCTGAACCTGGCGGGCTGGACCAGGAAGCTCACCGGCAAGCCGGCGATCTCCGTGGGCAGCGTGGGGTTGGACGACGATTTCATCGGCGCCAACAACCAGGGCATCGGCGGTACCGCCAACCCGAAAGGCATCGAGGAGCTGGTCAAGCGCATGGCGGCGGACGAGTTCGACCTGATCGCGGTGGGCCGGGCCCTGCTGCAGGACCCGAACTGGCTGGTGAAAATGCGCGAAGGTCAGGGCGGCGAGATCGAGCCCTTCACCAAGGCGGCGCTGGGGTCGTTGAGCTGACCCCGGTTAAAAGTTGAAGGTTAAAAGTTGAAACGCGGGCCGGGCCCCGATGACGGCAAGGCCCTGCCCGCGCTTTGACCTTTTAACTTGTCACTTTCAACTGATCCTTCTCAGTCGTTTTCCAGGCGCTTGTTGATGCGCAGCGCCAGCAAGGTGCAGACCACCCCGGACAGCAGGTAAACGCTGACATAGGCGAGACCGAATTTCGCCGACAGGCCCAGGGCCACCAGCGGCGCGAAGGCGGCGCCGAACAGCCAGGCGAAGTCAGAGGTGAGGGCGGCGCCGGTGTAGCGGAATCGGCGCTCGAAGTTGGCGGTCACGGTGCCGGAGGCCTGGCCATAGGACACGCCCAGCAGGGCGAAGCCGATCAGGATGAACAGGTCCTGCTGCAGCGGCGAACCGT
The DNA here is from genome assembly GCF_046507805.1 of Alloalcanivorax sp. C16-1. Lineage (NCBI taxonomy): Bacteria > Pseudomonadati > Pseudomonadota > Gammaproteobacteria > Oceanospirillales > Alcanivoracaceae > Alloalcanivorax > Alloalcanivorax sp. C16-1. The sequence continues at coordinate 382,696 of NZ_JBKFTK010000001.1, read as the reverse complement.
TCATCAGCATCGGCGTGAACAGGCTGAACACCCCGATCAGCACCGCCAGGGTGGCCACCGTGGTGCGCTTGCCGATGCGGTCGGCGATCCAGCCGGAAAACACCGTGCCGCCCATGCCGATGATGGCGCCGACGATCTGGATCGCCAGCACGTTGCTGATCGCCTGGGTGTCGCCCAGGTAGATCCAGGACAGCGGGAAGATAGTCACCATGTGGAACAGGGCGTAGCTGGCCAGGGCGGCGAACGAGCCGATAAAGATGTTGTAGCCCTGCTTGCGCAGCATTTCCCGGGTGCCCAGCGGTTCCAGCTCACGCTCTTCCAGGGCGGCGGTGTACTCATGGGTCACCACCAGCCGCAGCCGGGCGAACAGCGCCACCACGTTGATGGCGAACGCCACGAAGAACGGGTAACGCCAGCCCCAGCCCTGGAAATCCTCGCTGGGCAGGCTGGTGAACAGAAACAGGAACAGGGCGCTGGCCACCAGGAAGCCGATCGGCGCGCCCAGCTGGCCGAGCATGGCGTACCAGCTGCGCCGGTCGCGTGGGGCATTGAGCGCCAGCAGCGAGGGCAGGCCGTCCCAGGAGCCACCCAATGCAACCCCTTGCACGATCCGGAACAGGGCCAGCAACAGGATCGAGAAGCCGCCCAGGGTCTCGTAGCCGGGAAGGAAGGCGATGCCGGCGGTGGCGGTGCCGAGCATGAACAGTGAGGCGGTCAGCTTGACGCTGCGGTCCCAGCGCCGCTGGATCATCATGAACAGGGCGGTGCCGAACGGCCGGGCGATGAACGCGAACGAGAAGATGGTGAAGGCGTACAGCAGCCCTTCCAGCTGGCTGGCGAACGGGAAAAACACCGACGGGAACACCAGCACCGAGGCGATGCCGTAAACGAAGAAGTCGAAGTATTCGGAGGTGCGCCCCACCACCACGCCGACCGCGATCTCGCCCGGCGCCACCTTGGCGCGGTGCTCGGCGGACGACGCAGTGACGTCGGCGGGGTTGGGCTCGTAGGCTGTGGACATGCTCGGCTCTCGCTGCGTACTGGTCTGTTTCAATCCATTAAGGGTATGCTGGCCCCGGCGGCGAAGGAAATCCACTCCTTTAAACCGGTGCGCCGTACTATCGCGTGGGCGAAGGATGCCCGGAAGCGCGAGCCTTCGCCATGGGACAAAATGTCCAATTTTCGCCACCCTCCCCGGCGGGTACAGTGCGTCGCACCCTGGGCCACCTCTGTTTGATCCGGTAATGCGACTACACAACTTTTTTCGTTTCGTCCCTCTCGTCGCCGCCGCCGTTCTGCTGAGCGGCTGCGATATGGTGCTGATGTCGCCGTCCGGTGATATTGCCGCCCAGCAGCGCGACCTGATTCTCTGGTCCACCTTCCTGATGTTGCTGGTGATCGTGCCGGTAATCATCCTGACGCTGGTGTTCGCGATCCGCTACCGGGCCGGCAACAATGCCACCTACAAGCCCGACTGGGATCACTCCACGGTGCTGGAGCTGGTGATTTGGGGCGCGCCCCTGCTGATCATCATCGCCCTGGGCGCCATGACCTGGGTGAGCACCCACAAGCTGGACCCCTACCGGCCGCTGGAGCGCATCGACGCCGGGCGCCCGCTGCCCGAGGGCGTGGAGCCGCTGGTCATCGAGGTGGTGTCCCTGGATTGGAAATGGCTGTTCTTCTACCCCGAGCAGGGCATCGCCACGGTCAATGAGCTGGCGGCGCCGGTGGACCAGCCGATCCGCTTCAAGATCACCTCCGACCGGGTGATGAACTCGTTCTTCATCCCGGCCCTGGCCGGCCAGATCTATTCCATGGCCGGCATGGAGACCAAGCTGCACGCGGTGATCAACGAGCCCGGCGTCTACGACGGCTTCTCCGCCAACTACAGCGGCGCCGGCTTCTCGCAGATGCGCTTCAAGTTCCACGGTCTCAGCGACGCCGACTTCGACGCCTGGGTGGCCAAGGTGAAAAGCAGCGGCGAGGCGCTCAGCCGCGGCGAGTACCGGCAGCTGGAGCAACCCAGCGAGAACCACCCGGTGACCTACTACGCCAGCGCCGATGACAACCTCTATCACGACATCCTCAACCGGTGTCTGAACGAGGGCGATGTGTGCATGGACGAGATGATGGCCTTCACGGAACTGGGCATGCCCATGTGCATCGCCGGCGATCCCCGCGATCGCAAGGCGCGCCGCGAGGACAACGAGCTTCGCGAACTTCTGGACCTGACCATGGCCGACGACAGCGACCGTCGGTCCCTCAATCAGTAAACGCTGCCAGCGTCGGATAAGAGATGTCTGAATTGGACCTGACAAAGCTGATCTTCGGTCGCCTCTCCTGGGAGTCGATCCCGTTACACGATCCCATCCTGATCGGCACCTTCATCATGGTCGCCATCGGTGGCACCGCGGTGCTGGGCTTCATCACCTACAAGAAGGCCTGGGGTTACCTGTGGCATGAGTGGTTCACCAGCATCGACCACAAGAAGATCGGCATCATGTACATGGTGCTGGGTCTGGTGATGCTGCTGCGCGGCTTCGCCGACGCCATCATGATGCGCATCCAGCAGGCCTGGGCGTTCGGTGGTTCGGAGGGGTATCTGCCGCCGGAACACTACGACCAGATCTTCACCGCCCACGGCGTGATCATGATCTTCTTCGTCGCCATGCCGCTGATCACCGGCGTCATGAACTACGTGGTGCCGCTGCAGATCGGCGCCCGCGACGTGGCCTTCCCGTTCCTCAACAACTTCAGCTTCTGGATGACCACCGCCGGCGCCGTGCTGGTGATGGTGTCGCTGTTCATCGGCGAATTCGCCAAGACCGGCTGGCTGGCCTATCCACCGCTATCGGGGATCATAAAAAGTCCCGGGGTAGGGGTGGACTATTACATATGGGCGCTACAGATCGCCGGGGTGGGGACACTGCTATCGGGGGTCAACCTGCTGGTCACCATCGTCAAGATGCGGGCCCCGGGCATGTCCCTGATGCGCATGCCGGTGTTCACCTGGACCGCGCTGTGCACCAACGTGCTGATCGTTGCCGCCTTCCCGGTACTGACCGCGGTACTGGCGCTGCTGGCGCTGGACCGCTACGCCGACTTCGCGTTCTTCACCACCGATCTGGGTGGCAACGTGATGATGTACATCAACCTGATCTGGATCTGGGGTCACCCGGAGGTGTACATCCTGATTCTGCCGGCGTTCGGTATCTTCTCCGAAGTGGTCTCCACCTTCTCGCGCAAGCGCCTGTTCGGTTATGCGTCCATGGTCTATGCCACGGTGGTGATCACGGTGCTGTCGTACCTGGTATGGCTGCACCACTTCTTCACCATGGGCTCCGGGCCGACGGTGAACTCGTTCTTCGGCATCACCACCATGATCATCTCGATCCCCACCGGGGCCAAGGTGTTCAACTGGCTGTTCACCATGTACCGCGGCCGCATCGAGTTCGACGTGCCGATGCTGTGGACGGTGGGCTTCATCATCACCTTCGTGATCGGTGGCATGACCGGCGTGCTGCTGGCGGTGCCGCCGGCGGACTTCGTGCTGCACAACAGCCTGTTCCTGGTGGCGCACTTCCATAACGTGATCATCGGTGGCGTGCTGTTCGGCCTGTTCGCCGGCATCACCTACTGGTACCCGAAAGCGTTCGGTTACAAGCTGGATCCGTTCTGGGGCAAGATGTCGTTCTGGTTCTGGACCATCGGCTTCTATTTCGCCTTCATGCCGCTGTATGTGCTGGGCCTGATGGGCGTGACCCGCCGCATGAACAAGTTCGACGATCCGTCCCTGCAGATCTGGTTCGTGATCGCCGCCTTCGGCGCGGTGTTGATCGCCATCGGCATCGCCAGCTTCCTGATCCAGCTGTACGTCAGCTACCGCCGCCGCGACGAGCTGCGCGACGACAGCGGTGATCCGTGGCATGGCCGCACCCTGGAGTGGTCCACCTCCTCGCCGCCGCCGTACTACAACTTCGCGTTCACGCCGCGCGTGCACGATCTGGATGCCTGGTGGCAGATGAAGGAACAGGGATATCAACGCCCTGAAAGCGGCTTCCTGCCGATCCACATGCCCAAGAACACCGGCGCCGGCATCATTCTGGCGGGCATCAGCATGGTGCTGGGCTTCGCATTGATCTGGCACATGTGGCTGCTGGTGGGCGTGAGCTTCTTCGCCCTGCTGGCGGTGGCCATCGGCCATACCTTCAACTATGACCGCGACTATCACATCCCCGCCGACGAAGTGGCCGGGATCGAGGCGGAACGTACACGGATGCTTGCCAACCATGTCTGAGATCACCCACGACACCCTGGCCGGTAGCGCGGAAGACGGGCAGCGCCTGCAATTCCACGAGACCACCGAGCACCACCCGGAGACCGGCACGCTGCTGGGTTTCTGGATCTACCTGATGAGCGACTGCCTGATCTTCGCCAGTCTGTTCGCCACCTACGGGGTGCTCGGCCGTGCCTACGCCCACGGCCCCACCGGCGAGGAGTTGTTCGACCTGCCGCTGGTGGCGATGAACACCACCCTGCTGCTGCTGTCCTCGATCACCTACGGCTTCGCCATGCTGCGCATGCAGATGGGCAAGCTCGGCGGCGTGATGGTGTGGCTGGCGATCACCGGCCTGCTGGGCGCCGGCTTCCTGGGCCTGGAACTGTACGAATTCCATCACCTGATCACCGAGGACGCGGGCCCCGGCCGCAGCGCCTTCCTGAGCTCGTTCTTCGCCCTGGTCGGCACCCACGGTCTGCACGTGCTGTTCGGCATCGTGTGGCTGGTGACCCTGCTGTTCCAGCTCAAGAAGCACGGCCTGATCGCCGAGAACCGCCGCCGGCTGTTCTGCCTGTCCATGTTCTGGCACTTCCTGGACGTGGTCTGGATCGGCGTTTTCACCTTCGTTTACCTGATGGGAGTGCTGCCATGAGCCAGTCCGATCACGCTCACGACCCGCACGGCCACGATCATCACGACGACGCGCCGCACAGCACCTTCAAGGGCTACATGACCGGCTTCGTGCTGTCGGTGATCCTCACCGCCATTCCGTTCTGGCTGGTGATGGCCGGAGTGATCCAGGATTCCGGCATGACCGCGCTGGTGATCCTGGGCTTCGCCGCGGTGCAGATCGTGGTGCACATGATCTACTTCCTGCACATGAACTTTCACTCCGAGGGCGGCTGGAACATGCTCGCCCTGATCTTCACGGCGGTGATCGTGTTCATCGCCCTGGCCGGTTCACTGTGGGTGATGTACCACCTGAACGTGAACATGATGCCCGGGTTGATGAAGGAGTACCTGTAAGCGCATGTCCCGCTCGGCCACCGCGCCGGTGAGCGCCCGCCGCCAGATCGCCCGCCTGCTGTGGGGGCTGCTGGCACTGGGCGCTTTTCTGGGCTTTCTGGCCCTGGGCCACTGGCAGGTGGAGCGGCGCGCCTGGAAGCTGGACCTGATCCAGCGCGTCGATGAGCGGGTCCACGCCGATCCGCTGCCCGCCCCCCGCGCGGCGGACTGGCCCTCCCTCAACCAAGACCGGGACGAATACCGCCCGGTGCGTCTGCAAGGCCATTATCTGCACGACCGCGACACCCTGGTGCAGGCCACCACCCGGCTGGGCGGCGGCTACTGGGTGATGACGCCGCTGGCCCGCGACGACGGCAGCATGGTGCTGATCAATCGCGGCTTCGTGGCCGGCCGGGACGCGGACTACGCGCGCCCTGACGGGTCGGTGTCGGTGACCGGCCTGTTGCGCCTGAGCCAGCCCGGCGGCGGCTTTCTGCGCGACAACGACCCCCAGGCGGACCGCTGGTACTCCCGGGACCTGGACGCCATCGCCGCCGCCCGCGGGCTGGCCGGGGTGGCGCCGTACTTCGTCGACGTCACCGGCGATCCGCAGGCGGCGCCCGCCGCCGGGCCGGTGCCCGGCCTCACGGTGGTCGAGTTTCACAACAATCACCTGGTCTATGCCGTCACCTGGTATATGCTCGCCCTGATGGTGGCCGCCGGCGCGCTGTTCGTGGCGCGTCACGAATTCCGGCCCGCGCCCCGGGGAGACACACGCCATGACCGCACCGGTACCCACTGAGCTCGACGCCACCGGCCGCAAGAACATGCAGCAACTGATCCAGCTCCGCTGGATCGCCGTGCTCGGCCAGATCGGCACCATCCTGGTGGCCAATCTGGTGTTCCAGGTGGCGTTGCCGTTGTACTACATGCTGGCGGTGCTGGCCGGCCTGGTGGCGTTCAACGGCCTCAGCATGCTGCGCTTGAAGTGGGTGCGCCGCCAGGTCAGCAACGGCGAGCTGTTCCTGGCGCTGCTGGTGGATGTGATCACTTTCACCCTGCAGCTGTGCCTGAGCGGCGGCGCCACCAATCCCTTTATCTTCCTCTATCTGTTGCAGGTGGTGCTGGCGGCGGTGCTGTTGGAGGCCTGGTCCACCTGGCTGATCGTGCTGGTCACCGCCGTGGGGTTCGTGTGGCTGGAGTTCGCCGGCCGCCCGCTGACCCTGCCGCCGGACTACGAGCGCGGCCCGTTCAGCCTCTATATCCAGGGCATGCTGATCTGCTTCGTGCTTAATGCGGTGCTGCTGGTGATCTTTATCAGCCGTATCACCCGCAACCGGCGCGAACGGGACGAGCGGTTGGCGGCCCTGCGCCAGCGCGCCGCCGAGGAAGAGCACATCGTGCGCATGGGCCTGCTGGCCTCCGGCGCCGCCCATGAACTGGGCACGCCGCTCTCCACCCTGGCGGTGATCCTGGGCGACTGGCGCCATATGCCGGTGTTCAAGGGCGACGCGGACCTGGATCAGGAGATCGCTGAAATGCAGGCCCAGGTGCAGCGCTGCAAATCCATCGTCAGCGGTATTCTGCTGTCCGCCGGCGAGGCGCGTGGTGAATCCTCGGCGGAAACCACGGTGCACGCCTTCCTGAACGACATCGTCGACGAATGGCGCCGCACCCGGCCAGTGGGCGACTTTGCCTACTACAATGAGTTCGGCGAGGACGTGGACATCGCCTCCGACTCGGCCATCAAGCAGAGCCTGCACAATATGCTCGACAACGCCCTGGAGGCATCGCGCCGGCGGGTGGTGCTGACGGTGCGCCGCCGCGAGGAAGAACTGGTGCTGACGGTGAGCGACGACGGCCCGGGCTTCAGCGACGCCATGTTGTCGCGGCTGGGGCGCCCCTATCAGTCCACCAAGGGTCGGGCGGGCAGCGGCCTGGGCCTGTTTCTGGTGGTCAATGTGGCGCGTACCCTGGGCGGCGGGCTGGAAGCCCGCAACCGGCCCCAGGGCGGCGCCGAGGTGACTTTATCGCTGCCGCTGGATTCGTTGATGCTGGAAGACGCGCAGCAAGGAGAACCCTGATGAACGCCGATACCGAGACGCCGGAAGAGATCCGGCGGCTGCTGATCGTCGAGGACGATGCCGCCCTGGCACGCACCCTGGGCCGCTCCTTCGAGCGGCGCGGGTACCAGGTACGCAGCGTGGAGGGCATGGACGGGCTCACGGAAACGCTCACCGATTACCGCCCCGGTTACGCGGTGGTCGACCTGAAACTCAAGGGCGACGCCTCCGGGCTGACCTGTGTGCAGGCGCTGCATGACCACGATCCGGACATGCTGATCGTGGTGCTCACCGGCTACGCCAGCATCGCCACGGCGGTGGAGGCGATCAAGCTGGGCGCTTGCCATTATCTGGCCAAACCGTCCAACACCGACGACATCGAAGCCGCCTTCGAACGCGCCGACGGCAGCACCGAGGTGGCGGTGGAAGGCCGTCCCACCTCGATCAAAACCCTGGAATGGGAACGCATCCACCAAACCCTGGCGGAAACCGGTTTTAACATCTCCGAAACCGCCCGCCGGCTGGGCATGCACCGGCGCACTCTTGCCCGCAAATTGGGGAAGCGGCAGGTTAAGTGATGGCTGCAAGCTGCCCCTAAGGCATCAACCGCGTCGGCGCGGCCCGCCCCTCCCCGGGGTAGTACCAATGCCGATGCGGCAGGTCCGCCAGTTCCAGCACCTTCACGTGTTCCGCGCGCAGCACCAGGATGGAAAAATCCTCGGCGATGTGGTCCCCCGGTTGCGGCAGGCCGGTCTGGTGCAGGCTGCCCGGCGGCGGGCCGTGGAAGCGGGCCCGGTCGGCGTCGTCCAGTTTTTCCCACAGTCGCTGGCAGTCCTGCGGGTGGGTGTCCGGCAGCAGGAACCGCACCGGCCCGCGAAAACGCCACTGGGTGCGGCTGGTCAGGTCGTACCAGCAGGCCTCCGCGTGGGGGTGGCCCTGGGGGGGCGCCTGACGCTGCAGCTCGATGACCTTCTCGCTGCGCTGGTCGGTGGTGAACCACAGCTCGGCGCCGTGTCGTTCGCGCATCGCCAGGGTACGGCAGCGGGCGCCGTCCGGGCCCACGGTGGCGAGCTGGGCGAAGCAATGGGGCGCGCCGGCGCGGGTGGCGTCGAACCAGGCGGTCCAGGGTTGAGGTACGCTCATGGGGTGGTTCTCCCTCCTTGGCTGATGGTTGGCTTTTGCGTTGCTCGCGGGCTAGAATCCGGCCATTCATTCGCTTGAACGTCCCCGAGGATTCGTGGTGATTCTGTCGCGCCCGCACAATCCGCTGCTGTTTTCCGCCCCCCGCGGCCCCGCCCGCTGGCGATGGTGAAGCTCGCCCCCGCGTGCCGTTGAGGCGCGTCCGCCGGTAACGGCGCCCCTTTGTTTTCGCTACAATCCGACACCTGAATAAGAACCGGGGACCACCATGTCACCACGCAATCTCGATGATGCCGCCCGTCAGGGCTTTACCCGCGTACCCGTGGTGCGCGAAGTCCTGGCGGACCTGGACACGCCGCTGTCCGCCTATCGCAAACTGGCCGCCGGGCCCTACAGCTACCTGTTCGAGTCGGTGCAGGGCGGCGAGCGCTGGGGGCGCTACTCGATGATCGGCCTGCCGGCCCGGGAGGTGGTGCGCATCACCGGCCAGCATATCATTGTCGAGGGCGAGAGCGGGCGTCGGGAACTGCACTGCGAGGACCCGATCGCCTGGATCGAGGAGTACCGCCAGCAGTACCGCACCCCGGACCTGCCCGATCTGCCACGCTTCAACGGTGGCCTGGTGGGCTATTTCGGTTACGACAGCGTGCGCTATTTCGAGCCGCGGCTGGGACCGGCGCCGGGGGAAGACGTGCTGGGGGTGCCGGACATCCTGCTGATGCGCTCCGAGGAAGTGGTGGTGTTCGATAACCTGCGCGGCAGCCTGTTCCTGGTGGTGCACGTGGACCCGGCGGAGGCCGGCGCCGAGGCCCGCGCCGAAGCGCGCCTGGACGAACTGGAGCGGCGGCTGCGCGCGCCCCTGCCGGAGCCGGAGCATCAGGTCTACGGCGAGCCGGTGGACGAGAACGATTTCGTCTCCGAGTTTCCCCGCGACCGCCACGCGGCGGCGGTGGAAACGATCCGCGAGTACATCCTGGCCGGTGACGTGATGCAGGTGGTGCCGGCCCAGCGCATGAGCTGCGAATTCCCGGCGCCGGCCATGGACCTGTATCGGGCGCTGCGCTATCTGAACCCGTCGCCCTACATGTTCTATCTGGACCTGGAGGACTTCCACATCGCCGGCTCCTCGCCGGAGATCCTGACCCGGGTGGAGGACGACCAGGTCACGGTGCGGCCCATCGCCGGCACCCGCAAACGCGGCGCCACGCCGGAGCGCGACAAGGAACTGGAGGAAGAGCTGCTGGCGGATCCCAAGGAGATCGCCGAGCACCTGATGCTGATCGACCTGGGCCGCAACGACGTGGGCCGGGTCGCCGAACCGGGCCAGGTGCGCGTCACCGGCAACATGGAGATCGAGCGCTACTCCCACGTCATGCATATCGTCTCCAATGTGGAAGGCACCCTGCGCAAGGGGCTGGGGCCCCTGGAAGTACTGGCCGCCACCTTCCCGGCGGGCACCCTCAGCGGCGCGCCCAAGATCCGCGCCATGGAGATCATCGACGAACTGGAACCCACCAAACGCGGCGTTTACGGCGGCGCGGTGGGCTACATCGGCTTCAACGACGATATGGACATGGCCATCGCCATCCGCACCGCGGTGGTCAAGGACGGCCGGCTCTATGTGCAGGCCGGCGGCGGCATCGTCGCCGACTCGGTGCCGGACCTGGAGTGGAAAGAGACCATGAACAAGGCACGCGCCGTGTTCCGCGCCGTGAACATGGCCCTGGGCGGGCTCGATCTGAACGGGGAGGGCAAATAATGCGCGTGCTGATGATCGACAACTACGACAGCTTTACCTACAACCTGGTGCAGTACCTCCAGGAGCTGGGCGCGGAGGTGCTGGTGCACCGCAATGACCGCATCGATCTGGCCGGCATGGAAGCGCTCAACGCCGACCGGCTGATGATTTCCCCGGGGCCGTGCACCCCCAATGAGGCGGGCATTTCCGTGGACGCCATCCGCCACTTCGCCGGCAAACTGCCGATTCTCGGCGTCTGCCTGGGCCACCAGGCCCTGGGGCAGGCGTTTGGCGCCAAGGTGGTACGGGCCCGCACCGTGATGCACGGCAAGACCTCGCCGGTGCATCACACCGGCCAGGGCGTGTTCCGTGGCCTGCCCAGCCCCTATGTGGCCACCCGCTACCATTCCCTGGTGGTGGACAAGGCCAGCCTGCCGGATTGCTTCGAGATCACCGCCTGGACCCTGGACGACAACGGGGAAATGGACGAGATCATGGGCATGCGCCACAAGGAGCTGCCCCTGGAAGGCGTCCAGTACCATCCGGAATCGATTCTCACCGAACACGGCCACGACCTGCTGAACAACTTTCTCAAGGGGGAGCGCCCATGAACATCAAGGAAGCCCTGGCCACGGTGGTGGACCACATCGACCTGACCACCGACCAGATGCAGGACGTGATGCGCGAAATCATGACCGGCGGCGCCACCGACGCCCAGATCGGCGGCTTCCTGGTGGCCCTGCGCATGAAGAGCGAATCCCTGGACGAGATCACCGGCGCCGCCATGGTGATGCGCGAGCTGGTCACCCCGGTGGTGGTGGACAACCGCCGCCATCTGGTGGACATCGTCGGCACCGGCGGTGACGGCGCCAACCTGTTCAACGTGTCCACCGCCAGCGCCTTCGTGGCCGCCGCCGCCGGCTGCCGGGTGGCCAAGCACGGCAACCGCTCGGTGAGTTCGAAAAGCGGCTCCTCGGACCTGCTGGAAGCGGCCGGCATCCGTCTCGATCTGAGCCCGGCGGAGATCGCCCGCTGCGTGGACGGCGTGGGTGTGGGCTTCATGTTCGCGCCGGCCCACCATGGCGCCATGAAGTACGCCATCGGCCCGCGCAAGGAGCTGGGCATGCGCACCCTGTTCAATATTCTTGGCCCGATGACCAACCCGGCCGGCGTGCAGCGCCTGGTGGTGGGGGTGTTCTCCGACAAGCTGTGCCGGCCCATGGCCGAGGTGCTGGGGCGCCTGGGCGCCGAGCATGTGATGGTGGTGCACGGCCTGGACGGCCTGGACGAGATCAGCCTGGCCGGGCGCACTCATGTGGCCGAGTACAAGGACGGCGGCGTCAACGAATACACCCTGACGCCGGAAGACGTGGGCCTGGAGTCCGATTCCCTGGTGGGGCTGGACGTCACCGACCCGCAGGCGTCCCTGGCACTGATTCGCGACGCCTTTGGCAAGCGCCAGGGCCGCCACGCCGGCAAGGCTGCCGACATGATCACGCTCAATGCCGGCGCCGCCATCTACGTGGCCGGCGTCACCCGCACCCTGGAGGAAGGGGTTCGGATGGCGGAGGATCTGGTCCACAATGGCGAGGCAGCGGAACGCATGCGCGAACTGGCGCAATTCTCAGTCGCCCTCAAAGAGGAGGTGTAGAGCCCATCATGAGTGAAACGATTCTGGACCGGATCATTGAACGCAAACGGGCGGAGATCCACGCCGGCCAGCAGCATTATACGATCGGCGATTTCGAGGCGATGGCGCGGAACCAGGGCAAGGCCAGGGGGTTCGCCGCGGCGCTGTACCGCAGTGTCGCCGAACGGCGGCCGGCGGTGATCGCCGAGATCAAGAAGGCGTCGCCGAGCAAGGGCGTGATCCGTGAGGATTTCGACCCGGTGGACATCGCCCGCCGCTATCAGGCCGCCGGCGCCAGCGCCCTGTCGGTGCTGACCGACGAGGAGTTCTTCCAGGGGCACGAGGACTACCTGCGCGCCGCCCGCAACGCGGTGACCCTGCCGGTGCTGCGCAAGGACTTCATGATCGACCCCTGGCAGATCTTCCAGAGCCGCGCCATGGGCGCGGACGCGGTGCTGCTGATCGTGGCGGCGCTGTCCGACGCCCAGCTCGACGAGCTCTACCACGCCGCCCAGCGGGCCGGCTGCGATGTGCTGGTGGAGGTGCATTCCGGGGAGGAGCTGGAGCGCGCCATGAAGCTGAATATCGAGCTGGTGGGCATCAACAACCGGGATCTGAAAACCTTCGAGACCCGCCTGGACACGACGCTGACCCTGGCCGAGCAGGTCCCCGGCGACCATCTGGTGATCACCGAGAGCGGCATCCACAGCCGTGAGGACGTACGGCTGATGCGTGCCAGCGGCATCAACGGCTTCCTGGTCGGTGAGGCCTTCATGAAGGCGGATGACCCGGGCGCCGCCCTCACGGCGTTGTTCTTCTAGCTTGTCGCTTCCCCGGTAACGAAAAAGCCCGCGTCAGCGGGCTTTTTCGTGGAGCGCCGGGGCGGGGCGCCGTCAGCGTGTGCCGTAGACCACCATGGTCTTGCCCTTCACCGACACCAGGCCCTGTTCTTCCAGGTTCTTGAGGACCCGGCCCACCATTTCCCGGGAACAGCCGACGATACGGCCGATCTCCTGGCGGGTGACCTTGATCTGCATGCCGTCCGGGTGGGTCATGGCGTCGGGCTGCTTGCACAGGTCCAGCAGGGTGCCCGCCACGCGACCGGTCACGTCCAGGAACGCCAGGTCGCCCACCTTGCGGGTGGTGGCGCGCAGGCGACCGGCGATCTGGGCGGACACCGCGAACAGAATATCGGCGTCCTCCCGGGTCAGCTGGCGGAACTTGGCGTAGCTGACCTCGGCCACCTCGCACTCGGTTTTCGCCTTGACCCAGGCGGAGCGGGACGGCTCGGCCTCGAACAACCCCATCTCACCGAAGAAATCCCCGGCGTTCAGGTAGGCCATGATCATCTCGCGGCCGTCGTCGTCCTCGATCATGACGGTGACGGAACCCTTCAGGATGTAATATAAGGCGTCCGATTCGTCGCCGGCGTAAATAATCGTGCTTTTGGCCGGGTATTTACGGCGGTGGCAATTGGCCAGAAACCGATCCAGATTGGGAATTATCTTATTTCCGTCGCTCATGGGAACTCTGCTTTGGCACTGCTTGATGGCTTTCAGGGCTTGGGGCCGAAAGCCGGAAAAAAGTCGTAGCAATTCAAGCTAAAGGAGTTTGCCTTTTTTTCACGTGGCTGCCAAGGGATGTGGTGCACACTCTGTATCTTCCCGTCTCCCCTCCCGACCGTCCTCAACGCCGCCCGGACGGGCGGTCGGACTATGGCGAAACGCCGCTCTGTGGTAGTCTGCGCGGCCATTCCGGGACGCTTTGAGCAGGAGAGAGCGGATGAAGGCGGTGGTCGAATGGCAGGGCGATGTCTGCTTCCAGGCGGAATCCGGCAGCGGGCACACAATCGTAATGGACGGTCCTCCGGACCACGGTGGCCAGAATCGGGGCGCGCGCCCCATGGAAACCGTGCTGATGGGCCTGGGCGGTTGTTCCAGCTTCGACGTGGTGCACATTCTCGGCAAGGCCCGGCAGGACGTGAGCGCCTGCCGTTGCGAACTCAGCGCGGAACGCGCCGAGGACGAGATCCCCGCCGTTTTTACCAAAATTCACCTGCACTTCGTGGTGTCCGGCAATAACCTCAAGGAAGCGCACGTCAAGCGCGCGGTGTCCTTGTCCGCGGAGAAGTACTGTTCCGCGACCATCATGCTCAGCCGTGGGGGTGTCGAGGTAACCCACAGCTATACCATCGAGTCCCGCTAACGCGGTAGCAACGGTCAACGGGGAAACGCCGTGGTGAAAGATCCCAATCCCAAGATTACGGTCCATGGTTTCAACAACCTGACCAAATCCCTGAGTTTCAATATCTTCGATATCGCCTACGCGAAGACCGAGCAGCACCGCAAGGAGTACATCGAATACATCGATGAGCTTTATAACGCGGAACGGCTCACCGAGATTCTCACCAATGTGACGCGCATCATCGGCGCCAACATCCTCAATATCGCCCGTCAGGATTACGATCCCCAGGGCGCCAGCGTGACCATGCTGATCGCCGAGCACGAGTCGCCGCCCACCGATGAGGACTGGGACGAGGAAGCGCCGGGGCCGCTGCCGGATTCGGTGGTGGCGCACTTGAACAAGAGCCACGTGACGGTGCATACCTATCCGGAGTCGCACCCGGACAATGGCATCTCCACCTTCCGGGTGGACGTGGACGTGTCCACCTGCGGGGTGATTTCACCGCTGCGCGCGCTCAATTACCTGATCCACAGCTTCGATTCGGACATCGTCACCATCGATTACCGGGTGCGCGGCATGACCCGCGACGTGGACGGCACCAAGCACTACATCGACCACGACATCAACTCGATCCAGAACTTCCTGACCGAGAGCACGCAGAACGCCTATCAGATGATCGACGTAAACGTGTACCAGGAGAACATCTTCCACACCAAGATGTTGCTCAAGGAGTTCGACATCGAGAACTACCTGTTCGGCGCCGGCAGCGACGAATTCGACGAGGCCGCCCTGGCCAACATCAAGGAGCGCCTGCGCACCGAGATGCTGGAGATCTTCTACAGCCGCAATATGTAGTGGTCGCAAGCTTCAAGCTACAGGCTCAGATTCGGTAGGTGGCGAAGGTCATCACCTTGCTCATCAGCGTCATGGCGCCGCGCACCGGCGGCGGCAGCGGGGCGCCGCCGGCGTCGCTGGCGGTGACCGCGTGCTTCAGCTCATCGGTGCGCATCTGCTCCAGAATGGCCCGGCTGCGGCGGTCCCGCAGGGGCAGCCGGCTCATATGATTCTCCAGGTGGCGCACCACCTGATTCTCCGTTTCCGCCACGAAACCCAGGCTCCAGCGGTCGCCGGCCAGGCCGGCGCCGGCGCCCAGGGTGTAGCTCATGGCATAGAAAATCGGGTTGAGGCGGCTGGGCACGCCGCCCAGTTCGCGGATGCGATCCTCGCACCAGGCCAGGTGATCCTCTTCCTCCCGGGCCGCTTCCTCCATGGCATGGCGCACATGGGGCAGGGTGGCGGTACTGGCCTGGCCCTGGTAGAGGCCCTGGGCGCACACCTCGCCGGTATGGTTGATGCGCATCAGCCCGGTGACGTGCCGCCGTTCGCCGTCGGACAGGGGGCCCTCGTCGCGGGCCTGATCGAGCCCGGGGGGCTGGCGCTCGGCGCGGGCGGAGCCCGGCGTCAGGGTGCGCAGGGCGCTGTCCACCCGGCTGAGCAGGCGGTCCAGGGGGGTTAGCTGTCGTTCGGTCATGACGGTCTCCGAAGCACGGTTGCGGGCATGCTAGCGCCAAAGGCCGCCGCCGTGAAGCGCCGGGCCGTCCGTCGTTGCGGTGGATCAAGCCGGGCCGGCGGGATCGTCCGTTCTCCCGGTGAAACGCACCAGCGCCTCCCGCAGCACGCTCATCTCCACCGGCTTGGGGATGTGGGCGTTCATGCCCGAGGCCAGGCTGCGCTCACGATGCTCGCGCAGGATATGGGCGGTCAGCGCCACGATCGGCACCGCCGGACGGCCGCTGCGCCGTTCGTGCTCGCGGATGCGGCGGGTGGCCTCGAAGCCGTCCATCACCGGCATTTCGCAGTCCATCAGAATCAGGTCGTAGCGGGTCCGTTCCGCCATCGCCACCGCCTCCTGGCCGTTGGCCGCCAGCTCCGGCGTCAGCCCCAGCTTGTGCAGCATGCCGCGGATCACCTTCTGGCTGAGCTTGTGGTCCTCCACCACCAGCAGCCGCAGGTGCGGGTCCGGCGCGGTTTGCGGGTCCCGGCGCGCCGGCGCCTTCAGGCCCAGTTCCTCGGCCAGGGCCTGCTTGAGCCGGGGCGCCGACACCGGTTTGGGCAGCACTCGGTGGATGCCGGCGTTGCGCGCTTCGTTGTCGTCCGGGGTGCTGTTCACGCCACTGAGCATGATCAGCACCGCCGGGTGGGTGATCACCGGGTCCTCGTGGATGCGCGCCGCCAGTTGCAGCCCGCTCATGCCCGGCATCAGCTGGTCCACCAGCACCACATCGTAGGGTTCGTGAATATTGGCCTGGGTGCGCAGGGAGGCCAGCGCTTCGCGGGGATCGTGGCTGGCGGTGACCCGCATGCCCCAGCTCAGCGCCAGATGGCGGATCACCCGGGTCACCGTGGAGGAATCGTCCACCACCAGCATGCTGCGGCCCTGCAGCAGCTGGTCGTCGGTGTCCGCCGGCGCGTGGCCCGGGTCCAGGGACGGCAGCGGCAGCACGAACCAGTAGCCCGGCTCCGCGCCGTGTTCGTCGCGGCGACCGTGGCGGCCGCCCATGGCGGTGATCAGTTGTTCGGCGATGACCCGATTGAGGCCGGCGCTGTCCCGGCGGCTGTCCTGCTCGCGCAGCCGCCGCAGGCTGCCGGCCCGCAGGGCGCTGCCGGCCAGCTCGAAGCGCACCAGGCCGGCCCGGCCGGTGGGTTCCAGGGAAATGTCGATGACCAGTTCGCCGGGCTGGGCGTGGCGGATCAGGGCGCCGATCAGGTTGGTGAGCACCTGGCGCAGCCGGCCGGCGTCGCCTTCCACCAGGGTCGGCACATTGGTGTGCACATGGGTGATCAGCTCCACCTGCTTCTCCTCGGCCCGCTCGCGGAACAGGTCCACCGCGTCCATCAGCAGGTCGTGGGTGTTGAGGGCCTCCCGGTCCAGCTCCACCTCCTGGTCGGCCAGCTGCGAGTATTCCAGCACGTTGTTGATGATCTTCAGCAAATTCTCGCCGGCGTTGCGGATGCCGCCCACGCACTCGCGCTGGTTCGGCGACAGGGGTGTGTCCTCGAGGATCTCGGCCATGCCGAGAATGCCGCTCAGCGGGGTGCGCACGTCGTGGCCCATGCGCGCCAGGGTTTCCCGGCGGGTGCGCTCCACCGCCTCCGCCACCGCCCGGTCGCGGCGTGCCTCGGCCACCAGCCGTTGCCGGCGTTGCAGTTGGATGCGCAGGCCCACCGCCTGCACCAGGGCCGCCAGGTTGACCGCGATCATCACGCTCAGCACCAGATCGAAGCCGCCGTCGGCGATGCCGAACATGGTCAGGCAGGCCAGCACCAGCGGGCTGGAGATCAGCAGGCTGGTGAAGAAATAAAGGCTGCCCTGGGGCGCCTCCCGGTGCCAGGCCTGGTAGGCCAGCATCACCAGCAAGGCCGCCGCCACCAGCGCCAGGCCGAAGGCCAGGCTCAGGCCGGTGACCACCGGCAGCCAGGGCGCCGCCAGCAGGCCCGCCACCGCCAGCCCGGCGACGCCCAGCAGCAGCCGGTGCAGCCAGGGGGCGTAGCGGCGGCTGTCGACGAAGGTGCGGCCGACCCCGCAGGCGCACAGGATCACCAGCATGATCGAGGCCACCTTCAGCGCCGGCAACGCCGGGCCCCAGAACCGGCTGTCGGCGAGCTGACCGGAGGCGAACAGCAGCAGCGCCACCATCGCCACCAGGAAGCCGGCGTGGTAGCCGTGGCTGGGGCCGCCGCGCAACAGCGCCACCAGCAGGTTGTAGAGCGCCAGGGTCAGCATCACCCCGAGCAGGACCCAATACAGCAGGTAGCGGGGATCGTTGTCCACGGCGCCGGCCAGGTCGGTCAGGCTCACCGAGTAGAGCATGCTGCCGCGGGGATTGACCCGCCAATAGAACACCCGGGTGCGCTGCGGCGGCAGGTCCACCAGGTACACCGGGTCGCGGTGCACGAAGCGCTCCGCGTCGGTGGCCGGCCGGTAGCCGTCGTCGCCGGGCACGAACAGGGTACTGTCGAAATAGTTGCGGGGTCCCAGCACCAGCGCGAAGCGGCCCGCCACCGGCAGGTCGTTGCGCACCGCCACGCGGATCCACCAGGGATGATCGCTGAGGCCCAGCCGCTCCACGAAGCGGGCGCCGGGGCGGAAATCGCCGTCGCGGGCGCCGGCGGCCAGGGCCTGCACGGTGAGGGTGCCGTCCGGGTCGGCCAGATACTCGGAATAAATGGTGATGCGGGCCTCGTCCAGCGGGCCGGCGATCACATAGGGGGGCGGCGTGCCGGCCCGGGCCAGGCCGGCGATCAGCAGGCACGACACCAGCAGCCAGCGAATTCGCGGCGATGGCCGCGCCGCGCTAGCGGGGCGCCATCGCCTCGGCGTGCTCTTGGTCCTGCTGCGTTGCCCTGTCGTCATGGTTTCCCCGATCCAGCACCAGGGCGTCCAGCCCCGCCTCGGAGAGGATATAGGCTCCCAGCTCACTGCGTCGACCTTCCGCGCACAGCACGTAGGTAAAGGCGCGCTCCAGGCGCCGGGCGCGCTGGCGCAGCTCGTGCAGGGGCAGGTTGCGGGCGCCGGGGATCATATCGTGGCGCGCTTCCATGGGCAGGCGCACGTCCACCAGCACCAGCGGCCGTTCCCCTTCCAGCACCAGGGTGTCCAACTGGTCCTCGCTGACGCGGCGGATCACCGAGCTCTGCAGCAGCGCCTGGAAGTCCGCCTTGTCCAGGCACATCAGTTCGCCGTCGCTGGTCATGGTGACGGTGGCGTTGCGCGGCTGGTCGCTGATCAGCGCGTCCTCGCCGAAGAAGCGCCCGGCGGACAGCGCCGCCAGCGGCTCGCTGCCGGCGGCGCCGGCGCGGGTGACCATGGCCTTGCCGCGTTTGATGACATAGAAGGTGTCGCCGGCGGCGCCTTCCTCGATCACCGTTTCACCGAGCTGCACCGGTCGCGGCTGGAACTTGACGAACAACGCGTGCAACTGCGCCGGCGGTACCTGGGCGAGCAGCCCGGAGGCGAGCAGGGCGTCCATCCAGTCGTGGTCGTCGGGGTGTTCATCGGGCAGCAGATCCGGGGCCTGGGTCCAGGCCATCAGCAGGTCCAGCTTGTCCCGGTCGATGCTGTACAGCACGGCGCTGTCGCGGGTGATGGCGTTGACCGTATGGCGCGGATAGTTGTCCAGCGCCAGATAGTTTTCGTCGTCGTCGGCGGCGAAGGCGCGCACCGTGTAGCCGGCGTCGATCAGATCCAGCTCGCCGTCGATCAGAAAGAACGCCTGGTCCGGCGTCTGGCCGCGTTTGAACAGCAGCCGCCCGGCGGGCAGGCGTTGCACCGTCACCTGATCGCGGATCTCGGCCAGATGCGATTCGCTCAGGCCGTCGAATGGAATGAACAGGCTCAGCCGGCTCATGTCGGCGCTGTCGCCGTCCGGGGACGGGAGGCGCGTGTCGGGCCCGGTGGCGCTCATGGAACTCCCCCTTTTTTTGTCGTTGCGGGCCGTCCCCCAGGGCGGCCAGCCTCCCACTGTAGGGGCTTTCGCGGCGCCACGCACGGGCCGGGGCCCGCCGGTGTGATGGAGTCGGCGCGAGGGCCCTACAGCAGCGCCAGCAGGGTCACGGCGGCGCCGCTGAGCATCAGCAGCAGGAACACGAAGCGGCGCATGGCGCGCTCGCCGAGCGGCGGCGGGTAGCGGCGGCCGAGCCAGGCCGCCAGCGCCACCACCGGCAGGCTCATCAGGCCGGTGCGCAGCACGTCGCCGGTCAGGTCGCCGCTGGCGGCGACCACGGTGAGGCGGCCCAGGGAGGTGAGTGAGAACAGCGCCACCAGGGTCAGGCGCAGGGTGGCCGCCGGCACCGGCTGGCGGTAAAACTGGTAGACCACCGGCGGGCCGCCGATGCTGAACAGGCCGCCGAAGAAGCCGCCCAGGGCGCCGGCACCGATGAACGCCGGGGCCGAGGAGAGGGTGTCACGCTGGTTGGGCCGGCGCGCCATCACCGCGCCGGCGGCGAAGATCAGGCCGCCCAGCAACAGGTGCAGCAGGTGCTCGGCGTTGCGGTCCAGGTAGCCCAGGGCGACCACGCCCAGGGCCATGGCCGGCAGGCCGCCGGCCAGGCTCAGGGCAATCAGGCGCCAGTTCACCTGGCGCAGACGGGGCAGCACCACCATGGAGCCGAGCAGCAGGTTCATGATGTTGAGCGCGGTGGCGGTGACCGGAATGGAGGCCACCTGGGTGAGGGTGACCACGGTAAGCACGAAGATGCCCAGGGCAAACCCGGTCACCGTCTGGATGTAGCAGCCGATCGCCACCGCCGCCAGGAACAGTGGGATCGACTCAGGCACGGTAGGGGGTCACGCCTGCTCCCGGGCCACCGCCCGGTAGCCGATGTCGGTGCGATGGTAGGCGCCACGCCAGGAAATCCGCGCCACGCCCTGATAGGCGTGCTTCTGGGCGTCGGCCACGCTGTCGCCCAGGGCGGTGACACACAGTACCCGGCCGCCGCTGGTGAGCACCTTGCCGTCGGTGCCACGGGTGCCGGCGTGGAACACCTTGACGGTGTCCGAGTCGGCGTCGTCCAGGCCATGGATTTCATCGCCCTTGTCGTAGCTGTCCGGGTAGCCGCCGGCGGCCATCACCACGCCCAGGGTGGGGCGCGGGTCCCAGTCCGCTTCCACCTGGTCCAGCGTGCCGTCCAGGGCCGCCAGGCACAGCGCCGCCAGATCGGAGCGCAGACGCATCATGATCGGCTGGGTTTCCGGATCGCCGAAGCGGCAGTTGTACTCGATCACCTTGGGCTGGCCGTCGCCGTCGATCATCAGACCGGCGTACAGGAAGCCGGTGTAGGGCATGCCCTCGGCGGCCATGCCGGCCACGGTGGGGCGGATCACCTGGTCCATGATGCGCTGATGCACCTGGTCGGTGACCACCGGCGCCGGGGAGTAGGCGCCCATGCCGCCGGTGTTGGGGCCGGTGTCGCCGTCGCCGACGCGCTTGTGATCCTGGCTGGTGGCCATGGGCAGGATGTGCTCGCCGTCCACCATGACGATAAAGCTGGCTTCCTCGCCGTCCAGGAACTCCTCCACCACCACCCGGTGGCCGGCGTCGCCGAACTTGTTGCCGTCCAGCATATCGCGCACCGCGTCCTCGGCCTCTTCCAGGGTCATCGCCACGATCACGCCCTTGCCGGCGGCCAGGCCGTCGGCCTTGATCACGATCGGCGCGCCCTGCTCGCGCACATAGGCGAGGGCTTCATCCATATCGGTGAAGTTGCCGTAGGCGGCGGTGGGGATGGCGTGGCGGGCCAGGAAATCCTTGGTGAAGGCCTTGGAGCCTTCCAGCTGGGCGGCGGCCTTGCCCGGGCCGAAGCACTTCAGGCCACGGCTCTGGAAGTAATCCACCAGCCCTTCCACCAGCGGCGCTTCCGGGCCGACGATGGTCAGCGCCACCCCTTCCCGTTCGGCCAGCTCCGCCAGGCCCTGCTGGTCGAGCACGTCCAGGGCCACGTTTTCCACCTTGGCCTCGCGGGCGGTGCCGGCGTTGCCCGGCGCCACCAGCACCTTCTCCACGGTGTCCGCCTGGGCCACTTTCCAGGCCAGTGCATGCTCGCGGCCACCGCCGCCGATAATCAGGACTTTCATGCTTCGATCCACCTCTGAACCGTTTCTCGGGGTGCTTTATGAGGGGCAGCCCCGGTCAGTTGAAAGTTAAAAGTTAAAAGTTGAAAGGGCACCCCGGTGAGGGTTTTAACTTTCTCCTTTCAACTTTCAACTGCTTTTAATGCCGGAAATGGCGCATGCCGGTGAACACCATCGCCATGTCCGCTTCGTCGGCGGCGGCGATCACTTCCTCGTCGCGGATCGAGCCGCCGGGCTGGATCACGCAGTGAATGCCGGTCTCGGCGGCGTTGTCGATGCCGTCGCGGAACGGGAAGAAGGCGTCGGAGGCCATCACCGAGCCCTTCACTTCCAGGCCCGCGTGCTCGGCCTTGATGGCGGCGATGCGCGCGGAATTGACGCGGCTCATCTGGCCGGCGCCGACGCCGATGGTCTGCCGGTTACGGGCGTAGACGATGGCGTTGGACTTGACGAACTTGGCCACCTTCCAGGCGAAGATCAGATCGTGCATCTCGGCTTCCGTGGGCGCCCGCTTGGTGACCACCTTCAGGTCGCCCTCGGTGATCATGCCCACGTCCCGGTCCTGCACCAGCAGGCCGCCGTTGACGCGCTTGTAGTCCAGGCCCCGGGCGGTGGGACCGTCGATCTCGCCGCACTCCAGCACGCGCACGTTTTTCTTGGCGGCGGTGATGGCCAGGGCCTCTTCGCTGACCCGCGGGGCGATGATCACCTCCACGAACTGGCGGTCGACGATGGCCTTGGCGGTGGCCGCGTCCAGTTCCCGGTTGAAGGCGATGATGCCGCCGAAGGCGGATTCCGGGTCGGTGGCGAAGGCCAGGTCGTAGGCGTGCTCGATGCCGTCCAGGCTGACCGCCACGCCGCAGGGGTTGGCGTGCTTGACGATCACACAGGCCGGTTTGGTGAACGACTTGACGCACTCCAGGGCGGCGTCGGTGTCGGCGATGTTGTTGTAGCTGAGCGCCTTGCCCTGCAGCTGCCGGGCGGTGGCGACGCTGGCGGAGGCCGGCTCGCGCTCCACGTAGAAGGCCGCTTTCTGGTGCGGGTTCTCGCCGTAGCGCATGTCCTGCGCCTTGCGGAAATTCAGATTGATGGTGCGCGGGAAGTCCTGGTTGTTCTCGCCCACCAGCTTGCCGAAGTGGTTGGCGATGGCGCTGTCGTAGGCGGCGGTGTGCTCGAACGCCTTGATCGCCAGGTCGAACCGCAGGCCGTCGGACAGGGCGCCCTGGTGGGCCTGCATGTCGTCCAGCACCCGGGCGTAGTCGGCGGCGTCGGTGACGATGCCCACATGGGCGTGGTTCTTGGCCGCCGAGCGCACCATGGTCGGGCCGCCGATGTCGATGTTCTCCACCGCCTCTTCCAGGCTGCAGTCGGGCCGCGCCACGGTGGCTTCGAAGGGATACAGGTTGACCACCACCAGGTCGATGCGCTGGATGCCGTTGTCCGCCATCACCCCGTCGTCCTGGCCGCGCCGACCGAGAATGCCGCCGTGCACCTTGGGATGCAGGGTCTTGACGCGGCCGTCCATCATTTCCGGGAAGCCGGTGTAGTCGGACACTTCGCGCACCGTGATGCCGGCGTCCCGGATGGCGCGGAAGGTGCCGCCGGTGGACAGCAGCTCGACGCCCTGGTCCGCCAGGGCGCGGGCGAAGTCGACGATGCCGGTTTTGTCGGAAACGCTGATCAGCGCGCGTTCAACGGCCTTGCTCATGGTTGTTCACCTTCGGTGTCACGCCGGCACGCCGGGGGCGGCGCGGGGCGCGCGTGCATTCATCGGGTCGGAAAAGAAAAAAGGGCAGTATCACTGCCCTTGGGATCGGCGGCCCGCCGTTACAGCAGGCCGTACTGCTTGAGTTTCTTGCGCAGCGTGCCCCGGTTCAGGCCCAGCAGCTCGGCGGCCTTGGTCTGGTTGCCACGGGTGTATTCCAGGACTTTTTCCAGCAGCGGAATTTCCATCTCCGCCAGCACCATCTGATAGAGCTCGCTGACCGGCTCACCGTCGAGCTGGTTGAAGTAGTCGGCGAGGGAACGACGCACGCAGTTGCGCAGGGTGTCGTGGGTCTCGCTACGGGCCAGCGTCAGATGGGGTTTACGTGATTCGGCGGTATTCATTTCTGTGAGTGTCCGTGCTGCAGCGGTCTTCATTGAAGAAAGGGTCATGCGGCCAATGCTCCGTCTTTTGTCCGGGCTGAGGGGTTCCGGGCAGACACCTCGCCATAGCGACCGAAGCGGACACGGTCGCCGAGGGCGTTGATCTCTTGGAAAAACTGCTCAACGGCCCGCTGTTGTGGGCCGGCCTCGTCCAGCTTGTTGAACCCGCGCCGGAAAGCGTCTCCGCCGGGCAGGTATTGCGTGTACCAGCCCAGATGTTTGCGGGCGATACGTACGCCGGTGTATTCCCCATAAAAGTGGTGCAGGTCCGCGAGATGCGTCAGGACGCGCTCGCGCACTTCCTCGACCCGCGGTGCCTGGGGCAGCCGGCCGTGTTCCAGGTAATGCAGGGTGTCCCGGAATATCCAGGGATTACCCTGGGCGGCGCGGCCGATCATAATACCACTGGCACCCGTGGATTCCAGTATCCGATGGGCGTTTCGCGGCGATTTGATATCACCATTGGCGATAACCGGCAGGCTCACCGATTCCACCACCGTCTTTATGGTCTCGAACTCCGCCTCGCCGTTGAACTTGTCGGCCCGGGTGCGGCCATGAATGGCCAGCGCCTGAATGCCGGCGCGTTCCGCCAGGCGGGCGATCTCCACGGCGTTGCGGTGCTCGCGGTCGGGCCCGGTGCGGATCTTCAAGGTCACCGGCACGTCCACGGCGGCCACCACCGCGTCCAGGATCCGCGCCACCAGGTCCGGATCGGACAGCAGCGCGGAGCCGGCGGCGCGCTTGCACACCTTCTTCGCCGGGCAGCCCATGTTGATGTCGATGATCTGGGCGCCCCGGTCCACATTGGCGCGGGCGGCCTCCGCCATCATGCGCGGCTCGCCGCCGGCGATCTGCACCGAGATCGGCCCGGGCTCATCGCCGTGGTCCAGGCGCTGGGCGGATTTGCGAGAGTTCCAGAGACGCGTGTCCGAGGTCACCATTTCCGACACCACCAGCCCGGCCCCCAGCTCCCGGCAAAGACGCCGGAACGGGCGATCGGTCACGCCGGCCATGGGCGCGAGAATCAGGGGGGTGGGAAGCAGGTGGGGGCCGATCCGCATGGCAACTCGTTGTGAAAAGCGTCGGGTTGGCAGGATTTCCGTTTCAGGGTGTCGCCTGAAAATACGTTCAAGGCCCCGCGCGGGGGCACGGGGGGCGACAATGATAGAGACCCGGGGCCCGGCTGGAAAGCCCCGATTGGCGCGGCGGGCTCAGGGCGCCCGGCTGACGCGGGCGGGGGCGGCCTCGGCGGGCAGCAGGCGCAGGTCGTAATTGACCGCCCGGGGGCCCGGATCGACGATCTCCAGGCCAATGTGCACCGGGGTGCCGCTGGGCATGGCGGTGGCGCCGCTGAAGTCGCCGCGCAGGTATTCGGCGGGCGGAAAGCGTCGGCTGGCCACCACCTGGCCCTGCAGATCGGTGAAGGTGAGCTCCAGCACCGGGAACGGCTGCGGCCAGTCCGCCTCGTTGAACAGCAGGGCGTCCACCATCAGGGCGTCCCGGAACCGGGGGTGGCTGCGTACCACCAGATTGGCGCCGCGCAGCCGCGACGGGTCGGAGTGCAGGGGCAGGGCGCAGCCCAGCGCCTGGCAGGCCTGGGCGTAGTAGGGGCGCCACTGGGGCTGGCGGGCCAGCTCCTGAAAATGGAACACCGCGTACTGGCCGACCAGCACCAGCAGGGCCAGCAGTGACAGCAGCCCCCACTTGAACAGCCCCGCCGGCGGCGGGGCCACATAATCGAGCCGTTCGTTGGCGGCGCGGTGGCGGGCGGCGTTGCGGTTGAGGAAGTCGAACGGGTCGGGGTCATCGTCCTCCGGCCGGTCGGGGTCGGGATCCGCGGTGTTGCGGGTCAGCAGCGCCGAGGCGGGCGGGACGGAAGAGGCCGGTGCGCCCCGCTCGGGGCCGGCCGGGGCGGCGGGCCGGGAAGGGGCGTGGTCGTCCTCGTGGTCGTCTTCCAGGTCGCGCAGCAGCGCCTCGGCCCAGGACTCGTCCGCCCGGTCGTGATCGTCGCCGGCTTGAGAGTGATCCGGGCCGGCGACGGACGGGGCGCCGCCCAGGGCGTCGTCCAGATCCGTGAAGCGGTCGCCACGCTGGTCGCCGTCCATATCCAGAAAGGCGTCGCTCAATTCCAGCCCGCCGTGACCGGCGCCGTCGGCGGCCAGCCGTGGCGCGTCCTCGTCCAGGGCCCGTTCCCAGCGGCTGTCCTCGGCGCGCGGGGCGGCGTCGCCGATCAGATGATCGGTGGCCTGGAAAATCCGCAGACAGGACCCGCACCGCACCGCGCCGCGGGCCTGGTTCAGGTGTTCGTCGCTGATCTTGAACTGGGCGCCGCAATGCGGGCAGCGGGTTTTATAGGGGCCGGCCATGGTTGGACGTCTCGGCGCATCGGAGCAAGCTGTAGGAAATAAAGGTTGTACAGAACAAAGCGGGTACGCCGCAAGACTGGCGGTTGCCGTTTGCTACCTGGAACACGCCGGCGCTCAGCGGCGCACGCCGTCGATGCGCACCCAGTCGCCGCGCTGACGGGTGGGGGCCAGATCGAACCAGGGCGCGTAGGCCTCGCGCACCGCCGCCGCCTGATCCGCCAGGATGCCGGACAGCGCCAGGGGCGCGCCGGGGCGGCAGCGGCCGGCCAGGGTGGCGGCCAGCTCGATCAACGGCCCGGCCAGAATATTGGCCACCAGCAGATCGTACTGTTCCTCCGCCGCCAACGCGTCGGGCAGGCACAGACTGAGCCGCTCGCCGACGCCGTTGGCTGTGGCGTTGTCGGCGCTGGCGGTGAGCGCCTGGGGGTCGATGTCGGTGCCCACGGCGGCGTCGGCGCCCAGCAGCAGGGCGGCGATGGCCAGCACCCCGGAGCCGCAGCCGAAGTCCAGTACCCGGCGGCCGCGCAGGTCGGCGCCGTCCAGCCATTCCAGGCACAGCGCGGTGGTGTCGTGGGTGCCGGTGCCGAACGCCAGGCCCGGGTCCAGTTTCAGGTTCACCGCGTCCGGTTCCGGCGCCTCGCTCCAGCTCGGCACGATCCACAGCCGTTCGCCGAAGCGCATGGGCCGGAAGTCGTCCATCCAGGCCCGTTCCCAGGCCTGTTCGGCCAGCGGCTCCACCCGGTGGTCGGCGAAGGTCAGGCCCTGCTCGCCGAGGGCAGCCAGCACCGCGCCCAGGTCGGCGCCGTCCTCGAACAGGGCGGTGACCACGGTGGTGTTCCACAGCGGCCGGGCCCCCGGGGGCGGTTCGAACACCGGCTGGTCGGCGCCATCGGTGAGGGTGACCGCGGCGGCGCCCAGGTTTTCCAGCGTGTCCTGGAAGGCGTCCGCGTGGCGCGGGTCGGTGGCGATGTGCAGCTGCTGCCAGGCCATGGCGTCTCCGGTGGTCGTGGGTCGGAACCAAACCCGCGCAGTGTATATCACAGTGGGGGCGGGTTCAGCCGCGACGCGCCCGGCTGGCGGCACCGCGAGCGGGGCGCGTATAGTTGAAGTGAAACTTATTCCGCGACCGCCGAACGGCGGCCGCTGCCTCCAAGAGGACACCCATGACCGAAAATATGGCGGAAACCATCCTGGCGGCGATGGCGTTGCTGGCCCTCGGCGTGCACGGGTTGGTACCGCGTCTGTCGCTGTTCGCCAGTCTCGGTGCGCGCGCCAAGGGCGACCTGGAGAAGCGTTTGCTGCAGGTGCTGGTGGTGCTGGCCATGGTGGTGGTGCCGCTGTGCGACGCGCTGCTGCCCTGGTTCGAATTCGCTGACGTGGTGTTTCTGGACGAGGTGGCCTGGGTCGGGCTGATGCTCGGCAGCGCCGCCATCTGGCTGTTCTGGCGCGCCGGTCGCGACCGGGGGCCGGCGCTGGCGCCCTGCGGCACCCTGCGCGGCGGCGGCGTGTACCGCTATCTGCGCCATCCGGTGTACGCCGCCATGCTGTTGTGGGCGCTGGCGCAGTTGCTGTTGTTGCAGAACTGGCTGGCCGGGCCGGTGGCGGCACTGACCTTCACGCTGGCCTACCTGTTGCGGGTGCCCCTGGAGGAGCAGCAGAACCTGGAGCGTCACGGGCATCGGTATCTGGATTATATGGAGCGGACCGGGGGCATCATTCCCCGGCTGACGCGTCCGCGGTCCGATTGAGCGGCCGCCGGCGTACACGGGAGTTCGAAGTCATGGTTCACATTCACCCTCTCAGCCGCGCGCAATTGGACCGCGTGGTGGCCGATTCCCAGGTGGTGGAGCGGGACGGGCACGGCATCAAGGTGCTGCGGCTGCGGGATGGACGCTATCTGAAGTATTTCCGGCGCAAGCGCTTTTTCAACCGCGAGCTGCTGTCGCCGGCGGCGGTGCGTTTCGCGCGCCATGCGCGGCGGCTGGAGCGCTTGCGGATTCCCACCCTGGAGGTGGAGAGCCTGCATCGCATTATCGGCGAGCCGCACACCGTGGCGGTGTATCAGCCGATGCCCGGCGATACGTTGCGGGCGTTGCTGGCGCGGGGCGAGACGGACGCCCAGTTGATGTATCGGGTGGGCGTGTTCCTGGCGCGGTTGCATCGCCAGGGTGTGTTCTTCCGGTCGGTGCATCCGGGCAATATCGTGATCGACGGGTTCCGTATCGGTCTGATCGATGTGCTGGATATGAAGGTGCGGCCGTGGTCCATGTCGCGTTGGGCGCGGCGGCGCAACTGGCTGCATTTTCTGCGCTGCGTGGAGGATCGGGCCCATTGGCGGCCGGAGCTGATCGAGGCGTTGCTGTTCGGGTATCGGGACGCGGCGGATTTGCCGATGCGGGAGGTGGGGGAAGTGGCGGAGCGGATTCGCGACTTTCTGTTCTAGGGGGGCTTTCGGGGTGGGGTTCTCCAGAGAGGCCGGCGGGAGGATTTTCCCCTGGCCCGGACACGCCGTGAACCCGTCCCTGGGGGCTCGTTTCAGACATCCCTGTCTTCAACGGTCCGGGCCAGGGGAAAATCCTCCCGCCTCCGTGCCAACCGCAATGGGCCGCCACGGTGGGGTTGGGTGTAGGAGCGGCTTCAGCCGCGATGCCGGCCCCTTTCCGGGTCAGTGGTTGCCCAGTTTTCTTTCCAGGTGATGGATGTCCACGCCGCCTTCCTTGAAGGCCGGGTCGCGGAAGATTTTGTCCCGGTGCAGGGCCACGTTGGTTTTGATGCCTTCCACCACGATTTCTTCCAGGGCGATGCGCATGCGCTCGAAGGCCACGTCGCGGTTCTCGCCCCAGGTGATCAGTTTGCCGATCAGGGAGTCGTAGAAGGGCGGTACCGTGTAGCCGCCGTAGACGTGGGAGTCGACGCGCACGCCGTTGCCGCCGGGGGCGTGGAAGTAGGTGATTTTGCCGGGGCTGGGCACGAAGCTGGCCGGGTCCTCGGCGTTGACACGCACTTCGATGGCGTGGCCCTGGAAGGTCACGTCTTCCTGTTTGATGGTCAGGCCCTCGCCGCCGGCGATGCGCAGCTGTTCCTTGACGATGTCCACGCCGGTGATCATTTCCGTGACCGGGTGTTCCACCTGCACGCGGGTGTTCATCTCGATGAAGTAGAAGCCTTCGTTTTCGTAGAGGAACTCGAAGGTGCCGGCGCCCCGGTAGTTGATTTCCTTGCAGGCGTTGACGCAGCGCTGGGCCACTTCTTCCTTCAGGTGAGCGGGAATGCCCGGTGCCGGGGCTTCTTCCACCACTTTCTGATGGCGGCGCTGCAGGGAGCAGTCCCGGTCGCCCAGGTGAATGGCGTGGCCGGCGCCGTCGGAGAGCACCTGGATTTCCACGTGGCGCGGCTTCTGCAGGAACTTCTCCATGTACACGGTGCTGTCGCCGAAGGCGTTCTTGGCCTCGGAGCGGGTCAGGGTCACCGCGTTGAGCAGTTGCTGGCGGTCTTCCACCACGCGCATGCCGCGCCCGCCGCCGCCGGCGGCGGCCTTGATGATCACCGGGTAGCCGATTTCCTCGGCCATCATCAGGGTGGCGTCCTCGTCGTCGCCCACCGGGCCGTTGGAGCCGGGTACCGTGGGTACGCCGGCGGCCTTCATGGCCTCGATGGCGGACACCTTGTTGCCCATCAGGCGGATGGTGTCGGCGCGCGGTCCGATAAAGATGAAGCCGGAGCGCTCCACGCTTTCGGCGAAGTCGGCGTTCTCGGCCAGGAAACCGTAGCCCGGGTGGATGGCGTCCGCGTCGGTGACCTCGGCGGCGCTGATAATGGCCGGGATGTTCAGGTAGGAGTCGGTGGACGGCGCCGGGCCGATGCACACCGCTTCGTCGGCGAGCCGCACGTGCATCAGGTCACGGTCGGCCTTGGAATACACCGCCACGGTACGGATGCCCAGCTCCTTGCAGGCACGCAGGATGCGCAGGGCGATTTCGCCTCGGTTGGCGATCAGAACCTTTTCCAGCATGGGAAACCCCCGTTAGACGATGGAGAACAGGGGCTGGTCGAACTCCACCGGCTCGCCGTCCTCCACCAGGATGGCATCGATGGTGCCGGACTTGTCCGCCTCGATCTGGTTCATCATTTTCATCGCCTCGACGATGCACAGCACGTCGCCGGCCTGCACTTTCTGGCCCACTTCCACGAAGGTGGCGGCGCCGGGGGACGGCGAGCGGTAGAAGGTGCCGACCATGGGCGAGCGCACCAGATGGCCGCTGGGCGTGTCGTCACGGGGCGCCGGGGCGCTGTCGGCGGCGGGCGCGGGGGCCGGCGCCGGTGCCGGAGCGGCGTACTGGGGATACGGGGCGTACTGCGGCGCCGGCGCACCGGAATGGCGGCCGCCACGGCTGATGCGGACGGATTCCTCGCCCTCCTGGATTTCCAGTTCCTCGATGCCGGATTCTTCCAGCAGTTCGATCAGTTTCTTGATTTTACGGATGTCCATGCTCAGTCCTGTGCCTGATCCAGATGTTCCAGGGCGGCGGTCAGCGCCAGTTGGTACCCGGCGGCGCCCAAACCACAAATCACGCCCTCGGCGATGTCGGAAAAATACGAATGCTGCCGGAACGGCTCGCGGGCGTGCACGTTCGACAAATGCACTTCAATGAACGGCAGCGCCACCGCCAGCAGAGCGTCGCGCAGGGCCACGCTGGTGTGCGTGAACGCCGCCGGATTGAAGAGGATGAAATCGGTGCCGTCGGTGCGCGCCGCGTGGATGCGCTCGATCAGCTGATGTTCGGCGTTGCTTTGCAGATGCTCCAGCCGGTGGCCCGCCGCGGTGGCCCGCTGGTGCAGGTCACGGTCGATGGCCGCCAGCGTGGTGTGGCCGTACTTGTCGGGCTCGCGCTGACCCAGAAGGTTCAGATTGGGCCCGTGGAGTACGAGGATGCTAGCCAAGACGTCTACCCCTGAAAGTGCGGTCATCTGCGTTGAACGTGTGACGAAATACCGGTTTGTCCGGCTTTTTCCATCAACGCTGGCAGTCTAAGGGTATCCGCTTGCGGAAATAAAGGACTTTACACCATTGGTTACAAGTGGGCGCCGGTGGCCGGCAGGATCCGGTTGTTCAGGTGCTTCAGGAAGCGTGGCGAATCCATTTCGCCCAGCACCCGGGCGTCCGGGATCTCGCGGCCGTCGCGGTCGAAGAACACGAAGCTGGGCAGGCCGAAGATGTTGTACTCCGCCATGATCTTCTGGTTCTCGTCGTTGATCTCGGTGATGTCCACCCGGTACAGGTCGAAGCCGGCCATGGCGTCCAGCACCGTGGGGTCGGCCAGGGTGGTGTCCTCCATGACCTTGCAGGCCACGCACCATTCGGCGAAGAAATCCACCAGCACCGGCCGGTCGGCGTCGGCGGAGGCGGCCAGGGCGTCGCGCAGGGGGCCACGGCCGGCCAGGCTCACCCAGGGGCCGTGCTCGTCGTCGGCGGCGGGCCGCGTGGGGCGGTCGGCCGCCCCGGGGGCGGTCCCGGGGCCCGGGGCGGTGGCCACGACGGCCGGCGCGGTGAGCGGTGCCAGCGGCTGCCAGGGATCGTCGCCGCCGGCGGCGGCGCCGATCAGCATCAGCGTGCCGTACAGGGCCAGCACCAGGGCCAGGGCGCGCTTCAGCCGGCTGGCGCCCTCGGCCACCGGCTCCAGGGCGCCGAGCAGCACCCCGTAGACCAGCAGCAGCAGGCCGTACAGGCCCAGGGTCAGGGTGTCGGAGACGATGCGGTCCAGCAGCCAGATGGCCACGCCCAGCATCACCACGCCGAAGAAGCGCTTGATCTCTTCCATCCACAGCCCGGCCCGGGGCAGCAGGTGGCCGCCGCCGGTGCCGAAGATGATCAGCGGCACGCCCATGCCCAGGGCCAGGGCGAACAGGGAGGCGGCGCCGGTGAGGGCATCGCCGGTGCCGGCCACGTAGAGCAGGGCGCCGGCCAGGATCGGCGTCACGCAGGGGGACACCACCAGGGCGGAAATCACCCCCAGCAGCACCGCGCCGGGCACGCCACCGCCGCCGTCCGGCCCGGCCCGGTTGAGGCGATCGCGCAGGGCGGCGGGCAGTTGCAGCTCATAGAGACCGAACATGGACAGCGCCAGCAACACGAAGATCACCACGCTGGTGAGGATCGCCGCCGGCTGCTGCAGCAGGAACTGCAGATTGAGGCCGGCGCCGAACACCGCCACCAGCAGGCCCGCCAGGGTATAGGGCACGGCCACGCCGAGCACATAGGCGACGCTCAGCACGAAGCCGCGCCGGGCCCCGGCGGCGCCGCCGGCGGTGGCGCCGCGCCCGGCGATGATGCCGGACAGAATCGGCACCATGGGGAACACGCAGGGGGTGAAGGCGAGCAGGATGCCGCCGGCGAAGAACAGCGCCACGATCAGGCCCAGACCGCGCCCGTTCATCCATTGATTGAAGGCGTTGGCGTCCTCGGAAAACAGGGTGGCGAAAAAGCCGTCTTCGTTGGCGTTGGCGTTGGCGTTGGTGTTGGAGGTGGAGACCGCGGTGGACGCCGACCCGGCGGCGGGCGTGGCGGTGCCGCGATCGTTACCGCCCGGGGTCGGCGCGCTGAAGGCGTAGGTGCGGATCTCCGGCGGGTAGCACAGCCGGTCCTCGATGCAGCCCTGGTACTTCACCTCCAGTTCGGTGTCCGCCAGGGGCACGCTGTCCAGCGGCAGGGTGACGTCCAACTGGCCGTAATAGACCTGGGTGTCGCCGTAGATCTCGTCGGTCTTGTCCTCCGCCGGGGGCAGGTCCAGGTCGTCGAAATCGGCCAGAAGATTGCCGTTGGCGTCGCGCAGGGTGAAGTCCAGCTTGTGCCGGTACAGGTAGACGTGGTCGCGGAGCATGAAGCTGACCAGCAGCCGCTGGCGGTCCCAGTCCGCGTCGGTAACCACCTGGATCGCCTCGTCCACGGACGGCAGCGCATCGCTGTCGTCGCCGAACCCGGACAGCCCGCCGTCGCTCAGGGACAAGGCCCCGGCCGGTCCGGCCATGATCAGCAGCCCGAGCAACGCCGTCAGCACGATGCCTGGTAAGCGGCGCGCCCGCCCCCCCTTGAAGAACGTCATTCCTTTCTCCCACCGGTTTGCGCTATTGGATACCTCCCGGCCCGGGAGGTTCCGGGCAGCCTGCCGGCCCGGCTTTAAGAATCCGTTAAGCCCCGAGGGCCTATTGTCCCCGCAACCCGAAGGTGGTGCAAAAGCCGTCGGGACTTTTATAGTGACCGGGTGCAGGGCAAAGGATGCTGCCGGGGAGAGAAAGCCGATGCGGATTCTGCTGGTGGAAGACGACGAGATGCTGGCGGACGGCCTGGTCCGGGCCCTGCGCCATGACGGCTATGCGGTGGACCATGTGGCCCGCGGTGACCTGGCCCAGGCGGCGGTGGAGGACGGCCGCTTCGACGCCGTGCTGCTGGACCTGGGGTTGCCCGGTCTGGACGGTCTGGACGTGCTGCGCGCCCTGCGGCGCCGGCGCCACCCGGTACCGGTGATCGTGATCAGTGCCCGGGACCGGCTGGACGACCGTATTCATGGCCTGGACGCCGGCGCCGACGACTATCTGATCAAGCCGTTTTCGGTGGACGAACTGCGCGCCCGGTTGCGCGCCCGCCTGCGACGCGGGGCGGAACCGGCCCGGGAACTGCTGCGCATCGATGATCTGGAAATCGATCCGGATGCCATGACGGTGACCCGGGATGGCCAGCCGCTGCGCCTGCCGCGTCGGGAAATGGCGCTGCTGGTGGAGCTGGCGCGCGGCGCCGGCCGGGTGCTCACCCGCGACCACCTGGAGCAGGCCCTGTACGGTTGGAGCGAGGAAGTGGAGAGCAACGCCCTGGAAGTCCACATTCACCATTTGCGCCGCAAACTCGGTGGCGACCTGATCAAGACCGTGCGCGGGGTGGGCTACCTCCTGGCACCGCCCGAGGGCCGTTGATGTTCTCGATCCGACGTTTCCTGATGACCGCCCTGGTTTCGGTGATCCTGGGCGGTGGCGTGCTGCTGGGCTGGGGCACCTACCACACCCTCTACCACGAACTGGACGAGCAGTACGACGCGGAGCTGGTGCAGAGCACCCGGCTGCTGGCGTCGTTCTGGGACGACGACGCGCCGGACCCCCGGGTGGCCAGGCTGGAACCCTCCGAGCAGCGTTATCAGCGCTATTTCGTCTATCAGCTGTGGCGCGATGGTGAGCTGGTGATGGGCAGCGACGGCGCCCCCCGGGAGCCGCTGTTGCCGCTCGCCGACCCGGAGCTTGGCGGCCGCTATCGGGAGGTCGGTGGCTGGCACGCCTATGCCCTGCCGCTGTCCGGGCGGCGCTGGGTGGTGGTGGCGGAGAGCGACCGGGCGCGCCGCTCGCTGGTCACCAACACCGCCGTCACGGTGCTGGCGCCCTATGTGCTGAGCGTGCCGGTGATCCTGATGCTGGTGTGGCTGGCGGTGCGCTGGGGCCTGCGCCCGCTGACCCGGCTGGCGCGGTCGGTAGCGGCCCGGGACGCCAATAATCTGACGCCGCTGCGGCACCGCCCGGTGCGCGAGCTGGCGCCGCTCACCGAGGCCATCAACACCCTGCTGGCGCGGCTGGTGGGCACCCTGGAGCGGGAGAAGCGCTTTACCGCCGACGCCGCCCACGAACTGCGTACCCTGCTGATGGCGCTGCGCCTGCACGCGGACAACGCGGCCCAGCTCGACGATCCCCAGGAGGTGGCGGCGTCGCTGAGCCAATTGACTCGCGCGGTGGACCGGGCCGGTCGCACCGTGGAACAACTGATGCAGCTGTCGCGGCTGGACCCGCAGCGGGCCGCCGCCGGTGACCGCTGCGACCTGGTGGCGGTGGCCCGGGACTGCATCACCCTGATCGCGCCGCTGGCCGAACAGCGCCGCCAGACCGTGGCCCTGGAAGCGCCGCCGCATGTGTGGGTGGCGATGCCCGCCGAAGTGGCCGACATGCTGATCCGTAATCTGCTCGACAACGCCTGCCGCTATTCCCCGGAAGGCGCCGCCGTGGGGGTGCGCGTGGGCGAGGCCG
Source organism: Alloalcanivorax sp. C16-1 (assembly GCF_046507805.1). Classification (NCBI taxonomy): domain Bacteria; kingdom Pseudomonadati; phylum Pseudomonadota; class Gammaproteobacteria; order Oceanospirillales; family Alcanivoracaceae; genus Alloalcanivorax; species Alloalcanivorax sp. C16-1. The sequence continues at coordinate 347,456 of NZ_JBKFTK010000001.1, read as the reverse complement.
AAGGGCAGGCGCGGGTGGAGGTGAGCGACGGCGGGCCCGGCCTCACCGCCGAGCAACAGCGGCGTTTCACGGGGCGTTTCAGCCGGGGCCGGCAGGATGTGCCCGGTGCCGGGCTTGGCCTCTCCATTGTCGATCGCATCCTCAGCATCTATGGTGGGGCGCTTCGGTTCCGGCTGCGCGACGAGGACCGTCCGGCGGCGGCGGTGATGACGCTACCGCGCGGTTGACGGCGCCGCCCTGCGGTCGAGGTGGATAGCGCCGCGCGGCACCGGCCGGCGAGGAGTATAGTGACCGTCATACAGTGACCGCCATGAAGCGGTGGCGATGGCAACGGGGAAGGGCCCATGAAGGAAGATAAATTCGGACAGAAAGTCGGCGACCGGCTGCTTGATCCGAAAAACAATCGTATCTGGAAGGGTCTGCTGGGCCTGGTGTTGATCCTGCTGCTGGTGGACGCGCTGCTGGGCTGGTACTGGAGCCTGGAGCCGGATCTGGAACCGGTGAGCCGGGCCGACGGCGCGGTGGCCGGCGAGACCGTTACCCGTGAAGTGATCCATGTGGCCAGCACCCTGCTGGACAAGCCCGGCGGCTACCTGAGCAACGACATGCTGCCCCACCGGCTGTGGCTGGACAATATGCCGAGCTGGGAATACGGCGTGCTGGTGCAGCTGCGCGACGTGACCCGGGTGATGCGCCGCGACATGAGCCGCTCCCAGTCGCAGAGCCAGGAGGACCGTTTCCTGGCGGTGGCTGAACCGCAGTTCAATTTCGATTCGGAAAGCTGGGCCATGCCGGCCACGGAGAACGAATACCGGCGCGGCATCCGGGCGCTGCAAAACTACCTGGAAGCGCTGCGCCGCGATGACGGCAGCGCCCATTTCTATACCCGGGCGGACAACCTGAATTACTGGCTCAATGAAGTGCAGAACCGGCTCGGCTCCCTGAGTCTGAGCCTCAGCCAGAGCGTGGGCCGCAGCCAGCTGAACACCGATGAAGACACGCCGGTGGGGCAGCTCGACGAGCGCGAGACCTACGTGCAAACCCCGTGGATGGAAATCGACAACGTCTTTTACGAGGCGCGCGGTGCCTCCTGGGCCCTGGCGCAGCTGATGCGCGCCGTGGAGGTGGACTTCGCCGACGTGCTGCGGCGCAAGAACGCCACGGTCAGCTTCCGGCAGATGGTGCGCGAACTGGAGGCCACCCAGCAGACCCTGTGGAGCCCGATGATTCTGAACGGGTCCGGCTTCGGTCTGTTCGCCAACCATTCCCTGGTGATGGCCAACTACCTGTCCCGCGCCAACGCCGCCCTGGTGGACCTGAGAAAACTCCTGCAGGAAGGGTAAATCTACCCTTTCACCCCGATGAAGCCGGCGAAGTTGTACCACTTGAAGAACATGTCCACGCTGTCCAGGCCCGCCCTGGACAGCATGCGCAGGTTCTCGTCCGGTCGATACGGAATCAGCACGTTTTCCAGCGCTTCCCGCTTGCGGGCGATCTCCGTTTCCGAATAACCGTTGCGCTTTTTCATGTCGTAATAGAGCTTGATCCACTGACGGTTCAGCAGGGCATCGCTGCCCAGCACTTTCTCCACCAGGATCAGCGCGCCGCCCGGGCGCAGCCCTTCCACCAGGGCGCGCAGCAACCCCTCGCGGTTGATCGGCCGCACGAACTGCAAGGTGAGATTGAGCACCACCACCGAGGCGTTTTCGATGGCCACGCCGTCGTTGAGGTCGCCGGCGCACAGCCGCAGGCGGCCCGCCGGCAGGTCGGCCAGATTGGCGCGGGCCTTGTCCAGCATGGCCTCGGAATAGTCCACCCCCACCAGCTCCGCCGCCGGGTCCACCGCCCGGTGCAGGCTGTTCAGGGTGATGCCGGTGGAGCAGCCCAGGTCGTAGACCCGGGAGCCGGCGGTGGCGAACTGCGCCGCCAGTTCGCCGATCATGCGTTGCAGCTCCCGGTACTGGGGAATGCTGCGATCGAGCATGTCGTCGAACACCTCGGCGGTGCGTTCGCCGAAGTCGAAGTCGGCGATCGCCCGGTCCTGTTCCGTGAACAGGCGGTCCTTGCGGTCGGATGTCATAGTCTGCCTCGCGTGCTGTGCGAGGCAGAGTGTAACGGAACTTGCCGGCGCGGCGGAGCCCCGCGCCGGCGCCGGACAAGAAGAGCGAAGGTCAGGCGGCGGCGGACACCGCCGGTTCCGGCAGGGTGGCGCGCCACTTTTCCAGCAGATGGGTATTGTCGTCCTGCCAGGGGTGGAAGCCCGGCCGCAGGTACTGGAACCAGGCGGGAATCGCCTGACTGACCACGCCTTTGTAGCCGAACATCTTCCACAGCCCCTTGGCCACCGTCAGCGGACGGCGGTGCGTGCCGTCCTCCTTGAGAAAACGCCAGGTGAAGTAGGTGCTGAACACCGCCAGGTAGGCGGTGCCGTAGAAGAACGCCCGTTGCCGGCGCCAGTAGTCACCGTCCACGTCCTGGTAGAGATCGAAGGCCACTGCCTTATGCTCGGTTTCCTCGATGGCGTGCCACACCCACAGGGGGCGCACCGACGGATCCATTTTCTCCACCATGTCCGCGCGCCGCAGAATGGTGTCGGCGAGGATCGCGGTGATGTGTTCCAGGCCGGCGGTGGCCGCCAGCTGGCGCTCCGCGCTGAGATGCTTGCGCGCCCCGGCCAGCAACCGCTGCGCCACGCCCAGGGCCTCGTTGACCAGGGCGTCGTAGCCGGGCCCGTGGCCGGCCACCAGGTCGTTGAAGGCTTTGTGTTCCAGGGAGTGCATGGCCTCCTGGCCGATAAAGCCGGAAATGTCCTTCTGCCGCTGCGGGTCGCCCACCCGGTCGCGGAAGGCGCGCACCGCGTCCACGAAAAAGCGCTCGCCGTCCGGGAAGGTCACCGACAGCACATTCATGAAGTGGGTCAGCACCGGATCGTTGTCGAACCAGTAGCGGCTTTGCTCGAAGCCCTGGAATTTGAAGTTCATCCGCCGGGGGCGGATCGGCAGCCGCGCCACCGCGCGGCGTGAACGGGAAAGCAGTGTCATCGGTGACTCCGGTTTCGGGTGTCATTGATTGATGCTCACAACTATGGTCCAGTCGAGCCTTTGCGGTCTTGTTGTGGAGGGCCAACCTGTGGTGACTTCGGGCCGTGCCTGGTTCACCCCCGGCATACCGGGTATCTATGTGGTGTTGCTGTGCGACGTGCTGCGCGAGCTGGGCCATGACCCGGCACCGCTGCTGCGCCGCCTGGGCACCGGCCGCGAGCAGCTGCTGGACCCGGAATTCCGGCTGCCCATGGAGCGTGCCAACCTGGCCGCCGAGATCGGCCTGGCCCTGGTCGGGGACGCCGGTCTGGGGTTCCGCTATGCCCGGGCCATGCGCATTACCTTGCATGGCCCGGTGGGCCTGCTGGCCCTCTCCAGCCCCACCATCGACGATGGTCTGGAAGCGGCGCGCCGCTACCTGGGCCTGCGCGCGCCCTTTCTGGTGGTGGAGCGCGAACCCCTGGAACGGCAGCGGCAGGCGTTGAGCTTTCGCACCGATTTCGGCCCCGGCCCGGTACGCAGCTTCGTGATCGAGGCCATGGTGATCGGCTTCGTCTATATGCTCGAGCAGCTGATGGAAGCCTCGCCGGACGGCGCCGAGGTGCATTTCCAGGGACCGCCGCCGGCCCACGCGGAAGCCCTGCGACGGGCGTTGCCGGTGCCGGTGCGCTACGACCAGCCCCGCGATGCCCTGATCCTGTCCGCCGCGCTGCTGGCGGCGCGGCCACGGCTGGCCGACCCGCAGGCGGAGGCCCTGGCCCGGGAGCAGTGTGAACTGGAATTCCGGCGCTGGCGCGCCAATCAGGAGGGGCCGTTGCCGGAGCGGGTACGCGCCGCCCTCCGTGATGGAGACGGCGCGCCGCCGGACCTGGCCGATATGGCCGAGCGGCTGGCGGTGTCGCCCCGTACTCTGAAGCGGCACCTGCAGCAGGCCGGCCTGACCTACCGGGAACTTCAGGACGAAGTCCGCTACCGGCGGGCGCGCAAGCTGCTGAGCGACGGCACCTTGCGCATCAGCGAGGTGGCCTATGCCCTGGGCTATAACGATGTGGCCAACTTCTCCCGCGCTTTCAAGCGCTGGAGCGGTCGCACGCCCAAGGCCTACCGGGGCGGGGAGGACCCCGGCGAGGCCGGTTAGCGGGTTCTCAGGAGTTCATGCCTTTCAGCTTGTTCTGGATGTCCTGCCGGCGGCCCTGGTCGGCCAGCGGTCGCTGCGGGCGCGGCGGGGCCTGCAGGGCCTTGGTGAAGTAACGGCGGGCGCCATCCTGGTCGCCCTGGTCGAGCAGAAAGTCCGCGTAGAAATAATTGCTGTCGATGCCGTCCGGATTGATTTCCAGGGCGCGGGTCAGCAGCTCGCGGGCCTTGTCGTCATCACCGAAGCCGATCGGCCAGCCGGGCACCTGATAGTAGAGGCTGCCCAGGGAGGTGAGCGCGGAGCCGTCCAGGCTGCGTTCATCCTGGGCCAGGGCCTGCTCGAAATCCTGGCGCGCTTTTTTCACCAGCGACAGGGCACCCAACCCGCCCTTGGCGCCGGCCCAGGTGCTGAGCACGATGCCGTCCCAGATTTTTGCTTCCGGGCGCTCCGGGTGGGCGGCGGCGAACCGCTGGCTGCGGTCGTGCAGCGCTTCGAAGGCATCGGCCTTCTGGTCGTCGGCGGTCTGATACTGGATTTCCGCCCAGCGGGTCTGGATCGCCAGCAGCTCGTCGTCGAAGGCATCGGCCCGGGCCACCCAGGGCAGGGCCACCAGCATCACCGCCAGCAGGCGGGGCAGAACGAAACCAAAGAAGTGTTTCACGATGAAGCTCCTTGTTTAAGAAAGCGTTGAATCACGGGCAGTTGTTTACGCAGGGCCTTGTCCACCAGGCGCGGCAGCAGGGCGTTGAGACGCACGAACAGTTTTTCCGGCCAGCCCAGGAAGGTGTTGGCGGGGCGCCCATCGAGGGCGCCCACGATGCGGCGTGCCACCGCCTCCGGGGCATCCATGCGGTTGCCCAGAGTGCGGTTCATGGCTTCCACCCGGTGGCCGTTCATGGCGGTGCGGGTGGCCCGGGGGGCCACGTAGCGCACCCGGATATGGGTGTCCGCCAGCTCCCGGCGCAGCGCCTCGGTAAAGCCGCGCAGACCGAACTTGCTGGCGCAGTAGGCGGTGTAGCCGGGGTAGCCGATGCTGCCGAAGGTGGAGCCGACGAACAGCAGGGTGCCCCGGTCGCGCCGGCGCAGGCCGGGCAGCAGCTCGCGGGTGAGCACCAGGGCGCTGCGCAGATTGACGTCCAGGGTTTCCGCCAGGCCGGCGTCGTCGTTGCCGTCGGCGGCCACGAAGTGGTTGATGCCGGCGCAGTGGATCAGCCCGTCGGGCAGACCGTGCTCGGCGATCAGGTCGACCACCCGGGCGCCCAGGTCCGGGGCACTCAGGTCCAGGCGCACCGGCACCGCCCGCTCGTGCTCGATGGGCGTGACGCCGCGCCGGGACGCCACCAGCACCCGGTCACCCCGGTCCAGCAGGCCGCGCAGCACCTCCTTGCCGATGCCGCCGCTGGCGCCAAGCAGCAGCCAGCAGCGTTCAGGCGACCCGCTCATGGGCACCTCCGCGCCGCTGCGCCACGCCGCCGGCCACCGGCACCGCGTGCAGCATGTCGCCGTACAGCCGGTAGACCACGCGGCTGGCGTGGATCACCGCCTGGCGGTCGTCGTCGGCCTCGATGCGATTGATCAGGCCGGTGAAGAATTGATAGTGGTCCTGGTCCAGGGCGCCGTGGGAGTACAGATAACTGAACGCCTTCTTGGGCAGATCCAGGGTGGTCTGCACCTGCTCGCCGAGCGGGGTGGCCAGGGCGATGCTGGTGCCTTCCAGCACGTGCACCATGCCGAAGAACGACACCGGATTGCCGCGGGCGATGGCGTCGTACAGCCAGGCCACCATCATTTCGATGGGCAAGTCCGGCTGGCCGTGGCGCACCGCGTCCACGTCCGCGCCCAGGGCTTCCAGGTCGTTGAGAATCCACTCCTGGTGGCCGTACTCGTCGCGGATGTATTCCACCAGCGCCTCGCGCATCCACTCCAGTCGTGCCGGCAGGCGTGCGCCGCAGGCCATCATCAACGGCACCGTGTGCTTGACGTGGTGGTAGGCCTGGCTGAGGAAATAGCGGTAGCTGTCCAGGTTGAAGCGGCCTTCGGGGATGGCCGCCAGCACCGGCGCGTGCAGCAGATAGGCGCGGGCATCCTCGGTTTGACGTTGCAGGATGTCATGAAACATGGGGTACCTCGGGTTCCGGTTCGGAAAGGGGGATAAACAGGGATTCGGGATAGCGCGCCACGATGGCGTCGCGGCGCGGCCGCCCGTTGGCGGTGGCCAGCCCGTTGTCGACGGTGAAGGGGCTGTCGGCCACGGCGATGTGGGTGACCCGGGCGTAGTCGGGCAGGCCGGCGTTGACCGTCGCGATCTGTGCCCGCAGTTGCTCGCGGTCGGTGCCGGCAACCGGCACCACCACCGCGCGCAGAGTCGCTTCGCCATCGCCCTGTACCACCAGGGTGTGCACGGACGGGCAGACCTGGAAGGCGGTTTCCACCCACTCCGGGCTGACGTTGCGACCGAACGCGGTGATCAGCAGGTTCTTGCTGCGCCCGTGCACGTACAGAAAGCCGTCCGCGTCCAGGCGGCCCAGGTCACCGGTGGGCCACTCGTCGCCGGCGGCCTGACCCAGATAACCCTCCATCACCGCGTCGCGCACATGGATCTCGCCGTGCTCGTCCACCCGCACCCAGGCATGGGGCAGCACCCGGCCGACACTGCCGGGGCGGTCGGCGCCGGGCACATTGAGCGCCACCACCGAGCCGCATTCGGACAGGCCGTAGCCTTCATGGACCGGCAGCCCCAGCCGGCGGGCGCCGGTCAGCAGCCCCGGGTCCACCTTGCCGCCGCCCACCGCGATAAAGCGCAGGGACGCCGGCGGCGGCGCGCCGCGGGTGGCCATCATCATCAGCACGCGCAGCAGCTCCGGCACCAAGATCACGCTGTGTGGCTGCCAGTGCGTGAGGGCGCCGGCGAACGTCGCCGGGTCCAGCCGCGAGCTGCCGGTGAAGCCCAGGGTGGCCAGGTCCGGCAGGATCACCCGGGCACCCAGCCACAGCGGCACGTACACGCCGGCCACGTTTTCCAGCAAGGTGGCCAGGGGCAGCACGCACAGGTGGCGCTGGCCGGCATGGGGCGCCAGGGCGTCGGCCAGGGCGGTGACGGTGCGCCGCAGATGGTCGTCGCTCAGGCACACCCCTTTCGGAGTGCCGGTGCTGCCGGAGGTAAAGGTGATCTTGGCCGGCCCGCCGGCTTCCGAGGTGGGCGCCACGCCGGTGCCGGCCAGGCGGTCCTGGTCGGCCTGGTAAAGGTGGTCCAGGCGCGCCTCGTGGATCAGGTGGCGGCGTTGCTCGTCGCTGAAGAACGGCGGCACCGGCACCACCGGCAAGTCCAGCCGGCGGGCGGCCAGGTCGGCCACCACCCAGGCCGGGCTGTTGCCGCCGGCCAGCGCCAGACGGCGCACGCCGGCTTCCCGGAAACGTTCCGCCTGACGGGCCACGCGCAGATGCAGGGCGGCGTAGGTGATTTCGCCGTCGGCGTTTTCCAGGGCCACGGCCCGGGGCCGGCGACGGGCGTGCTCGGCGAGGCGATCAGGCAACCACGTCATGACGCACCTCCGGATCGCCGTAGCCCGGGGCCGGATGCAGCCAGCCGGCGCGGCTCAGGGTGTGGTGGCCGGGCGGCACATAGCCGGCCATCACCCGGGGATCGTGGCGATAGTAATCGCCCCAGCGGGCGGCGTCGGTGCGCAGCCGTGCCGGATCCGCCGGGGCCAGGCAGACCGGCGCCAGCCCCAGGCGCGCGAACATATTGCGCACCTGAACGGTGGCGGTGAAGGCGATCCAGTCCACGCCCAGCGACGGCAGCAGGGCGGTCAGGGCAATGAACAGCAGGCGCCCGGCGCCGGAGCCATCCGCCGCCAGGCTGGCCACTTCCAGCAGTTGCCGCCGGCTCACCGGCGCGCCCGCCAGGGCGCCCACCGCCTGATCCAGCGGCACATCCAGGTACTGTTCCAGAAACAGCCGGCGACCGGCGGCCGGGGTCAGGGCGGCCACCGCCCGGGGGCGGCCGAGCGGATCGGTGAGGGCCATCAGCAGCGGTGCGCTGATGCGTGGCCGGGCCCCGTAGATGGCACGGTAGCGCTGTCGGGCAAAGGCGGCGGCGTTGCGGTAGCCCGGCTCGCCGGGGCGGAACAGCCGGGCCTCCAGCGGCACGCCCTGAAGCATCAGCGGGCGGCGCGGGTGGACGGGGTGGAAAGCGGTCAGCGTCATAGGGGAACTCCCGGTTCTGAGAGTCCCATTCGGCGCCCGCAGTCTTAATGTTCTCTTAAACCGGAAAAGGCAAAAAAATAAAAATCGTTAATCGTTTTCGTGATTAATAAAAGAAATCATTCTTAATAGCGGTGACGGGAGAAGAAAGGAGAGGAAAGAGGCGGGGCGGTGGTGCCACCCCGCCGGGGGATCAGAACTTGTAGCCCAGGCCCACCATGTACACCCAGGGATCCACGTCCACGTTTACCTTGGTTTCGCTGATGCTCAGGGCGCTGGGGCCCTTCACGGTGGCGTCGGTTTCGATGTCCATGTACCAGACCGAAGCGTTCACCAGCAGCTTGTCGGTGAGCATGTAGTCGACGCCGGCCTCCAGGGCCAGGCCCCAGGAATCATCCAGTTCCAGATCGCTGAAGCCCTGAGCCTTGCGGGTGTCGGTCAGGTCTTCCTCGAAGAAGGTGGTGTAGTTGATGCCGGCGCCCACATAGGGTTGCACGGCGGACGCCGGGTCCATGGGATAGTACTGCAGCAGCACCGTGGGCGGCAGGTGTTTGATGTCCGCCAGCTTGCCGTCCAGGCCGGCGCCCAGACCCTTGACGCCCACCTCGTGCTCGAACGGGGTGGCGCCCACCAGCTCCACGCCGAGCCGGTCGGAGAGCATGTAGGTGAAGGTCAGGCCGAGCTGGGTGTCGCTGTCCAGGGTGGCGCCGGTGCCGGGGGCGGCCACGCCATTGAACTTCAGATTGCCGCTGTCCTCGCGCGGGTCCACGGTGGCGGCGCCGGCGCGCACGATAAAGCTGCCGGCTTCATGGGCCGCCGCCACGCCGGAGGCGCCCAGCAGGGTGCCCATCATTGCCAGCGTCATCGCTTTCGCGAGAGCGTTTGTGGGAAAAGTGCGCCGTGAAAATGCCATTTTGCTGTCCCCTGTTTGATGCTGAAAGTGGTCCTGATTGCGATGGGGACAGGGTGCCCCGGCCACCGGCAAAAAGAATTGCCCTGGGTCAAGACCGTGGACGCAAAACGAAAAAGGCCGGGCGGGGCCCGGCCTTTCTCCGACGGTCGGCGGAACATCCGCGCGACGGTGGCGCTTACTGTTTTTCGTAGGCGGCCACGGACTTGAGGATTTCCTTCTTGGCGGCTTCGGCGTTGTCCCAGCCATCCACCTGCACCCATTTGCCGGCTTCCAGGTCCTTGTAGTTTTCGAAGAAGTGCTTGATCTGGGCCAGCAGCAGCTCGGGCAGATCGGTGACTTCCTGGACGTGGTCGTACAGCTTGCTCAGCTTGGTGTGCGGCACCGCCACCAGCTTGGCGTCCTTACCGGCTTCGTCGGTCATGTTGAGGATGCCCACCGGGCGGCAGCGGATCACGGAACCGGGCACCACCGGGTACGGGGTCACCACCAGCACGTCCAGCGGATCGCCGTCCTCGGACAGGGTGTTGGGGATGTAGCCGTAGTTGGCCGGGTAGAACATGGGGGTGGCCATGAACCGATCCACGAAAATGGCGTTGCTGTCCTTGTCGATCTCATACTTGATGGGATCGGCGTTGGCCGGAATCTCGATGGCCACGTAGATGTCTTCGGGAACGTCTTTTCCGGCGGGTACCTTTGCAAAATCCATGGTCTGTCCTTCAGCGTATGGGTCAGCGGGCAGGGGACCGCGGCGGTGCCCCGTTGAATGGGCGCGGATTATAGCAATGGCGCGGCCCGCGTGGCTAATCGGCGACCGCCGGCGGGCACGAAAGTGGCAGGGACCCGTGAGAAGACGGCGCCGGGCCGGTACAATCCGGGCTTTGATGTGTACGTGAACCGCACCGCCGAGGAGTCGCCGCCCATGCCCGTCCATGAAATCACCCACCCCCTGGTCAAGCACAAGCTGGGTATCCTGCGCCAGCAGAGCCTGAGCACCCGCAGTTTCCGGCAGGTCACCGCCGAGCTGGCGGCCCTGCTGACCTACGAAGCGACCAGCGACCTGACCCTGGAAGACTACCAGGTGCAGACCTGGGCGGGGCCGGCGCCGGCCCAGCGCATCAAGGGCAAGAAGGTCACCGTGGTGCCGATTCTGCGCGCCGGCATCGGCATGCTGGACGGCGTGCTGGAGCTGATCCCCAGCGCCCGGGTCAGCGTGGTGGGGGTCTACCGCAACGAGGAAACCCTGCAGCCGGTGGCCTACTTCGAAAAGCTGGCCCACGGCCTGAACGAACGGCTGGCCCTGGTGGTGGACCCGATGCTGGCCACCGGCGGTTCCATGCTGGCCACCATCGAGATGCTAAAAAAAGCGGGCTGTAAGCAAATCCGCGCACTGGTGCTGGTGGCCGCGCCGGAAGGCGTGCGCCGGGTCGAGCAGGAACATCCGGACGTGACCATCTACACCGCCAGCATCGACCAGGGCCTCAATGAGGACGGTTACATCATGCCGGGCCTGGGCGACGCCGGCGACAAGATCTTCGGCACCAAGTAATCGCTAGCGAGGGGGCGACACCCATGGACCGCACACCGGGTTTCTGGAACTGGAAGATCATTCTGATCGGCGCGCAGATGCTGTTCGTGGCGTTTGGCGCCATGGTGCTGATGCCGCTGCTCACCGGCCTGGACCCGAGCGTGGCGCTGTTCACCGCCGGCTTGGGCACGCTGTTGTTCCAGTGGATCACCGGCCGTTCGGTGCCGGTGTTCCTGGCCTCGTCGTTCGTGTTCGTGGCGCCGATCAGCCACGGCATCGACCAATGGGGCGTGGCCGCCACCATGGGCGCGCTGATGTGCACCGCGGTGGTCTACGTGATCCTCGGTGCCCTGGTGAAATGGCGCGGCCCGGGCTTTCTGCATCGCCTGATGCCGCCGGTGGTCACCGGCCCGATCATCATGGTGATCGGCCTGAGCCTGGCGCCCACCGCGGTGAATTTCGCCATGGGCATGACCGGCAACGGCGCCGAGCGCCTGTTTCCCTACGGCGAGGCCCTGCTGGTGTCCACCGTGGCCCTGGCCACCACCGCCCTGGTGGCGACCCTGGCCCACGGCCTGTTCCGGCTGCTGCCGATTCTGTGCGGCGTGCTGGCCGGTTATCTGGCGGCCCTGCTGCTGGGCATGGTGGATTTCACCACCGTGGAGCAGGCCGGCTGGCTGGCGGTGCCGGCCTTCGTCACCCCCAGCTTCCACCTGCCGGCGATCCTGTTCATGATTCCGGTGGCCCTGGCGCCGGCCATCGAGCACGTGGGCGACGTGCTGGCGATCAGCAACGTCACCGGCAAGGACTACATCAAGAAGCCGGGCCTGCACCGCACCCTCACCGGCGACGGCATCGCCAGCATGGCGGCGGCGCTGTTCGGCGGCCCGCCCAACACCACCTATTCCGAAGTCACCGGCGCGGTGATGTTGACCAAGGTGTTCAACCCGGTGGTGATGACCTGGACCGCGATCTTCGCCATCGCCCTGGCCTTTATCGGTAAATTCGGCCAGCTGCTGCAGAGCATCCCCACCCCGGTGATGGGCGGCATCCTGATCCTGATGTTCGGCTCCATCGCCAGCGTCGGCATGAACACCCTGATCAAGGCCCGGGTGGACCTGCACCAGCAGCGCAACCTGGTGATCGTGGCGGTGACCCTGATCTTCGGCATCGGCGGCATGGTGGTGGGCAACGGCGAATTCACCCTGCAGGGCATCAGCCTGTGCGGCCTGGTGGCGGTGTTCCTTAACCAGGTGCTGCCGGCGCACCGGGACGAGGTCGACGATCTCCACGAAGAACAGGAATACGTGGACGATTTGCTGGAGCATGCCCGGAAGAAAGAGCATTGAGAGTTCGAAGTTGAAAGTTACAAGTTAAAAGTTAAAACGCGGGTCGGGTCCGAGCGTGCGACAAGGCCGTGCCCGCGTTTCAATAAGATCAAACCCGTGGTAAGGCGCTTCGGGTGCGACCTTTCAACTTTTCACTTTCAACTGCTCTCCTCACAAATCCGCTTTCCTGACCCAGGTCTTGGCCTCCGGCTTCTGATACTCCGCCATGCGGTCCAGCAGCCGGACCGGGTCCGACTCCACGATCAGCATGTCCCGGTGGGCCGGGCGCAGAAAGGCTTCGCCGGTGGCGTGATCGAGAAAGGCGGTGAGGCCGTCGTAGTAGCCGTCCACATTGAGCAGCGCGCAGGGATTCTCATGCCAGCCCAGCTGCCCCCAGGTCCAGATCTCGAACAGTTCCTCCAGGGTGCCGACGCCGCCGGGCATGGCGATAAAGCCGTCGGCGAGCGCGGCCATCCGGGTCTTGCGCTCGTGCATGGAGGCGGTGACGTGCAGCTCGGTGAGCCCGGGGTGGGCGAGCTCCTTATCGCGCAGGGCCTCGGGAATCACCCCGGTGGCGCGCCCGCCGGCGTCCAGCACCGCGTCCGCCACCACGCCCATGATGCCCACGCTGGCGCCGCCGTAGACCAGCCCCAGATCCCGCTTCACCATCTCCCCGGCCAGCGCCCGGGCGGCCTCGGCGTAAACCGCCCGGCGCCCGGGGCTGGACCCGCAATACACACAAACACTGCGCATGCACTCTCTCCACTGATTGGCTGTCTCGATTCGGGCGCCAAGGATGACCCGCCGCGCCGACGCGCGCAAACCGGAACGGCGACAGCCAGACCCGCGGCCCGGCTGGAGAGGAAGGTTGGAAATCCTAAAAAAGCCGATGACGTCCGTGTCATCGTTGCTCGGGAGAGCGAGAGGCAGAGTCGGAGGGATCAGAACTTCACGCGGCCGCCGGTGGTGACGATGGTGATGTCTTCGTACTTGGGGTTGTAGCAGGTGCGCCCGGAGGAGGTGCACCACTCGCCGCGCTCAAAGCTGTGAATCTTGGCGCCGGCATAAATATCGAACATCTCCGTGGGGCTCCACACATAACCGGCGCCCACCACCGAACCCTTCTCATCGTCCTTGTTGCGATCCCGGGTTTCCCCGTAATGGATATCGAACGCATGGTGCCGGCTGGGGCGGTAGCCCAGCTTGATATAGCGGAACTGGCCCAGCTCGGAACGCGTGGACGAGAAGGTGCCGGTGCGCTCGTCGGTGGTCAGCTCCGCCTCGTAGTTCACCGCCGCCAGGGTGATGTTGAAACCGGTGCTGCTGTGAAAATAGGACACCGAGCCGCCGTAGGTGGTGACGTCCGGGTCCGCTTCCGGGTCGAAGCGCTGATCCGGGGTCTCCCCTTTGCGGGTGGCGATGGAATAGCCCAGACCCACCAGCATGCGGCCGCCGGGCACGCGCAGACCGGACTTCATGCCGAACTGGGTAATGGTCTCATAGTTGTCCGAGTCGCTGCCGTGGCCGGTGCTGGCGGACAGGGTCACCGGGCCGATGCGCGGGCTGTCGTAGCGGATACGGTCGTGGCGGCCCTCGAAGTTGTAGTCGCGGATGCTGCCACTGATGGAGGTGCGGTTGTTGTCGCCTTCCTGCAGATCGAACGCCTCGGTACCGGTGAAGTTGCCGTTGGCGTCGAACTTGCGTTTGAACGAGGAGTCCTTGAGCGCGTAGCTGAGCCCGCCGCCGATCAGCGACGGGTTACGGAAACTGATCACGCCGGTGCCGGAGTAGTCCAGGCGGCCGGTGTTGTAGGCGGCGCCTTCGCCATGGCCCACGGTGATCTTGCCGTAGGGCGAATCGATAAAGGCATCGGTAATGCGCTGATCGAAATCGCCGTCGATGGATTTCTCTTCCGGGTTCACGTCGTTGGACGGGTTGGAGAGGATGCCCACTTCCACCAGGGCGCCGCCGGTCCAGCCTTCCATCAGGCGCTGGGTGCCGCCGATGTGCACCCGGGTCGGGCTGTTGCGGTTGTCCACGTGGTAGAACTCGGTGCTGGAGCCCACGCCCAGATAGTCGGGGGCGTAGCCGTCCTCGACGAACATCACGGCGCGGTTGACCTGGCCGCCCACCTCGAATTCCGCCGCCAGGGCGGGGGCGGCGATCAGACTGGATACGGTGATCGCCAGGAGCGATTTCGGGGATCCCATGCTTCCTCCGGATATTGTTGTTTTATCGTGCGACGTGCTTGTGAAGACGCGCTTTGTCGATAGTGGTGCGCCGCTGGCCGGCGCGATCAGGTTTACTTTATCCGCCACCGTTGATACTTATGTAAATTGAAAACATCCTATGAATATATGCGTTTTCTGCATTTGAGGGGCTGGCGCCGCCATGAACATCAAAAAGTTGAAGTGCTTTCGCGCGGTGGTGATTCACGGCTCCCTGGTGGCCGCCGCCTCGGTGATGAACCTGAGCCAGCCGGCCACCAGCCGCCTGATCTCCACCCTGGAAGACGAGCTCAAGCTGAAGCTGTTCAAGCGCGAAAAACGCCGTCTGGTGCTGACGCCGGAGGGCAAGAAATTCTACCAGGAAGCGGAAAAAATCCTCGCCAACCTGGAAGACCTGCCGCGCATCGTCCAGGAGATCAAGGAGGGCGGCCAGCGCACCCTGCGCATCGTGGCGCTGGCGCGGCTGGCCAACAGCTTGGTGTCACCGGCGCTGGCGCGCTTCGCGGGCGAGCATCCGGAGCAACGTTTCAGCGTGGACGTGCGTGGCCACCGCGACATCGAGCAATGGGTGGCCGGGCGCCACTACGACATCGCCGTGGCGCTGACCCGGCCCTGCAATCATCCTTCGGTGATCCAGCGGCCGTTCTTCGATACCGACGCCATGGTGATGGTGCCCAAGGGGCATCCGCTGGAGAGTGCCCGGTCGGTGACGCCGGCGCAGCTTGCCCGCCACGACATCATCGCCCTGGCACCGGGCCTGCGGCCCCGTTTTCAGATGGAGGAAATTTTCCAGAAGGCGGGGGTGGAGCTGCGCTGCAAGATCGAAACCACCTCCACGTCCCTGGCCTGCCAGATGGTGGTGGACGGGCTGGGCGTGACCATCATCGACCGGTTGGCGGCCCTGGCGGTGGACCCGGCGCGGTTTGCTCTGCGGCCCCTGCGCCCGGCCTATCGGCTGGAGTTCGTGCTGTTGTTTCCGCCCGGTTTCGAGGAAACCCCGGCCACCACCGATCTGGTGCGCTGCCTGGGCGAACAGGTGAAAGCCTCGCTGGGGCGGCATGCGACCATGACCGGATAGGGTGGAATCAATAGATGCACAAAACGCATAGAAACATACGATATATTCAATTTTAAGATATAGCGGCCCCGCCTAGACTGCCGATCAGCGTTCCATAACGTTTCGAATAACGATAAGCGGGAGGAAAGATGGCGATTCGCTGCCCGGTCCGGGTGGTCACCTTGCTGATCAGTGCGCTGGCGGCGGCCCTTTGGCCGGCCACGGCGGCGGCGGGACCCGACGACGATACCCTGGTGGTGGCGTTCTCCAAGGCGCTGACCACGGTGGACCGGCTCTACTCGATCCAGCGGGAAGGTCTGATTCTGTCGCGGCTCACCGACGACGGTCTGTTCTACGTGGACCCGGACACCCTGGAGTTCGAACCGCTGGCCGCCGCGTCCTATGAGTGGGTGGACGATACCCGCCTGGACGTGACCCTGCGCGAGGGCATCCGCTTCCACGACGGCAGTCCGCTCACCGCCGACGATGTGGTCTACACCTTTCAGTGGGTGCTCAACGAAGACTCCGATACCAGTCGCGGCGCGGTGATTCGCGGCTGGCTGAAGGGGGTGGAGAAGACCGGCCCGCTGTCCGTGCGCTTCACCCTCAACATGCCGTATCCCATGGCGCTGCGTGATCTGGCCATCAGCATTCCGTTGCGCAAGCGCGGCACCTACCACGATCATCACGACGACAGCCGCCCGCTTAACGGCATCGGCCCCTACCGGGTGACCCGCTTCAGCGCCGGCCGGGAGATCGTGCTGGAACGGTTCGAGGACTATTACGCGGACAGTCCCAAGGCCCACCCGGCGATCCGCAACATGGTGTTCCGGGTGATTCCGGACGAGGGCACCCAGCAGGCGGAGCTGCTCAGCGGCGGCATCGACCTGATGATGGACGTGCCGCCGGACGTGGCCGACAACGTCAGCGCGCTGCCCGGCGTGGCGCGGCTGGAAGGCAACGATATCCGTATCGGCTATCTGACCCTGGACGCCGGCGGCTACGCCGACCCGGATTCGCCGATGACCAACCTCAAGGTGCGCCAGGCGATCAATCACGCCATCGACCGGGAAGCGATCACCCGCTATTTGATGCGCGGCAGCGCCCGGGCCATTCCCTATGCCTGCCACCCGCGCCAGTTCGGCTGTGACTCGGACGGCCCCCGTTATCCCTACGACCCGGAAAAAGCCAGAAAGCTGCTGGCGGAGGCCGGCTACCTGAACGGCTTTTCGTTCAAGCTATGGGCCTATCGGGAAAAGATCATCGCCGAGGCCATCGTCAATAATCTGCAAGCGGTGGGGCTCGACGTGGACCTGCGCTTCGTCAAGCTGAACGTGTTTTCCAAGGTGCGCAACGAGCACCGCATGGAGGCCTTCTTCGCTTCCTACGGCAGCGGCGGCACGCCGGACGCCTCGGCCTCCACCGGCGTGCATTTCGCCGCCAACTCCTCGCGCAACTATTCCGGCGACGCCGAACTGTCGCGCACCGTGCTGGCGGCGGAGCGCACCATCGATCCCGAGCAACGCCGCCGGCTGTACCGCCAGGCCCTGGACCGCATCGCCGAGCAGGCGTACTGGGTGCCGCTGTTCTCCTACAGCCAGAATTATCTGCTCACCCCGGCGCTCTCGCTGCCGGTGCCGGACGACGGCGTACCGCGGCTCTGGCAAGCCGCCTGGAGGCCATGACCATGATGAATTATGTGATGCGCCGGGCTCTACTGGCGTTGCTGGTGGCGCTCACCGTGTCGTTCGGCACCTTCGCGCTGTTCTACTTCGCCACCGACCCGGCGCAGACCATCGCCGGCGAGGACGCGCCCCAGGAAATGGTGGAGGCGATCCGCGTGCAGTACGGCTTCGACCGGCCGATCACGGTGCAGTACGTGGACTGGCTGGGTGGCGTGCTGCAGGGCGACTTCGGGCAGAGCTATTTCTGGAAGCAGCCGGTGGTGGAGCTGATCCGCGAACACGCCAAGGTGACCCTGCTGCTGGCGTTCTCGGCCCTGGCGGTGACCATTCTGATCGCCTTGCCGCTGGGCATCGGCGCCGCCCTGCGACCGAACAGCTGGGTGGACCGCTTCGCCTTGTCCACGGCGGTGTCGGCCCAGGCGATTCCCAATTTCTGGCTGGGCCTGATGCTGATCATTCTGTTCGCGGTGACCTTTCCGATCTTTCCGGTCTCCGGCGATTCCAGCTGGCGGCATTACGTGCTGCCGGCGTTGGTGCTGGGCGCCAGTTCGGTGCCGGCGGTGATGCGCCTGACCCGCACCGGGTTGCTTGATGTGATGGGCTCGGACTATATCCGCACCGCCCGCGCCAAGGGGTTTACCGGCTACCGGCTGATCGTGCGCCAGGCCCTGCGCAACGCGCTGCTGCCCATCGTCAGCGTGCTGGCGGTGCAGCTCGGCAACAAGCTGGGCGGCTCCATCGTCACCGAATCGGTGTTCAGCATGAACGGCCTGGGCCGGCTGGCGGTGGAATCGATCTTCAATTCCGACATTCCCACCGTGCAGTCCTTGATCCTGCTGTTCGTGCTGACCTTCGTGCTGTTGACGCTGGCGGCGGACCTGATCAACGCCTGGCTCGACCCACGCATCCGGATGGGCTGAACCATGACACTCAAAGAAACCGTGGACCAAACCGATCTGGCGGCGGCGCCGCCGCAACAGGAAACCCTGGGGCTGACCCCCGGGCAGGCCGCGCTCAAGCGCGCCCGCCATCATCTCGGGCTGCAACTGGGGCTGGGCATGCTGTTGGTGATGGGCGTGTTCGCGCTGCTGGCGCCGTGGTTGGCGCCCCATGATCCCTACCTGCAGAACCTGTCCCTGCGGCTGCTGCCGCCGGCCTGGGTCGACGGCGGCCAGTGGCACTACGTGCTGGGCACCGACCATTTGGGGCGCGATTACCTGAGCCGCATCATCTACGGCGCCCGCATCTCGATGATGATCGGCCTGGGTGCCGCCACCATCGGCGCGCTGATCGGCGTCACCCTGGGCATTATCGCCGGCTACTTCGGCGGCTGGCTGGATCAAGCGGTCAACTTTCTGGTCACCTGCCAGCTGGCGGTACCCAGCCTGCTGCTGATCATGGCCCTGGTGTTCGTCATCGGCCAGTCGATCACGGTGGTGATCTTCGTGATCGGCGCCACCCACTGGGTGTTCTATCTGGTGGTCACCCGGGCCGCCACCCTGCGCATTCGCGAGCTGGATTTCGTGGCCGCCGCCGGCGCCATGGGCGCCAGCAAATGGCAGATCGCGGTGAAGGAAATCCTGCCCAACCTGGTCAACCAGATCATGGTGATCTTCACCCTGGAAGTGGCGGTGGCGATCCTCAACGAAGCCACCCTGTCGTTCCTCGGCCTGGGCGTGCCGTCGCCGATTCCGTCCTGGGGGCTGATGATCGCCGAGGGCAAGACCGCCATGTTCTTCCAGCCGTGGCTGGTGATTCTGCCGGGCGTCGCCCTGTTCGTGCTGGTGATCGCCATCAACCTGCTCGGCGACGGCGTGCGCGACGTCACCGTGACCAACCGGAGGAGCTGACATGAGCACGGCACCCCTGCTTGAGATCCGCGACCTGTCGGTGACCCTGCCCACCGACAGCAGCGCCCTGCGCGCGGTGCGCGGCGTCAGCCTGGACCTGCGCCGGGGCGAGACCCTGGGCATCGTCGGCGAGTCCGGCTCCGGCAAATCCATGACCGCCCTGGCACTGATGAACCTGCTGCCACCGGCGGCCCGGCGCCAGGCCGCCGCCATCCGCTTCGGCGATGACGACCTGGCGGCGATGGGCGAGAAGGACCTGGCCGGGCGGGTGCGCGGCCGCCGCATCGGCATGATCTTCCAGGAGCCGATGACCAGCCTTAACCCGGTCTACACCATCGGCCGGCAGCTGATCGAAACCATGACCATTCACGGTGGCACCTCGGTCGCCGCCGCCCGCCGCCGCGCCATCGAACTGCTGGAAAAGGTGGGCCTGCCGGACCCGGCCAGCCGCCTTAAGCAATACCCCCACGAGATGTCCGGCGGCCAGCGCCAGCGGGTGATGATCGCCATGGCGCTGATGAACGAGCCGGAACTGCTGATCGCCGACGAGCCCACCACCGCCCTGGACGTGACCATCCAGGCGCAGATCCTGCACCTTCTGAGCGAGCTGCAGCGGGAGTTGGGCATGGCGATGATTCTGATCACCCATGACCTGGGCGTGGTGTCGCGGGCCGCCGACCGCATCGCGGTGATGTACGCCGGCGACATCGTCGAAACCGGCACCACCGAGGCGGTGCTGAGCGCGCCGTGCCACCCCTACACGCAAGGGTTGCTGGAATGCGTGCCCGGTTACCGGGAAGCGTCCGCCCGCCGGCTCGGCTCGATCCCCGGTATCGTGCCGTCGATGACCGGCGAAATTCGCGGCTGCGCGTTCGCCGCGCGCTGCCCACGGGCGGTGCCCCGCTGCCACCAGGAAGATCCGCCGCGCCGTCCGGTGGAGACCGCCGGGGCGGGCGCGCAGCCGGCGCGCAGCTTCGTGTGCCACGACCCGGAAGAAACCCGTGGCCGGGGCTTCACCGGCGGCGACACCGCCACCGGCCCGGCCGCGCCGCGCACCGGCGACAGCGTGCTGCGGGTGGACGACGCCAGCTGCACCTTCTCCGTGCGCCGGGGCCTGTTCGGCAAGCGCAAACCGCTGCGCGCCCTGGACCGGGTAAGCCTGGATATCCGCAAGGGCGAGGTGCTGGCGCTGGTGGGCGAGTCCGGCTGTGGCAAGACCACCCTGACGCGCACCATCATGGGCCTGCAGACTCCGGACGCCGGCACCGTCACCCTGGCCGGCCGGCCCCTGGGCGAGCAGCCGGCGCGGCAACGCGCCCGGCTGATCCAGCCGATTTTCCAGGACCCCTATTCGTCCCTGAACCCGCGCCACACCATCGGCGACATCATCCGCCGGCCGCTGGTGATCAACCGGCTCGGCGACGCCGGCGAACAGCGCGCCAGGGTACACCGCATGATGGACTACGTGGGCCTGCCGAGCCGCGTGTTCAACAGCTTCCCCGATCAGCTCTCCGGCGGGCAGCGCCAGCGCGCGGCCATCGCCCGGGCCCTGATTCTGGACCCGGAGATCGTGATCTGCGACGAACCCACCTCGGCCCTGGATGTGTCGGTGCAGGCGCAGATTCTCAACCTGCTGCTGGACCTGCGCGATGAGCTGGACCTGACCTATCTGTTCGTCACCCATGACCTGTCCGTGGTGCGCCATCTGGCCGACCGGGTGGCGGTGATGTACCTGGGCGAGATCGTCGAGTGCGGGCCCGGAGAGCAGGTGCTGAACCGCCCCAAACACCCCTATACCCGGGCCCTGCTGGATTCGGCGCTGAGCATCGAGCCGGCCCTGGGCGTGCCGGCGCCGGATCTGGCCGGCGATTTCCCCAACCCCATGAACCGGCCGTCCGGCTGCCCGTTCCACCCGCGCTGCCCGCTGGCCGATCAACGCTGCCGCCAGCAGGTGCCGGCCACCGAGACGCTGGACGGCACCCTGGTGAAATGCTGGAAGGCGGACTCCGTGCCGCCGTCCGCCCCCCTGGATTTTCGCCCTGACCACAACAACAAAGAGGACGCCGCGCCATGAACGCAAGGCTGATACCGATGGCCGGGCTGCTGGCCCTGCTGGCCGCCTGCCAGGCCACCCCCACGCCTCCGGAGGCGTACACCGAAAGCACCACCGACGAGGCGGTGCAACCGGCCACCTTCGAACGCTACGGCACCCTGACGGTGGCCGCCGGCACCGAGGAAAAGCCCCTGGACATGCGCCTGTGGTACGCGCGCCCGGACCAGGTCACCCCGAATACACCGGTGGTGCTGGTGATGCACGGTGGCCGCCGGGACGCCGACAACTACCGGGATTACTGGGGCCCCTACGCGAAAAAGTACAACGTGCTGGTGGTGGCGCCGGAAGTCACCCAGAAGGCGTTTCCCACCGGCTGGGGTTACCAGACCGGCAACTGGGTGAGCCGCGATTCGTCGTCCACCGACGCCAGCAAGGGCCACCGCAATCCGGTGGAGGAGACTTCCTTCGCCGCCGTCAATCGCGCCTTTGAAAGCCTGTGCGACCGGCTCGGCCTGAACGCCACCACCTACGACATCTGGGGCCACGGCAGCGGCGCCCAGTTCGTGGCGCGCATGGTGATGCTCTACCCGCAGGCCCATATCCGCACGGCGGTGGCCGCCAACTCCGGCACCTACACCTTCCCGGACTGGAGCCTGCCGCTGCGTTATGGCCTGAAGAACACCGGCCTGGCGCCGGAGGATCTGGCACCGGCCTACGCCCACCATCTGGTGATCATGCTCGGCGAGGAAGACAACGACCCCTCCCACCGGCTGCTCAGCAAGCTCGACATCGCCGAGGCCCAGGGCGCCCATCGCCTGGCCAAGGGCAAGAACTTCTTCGCCGCCAACAAAGCGATGGCCGAAAAACTCGGCGTGCCGTTCAACTGGGAGCTGCGCACCGTGTACGGCATCGGCCACAGCGGCAGCAAGATGAGCGAACCCGGCGCCCGCTATCTGTTGGCCGGCAAGGCGGAGGAAGCGCTGTTCCCGCTCAAGCCCCGCGCCAAGACGCCGCCCGCCGATGAAACGCCCCGCGAACAGGAACAGCGCCAGCGCAACCAGGAACTGCTGCGCGGCTCCGGCACCGACGGCGAAGCCTCACCGTTCTGAACCGCGCCAAGGAAAGGTTATGAAACAGGAACGACAACGGATCGATCTGAGCCAGGGCACGCTCAGCTATTTGCGGGCCGGCAACGGCCCGCCGGTGATGTTCTTCCACGGCCTCAACGGCAACGCGGAGAGCTGGCGCCGGCAACTGGACGGGCTGGCCGGCTCGCTGGAAATGTGGGCCTGGGACGCCCCCGGCTACGGGGACTCCGACCCGGGCGGTGACGGTCTCGACGATCTGGCCGCCGCCGCCCTGGCCTTTATCGAGCGGGTGACGGCGGGACCGGTGCATCTGGTCGGCCATTCCATGGGCGGGCTGGTGGCCATGGCCGTGGCCCTGCGCGCACCGGAGCGGGTCCGGCGGCTGGTGCTGTCCTGCACCCACCCCGGGCACGGCCTGAGCGGCGCGGACGCCGCCGATGAACGCTACCGGCGACGCCTGCGCGAGCTGGGCGAACTGCCGCCGGCGGAATACGGCGCCCGGCGCGCCCGCGGCATGCTGCCGGAGGGCACCGACCCGGCGGTCCAGGCCGAGGTGGCGCGCATCGCCGCCGGCGCCCGCGCCGAGGGCCTGGGCGCCGCCGCCCTGGCGATCCAGCGCGCCAACCTGCAGCCGGAACTGCACCGGATCCAGGCGCCCACCCTGGTGCTCACCGCCGACCGCGACCGTGTCGCGCCGCTGGCCAAGGCGCGGCCGTTGCTGGAGGGCATCCCGCAGGCGCGCCATCAGGTGCTGGAGGGGCTGGGCCACGCGCCGTACATTGAAGACAGCGCCCGCTACAACGCCGTCCTGGCGGATTTTCTGTCGCGGTCCGAGCCGTGAATCCGGACGCGCTGTTCAGTACCCCGCGAAAAATCCAGGCCTGGCTGGACATCGAAGTGGCGCTGGCCCACAGCCAGGCGGAGCTGGGCATGATCCCGGTGTACGCCGCCGTGGAAATCGCCCGCCAGGGTCGCCTGGAACGGCTCGACCAGCGGGCGTTGCTGGACGATATGGCGGCCACCAAGGCGCCGATCGTGTCGCTGGTGAAGTTTCTGGCGGCGGCCTGCGAGGGCGACGCCGGGGGCTATGTGCACTGGGGCGCCACCACCCAGAACGTGATGCAGACCGCCGAGGTGCTGCTGCTGCGCGACGCCCACCGCGATCTGCTGGCGCGGCTGGCGGCCAGCCTGGACGCGCTGGCCGGCCACGCCGAGCGCGGCGCCACCGTGGTGATGGCCGGCCGCACCCAGCGTCGCCACGCCCTGCCGATCACCTTCGGCTTCAAGGTGGCCGCCTGGATCGACGAACTGCTGCGCCACGAAACCCGCTTCCGGGAAGCGGAGCCGCGGGTGTTCACGCTGGTGTTCGGCGGCGCCGTGGGCGGCTGGCATTCGTTCGATGGCCGGGGCGAGGCGCTGCAACGGACGTTGGCGAACCGGCTCGACCTGGGCTGCTTCCAGGTGCCCAGCCGCGCGGTCTACGACCATATGGTGGAGTACGTGCTGCTGCTCGGGCTGCTGGCCAGCACCTGCGCCAAGATCGCCCAGGAACTGTTCACGCTGATGGGTGAGGAGATCGGCGAGGTCCGCGAGGATCTGGACGAGGCGGTGGTGGGCAGCAGTACCATGCCGCAGAAGGTGAACCCCAAGCTCTCGGTGCAGGTGATCGCCCTGGCCGCGCGGCTGCGCGCCCAGCTCGGGCTGGCCCTGGACGCCGGCCAGATCAGCCATGAGGGCGACGCCGCCTCCAGCCAGATGCTCTATGCGGCGGTGGACACCGCCTGCCCGCTGGCGCTGGAGATGCTGGCCGCCCTCGAAGCGCTGATCATCGGCCTGCGCATCGAGCCCGACGCCATGCGCGCCAACCTGGCGCTCAGCGACGGTTTGATCAACGGCGAGAATCTGATGATGGCGCTGGCCCGGGGCGGGCTGGGGCGCCAGCGGGCCCACGATCTGGTCCACGAGGCGGCGCTCGCCGCCGGAGAAAGCGGTCGCGCCTTCCGCGAGGTGCTGGCCGACGACGCCCGGGTGCGGGCCGTTCTGGACCCGGCGGGCCTGGAGGCCGCCCTGGCGCCGGAGCACTATCTGGGCGACTGCGTACGGCTGGCCGAACAACAGGCCCGCCGCGCCCGCCATCTGGCCGCGGACATCCGCCGGCGCTTGCCGTAGAAGCGGTGGTTCGACCGCGATGGGGCGTCAGCGACGCCGGGTGCGCATGGCCCAGACCACCGCCGCCACCGGAATGCCCAGCCCCAGCCAGGACAGCGCGTCCATCGGCCCATCGCCGAGCAGCGCCGCCACCAGGCCGATCAGGCTGGCCAGGGCGATCAGCAGCGGCACGGCGAAGATGCCGCGCAGGCCGCGAACGGCGCGGGGCGCGCCGTTCACGGGGCACCCCCGGCATGGGGCGTGGCCGGCGCGCCGGCCGTGCGCGCCGCCGGCTGGCGCCGGGCCAGCCACAGATACAGCCCGCTGATCAGCACCACGATGGTGATCAGATCCAGCACCGCCCACAGAATCTTCAGCGGCAGGCCGCCGTAATCCCCGAAATGCAAAGGCCCGGACAGGGCCAGGGTTTTGTTGTACCAGGGCATCTCGCGCAGGGCGGCGAACTGGCCGGTGCGGGCGTCCACCAGGGCCGGGGTGACGATGTGCGAGGTCACCGGCGTATTGCCGTGCAGGAACACCGCATAGTGATAGTCCGTGGACCAGCCGCCGCCGGGAAAGGCCACGAACTGCAGGGTCTGGTCCGGCGCCGCCTGCTCGGCCTGCGCCACGGCGGCGTCCAGGGACGCCATCTCCGCCGGGGTCGGCACGGCGGCACCCTGGTAGCCGGCGGTCAGGTCCGCCAGGGACTGGTTCTTCCAGGTGTCCAGAATCGGCGTGGCCAGCGTATTCACCACCCCGGTCAGCCCCACCACGGTGAGCCAGGCCACGGTGACGATGCCGAGCAGGTTGTGGTAGTCCAGCCACTTCAGACGCCGCGAGCGCTTCACCCGCAGGGTGCCGAAGTCCAGCTTGCGCATGAAGGGCGCGTACAGCACCACCCCGGAGACAATGGCGGCGATCAGCAGAACGCCCATGAAGCCGAGAAACAGCATACCCGGCAGGCCCAGGAACATGTCCGTGTGCAGCTGCAACAGAAACTCCATGACGCCGTCCTGGTGGCCGGGTACCGGCTCGCCGCTGGTGCGGTCAAAGGAGGCGAAATGCATCTCGCCGCCGGGGGCGTCCGGGGTCGGCCCGGTGGTCACGTTGACCACCGGTCGGTCGGTGTCGAAGCTCATGAACAGCGGCACTTCGCCGGGCCGGTTGGCCAGGGCCGCGTCCAGCATCCGGTCCAGGGACAGCAGCGGGCCGTCCGGATTGGCCGGTTGCCAGTGATCGGTGTCGAAGGCGGCCTCGATCTCATCGTGGAAGATCAACGGCAGGCCGGTCAGGCACAGCATCAGCATGAAGGCGGTGCAGATCAGGCTGGTCCATTTGTGGATCGCGGACCAGATTCTCAGCGTGCGGTGTGGCATCGGTTGTCGCATGGGAAGACTGCCTGGGCGCCCCGGCGGACCGGGGCGCTGGGTGGTCGGTTCAGAAATCCAGGGTGGCGGACAGCATGTAGGTGCGCGGCGCGCCCACGGTCAGGTAACCGGCGCCGGGATAGCCGCCGGCGGAGGCCCAGTAGTCCTCGCCGGTGACGTTCTCCACCCGGGCGCGCAGGGTCAGAAACTGGCTGTCGCTCAGGGCGATCAGATAGCGGCCGCCCAGGTCCAACCGGGTCCAGCTGTCCACTTTCTGAGTGTTGTCCTCGTCGGCGTACTGGGAGCTGGTGTAGATCACCCGGCCGTCCACCGCCAGGTCCGGCATCCGAGGCAGCCGGTATTCCAGGTTCAGGTTGGCCTGGGTGTCCGGGGAGCCGATGGCGTCGTTGCCGTCGGCGTCCGCGTCCAGCAGGCTGACGCCGCCCAGCACGGTCAGGTCGCGGGTCAGATTGCCGTAGGCCATCAGTTCCACGCCGGTGTTTTCCTGGTCGTAGAGCTCTTCGTACACGTTGGCGTCGTTAAGGCCGGCGATCGGCTTGCGGCTGCGATACACGGACACGCTGCCGCCCAGGCCGTCGGCCTGATATTTCACGCCCACCTCGCCTTGCTCGGTGCGGTACGGGTCGAGCACCTCACCCACGTTGGCGGCGCCGGCGGAGCGGAAGTCACCGCCGACCCGTTCGCCTTTTTGCAGGCCCTCGATGTAGCTGGCGTACACGGACACCGCCGGCGTTACTTTATAGAGCACGCCCACGGTGGGGGTCACCGCGTCCTCGTCATAGCTGGAGGGCAGGCGTTCGCCACTCTCGTAGTCGTAGGCGTAGTCCTTGAGGGCCTGGTAGCGGGCGCCCAGGGTCACCAGCAGGCGGTCTTCCAGAAGGGAGAGCTGATCCGCCAGGGCGACGCTTTGGAAGCGGGTCTTGATGGTCATGGCCGGATCGTCCAGATCGCCGCCGCCCACGGTGCCCAGCAGCGGCGGACGGGCGATGGGGTCGCGGCTGTAAATGTTGCCGGACAGGCCGCCGAAGGTGGAATAGTCGAAGGCGTTATCGGACTTCAGCTGATAGCTGGCGGCGCTGACCGTCACCGCGTGGCCCACGGCGCCGGTTTGGACGTTGAAGCGCACGCCGGTTTCCCCGGTCAGCACCGAGTCCTCGCGGGCGGTGTCGAAGCGGTAGGCGGTGTAGTCGCCGTTGGTGTCGTTCACGGTGGGGTTGGCGAAGGTGGAGTTCTCCTCGCCGTGGCGGGCGCCCACCGCCAGCCAGCCGGTGATGTTGTCGGCGAAATCGTATTCGGCGCGCAGGGTGCCGAACACGTCGTTGGAATCCGAGTAGGTCCAGGACTGGCCGATGGACTCGTCCGCGTCCGGCACATCGCCGATGGGCACGCCGGCGGCGTAGGTGATGTTGGGCTGGCCGCCGTCGACGCGGTGTTTCTGGAAGCCCAGGTCGGCGGACAGGCGGAACACGTCCTCGCGGAAATCAAGCCCGATATGGGCCATGGACAGCTCCGCTTCCTCGCCGTCCACGGCGGTGTCGCCGTCGCGGCGGGCCACATTGACGCGGGTGCCGAAGCGGCCGTCCTCGGAGCGCCCGGCGAAGTCCGCCGCCAGGCCGGTCTGGCCGCCGCTGCGGGTGTCCAGGGTGATCTGGTTCAGGTCCTGGTTGGGGGCGCGCTTGGGCACGATATTGACCGCGCCACCCAGGCCGCTGCCGCCGGGAGCGGCGCCGTTCAGGAAGGTGTTGGCGCCACGGAATACCTGCACCCGCTCGATGAACTCGGAGGCCAGGTACTGGCGTGGCAGCAGGCCATAAAGGCCGTTATAGGTGATGTCGTCGGAGAACACCGGCAGGCCACGCACAAGGTACACCTGCTGGTAGTTGCCGAAGCCCCGCGCCACCCGCACCGCCGGGTCGTTGAGCAGGATGTCGCCGACGCTGGCGGCCTGCTGGTCCTCGATCAGTTGCTCGGTGTAGGTGGTGTAGCTGTAGGGGGTGTCCATCACGTCCTGGGTGCCCAGGATGCCGACCTTGCCGCCCTCGGCCACCTGGCCGCCGGCGAACACCTCGCTCAGCCCTTCCTTGGAAGCGTCGGCGCTGGACTGCACCTGGACCGCGTCCAGGTCGTAGCTGCCGTCGTCGTTCTGCGCGCTGGTCTGGGCCTGGGCCGTGGCGGCAAGCACGGCGAGGGTGAGGGCGGAAAGCCGGAAGGCGGTCGGTCGCATGCTGATCCCCATGGAGAGAGTTATTCGGCGGATTCGATGGCTGCGACTATACCTATAATGAGAATGGTTTGCATTATGTTCCGCCGTGCAGGCCGCGCCAGATCAGCTGCACGCCGATCAGCGCCATGCACACGATGATCAGGCGGAAAAACGCCTTCTCGTTGACCCGCGCCTGCAGCCAGATGCCGCTGCGCACGCCGAACCAGGCCACCGGGATCAGCAGGGCGGAGGCGGCCAGGCTGTGGGCGGTCAGTTCGCCCAGCCAGATGAAGGGGCCGATCTTGAGGGCATTGATAAAGGCGAAGCTGACCACACTGGTGGCGATAAAGGTGGCCTTGGGCAGCTGCCGGGGCAGCAGATACAGGTTCATGGGCGGGCCGCCGGCGTGGGCGAGGGTGCTGGTGAAGCCGGCGCCGCCGCCGCACAGCGCCGCCCACAGCCGGCCGGGCCGGCGCTGCATGGAGGGCTTGAACACCATGTAGGCGGCGAAGGCGAGGGAGATCACGCCCAGCATCAGGCGCACCTTGTCCTCGTCCAGGCTGCCCACGGTCAGGGTACCGATGACGATGCCCACGGCGGCGGCGGGCACCAGCCGCTTCACCTCGCCGGCGTCGTGCTGGCCCCACCAGGCGCGCAGGCTGAGCAGGTCCATGACGATCAGCAGGGGAAGCAGCAGCCCGGCGGCCTGCATGGGGCCGATGGCCAGGGCCATCAGCGGCACCGACAGGGAGCCGAAGCCGCCGGCGAACCCGCCCTTGGAGATACCGGTGATGTAAGTGGACGCCAGGATCAGCGTCCACGCCAGCGGGGAAAAATCCGGCAGCTTACACCTCGAAAACGTCGTTGAGCTTCTTCGCCACCGGCGTCAGTTTGAGCTCGGCGAACTGCGGCAGGCCGTTCTTGTAGGGCGGGTAGGATTCGCCGCCGATCAGCGGCTCCAGGTAGGCGCGGCCGGCGGGGGTGATGCCGAAGCCGTCCTTGCTGATGAACTTGCGCGGCATCTTCTTCTCGACGTTGGCCACTTTCTTGAGCGGCGCCTCGCCGATGGTCCAGCTGTACTTTTTGGTTTTCTTGCGCTCGATGGTGGGCATCACCGCGTTCTTGCCGGCCACCGCGAATTCCACCGCCGCCCGGCCCACCGCGTAGGCCTGCTCCACGTCGGTGGCGGAGGCGATATGGCGCGCCGCCCGCTGCAGGTAGTCGCTCACCGCCCAGTGGTATTTGTAGCCCAGCTCATTCTTGACCATCTGCGCCAGCACCGGCGCCACGCCGCCCAGCTGCTTGTGGCCGAAGGCGTCGGTGCCGCCGGCGTCGGCGAGGAAGGTGCCGTCGGCGGTGCGCGCGCCCTCGGACACCACGATCACGCAGTAGCCCACCTTCTTGACCGTGTCGTCCACCTTCTTGAGGAAGGCTTGCTGATCGAAGGCGATCTCCGGAAACAGGATCACATGGGGGGCGTCGTCGGGCTTGTCCTTGGCCAGGCCGGCGGCGGCGGCGATCCAGCCAGCGTGGCGGCCCATCACTTCCATCACGAACACCTTGGTGGAGGTGGCGCACATGCTGGCCACGTCCAGGGCCGCCTCGCGGCAGCTCACCGCGGTGTACTTGGCCACCGAGCCGAAGCCCGGGCAAACGTCGGTGATCGGCAGGTCGTTGTCCACGGTCTTGGGCACGTGGATGGCCTGGATCGGGTAGCCCATGGTCTTGGACAGCTGGGAGATCTTCAGACAGGTGTCGGCGGAGTCGCCGCCGCCGTTGTAGAAGAAGTAGCCGATGTCGTGGGCCTTGAACACCTCGATCAGGCGCTCGTACTCGCGCCGGGAGGTTTCCAGATCCTTGAGTTTATAGCGGCAGGAGCCGAAGGCGCCGCCGGGGGTGTGCTTGAGCGCGGCGATGGCGCTTTTGCTTTCCTTGGAGGTGTCGATCAGGTCCTCGGTGAGGGCGCCGATGATGCCGTTGCGGCCGGCGTACACCTTGCCGATGGCGGCCTTGTGTTCGCGGGCGGCTTCGATAACGCCGGCGGCGGAGGCATTGATGACGGCGGTGACACCACCGGATTGGGCGTAGAAAGCGTTTTTGCGCGCCATGGGGGGCTCCTGCGGGGGTTCAGGCGCGCATTCTAGCTCAGGGAGAAAACAGTTACATGCCCGCGCCGGCAAAAGTGGAGTCCCGCGCCGGCCTTTGAAACAATACGCCGCCGACGCCAGCCCTGGACGCCCGAGACCATGAACGCTTTGTTGAAACTCTATGCCGGCCTGTGCCTGTTCCGCCGTGGCCCGGAGGACATGCCCCCCATCCCGCCGCTGCTGGGCATACTGCTGGCGCTGTGGATGGTGCTGCAGTTGCTGGCCGCCAGCCTGCAGACCGGCCTTACCCTGGCGCAAATGGTGGGCGCCCAGTTGATCGCCCTGGGGCTGGTACTGGGGGCCAGCGCGGCGATCCTCACGTTCAAGGGGCTGCGCCAGCGCTGGCTGCAGACCGCCCTGGCGCTGGTGGGCGTGGACATCGCCCTGACCCTGGTGTCGTTGCCGCTGCTGTTGCTGGGCCACGCCGCCGGCGGCACCCCGGGGTTCATCAACGGGCTCTATCTGCTGCTGATCAGCTGGCAACTGGCGGTGCAGAGTTTCATCTTCCACCGTGCCTTCGCGGTGGGGCCGCTGCTCGGTCTGGCGCTGGCGTTCGGGTTGTTTATTCTCACGTTTCTGCTGATCGGCATGGCGATGCCGGAGGCCCTGCAGGCCGGGTAATCCCGGATCGCGGCTGAAGCCGCTCCTACGGCGTATCGCAGGGGTTCGTAGGAGCGGCTTCAGCCGCGATGCCCCTCAGCCGCTGGTCAGGCAACGCAGCGCCATGCCGGCGGCGGCGGTGCGGTTCTCCACGCCGAGTTTGCGGAACACCTGCTCCAGGTGCTTGTTCACGGTACGCGGGCTCAGATCCAGAATCTGACCGATCTCCCGATTGGTCTTGCCCTGGGCGATCCACAGCAGCACCTGGGCTTCCCGGCGGGTCAGGTGCAACTGCCGGCGCAGCAGTTCGCTTTCCTCCTCCCCGTCCCGTTGCAACAACCGGAACAGGCATTCGCCGGCGGCGGTGTCGCCCAGATAGCGCAGGCGCAGCTCGGCGCCGTCCCCGGGACCGGCCGGGTCCAGGTCCAGGGCGGACTGGTCGCCGGGGGCCGGCTGGTGGTCGAGCCAGCGGCGCACCCGGGTGGCCAGGGCGACCAGCCGTGGCTCCCGGTCGGCGCCGTGCAGGGCCAGCCGCTCCTCGGCGCCGGGGGTGGCCCAGCGCCAGCGGCCGGCGCTGTCGGTGGCGAAGGCGGCCTGGCCGAGCCGGTCCAGGGCGGTGTGGGCGCCCCGGGTGATGCGCGCGTTGTTCAGATGCACGCGGATGCGGGCGATCAGCTCGTCCGGGCGCACCGGCTTGGTCACATAGTCCACGCCGCCGGCCTCCAGGCCGCGCACCACGTCCTCGGCGTCGGTGAGGCCGGTCATGAAGATCACCGGTACCGCCGCCAGTTCCGGATGACGCTTGAGGCGCCGGCAGGTTTCGAAACCGTCCATGTTGGGCATCAGCGCATCCAGCAGCACCAGGTCGGGCACCATCTTTTCGGCGATGCCCAGGGCCTGTTCCCCTTCCAGGGCCACCAGGGCGGTGAGGCCGGCCCGGTCCAGGGCATGGTGGATCATGCCCAGGGAATCCGGGGAATCGTCCACCACCAGGATCACGTCCTTTCGCGCCGCTTGATTCATGAGTGAGGCTCCAGCAATCGCATCAGGGCTTGAAAATCAAACCGCTCCAGGGCGGCCTTGAGGGCGCCGGCGTCCGCTTCCCCCAGCCGGCGTTGTTGTTCGGCGCGGGTGAGGGCGTCGCGCAAGCCGGCCAGATGGCCGATTTCCGCCAGCGCCTGCAGTTCGTCGCGCAGGGCTTCATCGAGCAGGGTGCGGGTGGGGATGCGCGCCGCCGGCGGCGGGTCGTCCGGGTGGCGCCAGCTCAGGTTCAGATGGCGGGCCAGGCTGTCCAGCAGGCTGCTCAGTTTGAACGGCTTTACCAGGTAATCGTCGTGCACGCCGTCGGCGCCCTGGGGATCGTGGTCGCGGGCGTTGGCGGACAGCATCACCAGCGGACCCCGGTAGCCCTGGGCGCGCAGCCGGCGGGCGGTTTGCCAGCCGTTGAGGCCGGGCATGGAGATATCCAGCAGCACCAGGTCCGGCGGATTCTGCGCCGCCAGGGCCAGCCCGGTGGCGCCGTCCGGGGCCTCGCTCACCGCGAAGCCCAGTGGCACCAGCAGGTCGCTGACCAGCCCCCGGTGGGAAGCGTCGTCGTCGATCACCAGCAGGCCGCGGGCGGCGCCGTGGTAGCCCACCACCGGCCGCGGGTCGTCCGCCTCGGCGGGCTGGCCGGAGCCGGCCACGCTGGAGAGCATCACCCACAGGCGGAACTCGCTGCCCCGCCCGGGCGCGCTGGTCACCTGCAGGTCGCCGCCCATGATGTCCACCAGCAGCTTGGTGATGGTCAGCCCCAGGCCGGTGCCGTGCACCGCCGGCACCCCCGGCTTCCGCACCCGTTCGAAGGGCCGGAAAATGCGCTGCAGGTCCTCCTCGGCGATGCCCACGCCGGTATCGCGAATGGTGAACTCGGCCACCTGGTTGCGGTAGCGCACGTGCAGGGTGACCCGCCCCTGGCGGGTGAATTTAATGGCGTTGGAGAGCAGGTTGATGAGGATCTGGCGCAGCCGCTTCTCGTCGGTGGTGACCCAGTCCGGCAGCCGCCCCTGGCTCTGGAATTCGAACTCGATGCCCTTGTCCTGGGCCTGCAGCCGGAACATGGTGACCAGCTCATCGATCAGCGAGCGCAGCCGCACCCGGTTGCGATACAGCTCCAGGCGACCGGCCTCGATCTTGGAAATCTCCAGCAGTCCCTCGATCAAATCCGACAGATGGCCGGTGCTGCGGCGGATCGCCGCCACCGCCTCGCGGCGGTTGGCGGGAATGTCCGGGTCGTGCTCCAGCAGTTGCGCGTAGCCGAAGGCGGCGTTGAGCGGCGAGCGCAGTTCATGGCTGAGGCCGGTGAGGTAGCGGCTCTTGGCCTGGTTGGCCGCCTCCGCCAGTTCCTTGGCTTTTTGCAGCGCGCGGTCGGTTTTTTCGTGGGCCTTGATCTCGGCGGTGAGCATGCGGGTTTGCCGCTGGGACTCCTCCTGGGCCACCACCCGGCTTTCGTGGGCCAGCACGAACAGCCAGGCCACCACGCCGCTGATGATCAGCAGAATGGCGAACACCTTGGCCAGGGTGGTGGCCATCAGATGGCGCACCGCCTCGTTCTCCACCGGCACCTGGTAATAGACCAGGGTAAGCAGCCCGGCGATCACCAGCGATACCAGCGTCAGCAGCCCGAGGAAATGGCCCAGCCGGGAGCGCAGCTGCTGCAGGATACGGTCCGGCAGCACGCCGCCGAGCCAGTCGATCAACTGCTCCTGGAAACGCGCATGGTGTTTGCAGGCGTCGTTGCAGCGCGCGTCCAGGGAGCAGCACAGCGAGCAGATCGGGCCGTTGTAGGCCGGGCAGAACGCCATGTCCTCCTCATCGAAGTGGTGCTCGCAGATGCAGCAGCGCTGGCCGCGCACCGCGGTGGCCGGCTCCGGCCGGCGGGCGATGTAGTAGCGCCCGCCGGTGATCACGGCGATCAGCGGCGCGGCGACGAAGGCGGTGAGCAGCGCCAGGAACGAGGCCAGGGCGCTGGCGGTGTCGCCCCACAGGCCGGCCCGCGCCAGCAGCCCCACGGCGGTGGCCAGCAGCATGGCGCCGAACCCCACCGGGTTGAGGTCGTAGAGGTAGGCCCGTTTGAACTCGATGTGCTTGGGGCTCAGCCCCAGCGGCTTGTTGATCACCAGGTCCGCCACCAGGGCGCCCATCCAGGCCACGGCCACCAGCGCGTAGCTGCCGAGAATCGACTCGAACGCCCGGTAGATGCCGATCTCCATCAGCACCAGGGCGATCACCACATTGAACACCAGCCACACCACCCGGCCCGGGTGGCTGTGGGTGAGCCGGGAGAAGAAGTTCGACCAGGCAATGGAACCGGCGTAGGCGTTGGTGACATTGATCTTGAGCTGGGACAGCACCACGAAGATGCCGGCCAGGGCCAGCAGGGTGGCCGGGTGGGCGGTGATGTGGCTGAACGCCACCAGGTACATGTACATGGGTTCCTGGGCCTGGCTTTGCGGCAGGCCGTGGGAGAACGCCAGCACCGCCAGGAAGGAGCCGAACAGCGCCTTGAGCGCGCCCATCACCACCCAGCCCGGGCCGCCGGCCAGCATCGCCAGCCACCAGCGGCGCCGGCTTCCCGGGGCGGGCTCCGGCATGAAGCGCAGAAAATCCACCTGCTCGCCGATCTGCGCCACCAACGAAAACAGCACCGTGGCGGTGGCGCCGAACATCAGCAGATTGAAACCGCCGGCGCCGGTGTCCAGGCCCGGGAAACCGGCCCAGCGCTCCAGGGACACCGGGTCCTGGAACAGGATGAACACGAACGGCGCCAGTTGCAGCATCAGCCACAACGGCTGGGTCCACACCTGGAACCGGCTGATGTAGGTGATGCCGTGGGTGACCAGGGGAATCGCCACCAGGGAACTGACCACATAGCCCAGGCTCAGCGGCAGGCCGAACATCACCTCCAGGGCCAGCGCCATGATCGCCGCTTCCAGGGCGAAGAAAATAAAGGTGAAGGAGGCGTAGATCAGCGAGGTCAGCGTCGAACCCAGGTAGCCGAAGCCGGCGCCCCGGGTGAGCAGATCGATGTCGACCCCATCGCGGGCGGCGTAGTAGCTCACCGGCAGGCCGAGCAGAAACAGCACCGTCATCACCGCGACGATCGCCCAGACCGCGTTGGTGAAGCCGTAGTTGAGAGTGGCGGCGCCGCCGATGGCCTCCAGCGCCAGAAACGAAATCGCCCCCAGGGCGGTGGCCGCCACCCGGCCGGCGGACCAGCGCCGCGCCGCCTTGCCGGTGAAGCGCAGCGCGAAGTCTTCCAGGGTCTGGTTGGCGACCCATTGGTTGTAATTGCGCCGCACCCGGAAGATGCGCTGCTGAATGGCCATGGATTCCGTTGTCCGCAAAAGCATCCTTGTCAGGATGCGAAGCACGAATCGTGCCTGAATCATTATGGGCGGGCCCCCCGACCCGTGTACGCGAGCTTAGAGGGGCCGGTCTGGCCCCGGAATGCGTCAAATGACGTAGGCCCATGACGTATTCGGCGAATGGGCACGCCGGGGGCGGCTTTCCATACTCGTTGGCGATCACACATGCAGCCCATCCATACGCTGACGAGGGGAACACCATGAAACAACGGAACCATCGCACACCGGGGCGTGCGCGCCGCCTGCTGGCGGGGCTGGCCGCGCTGCCGGCACTGGTCGCACTGGCGTCGCCGGCGTTCGCCGCCGGGCCGCCCACCGCCGAGGTCAACACCACCGACCTGGCGGTCACCGACGACACGGTCAAGGTCGGTATCCTGCATTCCATCACCGGCACCATGGCGATCAGCGAGATCGGTTCGGTGCAGGCGGAAAAACTGGCCATCAAACAGATCAACGAAAGCGGCGGCGTACTGGGGCGCCAGATCGAATTCGTGCAGGAAGACGGCGCCAGCGACTGGCCCACCTTCGCCGAGAAAACCCGCAAGCTGCTGCGCCAGGACAAGGTGGCGGCGATCTTCGGCTGCTGGACGTCCGCGTCCCGCAAGGCGGTGCTGCCGGTGATGGAGCAGTTCAACGGCATGCTCTATTACCCGACCTTCTACGAGGGTCTGGAACAGTCGCCGAACGTGATCTACACCGGTCAGGAAGCCACCCAGCAGATCCTTGCCGGCATCGACTGGGCGGTGAAGGAGAAGGGCGCCAAGACCTTCTACCTGCTCGGCTCCGACTACATCTGGCCGCGTACCTCCAACAAAATCGCCCGCAAGCACATCGAGAAGAAAGGGCTGAAAGTGGTGGGCGAGGAGTACTACCCGCTCGGCCACACCCAGTTCAACTCGGTGATCAACAAGATCAAGCTGCGCAAGCCGGACGTGATCTTCGCCTCCGTGGTGGGCGGTTCCAACGTGGCGTTCTACAAGCAGATGAAAGCCGCCGGCGTGGACTTCACCAAGGAAAGCCCGCTGCTGCTCACCATCTCGGTGACCGAGGATGAAATCCGCGGCATCGGCGGTGAGAACGTGGACGGCATCTACGCCTCCATGAAGTACTTCCAGAGCCTGGACAACGCCAACAACAAGGAATTCGTGGCCGCCTTCAAGGACGCCTACGGCGACGACATGGTGATCGGCGACGTGACCCAGGCCGCCTATCTGGGCCCCTGGCTGTGGAAGATGGCGGTGGAAAAAGCCGGCTCCTTCGACATCGATAAGATTCGCGAAGCGTCACCGGGCATCGAGTTCAAGAAAGCGCCGGAAGGCTACGTGCGCATCCACGAAAACCACCACCTCTGGTCGAAGACCCGCATCGGCCGGGCGCAACCCAACGGTCAGTACGAAGTGGTCTACGAGACCCAGGAATTGATGGAACCCGATCCGTTCCCCGAAGGCTATCAGTAACCGTCCGTACCCGGCGCCCGCCAACCAGGGCGTCGGGCTTTTTCCCGACCGCAGGGGAGTCTTGCCATGTTCGCTGATTATTCTTCCACGGAATTGCTGTCCATCTTCGCCATGCAGGGCTTCGCCGGTCTGTCCCTGTTTTCCGTGTTCGTGCTGATGGCCATGGGGCTGGCCATCATTTTCGGACAGATGGGGGTGATCAATATGGCCCACGGGGAGTTCATGATCCTCGGCGCCTACACCACCTATCTCACCTCCCAGTTTTTCCAGACCTACATGCCCGGTTTTTTCGCCGGCTACTTTTTTGTCGCCATGGTGCTGGCGTTCCTGATTTCCGGCGCCCTGGGGGCGTTCGTGGAGTGGGCCATGGTGCGCCACCTGTACCGGCGGCCGCTGGACACCCTGCTGGCCACCTGGGGGCTCAGCCTGATCATGCAGCAGGCCTACCGCAGTATTTTCGGTGCCCGGGAAGTGGGGGTGAACCTGCCCGACTGGATGATGGGCGCCTTCCAGGTCAGCGACCTGGTGCAGCTGCCGGTGAACGGGCTGTTCGTGATGGTCATCGCCCTGTCCATCGCCCTGGCCGTGTATCTGCTCATGTTCCGCTCCGGCTGGGGCCGCAAGGTGCGCGCCGTGGTGCAGAACCGGCCCATGGCCGAGGCGGTGGGCATCAACACCGCCGGCGTCGACCGCGCCACCTTCGCCCTGGGCTGTGGCATCGCCGGCGTGGCCGGCAGCGCCTTCACCATGATCGGCTCCACCGGGCCGTCCTCCGGGCAGGCCTATATCGTCGACACCTTCCTGGTGGTGGTGTTCGGCGGCGCCCAGAGCCTGATCGGCACCATCGTGTCCGCGTTCAGCATTTCCCAGGCCCAGTCCACCATGGAGTTCTTCCTGAGCGGGTCCATGGCCAAGGTGCTGACGCTGCTGACCGTGGTGATCATTCTGATGTTGCGTCCCGAGGGGCTGATGGCCCTGAAGATCCGTCGCTAGGAGTCCGCCGTGAAATCCTCCTCTCCGCTTAATTGGCTGAAGTCCCGGGAAGGGCTCTACTATCTGGCGCTGGCCCTGCTGCTGGTGGTGATCCTGCCGCTGGCCCTGGACCCGTTCCGTCTCAATATGGTGGGCAAATACCTCACCTATGCGTTCGTCGCCATCGGCCTGGTGATGTGCTGGGGCAAGGCCGGCATCCTCAGTCTCGGCCAGGGTGTGTTCTTCGGCCTGGGCGGCTATTGCATGGCCATGTTCCTGAAGCTGGAAGCGTCCACCCCGGAGGCCACCGCCCACCAGTCCACACCGGGCATTCCCGACTTCATGGACTGGAACCAGGTCACCGAGCTGCCCTGGTTCTGGCAACCCTTCCACAGTTTCTCGTTCACGCTGATGGCGGTGTTGCTGGTGCCCGGCCTGCTGGCGTTCATTATCGGCGTGGCCATGTTCAAGCGCCGGGTCAGTGGCGTGTACTTCGCCATCATCACCCAGGCCATCGCCTCGATCCTGACCATCCTGATCATCGGCCAGCAGGGCTACACCGGGGGCGTCAACGGCATCACCGATCTGCAAACGCTGATGGGCTGGAGCATCCGCACCGACGCCGCCAAGACCACCCTGTACTTCGTCGGCGTGGCCACCCTGTTCGTGTGTCTGTTCGTGGCCCGCTGGGTACAGAACAGTAAGTTCGGTCGCATTCTGGTGGCCATGCGCGACCAGGAAAACCGGGTGCGGTTCTCCGGCTACGACGTGGCCGCGTTCAAGATTTTCATCTTCTGTCTGGCGGCCATGTTCGCCGGCGTCGGCGGTGCTCTGTTCACCTTGCAGGTGGGCTTTATGTCGCCGTCGTTCGTGGGCATCGTGCCGTCCATCGAGATGGTGGTGTTCTGCGCCCTGGGCGGTCGCTATTCGCTGCTCGGCGGGGTCTACGGCGCGCTGCTGGTGAACGCCGCCAAGAGCGGCTTCTCCGAATCGTTTCCGGAGCTGTGGCCCTATGCCATGGGCGCCCTGTTCATCGGCGTGGTGCTGGCGTTCCCCAACGGCCTGGCCGGTCTGTATCGCCGCTATGTGATGCCGCTGGAAGACCGTCTTTTCACGCGCAAGCCCGCCGCCAAAACCGGCAAGGCCGAACCGGCCAGGTCCGGGGATGAGTCGCTGCCCGATCACCTGAGCGTGGAGAAACCCTGATGAACAACGACGACTTCCTGCTTTCGGTGGAGGGGCTCACCGTGTCCTTCGACGGCTTCAAGGCGGTGGACGATCTGTCCTTCTATCTTGAGCCCCAGGAGATCCGCGTGATCATCGGCCCCAACGGTGCCGGCAAGACCACGGTACTGGATCTGATCTGCGGCAAGACCCGCGCCACCGCCGGCTCGATTCGTTTTCGCGGCAAGGAGCTGACGAAAATGAAGGAGCACCAGATCGTGCACGCCGGGGTGGGGCGCAAGTTCCAGAACCCGTCGGTGTTCGAGGACCTGACCGTGTTCGAGAACCTGGAGGTGTCCTACCCGATGGGGCACACGGTGATGGGCTCACTGGCGTTCAAGCGCGACGCCGCGGTCATCGAGGCGGTGGAGAGCGTGGCGCACACCATCTTTCTGCAGGACCTGCTGGGGGAGCCGGCGGGGCTGCTCAGCCACGGCCAGAAGCAATGGCTGGAGATCGGCATGCTGCTGATCCAGAAGCCGGCCCTGCTGATGCTGGACGAACCGGTGGCCGGCATGTCGGTGGCGGAGCGCAAGAAAACCGCGGAGCTGCTGCGCGTGATCACCCGCGATCACACCGTGCTGGTGATCGAACACGACATGCAGTTCGTCGGCGACATCGCCGATCGGGTGACGGTGATGCACCAGGGCAAGGTGCTGTCCGAAGGCTCCATCGACCACGTCAAGAACGACCCCAGGGTCATCGAAGTTTATCTGGGCCACTGACGCCCCGGAGGAGCACATGCTTACCGTTGACCATCATTCCGTCGCCTACGGGCAAAGCACCATTATCCGTGACCTGAACCTGGGCGTCGGCGAAAACGAGATCGTCGCCGTGGTGGGCCGCAACGGCATGGGCAAGACCACGCTGATGAAATCCCTGATCGGCATGACGCCCAGCCGGGCCGGCCGGGTAGCGCTGAACGACACCGACCTGACGGCCATGAAAAGTTACCAGCGGGTGCGCGCCGGCCTGGGTTTCGTGCCCCAGGGCCGGATGATCTTCCCCACCCTGACGGTGCGCGAAAACATCGAGACCGGCCTGGCGGCGGTGGGCGAGAAGAAAGTGCCCGCCGACCTCTACGAACTGTTCCCGGTGCTGGAGGAAATGCAGCACCGGCGTGGCGGCAATCTTTCCGGCGGCCAGCAGCAGCAGCTGGCCATCGCGAGGGCCCTGGCCACCCGGCCCAAGGTGCTGCTGCTGGACGAACCCACCGAGGGCATCCAGCCGTCCATTATCCAGGACATGGCGCGCACCCTGAAGCGCATCCGCGACCAGCGTGGCCTGTCCATCGTGGTGTCCGAGCAGGTGCTCAGCTTCGTGATGGACATCGCCGACCGCATCCTGGTGATCGAAAAAGGCGAGATCGTCCACGAGGAAGCGGGCGAGGGCGCCGACCAGGACAAGATCGCGGGCTACCTGTCCGTGTAACCCTTCCTTCAAGCGAACCGCCGAGGAGCAATCCCATGCGACACGGAGACATTTCCAGCAGCCCGGACACGGTGGGCGTGGCCGTGGTCAACTACAAGATGCCGCGTCTGCACAGCCGCGCCGAGGTGCTCGACAACGCCCGCGCCATCGCCGATATGATCAAGGGCATGAAGCAGGGCCTGCCGGGCATGGACCTGGTGATCTTTCCCGAATACAGCACCATGGGCATCATGTACGACCCGGACGAAATGATGGACACCGCCGCCACCGTACCCGGCGACGAGACCGCCATCTTTTCCGCCGCCTGCCGGGAAGCCAACACCTGGGGCGTGTTCTCGCTCACCGGCGAACGCCATGAAGAGCACCCGAAAAAAGCGCCCTACAACACCCTGGTGCTGATCAACAACCATGGCGAGGTGGTGCAGAAATACCGTAAGTGCATCCCCTGGTGCCCGATTGAAGGCTGGTACCCCGGCGATACCACCTACGTCACCGAAGGCCCCAAGGGCATGAAGATCAGCCTGATCATCTGTGACGACGGCAACTACCCGGAGATCTGGCGGGACTGCGCCATGAAGGGCGCCGAGCTGATCGTGCGCTGCCAGGGCTATATGTACCCGGCCAAGGACCAGCAGGTGATGATGGCCAAGAGCATGGCCTGGGCCAACAACTGCTATGTGGCGGTGGCCAACGCCACCGGCTTCGACGGCGTCTACTCCTACTTCGGCCACTCGGCGATCATCGGCTTCGACGGCCGCACCCTGGGCGAATGCGGCGAAGAAGAGATGGGCATTCAATACGCCCAGCTTTCCGTCAGCCAGATCCGCGACGCCCGCGCCAACGATCAGTCGCAGAATCATCTGTTCAAGCTGCTGCACCGGGGCTACTCCGGCGTGCACGCCTCCGGCGACGGCGACAAGGGCATCGCCGACTGCCCCTTCGAGTTCTACCGCACCTGGGTGATGGACGCGCAAAAAGCCCAGCAAAATGTGGAGGCCATGACCCGCACCACGGTGGGCGTGGCCGACTGCCCGGTGGGCGAACTGCCGGTGGAGGGCAAGGAAAAAACCGCTTGAGGTGCTTTCCTCCATGATGCCGTTTATCAACGATCGCCTGGAAAGGAACCAGGAACTGCTTAACCAGCAACGCCGCGCCGCCCGGCCGCAACGGGCGGCGCGTTTCCTGTTCGAACCGGAACGGGTAATGGCCCTGCTGCGGGCGCGGCTGGTGGGCCAGGACCCGGTGCTGGACGCACTGGAAGACATGCTCTGGGTGCTCAAAGCGGACTTGGGCGACCCGCAGCGGCCCCTGGCGGTGCATCTTTTCGTCGGCCCCACCGGCGTCGGCAAAACGGAAACCGCCCGGCTGCTCGCCGAGGCCATCCACGGCTATGCGGATGCCCTGTGCCGCATCGATATGAACACCCTGGCCCAGGAGCACTACGCCGCCGCCCTCACCGGCGCGCCGCCGGGCTACGTGGGCAGCAAGGAAGGCCACACCCTGTTTGACGCGGACGCCATCCAGGGCAGTTACAGCAAGCCCGGCATGGTCCTGTTCGACGAACTGGAAAAAGCGGACAGCGAGGTGATCCGCACCCTCCTCAACGTGCTGGAACGGGGCCGCCTGACCCTGTCCGGCGGCACCCGAACCCTGGACTTCCGCAACAGCATCATCCTGATGACCAGCAACATCGGCGCCGCCGACGCCGCCGCCCACCGGCGGCGCCACCAGCGCGGCTGGCGAAACTGGTTCGGCGACGGCGAGCCGGTTGCCCGACAGAAAGTGGAACAGGCCCTGCGGCAACGCTTCGACCCGGAATTCCTCAACCGCATCGACCGCATCCACCACTTCCAGACCCTGGACGAAGACCGCCTGGACGCCCTGCTGGACATTGAACTGGCCAGGCTCCAGCACCGCCTCGCCCGCCGCGACGCCGACCTGACCCTGGACAACAGCGCCCGCGCCTGGCTGCAACAACACCACGACCCGGCCTACGGCGCCCGCCACCTGGCCCGCCGCCTGCGCACCCACCTGGAACCCCCCCTGGCCCGCGCCCTGCTC
This sequence comes from Alloalcanivorax sp. C16-1, assembly GCF_046507805.1. Classification (NCBI taxonomy): domain Bacteria; kingdom Pseudomonadati; phylum Pseudomonadota; class Gammaproteobacteria; order Oceanospirillales; family Alcanivoracaceae; genus Alloalcanivorax; species Alloalcanivorax sp. C16-1. Next base: position 305,313 of record NZ_JBKFTK010000001.1, on the reverse strand, counting down.
GAACACCCCGACCACACCCGCTTCCACGCCACCCTCCACCAAGACCACCTCCACATCACCCCCGAATAACTCCAACTCCACCACTCACCGACGGAGCCGCCCACGACGCTCCAAAGGAGCAAGCCCACCGCCGGCCCCCCTTCCGGGACCCTTGAGAACAGGACGTTCGAAAGGGAGCGTACATGGACGTACTCGCAGCGTTCCCGGAAGGGGGGCCGGCGGTGGGCTTGCGGGCCGTCTGGAGAACCCACCTCAACGAATAACGCCCCAAAAAACCGACCCCAAGAAAGCCTCCAGAACAATACGTCATCCAACGTACCCCCCTCGGCCCTTTCACGAATGCCGAAAACCACCCCCCACCCCTACCCTGAACCAAAACAGGCTCGCCAACCGGAGGCACCATGGCTGACACCATCATCAAAATCGATCTCAATAAATCCCCCTACGACAACGAAGGCGTCCACAACCGCTGGCACCCGGACATCCCCATGGCCGCCATGGTCAAACCCGGCGACGACTTTATCCTCGAATGCCACGACTGGACCGGCGGCCAGATCGAGAACAACGACAACGCCGAGGACGTGCGCGACGTGGACCTCACCCAGGTGCACTTCCTCACCGGCCCGGTGGGCGTGGAAGGCGCCGAGCCCGGCGACCTGCTGGTGGTGGACATCCTCGACATCGGCGCCTTCGACGAAAGCCAGTGGGGCTTCAACGGCTTCTTCTCCAAACAAAACGGCGGCGGCTTTCTCACCGAACATTTCCCCGAGGCGCAGAAAACCATCTGGGACTTCAACGGCATGTTCACCAAGTCCCGCCACATCCCCGGCGTGGAATTCGCCGGCCTGATCCACCCGGGCCTGATCGGCTGTCTGCCCTCCAAGGAAATGCTCAAGGAATGGAACGACCGGGAAAAAGCGCTCTACGACACCGACCCGGACCGGGTGCCCGGCCTGGTCAATCTGCCCTACGCGGACACCGCCCACATGGGCAAGCTCAAGGGCAGTGAGAAGGACGCCGCCGCGGCCGAGGGCGCGCGCACGGTGCCGCCCCGGGAACACGGCGGTAACTGCGACATCAAGGATCTGTCGCGGGGCTCCCAGGTGTACTTCCCGGTGTATGTGAAGGACGCCGGCCTGTCCGTGGGCGACCTGCACTTCAGCCAGGGCGACGGCGAGATCACCTTCTGCGGCGCCATCGAAATGGCCGGCTGGATCCATCTGCGGGTCAGCCTGATCAAGGGCGGCATGGAGAAGTACGCGATCAAGAATCCGATCTTCAAACCCAGCCCCATGGCGCCCAAGTACGACGACTATCTGATCTTCGAAGGCATCTCCGTGGACGAGCAGGGCAAGCAGCACTACCTGGACGTGCACATCGCCTACCGTCAGGCCTGCCTCAATGCCATCGAATACCTGAAGAAATTCGGCTACAGCGGCGCCCAGGCCTACTCGCTGCTCGGCTGTGCCCCGGTGCAGGGTCACATCAGCGGCGTGGTGGACGTGCCCAATGCCTGCGCCACCCTGTGGCTGCCCACGGACATCTTCGACTTCGATCTCAAACCGGGCGTGGACGGGCCCCAGCACAGCGTGGCCGGCGGCCCGGACGTGCCGCTGGCGAAAGACAAATAGGGGAGGGCGCGGACATGCCGCTGTACGACTACAAGTGCGCCGAGCACGGCCTGTTTCATCAACTGGTGGAGGTGGCGGACGCGGGTGAGGCCCGCGCCTGCCCCACCTGCGCCACCCTGTGTGCCCGGGTGATCCTGGTGGCGCCCACGGTGCTGGAGATGGCCCCGCAACGGCGCGCCGCCTTCGAGCGCAACGAACGGGCCGCCCACGAACCGCGCCGGGGCAACCTGCACTCGGAAAAGGAACAGGGCTGCTGTCACCACGCCAAGGCCAAACCGAAAGTGTTCTACACCGCCGACGGCAAGAAGATGTTTCCCTCGGCGCGGCCCTGGATGATCAGCCACTGACGCAAAAAAAACGCCCCCGTAGGAGCGGCTTCAGCCGCGATTGAACCCGCGATGATCGCGGCTGAAGCCGCTCCTACGGTGCCCTCAGAACAACACCATCCCCAGACTTTCCGCGATGCACGCCGGTTTCTCGCTGCCCTCCAGTTCGATGGTGATCTCGTTGCAGAGCAGGTAGCGGCCCTCGCCTTTCTGCTGCACGGATTTCATCAGGAAGCGGCCGCGCACGCGGGCGTCGGCGGGCACCGGCGCCAGGAAGCGGCAGCTGTTGAGGCCGTAGTTGATGCCGGCCTTGACGCCCTCGATGGTGTAGATCTGATCCTTGAACATGGGAATCAGCGACAGGGTCAGGTGGCCGTGGGCGATGGTGCCGCCGAACGGTGACTCCCGTTTGGCCCGTTCCCGGTCCACATGGATCCACTGGAAATCGCCGGTGGCCTCGGCGAACTGATCGATGCGCGCCTGGCTCACCGTCATCCACTCGGTGACGCCCAGTTCCTTGCCCACCCAGGCGTTCAGTTCCTCGGGGCCGGTTATTGTCAGCATGGTCTCTCCTCGAACGATTCAAACAAGCAGCCGATGTTGTATCCTGCCTGCAGCTGATTTTCGAGGTTTTCATGCACATTCACATTCTCGGTATCTGCGGCACTTTCATGGGGTCGCTGGCGTTGCTGGCGCGGGCCAGCGGGCACCGGGTGACCGGTTCGGACCAGAACGTCTATCCGCCGATGAGCGACCAGCTGGCCGCCGCCGGCATTGAACTGATCGAAGGCTACGACCCGGCCCAACTGGATCCGGCGCCGGATCTGGTGGTGGTGGGCAATGCGCTGAGCCGGGGCAATCCGGCGGTGGAGTATGTGCTCGACCGGGGGCTGCCCTATACCTCCGGTGCCCAGATGCTGGCCGAGATCGTGCTGCCCGGCCGTTGGGTGCTGGCGGTGGCGGGCACCCACGGCAAGACCACCACCAGCTCCATGCTGGCCTGGATTCTGGAGCACGCCGGCTTGGCGCCGGGCTATCTGATCGGCGGCGTGCCCGGCAACTTCGGTGTTTCCGCCCGCCTCGGCGAGACGCCGTTTTTCGTGGTGGAGGCGGACGAGTACGACACCGCCTTCTTCGACAAGCGCAGCAAGTTCGTCCATTACCGGCCGCGCACCGCCATCCTCAATAATCTGGAATTCGACCACGCGGATATCTTCGCCGATCTGGGCGCCATCCAGACCCAGTTTCACCATCTGATCCGCACCATCCCGTCCCAGGGGCGCATTATCCTGCCCGCCGGCGAGGCGGCCCTGGAAGCGACCCTGGAGAAGGGTTGCTGGAGCGAGGTGGAACGCTTCGCCGAAGGCGGCGAGCCCGGCTACCGGCTGGAGCGCGAAGACGGCGGTGCCTTTACCGTGCTGGAGAACGGCCGCGAGGCGGGCCGGGTGGAGTGGGACCTGACCGGCCGGCATAACGTCAACAATGCCATGGCGGCGCTGCTGGCGGCCCGCCATGTGGGCGTGACCCTGGCGGACGGCGCCGCCGCCCTGTGCGAGTTCCAGGGCGTGAAGCGGCGCATGGAGTTGCGTGGCGAGGTCGGCGGCGTGCGCGTCTACGATGACTTCGCCCACCATCCCACCGCCATCGCCACGACCCTGGAAGGCCTGCGCCGCAAGGTCGGCAAGGAGCGGGTGCTGGCGGTGATCGAGCCGCGCTCCAACACCATGCGTCTGGGCCGCCACCGGGACGCCCTGGCGGCCAGTACCGCCGACGCGGACCGGGTGATCTGGTATCAGCCGCCGGGGCTGGACTGGTCCCTGGATCCGGTGGTGGCGGACTCGCCGGTGCCGGCCTCGGTGTCGCGGGATCTGCAGGAACTGGTGGCCACGGTGGCCGCCGAATCCGGGCCGCTGCACGTGGTGGTGATGAGCAACGGAGGCTTCGGCGGTGTGCACGAGAAGCTGCTGACGGCGCTGCGGGCCAGCCACCCCTGAGGCGCGGATCGCGGTCGAATGACCGCGATCCGCCTTATGGTCTACAGAGTGTAATGAATCGGCACGGTCACCGAGATCGGTTCACCGGCCAGTTCCGGCGGCGGCTCCGGGAAGCGCAGCCGGCGCACCAGTTCCAGGGACTGCTGATCGAGAATGCGGCTGTCCGAGCTGCTTTTCAGGGTCACGTCCAGGGCCCGGCCATCGCCGTTAAGCTGGAAACTCACCTCCACCACGCCCTGCTGGCGGCGCATGCGCGCCCGCGCCGGGTACTCCTTGTTGTACTCGATGGTGTCGCGCACCTTGGCCAGGTAGCGGTTGAGCAGGTTGTCGTGGTCGCCGCTGCGGTGCACGCCCTTGCCCGGGTCGCCGGCGCGGCCCTTCTGGCCCTGGGGCTGCTGCTGGCCGGAGGCGGTGCGGGTCTGCTCATCCACCTGGTCCGCCGGCGCCGCCGGCTGCGGCGCGGGGGCCGGCTCCGGCCGGGGCTGCGGTTGCGGCTCGGGCACCGGTTCCGGTTTCGGCTCGGGCTTGGGCTTCGGTTTGGGTTTCGGCTTGGGCTCGGGCTTCGGTTCCGGCTTGGGCTTCGGCTTCGGTTTGGGCTCCGGTTTCGGCTCGGGTTTGGGGGCCGGCTTGGGCTCCGGGGCCGGCTGCGGCGCGGTGCTGACGGTGTCGGTGGTGGGCTTCTGGGCCAGGCTCAGGGTCACCGCCTGCTCCACGCCGGGCTTGGCCGGGCGGCCGCCGGCCAGGGTCAGGCTTTCGATGCCCACCAGAAAGGCGCCATGGGCCAGCAGGGCCAGGGTCCAGGCAAGAATCAGGCGCGGTTTACGACTCACGGGGCGCTCTCACTCCGGGTAACCAGACGGACTTCCTCGACGCCGGCATCGCGCAGCAGGTCGAGACTTTCGCGCAGGCTTTTCAGGGGCGTGCCGGCGTCGGCCAGCAGCCGCACCGGGTCCTGCTGTTCGGCGGCTTCGGTTTGCTGACGAATCAGGGCCTCCTCGGCGCGTCGGCGGTCGCCTTGCGCCTGATAGTCGCGCACCAGCTCGGTGACCTGGCCGGCATCCACCGGCTGGCCGTCGTGCAGCAGGCGCCCGTCGGTGTCCAGCACCAGCAGCAGCTGTTCCAGGTCTTCCTCGGTGCCGGCGGTGGCGCTGTCCGGGGCGGTGGCGTCGCCTTCCGGGCGCGGCGCCAGCTGGCCGGCCACCATGAAGAAGATCAGCAGCAGGAACACCACGTTGATCAGCGGCAGCACCGGCTCCAGGGGCGGGCGGCGACCGCTGTCCGGCGATTCCAGATTCATGGCATCAACTCCAGCTGCACATCCTTGACGCCGGCGGCGCGCACCGCGTCCAGGGTGGCCATGGCCGCCTGCAGCGGCGCCTCCGGCTCACCGGTGATCAGCACGGTACGGCCGCTGTCCAGGTGATCGGCCAGCTCATCGATGGCGTAACGGTTGTCGCCGATCGCCACCTGGCCGTCCGCTTCCACGGTCAGGGTCAGCCAGTCCTTATCCTGCTGGTCGGCGCTTTCCTCGGCGGGCAGCACGTTCACCGGCAGGTCCTTCCAGTCGCCGAAACGGCTGGCCAGCATGAAGAACACCAGCAGAATGAACACCACATCGATCAGGGGCGTCAGGCTGATGCTCGGTGAACGGTGACGTTCCGGTTCCAGGTGCATGGTGTCAGCCGGCCACCGCCTGGCGGCGGGGTGCTTCGTCGGCGGCCTGATGGCGGGCCGCCGGCGCGCTGTCCGCCACGCCACGGAGCTGTACCTTCAGGCGGGCCAGACGGTCCTGCAGCTTTTCCCGGCACAGCTCGATGGTGCGGTCCGCCCAATGGAAGGCGGCCAGGGCGGGGATCGCCACGGTGAGACCGGCGGCGGTGGTGATCAGGGCTTCCCAGATACCGCCGGACAGAATCGACGGGTCCACCTGGGAGCCGGCGGACTCCAGCGCCTGGAAGGCGCCGATCATGCCGAACACGGTGCCCAGCAGGCCCACCAGCGGGGCCAGGGCGCTGATCACTTCCAGGGCACGCAGGCCGCCGCGCATTTCTTCCAGGGCCTCGCGGCCCCGGCGCAGGCTGTCTTCTTCCCAGCTGGCCGGGGTCATGCCGCGGTTCCGCCAGGCGGTCAGGATCACCCGGTCGATGGGGGCGTTACCCGGGGTGCTTTCCTCCGGGGTACGGCCGCGCTCCAGGCTCTCCAGCAGGGCGTCCGCCTTTTTGCTGGAGACCGGGCGCAGGCGCGCGAATTGCAGAATCTTGGCGATCAGGGTGGCGAGGCCGACCACTGACATCAGAGCGAGAACCCACATGGCGGCGCCGCCGGCGACGAACCAATCGGGAAGTTGAAATTGCAGGAAAGAGGTCATGTCCGGACTCCTGTTGACGGGCGGCCGTCGCCATCGGAGATGGTCATAACAGGACGGTGCCGCCAGAGTGCCGGGAGTCTAGCACTTGCAATACTGAATGCAAGTCATTCCTATTTGCACACAAGGAGGGCACGGAAGGGGGGAGAAGCGGGTCCGAAAGCGGCCGGTGACCGCTTTCGGGGCAGGGCGGATCGGGGCGGGATTACTGCTGCATCAGAATGTAGTTGAACTCGGAATTGATGCGCTTGCCTTCGGCGTTGAGCAGCTCCACCGCGTTGGTGGCGTTCCGCAGAAAACGCATCTGCTCATCCGGCTGTTCCGGGTTCAGCACGAACACCGGGTAATCGCGACCGTCCATGTCGGTGCGCTGCTCCGCCCAGTTGCCTTTGTCGCTGTTGCTGTCCTTCTCGCGGCCCTTGCCCAGATAGCTCTGGTCGAGTTCGTAGCGGGACGCCTTGCCGTCCTGATCGCGGTACAGAGTGAGGGTGGTCTTGATGCCGGCGCAGTCGGCGCAGGGCAGCACGCCCTGATAAACGGTGCTGCTGGCTTTCGGGTCCATCGGCTGGCTCTGGCAGGCGGCCAGGGCCAAAGTGCCGGCAAGACCAAGGGTGTAGAGTGCTTTTTTCATGGTGTGTCTCCCTGACAACGAATCAGTGGGTCCTGATTGGAGTGTGTCCCGAGTGGACAGTGTCAGTATAGACAACACACCGTGACGGGGTTCACGGCTTTAACAGAGTTTAACCGGCGTCAAGTGGCCGTCAGGAGCCCCGGCGGCGCGCCAGATAACGTTGCACGCCTTCGGAAATCACGAACCCCAGAGCCAGAGCGATCAAGAAGTAGAGTAGGATCATAGTTCCCCGCATCGGTCGAAAAGCCGACTTGTTACCATCCGAATAGTGGTGTCACCGCAGCTTAGGCCGGTAATTCGCCTTAAAACAGTGAGTTACTGTTTGTGCTTTGTAATTATTCAGAACCGGAGCGGCTGACCTGGAATCGAGCATAAACGGGGGCGGGGACGGCGTCAGAAACGCCCGGTCAGTTTTTGACCTGTGTCACAAATTGCATTGACCGGACGCCGCCCGGGGCGGCGTCCGAGGACGGCGGTATTCAGCCGCCCAGCAATTGCAGCGGGCCGCCGCGCTCAATGGCGCGCTGGTAGGCGGGCAGCGCCTCCACCCGCTGGATGAAATCGCGGATGCGCGGCAGGTTGTCCAGATTGGCGCGGCTGGCGGCGGCCTGCAGCGGGAAGCTCATCTGCACGTCGGCGGCGCTCATTTGGTCGCCGGCGAACCAGGTATGGCGGGACAGGTGATCCTCCACCAGCTCCAGCTGGTCCTGGATGCGCGGCTGCAGGAACTGACCGTTCATCTTGCCGCTGATCTTGCGGGCGATGGGCTTGGCGAAAAACGGCATCGGCGCGTTGGCCACCCGGCCGAACACCAGCTTCATCACCATCAGCGGCATCAGCGACCCTTCGGCGAAATGCATCCAGTAGACGTAATCCAGCCATTGCGGCGTGTCGGTGGCCGGTTTCAGGCGACCGTCGCCGTAGCGCTCCACCAGATATTCGAGGATGGCGCCGGACTCCGCCATTACCACGGCGCCGTCGCTGATCACCGGCGCCTTGCCGAGCCGGTGCACCCGACGCAGGCTCTCCGGCGCCAGGCTGGTGTTCGGGTCCCGCTTGTAGTGCTCGATTTCGTAGGGCAGTTCCAATTCCTCGAGCAGCCAGAGGATGCGCTGCGAGCGCGAGTGTTCCAGATGGTGAACGATGATCATGATGGCTCCCGGCCGGGATGAATGAGAAAACCCCGCGAGCATAGCATTCCGCCGGGTGTCGGCCACGTCACGGAACGCCGGCGGCGATTGACCCGGGCGGCCGGTGAATAGAGAATGAGAACAATTCACATTAAGGGCATCTTGCCCTCGCTTGCCGTTGGAATCCCTTTCATGGACACCTCCGAGTCCATCGCTGATCTGTACACCGACCACCATGGCTGGCTGCAGCGCTTGCTGCGGCGCCGCCTGGGCTGCTCGGAGACCGCCGCCGATCTGGCCCATGACGCCTTTCTGCGATTGCTGGCGCGGCCGCGCCGCTTCGATAGCCCGGCGGGTGCCCGCGCCTACCTGAGCCGCATGGCCCGGGGCCTGTGCGTGGACCTGTGGCGGCGCCGGGAGATCGAGCAGGCGTGGCTGGTGGCGCTGGCGGAACAGCCGGAGCCGGTGGCGCCCTCCGCCGAGGACCGGGTGGCGGTGATCGAGACCCTGTATCGGGTGGACGCCATGCTGCGGCGGCTGCCGGAGAAGGTGGCCCGCGCCTTCCTGATGGCCCAACTGCACGGGCAGGGCTACAAGGCCATCGGCGCCGAGCTGGGCGTGTCCGAGCGCATGGTGAAGAAATACATGGCCCGGGCCATGCTGGAGTGCGCCCTGCTGGAAGTTCGCCTGCACCAGGAAGCGGGCGGCCTTGCCGGGCCGCTTGCGGCGCCGGTGGACGAAGGGGCGGGCCGGTGAGCGGCGGCGAGGGCGTTGCTCCGGACTATCACAGCCTGGAGCAGGCGGCGGAATGGTTCGCGCTGCTCGGTGACGACAGCGTCTCCGAGGCCCAGCGGACGGCCTGGCGCCACTGGCTGAGTGCCAGCCCGGACCATCGCCGGGCCTGGGAGTACGTGGAAGCGGTGGGGCGCCGTTTCGCGCGGCTGCGCGACGGCGACGCGGCGCTCAGCGACGGTACCCTGCAACGGGCCCGGCAGCAGCGGCTGTCGCGACGGCGGGCGCTCAAGGGGCTGGCGGTACTGGCGGGCACCGGCCTGCTGGCCGGCGCCGGCTGGCGTTACACGCCGCTGCCGTCCCTGGCCCGGGCCTGGCGCGCCGATTACCGCACCCCGGTGGGCCAGCGCCGTGCCCTGACCCTGGAGGACGGCACCCGCCTGTGGCTGAACACGGACAGCGCCGTGAACCTGGATTACGACCGCCAGCGCCGCCGGCTCACCCTGGTGCGGGGGCAGGTGCTGGTGGACACCGGCCGGGACCCCCGGCCCCTGGATCTGATCACCGGTGACGGCGAATTGCGGCCCCTGGGGACCCGTTTCGACGTGCGCCAGGAGGACCGGGGCTCGCGGTTGTCGGTGTACCAGGGCGCGGTGCGGGTGCGCACCGCCCGCGGCGGTGAGGAGCGGCGCGTCCCCGCCGGCCGCCAGGTGCGTTTCGACGGCGAGCGGATCGGCCCGACCGGTCCCGCCGACCCGTCCGCCGAGGCCTGGACCCATGGGCTGCTGGTGGCCGAGGAGCGCCCCCTGGGCGAGTTGGTGGAGGAACTGGCCCGCTACCGCCACGGCCACCTGGCGGTGGCCCCGGAAGTGGCCGGCCTGCCGGTGATGGGCACCTACCCCCTGGACGACACCGACCGGGCCCTGGCCATGCTGGAACGGGCCCTGCCGATCCGGGTCCGCCGGGTGCTGCCCTGGTGGGTCACCCTGGAACCCGCGGCGCCCTGACCCCTTTCCCCCCTCCTTTTTTGCGCCGGTGTGCTCCTCTGAGCGATTCCGCGCGGCGCCCTTTCGGGACCTTTGAGAACAGGACGTTCGAAAGGGAGCCCCCAGGGACGGGTTCACGGCGTTCCCGGAAGGGCGCCGCCCGGAATCGCGACCCGGCTGGAGAACCCGTGCCAGACCCTCGCGATAAGATAAAAAAACGAATCACGGTTCCCCCCGACCCACCGTCGTTCGATTCCTTCCATAACAACGCGATTTTTTCCGGGAGGAACCCTGTCCATGCCGTTTTCACCCTTGCGCCCCCTGGCCCTGTCCGTGCCCCTGTTGCTGCCCTTGGCCCTGGCCGGCCTGCCGCTGGCGGCGGTGCCGGTCCCGGCGTCCGCCCAGAACGCCACCGAGGGCACCACGGAGAACGCCGTCCTGGTCGACTTCCAGGTGGAGCCCGGCCCGCTGAGCCGCTGCCTCAACCGCTTCGCCGACCAGGCCGGCCTCTATCTGAGCGCTGCCGGCGAGCTCACCGCCGGCAAACGATGCACCGGCCTGCGGGGCCGCTACGCGCCCCGCCAAGGGCTCGCCGAACTGCTGGCCGGCACCGGCCTGATGGCGCGCTTCGCCGACGACCGCACTGCCACGCTGTATGACGCCGGCCAGGCCAACGCCCTGGACCCGGTATCGGTGACCGCCGCCAGCGCCGGGTCGGTGATCGGCCCGGACCGGGGCTATCAGGCCGCGCACAGCTTGGTGGCCACCAAGACCCGGGTACCGCTGTCGGAAACGCCCCGCTCGGTGAGCGTGGTGACCCGCGAGCGCCTGGAGGACCAGGGCTCCCAGACCCTCACCGACGCGCTCGGCTATGTGCCCGGCATCTTCGCGCCGCCGCTGGCCGCCGGCGACGGCCTGGCCGGCGACTTCTTCTTTATCCGTGGTTTCAATGCCACCGATTATGGCTATGGCCTGTACCGGGACGGCCTGCGCGTGCAGCCCAACCGCTACGACACCACCACCGAGCCCTACGGCCTGGAACGGGTGGAGGTGTTTCGCGGGCCCAGCTCGATTCTGTATGGCGAGAACGCCCCCGGCGGCCTGGTCAATCTGGTCAGCAAACGACCCACCCACGAGGCCCGCGGCGAGGTGCGCGCCACCTACGGCAGCTACGACCGCCGGCAACTGGGCGTGGACGTGTCCGGGCCCCTGGCCGGCGACAAGGTGCTGGGCCGGCTGGTGATGCTGGGCCGCGAGGCCGATACCCAGACCGACCATATGCCCGACGACCGGGTTTATCTGGCGCCCTCGCTGACGCTGAGACTGAGCGACGACGATACCCTGACCTTGCTGAGCAGCTACCAGAAGGACACCACTAAACTGGAACTGGGCCTGCCCGCCGCCGGCACCCTGCTGTACAACCCCAACGGTGAGCTGGACCGGAGCACCCTGATCGGCCACCCGGACTGGGATCACTTCGAGCGGGAGGTCTGGTCCCTGGGCTACGAGTACCAGCACTGGTTCAACGACGCCTGGCAGTTCCGCCAGAACGCCCGTTATCTGGAGTCCCGGGTGTCACGCCACGAGATCTGGTGGCAGCCGCTGGACGACGGCGGCTTCGGCACCCGGGTGAACACCGCCGCCTACGACCGCAGTAACCGGGCCTACACCTTCTCGGTGGACAATCAGCTGGAAGGGGAACTGCGCACCGGCGCCCTGGAGCAGACGCTCCTGTTCGGGCTCGGTTACGACCGCTCCCACTGGTCGCAGCTCTGGTACGCCGGCATGGGGGAAACCATTGATGTGTTCGATCCGCAATGGAGCGCCGAGCCGGCCACGCCGCTGCTGCAGCAGGACGCGGTGACCCGCCAGGCAATGACCGGCCTCTATGGCCAGTGGCACGGCCACTATAACGACTGGATCGTGCTGCTCGGCGGCCGCTACGACACCGTGGACAGCGAGTATGAAGACGCGGTGTCCGGCACCGACCTGGACACCGACGATGAGGCCTTCACTTGGCAAAGCGGCCTGATGTACCAGTTCGACAACGGCGTCTCACCCTATCTCAGCTACGCCACCAGCTTCGTGCCGGTGCAGCAGCTGTCCAGCACCCGGGGCAGCCTGGACCCGATCACCGGCGAGCAGGTGGAAGCCGGCGTCAAAATCGCCCCGCCGGGCAGCCGCACGGAACTGGCCCTGTCGGTCTACGACCTGCGCAAGGAAGACGATGTGATCTACGACGGCACCCTGGGCGACTACCGGCAGGTGGGGGAAAGCCGCTCGGAAGGGGTGGAAGTGGAACTGACCAGCGCGCTCAGTGAGCGGCTGCGGGTGACCGCCTCCTACACCCACACCAACGCGCGCATCACCGAGGACGCCCCCGGTTCCTTGCAGGAGGACGAGCAGATGGTGTTCGTGCCCAAGGACCAGGCGTCCGCCTGGGCCCACTACCGCTTCACCGACGGCGACCTGGCCGGTCTGCGCCTGGGCGGCGGCCTGCGCTACATCGGCGAAACCTACGCCTACTCCAACCTCTATGGGGAACTGGAAACCGACGCGGTGGTGCTGGCGGATCTGGCCCTGGGCTATCGCTTCACCGGCGGCTGGGCCCTGGACCTGAACGTCCAGAACCTGTTCGACAAGGAATACTTTACCGCCTGCAACAACGCCGGCCGCTGCTACTTCGGCCAGGAGCGCACCCTGCAGGGCAGCCTGAGCTACCGCTGGTAGCGGGCAGGGGCGACGACGCCACGGACGGCGGCGCCCGGTTCTGTCTGTTAACGATTCTCATTTTCTTATAAGGTGGCGGCGTCATCGTTCGCGGAGAACCCCGTGTCGTCCGTTCCTTCATCCGCCGTGGCCAGCCTGTATCGCGACCATCTGGGCTGGCTTCGCACCCTGCTTTGCCGCCGGCTGGGTTGCTCGGAAACCGCCGCCGATCTGGCCCAGGACACCTTCGTGCGGCTGTTGCACCGGGATCGCGCCGGCGCCGACCTGCGCGAGCCGCGCGCCTACCTGACCCGCATCGCCCAGGGCCTGCTCGCCAATCATTGGCGCCGGCAGGATATCGAGCGGGCCTATCTGGACGCGCTGCGCCACCGTTCGCCGGCGGTGGCGGTGTCGCCGGAGGAGCGGCAACTGGTGCTGGAAACCCTGTACCGGGTGGACGCGCGGCTGAGCGCTCTGCCCGCCCGTGCGCGACAGGCGTTTCTGATGTCGCGGCTGGACGGCCTGGGCTATCGGGCCATCGGTGAGCGGCTGGGCGTCTCCGAGCGCATGGTCAAGAAATACATGGCGCGGGCCATGCTGGAGTGCCTGCGCCTGGTGGATGAGGGCGCCGACGAGGAGGGCCTGGGATGAGCGCGCCGCTTGGCGACGGAGTGCTGGAAGAGGCGGCCAACTGGTTCGCGGTGCTTCACGCCGAGACGGTGAATGATGCCGATCGCCGTGCCTGGCGGAGCTGGCTGGCCGGCGATCCCCGTCACCGCCGGGCCTGGGCGGCGGTGGAGGCCATCGACCGGGATTTCCACGGTCTGTCGGCGGGCCCGGCCCGGGCGGCGTTGAACGCGGCCGGGCGTCGGCGGCGCCACCTGCTGTTGGGGCTGGCGGCCCTGGCCGCCGGTGGGCCGGCGGTGTGGCACGGATGGCGCAGTCCGCAAGCCCGCGCTTGGCGGGCGGAATACCGCACCGCGGTGGGAGAGCGGCGGGCGTGGACGCTGGCGGGCGGAACCCGTCTGTGGCTGGATACCGACAGCGCCCTGAACCGTCGCGATGACCCGGGCCGGCGCGTGCTCGAGCTGGTGCATGGTGAGATCAGCGTGGCCACCGGCCATGACGATCCGCGCCCGCTGGTCGTGCGCACCGTGGCCGGCACCGTGCAACCACTGGGCACCCGCTTTCTGGTGGCGGACCGGGGCGCGCAAGTGACGGTGCGCGTGTTGGAGGGCCGGGTTCGTATCACCCCGTTAGCCGGCGAGGCCCGCCTGCTGGCCGCCGGTGAGGAGGCCGGTTTCAACGCCACCGGCGTGGACGCCGGCCGGCCACTGCGGGGCGAACCGGCGGCCTGGACCGAGGGCCGTCTGGTGGCGGACGGGCAACGGCTGGACCGCTTTCTGGCCCGGCTGGCCCGCCACCGTCATGGCGTGCTGCGCTGCCAGCCGGAGGTGGCCGGCCTGCGACTGGTGGGCGCTTTCCCGCTCAACGACACCGACGCGGTGCTGCGTGCCCTGGCGGAAACCCTGCCGCTGCGGGTCGATTACCTGACCCCTTGGTGGGTGACCGTCGGCCCGCGATAAAAAAACATCTCCGCCAGTTCCCCTTTTTCCCTTTCCCGGGGCAAACCCGATGACCGTACAGAATCATCGTTTTACCGAGGGGAACCATGACGCCATTGAAACCGTTTGCCTGCTTGCTGTTGGTGCTGTGCACGCTGACCGGCATCGCCCGTGCCGACCAGGCCCGTGACTATCATCTTGACGCCGGCCCGCTGGGCACGGTGCTGAGTCGTTTTGCCCATCAGGCCGGGTTGACCCTGTCGGTGGACGCCCGTCTGACCACCGGCAAGACCAGCCCCGGCCTGGAGGGCCGCTACCCGCCGCGGGAGGGATTGCTGGCCTTGCTGTCCGGCACCGGCCTGACCGCCCGGGTCACCGAGGGCGGCGTGGTCACTCTGGTGGCGGTGGACGAACACGCCCTGGCCCCGGTGACGGTGGCCTCGGGGGTGCCGTCCCGGGCGCCGGTCAGCGAGAACAGCGGCGCTTACACAATGTTCGAATCGACGCTGGGCAAAACGCCGCAATCGCTGCGCGAGACCCCGCGGTCGGTGTCGGTGCTGACCCGGCAGCGGCTCGACGACCAGGGTGTCAGTTCGCTGCCGGAGGCAATGAAATACGTGACCGGTGTCACCGTGGAGCGCTTCGACGGCGGCGGCTACTTCAATAACTTCACTGCCCGTGGTTATCCGGCGGACACCTTCCAATTGGACGGCATCAACGTTCAGACCAACGCCAACATGACCGACACGGACCTGGTGGTGTACGACCGGGTGGAGATTCTGCGCGGCGCCTCCGGCCTGTTTCAGGGCAGTGGCGAACCCGGCGTCACGGTGAATCTGGCGCGCAAGCGGGCGCTGGCGGAGTACCGGGCCAGGGGTCTGCTCAGCGCCGGACGCTGGGACAGCTACCGTGGGGAAGCGGACCTGACCGGGCCGCTCACCGAGGATGGCCGGCTGCGCGGGCGCCTGGTGGCCGCCTACGACGACCGGGATTCCTATATGGACCGGATGGACAGCGAAAAGCAGGTGGCCTACGGCACCCTGGAATACGACCTGGACGAAATGACCACCCTGTCGCTGGGGCTGACCTGGCAGGAGGTGGACGCGATCACCAACCAGGGTTTGCCGCTGGGAGCGAACGGGCAGTTGCTGGACCTGCCCCGCTCCACCGCCATCGTCGCCGACTGGACCACCCTGGATATGAAGACCCTGGACGGTTTCGCCGAGCTGGAGCGCCGCCTGCGCAATGGCGGTGAGGTGAAGCTGGCGGTCCGCCGGGTGGAGCGGGACCGCACCTATCGGTCGATTCAATCCACCAGCCTGGCGGACGCCAATGGCGATTTCACCACCGCGTATTACGTGGTTCCCGCCGAGCTGGAGGACACCAGCGCGGATCTGTACCTGAATACGCCGTTTCACTTTGGCGGGCGGACCCATGATCTGGTGGTGGGCACCGACTACCGGCGCAGCGACAACCTGAATCTGTACGGGCAGGTGGTCTACAGCCCGGCGGCGGGCGGTGGCAATGTCTTTGACTTCGTGCCTCCGACGGAGCCGGCGGAGGTGGACGGCGGGCGCAGTCCGTCGGTGACGGAGGTGGAGCAATTCGGCGTCTACGCGCGTACCCGCCTGCGCGTCACCGACCGCCTCAGTACCTTGCTTGGCCTGCGCGGCACCTGGTGGGACTCACGCACCCGCGACCGGGGCACCGGCGCCACCACCGGTGAGTACGATGTGGATCGCGAAGTTACCCCTTACGGCGCTCTGCTCTACGAGTTGAACGATCAATGGTCCGCTTACACCAGCTACGCGGAAATCTTTAAACCGCAAAACGCGGTGACCCGCACCGGTGATCAGATCGAGCCGCGCACCGGCGAGCAATACGAGGTGGGCCTGAAGGGTGAGTACATGCAGGGCCGGCTCAACGTGCACGCCGCCCTGTTTCGTATCGAGGATCGCAACCGGGCCCTGCCCGACCCGGCGGACCCGACCTTTTCCGTCGCCCTCGGTCGCGCCCGCAGCGAAGGGTTTGAAACCGAGATCAGCGGCTATCTGACCGAGCGCTGGTTGCTGACCGCCGGCTACGCCTACACCTCCACGGAATACGTGCGGGCGGGGGACGGTCAGGAGGGCGAGACGTTCAGCCCGCTGACGCCTCGTCACAATGTCAATCTGTGGGCGAAATACGGGTTCAGCGGCGGGGCGCTGACCGGGCTGGATCTGGGCGGCGGGGTGCGCGCGGTCAGCGACTTTTACGCGGGCAGTGGCAATGCCACCGTGGATGCGCCGGGCTATGCCACGGTGTCGCTGTTCGCCGGTTACCCGCTGGGCGAACACACCCGTGTCGCGCTGAACGTGGATAACCTGCTGGACAAGAAATACTACGAGAAGGTCAACGCGGGCACCCGTCAGAACTATTACGGCATGCCGCGCAATATTACGTTGACGTTGCGCGCCCGCTTTTAGCCACCCGGCGCCGCCTTGCCGGTGTCGCGGCGCGACACCGCCGTGGCGCTCTCCGCCGGCAGGCCGTGCACCGCTTCCAGCACCTGGTCGAGCACCGCCTGCCCCTTCCACGCCGACGGCGTGTTGACGATGGCGGACACCGCCCAGGTGGTGTTGTCCCGGTCCCGGGTGAAGCCGGCCACCGCGCGCACATTGGTCAGTGAGCCGGTTTTGATGTGGCCTTCGCCGCGCAGGCCGGTGTCGCGCAGCCGGTTGTGCATGGTGCCGTCCATGGCCACCAGCGGCAGGGAGGCGATCAGCTCGGCGGCGAACGGGCTGCGCCAGGCCTGTTGCAGCATCTTGATCTGTTCCATGGGGCTGATGCGCGCTTCCCGGGACAGGCCGGCGCCGTTGTCCAGTACCACCTGATCCGGGTTCATGCCCTTCAGCGCCATCCATTCGCGCACCGTGCGCCGGGCGGCGGCCAGGTCGTCCGCGTCGCCGGCCAGGCGGTGCTCGGCGCCGATGGTCAGAAACAGCTGCCGGGCCATCACGTTGCTGCTCCACTTGTTGATGTCGCGGACCATGGTGACCAGGTCCGGCGAGGAGGTGGTGGCGAGCAGGTCCACGCCCCGGGGCAGGCGGTCGAAGCGGTTGGCGCCGTGGATCTCTCCGCCCAGCTGGCGCCACAGGCCGCGCAGCAGAGCGGCGGTATAGTCGCCCTGATCTAGCAGGGACAGGTAGCGATTGGCCCGGCAGCCTTCCGGCATGGCGCCCTTGAGAGTCACCACCCGGTCGCCGCGCGCATCGACGCCGTGGGTGATTTTCAGACTGCGGCCGGACGGGCAGTAGCGGCCCTTGGACAGGGTCAGCTGATTGTCCAGGGTAAGCCCGTCGGTGACCGGTTCCACCCAGGCCTGCACCCGGTCGGCGCGGCCCATCATCTGGATATGGAACAGATTGAGGTTGGTGAGCAGGGCATGGGGCTGCACCAGGAAGGGCGCGTTGGGGTTGTCACCGTCGTCGTCGAAGCGCGGCAGGCCGCCGTCCGGCAGCTGGAAATAGCTGCCGTCCAGCACCAGATCGCCGCTTACCTCACGGATGCCGTAGGCGCGCAGGTCGCGCAGCAGCTTCCACAGGCGCTCCTCGGTAAGCTTGGGATCGCCCACGCCGACGAAAATCAAATCGCCGTCGAGCACGTCGCCGTTCAGCTCGCCGTTGGTGTACACCCGGGTGTGCCATTTGAAGGTCGGACCGAGCAGCTCCAGGGCCGCGTAGGTGGTCAGCAGCTTCATGGTGGAGCCCGGGTTCATCACCCGATCGGCGTTGACGAAGCGGGACTGCCCGGGGCCGTCCAGGGGCACCGCCGCCAGCGCCAGGGCGTCGTCGGGCAGGTCCAGTTCCTTGAGCTTGGACTGAATCGTCACCGGCCAATCCGGACTGGACGCGGTCACCGACCGCTGGTCCGCCAGCCCGGCCACCGGCACGGTGACCATCATCACCAGCAACAACATCAACGGCACCGGAAATCGCGCGACAAGCCCCATATACTGCATGCTCTTCTGTTTAGGTTAGCGCTTACTAGCGTGCTAATAGCGTAGAGGAAAAGCGGCAGCCGGTCAGGAGGCCGCGGGTACTGGAATTGTAAATTCTGCGTCGTGATATAGTGGCCCGCCATGCCGCCAGGGCCGAGTCTTCATGTCCATCTTGCTGATCAATCTGCGCCGGGTGCCCGACCAGGAGCGGGACCAGGTGTGCGCGCTGCTGGACGAGCACGGCATCGAGTACTTTCTGACGCCGCCCAGTGTCTGGGGGATTTCCGCCGGCGGGCTGTGGCTGCGCCACGATCAGGACTGGGAGCGGGCGCAACCGCTGCTGGCGGCGTATCAGAACCGCCGTTATCAACAGGAACGGGCGGCCTTCGAACAGGCCCATCGGGACGGGGACGTGACCACGGTGACGCGCAATCTGCGCCGCCACCCGCTGCGCACCCTGGCGTTTCTGGTGGCCACCGTGGCGGTGCTGTTGCTGGCGGTGGTGCCGTTTCTTACCTTCGGGTGATCGCGGCCGGGCGGCGTACCACTTCAGCCGCGATCACCGTCGCTCTCTTTCAGGCCTGGTGGCCCAGGTTATCCGGATCACCCACGTCGATGCCCTTGTGCTGCAGGTCCGCGTGGTAGGAGCTGCGCACCATGGGGCCGGAGGCCACCGAGGTGAAGCCCATCTTGCGGCCTTCGTCCGCGAACATCCTGAACTCGTCCGGGTGCACGTAGCGCTCCACCGGCGCGTGGAATTTGCTGGGCTGCAGGTACTGGCCGATGGTGATCATATCCACGTCGTGGTCGCGCAGGTCGCGCAGGGTTTCCAGCACCTGATCGTTGGTCTCGCCCAGGCCGACCATGATGCCGGACTTGGTGGGCACCTGGGGCACGCGGGCACCGAACTGCTGCAGCAGCTTCAGGGAGTGCTCATAGCGGGCGCCGGGGCGGGCCTTCTTGTACAGGTGCGGCACGGTCTCGATGTTGTGGTTGAACACGTCCGGCGGGGTGGCCTGGAGAATGTCCAGGGCGTCTTCCAGGCAGGGGCGGAAGTCCGGGGTGAGAATTTCGATCTTGGTGCCCGGGCTTTTCTCGTGGACCGCCTCGATGCAGTCGGCGAAGTGGCGGGCGCCGCCGTCCGGCAGGTCGTCCCGGTCCACGGAGGTGATCACCACGTATTTCAGGCCCAGGTCGGCCACCGATTCCGCCAGGTGCAGGGGCTCGTCCGGGTCCAGGCCGTTGGGGCGGCCGAAGCCCACGTCGCAGAACGAGCAGCGGCGGGTGCAGATGTCGCCCATGATCATGAAGGTGGCGGTGCCGCCGCCGAAGCATTCCGGCAGGTTGGGGCAGGCCGCTTCCTCGCACACGGTGTGCAGCTTCTGCCGGCGCAGCATGGTCTTGATGCGCTGGATTTCGCCGCTGGCGGGGACCCGCACCCGGATCCAGTCCGGTTTGCGCTCGCGCACCGGGGCGCTTTCATTGACCAGGGGGATGGTGCGGACCTTGTCGGCGCCGCGCAGTTTGTCGCCGACTTGAACCTTCGCTTTCGCCGGGCGTTTGGCCTGGGCTTCGCTCATGGAGATGTCTCTCTCGCGGTTGGGTGCCTTTTGGGCGTCAGGATTGGGTAGGAGTATACCAGTCCGGCGGAGGCGCTGTCCGGGGGGTGAGGCCCAGCCGGCCCGCCAGAATCGTTACCAGATCCTGCTCCACGGTGGCCCGGTCCGGGTCCAGCCCCTCGCCGGCCAGGCTGGTCATCGGCTGCCCGGCATGGCCGCAGGGGTTGATGCGCCGCCAGGGGGCCGGGTCCTCCACCCGGTTCAGCGCCAGGCCGTGGTAGCTGCCGGTGCGACGGATGCGCAGCCCCAGGGAGGCGATCTTGGCGCCGTTCACGTACACCCCGGGGGCATCCGCGCGGCTGACCGCGTCCAGGCCCCGCTGGCGCAGATAATCCACCACGCTGTCCTCCAGGGCGCTGACCACGGCGCGGGCGCCGATGCCCAGCCGCTGCACGTCCACCATCAGGTAGATCACGGTCTGGCCGGGGCCGTGGTAGGTGACCTGGCCGCCCCGGTCGGTGCGCACCACCGGAATCTCACCGGGGGCCAGCACGTGCTCGGGCTTGCCGGCCTGGCCCAGGGTGTACACCGGCGGATGCTCCAGCACCCAGAACTCATCCTCGGTGCCGGCGTCGCGGGCGCCGGTGAAGGCGCGCATGGCCTCCCAGCAGGGCGAGTAGTCGACGCTGGGCAGGCGGCGGACCAGAACGTCCATCAGAGCGTGATCTTCACGTGGGGGCTGGCGTCCAGGTCCCGGTAGATGCTTTCCACCTGCTCCTTGTTGTGCACGGTGATATTGGCGGTGATCGACACGAACGTGCCCTTGGTGCTGGGCTTGCGGCTCAGGTTCATGGAGCGGTCGAAATCGCCGAGATGGGTTTCCAGCACCGTCACCACCACTTCTTCCAGCGGCGCGTCGGCGGCGCCCATCACTTTCAATTGCATGACGTGCGGGAAGTCCCACAGTTCTTCGCGGATGGCCATGGCGGGTCCTCGGATTCGGATGGCGGCGGCGCGCCGCCGCGAAAAAAACGGTTACCCGGGGATATGGTGGTGCGCCCCGGGGTTTCCAAGTGGCGCCCGGGCTGGCTAGCTGAACAGGCCCTTGAAGAACAGCACGACATGGTCCCAGATGCGCGAGAAGAAGCCGGCCTGTTCCACCGTTTCCAGGGCCACCAACGGGCGCTCCACCAGCTGCTCGTCGCCGAGCCGCACGGTCAGGGTGCCGTATTGCTGGCCCTTCTGGATCGGCGCGCGCAGTTCCGGCTGGATGCTCATCTCCGCCTTGAGCTGGTCGCGGCTGCCCTTGGGAATGGTCAGCACCAGCGCTTCGTCCAGGCCCAGGCGCACCTGGTCGGCCTCGCCCAGCCACACCTCCGGGGTGTCCAGCACGTCCTCGGCGCCATAGCCTTCGTAGGTCTCATAGAAGCGGAAACCGTAGCTCAGCAGCTTCTGGGATTCGCGGGCCCGGGCGGCCTCGGAATCGGTGCCCATCACCACCGCGATCAGGCGCATGCCGTCCTGCTTGGCGGAGGACACCAGGCAATAGCCCGCTTCCTCGGTGTGGCCGGTCTTCAGGCCGTCCACGGATTCGTCCCGCCACAGCAGCAGGTTGCGGTTGGGCTGGGTGATGCCGTTGTAGGTGAATTCCTTCTCGGCGTAGATATCGTAGTGTTCCGGGTAGTCGCGGATGATGGCGCGGGCCAGCCAGGCCAGGTCGTGGGCGGTGGTGTAGTGGTTCTCCGCCGGCCAGCCGGTGGCGTTGACGAAGTGGGTGTGGTCCATGCCCAGCTGGCGGGCCTGGTTGTTCATCAGGTCGGCGAAGGCGTCCTCGGAGCCGGCCACGTATTCCGCCAGGGCCACGCTGGCGTCGTTGCCGGATTGCACGATCACACCCTTGAGCAGGTCGATCAGCGGCACCCGGGTGCCTTCCTTGACGAACATCCGCGAACCGCCCATGCGCCAGGCCTTGACGCTGATCGGCACCATGTCCTGCTCGTTGATGTTGCCGCTCTGGATCTCCTTCTCCACCAGATAGGCGGTCATCATCTTGGTCAGACTGGCGGGCGGCAGCTCCTTGTTGGCGTCGTGCTCGACCAGAATCTGTCCGCTCTTGGCGTCCAGCAGCAGATAGCTGCGCGCCTCCACCTGGGGCGGCCGGGGGATCATGGTCTCCGCCCGCGCCAGCAGCGGCGCGGTGGTCAGCAGGCAGCACAGGAACAGCCAGAACGCGGAGTAACGGGGGGAACGGGTTTGCATCATCATCGGGGCCTTTGGGTGTTTTTCGCTTCCGGGCGGATCAGGGGTTCACGGAGATGGGCGCGGCGAAGCCGGCCTGGGTCACGGTGTGGCGGGCGCGATCGCGGTCCTCGTTGCTGGCGAACGGGCCCAGCCACACTTTGTAGAGATTGCCCGAGGCCGGCTGGCGTACCGACACCGGCAGGCGCAGCTGCTCACGCAGGCGCTTTTCCAGGGCGCGGGCGCCGTCCAGTCCCTGGAAGGCGCCGGCCTGCAGGTACAGGTCGCCGCCAGCGGCGGTGGGGGTGGTGGCACTGGCGGTGGCCGGCGGCGGGCTGTCCACGGCGGCGCGCACCGCGGTGGGCACGCGGCCGTCGCTTTTGTTGGGCGTCGGGTCGTTGTTGGCGGTCAGCGCCTCCACCCGCACCCGGCCGGTGCCGTTCTGCTCGATGCCCAGGCGCACGGCGGCGGCCCAGGACAGGTCGATGATGCGGTCGGAGTGGAAGGGGCCGCGGTCATTGACCCGCACCACCAGGCTTTTGCCGTTGTCCAGGTTGGTCACCCGGGCGTAGGTGGGCAGCGGCAGGGTGCGGTGGGCGGCGGTGAAGCGGTACATATCGAAGGCTTCGCCGCTGGAGGTCCGGTAGCCGTGGAATTTGCGGCCGTACCAGGACGCCAGGCCCTCCTCATGGTAGCCCTCGGCGGTGGGCAGCACCTGGTAGGTCTGGCCCCACACCGTGTAGGTGTCCGGGTTGCCGTAGGCGCTGCGCGGTTCCACCTTGGGCACCGGCTCCGGCTGGGCGCTGACGTCCCGGCGCTCGTCCGGGCCGGCGTCCACGTTGTGTTTGTAGCGGTCGGAGCCCGGCGCCCCGGCCGCCGACCGGTCCGGCTTGGAAGCCGGCGGCGGCGTGCCGCTGCCGGTGTCCGGGCCCGGCCCGGGGGCGGTGGCGCAGGCGCCCAGCGCCAGGGAGACGGTCAGAATCAGTAACGGTCGCATCACGGCCGGGCGTCCTTCAGGGCGTCGGCGATGCGATGGGAAAGCTGCAACACGGCCATGGCATAAAGCTCGCTGTGGTTGTAGCGGGTGATCACATAGAAATTGTCGGTGGCCAGCCAGAATTCATGGCCGTCCTCGCCGGTCAGGTCGAGCACCGCCACCGGCTGGGTGCCGGGCAGTCCCTGATCCGACGTGTCGAAGCAGTACTGGCTGCTCAGCCTATCATCGCCGCAGGACAGTGCCACTACGCCGTTTTTCCGGGCCTGTTCCAGGGTAAAGGACGGTTTGTAGCCCGCTTCGGCCATTTTCACGTAGCCGTCGCCGTCCACCCGGGCCCGCGCCGCCACCGGCAGGCCGGGCTGCCAGCGGTGCTGTTTGAAGTAGTTGGCGACGCTGCCGATGGCGTCCACCGGGCTGTTGACCAGATCGATGACGCCGTCGCCGTCGAAGTCCACCGCATAGGCTTCATAGCTGGTGGGAATGAACTGCGGGAAGCCCATGGCGCCGGCGTAGGAGCCGGTGATGGTGCCGGCGTCGATGTGCGCGTCGCGCTCCATTTTGAACAGCGCGATCAGCTGCTTGCGGAAAAAGGCGCCCCGGGGCGGATAGTCGAAGCCCAGGGTGGTGAGGGCGTCGAGCACCCGGTAGCTGCCCTTGTGGCGCCCATAGCGGGTTTCCACGCCGATGATGGCCAGGATGATCTCGCGGGGAATCTGGTACTCGCGCTCGGCCCGGTCCAGGGCCTCGGCGTGTTCCTCGGCGAACGCCACGCCCTGGCGCACCCGGTCTTCCTGCAGGAAGATGCGGCTGTACTCGGCCCAGGTCAGGGTCCGTTCCGCCGGCCGGGCAATGGCCTCCAGAATGCTGTCCTTGCGCTTGGCGTCGGCCAGCAGCTGGCGCACCCGGTCTTCGTCGAGGCCGTTTTCGCGCACCGCCTTCAGCACCTCCTTGGCCTCCGGATGCTCGGCGTAATTGGCGGTTTCGGCCCAAGCCGGAGCGGGACCGGCCAGGGCGGCACAGACGGCGAACAGCAGCCCGGTTTTTTTCACGTGGTTCTCCTCGGAAATCCTTGTCAGTAACTCATCAGTCGGCGATGGGTATGCATGGACATGAGCATGCCGAAACTGGCCATCAGGGTAACGATGGACGTGCCGCCATAGCTGACCAGCGGCAAGGGTACCCCCACCACCGGTAAGAGTCCGGACACCATCCCGACGTTCACAAAAATATAAATAAAAAAGGTCATGGTCAGCGCCGCCGCCAGCAGCCTCGAGAAGGTCTCCTGGGCCTGCCAGCTGATAAAGAAGCCACGCCCGACGATCACCAGGTAGACGATCATCAGCAGCACGAAGCCGGCCAGCCCGAATTCCTCGCCCAATACCGCCAGGATGAAGTCGGTGGACGACTCCGGCAGAAAATCCAGATGGGACTGGGTGCCGTCCAGCCAGCCCTTGCCGGTGACGCCGCCGGAGCCGATGGCGGTTTTCGACTGGATGATGTTCCAGCCGGCGCCCCGCGGGTCCGCCTCCGGGTTCAGGAAGGTGTCCACCCGGCTGCGCTGGTAGTCGTGCAGCACGAAGAAATACATCAGCGGCGCCGCCACCAGCAACACCACCACCGCCAGCCCGATCAGCCGCCAGGACAGGCCGGCCACGAACAGCACCACCAGGCCGGCGGCGGCGATCAGGATCGAGGTGCCCAGGTCCGGCTGCACGGCGATCAGCACCACCGGCAGAAAAATCAGTGCCAGGGCGATCAGCACGTCGAGCAGACGGGGCGGCAGATTCCGCTCGCTGAAGAACCAGGCGACCATGGCCGGCACCGCCAGTTTCATGATCTCCGCCGGTTGGAAGCGGCCGATGCCGGGGATGTACAGCCAGCGGGCGGCGCCCTTGGCCTCGAAACCGATCACCACCACCAGGATCAGCATCACCACGCCGATGGCGTAGACCACCGGCGCCCAGAACCGGAAGCTGCGTGGCGGAATCTGCGCCACCACCACCATCAAGGCCGCGCCGGCGGCGATGCGCATGGCCTGGCGCGCCACCAGATCGAGACTGCCGCCGCCGGCGCTGTAGAGCACCGTCAGGCCGCCCAGGGCCAGCAGCATCAGTGCCGCCAGCAGCGGCGCGTCCAGATGCAGGCGGGCGCTCAGGCCGTTGCCCAGGGTCACGCCCTGGCCGGGCATTTGTCGCAGGTATTCCCGTACGCTCATGGCGCGGTCTCTCCAGCGGTGGGCGCCCGCGTCAGGGGCGCCGGCACGTCCAGTTCGCCCTGGTCGTTGAGCAGCCAGGCGTCCATCACCTGGCGCGCCACCGGGCCGGCGGTGGAGCCGCCGTGGCGGCCGTTCTCCACCAGCACCGCCACGGCGATGGCCGGGTGGTCCACCGGCGCGAAGCTGATCAGCAGGGCATGGTCGAGCAGGCGCTCGGCCAGCTCGTCCTCGTTGTAGGTTTCTTCCTGGCCCACCGAGAACACCTGGGAGGTGCCGCTCTTGGCGCCCATCCGATAGGGCGCGTCCTTGGCCATCACCCGGGCGGTGCCGTGGTTGCCGTGCACCACTTCCTCCATGGCGTGTTCCATGCGCAACCAGTCCCGGTCGTCGTTGAGCTGGATGTCCGGGCGCGGCGGCGGGCGCAGTTCGTCGGCGGCCAGGGTGGGCGTCACCTGCTTGCCCTGGTGGGCGAGGATGGCGGTGGCGGTGGCCAGTTGCAACGGCGTGGTCAGCACGAAGCCCTGGCCGATGCTGGCGTTGATGGTATCACCGTGGAACCAGGGCGTGCCCCGGGCGGCGCGCTTCCATTCCTTGGACGGCAGCAGGCCGGCGGACTCATTGAGCAGATCGATGCCGGTGGGCTGGCCCAGGGAGAAGTCGGACAGGAAGTCGTGCATGCGGGCGATGCCCAGCTTGAAGCCCAGGTCGTAGAAATAGGTGTCGCAGGACTCCACCACCGCCTTGGTCATGTCCACCCAGCCGTGGCCCCAGCGCTTCCAGTCCCGGTAGCGGTGCGGGTTGTCCTCCAGCTGGTAGTAGCCGGGATCGAAAATGGTGCGCTGCCAGTCGGTGACGCCGGCATCCAGGCCGGCCAGGCCGATAAAGGGTTTCACCGTGGAACCGGGCGGGTAGCGGCCCTGCAGGGCGCGGTTGAACAGCGGGTTGTCGTGGTCTTCCCGGTAGCGGGCGTAGTCCTGGTGGGAGATGCCGTTGACGAACAGGTTGGGCTCGAAGCCCGGCCGGCTGACGAAGGCCAGCACGCTGCCGTCCCGGGGGTCGATGGCCACCACCGCGCCCCGGCGGTCGCCGAGGGCGTCGTAGGCGGCCCGCTGCACCTTCATGTCCAGGGTCAGGCGCAGGTTCTGGCCGGGCTCCGGCGGCTGCTCCTCCAGAACCCGCAGAATCCGGCCCCGGGCGTTGGTCTCCACCTGGCGGTAGCCCACCTTGCCGTGCAGGCGCTGCTCGTAATAGCGCTCGATGCCGGTGCGCCCGTAGTAATGGGTGCCGGCATAGTTGGACTGCTCGGTGAGCGTCATGGCGTCCAGGTCCTCCACGTTGAGCCGGTTCACATAGCCGAGCACATGGGAGAACAGCTTGCCGTGGGGATAATGACGCACCAGGTTGGCGGCCACCCGCACCCCGGGCAGGCGGTGCTGGTTGACGGTCAGGCGGGCGATTTCTTCTTCGCTGAGACGGCCGCGCAGGGGAATCGGGTCCCAGGGCCGGCGCGGGCTGGCCAGGCGCCGCCGGAAGCGTTCCATATCGTCCGGCGCCAGGGTCACCAGCTCGCCGATGCGGGTCAGGGTGGCCTCCAGATCGGGGACCTGTTCGATGATCAGTTCCACCGCGAAGTCCGGCCGGTTGGCGGCCAGAATCTCGCCATTGCGGTCGGTGATCAGGCCGCGCGGCGGCGGCACCGCCTGGGTCTGCACCCGGTTCTCGTCGCTCAGCGTGGTATAGCGGCTGTGCTGCGAGATCTGCAGCCAGGCCATGCGCCCCACCAGCACCAGCGACAGGGCGACCACCAGAAAGGCGGCCACCAGCAGGCGGAAGCTGAAGATCCGCTGCTCGTGGTGATGGTCCTTGAGGGTCAGTGGTCGGCGCATGGATGCCCGTTGTTTGAATCGTTAGCGGTGATAAGGATGGCCCGCCAGCAGCGTCCAGCCCCGGTACAGCTGCTCGGCCAGCAGCACCCGCACCAGCGGGTGCGGCAGGGTCAGCGACGACAGGGACCAGCGTTCATGGGCGGCGGCGGACACCCGCGGGCAGAGCCCGTCCGGCCCGCCCACCAGAATCGCCAGATCCTGACCCAGATCGCGCAGGGTGACCAGTTTTTCGCTCAGCCCGGGCGTATCCAGGGCGCGGCCGGTGACCTCCAGGGCCACGCGGTGGGCGGCGGGGTGTTTTTCCAGCCGTTTTTCCAGCGCTTCGCCTTCCGCCCGCACCAGCGCGGCGGTGTCGCCCCTGGAACGCTTAGGCAACGGAATCTCCTCAAGTTCCAGGCGCATGTCCGGCGGCATCCGTTTCTGGTACTCGCGGAAGCCGTCGTTGACCCAGGCGGGCATTTTGGTGCCGATGGCGAGAAGGTGGATGCGCAAGGCGAGTCTCTCCCAGACACTGGCTCGGACACGGGTGGGTAACCCGGCAACGATGACGTGGCGACGGGCCGCACCGGTGCGGCCCGTCGGCTTCACTGGTCGCGCTGGTCGCGGTCCGGATGATGGTCCGGGGTCTTCCAGAGCCGCTCCAGGTCGTAGAACTCGCGGGTGGCGGGCAGCATCAGATGCACGATCACGTCGCCCAGATCCACCAGGATCCATTCCGCGCCGCGCTCGCCTTCGGTGCCCAGCGGCGAGTAGCCGGCCTGCTTGGCCTTTTCCATCACGTTGTCGGCCATCGCCTTGACGTGGCGGCTGGAGGTGCCGCTGGCGATCACCATGTCATCGGCCACGCTGGTCATGGCGCGCACGTCCAGGCTGGCTACGTTCTTGGCTTTCATTTCTTCCAGGGCGTCGAGCACCAGATCCAGCAAAGGGGGTTGGGAACTCATGGGGCCTCGTTGAGTGCGTGCACGGAATTGTCGGCGGCGTTGCCGCGATGAACGGACTGATTATACAGCCCATGGCGATGGATATGGGCGCGCACCGCCGGGGTCAGCAGCGGGCTGTCGCCCTGGGCGCGCAGGGTTTCCCGAATATCGCTGGCAGCCACGTCCAGCACCGGCCGCGCCAGCATCAGCCGGCGTCCCGCCGGGCGGGCGCGCAGCAGCCGGCCGCCGGCGCGGGGAAAGGCGCGCTGCACCCGCAGCGGCGCCGACGCCGCGCCGGGGCGCGGCACCACCGCCAGATGGCAGAGGGCGGCGTATTCCCGCCAGCGATGCCAGCGGTCCAGATGGGCGAAGCTGTCGGCGCCGACCACGAACACCAGCGGCCGCCGGCCGATCAGGCGCCGGAAATGCTTCAGGGTGTTCAGGGTAAAGGAGGGCGCGCCGCCCCGTTCGCGCAGCTCCCAGTCGTCGGCGATCAACTGCGGATAGCCGGCGCAGGCCTGGCGCACCATGGCCAGGCGCTGGGCGCCGCTGGCCTGGGGCTGGGCCCGGTGCGGCGGCACCGCGTTGGGCAGCAGGTGCACCGGCGCGTCGCCCAGGGCCCGGGATACCGCCAGGGCGGCACGCACATGGGCCCGGTGAATCGGGTCGAAGGTGCCGCCGAACAGGATCAAGGGTTTCAGAACCGGCCCCTGCTATTGGCGCACATGGCCGTCGCCGAATACCACCCACTTCTGGCTGGTGAGCCCTTCCAGGCCCACCGGGCCCCGGGCGTGCAGCTTGTCGGTGGAAATGCCGATCTCCGCGCCCAGGCCGTATTCGAAGCCGTCGGCGAAGCGGGTGGAGGCGTTCACCATCACCGAGCTGGAGTCCACCTCCGCCAGGAAGCGGCGGGCGTGGCTGTAGTTCTCGGTGATGATCGACTCGGTGTGCCCGGAGCTGTAGCGATGGATATGGTCCAGGGCCTGGTCCAGGTCATCCACTATTTTGATCGCCAGCACCGGCGCCAGGTATTCCTCTTCCCAGTCGGTGTCGGTGGCCTCGGCCACGTCGTCGCCGAGCAGTTTGCGCACCCGCGCGCAGCCGCGCAGTTCCACGCCGGCCTGGCGGTACTGGTCGGCCAGCTCCGGCAGCACCCGCTCGGCGATGCCGGCGTGCACCAGCAGGGTTTCCAGGGTGTTGCAGGTGCCGTAGCGCTGGGTCTTGGCGTTGTAGGCCACTTTTACCGCCTTGCCCGGGTCCGCCTCGGCATCGATGAACACATGGCAGTTGCCGTCCAGATGCTTGATCACCGGTACCCGGGCCTCGGCGCTGATGCGCTCGATCAGGCTCTTGCCGCCGCGCGGCACGATCACGTCCACGAACTCGGGATGGCGGATCAGCTCGCCCACGGCGGCCCGGTCGGTGGTTTCGATCACCTGCACCGCGGTCTCCGGCAGGCCCGCTTCGCGCAGCCCGGCGCGCAGGCACTCGGCGATCGCCTGGTTGGAATCGATGGCCTCGGAACCGCCGCGCAGAATCGCCGCGTTGCCGGATTTCAGGCACAGGGCGGCGGCGTCGATGGTCACATTGGGCCGGGATTCATAGATGATGCCGATCACGCCCAGGGGCACGCGCATCTTGCCCACCTGGATGCCGCTGGGGCGGAAGTTCAGGTCGGTGATGGCGCCCACCGGATCGGCCAGGGCGCTGACCTGCTCCAGGCCCTCCACCATGCCGTCGAAGCGGGCCGGGGTCAGTTCCAGACGGTCCAGCAGGGCCGGGTCCAGGCCATTGTCGCGGCCCCGCGCCAGATCGCGCTGGTTGGCATCGAGAATGGCACTGCGATGGGCACGCAGCGCGGCGGCGATGGCGCCGAGCGCGGCGTTCTTCTCGCCGGTGGTGGCCCGGGCCATGGCCCGGGAGGCGGCGCGGGCCTGCCGGCCCACGTCGGCCATGTACTGCTGGATATCCATGTGAAACGCCTGTCGGGAAACGAAAAGGCGCATTATACGGGGTTCCGGGCGGGCCGCGAAACAGCCCTGGCGTCGGGAATCAGGCCGCCTCCGCCTCCAGGATGCGCACCATGGGTGTGCCCCGGGTGCGTGGGATCGGCAGCCGGTCGTAGTAATTCGCCGGGTCGTGCACGGTCAGCGCGGCGAAGCCCTGCTCCCGAAAGTGCGCCTCGGTGGCCCGGTCGGAGTCGAAATGGAAGGCCACGTTGCTGCGCGACAGGGCGCCCAGCAGCCCGCCCAGGGTCTTCAGGGTGCGGTGGAAGCGCATGTTGGCGTACAGCGGGTAGTTGTCGGTGAGGTAAACGCCGCGCGGAAACGCCTTCAAGGCGTCCGCCAGCCGCGCCCAGAACGGGCTGATGGTGGCCAGATCGAAATAATTGATCAGCCCTTCGGTGACCACCGCCACCGGCCGCGCCGGGTCCAGGCGCTGGAGCAGGGCGGCGACGCTGTGGTCGCCGTCGGGCACCAGAATATTCACGGTCTCCACCCGGTGCCGTTCGCCCAGGGCGCCCTGGCGGGCCAGCAGCCGTTGCTTGCGCCGCGCCATGTCCGGCAGGTCCGCTTCCACATAGTCGATGCCGGGATGGCGGGCCCGCAGCCGGCTGCCGCGCGGGCTCAGCCCGCAGGCGATCTCCACGATCTGCAGGTCCGGGTGATCGGCGATCAGCGCCTCCAGGCGCGCGTCGATCAGATGATGACGCTGCAGCAGAAAGGTGCGGATATTGCCGCCCATCAGCCGCTTGCCCACCGCCTCGAAGGGCGTCATGGCGCCGTACAGCAGCGCCCCGGCGGGGGTGCGGAAACCGGGCTCGGACAGGCCGTGGCGCACCCACACCTGACCGGTATAGAGGGCGGTAAAGCTGATCGAGGAGGTATCGAGACGTTGGACCATAAGGTGCTTCACGCGGCAAGGGGCATTCCCGCGACCCTAGCAAAGCCGCCGGCTCCGCGCGGGCCAATCGGTGGCGCCGGAATGGCCGGTTTCCCGATGCCCTGAGAGCGGCGGATTACCCGGGCCGGGAGCGATTCGAGCAGAAAATCTGGCCGGTTCCGTGGCCGGTTGGTGGGCTATTTTTCCAGGATCGCGGGCAGCGGCCGGCCGCACAGGCGCAGGATCAGGCCGGCCAGGTATTGCCAGGGGTCGCCGGGGCCCATGCCCTTGATCGCCTGGTCGGCGCGGATCGCCAGGGCCTGGGCGCGGTGCAACTGGCGCGGCGGCAGCTGGCGGGCGCGGGTTTCCAGGGCGCGCAGCCGTTGCGGCGGCAGGCGCGGCGGCTGGCCGCCGGTGACCAGGGCGTCCAGGGCGCGGATATCCCGGCCCAGGGCCCACAGCACCACCGGCGCTTCCACGCCTTCGGCGCGCAGGGTGCGCAGAATGCGCAGGGCCCGTTCCGCGTCGCCACGGCCGGTGGCGTCGGTGAGGTCGAAGGGGGTGTAGCGGCTGGAGTCGCCCACCGCCTGCTGCACGGTGTCGGCGTTGACCCGGCCGTCCTCGGTGAGCAGGGCCAGCTTGTCCACTTCCTGGGCGGCGGCCAGCAGGTTGCCCTCGCTGCGCTGGATCAGCAGTTCCAGGGCGTCGTCGTCGATGGCCAGGCCGCGGCCGGCCAGCCGGTCGCGCAGCCAGTGCTGCAGTTGCTTGCCTTCCACCGGCCAGATTTCCAGCACCGCGCCGCTGCCTTCCACCGCTTTCACCCAGGCGCTGTTCCAGTCCTTGCGGCGGTCCAGCTTGGAGCAGCGGATCAGCAGCAGGGTGTCCGGGGAGGGCGGGTCAAGCAGATCGCGCAGGGTCTGGCTGCCGGCCTTGTCCGGCCGCTTTTCGCCAAGCACCACTTCGAGAATGCGGCGGCCGCCGAACAGGCTCAGGCTCTGGGCCTCGTTGCGCAGGGCGTTCCAGTCGATGCCGGTGTCGGCGCTGAAGCGATGGCGCTCATCGAAGCCCTGGTCGCGGGCGGCGGCGCGCAGCGCATCCAGGGCTTCGTCCTGCTGCAGCGGTTCGTCGCCGGCCACCAGATAGACCGGCAGCAGGTCGCCCTGCAGGTGCTTGGCCAGATGCTCCGCGCGCAGACGCATGGTTCAGTCCTGGATTTTGCGCGAGGCGTTGGCGAGCTGATTGATCAGCCGGTAGCTGATGTCCTCGATCAGATCGGTGCGCACCAGGTCCTCTTCGTCGGAGGTGGCGGTGACGTTGTCCGGCGAGTAGGCGAAGCTGCGGATCGCGGTCAGCCGGCGCGGCGGGTTGAGCATGGCGCCGGTGTCCCGGTCGATCAGCTGCCAGGTGATCTCGTAGCGCAGTTCGCGCTCGGCGGCGCGGCCCCGGTCGTCCACCGCCGCGGTGCGCTGGTTCCATTCCTCGTCGGTGATTTTCACCACGTAGGGGGACTGGTTGTGCACCAGCACGCCATTGGGTTCGAGCAGGTCTTCCAGGGTGTAGCGCAGCCGCGCGCTGGCGCCCTGCAGGGTGATGCTCTCGAAGTCGGGCGTGGAAGTCTGCCCGCGCAGCTGCCAGCCGGAACAGGCGGACAGCAGCAGGGCGGCGAACAGCAGGGCGAGCGCGGGACGAAGGGACATGATCAATTGGCCACGATATTGACGAGTTTGCCGGGAATCACGATCACCTTGCGCACCGTTTTGTCTTCGGTGAAACGCTGCACATTGGGCTCTTCCCGGGCCAGTTGTTCCAGGGTGTCCTTATCGGCATCGGCGGGCACCTCCAGCTTGGCGCGCACCTTGCCGTTGACCTGCACCACCAGTTCGAGGGTGTCCTTGACCAGGGCGCTTTCGTCCACCGTCGGCCAGGGCGCGTCGATGGCCGCCTGATCGTGCCCCAGGGCCCGCCACAGAGTGTGCGCGGCATGGGGGATGATCGGCGAGAGCAGCAGCACCGCCGCTTCCAGGGCCTCCTGCACCGCCGCCCGGCCGGCGTCGTCGGCGGGCTGGAAGCGGCTGATCTCGTTGCACAGCTCCATGGCGGCGGCGATGGCGGTGTTGAAGGTGTAGCGGCGGCTGATGTCGTCGCTGACCTTCTGGATGGTTTCATGGGTCTTGCGGCGCAGGGCCTTGCCGTCGCCGTCCAGGGTGGAAAAATCCCGGGTCGCCGGGGCCGGGGTGCCGGCTTCGACGTGCTCGGCCACCAGTCGCCACAGGCGCTTGATAAAGCGGTGGGCGCCTTCCACGCCGGCGTCGTTCCACTCCAGGGACTGCTCCGGCGGCGCGGCGAACATCATGAACAGGCGCACGGTGTCGGCGCCGAATTCCTCGATCATCGCCTGCGGGTCCACGGTGTTGCCCTTGGACTTGGACATCTTGGCGCCGTCCTTGAGCACCATGCCCTGACACAGCAGGCGCTTGAACGGCTCGTCGGAGTTCACCAGCCCGGCGTCGCGCAACAGCTTGTGGAAGAAGCGCGAATACAGCAGATGCAGAATGGCATGCTCGATGCCGCCCACGTACTGATCCACCGGCAGCCAGTAGTTGGCGCGTTGCGGGTCGAGCATGGCGGTGTCGTTGTCCGGGCAGGTAAAGCGCGCCGCGTACCAGCTCGATTCCATGAAGGTGTCGAAGGTGTCGGTCTCGCGGGTGGCGGGCTGGCCGTTGTATTCGGTTTTCGCCCACTCCGGATCGGCCTTGATCGGCGAGGTGACGCCGTCCATTTCCACGTCTTCCGGCAGCACCACCGGCAACTGGTCCTCGGGCACCGGCACCTGGGTGCCGTCTTCCAGGGTCAGCATGGGAATCGGCGCGCCCCAGTAGCGCTGGCGGGATACGCCCCAGTCGCGCAGGCGATAGTTGACCTTGGTTTCGCCCAGGCCCCGTTCCGCCAGCCAGGTGGCGATGGCGTCGAAGGCGTCGGCGGAGCTGAGCCCGTCGAACTTACCGCTGTTGACCAGTTTGCCCTTGGCGGTGAACGCCTCGGTGGCCAGGTCGATGGGCTCGTCGCCGGCGGGCTCGATCACCTGCTTGATCGGCAGGTCGTATTTTTGCGCGAATTCGAAATCGCGCTGGTCATGGGCGGGCACCGCCATCACCGCGCCGGAGCCGTAATCCATCAGCACGAAGTTGGCGATCCACACCGGCACTTCCTCGCCACTGATCGGATGGATCGCGAAGCGGCCGGTGAAGATGCCCTTCTTCTCCATGGTGGCCAGGTCCGCCTCGGCCACCTTGGTGTGGGTGCAGTCCTCGATAAAGGCGGCGATCCCCGGGTTGCCCTCGGCGGCCTGGCGGGCCACCGGGTGCTGGGCGGCCACCGCCACATAGCTGACGCCCATCAGGGTGTCCGGGCGGGTGGTGTAGACGCTCAGCGCCTGGTCGCCGTCCTTCAACGCATCCTTTAATGCAAAGTCCAGCTGCACACCCTCGGAACGGCCGATCCAGTTGCGCTGCATGGCCTTGACCTGTTCCGGCCAGCCGTCCAGCTGGTCCAGGTCTTCCAGCAGTTCATCCGCGTAGGCGGTGATCTTCACGAACCACTGGGGGATGTCCTTGCGTTCCACCAGGGCGCCGGAGCGCCAGCCGCGCCCGTCGATGACCTGCTCGTTGGCCAGCACGGTCTGATCCACCGGGTCCCAGTTCACCGTGGACATCTTCTTGTAGACCAGGCCCTTCTCGTACAGCTTGGTGAAGAACCATTGCTCCCAGCGGTAGTACTCCGGGGTGCAGGTGGCCAGCTCGCGGCTCCAGTCGTAGCCGAAGCCCAGGCGTTTGAGCTGGCCCTTCATGTAGTCGATGTTTTCGTAGGTCCAGGCGGCCGGGGCGCTCTTGTTCTTCACCGCCGCGTTTTCCGCCGGCAGGCCGAAGGCGTCCCAGCCCATGGGCTGCAGCACGTTCTTGCCCTGCATGCGCTGGTAGCGGCTGATCACGTCACCGATGGTGTAGTTGCGCACATGGCCCATGTGCAGGCGTCCGGACGGGTAGGGGAACATGCTCAGGCAATAGAACTTCTCCTTGCCGGGCTGTTCGGTGACCTTGAAGCTGCCGGATTCTTCCCAGTGCTGCTGGGCTTCATCTTCTACCTGCTTGGGATGATACTGTGCGTCCATCGGATCTCTATGAGTCGGGGTGGCGATTGGAAAGCCCCATAGGATACATGAGCGGAAGGCGGGCAGACAGCGGATGCGCGGGGTGTTGATCACGGTGGTGCTGGGCGTGGCGCTGGTGGCGGCGACTCTGCCGGCCATGGTGCGCCAGTTGTATCCGCCGGTGCCGGCGGCGCCCGCCGGGGTGGCGCCGGCGGTGGTGGTGGTGCCCGGCGCCGGCCGCCAGCGCCACGGCGACGGCTACCGGCTCACCCCCGCCGGCCTGCGGCGCCTGCATCGCGGCGTGGAGGAGGCCCGCCGACTGGGCCTGCCGCTGCTGCTCACCGGCGGCGCCGAGGACCGCACACCCCGCGACCCGGACGATTCCGAGGCGGCGATGATGGCCGACCAGGCCCGGCGGCTGTGGCCCGAGGCACGAACGTGGATCGAACCGCGCAGTCGCAGCACCTGGGAAAACGCGGTCAACAGCGCCCCGCTGCTGCGCCGCCAGGGCATCGAGTCGGTACTGCTGGTCACCGACCGCGCCCACCTGCCCCGCGCCACCCTCAGCTTCCGCCGCCAGGGCCTCACGGTCACGCCGGTGGCGGTGGAGACCCTGCCCCGGGAAGCCTGGCTGCCCTCCGCCGGCGCCCTGGCGGAGGTGCCGGTGATCTGGCGGGAGTGGGTGGCGTTGGTCTGGTATCGGATCCGGTATTTCTGAGAGCCAGTTGAACGTTCAACTGGCCCCTTTTGTCGTCTCGGCGTCCAGCGCCTGCAGCGCCTGGTAATGGCTGAGAAACACCTCCCCGGTAAGCTGCTGGAGAAAATCGCTGCGCTGCAGCTGGTCCATCACCGGGCCTTTCACTTCCGAGAGATGCAGGGTCACGCCGGCGTCGGCCAGGCGGCGGTTGAGGGCCTGCAGGCTGTCCAGGGCGCTGGCGTCGATGTGGTTGATGGCCGAGCACAGCAGCACCACGTGGCGGCGGCCGTCGCAGTGCAGGGCGCGGTCGTAGATGGCGTCCTCGGTGCGCCGGGCGTTGGCGAAATAGAGCGATTCATCGACACGCATCGACAGCACCCGGGGCGAGGTGATCACCCGGTGGCGGCGCACATTGCGGAAGTGCTCGGTGCCGGGCATCTGGCCCAGTTCCGCGATGTGCGGCTGGCTGGTGCGCCACAGGTGCAGGGCCAGGGCCGCCGCCACCCCGGCGATCACGCCGGCTTCCACCCCCGCCGCCAGCACCCCCAGCAGGGTCACCAGCATGGCGGTGAAATCCGCCTTCGAGTAACGCCAGGCCCGCGCCAGCGCCGGCAGGTCCACCAGGGTCAGCACCGCCACGATGATGGTGGCGGCCAGGGTGGCCTTGGGCAGGTATTGGAACCAGGGCGTGAAAAACAGGGCGGTCAGGGCGATGCCGCCGGCGGTGAAGACACCGGCCAGCGGCGTGCGGGCGCCGGCGTCGAAGTTGACCACCGAGCGGGAGAAGCCGCCGGTCACCGGAATGCCGCCGCTCACCCCGGAGGCCAGGTTGGCGGCGCCCAGGCCGATCAGCTCGGCGTTGGAGTCCACCCGCTGGCGACGCTTGGCGGCCAGGGTCTGGGCCACCGACACCGATTCCACGAAACCGATCAGGCTGATCAGTACCGCCGGCAGCCACAGCGCCCGCCACAGGCCGGCGTCAAAGGCCGGCAGGGTCGGCACCGGCAGCCCGCCGGGCACCGGTCCCACCACCGCCACGCCGTGTTCCGCCAGGCCGCCGGGGCCGGCGGCGAGGGTGGTGGCGATCACCGCCACCACCGGGCCGGCCTTGGTCAGCAAATCCACCAGCCACGGCGGCAGGGCGGTGCGCCCGAGAAGCCGCTTCAGCGGCCCCCGCGCCCACAGCAGAAACAGCATGGCGGCGCCGCCCAGCAGCACCGTGGGGGCGTGTGTCTGGTGCAGGTGACGGGCGCCGGACACCGCCAGTTGCCAGAGGGTGTCGCCGCCCATGTCGATGCCGAGCAGATGGCGGAGCTGACTGGCGGCGATCAGCAGGCCGGAGGCGGTGATAAAGCCGCTGATCACCGAATGGCTGAGCAGATTGGCGATCCAGCCCAGGCGCAGCACGCCCATCACCACCAGCAGCCCGCCGGACATCAGCGCCAGCACCACGGTGGCGGCCAGGTAACGGTCGGCGTCGCCGCCGGCGACCTGACCGGCGGCGGCCGCCGTCATCAGCGACACCACCGCCACCGGGCCCACCGCCAGGGTGCGGCTGGAGCCGAACAGGGCGTAGGCGATCAGCGGCAGAATGCTGGCGTACAGCCCCACCTGGGCCGGCACCCCGGCGAGCAGCGCATAGGCCAGGCTCTGGGGAATCAGCATCAGGGTAACGATCAGCGCCGCCAGACCGTCGGCGGCGGCGTCGTCGCGCCGGTAGCCGGACAGCCAGCCGGCGGCGGGCAGCCAGCGACTCAGTCCCATGGGCAGCGGTTCAGGGGTTCAGGGTTTGTGCCCGTTCCCACAGTTTGCCGCAGCGGTTGCCGGTGCGGCAGAACGCCAGCACCGGGCCCGGTTGCTGGCGGACCAGCTCGGCGAAGCGGCGGGCGTCGTCGTCGTTGATCTCGCTGGCCACCACCGGCTGGTAGTGATACTCCAGCCCCGCCGCCCGGGCGGCCTGTTCCATGGTCCGGTGGTCCGGCTGGTCCTCGCCTTCGCCGTCCGGCCGGTTGTTGATCACCACCCGGAAACCGGCCCGCGCCAGGGCGGCCATGTCCTCGGGGCGCAGCTGGGGCGATACCGCCAGGTCCGGGGTGAGATGGGTAAAGTCGCTCATGGGGCCTCCGGGGCGCCGAATACGTTGAGGGGAATCTTCAGATAGCGGGTGCCGTTGCTCTCCGCCGGCGGCAGATGGCCGGCGCGCATGTTCACCTGCACCGACGGCAGAATCAGCCGGGGCATGCCCAGGGTGGCGTCGCGCTGCTCGCGCATGGCCACGAAGGCGTCCTCGGCGATGCCCTCGTGGACATGGATATTGTCCCGGCGCTGGTCGCCCACGGTGGTTTGCCAGTGGAAGTCCTCGCGGCCCTCCGGCAGATAGTCGTGGCACAGAAACATGCGGGTCTGATCGGGCAGGGCCAGCAACTTCTGGATCGAGCGATACAGGGTGCGGGCGTCGCCGCCGGGGAAGTCGCAGCGGGCGGTGCCGTAGTCCGGCATGAACAGGGTGTCGCCGACGAACACGGCGTCACCGATCAGGTGGCTCATGCAGGCCGGGGTATGGCCGGGGGTGTGCAGGGCGCGGCAGGACAGGTTGCCGATTGAGTAGGTTTCGCCGTCGTGGAACAGATGATCGAACTGGCCGCCGTCCCGGGCGAAGTCGGTGCCGGCGTTGAAAATGCGGCCGAAGGTCTCCTGCACGGTGCGGATCCGGTCGCCGATGGCCAGCTTGCCGCCCACCCGTTCCTGCAGCCAGGGCGCCGCCGACAGGTGGTCGGCGTGCACGTGGGTCTCCAGCAGCCATTCCACGGTCAGCTCGTGGGCGCGCACGAAATCCACCAGGCGCCGGGCGCCCTGATGGCGGGTACGGCCGGCGGCCGGGTCGTAATCGAGCACCGAGTCGACGATGGCGCAATGGCGGGTCGCCGGGTCGATGACCACATAGCTGACGGTGTTGGTGTCGTGATCGAAAAAGCTTTCCACCTGGGGGTGTTCGGTGGGCGCGGATGTCATGACGGCCTCCTCGGGAAAAAGGGATCCCTGGTGCTGTTTATAGGAGGCCGGGGCGGCGCTGTCAAACAGGTTATATGCTTATTCCTAAAAAATATAAATGGGCGCCACGTGGCCTCAGCGCCCGGGGAAGGTATCCAGCAGACCCCGGGCCCGGCGCCCCCGATTCAGCACCACCAGGGCCAGCGCCAGCAGCAGGGTGGGCCAGGCGCCGGTGGCCATGAACGGGGTGCTGCCCTGGCGGGGCTGGTACTCGGTGAGCAGCAGGTCGCGCTGGAACTGGGGCAGCCGGTCGCGCACCTTGCCGTGGTGGTCGACCACCGCGGTGATGCCGTTGTTGGTGCCGCGCAGCAGCCAGCGGCCGGTTTCCACGGCGCGCAGGCGGCTCATCTGAAAGTGCTGATGGGGCCCGGCGGAGGTGCCGAACCAGGCGTCGTTGCTGATTGTCAGCAGCACATCGGCGCCGGCGCTGCGGGTGGCCACCAGATCCGGGTAGAGAATCTCGTAGCAAATAAAGGGCGCGATCTCATGGCCCAGGGCGTGCAGGTTGGGCTGGCCCGGGTGGCCCGGCGTGAAGCTGGACATGGGCAGATCGAAGAATGGAATCAGCCCGCGCAGCAGGTCCTGGAACGGTACGTACTCGCCGAACGGCACCAGCTTTTGTTTGTGGTAGACGCCGTCGTCGTGGTCGGTGCCCACCACCGCGATGCTGTTGTGGTAGGTGGTGGGCAGGTGGCGGTCGTCGCGCCAGGGCAGGCCGCTGATCAGCGCCCCGCCCCGGGCGGCCAGGGCCTGGCCCTCGCCGTCCACGAAGCCCTGGATGTCCTGGTAGAACTCGATCATCGCCGACTCCGGCCAGATCACCAGGGTGCCGTCGGGCACCTGGTCGGTGAGGCCGGCGTAGATCTCGCGGGTTTCCTGGCGCATGGTGGCCAGCCATTTCAGGTCCTGGGGCACGTTGCCCTGGGCCAGGGCCACCGCCTGGCGGTCGCCGGCGGGGTGGGTAAAGGTCAACTGGCCGCCCACCAGGGCGGCCACCACCAGCAGCGCCGACAGCGCCAGCGGGCCGGTGGCGCGCCCGCGCCGGGCGATCAGATCAATGCCGGTGGCGGACAGCAGCACCGCCGCCAGGGTCATCGCCCAGATGCCGCCCAGCGGCGCCAGCCCGGACAGCGGCGTGTCGATGGCGGCGTAGCCGGCGTACAGCCAGGGGAACCCGGTGAACAGCCAGCCGCGCACCCAGTCCAGCAGCACCCAGACCCCGGCGAACATCAGCGCGCCGCCGCCCATCCGCCGGGTCAGCCAGAAGGTGAGGCCGGGGAACAGCGCCATCACGGCGGCGAACGCGGCGGTGAACGGAATCGCCATCCACAGCGGCATGAAGCCGTAGTCGGTCATCGACACATGCAGCCAACTGACGCCGAAGCCGAACAGGCCCAGCCCGTACAGCCAGCCGTGCAGCAACGCCCGGCGCGGGGTCGGTGCGCGCACCAGGGTCACGTAGCCGAGGGCCAGGCTCACCGGCAGCAGCGGCCACAGGTCGTAGGGCGCGAACGCCAGTGGAAACAGTAGCCCGGCGATCAGGGCAAGCAGCAGGTTGAGCATGGATGTCGGCGGTCCCGGTGCTGGAATGATGGCGGGGCAAGCGCCCCGGCGGGTGAAGCCACGTTATACGCAAATTCAGCGTTTCATGCCATGGGACGGCGGCGGCGCGACACTTGCCATTGCCATAGCAAAAAGAGATAAAGGCGCCCTTCGCATCACAAAAAACGATTCGCCGGGCCGGCCCCGGCGCCGTCGGGAGACGCCCATGAACCTGAAGCAACTGAACGCGCTGGTGGCGGTGTTCGAGGAAGGCAGCTTTTCCGCCGCCGCCCAGCGGCTGAATATCGTGCAGCCGGCCCTCAGCCAGCAAATCATCGGCCTGGAAAAAGAGCTGGCGGTGCAGCTGTTCGAGCGCACCAATCGGGGGGTGGCGCCCACCCGCCACGGCCAGCGGCTGGTCAACCACGCCCGGCTGATCCTGCGGCAGATGGAAATTGCCCGTAACGATCTGCGCACTTCGCTGGAATCGGAGCCCGCCGGCGACGTGATCATCGCCCTGCCGGTGACGGTGACCGCTTTTCTGGCGCCGCGCCTGCTGGCCTGGCTGGAGCAGCACTATCCCCGTATCCGGTTGCACATCGTCGAGGGCCTCAGTTCGGAAAGCGGCCATGTGGTGGAAACCGGCAAGGTGGAGCTGGGGGTCAACCCCAACGCCGCGGAACTGGATGACGTGGAGTCGATCCCGGTACTGCGCGAGTACTTTTACCTGATCGGCGCGCCGGAGCTGGTGGGGCCGGAAACCGGCGATATCGATCTGGCGGACGCGGTGAGCCGGCCGCTGATTCTCGGCGACCGCACTCACAATATGCGCCGCGTGATCGACGAGCACGTGGTGGCCGCCGGCGCCCAGCTGAACCTGCGCTTCGAACAGAACGGCCCGAAAACGCTGGCCTCGGTGGTGGATCAGGGCATGGCCTGCATCATCGCCAATCTGCCCATGCCGCTGGCGGACAACCGCACCCATCCGCGTCGGGCGCGGCGCATCGTCAACCCTCTGGTGCAGCGCCTGATGACCGTGGCCTGGCCGCGCAAGCGCCCCCTGT
Source organism: Alloalcanivorax sp. C16-1 (assembly GCF_046507805.1). Taxonomy (NCBI): domain Bacteria; kingdom Pseudomonadati; phylum Pseudomonadota; class Gammaproteobacteria; order Oceanospirillales; family Alcanivoracaceae; genus Alloalcanivorax; species Alloalcanivorax sp. C16-1. The sequence continues at coordinate 264,063 of NZ_JBKFTK010000001.1, read as the reverse complement.
CGCGCCCGGCGGAACGGGTGCGCGACGGGCTGATCACCCTGATGGTGGAGGCCGCCCGGTCCGGCGACTGGCAGGCCGAGGTGGTGCTGCCGGCGGAGCAGATGCCGGCATTAAAAAATATGATGTCTGATATCGTGAAATAATATTTTTTTCTCCTGAGTGGCCCTCGTACTCTGCTTGGAACGCTTTGGGCCCCTGGCCCTCCGTGCAAAAAAGAAAACTGGGCGAGCTGCCCGTGGAGAGCAGAATGAGACTAATAAAACACTGCGCCGCCGCCGTTCTGGCGGTGTGCACCCTGACCGCGATGACCCTTTCCCCGTCGGCGACGGCGGATCAATGGCCATCCAAACCGATTACGCTGCTGGTGGGCTTTTCCGCCGGGGGCGGCGCCGACACCCTGGCGCGCTTGATGGCCCGGGCCCTGGAAGAAGACCTGGGCCAGCCGGTGGTGGTGGAGAACAAAGCCGGCGGCGGCGGCGTGGTGATGGCCACCCTGCTGCAACGCGCTCCGGCGGACGGTTACACCATTGGCTTTACCTCGGATTCCACCTTCGATGCGCTGCCGTTCATCGTGCGCACCGCCTATCAGCCCGATGATTTCGATTATCTGGCTACCGTCACCGAGCTGCAGAACGCCCTGGTGGCCGGCGCCAGCGCGCCGTTTTCCACCTGGGAAGAGATGCTCGCCTATGCCCGCGAGCAGGGCGGCCTCACCTTCGGTTCGCTGTCGCCGATCACCACCAAGTTCGCGGAACGTCTGGCCAAGCAGGAAGACATCCGTGTGCGCACCGTGCCGATCAAGGGCGGGCGCCAGATCATCACCGATGTGATGGGCCGTCACCTGGACGTGGGCTGGAGCGCCGGCGTGCATCAGGCGTACCTGAACGACCAGGGCGTCAAGGTGATCGTGGCCATGAACAGCGAGCGTCTGCGCACCTCCCCGGATGTGCCCACCATCCGTGAGCAGGGCTACGACCGCAGCTACACCAGCTATTTCATGCTGGCGGCGCCCAAGGGCATTCCCGCGCCGACCCGTGAAAAGCTGCTGGCGGCGATCCGCAAGGCGGCCACCTCCAAGGACGTGGTGAACCTGGCCGAAGAAAAAATGAAGTTCCCCAATGTGGTGCTGCCGGCGGAAAAACTGACCCGCTTTATCCAGCTCCGCAGCGCCGATAACGAGCGCGAATTCTCCGAATAATCACCGCGTTTTTTCGAGGCAAAGCTGTCATGAACGCTCGGATCGTGGATCTGTCGGCGGGGGTGGTCGTCACCCTGGCCGGCCTCTTCGCCCTGCTTTATCTGATTCCCCAACACATCAGCCCGAGCCTGGGGTTCGGGCTGTCGCCCCGGGCCTTTCCGTACCTGTGCGCCACGGCGGTGACGGTGCTGGGCGTGGCGCTGGTGATCTTCAGCGCCCGTGACCGTGCTCTGGCCGAACGGCTGGCGCCGGTCAGCCGCGCCGCTCTGAAGCGGCTGGTGGTGGTGCTGGCGGTGCTGGCCCTGGTGCTGGCGCTGATGCAGTGGGTCGGTTTTGTGGCGGCGGCGGTGGTGGCGGTGGCCCTGCTGATGCTGCTCATGGGTGAGCGCCGCTGGTTGCCCATCGTGCTGACCTCGGTGGGCTGGAGCCTGTTTCTCTGGGTTCTGTTTGATCGCGTGCTGGGCACCCCGCTGCCTTAGGAGATTCCCATGGAAACGATACTCGCCGGTTTCTCCGACGCCTTTACCCTGAGCAACGTGCTGTTCGTGCTGCTCGGTATTCTGATTGGCCAGCTGTTCGCCGCCGCCCCGGGCGTCGGTTCGTTGATCGCCATTACCATCGCCGTGCCCTACACCTTCTATATGAGTCCGGTGGCGGCGCTGGGTTTTCTGATCGGCATCAACAAGGGGGGCACCATCGGCGGCGCGGTGTCGGCGATCCTGATGAACACCCCCGGTTCGCCGGAGGCCACCGCCAGCACCTTCGACGGCTACCCCATGACCCAACAGGGCAAGGCGCGCAAGGCGCTCCGGGCGGCGCATTTTTCCTCGGTGACCGGCGATACCCTCAGTGATCTGGTGCTGATCTTCGTGGCCGCGCCGTTGTCCATCGTGGCCATGAAAATGGGCCCGCCGGAAATGGCCGCCGTGATTCTGGTGGCCCTGGTGATCATCGCCGGCCTGGTGGGCAACTCCATGATCAAGGGGTTGATCGCCGCTTTCCTGGGCCTGTTCATGAGCCTGGTGGGCATGGACCAGAGCACCGCCGCGGAGCGACTCACCTTCGGCATTCCGGAACTGATGGACGGCATCTCGATCACCGCCGCCGGCATCGGTGTGCTGGCGCTGGGCGAGATTCTCCGGCAAATCGTGTTCTCCGACAGCCTGCCGCGCCTGGACCAGAAGAACAGCGAATCGGTGAAGGCCGGCGAGCCGTTTACCTGGCAGGATTTCCGCACCATCCTGCCCACCATTCTACGTTCCACCCTGATTGGCACTCTGATCGGTGCGATTCCCGGGATCGGTTCCAGCGCCGCCGGCTTTCTCGGTTACACCGCCGCCAAGCGGGCCTCGAAAAATCCGGAGCGTTTCGGCAAAGGTGAAATCCGCGGCGTGGCCGCCTCGGAAGCGGCCAACAGTTCGGTGGTGGGCGCCAACTTTATTCCGCTGCTGTCGCTGGGCATTCCCGGCAACGTGGCGGCGGCGATCATACTCGGTGCCTTCCTGATCCACGGCCTGACGCCCGGCCCGCAGTTGTTCTCGGAACAACCGCGCCTGGTCTATTCGCTGTTCGCGGTGATGCTGATCGGTGATCTGCTCAACCTGATCACCGGTCTGTTCACCATGGGCCTGTTTGCCCGGGTGATTCGTATTCCGCTCACCTACATCATTCCCTGCGTGGTGGTGCTGTGTATCACCGGCGTGATCGTCGCCGACAGCCTGTTCGATGCCTGGCTGTTGCTCGGCATGGCGGTGGCCGGCTTCTTTATGCGCATGCTGAATTTCTCGTTCGTTACTTTCATTATCGGCTATGTGCTCGGGCCCATGTTCGAGGAAGCCTTCGGCCAGGCCATGATCATGGCCGACGGCGATCCGATGTATCTTTTGCAGCGTCCCATTGCCTGCATTTTTATCGTTCTGGCGGCGGTGATATTGATCAGTCTTCTGCGTCAGCATCGGCGTGGACGAAAAGCCGGGATCCTCACGAAATAAGCGCTGATTTCCGTCTCCCTATGGGCTGGCCGGTCTCGCATGGGCCGGCCTTTTTTTTTGAAAAAAGAACAGAAAAGGCAGGTTTCAGATAAAAAGAAATGTGATGGCGAAAATCATAAAATAATATTTTTCAATGCATTCGCCCTTGGCCATGATTTTTGAATGACTTACCGCCGGTTCGTGGCGGCCATTCGAATAACAGGAACAGGGAGAAGGCAGTGAACCTTGGTCATCTGGTGACCCGCAGCGCACGTTATTGGCCGGACCGCCCGGCGGTGGCGGACCGCCACCGCCGGCTCAGCTACCGGCAGCTGGAAGAACGTTCCAACCGGCTCGCCAATGGATTGCTCGGGCTGGGTCTGGAGCCCGGTGATCGGGTCGCCCTCTACAGCCTCAACCGGGTGGAACTGGTGGAGGCGGAGGTGGCCCTGTACAAGGCGGGACTGGTAAAGGCGCCGCTGAACGCCCGTCTGTCCACCGAGGAAGCCCTGCACGTACTGGAGGACGCCCAGGCGCGGGTGCTGATCGTCGGCCCGGAGCACGCCCCCGGGATTCTGGACCGCCGGAACGATCTGCCGGTGGTGGAGCGGGTGGTGGTGATCGGCGCCGAGGACGATGACGGCTTCGAAGCGCTGCTGGCCAAGGGCGATGCGGCGCTGCCGTCGGTGCAGGTGGATCAGGACGCGCCCGCCGTGCTGCATTACACCTCCGGTTCCTCCGGCCGTCTGAAGGCGGCGGTACAGACCTTCGGTAACCGCCTGGCGCTGGTGCGCAAATCGCTGATGCTGCCGGAAGGCCGGTTCGCCCAGGACGAGGTGCTCGGCCACGTGGGCCCGGTGACCCACGCCAGCGGCATGCAGATCATGCCGACCCTGACCACCGGCGGCTGCAACTATCTGATCGACCGCTTCGACATCGCCGAGCTGTTCGCCACCATCCAGCGCGAGCGCATCACCCGTTTCTTCGCCGTGCCCACCATGCTGTATCGCCTGATCGACAGCGGTCTGGCCGGTGACTATGACCTGTCCAGCCTGCGTCGCATCACCTACGGCGCGGCGCCCATGGCGCCGTCGCGGCTGCGCGAGGCGATGGAGATGTTCGGCCCGATCTTCACCCAGGGCTACGGCGCCGGCGAGACCACTTCGACCATTTCCATCCTCACCCTGGAAGACCACCTGCGCGGCCTGAACGACAAGCCGGAGCTGCTCGGCTCCTGTGGCCGCCCCTATGGCGAATCCGAGGTGATCATCGCCGACGACGACGGTAATCCGCTGCCGGACGGCGAGGCCGGTGAAATTCTGGTGCGCGGCCCGGACGTGATGCAGGGCTACTGGAATGCGCCGGACCTCACCAAGGAAGTGATCCAGGACGGCTGGTACCACACCGGTGACGTGGCGCGCCGGGACGAGGAAGGCTTCCTGTACATCATCGATCGTAAGAAGGACATGATCATTTCCGGCGGCTTCAACATCTACCCGGCGGAAATCGAAACGGTGCTGTTCCGTCACCCGGCGGTGGCGGAGTGCTGCGTGGTGGGCGCGCCGGACGAGGAGTGGGGCGAGCAGGTGATCGCCTTCGTGGTGTGCCGCCCCGGCGAAGCCGTGGAGGAAGCCGTGCTGGTCGACTACTGCGCCGAGCACCTGGCCAGCTTCAAGAAGCCCCGTCATGTGCGCTTCATCGATGAACTGCCCAAGAACCCCAACGGCAAGGTGGCCCGGCGCCTGGTGCGCGACACCTTCTGGAAGGATCACGACCGCCAGGTCGGCTGATCGTCGTCCGGTCGAACAGGAGCATCATCATGTACGAACGCTTCACCGCCAGTGACAACGGCGAACGGGTGCGCGCCGAGGCCCGTGACTTCATCGACAACTACCTTAAGCCGCTGGAAGCGGAGCACGGCATCGGCTTTGAAAGCGAGCCGTCCATGGACTTGCTGCGTGGCATCTGGAAAGCGTCGCGGGACGCCGGCCTGTACGGCGCGCAATTGCCCGAGGCCCAGGGCGGCCGGGGTCTGAGCGTTTACGACCAGTGCCTGCTCAAGGAAGACGTGGCCGCTTCCGGCGCCAAGCTGTCCGCCCATGTGCTGGGTGAGCTGGGTGGCCCGGGCCGGGTCGGGCATCTGTTCCATATCGCCACGCCCGGGCAGATGGAAAGCCACCTGCTGCCGGTGGTGCGCGCCGAGCGCACCGTCTGCTTCGCGCTCACCGAGCCGGAAGCGGGCTCCGACGCCAGCAACCTGAGCACCCGGGCGGTCCGTGACGGTGACCATTATGTGCTCAACGGTCTCAAACGTTATATCTCCGGCGCCCCCTACGCGGACTTCGCCATCCTGATGGCGGTCACCGACGACAACGCCGGGGCCCGGGGCGTCACCGCCTTCCTGGTCGACTTCGACCGCCCCGGGGTCACCGTCAGCTCGGACTACACGCCGATTTCCGGCAAGAATCAGCACGCCGATATCCGCCTGGAGGACGTGCGCATCCCCGCCACCCAGGTGCTCGGCGAGGAAGGGCAGGGGTTCCGGCTCGGCATGTCGCGGATCACCGTGAACCGGCTGCTGCATTGCCCGACCATGACCGGCCTGGCGATCCAGTCCCTGGACGCCTCCGCCCGTTATGCCACCCGACGCCGCCAGTTCGGCCAGCCGATCGCCGGCTTCCAGGCGATCCAGCACACCCTGGCGGACATGGCCACCGACCTGCACGCCGCCCGTTGCCTGATGCTGGATGTGGCGCGCCGCATCGACCGGGGCGAGGACACCCGCGAAGCCTCGGCGATGAGCAAGCTGTTCTGTTCCGAAAAAGCCTTCGCCATCGCCGACCGCGCCATCCAGGTGCACGGCGGCGTGGGGCTGATGCAGGGCAGCACCGTGGAATGGGTGTTCCGGATGCTGCGCATGTACCGCATCGTCACCGGCACCAGCGAGATCCAGCGTAACACCATCGCCAAGGGTTATCTGAAGCGCTACGCCGACCAGGCCGCGTCCTCATGAACCGGCCGCTGGCGGGCACCACGGTGGTGGAACTGGCCGGGCTGCTGCCCGGCCCCCACGCCGGCCTGCTGTTGGCGCAGCTGGGCGCCGAGGTGATCAAGGTGGAGCGCGCCGACGGCGGCGACGGCACGCGAGCCCTGGGGGAGCGGGTGTTCGCCACCTACAACCGGGGCAAACGCTCCATCGCCGTGGATCTGAAAAGCGAGCAGGGCGTGGACACCGTGCGCGCCCTGTTCCGGCGGGCCGATGTGGTGCTGGAAGGGTTTCGTCCCGGCGTCGCCGAACGCCTGGGCATCGGCTGGCCCCAGGCGCGGGCCCTTAACCCGAAGCTGGTGTACTGCTCGATCAGCAGCTTCGGCCAGGATGGCCCCTATCGGGACCGCACCGCCCACGATCTCAACTGCCTGTCCCTGGCGGGCTACTTCGCGACGCCTTCCCAGGTGGAGGACCGCATCGCCCGGCCCAAGGTACGGCTGGCCGATTACGCCGCCGCCATGCACGCCGCCCTGGGCGTGGTGCAGGCGCTGATGACGGTGCGGCTGGGCGGCGACGGCTGCCATCTGGATGTGGCCATCCAGGAATCGATCAGTGCCTGGTGTCTGCCCCATGCCCTGGCGGTGCGCGACGGCGAGGCCGGGGATATGGAACACACCCGCTCGGTGATGCCCGACAACGACCTGTTCCTGTGCGCCGACGGCCGGTGGCTGAGCCTGGGCATTTTCGAGAACCGCTATTGGGGCCAGCTCGCCGAGCTGTTCGGTGACCGGTGCCCGGCGTTGCGCGAGCCGGCCCTGCGCCGGCGGGCGGAGCGCCAGGCCCGCAAGCGCGAGGTCCACGGCCTGCTGAAGGCGTTGTTCGCCGGCGAGCCCCGGGACCATTGGGCGCGGGCGCTGGACGCCAGCGACATTCCCTGGGCGCCGGTCTACGACCGGGACCAGGCCCTGGACGACCCGCAGCTGCTGCACCGGCAACTGACCGGGCCGCTGGCCGGCGGCCAGGAAACCGATCTGCGCCTGCCCATGCTGATCGACGGTCAGGCGCTGTGGTCGCCACGACCGGCGCCGGCCCTGGGCGAGCACACCGAGGAGATCCTGGCTGAACTGAATCCGTGAATCCGGCCCGGCGGCGCCGCCAAGCCGCTCTTTATCACTCGAACCGCTTTCCGTGCGGCGCCGCGACGCGCCGCCCCGGGCAAGTCGTGTTCATAAAACCAAGAACCGAAAAATGTGGAGTCTTGAATGAAAACAAAAATCGCACCGGCGCTGCCGGTCTTGCTCGCCGGCCTGACACCGATGGTAGCGGGCGCCATTCCGCTGGCCGCGGAGAAACTGGAAATCTACGGCGCCCTGCGTTTGTCCGTGGACTACGCGGATTCCGACCTGGGCGACACGCCGGAAAATCCCTCCGCCGGGCTGGTGGACGGCGGCCACAGCCTTTCCACCAATACCTCGGTGCTGGGCCTGCGCGGCCGTCACACCCTGAATGACCGGTACGATCTGGTCTGGCAGGTGGAACAGAACATCGACCCGGACTCGCCCCGTAACCGGGGCATCGGCAACCGGGACACCTTCGCCGGTTTCGATACCCCGGCGGGCCTGATCCGCTTCGGCATCATGGATACGCCCTACAAGCGCAACGGCATCCGCATGAGCCAGTTCACCTCCACGGTGGCCGATCCGCAGGCGATCCTGGGTCGAGGCGGCGGCGGCAACCAGCGCCTGAGCCTGCGCGCGGAGAACTCGATTCGCTGGGACCGCAAGTTTCTCGACAAACGTCTGCAGCTGGCGCTGCAGTATGGCGCCGGCCAGCAGGACACCGACGGCGTCACCGACAACAACGACAGCAGCATGTGGAGCGGCGCGGCGATCTGGCGCCAGGGTGGTCTGGTGGCCAGCGTCGCCTACGCGGACTGGTCGGAGCTGTACGCCGGCGGTGATGTGAGCGGCCTTAACGGCGGCCTCAACTACCGCTTCGGAACGGTCACGGTGGGCGCGCTGTTCGACCGGCTGGAAGCCGACGACGTGGCGTACCTGAACCGGGATGCCTGGGGCGGTTTCGTGACCTGGGATCTACGGCGGGATTACACCCTGGGCGCGCAATGGATCCACGCCGATGAATCCGACGCCGGTGACGACGAGGCCGATCAGTACAGCCTGGTGGGTACCTGGCACGCGGCGCCGGCGCTGGATCTGTACCTGGCGGCCACCACCACGGTGAACCAGGGCGATAGCGGTGTTTACCGTACCGCGGACTATGCCCACGGCGACCGGGTCAACACGGTGCCCGGCGGTGACCCGAAAGTGCTGTCCCTGGGGATGGCGTTCAAGTTCTGACGTTCAGGCTCTGATTCCGGCCCCCTCCGCCGGCGCTATTCGGCGCCGGCGGTGGCGGTCGCGTCCAGCGGCGTGACCCGCAGCAGCCGGATGGTGCGCCCGTCGGCGCTCAGCACGGTAAAGCGGAAGCCGCCCATTTCCACCGCCTCTTCCCGCTGCGGCAGATGCCCGAAGGCCTGCATCACCAGGCCACCGATGGTGTCGAATTCCTCGTCGCTGAAGCCGGTCTTGAAGTGTTCGTTGAACTCGTCGATGGGCGTCAGCGCCTTGACGGTGTAGTCGTCGCCTTCCAGATCCTTGATCAGGTAGTCGTCGTCCTCGATGTCATGCTCGTCCTCGATCTCGCCGACGATCTGTTCCAGCACGTCCTCGATGGTGACCAGCCCGGCCACGCCGCCGTATTCATTGACCACGATGGCCATGTGATTCTTGGTGATGCGGAATTCCCGCAGCAGTGAATCCAGACGCTTGGATTCCGGCACCACCATGGCGGAGCGCACGTGGTCCTTGATCGAGAAGCGCTCCATCTTGGCCGGTTCCAGAATCAGGGCCAGCAGGTCCTTGGCCAGCAGAATACCGATGATTTCGTCCGGGTCGTCGCCCAGCACCGGGAAACGGGAGTGGGCGCAGTCGATGATGGTGGGCAGGAAATCGCGGGGGTCGTCGGAGCCGCGGATGCTGACCATCTGCGAGCGCGGAATCAGAATTTCCCGCACCTGCATATCGGAGACGCAGATGGCGCCTTCGATGATGCCCAGGGTGTCGCCGTCGATCACGTCGCTGTCGCGCATGGAGCGCATCAGAGCCAGCAGTTCTTCCCGGGAGCCGGGGGTGGAGGTGAAAAACTGGCCGACGCGCTCCAGCCAACTTCGGCCGGTGCCGCTATCGGAATAATCGTCCGACATCAGGGGTCGAGCTCCATGCTTTCGGTGGAAGGTTGATCATCAAGGGGTTGGTACGGGTCCGGGTAGCCCAGCTCGGCCAGGGCGCGGACTTCCAGGGCCTCCATGACCTCCGCGTCCTCGTCCTCGATATGGTCGTAGCCAAGCAGGTGCAGCACGCCGTGGGTGACCATGTGCGCCCAGTGGGCGTCCAGGGCCTTGTCCTGCTCGGCGGCTTCGCGGCGCACCACCGGCGCGCTGATCACGATGTCGCCAAGCAGCGGCTCGAAGGCGTCCTCGGGCAGGCCCTCGGGCATGTCGAAGGGAAAGGACAGGACATTGGTGGCTTTGTCCTTGCCCCGGTACTCCCGGTTGAGAACCCGGATCTCGGCGTCGTCCACCACCCGCACGGTGATGTCGCCGACCACGCCGCCGGCCACTTCCGCGGCTTTCAGGGCCCAGGCCCGCAAGTCCGATTCGTCGGGGGCGTCGCTGGCGTCGCTGGCCCACTGGACCTCAACGCTGGGTGTCGGTATCCCGCTCATGACGGTCGTAGGCCTCTACTATGCGTTGCACCAGCGGGTGGCGGACCACGTCGCGGCTGTCGAAACGGGTGACGCCGATCTCGGTCTCGCCGTCCAGCACGTCCAGGGCGTTGACCAGCCCGGAGCGCTGATGGCGGGGCAGATCCACCTGGGTCACGTCGCCGGTGATCACCGCCTTGGAGCCGAAGCCGATGCGGGTGAGGAACATCTTCATCTGTTCCGGCGTGGTGTTCTGCGCCTCGTCGAGAATCACGAAGCTGTTGTTCAGGGTGCGCCCGCGCATATAGGCCAGCGGCGCCACCTCGATCACCATGCGGTCCATCAGCTTGGCGACTTTCTCGAAGCCGAGCATTTCATAGAGGGCGTCGTAGAGCGGGCGCAGGTAGGGGTCGATCTTCTCCGCCAGGTCGCCGGGCAGGAAGCCCAGCTTCTCGCCGGCCTCCACCGCCGGGCGCACCAGCAGAATGCGCTGCACCTCGGCTTTTTCCAGGGCGTCCACGGCGCAGGCCACCGCCAGCCAGGTCTTGCCGGTGCCGGCCGGGCCGATGCCGAAGTTGATGTCGAAGCGGCGTACCTTCTTGACGTATTCCCGCTGGTGGCCGCCGCGCGGTTTGATGCGCGCCCGCTTGGTGCGGATCACCACCTCGTCGCTGGGGAAGGCCACGGTGTTGTCCACCTTTTCCGACAGCTCGGACTGCTGCAGCTGCAGATGCACCATTTCCGGGGTCAGGTCTTCCACTTCCGCGGTCTGCTCGTAGAGATCACTGAGCACCGAGGACGCGGCCTGCACCGCCTGGGAGTCGCCGGACAAATGGAACACGTTACCGCGGTTGCGGATGTCCACCTTCAGGCGTTGGGCGATCTGCTTGATGTGCTCGTCCAGCCGGCCACAGAGGCTGGCCAGGCGACGGGAGTCGTAGGGTTCAAGACTGACTTGCTGGGAAGCGGCTGGTGTGTCCAAGTGGGTAAAGGGGGCCCCGCGGGCTGTTGTCGATGAATTGAGCATACCCCGAAGCCAGGTTCGGGGAAAGCGCCGGGAGGCCGCTGGCCGACCTCTCCTTCACGCGCACTCTAGCCGCCCGGTCAGGTCCGGGGCAAGAGGTACCGGGCCGGTTGTCGGACAGCCGCCGGCGGGCCGCGCCTCAATCCGGGATCAGGGCCCGTTTGCGGGTGCTGCCGGCGTCGATCTCGTGGTAGGCGTCGATGGCCCGGGAAAACGGGACTTCCTGGAATTCCAGCGGCGCCGGCACCGCGCCGTTCTCGAAAAACGCACCGATCCGGTCCAGCATGGCGGCGCTGGCGGGCAGCTCGTGAAGCATGGAATTGATGCCCACGATGCTGCCGCCGCGGCGATACAAATTGATGATCGGTGTCTCCACCTTGCCGTTGGTCGGCGCGGCGATCACCGCGATGCGGCCGAACGGCGCCACGGTTTCCACCGCGGCGGGCAGCCAGAAGCCGGTGGTGTCCAGGATCACCTCCGGGGCGTCGCCCAGCAGTGCGCGTACCTCGTCGCCGAGATTGTTGGCCGCCGGCAGGGTCAGGGCGCGCAGGCCCTGGTCGCCGAACTGCTCCACCTGGGCGGAACGGCGCGCCGCCAGGATCACCCGGGCACCCAGCGCCCGCGCCAGCCCCGCCGCGGCCCGGGCCACCGCGCCGGCGCCGATGATCAGCACCGCGGTGCCGGCCTTTACCTGGCAGCGTTCCAGGGACTCCAGGGCGGTCAGATAGGGCACGCCGCTGACCGCCGCCTGGGCGAACGACAGGGCCGCCGGCTTGCGGCTGACGCCGTTCACCGGCACCACCAGATACTCCGCGTGGCTGCCGTCCAGGGTGAAGCCGGGGCCCTTGCCACTGCCCCACACTTCCAGGCCGATCATGTCGGCGGGGCCGGCGTCGATGACGCCGGCGAAATCACGGCCGGGAATACGCGGGGTGGTGGTGTAGGGGAAGCGGCCAAGCACGTTTTTCACGTCACTGGGGTTGAGGCCGGCGGCGCGGATCGCCACCCGGACCTCGCCCTCCGCCGGCTGCGGGGTCGGTCGCTCGGTGAGTGTCAGGTTGCCGAGGCTTCCGGTGGCGGAAAAGATCAGTGCTCGCATCGCGACTCCTTGGGGCTGAGCCCGCAGTGTAACCCGTGAGGCGCCGCGGTTTTACCGATTTTACAGAGTTCGCTCAGGCCGGCCGCACCCGGGGGCCCAGGTCGCCGTCGCAGGTCACCGTCTGCAGATCCCGGGGCAGCAGGAACAGCGGTTCGTCCCGTTGCGGGTCCAGCTCGCGCCAGGCTTCCCGGTCCACTTCCACTTCCACGATGCCCCGGCCCCAGCCGCGCGGTTCCAGCTCCACGGTGACGGTGCCGCCGAACACGCTGCGACCGGCCACCCGCACCGGCAGGGAGGCGCTGTCGCTGGGCTGGCGGGCCAGCTCCGCCTCGTGGGGGCGCAGGTACAGGGTCAGGTCGCCGTTCGGGCAGGCGCCGTGGGTGTCCAGGCGCAGGCTGGCCTCGCCATCCCGCCACAGGCGCCCGTCGTACTGACCTTCCAGAGCGTTGATGTGGCCCAGGAAATCGAACACGAAGCGGCTGGCCGGCTGTTCATAGACCTGCAGCGGCGTGCCCACCTGCTCGATGTGGCCCTGGCTCATCACCACCACCCGGTCGGAGACCTCCATGGCCTCTTCCTGGTCGTGGGTGACGAACAGGCTGGTCACGTCGATCTGCTCGTGCAGGTGGCGCAGCCAGCGGCGCAGCTCCTTGCGCACCTTGGCGTCCAGGGCGCCGAACGGTTCATCCAGCAACAGCACCTCGGGCTTCAGCGCCAGGGCCCGGGCCAGCGCCACCCGCTGCTTCTGGCCGCCGGACAGCTGCGCCGGGTAGCGGCCGGTCATGGTGTCCATCTGCACCAGCTCCAGCAGCTCGCGCACCCGGGCGCGAATGGCGTCGCGGGACGGGCGCTGGTCGCGGGGCAGCATGCGCAGGCCGAAGGCCACGTTGTCGGCCACGGTGAGATGGCGGAACAGGGCGTATTGCTGGAACACGAAGCCCACCCGGCGGCGGCGAGCGTCCAGGGTGGTCACGTCCCGGTCGTTGAAGAACACCCGGCCCCGGTCCGGCCGCTCCAGGCCGGCGATGATGCGCAGCAAGGTGGTCTTGCCGGACCCGGACGGGCCCAGCAGGCCCACCAGGCCGCCGTCGGAGACGTCCAGGCTGATGTCGTCCAGGGCGGTGAAGCCGCCGAAGGTTTTGCGGATCGACTCGACGCGGATACTCACGGGGTTACCTCCTGGGCGGCATCGATTTTGTGGCGCTGGCGCCATTCCAGCACGGTTTTCAGCAGCAGGGTGACCAGCGCCAGGGCGGCCAGCAGGCCGGCGGCGGTGAACGCGCCCACGCTGTTGTAGTCCTCGTTGAGCATCTGGATCAGCAGCGGCAGGGTCAGGGTCTCGCCGCGAATCAGCCCGGACACCACGCTGACCGCGCCGAATTCGCCCACCGCCCGGGCGTTGGTGAGCACCACCCCGTAGAGCAGCGCCCAGCGGATCTTCGGCAGGGTCACGTACCAGAACGCCTGCCAGCCGGAGGCGCCCAGCAGCACCGCCGCCTCCTCTTCCTCGGTGCCCTGGGACTGCATCAGCGGAATCAGCACCCGGGCCACATAGGGGCAGGTCACGAACACGGTGACCATGATCATGCCCGGCAGGGCGAACATCAGCTGCAGCCCCAAGGTGTCGTCCAGCCACTGCCCGACCACGCTCTGGCCGCCGTAGACCACCAGGTAGCAGAGGCCGGCCACCACCGGGGACATGGCGAAGGGGATGTCGATCAGGGTGGTGAGCAGCTTGCGGCCCCGGAATTCATAGCGGGTCACGCACCAGGCCAGCAGCACCCCGAACACCAGGTTCACCGGCACCGTCACCAGGGCCACGATCACGGTCAGTTTGATGGCGCTGATCATGTCGGTGCTGGTCAGGTTGTCGGCCACCACGGCGGCGCCCTGGGAAAAGGCCTCACTGAAGATCAGCACCAGCGGCAGCACCAGCAACACCACCACGGCGCCGAAGGCGGCCAGGATCAGGGCCCATTGGTGCCAATGTCGGGGCATGGGGCGGCGACTCCGTCTCGGGGGAAGAAAAGCAGGGTCCCGATTCTATATTCCGTATCAGCAAAATAAAGCGCTGTTTTAGAACATCTGGGCATTCGGTTAGATCACCGGCCCACCCTTCGCCACATTTTTTTACCCACGGTTACATCCAAAACCGCCCGCCGTGCGTATCACCCCAGGGAAATCGGAGCGCGAGACGCCCGGCCCACGGTGAAGCATTCCAGCTTAACAAGGAGAAAAGCATGAACGTGAAAGGCAAAGGTTTGATGTGGCTGACGCCCCTGGCGATGGCGGTGACCCTGGCCGCCTGCGGCGGCAACAGTGACAGCCGGCGGGCGCCGGGCGGCGGCGACGCCGCGCCACGGGGCACGCCCCTGCTGGTGATGCACAACGGCGGCGGCGTGGTCGGTCAGGTGGATCGGCTGGACGCCGACCTGAACGTCACCGCCACCTTCGCGGCGGACGCCAACGAGGGCATCGCCCTGGATCTGCTGGGTAACCTGTACGCCGCCAACGACCGCAACGGCGCGCCCAGCAGCCTGCAGGTGCTGCACCGCCTCGCCGAGCGCGCCGACGCCGGTTCCCCGGACGCCGCCCTGGACCGCGATTTTCCGGCGGACGGCTCGATGACCCTGAAGGGCATCGCCATCGCCCACCGGGCCGGTCTGGTGATGGCCGCCAACACCGGCGGCAACAGCGTGCAGGTGTTCGGCACCGCCGCCGGTGAGGATGCCGTGCCCCTGGCCACCACCGCGCTGCCCGCCAACGCCTGGGACCTGGTCTATGACGAGGACGCCGACCGGGTGTTCCTGGCCATGACCAATGGCACCGTGCTGGTGATCGACGACTACGTGGCCGGCGGCTTCATGGCCACCCCGGCGCGCACCATCACCCCGGACGGCGCCGGTACGCCCTCCAATATTCACGGCATCGACTACCGCGCCGACACCGACACCCTGGTGATCACCGACGTGGGTGACGCGGCCATCGCCGACGACGGCGCCCTGTACGTGATCGAGAACGCCTCCACCGCCAGCGGCACCGTGACCCCGTCGCGCACCGTGGCCGGCCCGGCCACCCGCCTGGGCAACCCGGTGGATCTGATCCTGGATGGCGATACCGCCTACATCGCCGAGAAGTCCAACGACGCGGTGCTGGTGTACCGCAACGTGTTCAGCGGCGCCAGCGGCGACGTGGCCCCGAACCTGGTGGTGGACAGCGTCAAACCGGAATCCCTGGCGCGTCTGGTGGAGTACACGCCGATGCCGGATCTGTCCGACATCGACGCCACCGGCGTCACCTTTACCGGCGTGGCCGTGACCAGCAACCCGCCGGCGGCGCCGGGGGACGCGGACGTGGTGATTCTGGACCTGGGTCTGACCAGCCAGCAGCGCGGCTTCACCACCGGCCAGGACCGGGAAAGCCTGGCGTTCAATCAGATGGGCGACGCCTATGTGACCGCCGACACCGGCATCGCCGTGATCAACCGCCTGGCCACCGGCCGTGACGGTGACAGCCTGGACGCCAGCCGCGACCGTATTATCGAGGGGGGCAATACCGGCCTGTCCGCGCCCAAGGGCTTCGACGTGGCCGACGGCCTCGGCTGGGTGCTGGTCACCGACCAGGGCGATCCGGCGGTGCGCGTGTTCAGCACCCAGGCCGGCGGCGACAGCGCGCCGGTGTTCGTCACCGATCTGACCGTGGCGCCCTGGGACCTGGACTATGACCCGGACGGCGACCGCCTGTACGTGGCGCTCACCAACGGCACCGTGGCGGTGTTCGACGACTACGGCAGCGAGCGCGGCGCCTCCGGCGCGGACCGCATCATCGTGCCCGCCGAGGGTGGCACCGCTTTCGCCGCGCCCACCAACCTGCACGGCATCGTCCATGTGGCGGAAACCGACCAGCTGATCCTGTCCGACGTGGGCAGCGGCGCCAACCCCACCGACGGCAAGCTGTACGTGCTTGACGGCGCGTCCACCGCCGACGGCATCACCAACGTGGCGGTGCGCATCGACAACGGCGACAACGGCACCGTGGGCAACACCCTGCTCGGCAACCCGGTGGACATCGCCTTCGACGGTGAGCACCTGTACGTGGCCGAGAAATCCCAGGGCAAGGTACTGCGCTTCGACAACATCCTGGAAGCCGCCAGTGGCGACATCGCGCCGTCGCTGAGCTACGACCAGGCGTCACCGGAATCGGTGTCGCTGATCGCCGACTACCTGGGCCGCGCGCCCGAATAAGGGCCGGCGGGTCACTCTTCCCGGTCAGGGAAGGGTGGCCGCCTGTTCCGGGGGGAGTGGCGGGCCGCGTTGACAGACTCTTCTCGCCGACACCGGCAAGATCACGTCAATCTTCTTCGCGCCCCGGATCCCGCCATGGACGACGGCCAGCAAGACCTGGAACACGGCAACACCCTGCTGATGGCCTGCGCCGACGGTGATCGGAACGCCTTCCATCGGCTCTATCTTCGAGAAGCACCGCGTCTGCTGGCGCTGGCCCGTCGCTTTACCGGCGACGGCGCCGCCGCCGAGGACGCGGTGCAGGACACCTTCGTGCAGGCCTGGCGCAACGCGCGCCGGTTCCACCACGAACGGGGCAGCGCCCGGGCCTGGCTGCACGGTATCCTGCGCTTGCGGCTGCTCAGCCAGCACCGTGGCGCGCGGCGCCACGACCACGAGGCGTTGCCCGGCGACGACTGGCCCGACCCGGGCCCCTCGCCGGAGCAATGCTCCCTGGACGAGCGCCGGGACCGGGCCCTGCGCGTCTGTCTGCGCGGTTTGCGCGGCGAGCGGCGGCGGCCGATCCTGATGGCGTTTTACCTGGGCTATACCTATGAACAGATCGCTGAACACCTGGCGGTGCCCCTGGGCACCATCAAGAGCCGGATCCGGTCCGGCCTGAAGGGGCTGGAGGAGTGTCTGCGGCTATGATCCCCGACGACCCGCGGGAGCGCCGTCTGCTGATCGCCGAGTACGTACTCGGTTTGCATCAGGGCGAGCGCGCCGAGGAAATCGAGCGCTGGCTGGCGCTGGACCTGGAAGCGGCCCGGCTGGCGGCGCGCTGGCGGGAAAGCTGGACCGGCGCCGCCGACCTGCTGCCGGAGGAGCGCCTGCCGCCCCATCTGTGGCGGCGGGTGGCGCGCCAGGCCGGCCTGGCCACGCCCTGGTGGCGGGCCGGCTGGGCCAGTGTGTCGGTGTGGCGCACGGTGAGCGCCGCGCTGCTGGTGGCGGTGGTGCTGCTGGCCGGGCCCCTGCGCGCCCCGGCGCCGGTCTACACGGTGGTGCTGCAGGCCCCCGGCGAGGCCGCCAGCCCCGGCTGGCGCGTCACCGTGTCCGCCGACGGCGACCTGCAACTGACGCCGTTGGTGGCCGGTCAGTACGCGGCGGACCGCAGCGTGCAGTTCTGGACTCTGGAAAACGACGCCCCGGGCCCCCGCTCCCTGGGGCTGGTGGAACCGGGCCGGACGCTGGTGATCCCCGCCAGCCAGGTGGGCGGCGTGGAGAGCGGTCAGTTGTTCGAACTGACCCTGGAACCGCAAGGCGGCTCGCCCAAGGACCGCCCCACCGGGCCGGTGTTGTTCATCGGGCGGGCTGTCGCAATATAGAAGGGAGCTTGCAGCTTCACCCGCCCTGCCAACGCTTGATCATCCGCCCCTGCACCACCTGAATCCCGAACAACAGAACCAGCGATGCGCCGAGGATCACCGAGGCCAGGGCGCTGGCGGCGGCGAAGTCGTATTCTTCCAGACGGATATTGACCAGCAGCGAGATGATCTCGGTTTCGAACGGCATGTTGCCGGCGATAAAGATCACCGCGCCGTATTCCCCCAGGCTGCGGGTAAAGGCCAGGGCGGTGCCGGTGAGCAGGGCCGGCATCAGCTGGGCCAGCACCACCTTGAAGAACGACGCCATCGGCGTGGCGCCCAGGGTGGCGGCGGCTTCTTCCACGTCCGGGGTCAGGTCCTCCAGCACCGGCTGCACCGCGCGCACCACGAACGGCAGGCTGGTGAAGCTCATGGCGATCATGATGCCCAGTGGCGTGTAGGCCACCGGAATGCCGGCGGCCTCGAACCACTGGCCCAGCCAGCCGTTGGCGGCGAACAGCGCCGACAGGGTCAGGCCGGCCACGGCGGTGGGCAGGGCGAAGGGCAGGTCCACCAGGGCGTCCATCACCCGGCGGCCGGGGAAGCGATAGCGCACCAGCACCCAGGCCAGCAGCATACCGACCACCGCGTTGATCAGGCTGGCGCCGGCGGCGGACAGCACCGTGACCTTGAAGCTGGCCAGGCTGCGCGGGTTGCTGATCACCGACCAGTAGCGGTCCCAGCTCATGTCACTGACGTGCAGCACCAGCCCGGACAGCGGCACCAGAATCACCAGGCAGATAAAGAACACGCTCAGCGCGAAGCTGAGCGTGAAGCCGGGCAGAACCGAATGTCGGGTGCGCAGGATCGCCAATTAACGCAGGCTCCGTGCCTTGGCCTGCAGCTTGTCCAGTTCGCCGCCGGAGGCGAAGTGGGTCTGCTGGGCGTTTTCCCAGGAGCCGAAGTAGTCCTCCACCTTGAGCAGTTTCACCGGCGGGAACTGGTCCTCGGTGGCCTTGACCACCTCGGGATCATGCACGCGATAGTTGAAGGTGGTGAGCAACTGCTGGATGTCCTTGCTGTAAAGGTATTCCAGGTACTCGGTGGCCACTTCGCGGGTGCCGCGCTTGTCCACCACCTTGTCGACCACGGTCACCGGGAACTCGGCCAGTACCGAGGTCTTCGGCACCACCACGTCGTACTCGTCGCTGCCGTACTGCTTGCGGATGTTGTTCACCTCGGACTCGAAGCTGATCAGCACGTCGCCGATCTGGCGCTCGGCGAAGGTCACCGTGGCGCCACGGCCGCCGGAATCGAACACCGACACATTGGCCAGGAAGTGGGCCATGTAATCGCGGATCTTTTCCTCGTCGCCGTCAAAGCGCTCCTCGGCGGCCATCCAGGCGGCCAGATAGGTGTAGCGGCCGTTGCCGGAGGTCTTGGGGTTGGGGAACACCACGTCCACCCCGTCCTTGGCCAGATCGGCCCAGCCCTGGATGTTCTTGGGGTTGCCCTTGCGCACCAGGAAGGCGGTGGTGGAATAGTAGGGGCTGGAGTTGTTCGGCAGCCGGGTGTTCCAGTCCGCCGGAATCAGGTTGCCCTTGTCGTGCAGCACGTTCACGTCGGTGACCTGGTTGAAGGTCACCACGTCCGCGTCCAGGCCCTGGAGGATGGCGCGGGCCTGCTTGGAGGAACCGGCGTGGGACTGCTTGATGGTGATGTCCTCGCCGGTCTTCTCTTTCCAGTGGGCCTGGAATTCCGGGTTGTAGGCCTGGAACAGCTCCCGGGCGATGTCGTAGGAACTGTTGAGGATGGTCTGCTGGGCGCTGGCCAGGGAGGCCAGGGACAGCAAAGCGGCGGTCAGCCAAACACGCATTTGTCGGGCTCCTTATCAATGGATACGGGCGAATCGGAAACGAATGGACGCCAGTTTATATAACCGCTGGTTTAAATAAAGATCACGGTTAAACCGATTTGGAATTTCAATATGGCCATCGACGCTCGGTTCAGACGAGCGCCGTGAGCCCGCCCCGTAAAGAATTCGGCAGGGCCTCCAGGATCTCCACGTCCACGAATTCGCCGATCAGGTCGATGTCGTCGCAGGCGAAGTTCACCACCCGGTTGTTCTCGGTGCGGCCCTTGAGCTGGCCCGGGTCCTTCTTGGAAAAGCCGTCCACCAGGATGCGCTGGGTGCTGCCCACCATCTTGCGGGAAATATCCAGAGCCTGCTGGTTGATGCGCTGCTGCAGCAGGCGCAGCCGTTCCTTCTTCACCGCCATCGGCACGTCGTCGGGCAGGTCCGCCGCCGGGGTGCCCGGCCGCGGGCTGTAGATAAAGCTGAACGAGGCGTCGTAGCCGATGTCGGCGATCAGGTTCATGGTCGCCTCGAAGTCCGCGTCGGTTTCGCCGGGGAAGCCGATGATGAAATCGGAGCTGTAGGAGATGTCCGGGCGGATGCGGCGCAGCTTGCGCAGTTTGGCCTTGTACTCCAGCGCCGTGTGGTTGCGCTTCATCAGCGCCAGGATGCGGTCGGAGCCGGACTGCACCGGCAGATGCAGGTGGTCCACCAGTTCCGGAATTTCCCGGTACACCTCGATCAGCGCATCGGAGAACTCCATCGGATGGCTGGTGGTGTAGCGGATGCGGTCGATACCCTCGATGTCGCGGATCAGCAGCAGCAGCTCGGCGAAATCCACCATCGCGCCGCCGGCGCCCTGGCCCCGGTAGGCGTTCACGTTCTGGCCCAGCAGGTTGACCTCGCGCACGCCCAGGTCGGCCAGGTGACGGATCTCATCCAGCACCGGGCGCACCGGGCGGCTCACTTCCTCGCCACGGGTATAGGGCACCACGCAGAAGGTGCAGTATTTGGAGCAGCCTTCCATGATCGACACGAAGGCACTGGGGCCGTCCACGCTGGGTTCCGGCAGATTGTCGAACTTCTCGATTTCCGGGAAGGTCACGTCGATGGCCAGGGACCGGGTGGTGGACGCCTGGGTGATCAGGCCGGGCAGGCGGTGCAGGGTTTGCGGGCCGAACACCACGTCCACATAGGGCGCGCGCTCGCGGATCGCCTCGCCTTCCTGGCTGGCCACGCAGCCGCCCACGCCGATGATCAGGTCCGGATTGCGGTCCTTCAGGCGCTTCCAGCGGCCCAGCTGGTGGAACACTTTTTCCTGGGCCTTTTCGCGGATCGAACAGGTGTTGAGCAGCAGCACGTCCGCTTCTTCCGGATTGTCGGTGGGCTGCAGATCGTGGCTCGACCCCAGCAGGTCCGCCATGCGGGTGGAGTCGTACTCGTTCATCTGGCAGCCGTGGGTCTGAATAAACAGCTTGCGCGCCATGGGGGAACACCGTCGATCACTGGAAAATGGGCGCCGATTGTACCGCCGGCGGCGCTAAACTGCGAACCCCGGGCGTGGCAAAACGCCGCACCGTCTGGCTCGCGGCGGACCCGGCGCGGTATCATCCGGCGCCGCCGTCGCACTCCGGAGCAGGAACCGATGTTGACCGTTTTTCGTTCGTGGCCGGCCCTGGCGGGCCTGCTGCTGCTGACCGCCTGCGCCGAGCCGCGCCAGGAACTGCCGGTGAACACCCGCCTGGGCGGGGATTTCACCCTCACCGACCATCACGGCCAGCCGTTCCGGCTGAGCGACCAGCAAGGGCGGGTGGTGCTGATGTTCTTCGGCTACACCCACTGCCCGGATATCTGCCCGGCGACCCTGGCGCGGGTGTCCCAGGTGTACCGCAACCTGCGCGAGGCCGGTGATGCGGAGGCGGTGCAGCCGCTGTTCATCACCTTCGACCCGAAGCGGGACACGCCGGCGCACCTGAGCGAGTACGTGCCCTGGTTCAAGGCCAACGTGATCGGCCTGACCGGTAGCGAGGCGGGGATCCGCGCGGTGGCGGAGCAATACGGGGTGGTCTATCTGCAATCCGGCGACGGCGGGCGGGAGTACGACTTTACCCACAGTGACTATGTTTACCTGCTGGACCAGCAGGGGCGGGTGCGCAAGCTGTACCCGTCGGACTTCAACATCGACGAGGTGACCGATGATGTACAAAGCCTTCTTTAACGGCCTGGCCGGCGCGGCCCTGCTGGCCCTGGCGGGCGCCGCGTCCGCCGACGACCTGGTGCTGGACAACGCCTGGCTGCGCGCGGTGCCGCCGGTATCCCCGACCATGGCCGGCTACTTCACCCTGCGTAACGACGGCGACCAGGCGGTGGAACTCACCGGCGCCAAAACCGATATCGCCGGCGGGGCCATGCTGCACGACACCGAAACCACCGAGGACGGCCAGGCGCGCATGGTGCACCTGAGCGGCATCACCCTGGAGCCCGGTGACCAGGCCACCTTCGCCCCCGGCGGCAAGCATCTGATGCTGATGAAGGTCGCCTCGATCCCCGAAGCCGGGGAAGAGGTGAAGATCTGTCTGACCTTTACCGATCACGACGATCTGTGCAGCGACTTCCCGGTGCGCCGCGAGGCCCCCTGAGCGCCTTTCCCGCCGCACCCGCCCACCCCGGGCGGGTGCATCGCGCCTCCCGATCCCCTAGCCTGGGCGGTCCTGACCGATGGAGGTGAACGATGCCACGTACCCTTGGCGTTCTTCGCGGCGCCCTGCTGGGCGCCGGTCTGCTGGCGGGTGCCACCGGCGCCGCCGCCGATGACCTGACCCTCGGCAACGCCTGGCTGCGCGCCGTGCCGCCGGTGGCCCCGGCCATGGCCGGCTACTTTGACCTGTACAACCGGGGCAATCGGTCGGTGCGTCTGGAAGGCGCCGAGGCCCGCTTCGCCGGTAGCGCCGAATTGCGCGAGATGGTGGCCGGCGAGGGCGGCCAGCGGCGCGAGCGCGGGCTCGACGAGGTGCGGCTGGACCCCGGTGACCGGCTGCGTTTCCGGCCCGGCCGGCGCTTTCTGCAACTGACCCGTTTGACCGATGTGCCCCGTGCCGGGGAGCGGGTCGAGGTGTGCCTGACGTTCAGCAACCACGATGATCTTTGCGGTGCGTTCGAGGTGCGCCACAGCGCCCCCTAGAGGGTGGGGAATTCAGAGGGAGGAATTAAAAAACACCGTGGGGCCTGCTTGCGTTTCCAGCGAGGACCAGGGAGGGCCCCACGGTGTGAAAAAGGTTGGGCGGGGGGAGAGAGCCCGCCCGGGTTTTCTGCCTATCCGTCTTTCAAACGGTCTATCAAAACGTCAAAGGTCGTTGCTTAGAACGACAGCGCATAGGTGACCACGAACAGCGTATCGTTGGCGTCGTCCATGTTGTCGTCATCGGAGTCGACCACCTTGGAGACGGTGAAGCCCAGCTCATCGGTCAGGGCGTAGGTCAGGTCCACGTGGGTGTAGTCGGAAGAATCCGCGTCGAAATCGAAGTAACCCACGTTGATGCCGAACTGATCGTAGCTGTAGCCCAGGTTGTAGTAGTTGTCCTTGTTGTCCACCGCGTCGCTGCCGTGGCCGTAGTCGCCCACGCCGATGTAGGCGGCGGCGGAGAAGCCGGCCAGGCCCAGGCTGGCGACCACTTCCTGGAAGTCCGCGTCGGTGGCGTTCGGGTAGTTGTAGTCCACGAAGGACAGGTCGTAGCTGAAGTCCCCCACGGCGCCGCCGTAGCCCAGGTACAGGTCGTATTCCATGCCGCCGGTGCTGGCGTCGCCGTCACCGTCGGTGTCGTTTTCGGAGCTGCCCCACACACCGGCGTACAGACCGGAGGAATGCGCGTAGTCCAAGCCACCGAAGACCTGGGCGTTACCGGCGGACAGATCCTGACCACGCCACAGGTAGATGTTGGATACACCCACGTTGCCGCTGACCTCGGCCACCGCCACGGACGGCGCGGCCAGTACGGCGGCGGAGGTGGCCACCGCGGCGGCCAGAACGGTCTTCTTCATCTTGGATACCTGTTTCATGTGCAACCCTCTTTGCAAATAACTGTTTTTGTGCGCTCCTGGCGCACTGGCCCGGGAGGCTGAATGTTATTTAGCAGGGAGCGTGCCAAAAATAGAAAAACGTTCTGTATCAGGGGATTGGGGAAGGTCAGGCGGAGCGGGAAAGGTAAAATAACGAAAACGGGGAGGGGGCGGGGCTCTGTTTTGGTGCGTCGCACCAGGATGGGGCGGCGCCGATGCCCGCCGCCCCCGGTGTGGCCGGTGTCAGTCCGGGCACTGCCAGTCCACCGGCACGGCGTCGGCGCGGGCGCCGTCCTCGCCGCGGATCTCCAGGCCGCAGGCGCCGGTGTCGGTGCGGGTAAAACGGGCCTGGTAACGTTCCCCGGCGCGGGCCTCGAACTGGGCCGCCACCCGGCAACGGTCCCGGCCGCCGCCGGCGCGGGCCTCGCTGAACACCACGCCCACCCGGGCCTGGTCCGACGGCGCCAGCGCCACGGTCACCGTTTCGCTTTTCTTCATGGTCTGGAACAGCTTGTCGAAGGCGTTGGTTTCCCAGGGCTTCACGGCCAGCGCCTCGCGGGTGTCCTTGAAGCCGCTGCCCGGCACGCACACCGCCGGTTGGGCGGCGGCGTCACCGGTGAAGGTGACGGTGGCGGTGTCCGCGCCGGTGGGTTCCTGATAGGCGAACATCTGGCAGCCGGTGAGCAGCGCCAGCGGCAGCAGCGCGGTGGTTATTCTGATCATGGTGGTCCTCCTCAACGATTGAAACGAGTGTACGGATGCAAGAGGAGGGCCACCAGCGGGTTTATGGAAAGCCACCAGCGGGATTAAGAAAAGCCACCAGCGGGATTAAGATTCTCCAAACCAGTGCCGCACCGCCTCCCGGGCGAGGGCGCGGCGGCGTTCGCCGGTGGGCAGCCAGTTGCCAGCGTTGGCGGCGGCGGCGATCAGAAAATCGCAAAGCGGCAGGTGCTGGCGCAGTACCCGGTCGTGGCGGTGTCCGATGATGGGATTGAAATAGCCGAAGAAGTCGAACATCTGGCGCGGGTTCTTGCGCACCCACAGCCACGAGCCCATTTCCAGGGTGAACGGCAGGAAGGTGCGCTCCGGGTGCCGCTCCAGGGCCTGGTCGTACAGATAATCCCAGAGGTCGCCGTGGGTGGTGTAATTGAGCGACTGGGGTTCGATCAGATAGGGGTGGTGGTGCGGGTAGGTGTTTTCCAGCAGCTGCTTGAGCCGGAACACCTCGGCGAGATGCTCGATGGGTTTGTGGGTGCGCGCGTAGCAACACCAGAGGCGGTCGCGGCGGCCGAAGCCGCTGTGGCAGTCCAGGCTCAGCGACACCGGCGCGTTCAGCAACCGTTCTTGCACCACCTGGATCAGCGCCCGGGCCTCCGCTTCCATGGGCGCGCCGGCGCGGCCCCGGTACCAGGGCAGCCGGCGGCTCAGGCGGTGGCCGCCGACCAGAAACGACACCCGGCCGTCGGCGTCCACCGGCGCGTTGCGCATCAGGTCCACGCCGTTGGGGTTGCTGCGGGTACGCCGCCAGATGCCGCCCGGATTGACCATCGGCATGAACACCAGCCGCACGCTCTCCAGCCGCCGGTGCATCTGGTCGTCCCATTGCAGCCGGTGGATCAGGCTGTGCAGCAGGGACAGAATCACCTGGGTACCGATCCGCTCCACGCCGTGCACGCCGCCGAAGAAACCGATCGCCGGCGCCGCCGGTGAACGGCTGCCCATCTCGATCACCCGCACCGGCAGGTCCAGGCCGCCCTGGCGCACGCTGAGCACCTCACTGACACGAAGATGCCGTTCGCCGAGACGGATCAGGCTGTCCAGATGGAGCAGTTCGGGCAGGTGTCGTTGCAGCAGATAGAGTCGTTCTTGCATGGCGGGAACCGGCGACGTTGGGGCCCATCCTGGCACGGTCGGATCACGGTTTTATGACAGCGCCTGACGACAGGGCGGGTGGTCCGGCTGTCACCCAACCGAGACCAAACTGTCAGGGTGCTGTCACGGCGGGCCGCCAGTCTGCCTGACGAGTCCCGGCTTTTCGGTGGGTATCGTGGTGATCCCTGCTTCGTCCGTTTCGTCCCTGCAAACCGGCGATCTGTTGCTGTTCGCCGGCCGTGGTCTGGTCAGTGCCACCATCCGGTTGTTCACCCGCAGCCGCTGGAGTCACATCGCCATGATCGTGCGCCTGCCCGGCGACGACCGCCCGCTGGTGCTGGAGGCCATGGGCACCAGCGAATCCGCCGACCTGCATCTGGGCCGCCCGGTGAACGGGGTGGCGCTGGTGCCGCTGGCCGACAAGCTGCGCGATTACCCCGGTGAGATCGTGGTGCGCCGGCGCCTGGGGCCGCCGCCGTGCCCGCGCCGGCAGCGGTTGGTGGCGCGGCTGGTGCGGCGCCTGCTGCACCGTCCCTACAAGAATTTTCTCTGGTGCAACGCGCTGGACCTGCTCAGCGGCTACACCCGGCCGCCGGACCGGCGCGGCTGGTTCTGTTCGGAGCTGGTGGCGGAGATGTACCGGCGTCTGGACTGGCTGCCCCGGGAGGTCCGGGTGGCCGGCTTCGTGCCCGGCGATTTCGACTCGCCCAGATTGCGGCTGCGCGCCGGCGAACTGGCGCCGCCGGAGCGGCTGAAGGCCTGGCGCGGCGTTACAGCCAGCGCCGTACCCGTTGGCGATAGGCCCGCCACTGATCGCCGAAGCGCCCGGCGTGAAACGCTTCTTCCGCGGCGATCACGTGAGTTTGCATGACCCACAATACCGCCAGCAGCATCAACAGCATGCCGGGGCTGGCCAGGCTCAGGGCGCAGGCCAGATGCAGCAGCGCGAACGACAAATAGATCGGATTGCGGCTCAGCCGGAACACGCCGCCGGTGACCAGCACCCGGGCGGCGCGGTGTGGCATGACCGTGGTGCGATGGCGGGCCAGCTGCAGCAGGGCCGCCACCACCAGCACGGCGCCGGTCACCGCCAGCACCGTGGCCAGGGTCTGGCGGCCGGGAAAGTCCGGCAGCGTCCAGCCCAGGGCCCGGTCCAGGCCGTGGCCGATCAGCAGGCCGCCCAGATGCAGCAGGGGCGGCGGCATGCGCACCTCGGGGTGCGCCGGGGAAGGTTCCTCGGGCATGGTCGGCTCTCGCGTTATCGGTCTCGTTGTCAGGGGTGAAAAGCTGGGTTATGGTAATTCACATCCCGCCCGCGCGGGAGGGATCGCGATCCGAACTGTGCCAGACCAGCCACCGCCGGTCAGTAAAAAACACGGCGGCAGGAGCGCGCGTCACTCTCGCGATCCGCTTGATCCATTCGCGAGAAACCGCAAGGGACGTTCGCCCCGGTCGCCCAACCGCACCGCCAGGTGCAGACCAACAGGGGAAACGCATGGAAGAGCGCGCGGCCACTTTGCATTCCGTCTCCGCAGCCAAATCCCAACCGTCCAACGCCCGCCACGGCCAACCCGACGCCACGCCGAAAACCTACGTTCTCGATACCAATGTGTTGATCCATGATCCCAACTCGCTGCTCAACTTCGAGGAGCACCGGGTGGCGATTCCGATGACCGTTCTGGAGGAACTGGACCGTCTGAAAACCGGTAAATCCCACACCGCCTCGGACTGCCGGGCGGCGATCCGTCAGATCGACCGGGTGCTGGGTCAGGCCAGTCCGGCGGAGGTGGAAGCCGGTATCCCCATCAACCGGGGCCGCACCGACCAGGGCACCCTCACCGTGCTGATGCCGCGCGGTGGCAGCGGCGGCGGCGCCCTGCCCGAGCACCTCAACGACAACCGCATCATCAACGATGTGATGGCCATGAAGATGGCCGACCCGGACAGCCGCTACGTGCTGGTCACCAAGGACATCAACATGCGCCTCAAGGCGCGCGCCTGTGGCATCGACGCGGAGGACTACCAGAACGACCAGCTGGTCTCCGACATCAAGCAACTGACCCGGGGTTTCTTCGAGGTGCCCGGCTCGTTCTGGGACCAGGTCACCGAGGTGGAGACCGTGCAGGAGGGCGCGGAGACCCTGCATCGGCTGCCCCACGGCCTGGTGGTGAGCGACATCCTCGGCGAGGAGGTCTATCCCAACCAGTTCATCCTCGATGAGCAGGGCTTCGTGGGCCGTATCGTCAGTGTGCAAGGCGGCGTGGTGACCCTGCGGCACCACAAGGCGGAAACGCTGATGGATCAGGAAGCCTGGGGCCTCAAGCCGATGAACATCCAGCAGGCGGTGGCGCTGCAATTGCTGCTCGATCCGGACATCCATCTGGTCACGCTGACCGGCGCCGCCGGCTCCGGCAAAACCATTCTGGCCCTGGCGGCGGCCATCGAAATGACCGTGGAGCAGCGTCGCTTCAACAAGATCATCGCCACCCGCTCCACGCCGCCGCTGGCCGAGGAACACGGCTTCCTGCCCGGCACCGAGGAAGAGAAGATGGACCCCTGGCTGGGCGCCATCAACGACAACATCGAGGCGCTGCACCTCAACGACGAGAATCCCCAGGGCAGCATTCAGTACGTCAAGGAACGGGCCAATATTCAGTTCAAGGCGCTCAACTACATCCGTGGCCGCAGCTTCCAGAAATCCCTGATCCTGATCGACGAAAGCCAGAACCTGACGCCCCATCAGATGAAGGCGATCATCACCCGCGCCGGGGAGGGTTCCAAGGTGGTGTGCCTGGGCAACCTGGCACAGATCGATACGCCCTACCTGTCGCCGATCAGCTCCGGGCTCACCTACATGACCGAACGCTTCAAGGGGTTCGAGCACGGCGGCTCGGTGCAGTTGATGGGCGTGCCGAGGTCGTTGCTGGCGGAGTACGCGGAAACCTGGCTGTAGCGTTCACCCACCCTGCGGGAGCGGTTGTCCGACCGCTCCCGCATCGCTGCTATCTCCCCAGCGCCTCCTCCAAAACCCCCCGACACGCCTCGCTGTCGTAGAAGTCTCCCAGGGCATTCTCGATCCAGGGCGTGAGCACGCCCTGTTCGTCGAGCACCCGGGCGCCGCTGGCCAGGGCCGGGGCGAGCACCTTGCTGCGTTGTTTCGGGGTGGTGCCCATGGCCTTGAGCAGGCCGGGCAGGTCGTGATCCAGCAGCGCCCGCACGGCGGCCAGCACGCCGGCGTTCACCAGCGCGCGGCTGTAGTCCAGGCGCGCCGCCTGGTCGGCGATCACCACCGCGTGCGGCACGGTCTGGGCCACCAGGTCGTCCGGTGCCTGGCGGAGGGCGTCGGCGGGGCGCAGCGGCGCCAGCCGGCGGTAACCGTCGCGGGCCAGTTCGGCGATGCGGCGGTCGGTGAGCTGGGCGTTGAGCCACTGCTCGCCAGTGCGCAGGGTGGCGCGGATATTGTGGCGCAGGTAATCGCGAATCGGTTCTTCCAGGCCGCCCATGGCGCGGCCCACGCTTTTGCGGCCCAGCTTCATCATGCTGCTGACGCCGGGCAGTTTGGCCAGGGCGTTTTCCTCGAGCAGAAAATTCTTGATGCCGGTGTAGAGCATCTCGCTGACCATGTCGCTGACCAGCGGATGGTTCAGGCAGGCGTGGATGGCTTTTTCGCGCAGCGGCTTGAGCCGCAGGGCCTGGGCCAGGATCGCCTCGAAATGCTGTTCCTCGAGCAACTCGCCCACGGTGGCCGGCTCGTCGATGGCGCGCCGGCGCACCGCCTCGGCCACCTGCAGGATCACCGGTTCCAGGCCTCGGCTGGTGTGCACCTGGGCGAGCCAGTCGTCGACCACGGTGGCCAGGACTTCGGCGTCCACCAGGGCGCCCACCGGCGTCTTGCCCAGCGCTTTGACGCCGTCGTCCAGTTGCGTTTGCCAGTAGGTTTTTTGTTGCAAGCGCTCACGGGCGTGAGCGACGTGGGCCGCGCGCAGGGTGGCGGCCAGGTCGGCTGCGTTCATCCGCTTCCTCGTTATTCAGAACGGGTGGGCGCCATCATGGCCAAAAGCGGCGCCGGCCGCGCCACTGCCGCGACGGCGGCGGCGGGCGCTGGTGCTAACCGGCCAGGCCGTCGTCGCCGGCTTCCACCTGATCGGGATAGGCCTGCCGCCAGTACTCGAAGCCGCCGTCCAGGCTGACCACGGATTGAAACCCCTGGTCGCTGAGAAAGTCGCTGGCCGACTGACTGGAATGGCCGTGGTAGCAGTACACCACCAGCGGGTGGGCGCGGTCGGTGGCGGCCAGGAAAGCCTCCAGACCGGCCTGATTGAGGGGCAGGGCGCCGGGGATGCGGGCCTGCCGGTGGCTGTCCGGGTCGCGCACATCGATGAACAGGGCGCGCCCGTCTTGCAGGATCTCCAGACCCTGCTCCGGACCAATACGTTCCGACATGAGAAGCTCCGTTAGCGGTCGGCGACCAGGGTCGCGTCCGGGTGTTCGCAGTTGAGTTTCCGGCCGATGGCTTCTTCCAGCTGCGGCAACAGGAAGGCGTCGTCCTCGCAGGCGAAGCTGATCGACACGCCGCTGGCGCCGGCCCGGCCGGTACGGCCGATGCGATGCACGTAATCCTCCGGGTCTTCCGGCAGGTTGTAGTTGATCACGTGGGAGACGCCTTCGATATGGATGCCGCGGCCGGCCACGTCGGTGGCGATCAGCACCTGCAGGTCGCCGGCCCGGAACCGCTCCAGGGTCTTGAGCCGCTGGTTCTGTGGCACGTCGCCGGAAATCAGCGACACCTTCAGGCCCTTCTTGTGCAGCCGGTCGTTCAGGCGGCGGGTGATGTCGCGGCGGTTGGCGAACACGATCACCTTGTCCATGTTCTCGCGGGTGATCAGGTTATAGAGCAGGTTGAACTTGTCGTCGGTGGCGGTGATGTAGACCTTCTGATCGACGGTTTCGGTGGTCACCTGGGTGGGCTCGATCTCGACCACGGCGGCGTCCTCGGTCCAGCGTTGCGACAGGGCCATGACATCGTCGTTGAAGGTGGCGGAGAACAGCTGGGTTTGCCGGTAGCGGCTCGGTGGGGTCATGCGCACGATGCGTTTCACGTCGGGGATGAAGCCCATGTCCAGCATCCGGTCCGCTTCATCCAGCACCAGGGATTCCACCCGGTCCAGCCACAGGTCACGGCGCTTGGCGAAATCCAGCAGCCGCCCCGGGGTGGCCACCAGAATGTCGATCAGCCGGGTCTGCAAACGTTCCTGCTGCCGGTTGAAGTTCATGCCGCCGACCACGCTCATCACCTGCAGGTCGGTGTGCGCCGACAGCTGTTTGGCGTCCTTCTCGATCTGCATGGCCAGCTCACGGGTGGGGGCCACGATCAGGGCGCGGGGTTCGCCGGCGAAGCGCGGCACGGTGATCGGATTGCGCAGCAGATCGTTGATCATGGTGATCAGGAAGGCGGCGGTCTTGCCGGTGCCGGTCTGGGCGCGGCCAATGGCGTCGGCGCCGGCCAGGGTATGGGCCAGCACGCTGGCCTGGATCGGCGTGCAGTATTGAAAGCCCGCGTCGGCGATGCCGCGCATCAGTGCCGGTTCCAGATCGAAGTCGTGGAAACGGGTCTCCCCCTCTTTTTCCGGCACCTGGAATTGCTCCAGGGTCCAGTCTTGCGTGGTCTCGTTTTGCATTGAATCGCTCGGTCAGGAAAGCCGGGAACGGCGGGGTGCGGCGCTGTCGGCCGGCCCTCGCCGGGCGCCGCCAAGGGCTTTCCTTCCGGTCGGCGGCGCGGTCAGGGGGGACAGTGTATAAAAAGCAGGCTCATCCGAATACCAAAACCCGGTTATTGGCGGGCATGGCGTGGTCGCCGAGCAGCGCGCGCCCCTGTTCGGCGAAGCGCGCCGTCACCCATTCCTGGTCGCGCAGCCCCATGGCCGGATCCCGGGCGCGCAGGCTCTCGTCGAAGCGGCGGTTGCTGTCGGTGGTGGGCTGGCCGCCATAGCGGAACGGGCCGTACACGACGAAGCGTCCGCCGGTTGCGAGCCGCCGGCAGGCCTGGTCGATGCAGCGCATCACCTGGTCGCGGCTCATGATGTGGAAGGTGTTGACCGTGAGCACGTAGTCGAAGGGACCGTCCGGCCAGGCGTCGTCGTCCTCGACACTCAGGCCGATGGCCGGGCGCAGGTTGGCGGCGGGTTCGGAGGCCAGCCGGGGCAGCAAGGCGTCCAGGTAGTGAGGCTGTTCCGACGGCGTCCACTGGACGTCGGGAAAGCGGGGCGCCAGCCAGACCGCGTGCTGGCCGGTGCCCGAGCCGATCTCCAGCAGTGTTCCCGGGGCGGTGAGGTATTCGCGCAGGACCTCGAGGAGGGGGCCCTTGTTGTTCTCGGCCGCCTGGGAAAACGGGAGCATGGTCGATCCTTATTGCTTAATGGCTTACGCGGTTACTTACGCGCCATCTTCTGGCCGGCCACCATGATGCGCTGGTAGGCGGTGGGCATCAGCCGCTGCATGCTGTCGATGGCGCGCGCGTCGGAGCCGATCAACACGCGCCGCTTGTTGCCGCGCACGCCCTTGAGAATGGTGCGCGCCGCTTCTTCCGGCGTGGTGCGGAACATTTTCTCGAAGTCCCGACGGGCCTTTTCCGGATCGCCGGTGATGCGTTCCATGCCGTCGGCCATGCGCGCATTGCGGGCGATGTTGGTTTTGATGCCGCCCGGGTGCACGCTGGTGCAGGACACCCGGCCACCCTCGATTTCCAGTTCCTGACGCAGGGATTCGGTGAAACCGCGCACCGCGAACTTGGCGGCGTTGTAGGCGGACTGGGTGGGCACGCCGATCAGGCCGAACACGCTGGAAATGTTGACGATATGCCCTTCGCCGGCGCGCTTCAAATGGGGCAGGAACGCCTTGGTGCCGTACACCACGCCCCAGAAGTTGATGCCCATGAGCCATTCGAAGTCGTCGTAGCTCATGTCTTCCACGGTGGCGCCCAGGGCCACGCCGGCGTTGTTGATCACCAGGTGCACGGCGCCGAAGTGTCCGGCCACCCGGTCGGCGAAGGCGTACACCGCGTCCCGGTCGGCCACGTCGAAGGCCTCGGTGATCAGGCGGTCCTCGCCGAGCCCCAGGTCGCGGGCGGTGTCCCGCAGGCCGGCTTCATTGATGTCGGAAAGCGCCAGCCGGGCGCCCGCTCCGGCCAGTTGGTGGGCCAGGGCGCGACCGATGCCGGAACCGGCGCCGGTGACCACGGCGACCTTATCGTTGAACTGTTTCATTGCGACTTCGTCCGTTGCAAGGGAATGGCCGGAGTGTAGCGATTCCGGCCATTCCAAACGGGCCAATCACCCGGTGGGCGCTGACCCTGCCGCCGTGGCGCGATGTCAGGTCGGCTCCAGGCAGCCTTCGGCGGCGACCCCGGCAATCGCCGAGCGGCAGCGCGCCAGCGCCGCCTCCAGCGCCGCCTCGTCGGTGCCGTCCACCGCCACCGGCGCGTGCACGGTGAGCGCGGCGCCGCCGGGGTGCATGCGCAGGCTGTCCGGAGGCAGAATTTCGCGGGTGCCGGTCAGGGTCACCGGCAGCAGGGGCAGGCCCAGGTCCTGGGCCATGCGGAAGGCGCCTTTCTTGAACGGCCGCAGTTCGCCGTCGCGGCTGCGGGTGCCTTCCGGGAAGAACAGGATGCTGGTGCCGCCCACCAGGCGGGCCTTGGCCGTCTCCAGGCTGGCGATGGCGGCCCGGGAATCGCCGCGGTCGATAAAGATGTGGCCGAGCAGGGCGCAGCAGGGGCCGATCACCGGCATCTTGCGCAGTTCGTGCTTCATGACCCAGCGGAAGTCCTTGTCCAGGTGGCCGTACAGCACCCAGATGTCGTACTGGCTGAGGTGGTTGGCGACGATCACGTAGCTTTGCTTCGGGTCCAGGTGTTCCAGCCCGTGCAGCCGTACCTGCACGCCGCTGAGCATCAGGCCCAGGCGCGACCAGGGCACGGCGGTAAGGCGGCCGGCGCGGCGCGGGCCCAGGAACGGCACCAGCAGGAAACACAGCAGCCCGAACAGCACGGTGGCGGCCAGCATCAGGGGCGCGAAGATAAACCAGGAGTATACGAAGAAGAGCGCGTTGACCATGCCTGTCGACTCCGTCCGGGCGGCGAAAAAGGAGCGGGGCTCAAGAGTAGGGGAATAGTAGCGGAGCTGTCCGAAAACGACAGGTGTTATTGGGGTTTTGTTACGTTTTCCGCACGCGCCGGGCGGCCCGGGCCGCGCAGCTCCAGGCCGCTGTAATAATGCCCCTGGTAACGCGGTTGGCGCACCGCCGCGCGCAGGCGCCGCAGGGTGAAATGGGCCGCGTCGCGCAGCAGCAGGCGGGCCAGCCAGGCGGGCAGATCGCCGCCCGGGTCCAGCCGCAGGCGGTAGTCCACCTCCACCCGGTCGTCCCCCAGGCGGCGGAACGCCAGGCTGCCGTGCAGCCGGGGCACGCGCACATAGTCCGGGTCCGGGGGCAGCAGCCCGGGCCGGTTGCTCAACGCCACGGTGACCTGATCCGCCGCCGTGGCATTGCGCACCAGGCGGCTTTCCAGCAGCGCTTCCCGGTCGCGCAGCGGCCAGGGCAGCCGGGTGGCGAAGCGCAGCCGGCGGCTGCCGTCGGCGCCGGGGGCCAGTTCGTCCACCTCGGTGACGAAGTGCAGCCATTGTGGATAGGCGGCGTAATCCCGCAGCACCGCCACCAGGGCGTACTCGTCGCGCAGCGCGAAACGGGTGGTGCCGCGAATGGCGAAATCGTGCCGGTCGTCGCCGTGCCCGGTGCCGCTTTGGCGGAACACCCGCACTTGCTGGCGGTCACTGATCAGGGACCAGAGCGGTGGCGGACCGTCCGACACCGGCGCCACGCCGCCGGCACTGCCCACCAGCAGGGGCAGAAGCAGCACCATGGGCAGGGGTAGGACGCTTTTTCGCATATCGTCTGATCCGAACGTCGTAGGAGGTCGCGGCCATGATAGGCTCATCCTCTGGTAAGGGGTGGGCCGTTGGTCCGATTTTCAAGCCCGCCGGGCGGTCCGGCCGAGGCCAAAGGCGGCGCGCCGGTGTTAGACTCGGCGCTCTTGACGGCACGCGGCGCGCCTCACGGCGACGCGGCGGATCAAACAACGACGCAGCAGCGAATGACAACGCAACGATGAGACGCCCGCGATTATGACGAAGCGTTTCCCGCCCCGATGGACGCATCGGTGGCTGCATTGGGTGGTAGGGGTGATGGTGGTGGCGGCCTTTCTGGTGACGCTGCCGGAACACGAGGAACGGGTGGATGAGCCCGCTTTCCGGACCGACTACGTGAGCGGCCACGACAATCTGGACGGCCGCTGGCAGATGCGGTTCGCCTCCGACGCGGAAACCCCCCTGGTGCACGCCGCCTCCATGGTGGAATTGCCCGATGGCCGGTTGCGGGCGTTCTGGTTCGCCGGCTCCGCCGAGGGCGCCGAGGACGTGGGCATTCACTCCGCCGTGTTCGATCCGCGCCGCTCGCG
This sequence comes from Alloalcanivorax sp. C16-1, assembly GCF_046507805.1. Taxonomy (NCBI): domain Bacteria; kingdom Pseudomonadati; phylum Pseudomonadota; class Gammaproteobacteria; order Oceanospirillales; family Alcanivoracaceae; genus Alloalcanivorax; species Alloalcanivorax sp. C16-1. Next base: position 229,146 of record NZ_JBKFTK010000001.1, on the reverse strand, counting down.
CTGGAGCGAGGAGGAGCGGGTGGTCACCCGCGAGCAGATCCGCCTGCAATGGGGGCGCCACGTGCGCAAGCTCGGCAACGCCGTGCCGGTGCTCGACGACGACGGCCGCATGCGCCTGTTCGTGGTGGCGGTGAGCTTCGGTGGCTGGGCGGCCAGCCGGCTGGTGGTGATGGACTCCCACGATCTGGGCGCCACCTGGAGCTTCGATGAAGCGCTCACCACCAGCCCGTTCCTGAACATCAGCACCCTGGTGAAAACCCCGCCGATCCATTACCAGGACGGCACCGTGGGCTTGCCGGTCTACCACGAGATGGTGGGCAAGTTCGGCGAGATCCTGCGCCTGGATCGCAACAATCATATCGTCGACAAGGAACGCATCGGTCACGGTCGCAAGGCGATCCAGCCGCTGGTTCTGGTGGACGGACCGAAGCGTGCCACCGCCCTGCTGCGCAACGAAAGCGAGGACGACCAGGGGCGTCTGTACCGCAGCGACACCGGCGACGGCGGCAACGACTGGACGCCGCTGTACGGCTCCAAGCTCATCAATCCATCGGCGGCGGTGGGCGGCGTGGTGCTGTCCCCGGGCCACTGGCTGGTGGTGGCCAACTGCAACGCCTATGAGCGCGACGACCTGTGCGTGCACGAGACCTTCGACAGCGGCCACACCTGGACCGACCGGCTGTTCTTCCACAATCGCGAAGCCTGGCGCGAAGGCCGGGTGGAGGAAACCGCCTTCCTGGGCATGATCGACGAGGAAGTGGCGGATACCCTCAACGCGGAGAATCCGGCGCTGCTGCGCCGCCGCGTGGACCACAACAAGTGCGCCCACGACGGCTGTGAATTTCAGTACGACTACCCCTATGTGCTGCAGGCCAGCAACGGTGATGTGCACATTCTCTACACCTGGAACAAGACCGCCATTCGCCACGCCTGGCTGCCCGCCGGTGACGGCCAGGGGGACAAAGGATGATGATGCCGGAACTGATCTGCGCGCTGGTGCTGGTGGCGGTGGCCCTGCGGCTGGGCGCGCGCCTGCCGAAACCGGCCCGGGGAGGGCTGGCGGCGCTGGCCCTGGTGGCCGCGCTGCTGCCGTTTCCCTATGGCCTGAGCGGCTGGGTGCTCAGCTATCTGAGCCACTTCAGCCTGTCATCCGGCCTGCTGGCGCTGGTCGCCATCCAGCACCGGCTGACCGGCCACTACTGGCTGCCGGTGCGGGAACTGCGCGCCGCCTGTCTGCTGCTGGTGGGGCTGGCGCTGTGGTTCTACCCGATGAGCCTGGGCTCCAGCTACGCGGACCCCTACGCGCTGGGCTTCGGCGATACCCTGTTCAGCGCGGTGCTGCTGCTGGTGGGGGTGTTCGCCTGGCTGAACCGGGCCTACGCCAGCTGCGTGGTGCTGGTGGTGGCCCAGCTCGCCTACGGCGCCAATGTGCTGCACTCCGACAATCTCTGGGACTATCTGGTCGATCCCTGGCTGGTGTTCTGGGCGATTGGCTGGCTGGTGCGCGACCGCCTGCTGGTACGCCGCGCCCAGCGGGCGCCGGCGGCGCAACCGTCGCTGGACAGCCCCGCCCCCGCGGCGGTGCGGGTGGCCGGCCAGCGCTGATCAGCCGGCCCGGCGCGGCCAGCACAGGGCCGCGCCATAGCCCACCAGAAACATCACCAGATTGCCGATCAGGCCGGTGTAATAAAGATCGAACGGCGCGCTCAGCGCCGCCGGCAGCGCCCCTTCGTTGGTCAATACCGTCCACAACGTGAACAGCAGGGTGGCGGCGATGCCCCACCAGGCCGCCCGCGCGTCCCCCCGCCGGCTCAGAAAACCGAGCAGATAGAGCCCCAGCATGCCGCCGCCGAACAGCGACACCAATATGGTGGAGGTGTCCTGCAGGGTGTGGGTGTCGGCGCCGTTGAGCCACAGGGCGCCGACGATCATCAGCACGGTGACGCCGGTGGCCACCCAGCGCGCCGAGCGCAGATAGTGGCGGTCGTCGAGCCCGGTGCGCAGGTGCCGCCGGTAGAGGTCGACGATGGACACCGTGGCCACCGAGTTGATGCTGGAATCCAGGGAACTCATGGCCGCCGCCAGCGCCGCCGCCACCACCAGCCCGGCCACCCCGGCGGGCAGATACTCGGTGATGAACCAGGGCACGATGGTCTCGGCTTTGGCGGTGCCGGCCAGCACCGCCTCGGCCACCGGATCCGGGTGGTGCTGGAAGAACACCCACAGGGCGGTGCCCAGCAGCATATAGAAGGCCCACACCGGCAGCGCCGTGAACAGGTACACCCACAGCCCCCGGCGCGCTTCCCGGGTGGAGCGCGACGCGCAATAGCGCTGCACCGTGTTCTGATTGCTGGAGTACTCGGTGAGCCAGTTGGTGAGGCCGATGAACAGCATCATGGTGGCGGTCTTCTCACTCAGCGATAGCCCCCAGCGCAAAACACCTGGCCGAGCCCGCCGGGCAGGGCCTCCACCACCACCCAGATGCACAGCAGGCCGCCGAGCAGCAGCACCAGGGTTTGCAGCACATCGGTCCAGATCACCGCGTCGATGCCGCCGACCACGGTATAGAGGCCCACGAACAGACCGGCGGCGATGATCGCCACGGTCGGCGAGACCTCCACCAGTTGCAGGATCAGCAGCGACAGCAGCCACAGGATCATGGCCAGGCGCACCAGCTGGGCGACGATGAACGCCACCGCCCCGTACACCCGCACGCTGGGGCCGAAGCGCAGCTCCAGAAACTCGTAGGCGCTGGTCATGTTGCCGCGCCGGAAAAACGGCAGGAACACCCGGGCCGCCATCACCAGCGCCAGGGGCAGGGCCAGATTGGGCAGATAGCGCAGCCAGCCGGTTTTAAAGGCATCGGCGGGGTAGGCCAGGAAGGTGACGGAGCTGATCGAGGTACCCACCAGGGACAGGCCGATCACCCAGCCGCGGAAGCGGCGCCCGCCCACGAAGTACTCCTCGGTGCTGGTGTTGCGCCGCGCGAACCAGAAGCCGATCAGCAGCACCACCGCCAGATAGAACAGCAGCACCGCCCAGTCCAGGGGCGCCAGGGTCATTCCAGGATTTCCACCTGATCGGCCTGTTCACCGCGCTCGGACTGGCGGGTGACGAAGCGCACCGGGGTGCCCGCGCGCAGGCTGCGGCGGCCGCCGTCGAGCACCGCCTTGAAGTGCACGAAGATCTCTTCGCCGTCGTCGGCGAGAATGAAGCCGAAGCCCTTCTTGGGGTTGAACCACTTCACCTCGCCCCGGCGGCGACCGTCGTTGCCCGCCGCGGCCGGCATCCGGGGCGTGGGCAGGCGGCCCCAGGGCAACAGAGCCACGGCGTACAGCAGCACCGGCACCCACAGCCAGGCGGCGGCGCCGAAGGCGGCCTCGCCGTGGCTGGCCACCAGCCCGATCAGGTACACCAGCACCGCCGCGTGCAGCGGCCGGCGGGTGGCGCCGCCGGCCAGGCACACCAGATTGACCGCCGCCGCCAGCAGCAGGCCCAGGCCGGTCTGCTGGGACAATAGCGGCGAGATCATCAGTACCCGCTCGCCGCCGTGGACCAGCAGCACGAAGCGGTCGGGGGCGAACAGCAAGCCGGCGCCGGGCAGCGCCAGCAACAGGACGGCCAGAGCGTACACGGCCGCCAGGGGTTTGGAGACTTTCATGGAATCGGCTTACCTTTTTCGAAGCAAATAGGTGACGGAACGGATCGGAGGCTTGAAGCTCGGCCTCTCTGGTTATCGCTGCGCATTTTGTTGCCGCGCATTGTAACCAAGCGGACACGCAATCTCATGTCCCGTGGCTCTCGCCGCGACGCGCCACGGCCAGTATCATGCGGAAATGCGCTTTCCCTTTCTCACCGACGCCTTCCTGGGCGCCCTGGAGGACACCGGCGCCGCCACCCCGGCGCGCGGCTGGACCCCCTCTCATCTCGAACACGGCGACGCTTTCCTGCCGCTCTATGCCCGCGACGGCTCTCGGGGCGAGTACGTGTTTGATTTCGCCTGGGCCGATGCTTACCAGCGCCACGGGCTGCCCTATTACCCCAAGCTGGTCACCGCCATCCCGTTCACCCCGGTGGTGGGGCCCCGCTGGCGCGGTGAGTGGCGCGCCGACGACCTGTGGCGGGGGGTGCGCGAGCGGGTCAGGGAGCAGGGGGCCAGCGGCTGGCATCTGCTGTTTCCGGACCGCCCCGCCCGGGAGGCACTGGCGGAGTTACCCCTGATCGAGCGCCAGGCCTGCCACTTCCGCTGGTTCAACCGGGACTACGCGGATTTCGAGGCGTTCCTGGCCACCTTCAATTCCCGCAAGCGCAAGAGCGTGCGCCGGGAGCGCCGCCGGGTGGCGGAGCAGGGCCTCACCGTGGAGCGGCTCACCGGCGCCGATATCGGACCGCGAAGCTGGCGGTTCTTCTACCATTGCTACGCCAACACCTACCTGGTGCGCGGCCAGTTGCCCTATCTGAGCGAAGCGTTTTTCCTGCGGCTGGCGGAGCGTCTGGGCGACCAGCTGCTGCTGGTGCTGGCGCGCCATGGCGACGAGCCGGTGGCGGCGGGGCTGTATCTGTTCGATGAGCGGGCGCTGTATGGCCGCTACTGGGGCAGCGTGCGCGAGTACGACGCTTTGCATTTCGAGGTCTGCTACTACCAGGGCATCGAGTTCGCCATCGAGCGGTGCCTGGCGGAGTTCGACCCCGGCGTGCAGGGGGAGCACAAGATTCTGCGCGGCTTCGAGCCGGTACTCACCTATTCGCTGCACTGGCTGGCGGAGCCGGCCTTCCATGAGGCGGTGGCGGATTTCTGTCAGCGCGAGGCGCGCCAGGTGCTGGCCTATCGGGACGAGGCACGCACCTTGCTTCCCTACCGGGTGGATCAGGCCGGCTCGGTGACCGGCGCCGGGTCCGTGGACGGCGCCAGCCCGAGCTGAATCATCAGCGCCATGGTCACCGGGTCGCGCGGGTCGGTGCGCGGGTGGGTGGGGCATTTCGGGCCCAGGGCGCCGGTCACGTCGTCCACGGTGTCGTCGTCGCTGTCGTCCAGATTCACCAGGTATTCCAATACCCGGCCACCGCCGTCCACCAGGGTACCGGTGTACATGCGCTCGTCGCAGCGGCACACCAGGGCGAACACACTGTCGCCGACGATCACCCCCTGGGCGGTCAGCCAGGCGGTCAGGCCCGGGTCCAGTTCGCCGTCGCGGATAAGACGGGTGCGCTCGCACACCGCCTGCCAGGTATTACGATGACTGATCTTGGTCAGTTCCATCCCGTGTTCCCCCCTTCCCGATTTGTGAACGGTATCACAAAATGTAAAATGTTCAAATATTGGCCAGGGAGGACCGGAACAGCGGCGGCATGGGGCAGTCCAGCAGCGCGCACAGGGCACGCAACAGCTCGGCTTCCGCCACCTGGACCTGGCCGTCGGAGAGCACCAGGTCGGCGGCGGCGTCGATCAGCGGCGCTTTCAGCAGTGGGGTCAACCGGGTCAGCCGGTCCACGGCGGTCCGCAGCCGGTCCGGCCCGCAGCGGTCCGGCGGCAGCAGCAGACGGCCGGGCGGCAGCAGCCCATGAGTGGCGCGCTGGAACGCGGCCAGGGCGGTGGTACGGGCGGAATCGCCGGCCCAGGCCAGCACCGAGAACACCACCTGGATTTCGTTGGCCACCGCGCTCAGACGGCGGATCTCCAGGCCCGGCAGGCGCCGTTTCGGCGGCGTCAGCGCCTGGCGCGCGATGGCCGCCAGGGCCCGGCACAGCAGGTCGTCCTGGCCCCGGTGCCGGGTGATCGCCTGCAACTGGCCGACGATCACCGGGCGGCGCCGCTCCGGGGCCTGGCGCAGGGTGGCCACCGCCAGGTCCAGCAGCGGCAGGCGCAGACGCGTGCCCAGGCCGCGCACCTGCTCCACCAGGGCGCCCCGGCGACCGCCGCGCAGGGCCGGCGGCGGGGGCGTATCGCCCAGCACCAGCGCGTAGAGTACGCATTCGGCGCCTTCCTGGGTGTGCAGCGCTCGCTGCAGGTGGTCGGGAATGCTGGCCAGCAGCGAGCGCGCATAGCCCAGGTTGGCCGGGTCCAGGTGGCCGACCTGGGCGGACGCCGCCGACGCCGGCGCCCGGGCGCGCACCCGGGCCCGTACCGGCCAGTCCGCGCCCAGGGCGCGCAGCCGCTGATCCAGACTGGGGTGGGTGGCCAGCAGGCGCCGCCAGCGCAACCCCAGGGTTTCGGCGAAGGCCATATGGCTGAGGTCCTCCGCGTGCAGACTGCGCAGGTGCGACCCCTCCTCGCGGATCTTGATCAGGGCGCCGGCCAGGCCGGCGGGCTGGCGGGTGAACTGTACCGCGCTGGCGTCGGCCAGCCGCTCCCGCTGACGGGAGATGGCGGCCTTGATCAGTCGCCCGAGGAACAGACCGGCGAAGCCGATCGCCAGCAGCACCACTCCGCCCAGGGCGAACAGCGGCAGGCCCCGGCGATGCCCGTCGCCGGCGGCGGCGTGCAGCAGGAACTCACCCACCTTGCCGATCGCCAGCACCCCGGCCAGGGCAGCCAGCAGGCGCAGATTCAGGCGCATGTCCGCGTTCAGGATATGGCTGAACTCGTGGGCCACCACGCCCTGCAGTTCGTCCCGGCTGAGCCGTTCCAGGGCGCCCCGGGTGACCACCAGCACGGTGCTCGAGGGCGTCAGCCCGGCCACCAGGGCGTTGATGCCGGTCTCGCGCTCCAGCACATAGGTACGAGGCGGCACGGTGCCGGCGGCCAGGCTCATCTCTTCCACCACCTGCAGCAGGCGCCGCTGGCGGGCGTCGCGGGGCTGGGCCGGCACTTCCCGGGCGCCCAGCAGCCGCGCCAGGGCCGGGCCGCCGTCGCGCAGTTGCCAGGCCTTGCGCAGGGACCCGCCGATCAGCACCGCCAGGGTGGCGGCGGTGAGCCACAGACCGGCGTCGCTGAGCAGCCAGTGGCGCCACGACAGACCCGGGTGCAGCCAGTGGCCGATCAGCCAGGCACAGAGGTTGACGGCGGCGGCCACCGCCGCCAGCGCCGCCAGGAAATACCCCACCAGCAGCACCGTGCGTCGCCGGGCTCGCGCCTGATGATCGAAGAAGTCCATGGTGGGAGAGTCAGAAGGCGACGTGGACCGCGCGGCGCGCTTCCGGATTCTCGATGTCCAGCAGGGCGGCTTCCTTGAACGGCCCGAAGAAGCCGCTCACCGCGTTATGGGGGAACTGTTCCCGGTAGGTGTTGTAGCGCATCACCGCGTCATTGAAGGCCTGGCGGGCGAAGCCGATGCGGTTTTCGGTGGCGGCCAGTTCCTCCATCAGGTCGGCCATGGTGCGGTCGGCCTTCAGGTCCGGGTAGTTTTCGCTGACCGCCAGCAGCCGCGACAGGCTGCCGGAGAGGATCGATTCGGCCCGGCCCAGGCGGTCCATGACGGTGCCGTCGTCCGGCCGTCCGGCGGCGTCGCGGCGGGCGCCCTCGGCCTGGTCGCGGGCTTCGGTGACCCGCGTCAGGGTCTCGCGCTCATGGTCCAGGTAGGCCTTGGCGGTGTTCACCAGATTAGGAATCAGATCGTGGCGGCGCTGCAGCTGCACGTCGATCTGCGCGAAGGCGTTTCTGAAGCGGTTGCGCAGGCTGACCAGGCGATTGTAGATCGCCACCAGATAGATCAGCCCGGCGATAATGACGGCGAAGAACAGCCAGGTACCCATGTTTCCCCCTTTCCCCTGCCGGGTCGGCTTGACCGTGCTTAACGTTACTGCAAGCGCCGGCCCCTGGCTATTGGCCTGATGACGATCCCGTCACGGTTGCAGCGGATGCAGGGGCAGGTAGTGATCCACCAGCAGGGCGGTGAACAGCACGAACAGATAGACGATGGAATAACCAAAGGTCTTCATCGGCAGTTTCGGATTGCTGCTGAAGCGCAACCGCACCGCGTGCACCAGGAAAATACCGCTGAGGATCACCGCGCTGACCAGATAGATCAGCCCGCTCATGCCGGTCAGGTAGGGCAGCAGCGAGCAGATGAACAGCAGGATGGTGTAGTACAGCACCGATTCGCGGGTGAAGGGGATGCCGTGGGTCACCGGCAGCATGGGTACGTCCGCCTTGGCGTATTCGTCGGCGCGGTGGATGGCCAGCGCCCAGAAGTGCGGCGGCGTCCAGACGAAGATGATCAGCACCAGCAGCCAGGCGTAGGGGTCCAGGGAATTGGTCACCGCCGCCCAGCCGAGCAGCGGCGGGATGGCGCCGGCGATGCCGCCGATCACGATGTTCTGCGGGGTGGCGCGCTTCAGGTAGAGGGTATAGACAAAGGCATAGCCGACGAAGCCGAACAGGGTCAGCCCGGCGGTCAGCGGATTGACCAGAAAATAGAGCATCGCCATGGACGCCAGCGCCAGCAGCACCGCGAACGTCACCGCCGCCTTCGGGGAAATCTTGCCGGCCACCAGCGGGCGCTTCTCGGTGCGCTTCATGATGGCGTCGATCTTCTGATCCATGATCTGGTTGATCGCCGCCGATGCCATCATCGCCAGGGACAGCCCCACGAAGGCGGGGATGAAGATGTCCAGGGGCACCATGCCCGGCGGGTCGGTGGCCAGGAACATGCCGGCCACGGCGGTGACCATCAGCAGCATCACCACGCCGGGTTTGGTCAGCGCCAGAAAGTCGCGCCAGCCCGGCGTCGGGCGTTCACGCGGCTCCGGCGCGGCGCTCATGGTCTTGTCGTTCGCGCTCATGGTGGCTCCCTCTCGGCCTGATCTGGACTAGTCCCGGGGCGGCCCGTCCGGGCCCCGAGGATGACGGGCCGCGCATTTTACGTTGATGGCGCGGATAAAGAGTACCAGCGATATCAGCAGCAGCACCGCCACGAAATTGTGCGACACGGCCACCCACAGCGGCACCGAGAACACCACATTGCTGATGCCCAGGGTGATCTGCAACGCCAGCAGGCCCAGGATAACCAGGCCGAAGTTGCGGAAGAAGACACTGCGCGCCCGGGTCAGGATACGTCCCACCAGCAGCAGCACCATCAGCGTCACCAGCAGGGCGCCGAAGCGATGCAGCACGTGGATGGTGGTGCGCGCGTCGTTCTGCAGCACGCCGAACTCGTAGTCCGGCTTGTCGTGCTCATGGCCCCAGAATACGAAGGCGTCCTCGAAATTGATGTGCTCCACCCAGCCGTCCTCGCAGATCGGCAGCTCGGTGCACACCACCGCGGCGTAGTTGGCGGTGGTCCAGCCGCCCAGGGCGATCTGCAGCACCACCGCCGCCAGGCTCAACCCGCCCAGGGTCTTCAGGCTGCGCACGTCGCAATCGTTGAGAAAGCGCGGCCAACGGTACAGGCGGGCGGTGAGCAGGGCCAGCAGGGTAAGGGTGGTGAAGCCGCCCAGCAGATGCAGCATGACGATGGTGGGCTGCAGCCCCATGGTCACCGTCCACATGCCGAGAATGCCCTGGAAGATCACCAGCGCCACCAGAAACAGGGGCAGCTTGAGCGGCTGTTTTTCGCGCTTGCGGTTGGCCACGCTGAGGCCGGCGATGATCAGGATCAGCAGCCCCAGGGTGGAGGCGAAATAGCGGTGCACCATCTCCGGGACGGTTTTGTGCGCCTCGCGCAGCTCGCCGGGGTTGGTGGCGTTCTGTTCATTGACGTGCTCGATGGCCTTGCGCACGTCCAGGTGGCCGTAGCAGCCGGGCCAGTCCGGGCAGCCCAGGCCGGCATCGGAGAGCCGGGTCCAGGCGCCCAGAATGATCACGCCGGCGGCCAGGATCAGCGCCAGCACGGCCACGCGGCGCAGCCAGATTTGCGAGGAAGTCAGAGGTTGCCGGGGTTCGGGATGCATGTGTCGAAACCTGTAGGGGTAGCGGGCGCCGCCTCAGATCAGCGAGCCCTTCAAGGTACGTTCAAGATCCAGGCGGATGTTTTCCGCCTCCTCGAGAGTGGCGTCCATGTCCTCGTGGGTGGGGTAGCGCAGAAAGATCTGGCCGTCCGGGCTGACCACGAAAATATCGCCCACGGCGTCGCCGCCGGCGTCTTCGTAGGCCGGGGCCAGCGCCGCCTTGACGGTGTCGGCGTCGCCCCGTGTTTCCACCATGCCGGCGGCCTGATCGTCCAGAAAGCCGCGCAGGTCCCCGGACGCCGGCGCGGTGAGTACCACCACCCGGCGCAGCCGTTCCATGTTCTCGCCCAGGGTGCGTTGCACCTGGCGCATCTGATAGTAAAGGCCGTTCTTGCAGGCCCGGTCGCAGTCGGCGCCGGCCACGTACAGCAGGCTCCACAGGCCCTTGGTGTCGGTGTCGTCGTAGGGTTCGCCGTCGGCGTCACGCAGGTCCAGGGCGGCGATCTGCACGTGGGGGATGATCAGCTGGCCCTTGTTTTCCCGGGGCAGGGACCAGGGGTCCACGAAATAGCGTCCGATGATGAAGAACAGGATAAAGGGGCCGACGATGGCCAGCAGGGTCAGCCTGTTTTTAAGACGTGGCGACATGATGTTTCAGTGATCCGGTCGGGGGCGCCGGCGGAAATGGGCGACCAGGTACATGATCAGGGCGGCCAGACCCAGCCCCAGCCACTGCAGCGCATAGGCCTGGTGACGTTCCGGGCTGATCGCCGCCGTGATGTCCTGCCAGGGCCTTGGCAGCACGGGGGCGTCGCCCAGGGACTGTTCGGGCGGCACCCGAATCTCGAAGGGCGCCAATTCTACCCCAAGTCGGCGCCCGATGGCTGCAAAATCCACCTTCTGCACCCGCAACGGCCATTGGTGCTCCGCCAGCGGCGTGTCCTTGAGCACCAGGGCACGGGCATCCGGCTCGTAGAGAGACCCGGTGACCGTCACCGTGCCGGTCACCGGCGCCACCTCGGGCAGCGTGCCGCGGTCGGCGCCACGGGGCAGCCAGCCCCGATTGATCAGCACCCAGCGGCCGTGGTCGTCGCGCAGCGGGCTGAGCAGGTAATAGCCGGCCACGCCCTGGTAGGTGCGGTTGTCCAGCAGCACCGGGTGGTCGTTGTCGATCTCTCCGTGCACCCGCACCGGCAGGTGCTGGCGGTCGTCGCGGCGCAGTGCCTCGGCCAGGTCCACCGGCTCGGCGTGGGCCTTGGCCGCCTGATCGGCCAGCCAGGCGCGTTTCTCGCCGGCGCGCTGCCATTGCCACCAGGACAGGCTCAGACACGCCGCGACCACCATAAGCGTGAGCAACAGGCCAAGTGGGGAAAAGCGCCTCTTCATCTTTCACTCGCTGGGGTGGCGGCTACAATGGGCGCGTATTGTACCCGACCGGGTTCGCACGTCGAGGCAATGCCGCCCGGCGTTGGCTAAGGAGAAACATATGTGGTGGGTGAAGCTGATCGTCATCGTGCTGTTGATCGCGGCGGTGGCCTCCCTGGGCAAGGCGCTGATGTCGCTGGTGCGCGGCCAGGGCAAGGACGGCAAGACCATGCGCGCTCTGGCCTGGCGGGTGGGCTTCTCGGCGGCGGTGTTCCTGTTCATCCTGCTGAGCATGATGATGGGCTGGATCCAGCCCCACGACGTGAACCCGGGCCAGCGCTACGGGGAACCCATCGAACAGGCGCAATAAAGACCGAAAACAAAAAGCCCCGGCTTGTGACCGGGGCTTTTTGTTTCCAGGGTGGTCGGCGGGGTTACAGCCAGTACACCACCACGAAAAGGAACAGCCAGACCACGTCCACGAAGTGCCAGTACCAGGCCCCCGCTTCCCAGGCGAAATTGTTTTCCGCGTCGAAGTGGCCCTTGATCACACGCATCAGCGTGACGAACAGGAAGATGGTGCCGATGGTCACGTGGGCGCCGTGGAAGCCGGTGAGCAGGAAGAACAGGCTGCCGTAGATGCCGGCGTGCAGGGTCAGGCCCATTTCCACGTAGGCGTGGTGGTATTCCCACGCCTGCAGGCCCAGGAAGATGGCGCCCAGCAGCACGGTGACCGCCTGGAAGCCGATCAGCTTGCCGCGCTTGCCTTCCAGCAGAGCGTGGTGGGCGATGGTCAGGGTGATGGAGCTGGTCAGCAGGATGGCGGTGTTGATCGCCGGCAGACCCCAGGCGCCCATGGCCTGGGTGGTGGTGCCGTCCGGGGTCTTGATCAGCGGCCACATGGCCTGGAAGTTCGGCCACAGCAGCTCATGGGTCATGGCGTTGCTGCCTTCGCCGGCCAGCCACGGCACGATCAGCCAGCGGGTGTAGAACAGGGCGCCGAAGAAGGCACCGAAGAACATCACTTCGGAGAAGATGAACCACAGCATGCCCTGGCGGTAGGAAATGCCCAGCTGCTTGCTGTGCAGGCCGCCCACGGATTCCTTGATGGTGTCGCGCCACCAGATGGCGATCACCAGCCACAGGGTGGCCAGGCCGAAGAAGAACAGCGGCATCCCCCAGCTGCCCTGGAACTTGTCCGGGGCGGTGCTCTGCTGGATAAAGTGGGCGCCGCCCACGGCGGTCATGAACAGCCCGACGGAGGCCGCCAGGGGCCAGGGGCTGCTCTCGGGTACGTAATACTTCTCAGTAGCCATTTTGAAAAAGTCTCCTGTACAACCGGGCCGTTACTTGGCAGCCGTATTGTTGTTAATCACGGTGTCGTTGGTGGCGGCGACCCGGTCGGTCACGTCGAATATCGTGTACGACAGTGTCAGCGTGGTGATGTGGTCCGGCAGCTCCGGGTCCAGATAAAAGATCATCGGCATTTCCTTGCGCTCGCCGGCGCCCAGGGTCTGCTGGTCAAAGCAGAAACACTGGGTTTTGTGCAGGTAGCGCGCCGCTTCCCCGGGGGTCACGGACGGAATGCTCTGGGTGACGATCTCGCTGGTCTTCGGATTGCTGGCGTAGAAATTCACCAGGGTGATTTCCCCGGGATGTACCTTCACCCGGCGGGTGGCGGACATGAAGTCCCCGTTCACGCCCTGGCCGCGCTGGGTGATGAATTCCACGGTCACGGTGCGGTCTTCCACGGTCCGTGACGGACCCTCGGTGCTCGCCGTCGACGAGGTCTTTCCATTCAAACCGGTGATGTCACAGATCACGTCGTAGAACGGCACCATGGCGAACGCGAACCCGAACATCGCCAGCGCCCAGATCAGGAGCTTGCGCAGGGTGCGCTTGTTGCGATGTTCGAGGCTGTCGTGACTCATGGCGCCGTTATCCGTGATCCGTTATTTCACCACCGGGGGCGTTTCAAAGGTATGGAACGGGGCCGGAGAGGGCACTTCCCATTCCAGACCCTCGGCACCGTCCCAGGGACGGGCTGCGGCCTTCTCACCTTTCTTCATGGCGCACAGCAGACAGACCGCCAGGAAGAACAGCTGGGACAGACCGAACCAGAAACCGCCGATGGAAATCCAGAAGTTGTAGTCCGCGAACTGCAGCGCGTAGTCGGCATAGCGACGCGGCATGCCGGCCAGGCCCACGAAGTGCATCGGGAAGAACAGCAGGTTCACCGACAGCAGGGAACTCCAGAAATGCAGCTCGCCGAGCAGTTTGTTGGGCATCACGCCGGACCACTTGGGCAGCCAGTAGTAGGCGGCGGCGAACATGCTGAACACGGCGCCGGTCACCAGCACGTAGTGGAAATGCGCCACCACGAAGTAGGTGTCGTGGTACTGGAAGTCCACCGGAGTGATCGCCAGCATCAGGCCGGACAGGCCGCCACAGGTGAACAGGATCACGAAGGCGATGGCCCACTTCATGGGCAGCTCGAAGGTCATCGAGCCGCGCCACATGGTGGCCACCCAGTTGAACACCTTCACGCCGGTGGGCACCGAGATCAGCATGGTCATGTACATGAAGAACAGGGTGCCGGCCAGCGGCATGCCCACGGTGAACATGTGGTGGGCCCAGACCACGAAGCTGAGCAGTGCGATGGAGGCGGTGGCGTAAACCATGGAGGCGTAGCCGAACAGCTGCTTGCGCGCGAAGGTCGGAATGATGGACGACACGATCCCGAACGCGGGCAGGATCATGATGTACACCTCGGGGTGCCCGAAGAACCAGAACACGTGCTGGAACAGCACCGGGTCACCGCCGCCGGCGGCGCTGAAGAAGCTGGTGCCGAAGTGGCGGTCGGTGAGCATCATGGTCACCGCGCCGGCCAGTACCGGCATCACCGCGATCAGCAGGAAGGCGGTGATCAGCCAGGTCCACACGAACAGCGGCATTTTCATCAGGGTCATGCCCGGCGCGCGCAGGTTGAACACGGTCACGATCACGTTGATCGCGCCCATGATGGAAGAGATACCCATCATGTGCACGGACAGGATGAACAGGTCGGTGGAGGCCGGGCCGTACTCGGTGGAGAGCGGCGCGTAGAAGGTCCAGCCGAAGTTCGGCGCGCTCGGGTGACCGGCGCCGAAGGCGCTCATGAACACCGAGCTCAGCAGGATCAGGAACGCGAACGGCAGAATCCAGAACGACCAGTTGTTCATGCGCGGCAGCGCCATGTCCGGCGCGCCGATCATCAGCGGGATCATCCAGTTGGCGAACCCGACGAAGCCCGGCATGACGGCGCCGAACACCATGGCCAGGCCGTGGACGGTGGTCATCTGGTTGAAGAATTCCGGGTCCACGAACTGCATGCCCGGTTCCAGCAACTCGGTACGGATCACCATGGCCAGCAGGCCACCGACCATGAACATGGTGAAGCTGAACCACAGGTACAGCGTGCCAATGTCCTTATGGTTGGTGCTGAACAGCCAGCGTTTCAGGCCGGTCGGGGCGTGGTGATGATGGTCATCGTGTGCAGCGGCAGCGGTACTCATCGCTCTCCCCTCCCTCACTCTTGTTCGTAGACGTCGTCGGGTTGAATCAGATCGCCGGTCTCGTTACCCCAAGCGTTACGCTCGTAGGTAATGACGGAAGCGATCTGGCGCGGTGACAGCTGGGCGGCGAAAGCGGGCATGGCGCCACGGCCTTCCACCAGCACGTGGATGTGCTCTTCCAGATGTTCTTTCTTGGTGGCGAAGTCGCTGCCCGCGAACGGCAGGCCCACACCGCCTTCCCCATTGTTGCCATGACACACGGCGCAGTTGCCGGCGTAGGTCTGCTGGCCCAGCTCCATGGCCTCGTTCAGATCGGCGAACGGCGTCAGGTCCGGGGCGGCCGCGGCCTCTTCCTTCTTCTGCGCCAGCCAGTCGGCGAACTCGGCCTGGCTCACCACCTTGGCCTCGATGGGCATGAAGGCGTGGTTCTTGCCGCACAGCTCGGCGCACTGACCATAGTAGGTGCCTTCCTTGCCTTCGGGAACCTTGGCCCAGGTCTCGTTGACAAAGCCGGGGATGGCGTCCTTCTTGCCGCCGAAGTCCGGCACCCAGAAGGAGTGGATCACGTCGGCGGAAGTCACCAGGAAGCGCACCTTCTGGCCGGAGGGCAGCACCAGCGGCTGGTCCACTTCCAGGTTGTAGTTGGCGCCTTTCTCGGGGAACTCGTTACCCACGGCGTCCTTGGCGGTGCCGTAGGGGAACAGGCCGCCGGACAGTACCGGGTTGTTGATCTGTTCCGGCGGCGTGGCGATGTTGGACATGAAGGAGACGCCGATATTGTTGTCGTCGGCGTAGGTGAGGTACTCGTACTCCCACTTCCAGCGATGGCCGGTGACCTTCACGGTGAGTTCCGCGTCGGAGGAGTCATCCAGCTCGATCAGCACGCGGGTGGCGGGCACCGCCATGGCGATCAGGATGATGAACGGAATCACCGTCCACAGCACCTCCAGGAACACGTGCTCATGGAACGTGGCCGGGTTCGGATGGCGGGAGCGGCGGTGACGGATCATGGAGACCAGGATCAGGCCGAACACCAGCAAGCCGATGATGGTGACGATCCAGAGGATGGTGGTGTGAAGATCGTACACTTCCTGGCTGACCGCGGTGACCCCGGGCCGCAGGTTGTGGTCGGAACGTTCAGTCCAGTCGCTGGCCACGGTCATGCCGCTGATCATCAGCGAAATGAGACCGACCGCCGCGCGGTGGAACAGAGTTGACTGCATGCGTTAGCTCCCTGTTTTCCCCAGCGAGTCCCCCCCGGAACAAGGGGGCACGCCTTTTCTATTGCCGTCACCGGCACCTGGAAATCGAGTTTCAGGATAAGATGCTGTGGAGCCCTGCCGGGGCCCTGCCCGGAAGGGCGGGGGCGGCCAAGGGGGTGGCCAAAAACCCGCCTTATTATTGAGAAAATCGCCTTAGAACAATCACTTACAGGAAGTGAGGGAAAAGGCGGCGGTCTCCCAGGGTGCGGCAAAATGCCCCACGGCATTGTGGGCCGTAACTCTAGTCATTCAAAGGGGCAAAGTCCAGCCGCCAAGCCCGCAAAACAGAGGCTTGCGGGGGATGCCGGGCGGCCAATCTGTGCTAGACTGCGCGCCCGTTTCAGGCACTCATACCTCCCGGATCATGTCGAAAAGCCGTCAAATCTATCGGGTTATTTTCCTCAACCAGGGGCAGATCTACGAAATCTACGTAGGTCAGATCTACGCCAGCGACCTTTATGGCTTTATCGAAGTGGAAGAATTCCTGTTCGGTGAGCGGGCGCAAATGGTGGTGGACCCCTCCGAGGAGAAGCTCAAGAACCAGTTCGCCGGGGTACAGCGTTCCTTTATTCCCATGCACGCGGTGATTCGCATCGACGAGGTGGAGAAGGAAGGCGTGGGCACGATCACCGAGGCGGGCAGCAACGTCACCGCCTTTCCGCTGCCGTTCGGTCCCGGCGGCGGCAAGAAGACCTGACCCCCCCAGAAAAGCCTGCCCCCAGAAAAAAAGAAGGGCGCCAGCTTTGCTGTGCGCCCGGAGGGTTGCCTGATTGTATTGGGAGACTCATGGGGTTAGTGCCGTATCGGTGGAGGAAGTTCCCCACCTGGCGTTCCCGTCCCGATAAATTTTCGAATCAGCGCATTTCGATTCGGTCCGACCGCGCCGGCGGAGCGTTCGCATCCTTGCTCCCTGGCCCTCCCTGATGGCCCTGCGCCCACCAACAATCGCGCCGTCGGTATGCAATCAGAGGCTTTCCCCGGGCAGTCGTTCCTGCCCCGGCAAGGAACTGTGAACGAGCGCACGCCGGTTTTTCGGATTTAACCTTTCATGGCTCCGCCGGGGTCAATCCCGGCGGTCGCGGTCGGCGGCGGGCATGAACAGGGTGGGGCTGTTCTCCGCCGCGTCGTCGTTCACCGAGCGGGCTTCGCCGGCCTGATCGCCGCCCCAGACCGTGCGGGCCAGATCGGCCTGGGCGGGCAGCCAGAGAGCGGAGGTGATGGCGATCAGACCCTGAATGGCCAGTTTGGTCATGGCGAGCACTCCTGAACGGCAATGATTTCCATTTTTGAGAGCGGCCCGCCCGATTCGGTTCCGTGGCGCGTCTCTTAATGAAGCGACGGCTCAGCGGTTGAGTCTGAAAATGTCCATGATGACCTGGGTCGCATCCAGAATACGGACCACCTCGTTGTCGATCACCACGTCCGAGTAGCCATTCGGAGTCCGATAGACCGACTCGGGAAGACGGTAGCCGTGATAGTAGAGGTCGTCCGGCAGTCGCCGCCCTTCCCGCAGTTTGTCCCGCCAGCCCGGTGGCAGATCGCCCCCCCGGGCCACTTTCTTACGCAGCCCCGGCGGCAGATCGTCCAGGTCGCGGCGTTCCCCATAGTGAAGCAGCGCCTGCCGTTCCCGGTCACTGAAGATGCGCGCATCGGCGTCCATGCCGGCATGGCGCGGGGCGGCGCCTTGCTTGCCGCCCTGGCCGGCCCAGGCCGGCGGGTCCGCCAGGGCGGCCGGGGTCAGGGCCAGCACGGCGGCGGTGAGCAGAGTGGTTCGCAGTGCGTTTCTCATGGCGTGTCTCCTGCAAGGGATGGCCCTCCATGAAAGCCGCCCGCGGGTGAAGGTGCCATGACGCGGTTCCGGTTGTTTGCGGGGGCAAGGTAACGAAGTGTTTAATGGCGTGCGCTTTGACCGGGAGATAAGTAATGAGTGATATCGTCAATCAGGCCATCGACTACGACGTGGACGGCCGCACCTTCCAGGGCCATCTTCTTTATCTGCGCGGCGCCACCCCCAGCCGCGCCCTGTTGATGGCCCCCAATTTCTTCGGCATCAGCGACGCCGCCATCGCCCAGGCGGAGCGCCGCCTGGACAACACCCGGGCGATTTTCGTGTTGGACCCGTTCGGCAAGGAGGTGCGCCCGCAAACCCCGGACCAGGCCATGGAGGCCATGGGCGCGGTGCGAGCGGACAATGCCGCCCTGCGCGCGCGGCTGCGCGGCGCCCTGGCGGTGCTGGAGCGGGAGGCCGGTGAGCTGGGCATTGCCCGGGACCGGCTGGCCATGTTCGGCTTCTGTTTCGGCGGCGCCTGTGCCCTGGAACTGGCCCGCGACGGCGCCGACCTGCGCGCCTTTGTCAGCTTCCACGGCCTGCTGGATACACCGGCGCCGGCCACCGGCCCGGTGAAGGGCAGCGTGCTGGTGCTCAACGGGGCCGACGATCCCATGGTCAGTGAGGACTCACTGAAGGCGTTCAAGGAAGAGATGGACGGGGCCGGCGCGGACTGGCAGCTCACCCACTTCGGCGGCGCGGTGCATTCCTTCACCGACCCGGGGGCGAACATGCCGGGCCGTTCGGTCTACGACCCGAAAGTGTCGCGGCGCGCGTTCGCGGCCATGGACGACCTGTTCGACGAGGTATTCAGCGCCTGAGCCGGATCGCGGTCGTTCGACCGCGATCGCCGTTAATCGAGGACCCGCGCCAGAAACGCGGCAATATCCTGGATCTCCTCCAGGCACACCGCGTGCTCCATCGGGTAGGTCTTGTACTCGGTGGGGTAACCCTTGGCGCTCAGGGTGTCCGCCGCCCGGCGGCCGCCCTGTTCCGGCACCATCGGGTCGAAGGTGCCGTGGGCGATGAACACCGGCAGGCCGGCGTTGGCCTCGCTGAACGCCACGCTGTCGGCGGTGGCGAAATAGGTGGACAGCGCCATCAGCCCGGCCAGCTTTTGCGGATGCCGCAGGGCCGCTTCGTAGGCCACCGCGCCACCCTGGGAAAAGCCCGCCACCACGATCCGCTCGGCGGGCACGCCGCGTTCGATTTCGCGTTCGATCAGGGCGTCCACCTGGGCGGCGGAACGGCGGATGCCGTCCTCGTCCACCGGGCTGGTGCCGCCCAGGCCGGCGATGTCGTACCAGGCCGGCATCACCATGCCGCCGTTCACCGTCACCGGGATTTGCGGGGCATGGGGAAACACGAAGCGGGTGCGCTTGCGGCCCAGCTCCGGCACCACCGGCTCGAAGTCGTGGCCGCTGGCGCCAAGGCCGTGCAGCCAGATCACGCTGGAGTCGGCGGGCTGTTGCGGGTCCAGTTCCACGCAGGGCAGATAGTCCATGCTGTTCTCCTTCAGTTGCCGGCGACGATGACGCGCACCGCCTCCAGGCGGAAGCGGGCATCGCCGATGCGCTCTTCCAGGGCTTCGGTCTGCCGTTCCAGGTAGGTGATTTCCTCCTCCCGGACCAGCGGGTTCTTGTCACGCAGGGCGCGCAGCCGGCGCAGTGCCTGGTCCTGGCTGTCGCGCATGGCGGCCAGGGCCTGGTCGATCACCGCGCGGGCCTGGCCGGCGGCGTTCTGCTCGTCGTCCTTGAGCAACTGCTCCAGCAGCCCCTTCTGGCTGGCCACGATCTTACGCGCCAGCGGCTTCTCCAGCTTGTGGCATTGCCGGCACAGCGCGTCGTGGGTGATCGCCGAGGACAGGTCGCGGCCGTTGGCGTCCAGCAGCCGGCGCACCGTGGTCACCGGCAGAAAGCGGTCCGCCTGCAGGTGCCGGGGCGCCACCGGCTCCACCGTATAGACCGCCTCCACCAGCAGGGTGCCGGCCTTGATCTTGGGATTCTTGAGCAGGCTTACCGAGGCCTTGCCCCGGTGCTCGTCGAGAATCAGATCCAGGGCGCCGCCCACCAGCGGATGCTCCCAGGTCAGGAACTGCATGTCGTCGCGGGCGATGGCGGTGCCACGCCGGTCGGTGACGGTGACGCCTTCCTCGGGCAGGTGCGGGAACGGCTCGCGCAGGTGCGGGCCCGGCTTGAGGATCCAGGCGTCGTCGGAATGCTCTTCCTGATCCACGCCGTAATGGTCGAACACCCGGGTCATGAACGGCCAGGGGCTGTCGGCGTCGGCGGCGGCCAGTTGTTCCTTGAGGGTCTCCGCCCGGGCGGGGTCGAAGGAGGCCAGCTCCAGCAGCCGGTCGCGGCCCTGTTCCAGCCGCTCGCGCAGGGCGCCGGCCTCGCGGCGGGTGAGGCTTACCAGGTCGTCCAGCAGGGCGCCGTCGTCCGGCCGGGTGAGCGCCGCCTCCAGGGCCTCGCCGGTGCGCTGGCGGATTTCGTGGCCAGCGGGGTTGGTGTGCTCGAAGGCGTTCATGCCCTGGTGGTACCAGTGGAACAGCACCTCCTGGGCGTGGCCCTGGAAGTAGGGCACATGGATCCGGACGTCCTCGCTCTGGCCGATGCGGTCCAGGCGGCCGATGCGCTGTTCCAGCAGGTCCGGGTCCAGGGGCAGGTCGATCAGCACCAGATGGTGGGCGAACTGGAAGTTACGGCCCTCGGAACCGATCTCGGAACAGATCAGCGCCTGGGCGCCGTCCTCGTGATCGGCGAAATAGGCGGCGGCCCGGTCCCGCTCGATCAGGTCCATGCCTTCATGGAACACCGCCAGGTTCATGCCCAGCTTGTAGCCACAATGGGCGTGCAGGTCGATGGCGGTGTCGCGGCGGGCGCAGATCACCAGCACTTTGTCGCCCCGGTGTTCCTTGAGAAAACGCTCCAGCCAGGTGACGCGCGGGTCCTCGCCGCACCAGCGGTCGTCGCCGAAGCCGGCTTCCGGGTACAGGCGCAGGGCCAGCTCTTCGTCCGCGTCCACCCGGTAGTTGTCCGGCAGCGTCAGGGGCTCGCCGTGCACCTGGCGGGCCGGGAAGCCGGCCACGTTATGGCGGGTGTTGCGGAACATCACCCGGCCCGGGCCGAAGCGGTCCAGCAGCTCGGCCAGCACCGCCTCGCGGTGGGCTTCGTCCACGGTTTCGTCGGGCAGCAGCGCGGCGGCGCGCTGTTTCAGGTCCGTCGGCCAGCTTTCCTGATCGTGCAGTTCGCCGACCAGCTCCGCCACCTCCCGGTAGCGGGTCTGTTCGGCGACGAAGGTATCCAGGTCCGGGTAACGGTCCGGGTCCAGCAGGCGCAACCGGGCGAAGTGGCTTTCCAGGCCGAGCTGTTCCGGGGTGGCGGTGAGCAGCAGCAGGCCCCGGCTGGCGTCGGCCAGTTGTTCCACCCGCCGGTAGGCCTCGGAGGGCGCCTCCGGCGACCAGTGCAGATGGTGGGCTTCATCGACGATCACCAGGTCCCAGTCGGCCGCCGCCAGGCTGTCGATGTCGCAGCCTTGCAGAAAGGCGGTGCTGCACAGCACCAACTGCTCGGAGAGGAAGGGGTTGTCGTCCACCTCCGGCGCGGCGCCTTCGCCCTCCGCCTCGGCGAACAGGTCCGCCAGCATTTCCTTGACCTCGTCCACGCTGGGGCGGGACAGGGCGCTCAGGCGTTCCTCGTCGAAAATGGAAAAGCGCAGATTGAAGCGGCGGGCCATTTCCACGAACCACTGGTGCACCAGGGCGTCGGGCACCACGATCAGAACGCGGCGGGCGCGGCCGGTTTCCAGTTGCTGGTGCAGAATCAGACCCGCTTCGATGGTCTTGCCCAGGCCCACTTCGTCGGCCAGCAGCACCCGGGGGGCGTAACGGCGCGCCACCTGGTCGGCAATATGAAGCTGGTGGCCGATCAGATCGATGCGCGGGCCGCGCAGGCCCTGGATCGGTGAGCCTTCACGGCGGGCGCGGGCCTGCAGCGCCGACACCCGCAGTTCGAACCAGCGGTTCGAGGACAGCTGGTTGGTGAGCAACCGGTCCAGGGCGCCGCTCAGGCGCAGACGGTGGCCGAGCAGGGATTCCGGCACCGGCTGCACGTTGTCCGGCTCGTCGGCGGGATGGGCGTGATAGACCATCAGGCCGTTGTGGTCCTCCACGTCCTTGACCACCAGGTCCAGGCCGTCGCCGGTGGTCAGGGTATCGCCCACGTCGAAGGTGATGCGCGACAGTGGCGCGTTGTTCTTCGCGTAGGTCCGTTCTTCTTCCACGGCCGGGTAACTGACCGTCACCAGACGGTAGTCCACCTCCTTGATCAGTCCGAGCCCCAGTTCGGTCTCGGATTCGCTGAGCCAGCGCTGGCCGGGGGTAAATTCGGTCATGGCTATCCTGTGGCCGATCAATTGGGGAGCGGGATTATACGGGTTCGGCCGCGTCGGCGCGATGAACGGGCTCAGTCCATTGCGTCGAAAAAGGCGCGAGTGGCGTCATCGGCGGGGAAATAATGCTCGATGCGCAGCTCCTCCATGATCACATCCATGGCGGTGCCGAAGCTGGCCAGGGTGGAGAAGGTGGTCAGGCGCTGGCCGCCCACCATCATCTGCAGGGTCAGCATGGGTTCCACGCTGACCGGCGTGGCGCCCAGCAGAGCGGGCACGTCCGCCAGGTCCTCCAGGCGCCGGTACAGGCGCTGCAGCTGCGGGTCCGGGCGCAGGTCCAGGTCCCGGCGCAGGCGCCGCAGCAGCGCCGCGGCGACCAGCTCCCAGTTGAGGATAAAGGGTTTGAAGCCGTCCGCATGAAACACCAGCTCGACGATATTGCCGGTGGCCGGCAGCGGGCCGGCCTCGGCGACCATTGCCTGGATCAGCCCCTGCAGGGCGCCGTTGGCCAGCAGCAGGTTCCAGTGGGCGTCGAGCACGGCGGCCGGGTAGGGCAGGTGGTTGTCGAGCATCACTTCCAGGGCCTGGCGCACCGGCGCCATGGCCGGCTCGTCCAGGCGCGTCTCGCCGTACACCGGCGCATGGCCGGCGGCCACCAGCAGCTGGTTGGTATCGCGGCAATTCAGGTCCAGGGCCGCCGCCAGGCGCCGCAGCAGGCCGGCGCTGGCCCGGGCGCGGCCGGTTTCCACGAAACTCAGATGGCGGCTCGACACCGCCGCCCGGCCGGCCAGCTCCAGCTGGCTGAGACGGCGCGTTTTGCGCCAGTCGGAAAGCAATTCGCCCGGTTCCATCTCCGCTCCTTGTGTTGCGTCACTACCCACCAGGTAATTGTTTCACTTCCCCGGCGCAACGATGCTGACTCTACCAGAAACGACGAGGAGAAAGACCATGCCCTGGCAATCCCTGAAGCACGCGCTTTGGTTCAACGCCGTCGGCACCGCTCTGCTGGGTGTCGTCCTGATCGCCGCCGCCGGCCCCCTGGCGGGCCTGTTCAGCGCCTACTCCGGCGCCGTGCCGCCGCTGCTGATGACCGGCGCCGGTGTCGTCTGCCTGCTGTTCGCCGTGGACCTGGCCTGGGCGGCCCGCCGCTCGGACCGTGGCGTCGGCTTTGCCCGCCTGCTGACCCTGGCGGACGCCGGCCTGGTGCTGGCATTGCCGCTGGTGATGCTGGTGGCCGCGTCGCGCCTGTCGCTGTGGGGCCAGCTGCTGCTGGCGGACCTGGCCCTGATCACCGCCTTCCTGGTCTGGTGCCAATGGCGGGGCCTGGGCGCCCCGGCGGTGGCCCTGGACGCCCGCCGATGAGCGCGCTGATCGCGGTGGCGCTGGCCTTTCTGGCCATGGGGGCGGTGGCCATCGCCGCCCCCGACCGGGTGCTGGCGCTGGTGGATGTCCCGCGCCTGCCGTGGGCGGCCCGCAACGAGGTGAGGGCGGTGTACGGCGGTTTCGGTCTGGCGGTGGGTGGGCTGTTGCTGGCGGCGCCGGCCTTGCCCGCTTGGCGGGCCGGCATCGTGGTGACGGTGGCGGTGGCCCTGCTGGGCATGGCCGGCGGACGGCTGGCCGGTCTGCTGCTGGACCGCCGCCTGCCGGGCTGGCCGGCGGGTTTTCTGGTGGCGGAATTGCTGCTCTCGGCGTGGTTGTTGTGGACCCTTTGACACCGGCGCCCGCCGGTTGCGGTATTCTGGGGGCGGGTAAGTCAATCAAGGTGATGCGATGGGCGACATCGTTCCGTTCAAGAAGCCGGCCCGTAAGAAGCCCAAGAAGGGAATGTGCCAGCACGGCTTCCACAAGTGGAAGGTGGTCAAGAACACCCGCTTCGACAGTCAGCGTGGCAAGCTGGTGACCCGTTACCAATGCGAGCGTTGCGGCAAACGGAAGGTGGAGGCGCACTGATATGGTGGAGATGACATGCTGGAAATGAAACACCACTGTGAACACTGCCGGCAGGCCCTGGCCGAGGACGGCGAGGCCTACATCTGCTCCTACGAGTGCAGCTTCTGCGTGGACTGCTGCACCGCCTTCAGCGCCACCTGCCCCAACTGCGCCGGGGAACTGGTGCGCCGGCCCCGGCGCGCGGTACCCACGGACGCCGCCGAATGAACGGCGAGCCGTTCAGCGTCGACAACGGCGCCGGCTACCGGGTACCGCTGAGCTGGTACCCGGCCGCCGCCGGCGCGCCGATTCTGCTGGTGCTGCCGGCCCTGGGCGTGTCCGTGCGTTTTTACGACAAGCTGGCGGCGGCCCTGGCGGCCCGTGGCTTCAGCGTGGCGCTGATGGAGCAGCGCGGCCACGGCGACAGCGCGCTGCGCCCGTCCCGGCGCAGCGACTGGGGCTTCGCCGAGGTGCTGGACCGGGACGTGCCGGCGGTGCTGGACTGGCTGCGCGACCACCATCCGGAAGCGCCGCTGTACCTGCTGGGCCACAGCCTGGGCGGCCATTTCGCCGCCCTCACCGCCGGGCGTCTGCCGGCGCGGGTGGACGGGCTGGTGCTGGTGGCCACCGGCAGCCCCTGGCTGAACGCCTTCGCCGGCCCCATGCGCAAGAAGGTCCGGCTGCTCACCCGGCTGATTCCGGTCTGCAATCTGGTGCTGGGCTATTACCCCGGTGACCGCATCGGCTTCGGCGCCCGGGAGGCCCGCACGCTGATGGCGGACTGGCGCGGGCTGGCGTTGACCAACCGCTATCACGCGCGGGGCCTGGACCAGGACCTGGATGCCGCCGTGGCCGCGTACCCGGGGCCGGTGCTGGCGATCCGGCTGGCGGACGACGCCTTCGCGCCGGCGGACTCGGTGCACGCGGTCACCGACAAATTCCGCGCCGCCCGCCTGATCGAGGAAACCCTGGACGCCAATCAGCTCGGCGACAAGGCGGACCATTTCCGCTGGGCCCGCCAGGCCGACACCGTGGCGGAACGGGTACGTATCTGGCACGGCGCGCCGGGGACGCCCCCGGCGGGCTGAGCCGGCCTTTGTTCCCGGGCCCCGCTGGCGGTACTCTTAGCGGCCAGAGCCCGTTCTTGAGAAGCAACCCCAAGAGTCACCGCTGACCCGCGTTGCCGGGTCGCTGGAGTGCCGTCCGGAAACCATGCCTGTGTCCACCCCGCCGACTGAACCCTCCACCACCGATCCCGTGCTGATCTTCGATTCCGGCGTCGGCGGCTTGTCCGTGGTGCGCGCCCTGCGCGCGCAACTGCCCGGCGTGCCGCTGGCCTATGTGTGCGACAACGCGGCGCTGCCTTACGGCACCAAGGCGGACGACTGGCTGGTGGCGCGCATCGTGGCGGTATGCGCGGCGGCGGTGGCGGCCAGCGGCGCCCGCGCCCTGGTGGTGGCCTGCAACACCGCCAGCACCCTGGCCCTGGAGGCGTTGCGCGAACGCCTGGTGATTCCGGTGGTGGGCACGGTGCCGGCGATCAAACCCGCCGCCGCCCTCAGCCGCAGTGGCGTGATCGGCCTGCTGGCCACCTCCGCCACTGTGTGCCGGCCCTACACCGACCGCCTGATCGCCGACTTCGCCGCCGGGCATATCGTGCAGCGGGTGGCCGCCGACACGCTGGTGGCCCAGGCGGAACGTTTGATCGCCGGCGAACCTCTCGATCCCGACGCCCTGGACCGGGCGCTGGCGCCGCTGTGGGCCGAGGAGCGTCTGGATACCGTGGTGCTGGGTTGCACCCATTTTCCGTTACTCAGCGACGTGCTCGCCGAGCGCGCCCCACGCCCGGTGCATTGGGTGGACTCCGGCGCGGCCATCGCCCGGCGGGTGGCGCAGGTGCTTGACCCTTCGGCGCCCGCCGGCAACAACGCTGGCACCAACGCCGGCACCAACGCCAGCGACCCGGCCTGGGCCACCGGCCCGGTATCGCCGGGTTTGACACGGGGCTTCGCCGGCTTCGGTTTCGGCGCGCCCCGGTCGTTGCTGGTCTGATCCGGGCCGGATCGCGGTCGGACGACCGCTCCTATACCGCGCCTAGGGGGCGCCGAGCACCATCACCGCCTGGCCGGCGTTGATCTGCTGGCCCTCCTGGCGGGCCACATGGATCACTTTGCCCGCCTCCGGCGCGGTCACTTCGATCTCCATCTTCATGGCTTCCAGAATCGCCACCGGTTGCCCGGCGTCCACCGTATCGCCCTCGGCCACCAGCAGCTTCCAGATATTGCCCGCCGTCGGCGCTTCCACCGGGGTGCCCTCGGGCAGGCCGTCGGCGTCGCCGGCGTTCAGGTCCTGTTGCGCTTCGAAGTGCAGCTGGCCGCTTTCCTCCCAGCGTTGCAGTTCGTCGTCGAAGGCCCGGTTGCGAGCGTCGGTGAAGTCGCGGATCGAGGCGTCGTTGCGTTCCAGAAAGCGCTGGTATTCGCCCAGGTTGAAGGTGGTGTCCTCGACCCGGAACGGGTAGCGGCCCTTGGGAAAATCCCGGCGGATTTGCCGCAGCTCCTCGGCGGAGACTTCGTAGAAGCGGATCTGGTCGAAGAAGCGCAGCAGCCAGGGCTGGGGGAACGCCTCGGTTTGGTGAAAGCGGTTCCACATCTGGAAGGTGCGTCCCACGAACTGGTAGCCGCCGGGCCCTTCCATGCCGTACACGCACAGATAAGAGCCGCCGATGCCCACCGAGTTTTCCGCGGTCCAGGTGCGCGCCGGGTTGTACTTGGTGGTCACCAGCCGGTGGCGCGGGTCATAGGGCGTGGCCACCGGCGCGCCCAGGTACACATCACCCAGGCCCATCACCACATAGCTGGCCTCGAACAGAATCCGTTTTACCTCGTCGATGCTGTCCAGGCCGTTGATGCGGCGGATGAACTCGATATTGCTCGGGCACCAGGGCGCATCGTGGCGCACCGACTGCATGTACTTTTCGATGGCCAGGCGGCAGGCTTCGTCGTCCCAACTCAGAGGCAGATGGACGATGCGCGAGGGCACTTCCAGGTCGTCCTGTTGGTCCAGGGTCAGCTCGGCGTCCTTGAGGGTGGCCAGCAGCTCCGCCCGGGGCAGCACCGCGGGATCGAAGTGCACCTGCAGGGAGCGGATGCCCGGGGTCAGCTCCAGCACGCCGGGCAGGTTTTTTTCCTCCAGCCACAGCATTAGGGCGTGGGCGCGGAAGCGCAGCCGCAGGTCCAGCTCCAGGGGGCCGTATTCCACCAGCAGATAGCGGTCGCCGGCGGCCCGGTAAACCACCGCCGGGCCTTCGGCCTGTTCCTCCAGGCGGTCGAGCACCGGGGTGGTCACCGCCGCTGGCCGGGCCGTCAGGGTCGGGGCGCTCAGGGTGTCGATACAGCGGTCCTGTTCGGCAGCCAGGGCGTCCGCGTCGTCCAGACTCACCGGCACGAAGCGCAGGCGGTCGCCGGCCTTCAACTGACCCAGCTTCCAGCGATCCGCCAGGATCACCGTGGCCGGGCACACGAAGCCGCCCAGGGAGGGGCCGTCCGGGCCCAGGATCACCGGCATGTCGCCGGTGAAATCCACGCTGCCGATGGCGTAGGCGTTGTCGTGAATATTGGACGGGTGCATACCCGCCTCGCCGCCGTCCCGGCGTGCCCATTGCGGCTTCGGGCCCACCAGGCGTACGCCGGTGCGGCTGGAGTTGTAGTGCACCTGCCAGTCGCTGGCGAAGAAGGTGGCCATGTCCTGGTCGGTGAAAAAGTCCGGCGCGCCGTGGGGCCCGTAGATCACCCGCAGTTCCCAGCGGTCGCCGAGGGCGGGTTTGAGTGCTTCCGGCACCGCCGGTGACGTTTCCCCGCCGGCGGCCTCGCCCAGATGCAGCACGTCGCCGGTGCGCAGCGCCCGGCCACCGTGGCCGCCGAACTGCCCCAGGGTGAAGGTGCCGCGCGAGCCCAGGTAGGGCTGGCACTGCAGACCGCCGGCCACCGCCAGGTAGGCGCGGGCGCCGTGGCCGCTTACCTTGCCGAGTTTGAGAGTCTGGCCGGCGCCGACCGCGATCGCCTGGTAGGCGGCCACCGGTTCGCCGTCCAGGGTGGCGTTCATGTCGGCGCCGGTGAGGGCGACGCGGGTGGCGCGATTAAAGCGCAGGGTCGGGCCGTTGAGGGTGAATTCCAGGCCGGCGGCGTTTTCCTGGTTGCCCAGCAGCCGGTTGCCGAGCCGGAAACTCAGCGCATCGAAGGGCCCGGACGGCGGCACCCCCACCGGCCAGTAGCCCTGGCGGCCCGGGTAGTCCTGCACCGTGGTCAGGGTGCCGCCGGCCAGCACGTCCAGGGTGGCGGGCACATAGTGGAAGTGATTGAGATAGCGGGTGGTCATCTCGCCGTTACGGAACACCGGGTCGGCCAGCACCGCGCCCAGGTACTCACGGTTGGTCTCGATGCCTTCGATCAGGGTGTGCGCCAGGGCGTCCTCCAGGGCCGCCAGAGCGCCGTCGCGGTCCGCCCGGTGAACGATCACCTTGGCCAGCATCGGGTCGAAGAACGGCGACACGGTCAGGCCCGCCTCGATCCAATGGTCGATGCGCAGCCCCTCGGTTCGCGCCTCGGTTTCCGGAAAGGCCACCGCCGTCAGCAGGCCGGCGCAGGGTTGGAAATCCTTGTTCGGATCTTCCGCGTAGAGGCGCGCCTGGATGGCGTGCCCGCGTGGGCGCAGCGGCGCCGCCAGGGCGTGCAGGTCGTCCAGCTCGCCGGCGGCCAGGCGCACCATCCAGTCCACCAGGTCCACGCCGTAGACCGCCTCGGTGACGCCGTGCTCCACCTGCAGCCGGGTGTTCACCTCAAGAAAATAAAAGTCATTGCTGTCCTGATCGACGATGAATTCCACGGTGCCGGCGTTGCGGTAGCGGACCGCCGCCATCAGCCGGCGGGCGGTATCGTGCAGGGTGGCGCGCACGGCATCCGGCAGGTGCGGCGCCGGGGTTTCCTCCAGCACCTTCTGGTGCCGCCGTTGCGCGGAGCAGTCGCGCTCGCCCAGGGCCACGGCGGTGCCCCGGCCGTCGCCGAACACCTGCACCTCGATGTGCCGGGCCCGCTCGATGTATTTCTCCAGAAACACGCCGTCGTTGGAAAAATTGTTGGCGCTGAGCCGGCGCACCGTGTCCCAGGCTTTCGTCAGTTCGCCGTCGTCGCGGCAGATCTGCATGCCGATGCCGCCGCCGCCGGCGGTGCTCTTGAGCATCACCGGGTAGCCGATGTCATCCGCCGCCCGGCGGGCCGCGTCCAGGTCGTCCAGCAGGCCGGTGCCCGGCAGCAACGGCACGCCGTTGGCTTCGGCCAGGGCGCGGGCGGTGTGCTTGAGGCCGAAGTCGCGCATCTGGTCCGGAGTCGGGCCGATAAAGGCGATGCCGTTGGCCTCGCAGCGTTCCACGAACGAGGGGTTCTCGCTGAGAAAGCCGTAGCCGGGGTGCACCGCGTCGATGCCGTGTTCCGCCATCAGCGCGAACAGCTTGTCCTGGTTCAGATAGGTGTGCGCGGCGTTGCCCTCGCCCAGGCTCAGGGCCAGGTCGGCCTCGGCCACATGGCGGGAGTCCGCGTCGGCGTCGGCGTACACGGCCACGCCGGTGACGCCCAGGGCACGCAGGGTGCGCAGAATACGGGTGGCGATGGCGCCACGGTTGGCGATCAGTACCTTCTTGAACATGGGGTCGCTCGCTGGCGTGGCGGGCCGTCCCGCCGTGGTCACGGATCACCGGGGTCGTCCCCGGCGCGGCGCGCGGGCGCCGGTCAGTGCCAGATCAGCACTTCGATGGGCGTCGGGTCGTAGCCGTTGCAGGGGTTGTTGAGCTGCGGGCAGTTGGAAATCAGCACCACGGTGTTCATCAGGGCCTTCATTTCCACGTACTTGCCCGGCGCGGAGATGCCGTCCTCGAAGGTCAGGCCGCCCTCGGCGGTGACCGGCACGTTCATGAAGAAATTGATGTTGTGGGCGATGTCGCGCTTATCCAGGCCGAACTCTTCGTGTTCGTTGATGGCCAGCATCCAGCTGTCCCGGCAGGCGTGCATGCAGCGCTTCTCCAGGTCGTAGCGCACCGTATTGCTCTCGGTGGCGCAGGCGCCGCCCAGGGTGTCGTGGCGGCCGCAGGTGTCGGCGGTGATTTCCAGCATCGGCCGGTTGCGGTTGGAGCGCAGCACCGAGCCGGCGGTGAGATAGACATTGCCCTGTTCGCGCACCGTGTCCTGGGCGCTGTAGCGCTCGGCGGTGTCGTCGGCGTTGTAGAACAGGGTGTCGGCGGCCTGGTTGCCTTCCAGGTCAAGAATGCGGAAGGTCTCGCCGGCGCGCACCACTTTCAGGAAATAATCCCCGGCGGGCACCACCTCCCTGAAGACGGCGTCGTCGGGTTTGAACGGGCTTTCCTTGATCATCGTCGTGCTCCTCCTGTCAGGCGCCCAGGTAATAAAGGCGGTTGTTCTCGAAGGCGCGGGCGTTCTCCGGCCGGAAGTTGAGGCAGTAGTCGTCCTTGGTGACCGGTTCCGCCTTGAGCATTTCCAGCCGCACTTTTTTCTTCGGGTATTCCGGCGCCGGATTGAGCGGGTGCGGGCAGGTGTGCAGCAGCACCAGGGTGTCCATGTCGAAACGCAGGGTGACCCGGGCGCCGGCCTTCGCCGCGGAGGGATCGAAACGCAGGGCGCCGTCGTCGCCGGTGACCACCTTGCTGAACAGATTCAGATTGGCGGCCAGGTCACGCTCGTTGAGGCCGTACTTGGCCATCTCCACCAGGAAGCTGTCGTGGCCGCTCAGGTACCAGCCGTTGCGGTGTTCCTGATAGCCGTGTTCGCCGTACTTTTCCTTGAGCGTGTCCGGGTGCAGGTTGCCGCACACGGTGTCGTGCCAGCCGAAGTCGTCCTCGACGATGGAGGCGAACACCCGGCCCATGTCGGAGTAGAGACAGTTGCCCCGGGTCAGCTTGAAGGTGTGCTGGCCCTTGAGGGTGTCCGGCGCGTTGTAGCGCTCGCGTTTTTCTTCCGGGTTGTAGAACAGCAGGCCCACATTGGCGCCGCCGTCCAGGTCGGTGAGCCGCAGGGCGGTGCCGCGGCGCATCCGGAACGACCAGTGGGCGCCGCCGGGCATGGTGTACTCGTACAGCGGTTCGGTCATGGCGTGGCTCCTTCTAGCAAACGGGAGGTGTCGTGCACATTGCGGGCGATGGCCTGCAGGGTGCCCTTCTGGCTGTCGCCCACCGGCAGGTCGTAGGTGAGGCGGGCGCCGTAGCTTTCCGGGGACTGGGCGTCCCGGCGCACCTTGTCGAGTACCCACAGGCGGGTGCCCAGATAAAAGCCCTCCGCCAGGTCGTGGGTGATCATGAACACGGTGAGCCGCTGTTCGCGCCACAGCTCCAGCACCAGCTGGTGCATGTCGCGGCGGATGCCCGGGTCCAGGGCGCCGAACGGTTCGTCCAGCAGCAGAATGCGCGGCTTCTTGATCAGCGCCTGGGCCAGGGCCAGGCGCTGCTGCATGCCGCCGGACAGTTCGTGGGGGTATTTGTCCAGGGCGCCGCCCAGGCCCACCGCTTCCAGCATCGCCACGGCGCGGTCGCGGATCGCCTTGCGCGTGGCGCCGAAGGCGCGGCCCAGCCAGCGGTTGGCGTCCAGTTCGCCGCACAGGCTGGCGTTCTGCAGGGCGGTCAGGTGCGGCAGCACCGAGTAGCGCTGGAACACGATGCCCCGGCTTGCGTCCGGTTCGCCGGGAATCGGCGCGCCGTCCAGCAGCAGCTGGCCCCGGCTCGGGCTTTCCGTGCCCAGCAGCATTTTCAGCAAGGTGGTCTTGCCGCAGCCGGAGGCGCCCACCAGGGTGACGAACTCGCCTTCCTCGACGCGGGCGTTGAGGCGTTCCAGCACCACCTGGTCGCCGTACTCCTTCCACAGATTGTTCAGTTCGATGATGGCCATGGTTCCCTCCTCAACGGGCCTGGTGGAACCAGGGGTAGCGCCAGCGGGAATAGCGCGCCAGCGCGAAATCGATGGCGAACGCCAGGAAGGTGATCCAGACCACGTAGGGCAGAATCACGTCCATGGCCAGATAGCGCCGCACCAGGAAGATCCGGTAACCGAGCCCGTCGGTGGCGGCGATCGCCTCGGCGGCGATCAGGAACAGCCAGGCGGAGCCCAGCGACAGACGCACGGCACCGATCAGGCGCGGCATCACCTGGGGCCACACCAGCCGCACAATGATCTGCCAGGTGTTGGCGCCCAGGGTCTGCATCTTGATCACCTGCTCGGCGGGGATTTCCTCGGCGCGCTGCTGCAGATCGCGGATCAGAAACGGGGTAATGCCGATCACGATCAGCACCACCTTGGCCAGCTCGCCCAGGCCGAACACGATGAACAGGATCGGCAGCACCGCCAGGGGCGGCACCAGCGACAGCCCGGTGACCAGCGGCGCGATGCCGGCACGCACCAGGGGCAGGGCGCCGGTGGCGATGCCCACCACCAGCCCGATGGCGGCGCTGATGGCCACGCCCAGGGCCAGCCGGGTGAGGCTGGCCAGGGTGTCCTGCCACAGCAGGTAGTCGCCGGTGCGTTTGCTGGGCTCGAAGGCCATGCGCTGGATGGCGTCCACGAAGCTGGCCAGATCCGGCAGCAGCTTGTCGTTGGGGTTCGCCGCCAGGCGCGCGTCGGAGGCCAGCAGATAGAGCACCACCAGGATCACGAATGGCAGCAGCCCCAGGGCCCAGCGGCCCACCGGCCCGGGCTGACGGTTGATGAACTTCTTCATGTCGGCTCCCGGCCGGCGCTCAGAGGTCGCCGTCGGCGGCCATCTTCATGTAGGCGGGGTCGAAGCGCAGTTGCACGTTGCCGTCACTGCCGTACACACCGGAGGGGGTTTCCACGCCGACGAAGCCGGCGTCCGGCGCGCCCTCGCCGAGCAGGCCGTGCTCGAAGGAGAACTCCGCCACCCGCTGCATGGTGGTCTTCAGGTCCGGGCTGTTGACGAAGCTCACCGCCTCGCCGGCGTCATAGAACATGCGGGTGGCGTTCAATTGCGCCTCGAAGCCGGCCCGGTCGGTGCCGGCGATCTCGCCCATGGCGGCGCGGGCCTGGCGGGCGGGCTCACCGTCGCCCTGCATGCGATCCATGATTTCGTACCAGGCACCGACCAGCGCCTTGCCCAGCTTCGGGTTGGCCTTGAGGGTGTCGGTGTTGACCACCATCAGGTCGATGATTTCGCCGGGAATTTTCGAGGAGTCGAACACCAGGTTGGCGCCGGGCTGGGCGGTGAGGGTGCTGAGCAGCGGGTTCCAGGTGACCACCGAGGTCACGTCGTCGGTCTGGTAGGCGGCCACCAGGTCCGCGTCGGAGGTGTTCACCACGGTCACGTCGCGCTCGCTCATGCCCACGCTTTCCAGGGCCCGGGCCAGCAGGTAATGGGAGACCGACAGCTCGACCAGATTGACGTTCTGGCCCTTGATGTCGGCGAGGCGGGTTTTGTCCTTCAGCACCACGCCGTCGTTGCCGTCGGAGAAGTCGCCAACGATCAGGGCGGTGCTGTCCACGCCGCCGGCGGCGGGGATGGTCAGCGCGTCCATGTTGGTCATGGTGCAGCCGTCGTACTGGCCGGCGGTGTATTGGTTGATGGACTCGATGTAGTCGTTGATCTGCACCACGTCGATGCTGATGTCGTACTTGTCGGCCCATTTGTCGACGATGCCCTGGGCGTCGCCGTACTGCCAGGGAATCCAGCCCACGTAGATGGACCAGCACACTTTGAAGTCGTCCCGTTCGCCGGCGGCCAGGGCCGGTTTGGGCAGCGCGGAGAGCGTCAGCAACGCGGCCGCGGAAAGGCAGGCAGTCAGAATGCGGGTCATGTCGACCTCCTTCAGGCTATGACGGTGAGGAATCCAATGACACTGTCGTCATGGTGTCTCCTCCCGGGCTTTTGTCCCGCCGTGTAACCTTGCAAGAAGGTCGATCGCTCTCGGACCAGTCGTGGGCGCAGCCCACCGGAACCCTAGCGATCCATTTTTCCAGATTGTCCGAGTCGTGATGGCCACAGACGCCATTCGATTCCTGCGTCGAACCACGCAAGTCCGATGCCAGTCCGGGCAAGCGGCTGATTTGAAAGGGAGAAGACGGGGAGAGCGGGGTGGGGCGTGAGCGTTAACGGGGCCGGGAGTGGGCCGCCATGGTGCGCCGTGCCCCGGGGTGGGGCACGGCGGGCGGGGTCAGGGCGTGTCGATAAAGTCCTTGAGCGCGCCCCAGCTGATGTCGTCGGCGTGGCCGTCGTAGGCCAGCGGCAGCTCGAAGCGCTGGCCAAGCTGGTCGGCGCGCGGGTTGGTGAAGCCGTGTTGGACACCCGGGAAGCTCAGCAGTTGGAACGCCACGCCGGCGGCGGTCATCTCCTGGACCAGGGCGCTGACCTGCTCGGCGGGCACCATCGGGTCCGCCTGGCCGGTGGCCACCAGCACCTTGCCCGCGAAGGTGCCGCTTTGCAGCGGCTGTTCGGTGCCGAGGGGGCCGTGGAAGCTGGCCACGCCGGCCAGATCGTTGCCCTGCCGGGCCTGTTCCAGCACCACGCCGCCGCCGAAGCAGTAGCCCACCGCGAACACCCGGTCGTCGTCCACGTACTGCTGCTCCCGGAGCAGTTTCTTGGCGGCGTTGATGCGGGCGGTGGTGCGCTCCGGATTGGCCTGGGCCTGGGCCATGAACGCCTTGGCGTCCTTCGGGTGGCTGGCCACCTGGCCCTGCTCGTAGAGGTTCACGGCCAGGGCCACGTAGCCCTCCTTGGCCAACAGACGCGCCCGGTTACGGGCATAGTCATTGAGGCCCCACCATTCGTGCACCACGATCACCCCGGCGGTTATGCGATCCAGGTCATCGTCCATGAACAGCACGCCGTCGCCGGCGCCGCCGGGCAGCTTGATGTCCTGTTCGATCACCTCGGCGCCGGCGCCACCGGCGCACAGCAGCAAACAGAGAAAGGCGGTCAGGCGTTTCATGATGGAGCTCCTTCACGGAAATCAATGGGATGAACGAACGGGGCGGTGCGGTGGCTAGTCTTCCCACACCCAGCGCAGCGGTTCGCCGAAGTCATCATAGACCAGCTTGCGGCGCGGGCCGCGCCGGGCGGCCGGGCGGCGGGCACGGCGGGCTTTCTTGCGGGCATCGATGGTGGCCGCCACCTGGGACAGGTCGGTGCGGGTGGCGGGGGGACCCTGGGTAAACGGAAAGGAACGCCGCTCGCGGGGCTGGTCCGGGGCATCGCCGGTGGTGCCGCTGGGCACTTCCTCGATACGCCCGCCCCGGGAGAGGAACCGCTCCATGTCCCGCCGCAGGCGCTGGCGTTGTTGTTCCTTGCTGTTGCGCACTTTCATGGGACTGTGGATGGCGGTGGCGAGCCTTCAACCATAGCAAGGCCGCGCCCGGGGGGCCAGCCGGGCCGGTCAGAGCGCGGCGCGCACCGCGTCTTCCAGTTCGCCGTCCAGCGGCCTGGCCGAGGACGGGTAGTGCTTGATCACGGTGCCGTCGCGGTCCACCAGATATTTGTTGAAGTTCCAGCGCGGCTCGCCGGCGTCCTCATTGAGGCCGCGGAACACCGGGTTGGCGGCTTTGCCGCGCACCGGGGAGGTGGCCATCATCGGGAAGGTGACACCGTAATTGATGTAGCAGACCTTGGCGGTCTGGCCTTCGTCGTCCAGTTCCTGGCGAAAATCGTCGGAGGGGAAGCCCAGCACCACCAGGCCCTGGTCCCGGTACTTCTTATACAGCGCCTCCAGGCCCTCGAACTGGGGCGTGAAGCCGCACTGGCTGGCGGTGTTGACCACCAGCACCACCTTGCCGGCGGTGGCCGCGCACAGGTCCAGGTTGTCCTGGCTGTGCAGCTTGCGCACCTCATGGTCGAAGCGAGCCGCGCATTCGTCGGCCCGCGCCTTGGTGGTCAGCGCCAGGCTGAACACGCTCAGCAGCAACACTAAGGCAAAGCACCAGCGTAGATGGATCATCGAAGATTCCTCACGGTTTACCAAAGGCTACTATCCGGCGCCGCCGGTCAAGGCGGCGCCAAGGTGTTCAACGGGAACCGCCGGCGGCCTTACAGCGGCGTGCGCGGGCCGTCCGGAATGGCGGTGCCGCTGGCGCCGCCGTTGCCGGCGCGCAGCGGGTTGCAGTTCTTGATCACCACCTGGCCTTCCAGCAGGTTGCCCCGGGAGTATTCGCGGAAGATGCAGCGATTGGTTTCCGGGTCATAGTTTTCGATCCACAGGTTGTCGCCTTTCCAGGTGGCGGCGATGTGCTGCTGGCCCTGGGGCACGTCCAGGTTCATGGTGCCGCCCAGACGCTTGACGAAAATCTGTTCCAGCCAGAAGTAGTAGAGCAGGGTACCGGCCAGCCAGATGATCACGGCGATGATCAGCGCCGGCTTCCATTTGCCCATGCGCACGCCGATCCCGAACAGCGCGGCGAAGATGATCAGCGCCAGCACCAACCAATATAAATAGGTGATCATGCGAAACTCCCTGTTTCAGGCTATTGTTTACCGCACGATGATAGCAACTTGATCGCAAGGAGATGTAAAACCGTGAAACAGGGCACGGGTTGGTGGGTTTACATGCTGCGCTGCGCCGATGGCTCCCTGTACACCGGCGTCACCACCGATGTGCTGCGGCGCTGGAAAGAGCACAATGGCGGCCCGCGGGGCGCCCGTTACACCCGGGTACGACGCCCGGTGGCCCTGGTGCTGTGCGTGGAAGTGCCCGACCGGGCCCGCG
Source organism: Alloalcanivorax sp. C16-1 (assembly GCF_046507805.1). Taxonomy (NCBI): domain Bacteria; kingdom Pseudomonadati; phylum Pseudomonadota; class Gammaproteobacteria; order Oceanospirillales; family Alcanivoracaceae; genus Alloalcanivorax; species Alloalcanivorax sp. C16-1. The sequence continues at coordinate 192,234 of NZ_JBKFTK010000001.1, read as the reverse complement.
CCGGCCGCCTGGAGGCGCGCCTCAAGGGTCTGACCCGGGCGCGCAAGGAACGGCTGATCCGCGCCGTTACGGTTGCCAACGACGCCGGGAGTTGCTTGACTGCCGACACTTCTCAACAGGAGATTCTTGCATGAACCTTTGGCGCGCCTTCGTGCTGGCCTGGCTGGCCATGACCCTGGCCGGCTGCGGCATCAACACCATTCCCACCTACGACGAGCAGGTCAAGGCGGCCTGGTCCCAGGTGGAAAACCAGTATCAGCGCCGCGCCGACCTGGTGCCCAACCTGGTCAACACGGTGAAGGGCTTCGCCGCCCAGGAGCGGGAAGTGCTGGTGGAAGTCACCGAGGCGCGGGCCAAGGTGGGCTCGATCCAGGCCGGCGAGGACATCCTCAACGACCCGCAGAAATTCAAGCAGTTCGAGCAGGCCCAGAACCAGCTGGGTTCGGCCCTGCAACGGCTGATGGTGGTGGTGGAGCGCTACCCGGAGCTGAAATCCAACCAGAATTTCCTGGCTCTGCAGTCGCAGCTGGAAGGCACCGAAAACCGCATCGCCGTGGCCCGCCGGGACTATATCGAGGCGGTGCGGCAGTACAACACCGAGATCCGCACCTTCCCGGGCCGTATCTGGCACAGCCTGCTGTACAGCGAGCTGGAGCCCCGCGAGAACTTCGAAGCCACCACGGAGAACGCCGAACAGGCCCCCTCCGTCAACTTTGAGTGAACCGGATCGTGAGTAAATCATGACGCTGACGCGACACGGCCTGGCCGTTCTGCTCGGGCTGCTGCTGACCGCGGCGGCCTGGGCGGCGCCGGACTTTCCCGCCCTCACCGGCCGGGTAGTGGACAACGCCAACCTGCTGACAACCGCCCAGGAACAGGCGCTCACCGAAAAGCTGGCCGCCGAGGAGCAGCAAAGCTCCAACCAGGTGGTGGTGGTGACGCTGCCCGACCTGCAGGGCTACGCCATCGAGGAATACGGCTACCAGCTCGGCCGCGAGTGGGGCATCGGCCAGGAAGGCAAGGACAACGGCGTGCTGCTGATCATCGCCCCCAACGAGCGCCGCATCCGTATCGAGGTGGGCTACGGCCTGGAGGGCGCGCTCACCGACGCGCTCTCCTCGGTGATCATCCAGCGGGAAATCCGCCCCGCCTTCCGCGCCGGCGACTTCGCCGGTGGCATCAACGCCGGCGTGGACGCCATCCGCGCGGCCATCGCCGGTGAGTACAAGGCGGAGCCGGTCAAGAAAGGCAACGGGCAGCTCGGCAGCGTGCTGATCTATCTGCTGGTGCTGGTGTTCATCACCATTTTCCTGGGGCTCGGCGCCCTGGGCGGTGGTGGCCGTGGCGGTCGCGGCGGCGGCGCCGTGTTCCTGCCCATGGGCGGGGGCTTCGGCGGCGGCGGCGGCGGTGGTTTTGGCGGCGGCGGCTTCGGTGGCGGCGGCGGTGGTTTCGGCGGCGGCGGTGCCTCGGGAGGCTGGTAGATGTTATTGAACGAAGAAGACCAGAAACGGGTGGCCCGCGCGATCGCGGCCATCGAAAAGGACACCGACGCGGAGCTGGTCACGGTGCTGGCCCGCCAGTCCGACGACTACCGCTACATTCCCCTGCTGTGGGCGGCGCTGTTGTCGCTGCTGGTGCCCCTGGCGCTGGCGTTTCTGCCGATCTGGCTGAGCGCCCTGGAAACCCTGCTGGCCCAGTGGACCGTGCTGGTGGTGCTGGGGCTGCTGTTCCGCTGGCCGCCGCTGATGATGGCCCTGGTGCCGCGCCGCGTGAAGCAATGGCGCGCCGCCAACCTGGCCCGCCGCACCTTCCTCGACCAGGGCCTGCACCACACCCGCGGCGGCACCGGCCTGCTGATCTTCGTCAGCGAGGCCGAGCACTACGTGGAAATCCTGGCCGACCGGGGCATCGCCGAGAAGGTTCCGGACGAACGCTGGCAATCCATCGTCGACACCTTCACCGGCCACGTGAAGCAGGGTGAGGTGCTGAACGGCTTCCTGGAATGCATCGCCTCCTGCGGCGACGAGCTGATCCTCAAGATCCCGGCCACGGAACAGAAGAACGAGTTGCCCAACCACCTGGTCCTGCTCTAGCGACCCGGGAAGGTATCCGCACTGGTGGTGTGGGTACCCCGGTGGTGCTAGGCTTTTTGCCATTCCCCCGAGGAAAAGTCGGCATCGAACCGGCATTGACCCGGTCCCGCCTGGCATGGAAAAGGAACCCGGTATGGCACGTTTGCCCGTGATCCTGGGATTGTGTGTGCTTTTCTCCTGCGCCTTCGCCCAACAGACCCCGCCGCCCGCCGCTGGTAGCTGCGTGGCCTGCCACGGCCAGGAGGGGCAGGGCGCCGCTGCCTTCCCGCATCTGGCCGGCCTGGGCGAAGCCTATATCCGCCGCCAGCTGGACGCCTTCGCCAGTGGCGAGCGCGCCAACGCCACCATGAAACCGATCGCGTCCGGCCTGTCCGAAACGCAACGGCAGGCGGTGGCCGCCTACTTCAGTGGCCTGAAAATGGCGCCGGCGGATTCCGCCAGCGCCGAGCCGCCCGACGGTCCGGGCCGGGAGCTAGCGGTGCACGGTCGCTGGGACCAGGAGCTGCCGGCCTGCGTGCAATGCCATGGCCCGGACGGGCGCGGCATCGGTGAGGACTTTCCACCCCTGGCCGGCCAGCCCGCCGGCTATCTCGAAAACCAGCTGAAAGCCTGGCGTGCCGGCCAGCGTCCGGCGGGGCCCCAGGAGTTGATGGGGCACATCGCCGAACGACTCGACGCCGACGACCTGAAGGCGGTGGCGGAGTACTTCGCCGCGCTGCCGGCGGCGACAGCGGAGGCCGGTGATGACTAAGCCCGCAATAAATAGACCCGAGATGAACCGATCCTTGCTGATGGTGATGGCGGGCTGCGCCGCGCTGGCCATCGGAGCCTGGTTGCTCGCCATGGCGCTCACCGGCGGGCCCGAGGATTACGCGGAGCGTTACGCCGGCCAGTCGGCCCCTTCTTCCCGGGCCGACGATTCCGCTTCGGCGGCCGGGGCGGTGTCCTCCTCCCCACGGCCCTCTGCTTCGGCGTCATCGGCTTCGCCGTCGTCGTCTGAATCCGGGCAGGCCGCTGCTCCGGCGGCGGCGCCAGCCAAGGCGGCGCCGCCGCGCAGCGCCATCCCGGACAATGAGTTCGGCGAACTGGTGCGCCAGGGCGAGCGCATCTTCGCCGACCCGGGGCAATTCGCCAGCGACTGGGTGGGCAACGACCTGAGCTGTCAGAACTGTCATTTCGACGCCGGCCGATACGACAAGACCGCCTCGCTGCGCAGCGCCTGGCCCATGTACCCCGCCTATCGAAGCAAGAACCAACACGTCAACGATTTCGCCGAGCGCCTGCAGGGCTGTTTCACCTACAGCATGAACGGCAAAGCGCCGCCCCGGGACGGCGAGGTGATCCAGGCCCTGCAGGCCTACTCGTTCTGGCTGGCCAAGGGCATGCCCACCGGCGAGGCGCCGGACGTGCGTGGTTACCCGGACGTGGGCGACCCGCCGGAGCCGCCCTCCTTCGCGCGCGGAGAAACCGTGTTCCAGGAGCACTGTGCCCTCTGCCATGGCGACGACGGCCAGGGCCAGAAGGCCGCCGGCGGGGCGCCGGGTTTCCCGCCCCTGTGGGGCCCGCGCTCCTACAACTGGGGCGCCGGCATGCACCGCATCAACACGGCGGCCGCCTTTATCAAAGCGGCCATGCCGCTGGGCAAACCGAACCTCACCGACCAGCAGGCCTGGGACGTGGCGCTGTTCATCAACAGCCACGAACGCCCCCAGGACCCGCGCTTCACCGGCTCGGTCCAGGACACCGCGGAGCGGTTCCACAAGCACCAGGGCCAGTACGGCAAGACGGTCAACGGTCAGGTCCTCGGCGAGCATTCGCCGCCCTCCGGCACGGTACCCTGAAGGGCCTTCGTGAAGAGTGGTAGCAAGGGGCGGACTTGAACGGGCAGGCCACCCTGCGCTGAGCCCAGCACATAAAGAGCAGGGTCGGCCGAGTTGGTGGGAACGCGGCGCCGCAAACGAAAAAGGCCGCCCGGAGGCGGCCTTTCCATGTTGTGGTAGCAAGGGGCGGACTTGAACCGCCGACCCCAGCATTATGAGTGCTGTGCTCTAACCAGCTGAGCTACCTTGCCACAGAGGCCGCGAATTGTCCGCGAGCGTCCCGCGCCTGTCAAGGCGGGGAACCCCCGGCGGGGTTCGGGCGTCCATTTCTTGTACATTCGTGTTTTACTTGATAATGATTATCAATTATCGTGTCGGTAATACTTGACCGATTTAGTCGGTTTTCACTACTCTATCGCGTTAATCACGTACCAAAGGTGTGGGTATGCGTCTGACCACCAAAGGCCGCTATGCGGTGACCGCGATGCTGGATCTGGCACTGCACGCGGAAGCCGGGCCCGTCTCCCTGGCGGACATCTCCGAACGCCAGGGCATTTCCATTTCCTACCTGGAGCAGCTGTTCGCCAAGCTGCGCCGGCGCCAGCTGGTGACCAGCGTGCGCGGGCCCGGGGGCGGCTACCGCCTCAGCCGGGACAGTGAGGAGATCGATGTGGCGGCGGTGATCGCCGCCGTGGATGAGTCCGTGGACGCCACCCGCTGTGGCGGGCAGGGCGACTGCCAGGAGGGCAACATCTGCCTGACCCATCACCTGTGGTGCGACCTCTCCGACCAGATTCAGGATTTTCTGGCCGGCATCACCCTGGGTGAACTGGTGGCGCGTCATGAAGTGCGTTCGGTGGCCCAGCGGCAGGATGCCCACCAGAACCGGGTCCCGGTGAGCACTCTTTAACCCGACCTACGAAGTCTTCCCATCATGTCGCAAGCGGTTTATCTGGATTACGCCGCCACCACCCCGGTGGACCCCCGGGTGGTGGCGGCGATGACGGCCTGTCTGGGGCCGGACGCCAACTTCGGCAACCCGGCCTCGCGCAGCCATCTGTACGGCTGGCTGGCGGAGGAGGCGGTGGAAAATGCCCGCCGCCAGGTGGCCGATGCCCTCAACGCCGACCCCCGCGAAATCGTCTGGACCAGCGGCGCCACCGAGGCCAATAACCTGGCCATCAAGGGCGTGCTGGAGCAAAAGGGCGGCGGCCATATCATCACCTCCGTCACCGAGCACAAGGCGGTGTTGGACCCCTGCGCCTGGCTGGAGCGGAAAGGGCTGGCCACGGTCACCTGGCTGACGCCCGGCGCCGACGGGCGCATCGACCCGGCGCAGGTGGCCGGCGCGTTGCGGGACGACACCGTGCTGGTGTCGATCATGCACGCCAACAACGAAACCGGGGTGATCAACGACATCGCCACCATCGGTGCCCTGTGCCGTGAGCACGGTGCGCTGTTCCACACCGACGCGGCGCAGAGCGCCGGCAAGCTGCCGCTGGACGTGCGCGCGCTGCCGGTGGATCTGGTGTCCCTGTGCGCCCACAAAATCTACGGCCCGAAAGGGGTGGGGGCGCTTTACGTGCGCCGGCACCCCGACGTGCGCGTGGCCTCGCAGATCCACGGCGGCGGCCACGAGCGCAATATGCGCTCCGGCACCCTGCCCACCCATCAGATCGTCGGCCTGGGCGAAGCCCTGGCCCTGGCGATGGCGGATCGCGACGCGGAACAGGCGCGCCTGGGCGCCCTGCGGGATCGGTTGTGGGCGCATCTGCGCGCGCTGCCCGGCGTGCATCTGAACGGCGGCGAGGCCCCCCGTCTGGCGGGCCATCTCAATGTGGCGTTCGAGGGCGTGGACGGCGAGATGCTGCTCACCGCGCTCACCGAGGCGGCGGTGTCCACCGGCTCCGCCTGCACCTCCGCCTCCCTGGAGCCGTCCTATGTGCTCAAGGCCATGGGGCTCAGCGATGAATTGGCGCAGAGCGCGCTGCGGTTCTCCGTGGGGCGGTTCACCGACGAGGCCGGCATCGACCGGGCCGGCGAGGATGTGGTGGGCGTGGTCACCCGGCTGCGGGACGCGGCGCGCAGCCGCGCCTGAACGAGGGCGTCAGGCCGCCAGGGTGTCAAGCCGCCAGAGTGGCGGCCTCCTGCTTGACGCGGCCGACCATGGACAGCAGGCCGTTGCCCCGGGTGGGGCTCAGGTGGCGCAGCAGATCGATGCGCTCGAAGAAGGCGTCCATGTCGTAGTCGGCCACTTGCTTCGGCGTCTTGCCGTTGAGAGCGGTGACGACGATCGCCCCCAGGCCGCGCACGATCAGGGCGTCGGATTCCACCGCCAGATACAGGGTGTCGCTGTCCGCGTCGTAGTCGGTGACCAGCCACACCTGGCTCTGGCAGCCGCGCACGAAACGGTCCTCGGTGCGCAGTGCCTCGGGCATCGCCGGCAGCTGCTTGCCCAGATCGATGATGTAGCGGTAGCGCTCTTCCCAGTCGTCCAGGAATTCCAGGTCCTCGCGGATGTCCTCAGCGGTCACGTCGCGGCCCAGTTTGATGGCGCGGATATCGAAATCGGACAAGGGAATCAGGCTCCTTAAAACAGCCCCAGCTCGAGCTGGGCTTCCTCGGTCATCATGTCGCGGCTCCAGGGCGGATCGAAGATCAGCGCTACTTCCACCGCGTCCACGTTCGGCACCTTGGCCAGCCGGTCCTCCACGTCGCCCACCAGCACCGGGCCCATGCCGCAGTTGGGGGCGGTGAGGGTCATGCGTACCTGGACTACGTTTTTCGTTTCCCCCGAATCGAGAGAACGGCGGATCACGTCGCAGCCGTACACCAGGCCCAGGTCGACGATATTCACCGGAATCTCCGGGTCGAAGATGGTGCCCAGCACCTGCTTCAGGTCTGCGTCGCGCACCGAGCCGTCTTCTTCCGGCGCCTCGAAATCCAGCTCCAGCGGGGTCTGGCCGATGGCGTCGGCGTCGGTGCCGTCGATGCGCGCCATATTGCCGTTCAGGGTCACCGTGTAGGTGCCGCCCAGGGCCTGGCGCAGGTTGACGAAACTGTTCTTGTGAATGGTGATGCGGGTGCCGTCCGGCACCAGGCGCGCGGGCACGTCGCGGCTCACCACCACGGTGCGCTGCTCGGTGGCACGGCCCCCGGAAGGGATGTTCAAATCAAACCTCGTCCATATCTTCGACGGTGAAGCTCTCGCCGCAGCCGCATTCGCCGGTGGCGTTGGGGTTGCGGAACTTGAACAGGCTGTTGACGCCTTCCTTCACATAATCGATTTGCAGGCCATTGAGCATGGCCAGCCATTTTTCCGGCACGTACAGCACCACGCCGTCCACCTCGAAACGGCGGTCGCCGTCTTCCGGTTGTTCGACGAAGTTGAGCTCGTACATATAGCCGGAGCAGCCCGACTCATCCAGGTCCAGACGGATGCCGCCGGCGCTGGCGCGGGCGATCTCGCGACGGGCCTGGTCACGGGCGGCCGGGGTCAGATGAATCTCGGCCTGGCCGGGTACGAATGTCTGTACCGTCATGGTTTGCCTCCAGAAAGGCGTCCTACAAAAAAGTGCGAACCTTCTCCAATGCGCGGAACAGGCTGTCCACCTCTTCCAGCGTATTGTAGATCGAAAACGACGCGCGCACGGTGCCGGGAATACCCAGACCGTCCATCAGTGGCATGCAGCAATGGTGGCCGGTGCGCACCGCCACGCCCTGCTGGTCGAGCAGGGTGCCCACGTCCGCCGGGTGGGCGCCGTCCAGCAGAAAGGACAATACACCGACCTTGGTGGCGGCGTTGCCGATGATTTTCAAGCCGTCGAACGCTTGTGCCTGCTCGGTGGCGGCGGCCAGCAGGGCGTTTTCGTGGGCCGCCAGGGCGGCGCGGTCCTGCTGTTGCAGCCAGCCCACGGCGATGCCGAAGCCGATCACCCCGGCGATATTGGGGGTGCCCGGCTCGAACTTGTAGGGCAGCTGGTTCCAGGTGCTCTTCTCGAAGCTCACCGTCTCGATCATCTCGCCGCCGGTCTGATAGGGCGGCATGGCGTCGAGCCGCTCGCGGCGGCCGTACAGGGCGCCGATGCCGGTGGGACCGAACAGCTTGTGGGCGGAGAAGGCGTAGAAATCGCAGCCCAGGGCCTGCACGTCCACCGGGAAATGGCCCACCGCCTGGGCGCCGTCCACTAGGGTCACGGCGCCCACGTCGCGGGCCGCGCTCAGCCAGTCCGCCACCGGGTTCACGGTGCCCAGGCTGTTGGACACATGGGACACGGCGACGATGCGGGTGCGCTCGCCCAGCAGCCGGTAAAAGGCCTCGTCGTCGACGCTGCCGTCCTCACGCAGGGGCACCACCTTGAGGGTGGCGCCGGTGCGCTCGCAGGCCTGCTGCCAGGGCACGATGTTGGCGTGGTGTTCCAGGGCGGTGATCAGCACCTCGTCGCCGGGCTTGAGCTGCTCGCGGCCGTGGCACTGGGCCACCAGGTTGATGCCTTCGGTGGTGCCCTTGGTCCAGATGATTTCCTCGCGGGCGGCGTTGACGAACTCCGCCACGGTGGCCCGGGCCGCCTCGAAGGCGCTGGTGGCCTTGTCGCTCAGGTAATGGGCGGCGCGGTGCACATTGCTGTTGCTGCCTTCGTAGTAGTCGCGCACGGCATCGATCACCTGGCGCGGCTTCTGGGTGGTGGCGGCGTTGTCCAGGTACACCAGCGGTTTGCCGTTCACCTCCTGTTCGAGGATCGGGAACTGCGCGCGCAGGGCCTGTACATCGAAGCTCATGCGGCCTCCTCGTCGGCGCCCGGGCGGCCGCCCAGCTCGGTGGCCAGCCACGGCTGGGCCCAGTCGGCCACCGCCTGGTCCGGCAGGCCCATGATCAGCTCGTTGACGAAGCCCAGGCTCAGCATGCGCTTGGCCTCGGCGGCGTTGATGCCACGGGACTGCAGATAGAACTGCTGCAGGGCGTCGAGCTGGCCGACGGTGGCGCCGTGGGCGCACTTGACGTCGTCGTTGTAGATTTCCAGTTCCGGCTTGGTGTCGATCTCGGCGCCGGCGTTGAGCAGCAGGTTTTTGTTGCTCAGCTCCGCCAGGGTGCCCTTGGCGCCCGGGTGGATATGGATGCGGCCGTTCAGCACCGCCCGGCCTTTTTCGCCGGCCAGGCCCCGGTAGACCTGGTTGGAGGTGCAGTCCGGCACCCGGTGCTCCACGCACAGCTGGTTGTCGATGTGGCTGCGGTCGCGGGCCACGAACACGCCCTGCATGTTCAGCTCGGCGCCGCTCTTGTCCAGGAAGGCGCGCACGTCGTTGCGGCGCAGCCGGTTGCCGGCCATCAGCTGGTAGCTGTCGATGCGGCTGACGCCGCTCTGCTGGAACAGCAGGGTGCCGATGTGCAGGCTGTCGCCGGCGTCGGCCTGCAGCCGGTAATGGGTCAGGTGGGCATTGTCGGCGGCCTGAATGGCGGTGACCGCGTTGGTCAGCACCGGGCCCCGGGCCAGGTACTGCTCGATCAGGGTCAGGCGGCTGCCGGTGCCCAGGTTCACTTCCAGGCGCACGTTGCAGTGCGAGGGGGCGTCGCCGGCGGCCACGTGCAGCACCTGGATCGGTGCCGCCACGTCGGCGTTGGCGGCCACGTCCAGGGTCACCGCGTCGTCCAGGGCGGCGCCGTTGTAGAAGGCGAACGGCGTGGTCAGGCCCTCCAGGTGGCGCGCCGACCGGCCCAGGGTCACGCCCTCGGGCAGGGCGGTGTGGGTTTCGTCCAGGCGACCGTTGACGATCACCAGCCGGTAGTCGCTCAGCGCCGGCAGGTCCGCCGGCGCGGCGCCCTCGGCGCGGGCCGCCAGATGGCCGTCGGTGAGTGGGTACAGGGAGGTGTATTTCCAGGCCTCGGTCTTGCGACCGGGGAAGGCGGCGCCTTCCAGGGCGGCCAGGGCGTCCTGGCGCAGGGGCGCCAGCGCTTCCGCCGGCGTTGCCTGGCGGGCGTTCTGCAGGGCCCGGGTTTTCAGGTCCTCGGGCAGGTTCAGGGCGGTTTCGCCACTCATGCCGTGCGGTCCTCTTTGTCGCTTTGCGCGCCGTTCTGGCCGCCGGTCAGCCAGCCGTAGCCGTGCTGCTCCAGCTCCAGGGCCAGTTCCTTGCCGCCGGATTTGATGATCTTGCCGCCGGAGAGCACGTGCACATAGTCCGGCACGATGTAGTCCAGCAGGCGCTGGTAGTGGGTCACCAGCACGATGCCGCGCTCCGGGCCGCGCAGGGAGTTGACCCCCTTGGCCACGGTTTGCAGGGCGTCGATGTCCAGGCCGGAGTCGGTTTCATCCAGCAGCGCCAGCTTCGGCTCCATCAGCAGCATCTGCATGATTTCGTTGCGCTTTTTCTCGCCGCCGGAGAAGCCCTCGTTGACGCCGCGCTTGAGGAACTGCGGGTCCAGGTCCACCTGTTTGCAGGCCTCGCGGGCCTTGCGCAGCAGGGTCACCGAATCCCACTCTTCCTTGCCCTGGGCCGCCCGGGTCGCTTCCAGGGCGGCTTTCAGGAATTCCATATTGGAGACACCGGGGATTTCCACCGGGTACTGGAACGCCAGGAACAGGCCCAGCTGCGCCCGCTCTTCCGGTTCCAGGTCCGCCAGGCTCTTGCCGTCGAACAGCGCTTCGCCGCCGGTGATCTCGTAGTTGTCGCGCCCGGCCAGCACATTGGCCAGGGTGGACTTGCCGGAGCCGTTGGGGCCCATGATGGCGTGCACCTCGCCGGGTTTAACGGTGAGGTTTAGGCCCTTGAGGATCGGTTGGCCGGCCACGGAGGCGTGCAGATCGCGAATTTCCAGCATTAATCGACTTCCAGACAATTCATTCAGATTCAAATCGGGTTCGACGGTGGCTCAGCCCACCGCCCCTTCCAGGCTCACTTCCAGCAACTTGCCGGCTTCCACCGCGAACTCCATGGGCAGTTCCTTGAACACTTCCTTACAGAAGCCGTTGACGATCATGGAGATCGCCTTCTCCGGGTCGATGCCGCGCTGGCGGCACAGGAACAGCTGGTCGTCACTCACCTTGGAGGTGGTGGCCTCGTGCTCGATGGTGGCGCTGGGGTGCTTGGATTCGATGTAGGGGAAGGTGTGCGCGCCGCAGCGGTCGCCCAGCAGCAGCGAATCGCACTGGGTGAAGTTGCGCGCGTTCTCCGCCCGCGGCCCCATGCGTACCAGGCCCCGATAGGCGTTGGAGCTCTTGCCCGCCGAGATGCCCTTGGAAACGATGGTGCTCTTGGTGTTGCGGCCCAGATGGATCATCTTGGTGCCGGTGTCCGCCTGCTGGGCGTGGCGGGTCAGCGCCACCGAGTAGAACTCGCCCACGGAATGGTCGCCGCGCAGCACCACCGACGGGTACTTCCAGGTGATCGCGGAGCCGGTTTCCACCTGGGTCCAGCTGATCTTGGCGTGGTCGTGGGCGACGCCGCGCTTGGTCACGAAGTTGTAGATGCCGCCCTTGCCGTCCTTATCGCCCGGGTACCAGTTCTGCACCGTGGAATACTTGATCTCGGCGCCGGGCAGGGCCACCAGCTCGACCACCGCCGCGTGCAGCTGGTTCTCGTCGCGCTGGGGCGCGGTGCAGCCTTCCAGGTAGCTCACATAGCTGCCCTCGTCGGCGACGATCAGGGTGCGCTCGAACTGGCCGGTGTTGGCCTCGTTGATGCGGAAGTAGGTGGACAGCTCCATGGGGCAGCGCACGCCCTTGGGGATGTAAACAAAAGAGCCGTCGGTGAACACCGCGGAATTGAGGCCGGCGAAATAGTTGTCGCCCTTGGGCACCACCGAGCCCAGGTACTCGCGCACCAGCTCCGGGTGCTCCTGCACCGCCTCGGAGATCGAGCAGAAGATCACCCCGGCCTCGGCCAGCTTCGCCTTGAAGGTGGTGCCCACGGACACCGAGTCGAACACCGCGTCCACCGCCACCCCGGCGAGCATTTCCTGCTCGTGCAGGGGAATGCCCAGCTTTTTATAGGTGTCGAGCAGTTCCGGGTCCACCTCATCCAGGCTTTTCGGACGATCTTCCATGCTTTTCGGCGCGGAATAGTAGGAGATCGCGTTCAAATCCACCGGCGGGTACTGCACGTGGGCCCAGTTCGGCTCCTGCATGGTCTGCCAGTGGCGGTAGGCTTCCAGGCGCCATTCCAGCAGCCATTCCGGCTCATCCTTCTTGGCGGAGATAACGCGGATGACGTCTTCATTGAGACCCGGGGGCAGGGTGTCGGACTCCACCAGGGTGGTGAACCCCGCCTCGTACTCGGAACGGATGACACGGTCCAGTTCGGAATTGTCGAGTTCGGCTTGGCTGCTCATAGTCACGGGCTCATCGTTGCGAAATACCGGTCTTCACGGACGGAATACCAGAGTAAATTACTCAGGTATTATAGAGGATAAGGCGCCGAGGGGGAATCCGACCGTCATCGCCGGCCATAAGGGGCGCCAACGGTATCATAATTCGCCCCGCGTGCGTATAATCCGCCGGCTTCAAAGACCCCAAAGACCTATGCAATTCTGGAGTGATCAGACAGATGGCTGTTGAGCGTACCCTCTCTATTATCAAGCCTGATGCCGTGGCCAAGAACGCGATCGGCGAGATCCTGGGCCGTTTCGAGAAAGCCGGCCTCAAGGTCGTGGCCCTGAAGATGCTGCACCTGAGCCGCGAACAGGCCGAAGGCTTCTACGCCGAGCACAAAGAGCGTCCGTTCTTCGGCGACCTGGTGGCCTTCATGACCAGCGGCCCGGTGACCGTGCAGGTGCTGGAAGGCGAGGACGCGGTGAAGAAAAACCGTGATCTGATGGGCGCCACCAACCCCAAGGACGCGGAAGCCGGTACCATTCGCGCCGATTTCGCGGAAACCATCGACGAAAACGCTGTCCATGGTTCTGATTCCACCGAATCCGCCGCCCGCGAGGTGGACTACTTCTTCGCCGACGAGGAACTCTGCCCGCGCACTCGCTGAGTGCCCGGTCATTCCCTGGAGGTAAGCCAATGACTGCCCACGAGGCCGACCGCGATTCCCAAGTCGGGGATGCGGTGCAAACCGAAAAGGTCAATCTGCTCGGACTCACCCGGCCGCAAATGGAAGAATTCTTCCTGGCCATGGGGGAGAAGAAATTCCGTGCCCAGCAGGTGCTCAAGTGGATCCACCATCACCAGGCGGACGACTTCGAGCAAATGACCGACGTGGGCAAGGCCTTGCGCGAGAAGCTGGCCCGGGTGGCCGAGATCCGCGGCCCCAAGGTGCTCCACGAGGGCATCTCCCGGGACGGCACCCGCAAATGGGTGTTCGAGGCGGACAACGGCGGCGCCGTGGAGACCGTGTTCATTCCCGACGGTCGCCGCGGCACCCTGTGCGTCTCCTCCCAGGTGGGCTGCGCGGTGGACTGCAGTTTCTGCTCCACCGGCAAGCAGGGCTTCCAGCGCGACATGACCAGCGCCGAGATCATCGGCCAGGTGTGGCAGGCCAGCCGCGCCTTCGGTCCGCGCAAGAATCTGGGCGAGGACCCGATCACCAACGTGGTGATGATGGGCATGGGCGAGCCGATGCTGAACTACGAGCCGGTGCTGTCCGCCATGCGCATCATGCGCGACGACCTGGGCTACGGCATCAGCAAGCGCCGCATCACCCTCTCCACCTCCGGCGTGGTGCCCAGGATCGACCAGCTCAGCCGCGACCTGGACGTGTCCCTGGCGGTGAGCCTGCACGCCCCCAACGACGAGCTGCGCAACCAGCTGGTGCCGCTCAACCGCAAGTACCCGCTGGCCGACCTGATGGCCGCCTGCAAGCGCTACAGTGACGCCATTACCCATCGCCACAACACCATCACCATGGAATACGTGATGCTGCGCGATGTGAACGACAAACCGGAACACGCCCGCCAGCTGGTCAAGCTGCTCAAGGGCATCCCGGTGAAGGTGAACCTGATTCCCTTCAACCCGTTTCCCCATGCCGGCTATGAGCGCTCGCGCAAAGCGGACATTCTGGCATTCCACAAATTCCTGAACGACAATGGCGTGCTTACCACGGTGCGCACCACCCGCGGCGACGACATCGACGCCGCCTGCGGCCAGCTGGTGGGCGAGGTCAAGGACCGCACCCGCCGCAGTGAACGCTGGCAAGCGTCCATCTTCCATCGCACCGAGCAACCGGACAGCAACGCAGCGCCCGCGCAATGAGCCCTACGCTTCGACAGTTCGTCCTCACTGTTCTCCTGGCCGGCCTGTTCGGCCTGATGGCCGGCTGCGTGACGGTCACCGAGGGCGGCAACCCCAACGAAGTGAACGTGGACGAGGCGGTGGCCACCCGGGTGGCCGCCGGCATGAAGTACCTGCAGATGGGCAACCCCTCCGAGGCGCGCCGCCATTTTTCCCGGGCCCTGTCGCTGAACGACAACAGCGCCCAGGCGCACAACGCCATGGCGCTGCTCTACAACTATGAGCGCGACGCCAAGCAGGAAGAGCACCACTACCGCAAGGCCCTGGCCGCGGACCGCGACTACGCGCCGGCGTTGAACAACTACGGCACCCTGCTGTTCTCCCAGGGCCGTTACGACGAAGCCCTGGAGAAGTTCAAGCGCGCCGCCAACGACCCCAACTACGAGGGCCGCGCCAGCGCCTTCAACAATATGGGCGCCGCCTACAAGGCCCTGGGCGAAATGGACCGTGCCCGTGAAGCCTATATCCGTTCGCTGCGCCTGAACCCGGGCAACGGCCAGTTGCTGCTGGAGCTGGCGCGGCTGTATTACCAGGACGACCGTGCCCGTATCGGCTGGGATTATTACCGCGATTACGAGCGGCGCGTGCGTCCGCAGAGCGCCGAGGCCCTGTGGGTGGGCATCCGCCTGGCCGCCGCCCTCGGCAAACGTGACCAGCAGGCCAGCTATGAACTGGCGCTGCAGAATCTCTACCCGGGTAGCCGCGAGGTCCGCCTCTGGCGGGCCTGGCGCGCCGGGCAGGAGGGAGCCGAATGAGCGAGGACAACGCCGCCATGCTGCCCGGTGAACGTGTACGCCGGGCCCGTGAAGAGCAGGGCCTGAGTCAGGAAGAGGTGTCCAAGCAACTGCGCTTGTCGCTGTCCTATCTGAAGGCGCTGGAGGACGACGACTACAGCCGCCTCCCCGAGCCCACCTTCATCAAGGGCTACCTGCGCAACTACGCGCGCCTTCTGGGCCTGCCCGCCGAGGAACTGGCGCGGCGCTTCCAGCAGGAAGTGGACCAGCAGCGCGACGCGGAACACGAACGGGAGCAGCAGGCCCTGGAAGACTCGCCGCGCCGTCGTGAATGGCGGCTGCCGCTGGCGGTGATCCTGCTGGTGGTACTGGCGGTGGCCGTGGGCTGGTGGCTGTGGCCCCGGGGCGAGCAAACGCCGGCGCCGGTGGAGTCGCCGTCTGAACTGTCGCCGCCGAGCGGGCAGTTTGGCGAACCCGCCCCGGACAATCCGGACCCGGCGCTGCCCGACGACACCGAGCCCATGGCGCCGGCGGATGAAAACCTGACGCCCTCCGGGGACGAGGGCGCCGGCCCCGCTTCCGAGATCGATGCCGGCCCGCAGACGCCGCCCGCCGCCGCGCCCGCGCGGCCCGGCAACAGCAGCGAATCCGCCGTGGCCGACGCCGGCCAGGGCGAGCGGAGCGCCCCGGCGCAACCGGCCGCCGACGGCGTGGACAGCATCAGCCTGTCCTTTTCCCGGGTCTGCTGGGTACGCGTGGTGGACGCCGCCGGCGCCACCCTCAGCCAGGGCCAGCGCAACGCCGGCGACACCCTGAACCTGGAAGGCGAGGCCCCGTTTCGCCTGACCGTGGGCGACGCCGCCGCGGTCTCCGCCCTGTCCATCAACGGCGAGTCCGTGTCCCTGCCCAGCCAGCGCTCCGGCGACGTGGTCCGCGTTACCTTGCCCTAGAGTTCTGCCGGCCACGGCGCCCATACTTCATACAGCTCGAACGTTTCAGGAAGCAGGTTATGGAACCGGAACTGTCCATTCAGCGTCGCAAATCGCGCCAGATCCACGTCGGCAAGGTGCCGGTGGGCGGTGATGCGCCGATCTCGGTGCAGAGCATGACCAACACCGACACCTGTGACGTGGACGCCACCGTGGGCCAGATCCGCCGGCTCGAAGAGGTGGGCGCGGACATCGTGCGGGTCTCGGTGCCGACCATGGAGGCCGCCGAGGCCTTTGGCAACATCAAACGCCAGGTGTCGGTGCCGCTGGTGGCCGACATTCATTACGACTACAAGATCGCCCTCAAGGTGGCCGACGAAGGCGCCGACTGCCTGCGCATCAACCCCGGCAACATCGGCCGCGAGGACCGGGTGCGCGCGGTGATCGAATCCGCCCGGGACCACGGCGTGCCGATCCGCATCGGCGTCAACGCCGGCTCCCTGGAGAAGGAACTGCAGCGCAAATACGGTGAGCCCACCAGCGACGCCCTGGTGGAATCCGCCCTGCGCCACGCCGAGATTCTGGACCGCTACGACTTCCAGGACTTCAAGGTCAGCGTCAAGGCCTCCAATGTATTCATGACCCTGCAGGCCTACCGCAAACTGGCCAGCCAGCTGGAGCAGCCCCTGCATCTGGGTGTGACCGAGGCCGGCACCTTCCGCTCCGGCACGGTGAAGTCCGCGGTGGCCCTGGGTGGCCTGCTGATGGAAGGCATCGGCGACACCATCCGCATTTCCCTGGCCACCGACCCGGTGGAGGAAATCCGCGTCGGCTTCGACATCCTCAAGAGCCTCAATCTGCGCAAGAAGGGCGTCAACATCATCGCCTGCCCCAGCTGCTCCCGGCAGAACTTCAACGTGATCGACACGGTCAACGAGCTGGAAGCGCGCCTGGAGGACATCAACGAGTCGGTGGACCTGGCGGTGATCGGCTGCCTGGTGAACGGCCCCGGCGAAGCCCGCGAGGCGGACATCGGCCTCACCGGCGGCACCCCCAACAACCTGTCCTACTCGGAGGGCAAGAAAAGCCACCACATCACCTCCGAAAACCTGGTGGACGAGCTGGAGCGGATGGTGCGCGCCAAGGTGGAAAAGATGCGCGAGGACGAGGCCAAGGGCATCATCGCGCGCAGCGAATAATCGTATTGGAACAAGGAGCACCGGTGAGCAAGAAGATCGCGTCGGTACGCGGCATGAACGACGTATTGCCCGAGCAGACCCCGCTCTGGCAATGGCTGGAACAGCGCGCCCGCACGGTGCTGGCGGCCTATGGGTACCGGGAAATCCGCATGCCCATCGTGGAGCGCACCGAGCTGTTCGCCCGCGGCATCGGCGAGGTCACCGACATCGTCGAGAAGGAGATGTACACCTTCGAGGACCGCAGCGGCGACAGCCTGACCCTGCGCCCGGAAGGCACCGCCGGCTGCGTGCGCGCCGCCCAGGAACACGGCCTGCTGTACAACCAGACCCAGCGTCTCTGGTACACCGGCCCCATGTTCCGCCACGAGCGCCCCCAGGCCGGCCGCTACCGCCAGTTCCACCAGATCGGCGTGGAAACCTTCGGCATGGAAGGCCCGGACATCGACGCCGAGGTGATCCTGCTCACCGCCCGCCTGTGGAAGGACCTGGGGCTGAGCGATCAGGTCACCCTGGAACTGAACACCCTGGGCGACCCGGACGACCGGGCCCGCTACCGGGACGCCCTGGTGGCGTTTCTGCGCGAGCACCGCGAGCGCCTGGACGAGGACTCCAAGAACCGCCTGGAGCGCAACCCGCTGCGGGTGCTGGACAGCAAGGACCCGGGCACCCGCGAGGTGCTGCAGGACGCGCCACGGCTGGCCGATCACCTGGGCGACGCCGCCCGCGATCACTTCGAGCAGCTCAAGGCGCTGCTGGAAGCCGCCGGCGTCGACTACGTGATCAACCCCAACCTGGTGCGCGGGCTGGATTACTACGGGCGAACCGTGTTTGAGTGGACCACCGACGCGCTGGGCGCCCAGGGCACGGTGTGCGCCGGCGGTCGCTACGACGGCCTGGTGCAGCAATTGGGCGGCAAACCCACCCCGGCGGTGGGCTTCGGCATGGGCCTGGAACGGCTGGTGCTGCTGCTGGAAAAACAGGGCCAGGAACTGCCCGGCCCGGTGGCGATCTATATTACCGCCATGGGGGACGTGCAGGCCCAGGCGCTGACCCTGGCCGAACGCCTGCGGGATGCGCTGCCGGGCGTTGGCATCCAGTGCCACTGCGGTGGCGGCGGCTTCAAGAGTCAGATGAAGAAAGCGGACCGCAGCGGCGCCCGTTACGCCCTGATCCTGGGCGAGGACGAAGTGGCCGCCGGTCAGGTGACGGTCAAACCGTTGCGCGAGCAAGACGAGCAACAGCAACTTAACCAGAACGAGGTGGCCGATTGGCTGGCCGCCCGTCTGCACGAAGGGTACTAAGGAGAATCCGGGGTGGTCGATTACATTCGCGACGAAGAAGAACAGGCCGAACGCATCAAGGAGTGGTGGCAGAAATACGGCATCGCCACGGTCATCGTGATCGTGCTGGCGGTGGGCGCCCTGCTGGGCTGGCGCCAGTGGCAGGAGCACAGCGCCGGCGAATCCGGCAAGGCCTCGGTGCACTATGAAACCATGATGCAGGCGATGGCCGCCGGCAACGCCGAGCAGGCGCGCGGCGCCGCCGCCACCCTGATGGACGACTACCAAGGCACGGCCTACGCCGATTACGCCCGCCTGGCTCTGGCCAAGCTGGCGGTGGACGCCGGTGACCTGAACGCCGCCGCCGACCAGCTCGGCGAGGTGGCCGACAACGCCGCCACCCGTGAACTGGAATACACCGCCCGCCTGCGCCTGGCGCGGGTACAGGTGGCGCAGGGGGATCTGGATGCCGCGAACGAGCAGATTTCGCGCACCTTCCCGGAGGCCTGGCAAGGCCAGGCGCTGGAGTTGAAGGGGGACATCGCCAGCGCCCGGGAAAACTGGGACGCGGCCCGCGCCGCCTACGGCGACGCCCTGGAGGCCCTGGACGAAGGGGCCGGCCGGGACCGCGTACAAATGAAACTCGACGATCTCAAGTCGCAATCGTGAGTCCGTATTCGTGAAATATTCCTTCTCCACCCCCGCGGCCGCCGTGCTTCTCTGCGTGATGGCGCTGGCCGGTTGCGCCAGCAACCCCAACGCCATCGAGCCCAACCCGCTGCCGGACTTCGACAAGCGCTTCGACGTGGACCGCCTGTGGCGCTCCGGCGCCGGTGACGGCGTGGACGAGACCGCCATGAAGCTGCGCCCGGCGGTGACCGCCCAGCGCGTGTTCGCCGCCGACATCCACGGCCGGGTCTACGCCTTTAACCGGGAAAACGGCAAACGCCAGTGGCGCACCAAAACCGAGGACCGCATCTCCGGCGGCCTCTACGCCGGCTACGGCCAGGTGCTGTACGGCACCCGCGAAGGCGAGGCGGTGGCCCTGGACGCGGAATCCGGCGACGAGCTGTGGCGCAGCCGGGTCAGCAGCGAAGTGCTGGCGCCGCCCACCAGCGACGGCCTGCTGGCGATCTTCCAGACCATCGACGGCCATGTGCTGGCCCTGGACGCGGAAACCGGCGAGCAGCGCTGGGACTACGAAACCACGGTGCCCAACCTGACCCTGCTGGGCGGCACCCAGCCGGTGATCGAAAGCGGCCGGGTCTATGCCGGCTTCGCCAGCGGCAAGGTGGCCGCCATCGAACTGGAAACCGGCGCGCCGCTGTGGGAACGGCGGGTGGCCGAGCCCACCGGCCGCTCCGAACTGGACCGTCTGGTGGACGTGGACTCCAGCCTGCTGGTGGAAAACGGCGGCGTGTTCACCGCCACCTTCCAGGGCAAGCTGGCGGTGCTCGACTGGGAGAATGGCCGCCCCTACTGGGCCAAGGACATCTCCACCCATCAGGAAATCAGTTCCTACCTGTCCACCGTGTTCGTGGCCGACAGCGAGGGCCTGGTGCGCGGCGCCGAGCAGCGCAGCGGCACCTTCCTGTGGCAGCAGGACAAGCTCTACGGCCGGCGCCTCACCGGCACCGCCGTGCAGAACGGCCTGGTGGTGGTGGGTGACTTCGAGGGTTACCTGCACTGGATGGACAGCGAAACCGGCGAGCTGGTGGCCCGTTACCGGGACAACCGGGACGGCTTCGCCGATACCCCGGTGGTCTACGACGACGTGCTCTACGCGCTGAGCGCCGACGGCAAAGTCGCCGCCTACCGTATCGAAGAGCGGGACTGAGCCTGAATGAAACCCGTGATCGCCCTGGTGGGCCGACCCAATGTGGGCAAGTCCACCCTCTTTAACCGCCTGACCCGCACCCGCGACGCCATCGTGGCGGACTTTCCGGGCCTCACCCGGGACCGCCAGTACGGCGACGGCAAGCTGGGCGAGCGTCCCTATACCGTGGTGGACACCGGCGGCATCGGCGAAAGCGAGGAAGGCATCGACCGGCCGATGACCGACCAGGCCCTGCAGGCCGTGGGCGAGGCCGATGTGGTGCTGTTCCTGGTGGACGGCCGCGCCGGCCTCACCGCCGCCGATGAACAGGTGGCCACCGCCCTGCGCAAGCTGCCCAAGCCGGTGTTCCTGGCGGTCAACAAGACCGACGGCCTGGACCCGGAAACCGCCATGGCGGACTTCTACGCCCTCGGCCTCACCGACCTGTTCCCGATCGCCGCCGCCCACGGCCGCGGCGTGCGCGCCATGATGGACGCGGTGCTCAAGGATTTCCCCGAGGCGGAAGACAGCGACGCCGCCCCGGAAGACCCGGACACCGTGCGCGTGGCGGTGCTGGGCCGCCCCAACGTGGGCAAGTCCACGCTGATCAACCGCATCCTCGGCGAGGAGCGGGTCATCGTCTACGACCACGCCGGCACCACCCGCGACAGCATCGAGGTGCCGTTCACCCGCCAGCCCCGGGACGGCGGTGAGGCCCGCGACTACGTGCTGATCGACACCGCCGGCATCCGCCGCCGGGGCAAGGTCCACGAGACGGTGGAAAAGTTCTCCGTGATCAAGGCCCTGCAGGCGGTGGAAGCGGCCCAGGTGGTGGTGCTGGTGGTGGACGCTCGCGACGGCATCACCGACCAGGACCTGCACCTGATCGGCTACACCATCGAGGCCGGCCGCGCCCTGGTGGTGGCGGTCAACAAATGGGACAACCTGGAAAGCGACCACAAGGACTGGGTCAAGCGGGAAGTGGGGCGGCGCCTGCACTTCGCGCCCTGGGTCAAAGTGCATTACATCTCGGCGCTGCACGGCACCGGCGTGGGCGACCTGTTCGCCTTCGTCGAGCGGGCCTGGGACTCCGCCTTCATCAAGCTGGGCAGCAACGCCCTGACCCGCATGCTGGAAGACATCACCGGGTCGCACCCGCCGCCGCGCAACGGCCGCTTCCGGGCCAAGCTGCGCTATGCGCACCTGGGGGGCTCCAACCCGCCCACGGTGGTGATCCACGGCAACCGCACCGACTCGTTACCGAACAGCTACCAGCGTTATCTGGAAAACCGCTTCCGGGAGCTGTTAAAAATCGAAGGATCGCCGATCCGGCTGGAACTGAAATCCGGCGACAACCCGTTCGAGGGCCGCAAGAACGCGCTCACCGAACGGCAAATCAAACGCAAACGCCGCATGATGAAGCATGTGAAGAAGTAGACCACCGGTCTGGGGGGCTTCGTGAAACGCATTGGGGGATGCGCGCTGCTGGCACTGGGAATGTCGGCGGCGCCGGCCTGGGGGCAATTCGACGACACAACGGGCCCGGTGCCCCGGGTGCTGACCCCGGCGCGCCTGGATCAGCCCATTTCCGAAGTCCCCGCCAGCGTCACCGTCATCGACCGGGAACTGATCCTCGCCAGCGGCGCCCGCGAACTCTATGAAGTGATGCGCCTGGTGCCGGGCATGAGCGTGGCCAAGACCGACGGCAACCTGCCCTCGGTGGCCTACCACGGCACCCAGGCCCGCGATCAGCGCCGCATGCTGGTGCTGCTGGACGGCCGCAGCGTCTACCAGCCGGGCTTTGCCCGGGTCAATTGGAACGCCATTCCGGTGGCCCTGGAGGACGTGGAGCGCATCGAGGTAACGCGCGGCCCGGCCTCCGCCGCCTACGGCGCCAACGCCTTCACCGGCGTCATCAACATCATCACCCGAGACCCCCGCGACGTGGAGGGCCAGCAGGCGCGCCTGCGCGCCGGCAACAACGGCATCCGCGACGCCCGCGTGGCCGCCAGCCACCAGTTCGATGGCGGCGCCTGGCGACTCAGCGTCAACGACCTGCGCGACGACGGCTACGACGCCGACCTGCCGCCCCTGGACACCGGCGACCGCAAGCACGTCACCAGCGTCAATGGCCGGGCGGTGTGGGAGCCGGGCCCCCGGGATTCCCTGACCTTTCACGCCGGCGGCAGCCGCACCCGCCTCGACCGCCCCTATGAAAGCGGCCTGCAGGAACTGGGCGAGTACACCGACGAGAGCGTGGAGCGCGCCGACCGGGTGTTCGTGGGGCTGGACTGGCAGCGCCAGTTCTCCTCCCGCCACCAGCTCAAGGTCAGCTTCTACGCCCAGCACAACGACGAAGACACCAACCTGGACCTGTGCTATTTCGACCCGCTCACCGGCAACCCCGGGCCCGGCGGCGGCCTGTTCTACTCCAAGGAACTGCGCGACCACTTCCTGGCCAACGGCGGGGACATCGGCCAGACCCTGGCCACCGCCGCCGCCGACCCGGCCATCCAGAACCGCTACGCCACGCTGCTGGCCAACGGCGGCGAACCGTTCTGCGGCACCGCCTGGCTGGACGTGAGCGAAACCCGCTACGACCTGGAGATCCAGGACACCTTGCAGTTCAGCGAGTGGGTGCGGCTGGTGGCCGGCATCAACGTGCGCCACGACCGGGGTGAGTCCCAGGCGTTCGTATCCGGCACCGCGGAGAACGTGAGCCGCCGGCTGTTCGCCAACCTGGCCCTGAAACCGCTGCCTCCGGTGACCGTGAACCTGGGCGGTTTCTGGGAGCACGACGACATCAGCGGCGAGCACTTCAGCCCCCGCGCCGGCGTCAACTGGGAGGTGCTGCCCGGCCACACCCTGCGCGCGGTCTACGCCCGCGCCCTGCGTACCCCGGACATTTACGAAGACCAGGCCAACATCAACCTGGCGATCCACGATCTGCCCGGCAGCTACGCCGACCGGGAAGCACTGCTGGGCTGGTCGCCGGCCTACTTCTTCGTTAACCAACAGAGCCCGGGCACCCTCAAGCCGGAGCGCATCCGCTCCCGGGAACTGGGCTACTACGGGCGCTTCACCGCCGGCACCCTGGGCGCGGTGGAGCTGGACGTGCGCTATTTCCAGGAAGAGCTCTGGGACCTGGTGAGCGGCGCGCTCAACCCGTTCAACTTCGAACCGACCAATGACGGCGAGGTGCGCCACCGGGGCACCGAGGCGCAACTGAGCTGGCGGCCCGCCGCCCGCCACCTGCTGCGCCTCACCGGGGCCCACATTCACACCGACACCGAGCAGGGCGCCGAGCAGCGGTTCGCCGCCCGCGACAGCGCCGGGGCGCTCTGGTACTGGCGCTTGGGCGGCGGCTGGTGGTGGTCCACCGCCTACCACCTGGCGCGGGATTACAACGATTACCCCTTTGAACGGATCGACGCGCAGATCGGCCGGCGCCAGCGCCTGGCCGGCACGGAACTGGAATGGCGCCTGCTATTGCAGCACCCTCTGAACGACGAACCCGTGGTGTTCGAGGAAAACCGGTATCAGGACGATCCACGCTACTGGCTCACGGTCACCGTGAACTTCTGACAGCGAGCCCGGGCATGGGGCCCGGGAAGGAACCGGCATGAAGGACGCGACAGCCCGCACAGGACGACGCCCGCGCCGGCCCCGCCACGGGCCGGCGGCCGTGCTGTTGCGCCCGGCCAGATGGCTGGCGGTGCCGGTGCTGCTGGCGGTGCTGGGCGCGCTGACGGGGCCGGCGGCCGCCGACCCGACCGGGCCGGTGGAGCCGGTCAGCGTGCGCTTGCGGGCCGTCGCCGGGCCGGTCAGCGAGGCCCTCGCCGCCCGCCTGCGCGTCCACGGCGGCGAGCGCATACGGCTCACGGAGCAGCGCGCCGACGTGACCCTGGCCCTGGGCGATGCCGCCTTCCGCGCCGCCCTGGCGGCCCCCGGCCACGGCCCGGTGCTGGGCCTGGGCATCGGCGCCGCCCGGATACGCGAGCAGGTGTCGCCGGACTGCCGCTGCTCGGCGGTGCGCGCCGGGGTGCCGCTGGCCGCGCAACTGGCGGTGCTCCGCGACCTGATGCCCGGCGCCCGCCGGGTGGGCGTGATGCTCGGCCCGGACAGCGCCTGGCGGGCGCCGCTGGCGGCCCCGGTGGGGCTGCTGCTGGACGTGGTGGAGGTGGACCCGCCGCAACGGCTGGGGCCCCTGCTGCGCCGCCATCTGCCGGACTGGGACGCGCTGCTGCTGCCCGACGACCCGGTGCTGTTCGGCCCCGGCACCGCCCGGCTGGTGCTGCTCACCAGTTACCGCCAGCGGGTGCCGGTGTTCGGCCCTGGCGCCGATTACGTGCACGCCGGCAGCGTCGCCAGCGCCACGCCGGGCAGTGACGGCCTGGCCCGGGCCGCCCTGGATTGGCTGAGCCGATGGCGCGCCACCGGCGAATGGCCGGCACCGGATTTCGCCGGCCACTACGGCCTGGAGATCAACGATTACGTGGCCCGCGCCTACGACCTGAAGGTCGCGCCGGGGGCCCGTCTGGAGCGCCGTCTGGAGACCGACCCATGAGCGTTTCGTCATGAAGACCCGCAGCGGCATTCGCCGCCAGCTGCAGTGGCTGGGCGTGATCCCGGCGCTGATCATGCTGGTCCTGGTGCTGGTGGCGCTGACCTGGCAGCGTTTTCAGGACGCCGACAAGGAGGTGCGCCAGCTGGGCGGCTTCCTGGCCCAGCAACTGGCCGCCAGCGCCGAATACGGGGTGCTCTCCGGCAACGCCTCGGACCTGGGCCGCCAGGCGCGCATGGTGCTGGAGCGCCCGGACGTGCGCCGGGTAAAGTTCCTCGACCGGGACGGCGAGCTGCTGCTCAGCGCCGGGGAGGGCGCCGGCGACGGCGAGGTGCTGGAGTTCCGCGCCGGCATCTACCGGCAGCCGGTGCTGTTCACCGGCGAGGCCGCCACCGGCGCCGAGCCGGACCGCATCGGCGAGGTGGTGCTGGGCCTGTCCCGGGGCCGCATCCTGGCCCGCCAGAAGGAAATTCTGCTGGCCAGCCTGCTGCCGGCGCTGTTCGCGGTGCTGGTCGGGCTGCTCAGCGCCCGCTACCTGGCCCGCGCCATCGCCGAGCCGCTGGTGCACCTGACCCGGCTGGTGCGGGTGATCCGCGGCGGCGACTACCAGGCCCGGGGCGACCGCCGTCTGGACGGCGAAATGGGCGACCTGCAAACCAACATCAACGACCTGGCGGACGGCCTGGAGCGCGCCCGCCATAACCAGCAAAAGGCCATCGCCGACCTGCGCGACGCCCACCGCCAGGCGGAACAGGCCAGCCAGGCCAAGAGCGACTTCCTGGCGATGATGAGCCACGAACTGCGCACCCCCATGAACGGCGTGCTGGGCATGCTGCAGCTGCTGGAAACCACCTCCCAGGACAACGAGCAGCGCGAGTACACCCAGGCTGCCCTGGAATCCACCGGCCACCTGCTGGAAGTGATCAACGACATCCTCGACTTCTCGCGCATCGAAGCCGGCCGCATGGAAGTGGAGCAGACCTTCTTCGACCCGCTGCCGGTGCTCAACAACTGCGTCAATACGTTCCGCTATCTGGCCCGGGAGAAGGGCCTCTACCTGCGCCTGGAAGGCGCCGCCTGCCTGGCCGGCCTGGAAGTGTGCTCGGACCCGGTGCGCCTGCGGCAGATCCTCAGCAACCTGATCTCCAACGCGGTGAAGTTCACCGACCAGGGCGGCATCCGCGTGCAGGCCAGCGTCATGTACCAGCAGGAACACACCATCGACCTGGCCATCGACGTGCGCGACACCGGCATCGGCATCGGCGATGACCAGCGCGACCGCCTGTTCCAGGCATTCTCCCAGCTCGACTCGTCACCGTCCCGGCGCCACGGCGGCACCGGCCTGGGCCTGGTGATCGCCCGCCGGCTGGCGCAGATCCTGGGCGGCGACCTGACCCTGATCAGCGCGGCGGGGGAGGGCAGCTGCTTCACCCTGAGCCTGCGCCTGCGTACCCGGCCGGCTGCGGATACCGGCGCCAAACCGGCGCCGGTGGCGGTGGACCGCCTGCGCGGGCGGGTGCTGCTGGTGGAGGACAACGAAGTGAACCGGCTGGTGGCCCGGCGCATGCTGGAACACCTGGGCCTGGACGTGGCCACCGCCGGCGACGGCGCCAGCGCCCTGTCCCGGGCCGGGGAGGAGCGCTTCGACTGCATCCTGATGGACGTGCAGATGCCGGTGATGGACGGCCTGGAAGCGACCCGGGCCCTGCGCCGCCGGGAGCGGGAGAATGGCCGCGACCCGGTGCCGATCGTGGCGCTCACCGCCAACGCCATGTTCGAGGAGCGCCAGCGCTGCCTGGCCGCCGGCATGGACGCCCACCTGGCCAAACCGTTCCGCCGCCACCTGCTGGCCAACCTGCTCAGCCGCTTTCTGCCGGCGGCCTGAGCCGCGCCCGCGTGCGCGCCGGCTTACTCCGGCGGTTTGACGCGGGTAACGGTGGCTTCGAAGGCGCCCTTGGCCAGCCGCGTTTCCACGGTCTGGCCCTCTTTAAGGTGCTCCACCGAGCGCAGCGGCTCGCCGTCCACCAGCGTCAGCGAATAGCCCCGGTCCAGGGTGGCCAGGGGGCTGGCGGTGTTGAGCCGATGGCCCAGGCCGGAGAGGCGCTGGGCCAGATGGCGCTGCTGATGGGAGAGCGGCACCGGCAGCCGCCGGCGCAACTCCGCCAGCCGCTGGGCCTGGCGGGCCACCTGCTGGGCCGGCGACTGCTGGCGCAGGCGCACGTCCAGGGGCCGCCAGCGGCTCTGCAATAACGTCAGCTTATGGCTCAGGGCCCGGGCCATCCGCGCCTGCTGCTCGTCCACCAGCTGCCGGGTCTGCTCCAGCTGCCGCTCCGGGTGGCGCACCTGCAGGCGCCGGGTCAGCCCGTCCAGCCGCTGGCGCTGGCTCTTCAAGGCCACGCCCATGCTGTGGCGCTGGCGGCGCGCCAGCACCCGCAGGCGCTGCAACAGCGCCTCGCCGTCCGGGCTGATCAGCTCCGCCGCCGCCGACGGCGTGGGCGCGCGCACGTCCGCCGCGAAATCGGTGAGCGACACGTCCACCTCGTGGCCCACGGCGCTGATCACCGGCACCGGGCTGGCCGCCACCGCCCGCACCAGGGCCTCATCGTTGAACGCCCACAGATCCTCCAGGCTGCCGCCGCCGCGCCCCAGCACCAGCACATCGCAATCGCCCCGCGCGGTGGCCCGCTCCAGGGCGGCGCGGATCTGCGCCGGTGCCTCGGCGCCCTGCACCGGGGTGGGGAAGATCAGCACCGGAATCCCCGGCGCGCGCCGCTGCAGCACATGCAAAATGTCGCGGATCGCCGCCCCGCTGGGGCTGGTGATCACCCCGATCTGCCTGGGCCAGGCGGGAAGTGGGCGCTTACGTTCCTGGGCGAACAGCCCCTCGGACTCGAGCTTCGCCTTGAGCGCGTCGAACTGCGCCCGCAGGGCCCCTTCACCGGCTTCTTCCATGTGCTCGACGATGATCTGGAAACCGCCCCGGGGCACGTACAGGGTGATGCGCGCCCGCACCAGCACCTGCTGCCCGTCCCGGGGCTGGAACCGCAGCAGGCTGTTACGATTCCGAAACATGGCCCCGCTAACCTGGGCCCGGTCGTCCTTGAGGCTGAAATACAGATGCCCGGAACGGGGCCGCGCCAGATTGGACAGCTCCCCCTGAAGCCAGATCAAGGGAAAGCTGCCCTCCAGCAGGCCCTGGGCTTCCAGGTTCAAGCGGCTGACGGAATAGGGTTGGCTGCGCGATGAAGGGTCCATGGCGCGCAATTTACGGCGCTTGGGCGCCGGCTACAAGCTGCAAACCTCAAGCTACAAGCCGGGCCCTTCATCCAGCACGGCCTGCCTGTGGCTTGTAGCTTGAGGCTTGCAGCTTCCATTGCCGCTAAGGCAGCAAATGTTCTATAATGTCCGGCTTAATTTAACGGAGCCCCTGGTTCGCCCTCGCGCCGGCTCCTCCCTGCCCGACCCGGCTTCCCGGCCGGCGACAGCCCGGCGCACCGGGGTCCAGACTCCCCCAGTTGTATACGGTGCAAAATGCTCAGAATCGCGCAAGAAGCACTCACGTTCGATGACGTCCTGCTGCTGCCCGCTCACTCCGATGTGCTGCCCAACGCGGTCTCGCTGAAGACCCGGCTGACCCGCAACATCGAGCTGAATATCCCGCTGATCTCGGCGGCCATGGACACCGTCACCGAACATCGCCTGGCCATCACCATGGCCCAGGAAGGCGGCATCGGCATCCTGCACAAAAGCATGCCGGTGGACGACCAGGCCCGGCAGGTGCGCGCGGTCAAGAAGTTCGAGTCCGGCGTGGTCAAGGACCCGATCACCATCAGCCCCAACGCCACCGTCCGTGAGCTGATCCACCTCACCGACGCCAACAACATCTCCGGCGTGCCGGTGGTGGAAGGCGAGCAGGTGGTGGGCATCGTCACCAGCCGTGACACCCGCTTCATCACCGACTACGACCAGTCCGTGGCCGACATCATGACCGGTCGCGACCGCCTGGTGACGGTGGGCGAGGGCGCCGACGCCAGCGAAGTGCAGGCGCTGCTGCACAAGCACCGCATCGAGAAAATTCTGGTGGTCAATGAATCCGGCGCCCTGCGCGGCATGATCACCGTCAAGGACATCGAAAAAGCCACCCGCTACCCGAACGCCTGCAAGGACGCCCAGGGCCGCCTGCGCGTGGGCGCGGCGGTGGGCACCGGCGGCGGCACCGAGGAGCGCGTGGCCGCCCTGGTGGAAGCCGGCGTGGACGTGATCGTGGTGGACACTGCCCACGGCCACTCCCAGGGCGTGCTCAACCGGGTCGCCTGGGTCAAGAAGAACTTCCCCGACGTGGACGTGATCGGCGGCAACATCGCCACCGCCGAGGCCGCCAAGGCCCTGATGGAAGCCGGCGCCGACGGCGTCAAGGTGGGCATCGGCCCGGGCTCCATCTGCACCACCCGCATCGTCGCCGGCATCGGCGTGCCGCAGATCACCGCCGTCTCCGAAGTGGCCGCCGCCCTCAAGGGCACCGACGTGCCGCTGATCTCCGACGGCGGCATCCGCTTCTCCGGCGACATCGCCAAGGCCGTCGCCGCCGGGGCGCATGCCATTATGATCGGCTCCCTGCTGGCCGGCACCGAGGAAGCCCCCGGCGAAGTGGAACTGTTCCAGGGCGGCTACTACAAAGCCTACCGGGGCATGGGCTCCCTGGGCGCCATGTCCGGCAAAACCGGCTCCTCCGACCGCTACTTCCAGGACGCCGCCGCCGGCATCGAGAAGCTGGTGCCCGAAGGTATCGAAGGCCGGGTGCCCTACAAAGGCCCCATGAGCGCCATCGTCCACCAACTGATGGGCGGCCTGCGCGCCTCCATGGGCTACACCGGCTGCGCCAACATCGAAGAAATGCGCACCAAGCCCTACTTCGTGAAGGTCACCAACGCGGGCATGAAAGAGAGCCACGTGCATGATGTGACGATTACCAAGGAAGCACCGAATTACCCCGTCGGGTGAGACGCGACCGAAGCACCGCTTCGCAGCGCGGCTCACGCCCGGCCAAGGACGGCCGGGCAGGGCGCTCTGGAGAGGGGGCGTTGCGCCAGGGAAGGCAAGCACGGCGCCTCGACGAAGCTCAACAGAATTTGAACTGGCCGGCTCACCCGCCGGCCTTTGCATTTAAAACCGGCCCGCAACCGCCGGCCTAACCGGAAACGGACCATGCAAGACATCCACGCCCAGCGCATCCTGATCCTCGACTTCGGCTCCCAGTACACCCAGCTGATCGCCCGCCGCGTGCGCGAAATCGGCGTCTACTGCGAAATCCGTGCCTTCGACGCCACCGCCGAGGACATCGCCGAGTTCGACCCCAAAGGCATCATCCTCTCCGGCGGCCCGGAATCCGTCACCGCCGCCGAGACCCCCCGCGCCCCGCAAGCGGTGTTCGAACAGGGCGTGCCGGTGCTGGGCATCTGCTACGGCATGCAAACCATGGCCGAGCAACTGGGCGGCTCCGTCATCGCCGGTGAAAAACACGAATTCGGCTACGCCCGCGTCACCAAGGCCGACGGCAACGACCTGCTCAGCGGCATCGTCGACCACGAAGAAGCCGGCCACGAATACCTGGACGTCTGGATGAGCCACGGCGACCGCGTCGGCGCCATCCCCGACGGCTTCGTCGTCACCGCCACCACCGACAGCTGCCCCATCGCCGGCATGGCCAACGACGACAAGCGCTTCTACGGCATCCAGTTCCACCCGGAAGTCACCCACACCCTCCAGGGCGGCCGCCTGCTGGAACGCTTTATCCGCGAAATCTGCGTCTGCGACGCCCTCTGGACCCCGGCCAAAATCATCGACGACGCCATCGCCACCATCCAGGAACAGGTCGGCACCGACCACGTCATCCTCGGCCTCTCCGGCGGCGTTGACTCTTCCGTGGTCGCCGCGCTCCTGCACAAAGCCATCGGCGACCAACTCACCTGCGTCTTCGTCGACAACGGCCTCCTCCGCCACGGCGAAGGCGACCAGGTCATGGAAATGTTCGCCGACCACATGGGCGTCCGCGTCCTCCGCGTCGACGCCGAAGACCACTTCCTCTCCCGCCTGGCCGGCGAAGCCGACCCGGAGAAGAAACGCAAAATCATCGGCAACACCTTCATCGACATCTTCGACGCCGAAGCCGCCAAACTGAAAAACGCCAACTGGCTCGCCCAAGGCACCATCTACCCCGACGTGATCGAATCCGCCGCCTCCAAAACCGGCGGCGCCCACGTCATCAAATCCCACCACAACGTGGGTGGCCTCCCCGAGCACATGAAGCTCAAACTGGTCGAACCCCTGCGCGAACTCTTCAAAGACGAAGTCCGTAAAATCGGCCTCGAACTCGGCCTCCCCTACGACATGGTCTACCGCCACCCCTTCCCCGGCCCCGGCCTGGGCGTGCGCATCCTCGGCGAAGTCAAAAAGGAATACGCCGACACCCTCCGCCTCGCGGACCACATCTTCATCGAAGAACTCAAAGCCGACGGCCTCTACCACAAAACCAGCCAGGCCTTCGCCGTCTTCCTCCCGGTCAAATCCGTCGGCGTCGTCGGCGACGCCCGCCGCTACGAATACGTGGTGGCGCTCCGCGCCGTCGAAACCATCGACTTCATGACCGCCCGCTGGGCGCACCTGCCCTACGAGTTCCTGGAGAAGGTTTCCAGCCGGATCATTAACGAGATTCCGGGGATCAGCCGGGTGACGTATGACATCTCGTCCAAGCCGCCGGCGACGATTGAGTGGGAATGATCTGATTTAAGCTGCTAGTAAGGGCTTACTTGGAAGGCCGCCGGCGCGGGAGCGTCGGCGGCCTTTTTGTTTTGGAAGAAAGAGTTTTCCAAGATTTATGGGGGCATCTTGATGACTAAGTTTGTAAGTGGCTGACTTTTCTGGTTTTATTTTACGATGGCGAATACCAAAAAGAGATATTACGTAAGGGCGATCGGTGGATATCCGGGCCGGTGTCCTAATGCCTGTTAGAGGCCAAGAGATAGTATAGATGCCATCCCAACAGATCACCGATCATAAGCCCAAGTCGCTTGCTGAATACATCGAGATTGTGGAGTTTCTTCAGCGTGACTCCATAGGTGCGCTTTGGTACCGCGGAGCCTCAAAACTTTCGAATCAGTTGCTTCCCTCTCTTTATCGAAAGCGCGCAAACCCTGACGCATTTGGACACGACCTCTCGCAGCTCGAAGAACAGTTGGTCGCTAGATTTAGAGATCGTAGCCTCCCGTACCACAATCGAGAATTGGTCGACGGCCTGGAGACTCTATTCTTCATGCAGCACTTTGGTGTGCCGACAAGGCTCCTAGACTGGACTGCTAACCCCTTCGTCGGCCTGTTCTTCGCTTTAAGAACTGCACGGAAGGGTGATCGGCCAGCGGTTTGGGTTCTTGATCCGGCCAAGTGGAATCAGAATGCCTTGAGCCGCACTAGCTATAGTGGTGGTCCGTTGGACCCGGCGAATGAGCTACTTTCGGGGTATAGACAGGTCGGAGACATGACGAGTTTGTCTGACGCCCCGGTCGCCATATTTGGGGCGCACAATAGTCCGAGAATCGTTGCACAACAGGGTACGTTTGTCATCTTTGGATCGCAGACTTTCCCTATGGAAACGCTATACCGGAATGGAGCATTTCCAGAAAAATCCATTTCCCGTATCGTAATTGCTGGGAGTGCTGTCGAAACGCTGAGAAATTCCATTTTTTCTCATGGTATTACAGAGGGCGCCATGTTCCCTGATCTAGAGGGCCTAGGCCGCGATCTTCGACGAACATTTGGGTTTAACTCATGAGCAGCGCGTCTTACTCAAAATTTCAAGTTAAGAATTTCGATCCGCGAACGCTTACATGGTGGAAAAGCAAACGGTTACAGATTGATATGGATCCTCCATACCAGCGTCGTGGACGGCTTTGGTCAACGGCAGATAAGGCCTATCTAATCGATTCGATCTTGAATGGCTTTGACGTGCCGAAGATTTACTTGGCAGATTTCACTTGGTCAGATTCCAAACTCAATAAAAGGCGGCTCCCGTATGCAATCATTGACGGAAAGCAGAGGTTTGAGGCAATTTTCGATTTTTTTGATGGTGATCTTGTTCTAAATGCGGATTTTGTCCTTCGGTCAGACCCTGCTCTGAAGCTCGGGGGCCTTGGTTATCGTGATCTGCAGCGACAATTTTCGGCGGTCGCTGAAGAGTTCGACAACTTTCACTTGCATGTAATGTCCGTCTTCGCCGAGACAGAAGAACCAATTAATGATCTTTTCGTCCGATTGAATCGGAGTAAAGCTCTGACTGGTGCTGAAATCCGGAATGCTATGGGCGGTCCGGTGCCGGAAATGCTGAGAGAGATCGCTTCCCGGGACTTCTTTATCGAAAACGTTCGTTTCTCGGTAACGAGAGGGCAGGACCTGAATACTGCAGCGAAGTTCTTACTGTTCGAATCGTTAGAAGAGCTTCAAGAGACCAAGAAGTCGACGCTAGACAAGTTTGTGCAAAGGGCGAAGGCTGCTCCCAGCGCTGAGCGTTCCAATCTTGAGCTTGCGGCAAGGCGGGTGGTGGATGTACTACGCGACATGGAAAGCGTCTTTCTGCCGAAGGATCAACTGCTAGCATCTGCAGGCATAGTGCCCGTCTATTACTGGTTGGTCCGTTCTCTTTCACCGAAGCAGCAAAATCGTCTCAGGGCCTTCTTGGTTAAGTTTGAAGACCTCCGTAGAAAGAACCGAGAGCTTCTTAAAGAGAAGCCAGACAGCGACAAAATCGATGGCCAGCTTGTGGAGTATGACAACTACAACCGGAGCACAAATGATCAGCTCAGTCATGTTGGACGCTTCCGAATTCTCAAAGAGCGGTTTGGCGATTAGTTCGCGAGATCCGAGAAGTAAGGGGGAGACCAGCCCCTGATGCTTGCTTTCGAGCGATGCGGCCCGGGCGTAGCGGACAGGCGGTAGCCCGATATGGCGGGTGAAAGCGACGGTGCACGTGCTCGCGGAGCTGTAACCGACCCACTCTACGACTTCAGCGATGCTGATTTTTCCTCGGCGCAGCAATCCTTGGCCAATGCCATGCGCCAAGTGAGGAGGTATTCCATTGGGGCAGTCCCTACAGCACGACGAAGCCGCTCGTAAGACGCGGATCGCGCGTGTAAGCAATGAGGGTCGTGTCTTGCCTTTGTCTACCCCGCTGGAGTGAGAAGCCCCGGAGCGAAGAGGGGGCCAAACACTCACTGAACGCGCTTCCGAACAATCGATAGCCGCCCGTCCCCCCATGTTTACGGACATCGGCGTATCAATGGTGAATCCGGTGTGTTTTTTACCTCCGTGCACTGTACTACCAATATAGCCAGTGTGGCTAATTGCGATAAAGAGGTTGTGTGACTGACATTGTCATTTTTGAGGAGGGCGCCGGGCCGGTGGAGGTTCGCCTGGAGGGTGAGACCCTGTGGGCGACGCAAGGCCAGATGGCCGAGCTTTTTGATACCTCCACGGACAACATCGGCCTGCACCTTAAGAACATCTACGCGGATGCCGAATTGGACGAGTCGGCAACCACCGAGGATTTCTCGGTAGTTCGTCAGGAGGGCAAGCGCCAGGTCCGGCGGCGGCTCAAGCACTACAACCTGGATGCGGTGATATCCGTCGGCTACCGGGTTAGTTCCCGGCGCGCCACGCGCTTCCGCCAATGGGCCACCCGCGTTCTCCGCGCACATCTGACCCAGGGCTACACCTCAACGAGCATCGTCTGGCCCGGCAGGGCCTCGCCGAGCTCGAGCAGGCCGTGGAGCTGCTCGGCCAGACCCTGACCCGGCAGGAGCTGGTCTCCGACATCGGTCAGGAAGTGGTCGGTCTGATCCTCGGCTATGCGCGCACTTGGCGTTTGCTCCAGGATTATGACGAAGGCGCGCTGGGCGTGCCTCCCGGGGCCCGCCCGGCCCGTGGCGTGTTGGGCGTGGATGAAGCCCGCCGTGCCCTGGATGCTCTGGCCGGCGAATTGCGTGATAGGGGAGAAGCCAGCGACCTTTTTGCCCGGGACCGGGATGACGGCCTGGCCTCTATCCTCGGGAACCTGGAACAAAGCATGTTCGGTGAGCCCCTCTACGGCACCCGCGAGGAACGCGCCGCGCACCTGTTGTATTTCGTGATCAAGAACCACCCCTTCTCGGACGGCAACAAGCGCTCCGGCGCCTTCCTGTTCCTGCTCTATCTGCGCCAGGAAGGCATGCGCCTGACCTTGAACGAGCAGGGCCTGACCGCCCTGACGTTGCTGATCGCCGAAAGCGACCCGAAGGCCAAGGATCTGATGGCTCGGCTCGTCATGAACCTGATTGCGGACGATAATAGGGCTTAGCAGCCTTTGGTATCATTCTGCCCGCTGTCCAGCGGACCGGGCTTTCAATTTCAATCGGGTTGAGTGATGAATATTGGCGTTGTAGAGAAAGCAGATCATCCGAAGCTGATGGAGATCTGGGAGGCCTCGGTGAGAGCCACCCATGACTTTTTGGCTGAAGACGACCTGCAGGAATTAAAGCCGCTGATTCTGGAGCAGTACTTTGAGGCCGTTGATTTGAGGTGTGCCAAGGACGGGGATGGCGAAATACAGGGCTTCTGCGGCGTGCATGACGGCAATATCGAGATGCTGTTTATCTCACCCGATGCGCGCGGCAAAGGCATTGGGGCAATGTTGGCGGCACATGCCATTAATGAGCAGGGGGCGTCAAAGGTGGATGTGAACGAGCAGAATGAGCAGGCGCTGGGCTTCTACCGACATATAGGCTTTAAAGTCACGGGCCGTTCCCCGCTCGACGGGCAGCGCAAGCCCTACCCGCTGTTGCATATGGCGCTATAAGGCTTCACAAGACCAGTAATCGCGGCAACTCATAGGGCAAGCATGGAGATACCCGAGCAGGCGAAACAGGCACAGGCCGTCGTTTAAGGTGTGCTTGGTGATTCCATCATCGGTATCTATCTGTTCGGCTCCGCGGTGGCGGGCGGCCTAAGGCGGGACAGCGACGTGGATGTTCTGGTCGTGGTCACCGACCCGCCAACCTTTGAGCAAAGGAAGGCCTTGGTTGCTCAGTTAATGCGCGTCTCCGGTGCGATGGGCAATGCACAAGCCGTGAGGCCGCTGGAACTGACCGTGATCACGCTTTCCGATGTGGTGCCGTGGCGGTTTCCCCCACGGGCGGAGTTTGTCTACGGTGAATGGCTGCGTGAGGCGTTTGAAGCCGGAAGCGTTCCGGAGCCGGCCCGCGACCCTGATCTCGCCATTGTGCTGAAGAAAGTGTTCGACAGTAGTTGGCCGCTGTATGGCCGCCCTGCTGAAACGGTGCTTGAGCCGGTACCCATCACGGATATTCGGCGGGCCATTCGGGATTCCTTGCCCGGCCTTCTCGTCGAGACAGCTGGGGACGAACGCAATGTGGTGTTGACCTTGGCCCGTATGTGGCTGACCGCCGCCACCGGCGATATTGCGCGAAAAGATGTGGCGGCGGCGTGGGCGGAACAGCAAGTACCTCCCGATCACCGCGCTCTGCTGAAGTATGCGCGGGAAGGCTACCTGGGCCTGATCGAGGATCAGTGGGGCGAGCAGGGAGGCTTTGAAGCGCTTGTGGCCTGTATGAAAGACTCGATTAAGGCGTGTCTCGATTCGCCGTAACAAAACCCCTGTCGGTCTCCGGCACAAGGGAAAATGGCACCGGCTCTCAGAACCTTACGAGGAATCAGGCGTTAGACTCTCATGACAAGAAAACTCCTCATATCGGTAATCGTACTAGGCTGGATCATAGCCTCAATTCAGCTGATCCGATCAGTATTCAGCAATACGCTTGATCATGGCATTTTGACCGTGGTGAGCATTGCTCTTGGCCTGCTTGTGACAGCAGGGCTAAATCTTGTCTTCAGCAAGGTAAAGATCCGGTTCAATTGGCCTATGGCGGCTTTCTTTCTGGTTTTTCTCTCAACCGCGTGTATTGGGCTGCTAAATTACCAGCTGGCTTCACCACATCATCAGAAGAAGGAATTTGTCGTAAAAGGCTCTGGCGGCAGAGTGATTCGATTCGATTTGATGGAGTATGTACGGCTCACTGATGGCACTTCCTCATTCAAGTATATGGGGCTCGATAAGGGCGCAATGCCACGGGCAGGGGAAGTTCTGGAAGGTACGGTGAGAAAAGGCTTTTTCGGTTTCGATATTGTGGAAATATCAGATCAACCTTGACGCCGTGGCCCAGATCGACGGCTGGCACAGATGTTAGTTGGCCACCTACCTTTTCCTCATCTATGAACTCCCATGGGGCCAGCGAAAACCTTCTTCTCGGCGTGAATTCTTTGGCGGCGCCTTAGGCTTGGGCGCCGCGCTACCAAGCCGGCTCAGGGCGCCTCAACCATAAATACCCCTTTCCCCGGCGACGGCGGCCCCTTTGGATCGTTGAACGCCTCCGGCAGCGCATCAAGCGGCTGGCTGGCGCTGACGACAGTGGGCGTGTCCGGATCGGCGAACACCCGGGCCAGGTAGGCCAGCTTTTCCTCGTCTTCCTTGAACAGCACCCAGCGGTAGCGGATGCCCGCCCGGTGTGCCGCCAGGCGTTTCTTGAGGTAGATCCCGCCGCTGGTGCCAAGACCGCGTAGCACGCCCTTGTCGGTGACCGCGCCGAGCACCGGTGTGCTGGTGGTGACGTAGGCGCCGCCGGTGGGGGCGCGGCGGAGCAGGTCGTCAAGCAGGGGATCGTGTTGGCGGTGGCCGTCGGAGGGCGTAGCGAAGTTGAGAATGATGTCCGCGTCGATGGCGGCCATGGCCGCCGGGTCCCGGTAGTCCACGGTCTGGTCGGCGCCCAGGCGCCGTACCCAGTCCTGGTTCCGTTCGGAGGCCACGGCGGTGAGGGTGGCGCCCCAGCGTCGGGCCAGCACCAGGGCGATGGAGCCCACGCCGCCGCTGGCGCCGTTGATGCACAGTCGCCTGCCTCTGGCGTTGTCGGCGGAGAGGCCGGCGGCGGCTAGTGCCTGGAGGGCGGTGAGCCCGGCGTAGCCCAGGCCGGCGGCGGTGGCGTCGCTGAGGGTGTCGGCGATGGGCGCCACGCATTTCCGTGGCAGATTAAAGAGAGCCGCATAGGTGCCGCCGGTGCGTGGCGAGGCCGCCACCAGCACGCGTTGGCCGGGCCGCAGGCCGGTGACGCCCTTGCCCACCTCGACTATCCGGGCCACCGCGTCCCGGCCCGGGATCAGCGGCCCTTGCCGTTTGCGGTCCAGCAGCGGGGCGCCGTAGCCCTTGGCCACCAGCGGGTCGATGGGGTTGATGGAGGTGCCGATCAGTTCAAGCTGTACCTGGTCCTCGGCGGGGGCCGGCGGCGCCGGCATCTCGTTGGGGCGCAGCGTGCCGGTGCTCTGATCGACGATGGTAAAAGCCTTCATCTTGTCTCCTTGCGGTCGCCGCGTCCGGAGGTGCCGTGAACGGGGCCTGCTCAGGCCCCGTCTTTAACCGTATGACGTTGCTTGCCCAGGTTCAGCACCTGGTCGCGGCTGGTGATGGTGGATTCCACCACATCCCCGGCCTGAAGGTATTGGCGCCGGCGCTTTTGTGACTTGATAAAAAGCTGCCATTTTTTTGACTCGGGCAGCAAGGCGGCCACCTTGGTCACCGCCGGGCTGGGCAGGCCCAGGGCGCAGCCGGCGGGGGTGCCGGTCATCAGCACGTCGCCGGGGGCGAAGTTGTGAATCAGGGAATACTCGGTGAGGGTTTCGGCGGGCTTGAACACCAGGTTCGCCGTGCTGTCCTGCTGCCGCGTTTCGCCGTTCACGGTCAGGCTCAGCTGCATCTCATCCAGGTAATGCATTTCGCTCTTGTCCAGCAGGCACAGCACCGGCCCCAGCGGGCAGAAGGTGCGGTAGCTCTTGCCCTTGTGAAACTGCATCTGGGGAATCTGCACGTCCCGGGCGGACACGTCGTTGCCAATGCAAATGCCCGCCACGAACTCGTGCAGGTTGGCGGCGGTGACGTCCACCGGGCCGTCGGTTTTCTTGCCCAGCACTAGGGTCAGCTCGATCTCGTAATCCAGCAGCTGCACGTGGGCGGGCTTGACGATCTCGCCGCTGGGGCCGGTGATCGACCCGGAGGATTTGGTGAAGAACATGTTGAAGCTTTTGTCGTCCGGGTTCATGCCGGAGTCGATCATGTGCTGGCGGTAATTGGCGCCCTGGCACAGCACCTTGGCCTCGTTGGTGATCGGCGATAGAAGCGTGACGTCTTCCAATGCCAGCTCGGCGCCATCGCCGGCGGCCGCGCGGATCGCCTCATGGCCCTGTTCGATCAGCGCGGCGGTGGTGGTGCAGGGCAGATCCAGGGGCTTGATGGTCGAGCCTTCCAGCAGGCCCCAACGGGGCTGGTCCTGGTGTTCAAAGCGGACAAGGTGCAGTGCCATGGTCTTTTCTCCAGTCAGCCAAATATCTTGGCGAGGGTGATCAGTTTTTTCACCGACAGGTCCGGGCTGCGGCGCAGATTGCGCGTCAGCTCACGGAGTGCCGTCGGCGTGAGTTTGGGTTTGGTGAAGCTGGCCGGCATCGGCTGACCCCACTGGGACATGGCTTCCCGGCTCACCGGGTGCACGCCCATGGGCCGCTCGGCGGTGAACACATCGCCGTCGCAATAGTGCTCATGCTTGGCCGCCCAGGGGTCTTCCCAGTAGTCGAAAATCTGGCTGCCGAGAACGTGCCGGCCAATGCCCCAGGCGTGCTTCCAGCCGGCCGCCTTGAGCACCCGCTGGCCCATGCCCACCGCGTCAGTGTCGATCACCTCATAGGCGCTGTGGCTGTACAGCGGCATAAAGCCCTGAGCCATGGCGATGGTGTGGTGGTCCGCCGGCGTGTCGCCCAGATCCAGACGCAGGAACACCACCGCCGGCGAGCCGTCCGGCAGCACCTGCACGTCACTGGGAATCAGCCCGAGGTGTTGCGTGTACCAGCCGCAGGTGGCCTGAAAGTCCGCTACCTCCAACACCACATGGCCCAGCCGCGTCACCTCCGGCGGGGCCACCGGCGGGCGCTGGGTGCCGTTCACCCGGGGCTGTTTTTCCGGGAAATTGATCGGCAGCGCGTCCCGGTGGGGCAGGGGTTCCGCCGGCGTTTGCCCGTGGATCGCCTCCACGAGGAAACCAGACGGATCGGTGAGCCGCACCCGCTCGCCGCCGCCGGGGTAGTCCACCGGTTCGATCGCCGACGCGTCGGGCAGCCGGCTCAGCCGGTCCAGGTCCTCGCGGGCCGCCACCTCGAACCCGATGCCCATAAAGCCCGCGTCCTCACCCTTGGCCACCCGATAGCAGAACGGCTCCGGGCCGGTACTGCGCAGGTAAAGCGCTTCCGCCGAGCGCGCCACCGTGTGCAGGCCAAAGTCATTGAGGAAGCACTCGGCTTTCTCCAGGTCGGGACGCTCGAACAGCAGGTAGGCCAGTTTGCTGGCCTTTACCGTGGGCGCCGGATGCCGGGCCGGTTGCGGAGTGGTCAGTTGGGCCATTGGCGCTTACCTCGTCCAGGTTTGTTTCGGCGTGGGCGTGCGTTTGGCGCGCAGGGTCTGGCGCGCGGCCGCCACCGCATTGTGAATGCCCGAGGCCAGCAGCTTGCCGGCGTCGGCCCGTTCCGCCTGCAGCCGGGCGGCGCGCTCCTTGGGCTCCTGCTCCGGCAGAATACGCGGGAAGGCGGCGCCACGAAGCGGCCCGCCCGCCACCGATTCGTGCTTGTAATGAATCGGCATCCGCTTGCTCGACGGCGCATAGACCACGTCATCGCCGGTCCAGCGCAGCGCCAGCGCGCGCCGACGGCGGGTGCGCGATGCGTTGCCGTAGGAGCCGTGCAGGGTCAGCGGATGGAACGCCAGAATGTCCCCGGGCTCCATGTCCCAGTCCACCAGATCGTACTGGTCCGGGTTGGCGTTGATGTCGGGGATGTCTTCCATGTCCTCGTCGATGATGCTGGCCACATAGTCCGGCGAAATGGCTTTAAAGCGCTGCGGCCAGCGGTGTGAGCCGCGCACGTAGAGCAGGCCGCTGTTGTCCCGGTTCACCGGGTCGCAGGGAATCCAGAACGAACAGATCTGCTCGCCACGGATCGGCCAGAAGCTCAGATCCTGGTGCCAGGGCGTGGGCGCGTCGGTGCCCGGTTCCTTGACGAACATCTGGTCGTAGAAAAAGCGCACCTCTTCGGAGCCCATCAACTGCCGGGCCAGGTGCGCGCAGGGGCTGTAATAGATCAGGTCGCGCAGGATATCGATGCGCTTCCACAGGAAAATGTCCATCTGGTAGCCCTCGACCTTGCGCG
Organism: Alloalcanivorax sp. C16-1; assembly: GCF_046507805.1. Taxonomy (NCBI): domain Bacteria; kingdom Pseudomonadati; phylum Pseudomonadota; class Gammaproteobacteria; order Oceanospirillales; family Alcanivoracaceae; genus Alloalcanivorax; species Alloalcanivorax sp. C16-1. The sequence goes on along the minus strand of NZ_JBKFTK010000001.1, from coordinate 151,238 downwards.
ACATAAACCGGCCGAGCAGGGAGCTTTGCCGGCGGGCCTGCTCAATGCCGGCCTCCACCATGGCCATCCAGTTCGGCGCCAAAGCCTGTTTCAGCATTACCACGCCGTCCTCCTGAAACGCACGGATCTCTTCCGCCGTCAGGTCGCGTTTGGGCAGGGCCGCGAAGGTCATCATGCACCTCTTCCGTTGTTGTCATTGGTGGCCGGCGGCTTGCTGGCTCGAATAATTGAGATTAGATTCAATATTGAAATAGATGTCAATAAAAGATACAAAGACCGCTTTCCGGGTGGACCACCGGCCAGGCCGGGCCGCCCGTCTTCTTGCGAATGGGTGATAAGGCGATGACGAACAACAAAGAGACTCTGCCCCAGAGCACCGACGTGCTGGTGATTGGCTATGGCCCGGTGGGCGCCGCGCTGTGCGCGCTGCTGGGCCGCTACGGCGTGACCACCCTGGTGGTGGATAAGGTAGCGGAGGTGATGCTGGCGCCCCGCGCCATCGCCCTGGACAACGAGGCCCTGCGCATCCTGCAAATGGCCGGCCTCGGCGAAGACGCCTTCGAGCGCATCGCCATCCCGGAAGTGAAGATGCACTGCCGCTACCTGGGCGAATTCGGCCGCGCCAACACCTCCGGCACCATCGATGGCCACCCCAAGCTGGTGACCTTCTACCAGCCGGACCTGGAGCACGCCCTGCGCCGGCAGGTGGCGGCGTACCCCAACGTCACCTTCCGCCACGGCTATGAACTGGTGGACCTGAGCCAGTCCGACACCGGCGTGACCGCCCATCTGAAGGACCGGGACGGCCACCACCATGAGATCAGCGCGCGCTATCTGGTGGGCGCGGACGGCGCCAGCTCCGCCGTGCGCGGCCTGATCGGCCAGGCCTTCCAGGGCGAGACCTACCCGGAGGACTGGCTGATCGTCGACGCCAAGGCCCGCGAAGGCAAAGCCATCGACCACGTGGAATTTCTCTGTGACAGCGCCCGGCCCACCCCGCACATGCCCGCCCCCGGCGGCCGCGAACGCTGGGAATTCATGCTCCAGCCCGGCGAAACCCACGAAGAGATGGAACGCCCGGAAAAAGTCGCCGAACTGCTGGCCCCCTGGATCGCCCCGGAAGACCTGGTGGTGGAGCGCAAGGCGGTGTACCGCTTCCACGCCCGCTGCTGCACCACCTTCCAGCAAGGCCGGGTGTTCCTCGCCGGCGACGCCGCCCACATCACCCCGCCCTTCGTCGGCCAGGGCCTGGTTGCCGGCCTGCGCGACGTGGCCAACCTGGGCTGGAAACTGGCCTGGGTGGTCAAAGGCCAGGCCGCCCCGGCCCTGCTCGACAGCTACGACCAGGAACGCCGCCCCCACGCCAAGAAAATGATCGGCCTGGCCAAGCTCATGGGCAGCCTGGTCATGCCTCGCAGCCGCTTCAAGGCCATCACCGTGCACGGCGCCATGCGCCTGGGCCGCCTGGTGCCCCGGCTGCGCCGCCAGCTCGAAGAACTGGAAATCAAACCGCCCAACCGCTTCCGCAAAGGCTTTCTCATCAAAGGCCGCGGCCGCAAGGGCGTCACCCGAGGCGCCACCTTGGCCCAGGGCCTGGTCCGCCACGAGGGGAGCATCCTCCCCAGCGACGACGTACTCGGCGACCACCTCACCCTGATCGGCTTCGGCGTCGACCCCCGCGAAGCCTTGGACGACGCCACCCGCACCCGCTGGCAAGACCACGGTGGCGCCTTCCTGCGCATCGGCCTGCGCGGCCAACACCCGGCCACCGACACTCCCTTCGCCGAGGACCTCTCCGACTGCCTGGCCAACGGCCCCTCCCGGGGCACCCTGGTGGTGTGCCGCCCGGACCGAGTCATCCTCCACGACGGCCCGGCCCGTGACGCGGAACGCATCGTCGAGGCGTGCTTATCGGCGCTCACCGCCGCCTAAAGGCACTTATGATGAAGGACTCTCAATATTGAGCTTTTCCCAGTACCATGGCGCCACCCAAGCCCACGGTTGGAACGGTCACATGGCAAAAAAAGCGACGTCTGATACCGGTAAAGCCCCGGCCAACACCCTCACCCGGGGCCACAAAAAGAAAGCCCGCACCCGGCGGCAACTGCTGGACGCCGCCCTGCGCATCTACGCCCGCGCGGGCGTCGGCGACCTCGCCCTCAACACCCTCGCCGACGAAGCCGGCGTCTCCAACGGCACCGTCTACAACTACTTCCGCTCCCGCGAACAAGTCCTCGAAGCCGTCGGCCTGGAACTCGCCGTCCAACTCTCCGAACAAATCCTCACCGTCAGCGAAGCCGTGGACAGCGGCGCCGAACGCCTCAGCATCGCCGTGCGCACCTTCATGAACAAAGCCCGCACCGACCCCGACTGGACCCGCGCCCTCATCACCGTGGTCCGCTACGCCGAAGGCATGCGCTCCGCCCTCGCCACCTACCTCCGCGCCGACCTCCAAGCCGGACGCCGCCAAGGCGACTTCCACTACGCCCACGAAGAAATGGCCATGAGCATGGTCATCTCCGCCACCCTGGGCGCCATGAACCTGCTCGTGGAAGAGGGAGAGGTGGAGCATGCCGATCGTATTGCGGCGGAGATGGTGCTGCAGGCGCTTGGCGTGCCGCCGGAGAAGGCTAAGCGGATTGCTGGGTTGCCGTTGCCTGGCGAGGGTGAATAGCCGGCCTTATCGCAGGGTGGTTGGCTGATCTGCGATTTATCTGATTTGGGGAATTAGTAAGGGCTTACTTAGAAGGCTGTTTGCGCTTGGCGCTGGCGGCATTTTTTGTTTCTTAGGAGAGTGAGGTAGTCAAGATATCAGGGAGTGGCCTACTCACTGAGTTTGTAAGTGGCTGACTTTTCTGGTTTTATTTTGCACTAGGGGGAAAACGAGAAAGGAGATATGACGCTGGCGCGTTCATTGGATATTCGAGCCGGCGTCCTAATACCTGTTAAATCGAAGATGATCTTCGGAGTTCACAAAGAATGAAAGAGCCATTGTCATACACGACAACTGTAATGTCGTGGAACTTCCTGCTCTCGTCTTTCAAAAGGGCTGAGGCAGCTGCGAGTGCCAATGGCAAGATAGATCTTAACCTTGAGGCGCCATCCTCAATTGTTCTCTGTTGTATATCGATAGAAGCATTCTGTAATGAGATATCTTCATTGTCTCGTGCGTTTTTATTTGATCATGAAAAAGAGATGATTCCGTCGTGGACGGATTTCGCTGGTATCTCTTACGAGAATTTGAACACCCTTTCTGCAATAAGCGAGGACTCTTCAGGTTCGTTCTATGACCGTTATAAACGAACTAATAGACTAATTGTGGAGAAAAGTCCCGGATTTATGGCTGACCTGGTTCATCTGCGTGATCTCAGGGACTCATTAGTTCATTTTCGGTTTTGTGATGTTCCTATAAAACAGGAAGAGGATGGGGTCATCCGATCTGCACAGGAATCCCCAGCTGTCCTCCATGCGCTAAAAAATAGGAGAATATCAGGGAAACCGGTCATCTCGGCAGGTAAAGGGGAAGAGTGGACGCTGAGGATATCAACCAGTGCCATGGCTAATTGGGCACTTGATCTGACATGCCAAGCTATCTTATATCTCCTCGACTCATTGCCAGACGGGTGTTTCCAAAAGTTCGTTCTCGAAAGATATAGACCGAGAGACAGAGGCTATAGGGATCTGTACTCTAAGGCAAAATACGACGTTGGAGCCTGGGGACGTGAGGTTTTAGGTTGACACCCGGGCAGGATTTAACAAGGCCGTGCACCAGATGCCAAAACCTCCGCTTCGCTCCGGCGTTGTCACCGGTGACGGCGGGCGTTATGCAAAAGATCTTGGAACTTAGAAGGAAAACTCGTGACCTTTAAACAGCTTCTTTCCGAGCATTTTAATAAGTTTTCGGCATCACCCTTCTTGTTTGTAGGGTCTGGCATGTCAAGACGCTATATGGGGGCGGAAAACTGGGAAGATCTTTTGAAAAGGTTTTGCGAGCGAATTGGTGAAAACTACACAAAAATCAGGTCACAAGCCGATGGGGATTTGACCAAAATAGCTAGCGTCCTATCTAAGTCATACAGTGAAAATTGGTGGGATAGTGAAATTAAAGGGGATAAGGACGAGCGCTACGCTGATCACCTTTTAAAATCGGACTCTCCGTTGAAAGTAGAGATATCAGACTATCTAAAAGGAATTCATGAGAACGTCAACGAAGAATATAGAGACGAAATCGAATTCTTAAGATCAAGTAAAATTGATGGTGTGATTACCACTAACTGGGATCTTTTCTTGGAGTCTATTTTTAGTGAATTTTCTGTCTTTATCGGGCAGGATGGATTGTTTGCAAGCAGGAACTACGGGATTGCTGAGATCTATAAAATTCATGGCAGCTGTAAGGATCCGAACAGTTTAATTTTAACTCATGATGACTATGAGAGGTTTAGAAAAAAGAATCCATATTTATCATCAAAGCTTTTAACTATATTTGTAGAGCACCCGATTATATTTCTTGGATACTCTCTTACGGACCCGCATATCTTAGAGATCTTAGAGGAAATTGTAGAGTGCATACCGGAAAACAAGATGGATGCTCTCAAAGAGAATATTATCTTTGTGGAATGGGATCCTGAATTGAATGAGCCAACATTAACAGAGTCAATAATACTAAAAACTCTGCCGGTGAAGCTCATTAGGGCTAACTCTTATCGAGATATATTTGAAGTTTTGTCTGAGGTAAAGCGCCGAATTCCCGCTCATATCTTCCGCCAGATAAAAGACGAACTATATGAGCTAGTAATAACAAACGATCCCAAAGGGAAGTTGTATGTTAAAGAGGCTGATGACGTAGGGGCTCTAGATGGCCAGCAAGAGTTTGTGGTCGGATATGGTGCAATCAGCAAAATCAAAAAATCCGAGGAAATGGCGAAGCAAGGACTCATTGGCTTATCAAGAGAAGATATTGTAAGAGACGTAATTTTTGACAATGGCGGATATGATTCGTCTTCAATCGTATTCGAAGTTTTTCCAAATCTCATAAAAGGCCAAATAAATATTCCTATATTTAAGTATATTAATGGTGCTGGTTTGATTTTTGAGCGTGGAAAGACAAATGAAGATGGACTCTGTGGTTCATTGGTGACTAGGATAGGATACGGTGTAGAACACTACCGGCCCAGCGGTTTCGAGGAGCGAAGGGCGAACACGCTTCCTCAAATCAAGGAGGGCATCGAACAGCTATATAACTCAGTTGATTTTAACCTCTTTTTACGCATGGCGGTATTCGTGCCCCCAGAGGTCTTGGACTTGGATGCGCTCGAGAAAATTTTGAAAAAGCATGCAGACGACGATTTTTCACCAGGAGAAAAAAGCCAGTTTATTAAGATCGTATGTGTCTATGACTTGGTTAAATATTCACGCAGGTATGACCCTGCATAACCAATGAATTAAGCCGACCAATTTTCCGCTGCCGCTCCAAATTGGCGGCTTATTCAAGGCGTTATGCATCAGGGAGTAAAGAGATAAATTGAAGCTTTTAATTCCAGAGTTTCATGTTGGGGCTGAAAAAGCAGATAAATATATTTGTCAGTTGTTCAAAGATCTCAAAATACCAGTTCCCCCTAAAGGGGATCGAAGGAAGACAGTAAAGATTACTGTAGGGGCTAATGTTACTGAAATAGATCTTGAGAAGGAGTTTCAGTACATAAAGAAAAATGGAAAAGGTTTTGCGCTCCAGATGATGCTTGACCAGAATGACCGCTTCTTAAATACGCCTCTTAGTCTGGGCATAACCGGAGATGATTGCGGAATAAAAATAAAATCCACTAGCGAGTATGGGGGTTATGTATCTACAATTGAATTCCCAGGTATTATAGAAGCTCCAGAAATATCCTTTTCTGATGATGTTGAGTTCTTCAGACATGAGGCTGTACGCACTTTTAATGATGATGATCTATCTGGATTTGCTAGGTCATACCGAGGATTTCTTCAAAGCTCAATCTCGTTGGTTGATTGCTTCTTGCACCGATACACGTTTCATGTAAAGCGCCTCGTTCCTTCCACAAAAGAATATGCCAATACTGAGGCCCTTGATTCAAGAAGATCGCTTGAGGAAAGATTAGAAGCTTGGATAACTACTTTTGCCCCTCATAAAATGGAAGAATATATTGGCTCCAAGCAACGCTCTAAGTTCATTGAGCTAAAAAGTCAAAGGAATTGCATTGTTCATCCATCTAACCCAAGCATCCCATATGGGGTAAAACAGGCTGTTAGGTACTTGAATTACGCTCAAGATGGTATAGGTGGTTTACTTAGTGAGCTTCGTAGTTACACTGGATATTCGGAAAACATAGGGTTTATACGTCAAGTGAAGACGTTACCTGTAATATCGGTACGGAAAAATGCATAACAAGCACATCAAAAATCTCTCCGCTGCGTTCCGCTGGACCTCCTTACGCTGCGCTTCAGTCGGCCTTTTATGTGGGCGTTATAAGGTATGAAGGGTGAGTCTCACGGCATGAATGATCACTTTCGCCCAACGGGCAGGGAAATTATCTCAGACCAAGCTGTCGCCCATGACCTTGAAGGCGTAAACCTGAAAAATAAACAATTTGAACGTTTGGTTGCCAAGAAGAAACGCTTCACAGATTGCGATTTCAGCTACTCGCAGTTCAACTCAGCATACTTGCATAAGTGTATTTTTGATTCCTGCAAATTTGTTGGGTGTAAGTTCACTAACTCAAACCTTAGAGGTAGCAAGTTTGAGGGCTGCGTGTTTGATTACGCAGAGTTTTCCCAAACGCAAGTAGAGCCCGAGATTCTTGATACAGGGTGCCCCGGCCAAGAAAACCTTCAGCAGAAATTTGCCAGAACGCTTAGGGTGAATTTCCATCAAATTGGAAATTCAGTTGCTGCAAACAAGGCGATTAAAATTGAACTCGAGGCCGGCCGTGTTCATTTGTATAAAGCTTGGCGGTCTCGTGAGGCCTATTACCGAAAGCATTATCTAGGTGTAACGCGAATTAAGGCTTTTTTGGAATGGCTTGATTTTGTATTGCTTGATGCGTTCTGGGGTAATGGTGAAAGCTCCATAAAGCTGCTTAGAGCATTGCTTCTGGTAATATTAGTTATTGCATTGGGCGAGGTTTATTTCTTAGAGGATGCAGCCTCACTGAACAGTTATTTTGAGGCAGTAAAAAATGCTCCGCAAGTATTCCTTGGCGTCGCTAGGCCAGATGGGTTTTCGGGCCTGCTGTTAGCAGGTATCGCGGCTTTGAGGTATATAATGCTTGCCTGCTTGGTGTCGATTCTAGTTAAACGGTTTAGTCGTCGATAATGCATATCTACGCTTTTGGATCAATCTGTCGCGGTGATATTTCTGTTGACTCTGATGTCGACCTTCTGGCGCTTGTGGAAGGTCGGGATTCTCGCCTCGATCCTGAGAAATTTTCGATTTACTCGTATGCGAGGATAATTGAACTTTGGGAAGCTGGTAACGCATTCGCTTGGCATCTGTCTCTTGAAAGTCGTCTGATTTACGCCGCTGATGGGGCTGACGTTCTTAAGAGCTTGGGGTCGCCATCTAAATACTTGGGGGCAGTAGCCGATTGCTTAAAATTTCGAGATATATTTGAATCCTCATTCCGGTCCGTTCAAAAAGGCACGCCAAGTCTTGTGTTTGAGCTTTCAACGATTTTTCTAGCTTTGCGAAATGTCGCGACCTGTTATTCGCTTTCAAGGACGGACAGCCCAGCCTTCGGAAGGGATTCGGCGAGAAGCCTTGGTCCGAGAAGCCTGGATATTGATGAGAATGTTTATTCTTTGCTAATGCAGGCTAGGCTGCTTTCCACGAGAGGGGCCGGGGAAAGTATTGGTGATATCGATCTGGCGATTTTATTGCCGGAGTTGAAGCGCTGCCGATCTTGGATCGATGAACTATGCCATGAGGTGAAATTAAATGGATGAGTTTGTTAGCCGAATGGCGACCCAAAGACATGTTCTGGACATGGTCAACTCAAGGCTCGATCTTGACGAAAAGCTCTTCGGGCTGTCCTCCAGTGCGATTGACCGTTGGGCGGTGAACAACCGACTTGGGCCATCTTCTAGAGTGGTTAGCCTACTGAAGAATATCTCATCTGAGCTATTTTTTATGGCTACTCGTAGCCAAGAGCCAGTAAGTAGTGAATATGAGGCGAGAAGAGATAAAATTATTGAAGCGGTTACCGAACTTGCGGATGCGGTGTAAACAGTGGCTGTTGTCGGGCGCACTTACGCTGCGTTTCGGTACGCCGCAAACCCAAGTGTTATGCGTCCGGGTAGGCTATGGAAGAACTATCTAGAAAATTGAGCGAAATAGATGCGCTAGAAACATGGAAAGATCATGTTCAAGGCTTTTCTAGGCCTCAAGTGGCAGAGGCATATGAAAGAGCGCAGTCTCTATGGGTTCATAGGATGATTTGTGAGAACAAGCTCTACTTACATCCTGATGTAATTGAGTAGCTTGAGGGGCAAAACTGGATTCCAAATGATCTGCATAAGCGGATGATATGGGCTAGCCTAATAGCTTCTGATGAAAGTCCAAATAGCAAGAAGAGAATGTACAAAATAAAGGGTGGTCTTATCAGAAAGCATGGCAAGGACTGGTGGGAAGATGTTTATTCTCGCCTCAAGCATGCTTACGCAGCCAAAGAAAGAATAAAGAAAATTCGATCTGGGCCAGCAGTGTCAGCTTTTATTGCTAACACTTTCATTGGGGCAGAAGCTGCCAATGAGGAACGAGTTAAAGCCCTAATAATGATTCCACGATCATGATGCACATAACTAGGTAGTGCAGTGGAGCCAGTTACGCTCAGCCATTTTTATGGTATCGCTTCACTGTTTTTGCCATAAAAATTTTTCTACTACACTGGCCCACTGACCATAGCGTTGCAAAAGCGCGCAGGCTGATCATGCCACTTGTCGGTTACAGTTTTGGTTTGGAACGACTCAGCAAAGCCGATTTGATCGCCTCCGCCCCCTTCCGATAACAAACCACCGCAAGCAGCTCCGAATCAACCCAAACGCCCCAGTAGCGGCTCCCACGATAGTGCCCGATCTCAATGTTCGGCTTGCGCTTCTTCATGATTCCCTCCATGAGTTTCAATGATACGTAAAGTCATCATAGAGCATGGTGCCCAGATATGCTACTTATAGTATGTAGATTTATAGTCATCTATAAGAACAATTTGAAATATGACTACTCACATTAATGACGCACAGAAAAAGCTGGGTTCCGTGATCCGGGAGCGGAGACGGGCCGCCGGTATTTCCCAGGAAGCTTTCGCCACCGAGGTGGGGATTCATCGCACCTATATCGGGGCGGTGGAGCGGGGCGAGCGCAACGTCTCCCTGGCGAACATCCTGCGTATCGCCAGGGCGTTGAACGTCTCCGCAGCCCAATTGTTCAATGAGGCCGGCCTTTAGTTCTTACGGATTGCAAAGTCTTCCTCTCCAAGCTGCCCGGTTCGCCAAGCCACCAGGAGACAACCATGATCATCTCCTCCACCCACGATTACCGCCTCGCCGCCAAGCGCCGCCTGCCGCCGTTCCTGTTCCATTACATCGACGGGGGCGCGTACGACGAGCACACCCTGGCGCGCAATGTGGCGGATCTGCGCGATCTGGCGTTGCGGCAGCGGGTGTTGAAGGAGGTGGGGGAGGTGGATCTGTCGGCGCGGTGGTTCGGGGAGGCGGTGAGCCTGCCGGTGGCGTTGGCGCCGGTGGGGCTTACCGGGATGTTCGCGCGGCGGGGCGAGGTGCAGGCGGCGCGGGCGGCGGCGTCGCGGGGCGTGCCGTTTACGTTGTCGTCGGTGTCGGTGTGTCCCATCGAGGAGGTGCAGCCGGCGATGACGCGGCCGATGTGGTTTCAGCTGTATGTGCTGCGCGACCGCGGGTTCATGAAGAACGCGCTGGAGCGGGCCTGGGCGGCGGGGGTGCGGACCCTGGTGTTCACGGTGGATATGCCGGTGCCGGGGGCGCGCTATCGCGATCGGCATTCGGGGATGTCCGGGCCGTTCGCGGCCTGGCGGCGGGTGCTGCAGGCGGTGACGCACCCGCGCTGGGCGTGGGACGTGGGCCTGCGCGGGCGGCCGCACGATCTGGGCAATGTGTCGGCCTATCTGGGCCATCGCATTCACCTGGAGGATTACATCGGCTGGCTGGGCGAGAACTTCGATCCGGCCATCGGCTGGCGGGATCTGGAATGGATTCGGGAGTCTTGGAAGGGCTCGATGGTGCTCAAGGGCATTCTCGACCCGGAGGACGCCCGCGAGGCGGTGCGGTTCGGCGCGGACGGCATCGTCGTTTCCAACCACGGCGGGCGCCAGCTCGATGGCGTGCTGTCCTCGGCCCGGGCCCTGCCGGCCATCGCCGACGCGGTGCAGGGCGACCTGACGATCCTGGCGGATTCCGGCGTCCGCTCCGGCCTGGACGTGGTACGCCTGCTCGCCCAGGGCGCGGATGGCGTGCTGCTGGGCCGCGCCTTCGTCTACGCCCTCGCCGCCGCCGGCGAGCAGGGCGTGGCCCATGTGCTGGACCTGATCGCCAGCGAGATGAAGGTGGCGATGACGCTTACCGGGGCGCGGGCGGTTGGGGAGATTTCGCGGGAGAGTCTGGTGCGGGCGGGTGGTTGATCCTTGGTGCCTTGTTAAAGGCTGGCTTTAGTGCGCGCTACCTGTCTGTTCATCCAGTGCTTGGCACTTTGCACCAACCAAGGCACAATCATTTTTGTGCAAACCCTTATTGGTGTAACCGTTTTTGTGCACAGATAACCCGTTTTGTGCAGCGGCTAGTTTGTGTCACCGCTTTGGGTTGTCCAAAAGCCGTTTTATTCGGAGGTCCCCATGACGGAATTGCCCGCCGATCCCATTGGTGCCGCCTGGCTGGCACGGGCGTATGACGTCATGCCGCTGGGGGCCCTGGCGGTGGTGAGCCAGGTGGGCGGCCGTCGTAGCACCGAGGTGAACGAGGGCTTCCGGCTGGAAACCTATCCCGAGGCCATGCGACCGCCGTCAACCCCGGCGGCGCATTTACAGTTCCACCTGCGTCATGAGGTGCCGCACCTGGAGTTTCTCGCCCGTTTGTTCGAGCGCACCGGACCCGGGTTTGTGCAGGCGTGGGTGGCGGCGGAGCCCACCGGCCAGTACGCCCGCCGCGCCGCCTTTCTGTACGAATGGTTGACGGACGAGGCGCTGGCGGTGCCCGAACGGCTGGGGGGCAACTACGTGGATGCCCTCGATGACAGCAAGTTGGTGGCGGCCTCCGCTGATCAAGTGATCAAGAGCAAACGCTGGCGGGTCAACGATAACCTGGCGGGTACGCGGCATTTTTGCCCCATGGCGGTCAAGACCGAGGCGCTGGCCCAGGCGGCGGGGCTGGATGTGGGTGCGCTGTTTGGCGAGCTCACCGAGGAGTTCGGCGAGGACCTCCTGGTGCGCGCGGCGGTGTGGATGACCCTGCGGGAGAGCAAAGCCAGCTTTGCCATCGAGGGGGAGGCGGATCAGGTGGGGCGGGTACAGCGTTTCGCCGACGTCATGGCACGGCGCACCGGGGAGGGAAGCCTCCCTCTGGATGATGCGGGGCTGGCCGATCTGCAACGGGAAATTCTGGGCGAGAGAACCACCATCCAACATTTTGGCGTTCGTCAGTCGCCGGTGTTTGTCGGCGAGGTGGTGCGCTACCAGGAAGTGGTGCATTACGTGGCGCCGCCGGATGATGCCGCTGCCGCGATGCTGCAAGGCCTGCGGGTGTTTCTGGAGCGGACCCGGGGCCAGTCTTCCACAATGCGCAGCGCGGTGGCGGCCTTCGGGTTTGTGTACATCCACCCGCTGGCCGATGGCAACGGCCGCGTGCATCGTTTCCTGATCAACGATGTTCTGCGCCGTGACGGCGTGATCCCGGACCCGGTGATCCTGCCGGTGTCCGCCGTGATCATGGATGACGCGGGTGAGAGGCGTGGCTACGACCGGGTGCTGGACGAGGTCTCCAAACCCCTGATGCAGGCCGTGCGCCAGCACGTCGAGTTCACGCCGACACAAACCACCTACCCGGATGGCGTGGTGTCCAACCTGGTGTTCCATGGTACGAAGCAGGCCATGCCGCTTTGGCGCTATCCCGACCTGACGCCCCATGTGATTTTTCTGGCGGCGATTCTCCGTCGGACCTTGACCGAGCAGATGCGCGTGGAGTCCCGATACCTGCGCACTCACGCGCGGGCCCGTACGGCGCTCAAGGAGGTGGTGGAGATGCCGGACCCTCAGGCCGATCGCCTGTTGCGCTCCATCGAACAAAATGGCGGGCGACTCAGCAACGTCCTGGCCAAGGAAATGCCGGTGCTTCGCAGAGCCGGGGTGTGGGAAGAACTTGTTGAGGCTGTTGCGCGAGTCTTTCAGGAAGAGGAAGCGACGGACGCCAGGGTGCTGGATCGGTATCGCCCGGAGAAGCCGGCTGGGAAGTAGTATCCATCCCGAGCGTTTCATTTTCCTCTATATCATTGGTATATTCCGCTCGTGTCGGGGCGATGGCCGACGTAAAAACCAGAGAGAGCATTTTGAGTTCAAGTACGGAAGACGCAATCCTGAGCGCCGCGGCCGAGGTGCTTGAACGCGGTGGGGTGGCGGCGTTGACCACGCGCGCGGTCTGCGAAGCGGCGGGGGTGAAGTCGCCGACGCTGTATCACTACTTCGGGGACAAGGACGGGCTGGCATCCGCTTTGGTGCGTCGCGGTTGGACGGAGTTCATGGCGCGCAAGCGGGCCGCGCCGGATACCGATGATCCCATGACGCTGCTGCGTAACGGCTGGGACCAGGCGGTGGATTTCGCATTGAAACGTCCGGCGCTCCATGCGCTGTATGCGGCGCAATTGCGAATACAGCCGGAATTGGCGAACGAAGCCTACGCGCTGATGCGCGGACGGGTTCAACGTCTGGTGGACCGGGGCGTCTTCAAGGTCGCGGTGGACGAAGCCGCCCGCGCGGTCTGGGCTGGCTGCAACGGGGTGCTGGCGTTGACGGGCCGGGGCTTGTCGCGGCGGGACATCGAGGCTACTAGCGATCTTCTCTTCGATGCGGTGGTGGCGCGGCTGAGCGTGGCGAACCGGAGTTGACGCCCACGCCCGGCGGCGGGAGAGGCTTCTTTTTTCAGGTCGACTGCATGGCGGCGAGCCCCTGTTCCCAGGAGACGATGGGGCGGTAGCCCAGTTCCCGTTCGGCCTTGTCGATGTTGAGCGTGAAGGGCTGGCCGATCAGTCGCAGCATTTGGCGGGTGATGGGCGGTTCGCCAGGCCGGTTGAAAACCCGCCACACCCACTCCATGCATTGCGCCAACCGCCACGCCACGGGAAGCGGTACGGAGGCCTTCGGCGCGTCGATACCCCGGGACCGCAGCAAGGCGGTCATCACCTCGCGCAAGGTGCCGTCGCGGCCGTCGCTGATGAAATAGGCCTGGCCGCCCGTGCCGCGTTCCAAAGCTAGTAGGGCCGCGTGGCAGACGTTGTCCACGTGGGCGGTCGACATGGCTTGGGAGCCGTCGCCCACCCAGCGGAACTGTCCTGCCCGCACGTTTTCGATCATCTTATCCAGCGTTGGCATCCCTTGTCCCCAGATCATCGGCGGCCTGATGACGACGGTCTCGAAATGGCCGGGGTCGTTGGCGCCCAGCACCAGGGCCTCGGCGCGTGCCTTGGAGGCGCTGTACGGTGCCCAGGGCCGCTCCTGGCGCGGCAACGATTCGTCGGCGCGCATCATGGGCTCCAGGCCGCCCATCACCACGGCCGCCGCGCCCACTTGCACGAAACGGCGAACGCTGGCGGTGGCGGCCGCGGCCTCCAGCAGGTTCCGCGTGCCCTGGACATTCGCCCGCTCGAACTCGTCCTTGCCGCCCCATAGCTTAAAGACTGCGGCCACATGAATAACGGCTTCGCAGCCCTCCAGGGCCCGCTTCAATGCCTGCGGATCGTCGAGATCCCCGGAGGCGGCCTTGGCACCCAGTGCGGCCACCCGTTGCGCGGCGGAGGGGGATCGGGCCAGGGCGCGAACCTCCCAGCCTTGACTCTTCATACGTTGGATTAAGCGGCCACCGACGAAACCCGAACCGCCGGTGACGAGAACTTTTCGTGTATTCATGATTGTGTATCTGTATCGTTGATACACATAAAATATATCGATGATATATTGGCTGTCAATCGCAAGGACGCCCTGATCAAAGTGCGGGCCTTGCCGCCGGTGGCGGGCGGGTCGGCAAGGGCCGCCAGATTCAGCGCCGGGCGAACACTTCTTTGCCCATTAGTACATCCAGGCGGTGCACATGGGCCGGGCGCGCCAGGATGGCGTTCATCCGCTGCAGGTCGCGGAAGATGTCGCCGCCGCCGCCTTCCACATGGGCCTGGCGGCCGGCCCGGTCGGGAAACACCTCGAAGATGCCGAACACCCGTTGCGAGTACCGCACCGCGTACCAGGGGCCGGTGGCCGGTTCGTCACGGACGCAGGCGAGGATGTCCTCCAGCATGCGCAGCACCTCCTGCTCCTTTCCGGGCAGGGCTTCGATGTGGATATAGAAGGCTTTTCGGCCTTCTTCCCCGTCCTCGCCGGAGACTTCCACGCCCCGGTGCGGGCGGGCGAGGTCGGTGGTGGCGGGTTCGGGCGTGGGGCCGGGTTGCCTTGGGGGCTTGTCGGTCATGGTTCACCTCCTTTGCTGAGGCTTCCACGGTACCGGTGGGGCTCCGCAGGGCGGTGCCTGAAGCGCGCTATGGTTTGCCTGATTGTGCCGATTGGGCTGTACCGGGCGTCATGCCTGGATAACAATGGGCCATGTCCGATGCTCTGTGCCAGGCGGTGCGCCGCTATACCCGATTGCAGGCCAATACGGCGGGGATTGCCTCCACGCCGGTGGCCGGGCTGTTCCTGGTGTCGGGCGAGCGCCCCGGCGCGCTGGAGCACGCCATCAGCAAGCCGCTGGTGTGCCTGGTGCTGCAGGGCAGCAAGCGGGTCACCATCGGCCCGCGCACCGTCACTTTCGCCGCCGGCGATGCCATGATCGTCACCGCCAATGTGCCCACCGTCAGCCGTATCCGCGAGGCCAGCGCCGCCCGCCCGTACCTGGCGGTGGCCCTGGATCTGGACCCGACGGTGATCGCCGAGCTGGAGATGACCCTGGGGGCTCACGAGGCATTGAAAGAGCCGGCCTTTGATGACGCCGAGGTTCAGCTCCGGGACGCGGTGTGGCGGCTGGTGCGGTTGCTGGAACAGCCGCGCTCGCTGGCGGTGCTGGGCCCGTCGCTGGTCCGTGAGATCCATTACTGGCTGCTGCTGGGCCGCCAGGGCCCGGCGATTCGTCATCTCGGCTTGCCGGAGGGCCGGGTGCGCCGCATCGGCCGGGCCGTGGCCCTGCTGCGCCGGGACTACGCCCGGCCCCTGACCATCGAACAACTGGCCGACGCGGCCGGCATGAGCCGCTCCGCCTTCCACCGGCACTTTCGCGCGGTGACCTCCCTGTCGCCGCTGCAATTCCAGAAGCAGCTGCGCCTGATCGAGGCGCGCCGCCTGCTGATCTCGGAAGGCAAAACCGCCAGCCGCGCCGCCTTCGAGGTGGGCTACGCCAGCGTGTCCCAGTTCACCCGGGAATACGCGCGCCTGCACGGCCGCCCGCCGGTGCGGGATCGCAACGCGGTGGCGGAGCAGGGCGAGGCCGCCGCAGACTCAAGATAATCGGGTTTGGGGCCGGTCCGCTTTGGCTCTCTGTTGGCCGCCGGGCTTCAGAGCGATTCTGGTTTCACCGCCGAGGAGCCTTCCTGCCCGGCGCTGGCCCAGGCTATAACCGTCAGGCCCAGCGCCACCAGCGAGAGCAGGGCGCCGGCCCAGTTCGGCGAGGCCAGGCCAAAGCCGGCGGCGATGGTGGCGCCGCCCAACCAGGCGCCTAGAGCGTTGCCCAGGTTGAACATGCCGATGTTCACCGAGGCGGCCATGGTGGGCGCGCCCGCCCGGTTGGCACGGTCCATCACCAGCTTCTGGATCGGGGAGACCGTGGCGAAGCCGAAGGCGGCCATCAGGAACACGGAAGCCGACGCCACGATGCCGTTCTGCACGCCGAGCCAGAATACCAGCAGCACCGCCGCCTGCGCAGCCAGAGTCACGAACAGCGTGCCGAACAGGGACCGGTCCGCGAAGCGGCCGCCGATCCAGTTGCCCACGGCCAGGCCGAGCCCGAACAGGATCATCAGCCGTGCGACACCGCCTTCCGAGAACCCCGCTTCCTGAATCATCATCGGCGCGATGTACGTGATGGAGGTAAAGAAGGCGGCGGGGCCGAATACGGTGATGCCCATGGACAGCAGCACCTGCGGGTCCACGAACGCGCGCAATTCGGTCTTCAGCGCGATCGCCTTGCCCGCTTCGATGCGCGGCACCAGCAGCGCGACGCTGGCCACGGTGACCAGGCCGATGCCGGCGATCAGCCAGAACACCAGCCGCCAGTCATAGGCTTGGGCTAGCCAGGTACCGACCGGCACACCGATCAGGTTGGCTATGGTCAGGCCGGAGAACATAAAGGCGATGGCGCTGGCCTGCCGTTCCCGGGCCACCAGGGAGGCGGCGATGATGGAGCCGACGCCAAAGAAGGTACCGTGGTTGAACGCGGTCAGGATACGGCCCGCCAGCGCGATCGGCAGTGTCGGCGCCAGGGCGGTGATCACGTTGCCCAGCGTGAAAATCAGCGCCAGTCCGATGAGCAGGATTTTGCGGGGCACTTTGGCGCCGAGGACGGTCAGAATCGGGGCGCCCACGAACACCCCCAGGGCGTAGGTGGTGGCCATCAAACCGGCCGAGGGAATGTCGACGCCGAAATCCGTGGCGATTTGAGGCAGGATGCCGGCGACGACGAATTCGGTCAGGCCAATGCCGAAAGCGCCGATGGCCAGCGCGAAGAGGGCGGCGGGCATGGGAGGGTCTCCAGATTAAGAGGTTTTCATTCGAAGATGATTCGGTTAAAAAGAGTATATTCGAGATGAAATTCGGAGATAAACCGGAAATGCCCGTCCCAGGTAAAGAAAAAGATGCTGTTCGGCAGGTTCGCCATCATCCGGCTGATTTGGACGCGATTGACCGAAAAATATTAGGGGCGCTGGCCGAAGATGCCTCGCGCAGCTACGCGGAACTCAGCAAGATCGTGAACCTGTCCGCCCCCGCCGTGCACGATCGGGTAAAGCGGCTCAAGCGCGATGGCGTTATCAAGGGCACCGTGGCCGTGCTCGATGGCTGCAAACTGGGCCGGACCTTGCTGACGTTTCTGGTGGTCGATACCAGTAACTACAGCGCCACGCGCAAACTGCTCACCTTCGCCGGCCGGCCGGAAGTGGAAGAGCTGCATACCGTCGCCGGCGACGGCTGTGTGCTGGTGAAGGTACGCGCCAATGACACCGAATCCCTGGAAAGCTTTCTGATGGAGATCCAGAGCCTGGAAGGGGTGCGGTCGGTGCGCAGCTACATCGCACTGTCCACTTTCCTGGAGAGGGGCCCTTCCCCGGGCCCGGCCTGAGTTTATACAAAACCCAAAACGCTTTTGTTCTTCGCCTGCGCCTGATCGAGCAGCACCTCCACGACGGCCCGCCGATGCGGGATCGCAATGCGGTGGCGGAGCAGGGAGAGGCCACCTCGCTGCCACGGTGACCGCTTTTCAGGGGCCATCTGGGCTGGCGGCGTCCTGACTCTGCCCCGCTATTTGCGTTTGCACCCGGCGATATCGCTCACAGGGATTGTCTCTCCTCGCTGACACCTTTTTCCGTTTTTGCCCACTGTTGCCCGCCGCGCCCCAGAGCGATGCTGGCCGTCGATATCTGTTCCCGTCGAGGACGACCAAGCAGCGTCGGATATTTGAAAAGTAATTAGTTATCGTAGTTAGGCTTCGTTTAAATGAGGTTTTCCAAATTGCTTAATATTTTGGAAAGGCGTATAAGTCGTAGTGTGACTACGCCAAAGCGAAATAAACTAAATACGCTCTACACCCGGCTCCGGCCCGGCGCCCCGGTGACCTCCGAGGATCTGGCGAACTTGGGCATCTCCGCTGATCTGGCGGTGCACTACGTGCGGGCCGGTTGGCTCACCCGGCTGGCCCGTGGGGTGTATCGCCGGCCCAACGATACCCTGGTGCTGGAGCCTTGCCTGGTGGTGCTGCAGCGCCGCTTTGAAGGCCTGCATGTGGGCGGCAAAACCGCCCTGGATTGGCATGGCGTGCGCCAGTACGTGGCCCGGCAGCCGGTGTTGCAGCTGTATGGTTGGCGGTCCGGCCATCTGCCGGCCTGGTTCACGGATCGCTTCCCCGCCGAGTACCACCGCAAGCGGCTGTTTGATGAAGAGCCCGATGTGCTACGACATGCGGGGCCCTTCGAGGGCGCCCCGAAGGCGCCGCGGATTTCCGCGCCGGAGCGCGCCTTGCTGGAGATGCTCAGCGAAGTAGGAGTGCGCCAGCCGCTGCAGGAGGCCCGCGAACTGGTGGCGAGCACTTACAGCCTGCGGGCCCGGGTACTGCAAGAGCTGCTGGAGCACTGCACCAGCGTCAAGACCGTACGGCTGTGCTTGCAGTTGGGCCGTGAGGGCGGTTTGCCCTGGGCGGCCAAGCTCGATGCCGACAAGCTGCCCACCGGCAGCGACCGGCCCTGGGTGTCCCGGTCCGAGGACGGCCTGCTGGTGATCAAGCCATGAGGTCCGTTTACCTGGACACGGCCCGCCTGCTCACTCAAGTGGCGCCCCTGGTGTTCGTCGCGAGCTCCATAATCTGGCCCTGCGCTCGAAGGAAAGGCGGGCGGCCGGCAAAGAACAGTTAGAATACTGTCTGGGGCGGATAGTCAGACAGGTCAGTGAAAGATAATGGGGGAAGTTCATGGATGAGTTCTTCAGGCTTTTGGCGGAAGGCCTGCAAAAAGGGAATGTGCTGCTCGTCATCATTGTGCTTGTGGTGCTTTTTGTTCTGAATGCGCACAAGTTGTACCCCCTCTTTGTGGAGAGGAAAAAGAGCCGTTTGAAGAGTCTGGAAGCGGCCTTGCAGTCGGAGTGGGTGCAGGGCGCGGAAAGAGAGTGCCTGAAGAAACAGGCGGAGACGGAACATTTCCATGCCGCCACCGGAATCATGCTGGAGAAGGCGCCGCGTGAAGCGTTACTGCGGATCTACGAGCGTAGTGGCGGACGCTTGCCATTCGTTTACTTCAGGCGTGCTGCATTTTATGTTCGATATGAAAACGGCGAGCTCGAAGTACGGCTTAGTCGATTAGAGCGCTTGATGATGTGGGGTGGCCTCGGAGGTGGGTTACCTGTATTCGCCATATCGCTTACTTTGCTTCTTTGGACT
Organism: Alloalcanivorax sp. C16-1; assembly: GCF_046507805.1. Classification (NCBI taxonomy): domain Bacteria; kingdom Pseudomonadati; phylum Pseudomonadota; class Gammaproteobacteria; order Oceanospirillales; family Alcanivoracaceae; genus Alloalcanivorax; species Alloalcanivorax sp. C16-1. The sequence goes on along the minus strand of NZ_JBKFTK010000001.1, from coordinate 131,873 downwards.
CTCTGTGCGCTGGTGCTTTGGGGTAGCGAGCCCTTCGGCCCCTGGAGATTCTGGTTGATTTCCAGCGTGATTGGATGGACGGGCGCCTTGTCGTCCCGCTCAGCCTATTCCGCGAATCGCGTTCGCCGGGAAATACAGCGCCAGGCCAGCGAAACAGACACCCCCGGTGACGTAACCAATCCGCCCGCTACCCCCTAATGCGAAGACACAAACTCCGCGCCCTCATGGGCCGCCGGTCAGTGGGCGGCGCCGTCGTCCTCGTCCGGCCGGGCGCGGCGGAGGCGTTCCTGTTCTTCCTCGAAGGCGGCTTTGATTTCGGCGAGCACGTCTTCCACGTTGGCGGCCTGGCCGGCGTCCTGGAATTCGCCGGTGAGGGGCGTGTCCGGGTGCAGCTCGCCGGCTTCGTAGAGCGCCCAGATTTCCTCGCCGTAGCGGCTGTCGAGCAGGGCCGGGGCGAATTGGCCGTAATAGCGGGTCATGTTGTGGACGTCGCGCAGCAGGAAGGCTTTGGCGTGGTTGTTGGCGGCGGCGTTGACCGCCTGGGGCAGGTCGATGATCACCGGGCCGTAGGCGTCCAGCAGCACGTTGAATTCGGACAGGTCGCCGTGGACCAGGCCGGCGCACAGCATGCGTACCACGTAGCGCATCATCTGGGCGTGGTCTTCCAGGGCCTGCTCCTCGGAGGGCACCACATCGCACAGCCGGGGCGCCACATCGCCCTGGTCGTCGGTGATCAGCTCCATGAGCAGCACGCCTTCCAGCATGTCGTAGGGGCGCGGCACGCGCACGTCGGCGGCGGCCAGGCGACGCAGGGCGTCCACCTCGGCGGTCTGCCAGATTTTTTCCTGCTGGTCGCGGCCGAAGCGGGAGCCTTTCTCCATGGCGCGGGCGCGGCGGGTGCTGCGCACCTTGCGCCCTTCCTGGTAGTGCACGGCCTGTTTGAAGCCGCGCTGGGCGGCTTCTTTATAAACCTTGGCGCATTGCACTTTGTCGCCGCAGCGCACCACGTAGATGTCGGCTTCCTTGCCGCTCATCAGGCGGCTGATCACTTCGTCCACCAGGCCGTCGTCGACCAGGGGCTGTAGGCGTTTCGGGGTTTTCATGCCGCCCTTATACGCTATTCGCCGGGCCCCGGCATCCATGCCGACATCCACGAGAGGCGCCCTTCATACCGGATCGGTGATCTCCCCCTTTTGTTTGGCCAGCAAAAACAGCACCACCGCCGCCACCGCGCCGATGGCGTCGCTCCACAGGCCCGGGTAGATCAGCGCCAGGGCGCCCACCAGGGCGAGCACCCGCCAGGGCGGGCTCAGTGGTCTTCGCAGATAGCCTTCCACGGCCACCGCCAGCAGCAGCACGCCAATCACGCTGGTGACGATCACCCAGAGGGTGTTGGCCAGGGTGGCGTCGATCATCAGCATGCTGTGGGCGAACACGAACATGTACGGCACCAGGAAGCCGGCGATCGCCAGCTTCATGGCCTGGAAGCCGGTGGCGTTGGGCGAGCCGCCGCTGATGCCGGCGGCGGCGTAGGCGGCCAGCGCCACCGGCGGTGTCAGGTTGGCGAAGATGCCGAAGTAGAACACGAACATGTGGGCCACGAAGATGGCCGTGTCGTTGCTGCCGGCCAGCTCGCGGAACAGGGGCAGGTTGAGCAGGATCGGCGCGGCCATGGTGCTGGTGATGATGTAGGTGGGGATGCTGGGCAGCCCCATGCCGAGCACGATGGAGGCGATCATGGTGAGCAGCAGGGTGACCAGCAGCTGCAGGGTCGGGAACGGGATCGATTGGCCCAGCTGCACCACCGCGTCGGCGGCGTCCAGGGCGATGCCGGTGAGGGTGGCCACGCCCACCACGATGCCCACGGCGCCGCAGGCCAGGGCCACCGGGATCGAGTTGCGCACGCCGTTGGTCATGGCGTCGCGGCAGTCGGCGAGGTCGATTTTCTCCGCTTCCAGGCCCAGGCGGGCGCGCAGGGCGTTGATCACCACCGGCAGGGCGATCACCGCGAACAGGCTCCAGCGGCTGGCCGGCATGTTGGGCATCGAGTGGCCCAGGGCCAGGGCGCGCAGTTGCGGCTCGAAGATCAGTAGCGCCAGCAGCACGCTCAGGCCGATGGTGACCCGGCGGGTGCCGCAGATCAGCACGGTGGCGGCGATGGACCAGAAAGCGGCGAAGAAGGGCGCGCGGCCTTCGAACAGCAGCCACAGCAGCACCGCCATGGGCACCAGCAGGTGGCCGCGTTTGAGCAGCACTTCGCGGATCGGCGTGAGCTGAGAGCGGGGAATGCCTTCCAGGCCGTTGCGCATGGCGCGCAGGTGCACCTGGAACAGCACGCCCAGATAAAACAGCAACGCCGGAATAATGCCGGCCAGAATCACCTGGGTGTACGGCACCGACAACACCTCCGCCATGATAAAGGCGGCGGCGCCCATGATCGGCGGCAGGATCTGCCCGCCGACGCTGGCGGAGGCTTCCACGGCGCCGGCGAAGTTGGGCTTGTAGCCGGTGCGCTTCATCAACGGAATGGTAAAGGCGCCGGTGGTGACCACGTTGGCGATGGCGGAGCCGTTGATGGAACCGAGCAGGCCGCTGGCCAGCACCGCCACCTTGGCGGGGCCGCCCCGGGTGTGGCCGGCCACCGCCAGGGCCAGGTCGTTGAACAACTGGCCCAGTCCGGATTTCACCAGAAAGGCACCGAACAGAATAAACAGGATGATGTAGCTGGCGGACACGGCGATGGCGGTGCCCAGCAGCCCTTCGGTGATGAACACCAGGTGCGACATGATCTGCCGGCCGGTGGCCAGCACGATGTTTTGGTTGAGTTCAGGGTAGAACGACAGCTTGGCGTAAAAGCCATAGATCAGAAACAGCACGCCCAGCAGGGTCAGGCCCCAGCCGGTGACCCGGCGGGTGGCGTCCAGCACCATCAGGATCGCCACCGCGCCGACGATCATGTCGGTGGTGTTGACGCGCCCGCCGGAGGCGATCACCCGGTCCGCCACCACCAGCATGTAGATGCCGATGCCAAAGGCGGCGGCGGCCAGCAGCAGGTCGAGCCAGGGCACCCGGTCGCGCACGCCCTTCTTGGTGATCGGATAAAGGATAAAGGTCAGTGCCAGCAGCGTATAAAGATGGATACTGCGTTGCGCCACGTCCACCAGCGGCCCGGAGAACGAGGTGTAAAGATGGAACGCCGCCAGCAGTACGCACACTGTGGTGACGAACACCACCGTCCAGCGCGGCAGGGCGTCGCGGACCACGCTCTCGCGGTCGTACTTTTCCAGGGCTTCCTTGACCGCCGGATCGGTGTCGTCCGGGGCCGGCGGCGGGGATAACTGGCTCATGGGCTTCTCCAGCTTGCCGCCGCCCGCAGCAGGGCGGGCAGCATGGTGAACAGGGGGGCGTCACGGGTGGTGAAGGTCAGCACCTTCGGCGGGCCGGGGTCGGCCAGTATCAGCGTAACGCCCCGGTAACGCAGCCGATAATGCTCCGTGGCGGCGGCCTGCACGTTGAGCGGGTCCACCGGGCGGTGGATGCCGTCCATGATCACCCAGCCGTTCTCCAGGCGGGTGTCCGTGCCGGCCTGATCCGGCACGCCGGCGCCGAAGGTCTTGAAGCGGGTGGCCACCAGCATCAGACCGCCGTCCGGTTCGATCCGGAACCGTTCTTCCCAGTCTTCCTTCTCCACGGAATGGGTCCAGCGCACCACGAAGGGGGTGCCGGCGGGGCCGGGCAGGGCGAAGCGCGCCCGGTCACCGTCCAGCACCATCAGCCAGGGCAGGGGCAGCAGCGCCGCCGTGGCGCCCGCCACTGACAGCGCCACGACCAGCGCCAGCCACCCGCCCGGCCACCCTCGGCGGCGAAGACCCGCCATCGCCGGCGGCCTCGGACTTTAGTCGTCGTTGCTGTCGCCGGCGCCTTCGCGGTCGTCGTAATAGGCCTTGGCGCCCGGGTGCAGCGGTACCACCAGATTCTCGTCCATGCTGGCCGGGTCGATGTCCTTGAGCGCGCCCACGGACACCTTGTCGGAGCCCAGGTAGTCGTCGAAGCGTTTGGTCAGTTCCTTGGCCACCGCTTCGTCCATGGAGGTGGGCACGATCAGGATATTGCGGATCGCCACGGTGGTGACCGCGTTATCCAGGCCGTAGCGCTCGGGTTTGCCCGCCGGGATGGTGTAGGTCTCGTAGTAGGGGTAGGCCTCCAGCAGCTTGTCGGACACTTCGCCTTCCACCGGCACGAAGGTCACGTCGCTGGTCTGCATCAGGCCGGTGATGCTGGAGTTGGGCACCCCGGAGGTGAAGAAGGCCGCGTCCAGGTTGCCGTTGCTCATCTCGGTGACGCTGTCCGCGTAGCCGGTGTGGCTGACCCGGGCCAGATCGTCATAGGTGAGCCCGGCGGATTCCAGTACCTTCTGGGCGCTCTGCTCCACGCCGGAGCCGACCTTGCCCACGCCGACGCGCTTGCCCTTCAGGTCCGCTACGCCCTGGATGCCGCTGTCCGCGGTGGCCACGATCTGCACCACGTTGGGGTACAGGCCCGCCAGGGTGGCGATGTCGGCCTTGGCCCCTTCAAACTGGTTCTTGCCGTTGACGGCGTCGTAGGCCACGTCGCTCATGACAATGGCGATCTGGTTCAGGCCGTCCTGAATGTTCTGGATATTCTGCACCGAGGCACCGGTGGACACCACCTGCACCCCGCCGATCATGTCGCTGGCTTCGAAGATCGGCTTGAGGGCGCCGCCGATGGGGTAGTAGGAGCCGGAGGTGCCGCCGGTCCCGAAGATCAGGTTCACTTCCTGCTGGCCGGCGTCGGCCTGGGCGGATTCGTCGGTGGCGCTGCCGGCCATATTGCCGGTGTCGGCGTCTTTCTTGGCGGCGTCGTTGCCGTTGTCGCTGCAGCCGGCCAGCAGGGCGCCGGACAGCCCGAGGGCGGCGGCCAGTATCAGAGTGCGAGATAGCATGGGTCTCTCCTGATGTTCACGGTGGTTTATTGCTGTTATCGAGACTGCCCACAGCTTACGAGCGGTGTCTTCCCGATACTACGCCAGGAAGGGCGGTTAAGACTAAGGTCGAACGTGTTCATGGCCGGGCCGGCAGGGGAGACCCGAAGGGTAGGTTGTATTAGAGCTAAAAGGTCTATAAATTGATCACAAAGAATCATATTGGTTTATTATTGGATCATGTCGAAACCCGAGAACCGCCCGTACTCCCGCTACAGTCGCGATGCCGTCCAGCTTCTTGGGCGGCTGATCCGCCGTGCCCGCATCGAGCAGGGCCTCACCGCCGAGGCACTGGCGGAGCGCGCCGCCATCTCCCGGGGCTTAATGCAACGCATTGAGCGGGGAGAGATGGGCTGTGCCATTGGCGCCGTTTTTGAGGTGGCGAGCATCGTTGGCGTCCCCTTGTTCGACGCGTCGCCAACGGAATTGGCCGCGCGGGTGGCGGAGACGGAGTACACGTTGCGGTTACTGCCCCGGTCGGTGCGCACCTCGGACAGGAAGGTGAAGGATGACTTCTGACCCTCGGGAAGCCTATGTCTGGGTGTGGCTGCCCGGTCGCGTCGAGCCGGTGGTGGCGGGCCGGGTTTATCGCGATGGCGACCGGCTGTCGTTCAACTACGGCCGCAGCTATCTGGAACGCGAGAACGCCATACCGCTGTACCTGCCCGAATTGCCTTTACGGCGCGGCGCCATCCCGCCCTTGCCGGGGCTTGCCCTGGCCGGCTGCCTGCGGGATGGCGCGCCGGATGCCTGGGGGCGCCGGGTGGTGCTGAACCGGCTGCTGGGTGCCCGGGGTGCGGAGCCGGACGTCGGTCAGCTCGATGAGCTGACCTACCTGCTTCAGTCCGGTTCCGACCGCCCCGGTGCCCTGGATTTCCAGCGCTCGCCCACCGAGTACCTGGCCCGCTCCCCCGCCGGCGCCTCGCTTGAGCAATTATTGGAGGCCGCGGCGCTGGTGGAGGCGGGTCAAAGCTTGCCGCCGTCGTTGGACCTGACTCTGTTCCACGGCAGTTCCCTGGGCGGTGCCCGGCCCAAGGCGGAGATTGAAAGCAACCAGCGCAAGTACATCGCCAAGTTCTCTTCCAGTACCGACACCTATAATGTGGTGAAGGCGGAGTATGTGGCCATGCGATTGGCGGCCCGTGTTGGTCTGCGGGTGGCCCCGGTGTTGCTGGAACGCGTCGCCGGCAAGGACGTGCTTCTTGTGGAGCGATTTGACCGGACGCGGGCCGAGAGCGGTTGGATTCGTAAAGCGATGGTGTCCGCCCTGACGCTGTTCGGGCTCGACGAAATGATGGCGCGCTATGCCAGTTACGAAACCCTGGCGGAGATTATCCGCCACCGCTTTCATGAGCCCGCCGCCACCTTGCGTGAGTTGTTCGGCCGGCTCGTCTTTAACGTGCTGTGCGGGAATACCGATGATCACGCCCGCAATCACGCCGCCTTCTGGGACGGTGGCTCCCTGGCTCTGACTCCGGCCTACGACATCTGTCCCCAGGCCCGCACCGGTAACGAGGCATCCCAGGCAATGCTCATTGACGACAGCCGTCGTCTAAGCAATCTACAGGTTTGCCGGGGTGCCGCGCGTCATTTCCTGCTGTCACTGGATCAGGCCGGCGCGATCATCGATGAACAGGTCGCGCTGATCCGCGACAATCTGCCGGCGGTGATGGAAGAAGCAGAACTGGGCGAGGTGGATCGCCGCTTTCTCACCGAACGGGTATTTTTGAACCCGGCGGTGTTCGAACCCGCAAGTTGAAACCATAATTTCAGATCACGTTGCCTGTGGTGGAGACACCCCGGGTTGAACGTCTTTGGGAGGGGAAGGATGAAGAGGCTGGCGTGGGGCCTGCTGATACTCGCACTGGTTGGTTGCGAGCAGCGATATGACGTGGACTATTTACCCTTGGCGTCCTCGGTCGCGCCCGAGGTGGTGGTGGCGCCGGAGGGCGAGTTCGTGGTGCCGTTTCTTGGCGAGGCCGGGCAATCCCGTCTGACCCTGGCAGTGACCCTCGATGAACTGAAAACAGGCACCGACTGGTCGCCCTGGGTGACCGCCGGCTTTACCTCCATCGATAAGCAGCGGCAGGTGAAAGCCTTTGTGTCGGCACCGGATCGGGACTCGGAGACGCTGAGTGGCGGTTATCAGGTGATCGAGGCGGGCAAAATTCAAAAGCAGGTGACGCTGATCACCGGCGAGCCGGGTTCGCGGACCATGCGGGTTCAGTTGGTCCGGGGCGCCGAGGGCGCGGTTTACATCCGTGTCGACGACCGCGAAGCCCGGGTCACCCTACCCACCGGAGAGCCGCTGTTCCCGGTGGTGCTGGTGGCCTCCGCCACCGCCTCACTGCGGTGGCAGGCGGACTGATCGGAGTTCCGATATAGTCTCTGGCCAAACGACAAAAGCTGGCAGTTTGCCAACAACAAAGGAGAGCACAATGTTCAACCACATCATGATCGGTTCCAGCGACATTGATCGTTCCGAGCGCTTCTACACCGCCGTGCTCGGCGTGCTGGGCGCCGGCGAGCCGGTGCGCAACGAATCGCCCACCGGTCATATGCGCCTGTTCTACCGGCACAACGGCAACACCCTCGCCATCACTCAGCCGATCAACAACGAGCCGGCCTGCGGCGCCAATGGCGGCACCATCGGTTTCAAGTGCGACTCCCCGGAGCAGGTGAAGGAATTCCACGATGTGGCCGTGGCCCACGGTGGCCGGTCCGTGGAAGATCCGCCGGGGCTGCGTGAAAGCGCCATGGGCGCCATGCACCTGAGCTACGTGCTGGACCCGGACGGCAACAAGCTGTGCGGCATCTACCGGGTGCGGTGACACCGGGTCGTGCCGGGGCGGTCATGCCACCCGGAAGTGGGTGCGTGGGCCGCCTGCCGAGATACGCCAGACACGCATTGAGCGGAACACAGGGAATGCCGGCGGCGGTTGTATTCCTTACTCGGGCCTTGGGAATTCTTATATGGAAATAGTGCGGCGAGCCTCCTTCGGGCTGTTGTGGATGATTGTTTTTCTGATCGGGTGCGCGGAGAGAACCTCGGAAGAGAAACTTCAGGCGCTGGAGGAAAAACAGAAGGCGTATCAGGCACGTATCGACGGCATCAGCGATGAAGAGGCGCGGCGCACACTGACTCATCTGAACGACATGGTCTTCTGGGTCGAGCGCTCGGAGCTGGAGCAAAAAGTGCCCCCCGAGCAAGTGGAATACCAGCCATCGGCGTTCACGATCCTGGACGACTATGAGAATCCACGGGACATGGCGGAACAATGGGCCGCCGGCCTGCTGCTGGTCAGTGACCTGCGTTATCGCCCGGCGGAAACCCGCGTGCTGCCACCTTTTGAATATCCCTTCGAGAGCCGACTGGAATGGCAATCGGTAACGTTGAAAGACGGAACGGCGTTGTCGGTGGTGGAGCGTGACCCCTTCGCCGACCAGACGGATCTTGGCCCGATCGTGCTATGGAATAGCTCTTTTCAGCGTTTGGAAACGCAGCTGGAACGACATCGTAACCTGCCGATTGGGCAGGTTCCTCCGCGGCCCGCGCCAGTGGTTCGGGCGCGGGGAACGCTCGCGCTCAAGGTGCCTGAGGCGCTGCCGACGCTGGCGTTCACCGCCGCCGAGGTGGGTGAGACAAAGGCGGTGGCGGACTGGCGCTTTACTCTCAAGGAGGTAGACGGGCATCGAGCGCGGCTGATCGTCGGTTTGCCGAAGGATTTTGATCAGGAGAATGTAGACGCGGTGCTGGATTCGATGGTCGTGGAAGCCAGTGACGAGAGCGGCCGCTTTCTCTCGCGCAGCGGTAGCTCCCAGGGGGCCGAGGGCCGCGAAGGCGGTATGCTGGACGTGCTCGAAACGCTGATCAAGGCGGCCGAGGCCGGCGAGCTGGATGACGAAGACATGCTGGAGCGCGTGGTTCGGGAACAGCGTAATCTACTCGATGAGGATCATCCGGAACTTTACTACGAGGTCGCGTTCCGCGGCACGCCGAGTCGCATCCAGTTGCGCATACCCGGTCTGGCCAAGGAAAGCGTGCTCACCGTGCCTCTGGATATGGCGCCGGTGCAGTTCGAGGTGCCGGATAATCTGAATGAGCCGAAGCCATTTGGCGTGACGGCCCGGGTTTACGATCATGATGCCGCCGACTGGTTGCTGAACCAGCCGCTGGAAGCCAGGCCGGATGAGCTGGCGTCGTTGATCACGCCCACATTCGTGGCGGGCGAGGATATCGGCACGCCCGGCTTTGAGGTTACCGACAAGGTTTACTTCCATTTTCCGGACCGGATGAGTAATCGTCTGGTTTCCACCTTCGAACGCTTTGATGACGTGAATGCTCTGGCGCTCCTGGATGAGAGTGGGAAGGTGCTCTATGAGTATGATCCGGATGATCGCGATGCGCCCTTGAAGTTCACGGTTGATCGCGTTGAGTATCAGCCCGGCCGATTCGATGTTCCGCCAGCCACACTACGCGGCGAAATCGATATCACCCTGTATACCAATATCAATGTGAGCGACTATTCGATCGACGCCTTGCCGGAGGGTTATGAGATGCATGGGCCGGTGTTGTTCGGTCCATCGGCGGCGGACAATCAGGTTCCGGACCTGGTGCTGGCGTATGATGAAGAAGAGAACTATCTGAAAAAAATCACCACCGTGCGTCATGGATTCGACGAAGGCTGGTCCCGTCGCGCCTACCACTTTTACGGCACGCCCGCGGGTTTCGTGTTTGTTTCGCGGGGAACGGGGCAGAAAGTGCCTTATGCGTTCCAGGTCTCTCTTCAGGAGTAAGTGTCCCGTCGTTAGCGAGCCCGCGCGTGGATTACGCCGGGCGCCACCAGGGCGTGCCGGGTGCCGGTGCGTGAAGGTCCAGCCGCTCGCCCATCATCGGCGTGGTGATCGACACCCCGTGCTCGGCGGCGAGCGCGGTGATCCGCTCGAACGGTTGGTGCCAGGGGTGCAGGGCGAGGTTGAAGGTGCCGTTGTGGATCGGCAGCATCCAGCGGCCGCGCAGGTCCAGATGCGCCTGCAGGGATTGCTCGGGCAGCATATGCACATAGGTCCAGCGCTCGTTGTAGGCGCCGGTTTCCACCAGGGTCAGGTCGAACGGGCCGTAAGCGTTACCAATTGCCTTGAAGCCATCGAAATAGCCACTGTCGCCACTGAAGAACACCCGCAGCTCGGCGGCCTCGATCACCCAGGACGCCCACAGGCTTTGATTGCCGTCGCGCAGGCCGCGCCCGGAGAAGTGCTGGGCAGGCGTGGCGGTGAGGCGCAGACCCTCGATCTCGGTGGATTGCCACCAGTCCAGCTGCCGCACCTTCGCCGCGTCCACGCCCCAGCGGACCAATTGATCGCCGACGCCCAGCGGTGCCACGAAATGCTCGGCCTTCTCCGCCAACCGGAGGATGGCGGTCCGGTCCAGATGATCGTAATGGTTGTGCGACAGGATCACGCCGGTGATCGGCGGCAACTCCTCAATGCGGATCGGCGGCGTATGGAAGCGTGCCGGACCGGCCCATTGCACCGGGGAAGCGCGTTTGCTGAACACCGGGTCGGTGAGCCAGTAGCGGTGGTTCAGCTTCAGCAGCACGGTGGAATGGCCGAGCCGGTACAGACTGCCGTCGGCGGCCGCTTCCAGTTGTGCCCGTGTCAGGGGCAGAACGGGAATCGCCCGGTCCGGCACCGTGTCGGCGGGCTTGTCGAACAGTGCCGTCCAGATCAGCTTCAAGGTGCCGCGCCAGCCGGAAGACGGCGGGCGCGCCGCCTTATTGCGGAAGCGGCCTTCCCGGTGCTGCGGTGATTCCGGGAAGCCGGTGCTGTTCCGGCGGTCGCGGCGGGTGCGGCAACGGTGCACCGCGCGACGCGGGCGGGCGGAGGAGGCGGTCATGGTCAGGCTTCCTGGTGACGGAATGGGAAAAGGTACACTGGGCAGTGTAGGTTTGCCTTTTGAAAAAGTAAACTGGCAAGTGTAAAGTTTGCCGTGCCCACGATTGCCCAGGCCGTGCCCATGCCCTCATCCCCGCAACGCCTCACCGACCGCAAACGCGCGGCCATTCTGCGCGCGGCGGCGGAGGAATTCCGTCAGGCCGGTTTCGAGGCCACCAGCATGGATCGCATTGCCGCCGCCGCCGGCGTTTCCAAGCGCACGGTCTACAATCATTTTCCCGGTAAGGAAGCGCTGTTCGCCCGCATTCTTGAACAACTTTGGGAGAGCAGCGTGGGCGGCGTGGCGCTGACTTACCGCGCGGACCGGCCCCTGGCCCCACAATTGAAGCAATTGCTGTTGCAGAAGCTGCTGCTTCTCGGCGACCCGAATTTCATCGACCTGGCCCGGGTGGCCATGGCCGAGATCATCCACGCCCCGGAGCGGGCCCGGGAGATCATCGGTCGTATGGACGAGAAAGAGGGCGGGCTGGTGCGCTGGATCCGCGCCGCCATCGCCGATGGGCGCCTGCGGAGCGTGGATGAGGATTTCGCCGGCCAGCAATTGCAGGGGCTGGTGAAGAGCTTCGCGCTCTGGCCGCAGATCATGATGGGGCAGCCGCCGCTCGATGAAACCGAACGCGAGCGCGTGGCGGAGTCCGCGGTGGCGATGTTCTTGGGACGCTACGGCCGCGGCGACTGACGATTGCCCGGTTCACGGCGTTGCCGTCCCGGGCGAGGCGGGCCGATCTTCCGTTACTTTTCACCAGGGAGCCACCCCATGGATCAGGATCAAATCAAAGCCCTGTTCGATCAACAGGCGGAAGGTTACGACGCGCAGTGGGCGAAGACCGCGCCGATCCGCGAGTGCCTGCATTTTCTGCTGGATTCCCTGTTCGCGGATTTACCCGACGACGCGCGCGTTCTTTGTGTCGGCGCGGGCACCGGGGCGGAGATCGCGCATCTGGCGGCTCGGCACCCCGGTTGGCGTTTCGTGGCGGTGGAGCCCTCCGGCGCCATGCTTGAAGAGTGCCGGCGCAAGGCGGAGCGGGAAGGCTTCGCGGACCGGTGCACCTTCCACGAAGGCTATCTGGAGTCGCTGGTCGCCGACCAGCGGCATGACGCGGCCACCTGTTTTCTGGTCTCCCAGTTCATTCTCGACGAGGCGGAGCGCATCCGCTTCTTCGCGGAGATCGCCCGGCGTTTGACGCCGGGTGGCTTGCTGGCCAGCTCCGATCTGGCGTCGGATGTGGCGTCGCCGGAGTACGAGGTGCTGCTGCGGGCCTGGATGACCATGATGGCCACCTCGGAGGTCTCCCCGGAAATGATCGAGCGCATGCGCCATGCCTACGCCAACGATGTGGGCGTGCTGCCGCCGACCCGGATCGCGTCGATGATTGCCGCCGGCGGCTTCGAGTTACCGGTGCCGTTCTTCCAGGCCGGGCTGATCCACGCCTGGTGTTCCCGGCGGGCCTGAATCAGAACCGGTCCGCCCCATAGGGCGTCATGTCCACGTCGGTGTCTTCACCGTCCATCATCTGCCCGAGCAGCTTGCCGGTCACCGGCCCCAGGGTGAAGCCCTGGTGGCCGTGGCCGAAGGCCAGCCACAGGCCCGGCAGGCCGGGGGCCGGACCGATCACCGGTTTCATGTCCGGGGTGCAGGGGCGCGCGCCCATCCAGGGGTGCGGGTCGAGCCGGTCCCCCAGGGGGAACAGGCGGCGGGCGGCGGCTTCGGCGGCGTCCAGTTGCTGTAGATGGGGTGGGTCGTCCTGGGGGGCCAGCTCGGCGCCGGTGGTCAGGCGGATGCCGGCGCGCATGGGCGCCAGCAGGTAGCCGGTTTCCGCGTCCATGATCCAGTGATGCAGTTGCGCGCCGTCGCGGCTGCTGTAGTGCATGTGGTAACCCCGTTTCACGAACTGCGGCACGCGCAGCCCCTGGCGGGCCAGCCAGGGGGCGGACCAGGGGCCGAGGGCCAGCACCACCTGTTCGGCGTCCAGCGCCTCGCCGTCGACCATCGCCCGCCAGCCGTGCCCGGTGCGTGTCAGGGTCTCCAGGGTGCCGCGCACCAGGTGGCCGCCCTGTTGCTGGAAGTGGTCGGCGTAGGCGGCCACCAGGGCGCCCGGGTCGGTGACGGTCCAGGGCTGGGTCCAGTGCACCGCCCCGGCCAGACCTCCCTTGCTGAGGTCCGGCTCCTTGCGCGCCAGGGCGGCCCGGTCCAGTACCCGGTAGGTGACGCCGTAGCCGGCGGCGTTCTGTTCCGCTTGATGGCATTCCGCATCCAGGGCACGGGCGGTGCGGAATACCTTGAGGTAGCCGTCCTGGCGGATCAGGTGGTCGGCCCCGGCGGCGCGGATCATCTCGTCGTGGGTATCCAGGGCGCGGGTGATCAGCGCCGCGTAGGCCGGCACGATGTGCGCGTAGTTCTGGGGCGCGGAGTGGCGCCAGTAGTGAAACAGCGGCCCCATGGCGCCGGCCATGCCGGAGGGGCGGTAGCGGATGTCGATCTCCCGGTTGGGCAGTACCCGCAGCAGGGTCGGCAGGTCGCGGGGAAACCGGTAGGGGCGCACCGCCTCGCGCTGAATGATGCCGGCGTTGCCGAAGGAAGTCTCGCGGCCCGGCGCGCCCCGGTCCACCAGCGTGACCCGGTGGCCGCGCCGGCGCAGATGCCAGGCCACGCACACGCCGACCATGCCGGCGCCCAGCACCAGGATGTCGCGGGCGGACGGTGACACGATTGCAATCTCCTGCAAAAAAGCGAACGTCTCGGCGGCGACCCGGCGGGCGCCACGTTACTCTCCATGATTCTCCACCCACACTTAAGCATCCGGCGGCCGTTGGAGGAAAGCGTTGAGCGACAGTTGCACACACATCGTGCCGGTGCACACCGGCGACTACCCCGACGCGGAGGCCAAGGCGCGGGAGATCCTGGCCTGGTTCCAGGCGCGGGGCATGGTGGCGGCGGAACCGTCGGACTGCACCCTGGACGGCCCGGGCTATGCCTTTACGCCGAAGATTCAGACGCTGTTTATCGAGCCCATGGACCCCCGTGTCCACGACGGCGTTACCCGGGGCTTGGAACTGCACGCCGGCGAGCGCAAGGTGTTCCATCCCATGGAAGGGACGGAGCTGAGTTTTGTTTGCCCGGGCTGCGGCCACGACCAGGGCTGGGACGCAGTGGACGCCATCGGCGCCTGGTTCGCCGGCGAGGACGATGAGCCTGCGTGCCCGGCCTGCGGCGAACGCTTCCACATCAACCGCTACGCCACTGATCGGGGTGGCACGGACACACCATGGGCTTTCAGTAATCTGGGCATCACCCTGTGGAACGACCACGGCGGTGCCTTCCAGCCCGAATTTCTGGAGGCCATGCGTGGCCTGTACGGCACCGATATTCGCGTGGTCGAGGTGCACATATGAGAGCGGCCCGCCAGCGGCTTGAACGGAACAGGGTCAGGGAACCCGCCATGAACGAAGCACTGCAACAACGGTTGGAAGCGGCCCTGAAAAAACGGCCGCCCGGGGAGTTCCATTTCCCGCAAGTGTACGGTGCCGGTTGGGATGAGCTCTACATCGGCGACCGGGTAAAGCTGGGCAACACCTTCCTGCGGCTGGTGCGCTTGGGGTGCTTCCCGGGTGTCGAGGACACCGGCAAGAAGAAAGACGGCGGCCGGGTGTACCGCAAAACCGGTCGCTAGCACGGCGCCGGAAAACCCGGATTTTTCGCCGGGTTATTCTCCCGGCGCACCGGTTCCGGCACTATAGGCGCAACCGTCCGCGTCCGAAGAGAGAAAAACGATGACAATGCTGATTCTCGGCCTGGTCCTGTTCCTGGGCATTCACTGCACCGGCTTCGCGCCGGCCTGGCGCGACCGCCAGGTGGCCCGCTTCGGGGCGAACGGCTGGAAGGGCCTGTACAGCCTGGTGGCCCTGGCCGGCTTCGTGCTGATTATCTGGGGCTTCCAGCAGGCGCGCCTGAATCCGGTGCTGCTGTACACGCCGCCGGTGTGGATGGGCCACCTGAATGCGCTGTTCACCCTGATCGCCTTTATTCTGCTGGCTGCCGCCTACGTGCCCGGCAACCGCATCCACGCCAAGCTGGGTCACCCGATGGTGGCCGGTACCAAGGTCTGGGCCCTGGGCCATTTGCTGTCCATCGGCTTTCTGCGCGATGTGGTGCTGTTCGGCGCCTTTCTGGTGTGGGCCATCGTCGCTTTCGCCCGGCTGCGCCGCCGCGACCGGGCCCGGGGCGTGAGCCCGGCGCCGGGTACCCTCAAGGGTGACGTGATTACCGTGGTGGTGGGTGTGGTGGCCTGGGCGCTGTTCGCGTTCTGGCTGCACGGTCCCTTGATCGGGGTGAGGCCGTTCGGCTAAGCGATGAACCGAACCTCCAAGCGCCGCCACGGCGGCAAGATGCCCTGGACCCAGCTTTACCTGCACGGGCTGGGCGTCTCGGTCAGCCACAACGCCCAGGCGTTCGGCTTTTCCATTCTGATCACGGTGAGCTATGGGGTGGTGTCCAGCGTCGCCGACGACCCCACGCCATTACAGTTGATCGGCTTCGCGTTGTCGGCGGTGGCGTCCCTGTCGTTTCTGAACCTGATGGTCGCCTTCCTGAAACGGGACGAGCCCGACGACAGCGAACGCACGCCGGTGCTGCTGGTGGCCACCGCCACGGATTTTATTTCCGTGGGCGCCGGTCTGGCGGCGGCCTTCGGCGTCGCCAAGGCGTTCGAGAACTGGATGTGCTGGCTGGTGGCGCCGTTCGCCGCCGGCCTGATCTACTGCCTGGTTCAGGGCCTGCAGATCGCGGTGGCCCGGCGCGGCGCGGACATTCAGGAATAGGCCCTGGGCGCCCCGTTGTGCGCTAAATTCGGTAAAAAATTCTCGCCGGGTTATCCGCTTCCCGCACCGCTTCGGTTATTGATGTTTGATGGTAGCCCCCGGACATCAGGAGCGAGAGAACCTTGGCATCGACACCGCCGGGCCCGGTACGCGGGCGCCGGCTTTCCCCCTTGTTATGGTTGCTGTGGCTGCCGGTGTTTCTGCTCGGTGGCTGCGCCGGCCTGCCGTCCCTGGAAGGGCGCACGCCCTCCCACGCCTTAAGCGCCGAGCAGGCCGCCGAGACCGATCTGGGCGAATTGACCCGGCCGTTGACCCGGGCCCACCCCGGCCAGTCCGGCGTGCACCTGCTGGCCGATCCCCATGATGCGTTCGCGGCGCGCCTGCGGCTGGCGGACGCCGCTCAGCGCACGCTGGATGTGCAGTATTACATCTGGCGGCCGGACACCACCGGCAAGCTGCTGTTCGACGCCCTGCGCCGGGCGGCGGACCGGGGCGTACGGGTACGGTTGCTGCTGGATGACTACAACACCGTCGGTATGGACCCGCTGCTGGCGGCCCTGAACGCCCATGACAACATCGAAGTGCGGCTGTTCAATCCGTTCGTGGTGCGCCGCCCGCGCTTCTGGGACCTGCTCACCGATCTGCCGCGCGTCAACCGGCGCATGCACAACAAAACCTTTATCGCCGACAACAGCCTGCTGGTATTGGGCGGGCGCAACGTGGCCGACGAATACTTCGGCGCCACGGAGACGCTGTTTTCCGATCTGGATGTGCTGGTGATGGGCCCGGTGGTGGCGTCGGTGTCCGACGCCTTCGACCGCTACTGGCGCAGCGACTCGGCCTATCCGGCGGAGCGCATTCTGCGCGTGGACGGGTCCGGTGAACCGCCTCCCGAAGCGGAGGGGGATTCGCGGGCGGACTACCTGGAGGAACTGGGCGACCGCGATCCGGTGGCGGCGCTGCGTGATCGCGAACTGGCGCTGTGCTGGGCGACCACGCGGCTGGTGGTGGACGACCCGGCCAAGGGGCTGGGCGAGGCGGAAGGCGCGGAGTTGTTCCTGGCCCAGTTGAATCGGGCCGTGGGGGATCCGGAGCAGCGGCTGGACATCATCTCCTCTTATTTCATTCCCACCCGCGACGGGGTGGAGGACCTGACCGGCCTGGCCGACCGGGGCGTTCAGGTGCGGGTGCTGACCAACTCCATGGCCGCCACCGATGTGGCGCTGGTGCATTCCGGCTACGCCAAATGGCGCCGCGACCTGCTGGAAGGCGGCGTGCAGCTCTATGAAATGAAACGGGGCGACGGGCCGCGCGATGCGCCTCATCTGCGCGCCGGTCCCTACGGCAGCGCCCGTTCCACCCTTCATGCCAAGGCGTTCGCGGTGGACGGCGAGCAGTTGGTGGTAGGCTCGTTCAACGCCGATCCGCGTTCCGCCAATCTGAACACCGAGCTGGGCCTGGTGATCGACTGCCCGGCGCTGGCCGACAAAATCCACGGCGCTTTCCCGGATAGGGTGATGAAACACGCCTACCGGGTGGAACTGGACGACGGCGGCCACCTGTACTGGGTCGGCGAGAAAGAGGGCGAGCGCATTCGCTTTGATCGCGAGCCGGACACCACTCCGTGGCAGCGGCTTTCCCTGCCGGTATTTTCCATCCTGCCCATCGACGGCCTGCTGTAGGACACCGGCCTTGTCGCCGGCGGAATGAAAGGAGACATCCATCGACATGAAAAACGCGGTCATGATTCTGGCGGTGGCCCTGCTCGCCGGCTGCGCCGGCCCGGGTGAGCCCACCGCCGAAAAACTCAAACAGGGCTTACAGGCACATTTCGACCAGTACCAACTGCCGGCCCAGTGCGTGGGCAAGCGGTTCCATGAGTTTCCCTATGCGGCGGATCCGGAGCGGCTGAACTTCCGTTACCAACCGGACGGGCCCTCCAACGGCGAGCTGCTGGCCGGCCTGGAAAGCGCCGGTCTGGTGCACCAGCAGGACGGAAGCTACCGGCTCACTGATCAAGGCCGCCAGGTGTTTCTGCCGGAGGCCGGCTTCTGCTACGGGCGCCTGCGCGTGCAGTCGGTGGACCGCATCGGCGAGATAATGAAGCCGGACGACGTTCGCGCGGTGCGGGTGGCTTACACGGTGGAGATTCTGGATCGGCCGGCCTGGTCGGAGGCGCCCGGCTTTGTGCGCGCCTTCGACATCACCGACAGCGGCTTCCAGAACCGCAAGCGCTTCGCCGGCCCGGACCAGCCTCACCCGGAGGGGCGTGAGGCGGTATTGGCTGATGACGGCGGCGACTGGGCGGTGCCGGGTTTTTTGTAATCAGTTAGAAATCCAGGCCGTAGCCGAGGCTGACGACGCGGCCACGGCCCTTGAAGTACTGATTGTTCTGGGACGAGGCGGTCTGCGAGAAATAGGTGAAGTAGTCCTCGTTGAACAGATTCTCGATGCCGGCGCTGAGCTCGCCCTTGGGCAGCCGGTACAGCAAGGACAGATCCACCAGATTGTAGCCCTCGAAATGCTGGTCGGGATCGTCGAACGACCGGCTGAAATAGCGGGTGCCTTGCAGTCGCGTGCGCAGGCGCTCACTCCAGCTCGCCTGCCAGTGCAGCGAAAGCTGGTTCGGTGCCACGTTACGGCCGTCCAGTTTGCTGTCCACCTTGCCGTCCTGGTCGCTGTCGTATTCGCCGCGTACCCGGGCGTAGCTGGCGCCCAGGGTGTGCTGGTCCAGCACCCGCCACTCGGCGCTGGCTTCCCAGCCGTCGATTTCGGTTTTCTCCCGGCGTACCTCGGCGATGCCGTTGACGTTCTCCAGCCGTGAGCCCAGGTCCGAATCGGACCGGTAGTAGCTCAGCTCCACGCTGACCCGGTCGCGGTGGAAGCGCACGCCGATTTCGCGGTTGTCGGTGACCACCGGGCGCAGATCCAGATAGTCGTCCAGGTTCTGGTCGGGCACGCTGATCTCACGGATCACCCGGCCCACGTCCGGCATGCCGAACCCCTCCGCATAACTGCCGAACAATTGCCAGCTGTTGCTCAGTTGATAGGTCAGGCCGGCGTTCAGCAGGGTTTCGTCGAAGCTGGGGGAGCCACCGTTGACGTCGGTGCCGCCGCCGTAGGAGGCCAGGGTGGTGTAGTCATCCACGTCCAGGCGTGCGTACTCGTAGCGCGCGCCGGTTTGCAGGTTGAGCCGTTCGCTCAGACGCCATTGGGTTTGCAGGAACGGGGCGATGTTCCGGAAACGGGTCTCCGGCACCCATTCCCGGTCGGTGAGTATCATCATCTGCCGGGTTTCGTCCTGCAGCAGGTCGAGGCCCGCGGTGACCCCCAGCAGGCCGCCGAGAAGGCCGGCCCGGTTGAGCGTGAATTTGGCGCCGACTTTGTCCGCTTCGTTCTGCGATTGATCGAACAGGTTGCCGGTAGGGTCGATGGCCGGGTCCTGGAAGGTGGCGAACACGCCGCCGCCATAGCGGGCCCGGAAACGCTGGGTATAAAGCTGCGCGCGCAGGTCGTTGCCGCCCAGGTCGCGGTGTTGATAGACCAGGCTGGTGGTCAGCACCTCGTTGCGTGGCGCCTTGCCTTCCGGGCGGCCGCGCCGGGAGGTGGTGGACACGCCGGTGGCGCGGTCGCCGTCCACGGTCTCGTAGTCGTAGTCCCCTTCCAGAAAGAAGCGGTTGACGGTGAATTGCAGGTTCTGGTCGTCGTCGAACCAATAGCCGATTTTGGCCATCAGGTCGTGGCCCCGGGAATCCATGATATCGCCCTGGCTGCGGTCCACGCCCACCGGTCGGTCGTGGGCGTCGTAGAACAGGCCATGGGACTGGTAGGACACGCCGGCCAGGTATTCCCAGTTGCCGCTGTTGCCCTGCAGACGATAGTCGGTTTTGTAGCTCAGGCTGTCGGACGGGAACTTCGGGTCGGCACTGAGCCGCACCCCGGCGTGCTGATGCACGCCGTCGCCCTCAGGGTGGCGGGTGACGAAGTTGATGATGCCGCCGGTGGCGCCCAGGCCATGTTCGGCGCTGGCGCCGTGGATCACCTCGATACGGTCGAGCATCGAGAAATCGATGGTGTAGCCTTCGCGGCTGCTGTCGCGCAGCGGGTTGGACTGGGGCACGCCGTCGATCAGGATCAGCGGTTTGCGGCCGCGAAAGGTCTCGCCGTAGTTGGTGAGCTTCTGACGGCTGGGGCCGTAGGAAGGAATCAGGCTGCTGAGCACCGATGACTGGTCGGTGGTCATGGCCAGCTGTTGTTCGATTTGTTCGCGTTCGATCACGGTGATCTTCTGCGGTGTGCGGCCCAGCTCACTGGGTGCCCGGGTGGTGCTGACGGTCACCGGCGCCAGGGTGGCGGCCACCGGCGCGGCGGGCGCGGTGATCAGGTAGCCGCCATTGTCGCTGCGAGCGACCTGTAAACCGCTGTCCGCCAGCACCCGCCGCAGGGCCTCGTCGGTGCTGTGGATACCCGTAATGCCGTCGCTGCGCAGCCCTTCCAGAAGGGCCGGGTCGAAGGTCAGGGTGATACCGGCGGCCCGCGCCAGCTGATGGAGCGCGGCGGCCATCAGACCGGCGGCGATCTCGAACCGGTGGCGGACATCGCCGACATCTTGCGGAGTGTTCAAACCGGTGTCGGCGCGGGCGGCGGGGGCGCCGGCCAGGGTCAGCGTCAGGCTCGCCAGCGCCAGGCAGAGCAGGGCCGGGCGGAGCGGGAAAGGAGTGTGGAGCATGGCTTCCTCGACAGTGATCTTTGATGGACGTTTATCTATTAGTCGAGGGAGCGGGCTCAAAGGGGCCAACTCAGGTCGGCGCGGCGCCAACGGACACCCAGAAATCCGTGAACCGGGTGATGTGTACCGGCAAGAGCTGTTCCAGCACTTCCAGCGCCAGTTCGGTGTCGTCGGTCTGGAACACGCCGGAAACGCGAAGATCGGCCACCGTCGGCTCGCACCGCAGTACGCCGCGACGGTAACGGGCCAGCTCCGCGATCACTTCAGCCAATGGCCAGCCGTCCACCACCAGCTCACCCTGGCGCCAGGACAGCCGGTCGGCGGGCGCCGCCACCACCGAGGTGACCGCGCTGTCGGAGAACAGCCCCTCCTGACCTTGCATCAACCGCTCCGGTGCACCGGACAGCGGCGTCAGCATCACCGCGTCGCGCACCACCGTCACCCGGGTGGCCTGTTCCAGGCTGCGCACCGCGAACTCGGTGCCGAGTGCGCGCACCTGGCCCTGGGCCGTGTGTACCGCCAGCGTACCGGGCCGGCGGTGGCCGGTGCGCACGAACAGTTCGCCCTGGTACAGACGCAACTCGCGGTCCGGGCCGCGGATCACCACGTCCAGGGCGGTGTCGGTATTGAGCATCAGGAGACTGCCGTCGGCCAGGGTCAGCGTCCGCCGTTCGCCCACGGTGGTGCGGTGTGCGGCCAGCCAGGGCCGCCAGGGCGCATCATTGGCCAGGTGCCAGGCCAGCGGCGCGGCCAGGCCCACGCCGGCCAGGGACTTCAGCACGGTGCGCCGGTGCAGGCGCGGACGCCGCAACACCGGCGTGGCCAGCTCCGCCGGCAGGCCGGCGAAACGCTGGTTGAGCTGGCAGGCCGCCTCCCACACTCGGCGATGGGCCTCGCTGGTCTCATACCAGCGCCGCAGAGCGTCCTGTTCGTCGAGGCTGAGCGCGCCCGCATCGAGGCGTACCAGCCAGGCCGATGCTTCCCGCAGCAGAGTGTGTCGGTCGGTCACGGGGTGATTTCCTGCCCGACCATCTGGTCCAGGCAGGCCAGGAAGGCCCGTTGCATGTGCCGTTTCACGGTGCGCAGCGATACGCCCAGCCGCTCGGCGATTTCCGGGTAGGTCAGGCCGTCAAGGCGCGACAGCAGAAACGCCTGGCGGGTCATGGTGGGCAGGGTATCCAGCATGCGATCCAGCTGCTGCAGGGTCTCCAGAATGATCTGGCGCTCCTCCAGGGGCAGAGTGGCGGCCTCGGGGCGTTGCGCCAGGGCCTCCAGATAGGCTTGCTCCACCGCCCGCCGGCGCAGGTGGTCGACCATCAGGCCGTTGGCCACCAAACGCAGGTACTGGCGCGGATGGCTGATGGTGAAATCCCGCTCCCGTTTGTGGCGCTGAAGGATCCGCACGAAGGTGTCCTGAGCCAGATCGGCGGCGGTCTCCGAACAACCCAGCCGCTGGCACAGCCAACCGCGCAGCCAGCCGTGATGGCCGCGATACAGATGCTGGAGCGGATCCTGGGTCAGTTCGCCCGCCGACATGATGACGTCCCCCGCGTCAATTCCGGAAATTATGCAAGTGATAATCAGTCTCAATATTATAGAGGGTGGCCCACCTGCTCAAGCCGCGACCATCTCACCCAGGGCTACAGCCTCAATGAACATCGCCTGGCCAGGCGCGGGCTCGCCGAGCTGGAGCAGGCCATTGGAGCCCCGCTAAACCCGCAGGGCGTTCAGCACCAGGGAGAAAGCCGGCGAGGGCTGCCGGCGGCTGGGGTAGTAGAGGTAATAGCCGGGGAACGGTTCGCACCAGCCGTCCAACACCCGCTCCAGGCGGCCCGCTTCCAGGTGGGGCGCGAACTCCTGCTCCGGCAGGAAGGCGATGCCCAGGCCGTGCAGGGCGGCGTCCACTATTGGTGGTGAGGTGTTGAACACCAACTGGCCGTCCACGCGCACGGTTTGCTCGCGGCCCTGGTGATCGAACTCCCAGGCGTACAGGCCGCCGTGGGTGGGAAAGCGCAGATTGATGCAACGGTGCCCGGTGAGATCCGCCGGGGTGGCCGGTCGGCCGTGGGCCTCGAAGTAGGCCGGCGTGGCCACGGCGGCCATGCGCAGGGGCGGGCCGATGGGCACCGCGATCATGTCCTTGTCGATGGTGTCGCCGAGACGCACGCCGGCGTCGAAACGGTCGGCGACGATGTCGCGAAAGCCATAGTTGACGTCGAATTCCAGATTGATGTCGGGGTAGTCGTGCATCAGTGGCGCCAGGCGGGGCAGCAGGGTGTGGCGCAGCACATGGTCGCCGCAAGTGATGCGCACCGTGCCGGCGGGTTTGTCGCGCAGTTCGGTGAGCGCGTCCAGTTCCGCCTCGATCTCGTCGAAGCGGTGGCCGATGGTTTTCAGCAGGCGTTCGCCGGCGGCGGTGGGGGAGACGCTGCGGGTGGTGCGGGTCAGCAGACGGATGTCGAGCTGTCGCTCCAGGCCGCTGACGGTCTGGCTGAGGGCGGACTGGGTCACGCCCAGGCGCGCGGCGGCGCGGGTGAAGCTGCCTTCCCGGGCCACGGTGACGAAGGCCAGCAGGTCGTTGAAGTTGCGTTTAATCATTCGGGTCCAGGCTGATTGATTAGCAAGGCTAATATACTTATTAAGAATTCATTAGCTAGTCAACCTCGGGGCGGCGGCGGAGAATGCGGGCTCTCTAACCTCTTCCACGCGGACAGGACCTGAATGTCTTCTCAACCCCAAACGGCGACCCTGCAGCAGAACCACGCCGCGCCCGCCTGCTGGAGCGGCGTGCTGGCCATGACGCTGTGCGTGTTCACGCTGATCGCGTCGGAGTTCCTGCCGGTCAGTTTGCTCACGCCCATCGCCGCCGAGTTTGGCGTGGGCGAGGGGCTGGCCGGGCAGGGGCTGACCATCTCCGGCGTGTTCGCGGTGCTCACCAGCCTGAGCATCGCCTCCCTGGCCGGGCGCATGAACCGCAAGACCCTGATGTTGTTGCTCACCGCACTGATGGTGGTGTCCGGCGCCACGGTGGCGCTGGCGCCCACCTTCACCGTGTACATGATCGGCCGCGCCTTGATCGGCGTGGTGATCGGCGGCTTCTGGTCGTTGTCCGCGGCGGTGGCGATGCGGCTGGTGCCGCCCCACCAGGTGCCCCGGGCGCTGGGCATCTTCAACGGCGGCAACGCCGTGGCCATGGTGGTGGCGCCGCCGCTGGGCGCCTGGCTGGGAGAGGCGATCGGCTGGCGCGGGGCCTTTTTCTGCCTGGTGCCGGTGGGGCTGGTGGTGCTGTTCTGGCAATGGCGAAGCCTGCCGTCGATGCGTGCCGAGGCACGGCCGGCGGCGCCCACCGCCGTGTTCAAGCTGCTCACGCGGCCGCCGGTGGCGGTGGGCATGCTGGCGGTGGGCGT
The DNA here is from genome assembly GCF_046507805.1 of Alloalcanivorax sp. C16-1. Taxonomy (NCBI): domain Bacteria; kingdom Pseudomonadati; phylum Pseudomonadota; class Gammaproteobacteria; order Oceanospirillales; family Alcanivoracaceae; genus Alloalcanivorax; species Alloalcanivorax sp. C16-1. The sequence goes on along the minus strand of NZ_JBKFTK010000001.1, from coordinate 107,962 downwards.
GTTCTTCATGGGGCAGTTTTCCCTGTTCACCTATGTGCGGCCGTTTCTGGAGACGGTGACGCGGGTGGATGTAAGCACCCTGTCCTGGATTCTCATGGGCATCGGCGCCGCCGGCGTGCTTGGCACCACCCTGGTGGGCTTCGTGCTCAACCGGCACCTGTATCGCACCCTGATGCTGATTCCTTTGTTGATGGTGGGCATCGCCGTGGCGCTGACCCTGTTCGGCCACCGGGTGTGGCCGGTGGCGGCGCTGCTCGGCTTCTGGGGGCTGGTGGCCACGGCGGCGCCGGCGGGCTGGTGGACCTGGATCGCCCGGGCCCTGCCCGACGACGCGGAAACCGGCGGCGGCCTGATGGTGGCGGTGATCCAGCTTTCCATTGCCCTGGGCTCGTCGGTGGGCGGCGTCCTGTTCGATACCCGTGGCTACCAGACCACTTTCCTGGTCAGCGCCGCCCTGTTGCTGATGGCGGTAATGCTGGCCTTCTTCACCCGGCGAACGGAGTCATGATGAAGCCACTGCTGATCGCGCTGATTTTCAACTTGTGTTTGATCTCCACGGGAGGAGCCGACATGCCAAGCGATGCGAACAATTTCTACACCAGTGACCGGGTCACCGTGGAAAAGGTGACCTTCCCCAACCAATACCAGATGAAGGTGGCGGGCAACCTGTTCGTGCCCGAGGGGCTGGACCGCGACAGCGCCCATCCGGCCATCGTCGTGGGCCACCCCATGGGCGCGGTGAAAGAACAAAGCGCCAACCTCTACGCCACCAAGATGGCGGAGCGCGGCTTCGTCACCCTGTCCCTGGATCTGTCGTTCTGGGGCGAGAGCGAGGGCCGGCCCCGTCACGCGGTGTCGCCGGATCTCTACGCGGAGGCGTTCAGCGCCGCGGTGGACTTTCTGTCCAGCCAGGCGTTCGTGGACGAGCAGCGCATCGGTGTGATCGGCATTTGTGGCAGCGGCAGTTTCGCCATCAGCGCCGCCAAGATCGACCCGCGCCTGAAAGCGGTGGCCACGGTGAGCATATACAACATGGGCGCCGCCAACCGTAACGGGCTCAACCACGGTTTGTCCCTGGAACAGCGCAAGGCGATCCTGGAACAGGCGGCGAAACAGCGGCAGGTGGAATACAACGGCGGGGAAATCCGCTACACCAGCGGCACCGTGCATGAAATCACCGAGGACTCCACGGCCATCGAGCGCGAGTTCTACGATTTCTACCGCACGCCGCGCGGCGAATACACGCCGGAAAGCTCGTCCCCGGCGCTGACCACCCACCCGACGCTGTCCAGCAACGTGAAGTTCATGAACTTCTACCCATTCCAGGACATCGAGACCATCTCTCCCCGGCCGATGCTGTTCATCACTGGCTCCGAAGCGCACTCCATCGAGTTCAGCCGCGACGCCTACGCCCGCGCCGCCGAGCCCAAGGAGCTGCTGGAGATTCCCGGCGCCGGCCACGTAGACCTCTACGACCGGGTGGGGCTGATTCCGTTCGACAAGCTGGACGCCTTCTTCAGCGATCACCTGTGAGCGGCGCGCTCAGGCCGGGTGACCGTCCCTGCGCTGGTTGACCACGCACAGCCCGCCGACGATGGCGGGGCGCCGCTCACCGGCGCCGGGAAGCGTCAAATTTTACTTCTATTTATCCGCTGCCAACGGAGAGCCGAAGTCTTTTCGGCTATGGTGAAACCGTTAGTAGTGAAAGATGCCCAGACCTTGCAAGCGGGTGGTGTCGCCGCGATGGCCCGCCGCCCCGCCAGCCCGAAGGATCGCTGATCATGTCCAAGCTCTCACGATTCAGAATCACGCGCCGCGATCTGCTGATCGTGGGCGCCGCCACCGCCGCGTCCCTGGGCTTGCCGAAACTAGCGTTTGGCCAGTCCGGGAGCGCCACCAAGGCAGCCGGGCCGGGTGCGTCGGGCGGTGCGGCGGGCACCACTGCGAAGGTGGATTTCCGCGTCAATGGCCAACCGCGCACCGTCACCGCCGATACCCGCGTCACGCTGCTGGACGCGCTGCGTGAGCATCTGCAACTGACCGGCACCAAGAAGGGCTGCGACCACGGTCAGTGCGGCGCCTGCACGGTGATGGTCAACGGTCGCCGGATCAATTCGTGCCTGTCGCTGGCGGTGATGCACGAGGGTGACGAGATCACCACCATCGAAGGACTCGGCACGCCGGAAAACCTCGACCCGATGCAGGCGGCGTTCATCGAGCACGACGGCTATCAGTGCGGCTACTGCACACCGGGGCAGATCTGCTCCGCCAAGGCCACGCTGGAAGAAATCCGCGCGGGCATTCCCAGTCATGTGAGTGGTGATCTGACCGCGCCCATGGTGGTGTCGGCGGCGGAGATTCGTGAGCGGATGAGCGGCAACATCTGCCGCTGCGGCGCCTACGCCAACATTCTGGAAGCGGTGCGCGACGTGGCCGGGGAGACGACATGAGAGCCTTTACCTACGAGCGCGCCGCGTCGGCGCAACAGGCGGCCTCGGCGGCGGCCTCCGCGGACAACGCCCGGTTCATCGCCGGCGGCACCAACCTGCTGGACCTGATGAAAATCGAGGTGGAAACGCCCACCCATCTGATCGATGTGAACGGTCTGGGTCTGGACACCATTGAAGAGACCGGGGAAGGCGGGCTGCGCATCGGCGCGCTGGTTCGCAATACCGATCTGGCGGCGGATCCACGGGTGCGGCGCGATTACGCGGTGCTGACCCGCGCCCTGGTGGCCGGCGCTTCCGGCCAGTTGCGCAACAAGGCCACCACCGGCGGCAACCTGCTGCAACGCACCCGTTGTCCGTACTTCTACGACACCAATATGCCCTGCAACAAGCGCCAGCCCGGCGCCGGTTGCGCCGCCCTGGACGGCGGCGCCAGCCGCCAGTTGGCGATCATCGGTGCCAGCGAGCATTGCATCGCCACCCATCCCAGCGACATGGCGGTGGCCATGCGGCTGCTGGACGCCCAAGTGGAAACGGTGGACGCCCGGGGAGGACGCCGCTCGATCCCGCTGGCGGACTTCCACACCCTGCCCGGCGACACGCCGCACGTTGAATCGGTACTCGATAAAGGCGAGTTCATCTCCGCCGTGACCTTGCCCAAGCCGCTGGGTGGTAAGCACTTCTACCATAAGGTGCGCGACCGGGCGTCCTACGCGTTCGCGCTGGTATCGGTGGCGGCGGTGGTGCAAGCGGACGGCAGTGGCCGGGTCGCGCTCGGCGGCGTGGCACCGAAGCCATGGCGTGACGAACGGGCCGAGGCCGACTTGCCCCAGGGGGCCAAGGCGGTGATGGCGAAGCTGCTGGACGGCGCCCGCCCGACCCACGAAAACCGGTTCAAGGTCACGCTGGCCGAACGCACCCTGGCCGCCGTGCTCGCGGAAGCGAAGGAGTAACCCATGCGATTCGACAAACCCGCGGGCGACAATGTCGCCGATCGGCAGAAGGTGTTGGGGCAGCCCTGGCAGCGCATCGACGGCCCGCTGAAAACCACCGGCACCGCGCCCTACGCTTACGAGCGCCATGATGTGGCCAGGGGCCAGTTGGTCGGGTATCCGGTGGGCGCCGCCATCGCCAAGGGGCGCATCACATCCATGGACACCCGGGCGGCGAAAGCGTCGCCGGGCGTGGTGGCGGTGATCACCACTCTGGACATGGATCGCCTGCCGAAAGGGCCGATGAACGTGGCCTATCTGTTCGGCGGTGACGAGGTTCAGCACTACCATCAGGCCATCGCGGTGGTGGTGGCGGAGACCTTCGAGCAGGCTCGCGCCGCCGCCGCCCTGATCCGTACCGATTATGACGAAGACAAGAGCGCGCACTTTGATCTGGCGGAGCGGTACCGGGTGCATCGCGACGACGAGGTGGAACCGATGGCCAGGGTCGGTGACTTCGACAGCGCCTACGCCGGCGCCCCGGCGAAAATCGACGCCACCTATACCACTCCGGGGCAGTGTCACGCGCAAATGGAGCCGCACGCGTCCATCGCTGAATGGAAAGACGGGCAGCTGACCCTGTGGACCGCCAACCAGATGATCGAATGGAGCAAAAAGGCCTTGGCCAAGGCGTTCGATCTGCCGGCGGATAAAGTACGTCTGGACTCGCCGTACATCGGCGGCGGCTTCGGCGCCAAATTGTTTCTGCGCGCCGACGCCGTGCTGGCGGTGGCGGCGGCCCGGGCCACCGGACGACCGGTGAAGGTGGCGCTGCCGCGTCCGATGATCGCCAACAACGCCACCCATCGGGCGCAAACCATTCAGCGTATCCGCATCGCCACGGACGCGGACGGTCGCATCCTCGCCATCGGCCACGACAATACCAGCAACACCTTGCCCGGCGGTGACGGGGAAAACGGCGCCGCTCCCACGGAACATTTCTACGCCGGTGAGAACCGCCTGCTCCGTGATCAGCCCCTGGAGATGCACCTGCCGGAGAGCAACGCCATGCGCGCCCCCGGGGAAGCCGCCGGGCTGATGGCGCTGGAAGTGGCCATGGATGAGATGGCGGAACAGCTGGACATGGACCCGGTTGAGTTCCGCGTGCTCAACGACACCCAGGTGGACCCGGGCAAGCCGGAGCGCCGTTTCTCCGAACGCCACTTCGTGGAATGTCTGCAACAGGGCGCCGATGAGTTCGGCTGGTCCGAGCGCAATCGCAAGCCCGGCCAGCGCCGTGACGGTGCCTGGCTGATCGGTCACGGCGTGGCCGGCGCCTACCGGGGGGCGCCGGCCCAGGCGTCCGGTGCCCGGGTGGCGCTCAAGCCGGACGGTCGCGTGCGCGTGGACACCGACATGACCGACATCGGCACCGGCTCCTACACCATCATCGCGCAGACCGCGGCGGAGATGCTTGGCGTCGCCGTGGACGCGGTGGAGGTGGGGCTCGGCGATTCCGACGCGCCGGTATCCGCCGGCTCCGGCGGCCAGTGGGGCGCGGCCAGCGCCACCGCCGGCGTGTACGCCGCCTGCGTGGTCCTGCGCGAACGGATCGCGGAACGGCTCGGCGCCGACCCGGCGACACTGGAGTTCGTGGACGGGCAGGTGCGCCATGGCGGCGAGAACACACCGCTCGCCGGCCTGGCCGGCGACCGCGAACTGGTGGCCGAGGACCAGATCGAGTTCGGCGATTTCCGCGACAAGGATTACGTGCTGGCCACCTTCGGGGCGCACTTCGTTGAGGTGGGCGTGCACGCCTACACCGGGGAGATCCGTGTTCGTCGGATGCTGGCGGTCTGCGATGCCGGCCGTATCCTCAATCCGATCACCGCCCGCAGCCAGGTGATCGGCGGCATGACCATGGGCGTGGGCGCGGCTTTGATGGAAGAGCTGAAGGTGGACACCCGCCGGGGCTTTTTCGCCACCCACGACCTGGCCAGCTACGAGGTGCCGGTGCACGCCGACATCCCCGAGCAGACCGTGATCTTTCTGCAAGGGGAAGACCGGTACTCCTCGCCGCTCAAGGCCAAGGGCGTGGGCGAGCTGGGCATCTGCGGTGTCAGCGCCGCCGTGGCCAATGCGGTCTACAACGCCACCGGCGTGCGCGTGCGGGACTATCCCATCACCCTGGACAAATTTCTCGACCAGTTGCCCCGGCCGGCCTGACCCGGAGGCCGGCGTGGCTTGATTCGCGCGCCGGCTTTCGTACCCTTGATGGCTCCTTGATCGCCCCCGGTCTTCGATGGATCACTCACCGCCTTTTACCGCTTCCCTGTTCGACGATGACGGCAGCCTGCCACCGGTGGTGGGCGCCGCCGACCCGGATCCGGCCCTCGCGCCCCTGGCGGGCGCCCTGCCGCCGCGACTGTGGTTGGGCACCTCGTCCTGGCATTACCCGGGCTGGGCGGGCCGGGTTTGGGACCGGACCTACACGGAAGAACAGCTGTCCCGCCACGGCCTGCCGGCCTACGCCCGCCATCCGCTGTTTGGCGCGGTGGGGCTGGACCGGGGCTTTTACCGGCCGCTGACCGTGGAGCAATACGCGGCGTACGCCGCCCAGGTGCCGGCGGATTTCCGGTTTGTGGTGAAAGCGCCGGGGCAGGTCACCGATGCCCTGCGGCGCGGCCGGGGCGGGCAAGGGCTGCAGCCCAATCCGGATTTTCTCGACCTGGAACTCGCCTGGCGGGATCTGGCCGCGCCGGCCGGGGAGGGGCTGGGCGACAAACTGGGTGCGCTGGTGCTGCAGATCAGCCCGCTGCCGGCGGTGTGGCTGAACGATATGGCGCCGGTGATCGAGCGACTGCACGGCCTGCTCCGGGCCCTGCGCGTGCGCGCCCCGGCGGCGCTGCTGGCGGTGGAGGTGCGTGATCCGCACTGGCTGACGCCGGACTTCGTGGCCGCGCTCAAGGATACCGGCGCCACCTATTGCCTGGGCCTGCACGGCAAGATGCCACCCATCGCTGAGCAGCTGCCGATCTTGCGCGCGCTCTGGCCGGGCCCGCTGGTGTGCCGCTGGAACCTCAATCTCAAGCACGGCGCCTACGGCTACGAAACCGCCCGCGACCAGTACGCGCCCTACGACAAACTGGTGGACCCGGATCCGGACACCCGCGCCGCCCTGGCGCGGGTGATCGCCGGCACCACCGGCGCCGGCTGGCCGGCCTTCGTCACCCTCAGCAACAAGGCGGAGGGCAGCGCGCCGCTCTCCGTGGCCGCTCTGGCGGAAGCGGTGCTGGCCGCCGGCGGGTCGCGCTGATCGCAACCGGCCGACGTCAATCAGGGCGATCGGCTGACATTCCTGCTCTTTGATTTCCTACAACACCACGGGCCATCGCCCGACTCCGCCGCTGTTGCCGCCTGCGTACATTAAGCACCTGGATGGTCCATCCTCGCGGGTGGGGGTTTATTTGTACGCAGGGAGCGTATAGTATGCGAGCGGTATTCGTGGAGTTGACGCCATTCCGGCGCCACCGGGCGGCGTATCTGGACGAGGACACCTATTGGCTGCTGCAGCGGATTCTGATGCTGCATCCCGAGGCCGGCCCCCGAATTCCGGGCACTGGCGGATTGCGCAAGTTGCGGTTCGTCGATGAACGGCGCGGCAAGGGCACGCGCGGTGGCTTGCGGGTGATCTATTACTGGTGGCCCACGGGCGCTCAGTTCTGGTTGTTCACGCTCTACGGCAAGGACGAGGCCGAGGATTTGACGCCGGCGGAGCGCCGGGCGCTAAGGTCTCTGCTGAAAACGGAGCTGATGGCCCGGCGTAACCCGACAGGAGGACCATGACATGAAGCGGGATCTGTTCGCGGAATTGAAGGAAGGCTTTCAGGAACTGGAGGCGCAGCGTCAGGGCAAGCTGACGCTGCGTGGTCAGGAGGCGCGGCTGGCGCCGGTGGCGTCCATCGACGCCGATGACCTGCTGGCACTGCGCGAGCGCCTCAACCTGTCCCGGGCGGTGTTCGCCATGTACCTGCGCACCAACCCCCGCACCCTGGAAAACTGGGAGCAGGGCCGCGCCCGGCCCAACGCCCAGGCCGCCACCCTGATCCGTTTGATCGAACGCTACCCGGACACCCTGGAGCGCCTGGCCGGGTTGTAGGCGTGCCGGCCAGGATCGGGTTTACTCCAGCCCCATCGCCGCTTCCACGCCGGTTTCCACGGACAGCCCGGTGTCCTGGCGGATTTCCAGGTAGCTGTCGTTGGCCAGCGTGTAGGCGGGCCAGTGCAGGTCGTCGGGGCTGGGGTCGCCGGTTTTGGCGAAGTTGGTCCACATGGTCATCATCCGGTCGCTGACCGTTTCGTCGTTCTGGTCGTAGCCCATGGACAGATACAGGTCCACCGGATCGCCCTGGGAACCGGTGACGCCATTGCCGTTGAGATCGCCGATCACCGGCCGTTGGCCTTCTGGCGTCAGCACCAGCCCGAGCAGGAAGTTCTGCACCAGCCCGGCGGGATGGTTGAACAGGTAGGGCAGCTCGCAGCCATGGCAGCTGCGCAGGCCCAGGTCTTCCCAGCCCGGCGGCACCCGGGTGAACTTGTAGATGTACTGGTTGGACTGGTAGGCCGCCGAGCGTTGTTCCAGCCACACCGGCAGGGCGCCGCGCAGGTGCGGGTAGTCACCGGCGGTGACACCGGCCATCAGCGGCACGTCGCCGGGCAGGCCGTCGATCACGTTCTGGTGGTAGGTTTTGGTTTGATAGAAGTGGTCCACGTTGGGCCGGTAGGTCTGCCTGGGAATCTCGCCGGCGCGGTCGGCGTCGGTAAAGGCGGTCCAGGGCAGGGCGCGGGCCTGTTCCAGAGTCGCCACGCCGACCCGCTCGAACAACGCCTGGCCGATGGCCTCGGATTCCGCCAGGGAGTCGTTGGGGGCGCTGTCTTCCTCCAGCGGCGCGAAGCCGCTCATGACGATGGCCTTGTGGAACAGGCCGGCGGCTTGCGGTGAGTTCATCAGTGAGTAGGTTTTACCGCCGCCCCCGGACTGGCCGAAGAGGGTCACGTTGTCCGGGTCGCCGCCGAAGGCGGCAATGTTGTCGCGCACCCATTCCAGGGCCATCACCAGATCCATCTGGCCATAGTTGCCGGAGCCGTTGTAGCCGCTTTCCTCGGTAAGGGCCGGGTGGGCGATGTAGCCGAACGGGCCCAGGCGATGATTGACGGTGACCAGCACCACGCCCCGGGTGGTCAGGCTGTCCGGGTTGTTGTACTGCTCGGAGTTGCCGGACAGGATGGCGAAGGCGCCGCCGTGGAACCAGACCATCACCGGCAGGCCGTCGGCGTTTTTCGGCGCGGTCACGTTCAGGTACAGCGAGTCCTCGCTCATGCCCCCTTCGTTGATGCTTTCCAGGGCCGGGTCCTGGGCGGACTGATCGGCCCAGTCGGTGGCTTCACGCACGCCCTCCCAGGGCCGAGGCGGCACCGGCGGTTTCCAGCGCAGCTCGCCGAGGGGCGGCGTGGCATAGGGGATGCCGAGAAACTGCCAGGTCCCGTTGTCGGCCTCGAAGCCGCGCAGTTCGCCGCCGGTGGTGGTCACCTGTTTGCGCGGGCCGCTGCCACGGATGAAATGCGCCAGCGCCGATTCGGCGGCGCGTACCCGCCGGGGGCGTGGATCGGTGTCGTCGAACAGCGCCTGCTGATTGAGCTGGCCCAGCAGCGGCTGCAGGTCGGTCCGGAAGGTGGCGGTGTCGCGGCTGAAGTCGATCTCCGCCGCGTGGTCGGAGACCACCCCGGCGATGGCCTCGCTGATCTGGATGCCGTTGTTCAGGTCGCCGTCCTGGTCCAGGGTCTGCAGCAGGATCAGTTTGTTGTGCACCTCCGTTTGGTCGGCCGTCCCGGCGCCGTCGGTGATGCTCAGCGGCGTCAGTACCCCGGCGCCCCGGGCGCCGCCCAGGGCCAGCTCGCCGATAAAAAAGCTCACCGTGTCACCGTCCCGGTAGCGGAACCGGCCCAGGGCATCGGTGACGGCGGCGTCCCGGTCGCCGGCCCGATAGCCGAGCCCGGCCACCGGGCCGTCCATGAAGGTGCCCTGGCGGCTGGCGCCGCCGGAGGAAGGGCTGTCACTGTCGCCGCCGCAGCCGATCAGCGCCAGCGGCGCGAGCACCAGGGCCAGGCCGGTTATTCGTGCGATGGATCGCATGTCGTTCTCCTCGATTCTTATTGTTCGTCAGTCGTCCAGGACCGCGCCCAGGCCGCTTTTCACCTCTGCGTCGGCGCTGATTTCCACATAGCTTTCGGTGGCTCCGTCATAGAGCGGATAGGTCAATTCGCCGGCGATGTCCGGGCTGCCGGTTTTGGCGAAGTTGGTCCAGATGGTGAGCATCCGGTCGATCACCTGATCGTCGGTGGCGTCGAAGCCCGCCGACGCCAGAATGTCCGCCGGGTCGCCCTGGGAGCCGCTCACGCCGTTGCCGTTCAGGTCGCCGATCACCAGCGACTGGCCGGTGGCCGGGTCGATCACCAGCCCCAGCAGGTAATGGGTAACCACGCTTTCCGGCATGTTGAAGGTGTAGGCCAGTTCCGCCGCGTGGTACGCCTGCACGCCCCGGGCTTTCCAGCCGGCGGGCTGGTGGGTGAAGTAAGTGGCGTAGTGATTGGCCGAGCACAGCGGCGCCATCCACGGGAAGACGTTAATGGCGGTGCTGGTGGGGTCCGGCGTGTCGTTGGCGTTGACACTGAACATAAAGGGCACGTCGTTCTGGTTGCCGGACTCGAACGCCACCCGCTCCGTGTAGGGCAGGTAGTAATTGTCCACATTGGTATAGGGGGTCAGGGCGGCGGCGGCGGCCACCACCTGGCGCCAGTCGGCGCCGCGCATGTCCTCCAGGGAAGCGGCGCCCAGGTTGGTCTGCAACTGGCTGCCGATGGCTTCCGCGTCGGCCAGGCTACGGGTGTCGGGGATCAGGGTGCCGCTCTGGCTGATGGCCCGGTGGAACAGGCCGGCGGCCCGGGGCGAGGCCATCAGCGACAGGGTTTTCCGGCCACCGCCGGACTCCCCGAAGATCGTCACCTTGTCCGGGTCGCCGCCGAAGGCGGCGATATTGTCCTGGACCCACTCCAGGGCGGCGATCAGATCCATCTGGCCGTAGTTGCCGGAACCGTTGTAGCCGCTCTCCGCGCTCAGGTCCGGGTGGGCAATGTAGCCGAACGGTCCCAGCCGGTGATTGACGGACACCTGCACCACGCCCCGGCTGGCCATCGCCTCCGGATTGTTGAAGGGGTGGGTGTTGCTGGTCAGGGCGGTGAAGCCGCCGCCGTGGAACCAGACCATCACCGGTAGCCCTTCGGCGTCCTTGGGCGCGGTGACGTTGAGATAGAGTGAGTCCTCGCTCATGCCGCCTTCGCCGAAGCGTTCCAGGGCGGTGTTCTGCGCCGCCTGGTCGCTCCAGGCCACCGCCTGACGCACCCCTTGCCAGGGCTCCGGTGCCACCGGCGGCTTCCAGCGCAGCGCGCCCAGGGGCGGTTGGGCGTAGGGAATGGCCAGGTATTGCCAGGTCCGCTCGTTGCCTTCGAAACCGAGCAGCCGGCCGCCGGTGGTGGCCACCTCATGGCGGGGGCCGGCGGCTCTCAGAAAGGTGTCGCGGGCGTCCGCCGCCGACGTCAGCGGGCGCGGGCGCGGGTCCGTGTCGGAGAAGGCGCCGGCCTGTTCCAGGGCGGTGACGACGTCCTGCAGGGCACTGTTGAAGGCCGCGCTGTCCTGGGTCGGGTCCAGGCTGGCGGCGGCGTTGGAGACGCTCTGGCGGATGGTGTCGGTAAGCTGAATGCCGTTATTGAGATCGCCGTCCGCGTCCAGGCTGTGCAGCAGCACCAGGGTATTGGCCGCCGGCGTGCCCAGGACGGCCCCGTTCTCGCCGCCCAGGTCGGTTTCGGTGAGCCGCGCGGAGGGGTCGCCCTGGCCCAGGGTCAAGGCACCGATGGCGAAGGTCAGGGTGGTGTCGCCGGTATAAACGAAGCGGCCGTCGGCGTCGGTGGTGCGCGTGGCGCCATCGCCCTGGCGGTAGTCCAGCCCGGCCACCGGGATGGCGCCGAACACGCCGCTGCGTGACTGGGGGGCCGGGTCGTGATGCGAGGATGAGCCGCCGCAACCGGCCATCATCAGCGCCAGCGAGGTGATGGCGGTGGCGCCAAAGCCATATCGCCGGCGATTGTGAAGAGCGCTTATTTTCATAGTCATGAACTCCCTTTTGTTATTTTTCGCGGAAATGAGAACCGGCGCGCATTGCCGTCGAGGCGCAGTCCGGTTTCTTTCCGGTGTCGAACATTCAGGGTGGCGTATGCGCAAGCGGAAGGATTGAACGGTTTTGCCTCACATCACCGGACGGCGGCCGCCGCACCGCAAAAACGTACAAGGTGGACCGTTTGAGACATGGGCTATGATGACCGGTGGGCTCTATGCCGGCGGCCCCCGCCGCCGCGAAGGAGAACAGCCATGGCGTTGAGAAGCGTGCCTGGCGACGGCCCCGGCTTCGGGCTGCTGTCGCACCGGGTCAAGGATCACGTGTACATGATCGGGCGGCGCGGTTTTATCTATACCGCGCCCTGGATCAACACCAGCACCACCCGCCCGCCGTCGGCGGCATTGCTGCTGGCGGTGGGAAACGGCCGTTTCGCCGTGAACGCCGGCGGTCGGGAAATTCAGGCCGGCGCGGTGCTGATTCCGCCGTTCGTGCCCCGCGCCCTGATTGCCCGGGACGTGCCGGTGGTGGGGTTCCACGTCACGCCGAGTTCCTGCTGTTATGACCGGCTTACCCAGCTGGCGGCGGGTCGAGTGCGCCCCCTGGAGCGGGAATGGTTCAGCGACTTCGACGGGGATCTGGACGCGCTGTTTCACGGTCATTATCCCGCCGCCGGCGCGCCGGCGCTGTATCAGGCGGTGCTGCGGGAGCCGTTCCGCCACCTGCGGGCAGCGGCCCACGGCGACCCGCGCGGCCCGCGCATTCGCGCGCTGCTGGAACAGCAACCGGAATTGAGTCTCTCGCAACTGGCCGAACAACTGGGCATGTCGTATTTCTGGGCGTCGCGGCTGATGCGCGAGGTGTTTGGCATGTCGTTGCGCGATTACAAAGCCTGGCGCAAGCTGCAGCGCGTGTTCGAACTGCTGCACTCGCGCCGCAGCCTTACCGACATCGCCCACGCCGCCGGCTTCACCGATTCCGCGCACCTGTCGCGGACCTATCAGCGCTGGTTCGGCCAGCCGCCGTCCTACAGCCGTAACCGCAATCACGTGCGCATTGTTCGTTGTTGGTAAGCACCGCCCACACCGCCGGGTTGGTGTTCCACCGCCGCCAGGGTTTTGACAATGGCCGCCGGACGTTGAAGCATTGCTGCCGAGACGAACGTGAGACGGTCACTCGAATATGAACAAAGCTTCCATGGCGCCTCTGGCCTACGTGTCGCCGACCCTGCTGGCGGACTTTTTCGATCACCTGCCCGAAGCGGTGGTGGTGGCGGACGCGGAGCGGCGCATTCGTTATGCCAACCCGGCCGCCGAGGAGCTGTTCGGCTACCGCGGGGATGAGTGGATCGGGCGGCAAACATCGATGCTCTACGCCACCCCCGACGATTTCGCCGAGCAGGGCGAGAAGCGCTACAACCGGTTCAGCCGTATTGGGATGCAGGCCTACCGGATCCGCTACCGGTGCGCCGATGGCACCGTGTTTCTCGCCCACACGTCCGGCGGAACGATGCGCGACGAGCGCGATCAACTGCGCGGCTTCATCGGTTTGATCCGGCCCGCCGAGGCGGCGGAGAAAACCGTCGACACTTTGCAGCGCCTGCACGCCATCACCGCCAGCCCGGCGCTGGACGAGGCGGCGCGTATCGATGCGATTCTGTCGCTGGGGGCCCGGCATTTCGGCCTGGATCTGGCGGTGCAGTCGCGGATTCGCGGCGAGGATTTCCGCGTCGAGCATTGCCTGGACCCGGCCAGCGGCATCAACCCCGGTGATTCCTTCGAGCTGTCCGGCACCTACTGCGTGCACACCCTGAAGGCCCATGAGCCGATCGGCTTTCATCATGCCGGCGAAAGCGAAATCCGTGTGCACCCCTGTTACCGGGAGTTCGGCCTGGAAGCCTATATCGGCTGCCCCATTCAGGTGGACGGCGAAGTGTACGGCACCCTGAACTTCTCCTCCCTGAATCCCTGCCGCCCGTTCTCCCGGGACGACCTGATTTTCATGCAACTGTTGGCCGACAGCGTGGGCCATGAGATCCATCAACAAATCATGCGCAAGCAGCTCAGCGCCCAGGCGCGCACCGACGAGCTCACCGGTCTGTCCAACCGGCGCGCGGTAATGGAAACCCTGGAGTGGCAGGTGGCCCACTCGCAGCGCTCCGGTTTGCCGCTGTCCGTGCTGTTGCTGGATCTGGATTATTTCAAACGCATCAACGACACCTGGGGCCACGGCGCCGGGGACGCGGTGCTGCGTGCCTTCGCCCGGTTGCTGATGGGCGTCGGTCGGGAGGTGGACCTGTGCGGGCGTCTGGGCGGCGAGGAGTTCATCCTGATGCTGCCGGACACCACCGTCGAAGGCGGCCGGGCGGTGGGCGAGCGGCTGCGCCAGCTGCTGGCCGGCACCACCATGGCGGTGTCCGCCGAAGAGCGGATCACCACCAGTCTCAGCGGTGGCCTGGCCGCCTTGACCCGCGGCGATACCGTGGAAAGCCTGCTGAAGCGCGCGGACCAGGCGCTCTACGCCGCCAAGCAGGGCGGCCGTGACCGTATTTGCGACGCGTCTTCCTGACCGGTTCGCCGTGCTAGCATGCAAGGCCTTTCACGCTGCCACCCGGATATCTGATGAGCGCTTCCCGCGAAACCCTGGATCTCGACGGCCCGGCGGGCCGCCTGCGGTTGACCCTGGACCATCCCGCCGGGGCGCCCCGCGGGCTGGTACTGGTGGGGCACCCGCAGCCGGTGTTGGGCGGGTCGCCGCGCCATCCCGTGCCCCACGCCCTGGCCCGCGCCCTGCGCGACGCCGGCTGGCTGACGGTGCGCCCGGCGTTTCGTGGCGTGGACGGCTCCGACGGCGAACACGACGACGGCGAGGGCGAGACCGACGACACTTTGGTGATGATCAAGGCCCTGCGCGGGCGCTGGCCGGACCTGCCCCTGGCGCTGGTGGGATTCTCGTTCGGTGCCTGGGTGTTCGCCCGCGCGGCGGCGCGGCTGGAGCAGCCGGTGGCGGCCCTGGCCCTGCTCGGCATGCCGGTGGGGCAGGTGCCCGACGGCCGCTATTACGCGCCGGTGACGGTGCCCGCCGGTGCCCTGCTGCTGCACGGCGAAGACGACGAACGGGCGCCGCTGGCGGATCTGCTGGCGCACCTGCGCGCCGATCGCCACCCGGTCACCGTGTTCCCGGGGACGGATCACTTTTTCAAGGGCTGCCTGCCGGCGGTGGCGGCGCGGGTGGTGGATCATTTGCGGCTGGCCCCGGGAACGACCTGTGTTGCACCGGCGGGTGCGTGAAGGTGATACCCTGGAGCTTCACCAACCCGGCGGCACTTCCCCGACCTGACGCCGGAACACCTGAATAAGGAACACTGATGGGAGCCATGCCCCATGAGCGATGAGCAATCCCCCTGGCGCTGCGCGCGGGGCCGGGCTTACGATCCGTTCCCGGTGCTGGACGCCCTGGCCGCCGGTGACGCCGGCGCGCTTGAGCGCCTGCGCGACCACCTGGTGTACCAGGGCAAGGTGGGCACGGCCTCCTACGCGGCGGTGCCACGGCTGGTGGACGCCGGCCAGCTGGCGCTGGTGGCGGCCATCGAACTGGGCCGCGAGGAAGACGGCGCGCCCTCCCTGCCGACCGCCCTGCGTACGCCCTATCTGCGTGCCGTGGAGCACGCCCTGGAGCGGGTGCCCGGCGACAGCGAGGGCCTGCAGGCCTGGTATTCCCTGCACGCCGCCCGGCGCGGCCATCGCGAACTGGCGCGGGCGCTGCAATTCATGGATCGACGCGAGATTCTCGCCCGCCACGGCTGAGCCACGCGCCCGGCCCGACGGCAAGGAGCCGCCTATGAACCCGGCCCAGGTTACCTTTCACGCCCGCTCCGTGGTGCTCGATCACCCGGAGGGCTTCTGCTATCTGCTGGGGTTCGCCGACGACCCGGACAACCCGCAGCGCTACCTGGTACTGCAGCGCGATTTCGAAGCCCTGGAAGCGGTGGAAGAGGCGCCCGGCTATTACCTGGAGTGGTGCGATCCGGAGCACGGCGGCTGGGGCGGCGTGGACACCGTCACCCAGACCGCCGATACCGTGACGCTGACCTTCGAGGCGGCGGTGGGAGAAATGCTGGGCCTGCGTTGTCTCACCATTACCTTCGACGCCGGCGGCGTGGATGATGCCACTCTGTCGGCTCGGCTGCGGCGGATGTTCCGCGACTGCGGCGTACAGCTTTCTCTTCTTTAGATCCGCACTATTATGACGAACGACCCTGAGCAAGGACCCATCGACCCGCTGATCCGTGAAGAGATCATGGCGCGTCTGGCGGCCGCCGAGCGCGAACACGGAGTGCGCATTCTGATGGCGGTGGAATCCGGCAGCCGCGCCTGGGGCTTCCCGTCGCCGAACAGCGACTATGACGTGCGTTTCGTCTATGCGCACCCGCGCGACTGGTATCTGTCCCTGGATGTGGAAGACCGCCGCGACGTGATCGAATACGACATCACCGACGACATCGACCTGAACGGCTGGGACCTGCGCAAGGCGCTGAAGCTGTTCGCCAAATCCAATCCGTCCTTCGTGGAATGGATTCAGTCGCCGATCGTCTATCGCGACGAGAGCGGCTTCGCCGAGCGCGCGCGGGCGCTGCTGCCCCGGGTGTACGCGGTGGACAGCGGTGTGTTCCACTATCTGAGCATGGCCGACAAGAATTACCGCGGCTATCTGAAGGCTCAACTGGTGCCTCTGAAAAAATACTTTTACGCGCTGCGGCCTCTGTTGGCGATCCGCTGGCTGGAACGCTTCCGCACGCCGGCGCCCGTCGAGTTCGACCGGCTGCGCGCGCTGGTGGCGGACAATACTCCGGTCAACAAGGACATCGAGCGTTTGCTGGCGCGCAAACAGCGCAGCCAGGAGAAGGAATTCGTGCCGGCGATGCCGGCGCTCAACGACTTTATCGAGCAGGAACTGTCCCGGTTTTCCCGCTATCAGGCCAAGGGCGACGCGCCGGCCGGCGGCGATGCCGCGGCGCTCGATGCTTTTTTTCGCGACTGTCTGCCCGGGGAGGCCCCATGACAACACCCAGCTGGCATCTGGACGACGTTCAGATCATTGCCAACGAAAACCCCTATACGTTCCACAAGCCGTCGGTCACGGCGGTCCAGAGTCTGATGCCCGGCGACCGGGCCAAGCTGGTGTTCATGCTCCATTCCGACGATCCGGACGCGCCCACCGGCGAACGCATGTGGGTGGAGATCGTGCGCATCGAGGAAGGCGTGTTCGACGGCCGGCTGGCTAACCGGCCTCTCTATATCGAGGATCTGGTGCCGGGGGACGCGGTGCGCTTCGAGGCGCGGCACATCATGGATGTGAGCGTGGACGACCCGGAGCCGTCGCTGGCGAAGCAGTACGCCCAGTACTGCCTGGTGTCCCGGGACGCCTATGTGGAAGGCGGCAACGTGGGGTTCATGTATCGCGAGCAGCCGGTGGACGAGAACGACAGCGGCTGGTGCTTTATGAGCGGTCAGGAAAGCGAGGACTACCTGAACGACCCGGCCAACGTGCTGAACATGCCCCTGGGCGTGATACTGGCCGAGGACGACAGTTTCGTGGCGTTGCTGTCCTGGCCGCCGGAGGTGGCCTTCGAGCGCACCGAGGACGGTACCTTCCGGGAGGTGTCGATGCCTGAATAGGCGTCACCGGCGCGATGCCCACGGAGGGGGAAAAGCGCACGGTTCGCGACCTTGAAATTCGCCGTCGGGCTATCAGGTGAAGGGGAAAGTGATCACGTAAGCAACGGATCCCGTAACCCATCCCGTGCAAGGAGGTCGAGTATGGTTGCCCCCATCGGAAACCATCCATTGCCCGATCACCAGGCGGCCATGGTCCTCACCGGCCACGGCGGCCTGGACAAGCTGGTCTACCGCGACGATCTGCCGGTGCCGCGCCCCGGGCCCGGTGAGGTGCTGGTGCGGGTCACCGCCACCGCCAAGAACAACACCGACCGCAAGGCCCGCGAAGGGCTCTACCCCACCAAGGACCGGGATGAGGTGGCGTCCTTCCAGATGGGCGGTTCGCCGACTCTGACGTTTCCTCGTATCCAGGGCGCCGACGTGGCCGGTCGCGTGGTGGCGGTGGGCGAGGGCGTCGACGCCGGCCGCATCGGTGAACGGGGGCTGCTGGATTTCAACCTGTACCCGGACACCCGACGGGATCTGAATCTGACCCCTGACTATTACGGCCACGGCGCCGACGGCGGCTTCGCCGAATACGTCGCCGTGCCCGCCGATCAGTTTCATGCCGTGGGGCGGCCGGACCTGGCCGACGCGGAGCTGGCGGCGCTGGGCATGTGCTCTTACCAGACCGCTTACCACATGCTCACCGCCGCCGGCGTTCAGGCCGGCGAGCGGGTGCTGGTGACCGGCGCCAGCGGCGGCGTGGGCACCGCGCTGATTCAGCTGTGCCGGATTCTCGGTGCCATTCCCTACGCGTTGAGTACGCCGGACAAGGCCGAGGATCTGCGCGCCCTGGGGGCCGAGGCGGTGCTGGACCGCTCGCGCATGGAGGACTTCACCGACGCCGTCAAGGCAGTGACCGGCGGCGCGCCACTGGACGCGGTGATGGATCTGGTCGGCGGCACCTTCACCGACCGTTTCATCGACGCCATGATTTTCGACATGGCGGCGCGCCACAGCTACCCGAGGCTGAGCATCGCCGGTGCCAGCGGTGGCAACGTCAGCGAGATGCTGTGGACGCGCATCTATCTGTATCAGGTGCAGGTGTTCGGGGTGTCCCACGGCACCCGCGAGGAAGCCGAACAGCTGATCCACTGGATCCGTGACGGCGCCCTGCAACCGGTGCTGCACGGCGCCTTCCGTCTCTCCGATCTGCACCGGGCGGAACGCTACTTCGTGGCGCGCGGCAGCCGCTTTCTGGGCAAGATCGTGATCGTGCCCGACGCGCAGTGGGACACCCACGGGGCGCCGTTCGCGTTGCCCCGGCAAGAGGACGCGCCATGAAGGACCAACTGACGCTGCAACTGCTCGACACCCACGCCGGCGGCGATGTGAGCCGCATCGTCACCGGCGGCGTCGACCCGCTGCCCGGCGACACCGTGCGCCGGAAAATGGAATACCTGCGTGACGACGCGGACGGCCTGCGGCGATTGTTGCTGGAGGAGCCCTACGGCGCGCCGGAGATGTCCGTGGACCTGATCGTGCCGGCGTCGGACCCGCGCGCGGAGGTCGGCTACATCATCATGGAGGTGATGGGCTACCCGATCTATTCCGGCTCCAACACCATCTGCACCGCCACCGCCCTGCTGGAAAGCGGGCTGATCGCCAAGCGCGAGGGGTTGCAGAGTTTCATGCTGGAATCGCCGGCCGGGCTGGTGCACATCGACGCCCGGGTGGAGAACGGCCGGGTGGAGGCCATCACCTGCGGTGGGCTGCCCAGTTACATCGACACCCATCGTGCCTCCATCCATGTGCCGAGCCTGGGCGAGGTCACCTACAGCGTCGCCTACAGCGGCGGCTTCTACGCGTTGGTGGACGCCGGCGAGCTGGGTTTCCATCTGACCCGCGACGAAGAGGCCGACCTGGCCCGCTGCGCCGGCGCCATCGTCGAGGCGATCCAGACCCGGCGCGGCTTTTCCCATTACGCCCTGGGCGATGTGGGCCCGCTGCCGTTTCTGCACTTCATGGGGCCGGAAGAGCGGGTGGCCGATGATTACTACCGGTCCCGCTCCGCCACCTACGTGCACCCCGGCGTGATCTGCCGCAGTACCACCGGTACCGGTACCTCGGCGCGGCTGGCATTGATGCACCACGAAGGACGCATCCGGCCCGGCGACCGTCTGGAAACCGTATCGTTGCGGGAGTCCGGTTTCGTCGGCGAGTTTCTGGGGGTGGATACCCTGGGTGAGCGCGGCCACGACGTGGTGCGCAACACCATCACCGGCAAGGCGCACATTCTGGCGCGCTCGGAAACGGTGGTGAATTGCGATGATCCGATGGTGTCCTGCGCCGGGCTGCACCACATCCTCTCTTCCCGGTCTTTATAGTGTTTTGCAAAGCCCCGGTTTCCGTGGGCGGCGATGGCCCTCACACTGGATGTCACTTCGCGCGTTCTTGTAGCGCGCGTTCTCGGAGCACGTAAGACGGCTGAACAATGAAAGGAGGCACCATGTACAGCGCTGAATACGCCACCAACCACCCCACCCGTGATGAGATTCAAGGGATTGTCGAGCCCACCGTGCTGGAGTTCGGCAGCCCGGATTGTCCCTACTGCCAGAAGACCGAGCCCATGGTGAAGGCCGCGTTTCAGGACTTTCCCGGCATCAGCCACGTCAAGCTGGCGGATCACCAGGACAAAATGCTGGGCCGCGCGTTCAACGTGGAAAAGTGGCCGACGCTGATCTTTATTCAGGAAGGGCGGGAAGTGAGCCGCCTGGTGCGGCCGGAGAATGAGGACGCGATTCGCGACCACATGGAAGACATCGACGCCAACCCGGCGCGCAGTGCACAAAGCGGCGGCTCCTGAGGGAGCCGCCGAAAGTGGATCAATAAAAGTGGACCGCTGAACGCGGCTTAGAACTTGAAGCGGCTGCCGACGCCGTAGGTGTTGCCGTCGCCGGTGTCTTCCAGGTCGTCGTGCATGTAGGCGACGTACACGTCCAGTACCTCGTTGAACGGGTAGTCGTAGCCCACGGTCCAGGTGTCACGCTCGGTGTCGCGGCTGCCGCTGTAGTCGGTCTGGGCGTAGGAGGCGAGGGCGAAGCCCTTGCCCACCGGTACCGATACACCGGCCTGGCCGGTATCGGTGTCGATATCGCCACCGGCGGTGCCGGTTTCCAGCTGCTGCCAGGACGCGAAGACCTTCACCACCCCGAAGTCGTAGCTGGCGCCGGCCATCAGACCGTCCTGCTCCAGGGCGCCCAGCGCGCCCGCGTCACCCACGCCGCCGTTGGTGTCGATGGCGCCTTCCTCAATGCTGTGGCCGGCGGCGGTCAGCATCAGGCCGCCGTTCCGGTAGGTCAGGCTGCCGCCCACGCGGTTGGCGCCGCTGTCCCCTTCCTGCTCACCGAACGCGTACATCAGATTGGCGGTCACGCCGCCCATGGTCGGTGAGGTGTAGGACAGCGCGTTGGCCCAGGCGGAGTCACCGGCGATGGGGCCGTTGTTGCCGCCCAGGAAGGAGTGCTGAATCAGCGGCGAGAAGCCGAAGGCGCCGCCGAACGGGTTGGAAATCAGCGTCGGCACGAACATGGGCGCGGTGCTGCGGCCCGCTTTCAGGGTACCGAAATCCCCCACCACGCCGATGTAGGCGTTACGGGCAAAGAACTCATCGCCACCGTAGCGGCGGTCTTCGCCGGTGTCCGGGCGCAGGAAGCTTTCCACCACGGCCACGCCTTTCATGCCATTGGGCAGGTCGGTGCTGACCTTGGCACCCAGGAAGGAGGTGGTGAAGCCGCCGGCATCCAGCTTGGCGGTGCTGCCGTCGCTGCCCGGCAGCTCCTTGCTGCCGGCCCAGACGTCGAGCACGCCGTAGAAGGAGGCTTCGGTATCGGCATGGGCCAGGCCGCTGAGCGCGGTCAATGAAGTGGCGGTCGCCAGCAGGGTGGTGTGCAGAGTGCGTTTCATGAGTGGTTCCTCTTATTCGAATGGGTCGTGCGGGCCGGCTCAGGCGGTCCGGATCGCCGCTTTTCTTCTTGCATACAAGAATCGTCATCGTCGGGCCAGACAGGTCTCCCGCTGTCAAATATAGCCCGTTTTGGTGCACTCCCTGCGAACAAAAAGCCCGGTAAAACCGCCTGTACTCAATGTTTGGCGGTGTTTATTGCGCGTTCTATGGGGGTATCGACTCGAATAGAGCGGTATAGAAGGCTGAAAGGCTTAGTGTTTTTAGTCTAACTCTCTGTTTTTAATTGGTTTTTCTCTCTTTTGTTTTTATGGGTTCGGGGAAAGCTAATCATGTATACATGGTCGAATCAAGGTAGGCGCTGGATTCGTCTTGTCCTCTGGGAACATCGGCGGCTGGAGCCATACCTTGAGCGAGGGGTGGCGGGTCGGTCCGGAGGCGTGCTCCGATGTCTTTTTAGGGTCAACTTTATTGTCTTTATTGTCCGGAAATGCGGGACAAAAAATATGATTTATTATTGAGCAGTATCATAAGGCGAACAGGGTTTTTTTAAAAAATCATAAATAACAATGAGTTAAGTCTATTTTTCCACATTTGACATCCCGAAATGCGGGCGAGCATCTTAAGGGGACACTTAGCGGTGATTCGTCATGTGGGACATAAGAATGAGTAAAGACAACGCTTCCTCGCTGGATCGGGTGCTCGACATACTGCTGCTGTTCGCCGGCCACGGGCACGTGGTGACCCGCACTGAGATCGAACGGCGTTTCGGCCTGTCACGCAGCTCCGCCTACCGTTACCTGCACACCCTGCGCCGCCGTGGCCTGATCACCGGCATGGCGCGCAGCGGCGAGTACGTGCTCAGCCCCGGGTTTGCCCGGCTGGTGGCCCTGACCGAGGAACACGGCCGGGATATGGGCGCCCTGGTTCGTCCCATCCTGCGGGAACTGGCCGGCATGACCGGTGAAACCGCCCTGGTCACCCATCGGGTCGGCGAACGGGTGCTCTGCGTGGGGTTCCAGGAGGGGCCCCGGGTGGTGCGGGTGGGGCTGGCGCCGGCCCTGGATACGCCGCTGTACGTGGGGTCCTCCGCCAAGGTGCATCTGGCGCACATGCCGGAGTACGACATCCAGCGTGTGCTCGACCATTGCGCCACCCTGGGTCCCGATCAGTGGACCGGTGACGTGGCGCGCCTGGAACAGGAGCTGCGCGACGTCCGCGAGCGCGGCTACGCCACCAGCGCCGGCGAACTGGAGACCGGTGTGTTCAGCACCTCGGTGCCGGTGTTCTGCCACGACGGCTCCCTGCTGGCGGCGGTCACCGTGGCCGCCGTGGGCGACCGGGCCGAGAACCCGGAGAACGGTCTGCTCGACCACCTGCGCATCGCCGCCGCCCGCATCACCCGCGAATGGCCGCGCTCGCAGCACAGCGCCCGGCAGGCGGGCTGATCCGATGACCACCACCTTGTTCAGCGGCGGTCACGTCCTGACCCAGGACGCCGAAGGCCGGGAATACCGCGACGGTTGCGTGCTGGTCCGCGACGACCGGATCGCCTTCGTCGGCGCCGCCGCGGATCGGCCGATGGAGCCGGTGGACCGGGTCATCGACGTCACCGGCAAGCTGGTGATGCCGGGGCTGATCAATGGCCACTCCCATCTGTGCATGGTGTTCGGCCGTACCCTGGGCCCGGAGAAGCGACTGCTGGAGTGGCTCGACGTGCAGATGCCGCTGATGGCGGCGTTCGACCAGGAAGCCATGTACGTGGCACAGATGCTGGGTTGCCTGGAGAACCTCAAGAACGGCAACACCACGGTGGTGGAAAACCTGTTTTCCACCCACCCGGATGACTACCTGCCGGAAGATGCCGCCTTTCAGGCGATGCGCGATGCCGGCATCCGCGGCACGGTGGCGCGGGCTTTCGAGGGGCGCCATTTTCATCCCGACTTCATGGAAACCCTGGACCAGCAGGCGCGCCGGGTGACCGACCTGGCGCACCGCTGGCAGGGCGCCGCCAACGACCGCCTGCGGCTGGCCATCGGACCGCTGCTGCCCTGGTGCATGACCGAGGAGATGTACCGGGAAACCCGCGCCCTGGCGGACGACCTGTCCCTGTGTCTGCACATGCACGTGGCGGAGTCGCCGGAATTCAACCAGCTGATCGCCCGGCACTTCGGGCGTGATATCCGCCAGGTGGAACTGCTCGACGAAACCGGTTGCCTGGGCCCGGACGTGCAGGTGGCGGCGGTGTCGGATGTGTCCGCCCACGAGATCGAGCTGCTGGCGCGCAGCGACACCCGTGTGCTGCTGGACCCGCCCACGCGGCTGTTCTGGGGCACCGGTTTTCCAGCGTTGAAACCGTTCCTGGACGCGGGGCTCACCTGCGGCCTGGCCACCAACGGGCCGGCCGCCAACTGCGGCCAGGATCTGTTCGAAAGCATGAAGTACGCCTGCGCCACCGCCAAAACCGCCGCCAATGATCCGTTGGCGCTGAGCCGCCACCGGGTGCTGCGCATGGCCACCAGCGAAGGCGCCCGCGCCATCGGCCGGGACGGCCAGGTCGGCCGCCTGGAAGCCGGTTTGAAAGCGGATCTGATTACCGTCGATCTACGACAACCGCACCTGTCTCCCAATCTGGATACCCAGGCGGCGCTGGTGTTCAGCGCCAAGGGCACGGACGTGCGCGACGTGATGGTGGACGGCCGGCTGCTGATCGAGAACCGCAAACCACTGTTTATCGACGAGGCCGCGTTGTTGCGCCAGGCCGAGGAAATCGCCCGGCGCTGCCTGCGCGTCGCCGGACTCTCTCACTTATGTCCATGAAACACCCATATCAATAAGGAGAACTCAGTGTTCGTTAAGGTGGGATCCATCATTGCCGCGGTACTGGCGTGGCTCGGGCTGTCCTTTCTGTTTCCGGAAACGATTCTGCCCGGGCCGTTCCAGACGACAATGGTGCTGGCGGAAAACTTCGCCAACGGGGATATCTTTCAACATCTGTTCGCCACGCTGGGACGGGTCCTGGGCGGCCTCGCGCTGGCCATGGCGATCGGCATTCCGGTGGGCGTGATCATGGGCGTCAACCGGTTCGCCGAGAAAACCCTGGATATCTGGGTGATGGTGGCGCTGACCGTGCCCAGCCTCTGTTACGCGATCTTCGCGTTCATCTGGATTGGCCTCAATGAAACCGCCGCCATCGTCGCCATCGGCCTCACCTCGGCGCCGTCCATCGCCATCAATCTGTGGGAAGGGGTCAAGAACATCGACACCCGCCTGTTCAAGATGGCCAAGGTCTTCAACGCCTCGCGCTGGGTGATCATCCGCCGCGTGCTGTTCCCCCAGGTACTGCCCTACATCATGGCGTCCCTGCGCTTCGGCCTGGGCATCGTCTGGAAGATCACCGTGCTGGTGGAGCTGCTCGGTCGCCCGGACGGTGTCGGCTTCGAACTCTTCTACTGGTACCAGCTCGCCGACATGCAGCAAGTGCTGGCGTGGACCCTGCTGTTCACCATCGTGATGCTCTTCATCGAGCTGGTCATCCTGCAAAACATGGAGCGCAAATTGTTCTCCTGGCGTCCCAAGGTGAAGATCTAATGGATAAAGGAATCAGCATCAAAGGCCTGGTCAAGGACTACCCGGGCCATCGTAAAGGCGAGCGTGGCCAGCGGGTACTCAATGGCCTGGATCTGACCATCGCCGACAACGAATTCGTGTGCATCCTCGGCCCGTCCGGGTGCGGCAAGTCGACCCTGCTGAATACGCTGTCCGGTCTCGATAACGACTACAGCGGCGAGATCAGCTTCGGCGGCCGTCCGGTGGCCCGCAACGGCAAGCCGCCGGTGAAGATGGGCTACCTGTTTCAGGATCCGCGCCTGCTGCCCTGGCTGACCGCCGAGCGTAACGTGGACTTCGTGCTGGAAAACTCCGACGTGCCGAAAAGCCGCTGGGCGGAGATCAAGAATCATTACTTCGCGCTCACCGGGCTGGAAGCTTTCCGGCATCACTATCCCCACGAACTGTCCGGCGGCATGGCCCAGCGTCTGTCGCTGGTGCGCGCCCTGGCCATCGAGCCGGACGTGCTGTTCATGGATGAACCGTTCAGCGGGCTCGACGAACTCACCGCCCGGCGCATGCGGGTGGACCTGCTGGATATCTGGAGCCGCACCGGCAAGACCATTCTGTTCATCACCCACAACAGCTACGAGGCCACCTTTCTGGCCGACCGGGTGGTGGTGCTTTCCCAGGGCAACATCCGCGAGGAGATTCGCGTGGAAGTGCCCCGTCCGCGGGATTACGACGACCCCGCCCTGTTCGACATCAGCAAGCAGGTATCCGCCAACTTTATCGCCGCCGCCGAAGAAGCGGAGCGGGCGCGCCTGCAACAACAAGCCGGCTGACCCCGGCCCTACTACAACGAGTACTTCGGGAGCATACCGATGAAACACGAAAAATCGCAGGTTAAGGCAGTTCTGGGGATTCCTCTGCTGATCGTCGCATTGTGGTCGCTGGCGTTCGCCGCGCGCGCCGACGATACGCCGATCCGTCTGGCCGATAT
The DNA here is from genome assembly GCF_046507805.1 of Alloalcanivorax sp. C16-1. Lineage (NCBI taxonomy): Bacteria > Pseudomonadati > Pseudomonadota > Gammaproteobacteria > Oceanospirillales > Alcanivoracaceae > Alloalcanivorax > Alloalcanivorax sp. C16-1. Next base: position 82,179 of record NZ_JBKFTK010000001.1, on the reverse strand, counting down.
GGCGCAATCGCTCAATGGCATCGCCTCCCAGGTGATGATCGACCAGGAGCTGGATCACAAGTACGGCGTGGACGTGAGCTACAAGGGCTATCCCACGCTGGACGGTCTGTTCAACGCGATCCGTGGCAAGCAGGTGGATCTGGGCTTTGGCGGCTGGACCGGCTTCGCCCAGTTTCGCGCCCAGGGTTACCCGGTGGTGAACATCTTCCCGGTGGGCCGTGGCGCCACCCTGGATGTGCTGGTGCCGGCGGATTCCGAACTGCAAAGCCTGGAGGATCTGAAAGGCAAACGGGTGGCCTCCTACGCCGGCGCCGCCGGCACCGCCACCGTGCTGCTGCGCGTCATGCTCAACGACTTCTATGGCTTTGACCCGGCCAACACCGGCGACCTGCAATACGTGGGCCCCGGCATCATCCCGGCACTGCTGGACAGCGGCGACGTGGACGCCGGTCTGCTGTTCGACCCGCTGGCCACCAAGGCCATGGCCTCCGGCAAGTACCGCAGCATCGGCAATCTGGGCGACCTCTATAAAGAGAAGACCGGCGACGATTTCCTGTGGATATCCCTGGCCACCAACGATGACTTCGCCAAGGCCAACCCCGAGGCCCTGTCCGGCTTTCTCAAGGGCTGGGTGGAAGCGGTGGAGTACGTGAAAAGCCACCCCGCCGTGTTCGAGGCCTACGGCAAGAAACTGGGCCTGGACCAGGCCGGTATCGACCAGCTGGCGGAGCGGGTGATCCGTGATTACGCCACCACCTGGAACGACGAGTACATCAACGGGCTGAAGGCGTTCGCCGAGCGCGCCAACCGGGTGATGGACAAGGGCTTCCTGGACGAACTGCCCGAAGACGCGTTCTCCACCCAATACGCCCCCTGAGCTGATGTGGTCCGGCGGCGGTGCTTGATACAGGGAGCCCGGCCGGCCCTCTCTTTAAAACCAAGAAGGAAATACCTGAAATGTCTTTCGATGATCTTCCCGACCAGCCGCCGATCTACCCGCGCGAAGCCGAGGACTACGCGCGGGAGGCGTTGGACCGGTCCCGCCTGGCGGCGGCACGGGTCAGGAATCATATGGACATCCGCTACGGCGATGACTACTGGCAGAAGATCGATATCTATCTGCCGGACGATGCGGCGCGCACCGATTTGCCGGTGCTGCTGTTCGCCCACGGCGGCGCCTGGACCCATGGCTATAAGGAGTGGCTGGGCCTGATGGCGCCGGTGATCGTCGAAACCCCGGCGATCTTCGTGTCGGTGTCCTATCGCCTGGCGCCGCAGTGCCGTTATCCCGGCCCACTGGAAGACTGCATCGCGGCGCTGGCCTGGGTGCACGACCACATCGCCGACTACGGTGGTGATCCGGACCGCCTTTATGTGGGTGGGCACTCCGCCGGTGGCCATCTTTTCGCACTGGCCGCGCTGAAGCCGCATCTGCTGGCCGGGGCCGGTCTGCCGTCGAACCTGATCAAGGGCTGCCTGCCGATCTGTTCGCAGCTCAATCTGGCGTTCGACGAGCCGGCGCCGGGCAGCGGCGAGGCGCGCATTTACGAGATGTTCCTGGCCGACCGGAAGGACGACCGCGATGCCAGCCCATTGCACAACATCGGACCCAATCCGCCGCCGTTCTTTATCGCCCACGGCGGTGAGGATTTCCCGCGCATTATCGAAAGCAACCGGTTGATGATCGCCGCTTTGAAGGAGACCGGCGCGGCGGTGCGCTCCCATGTGGAGCCGGGCGCCACCCATTTCGGCCTGGCGCTGCAGATGGAAAATCCGCAGTCGCCGGTAATGCAAACCCTGCGTGACTGGCTGGCGAACGGACCGTCCGGTTTCGACGGCGCGCTGCACTGAAGGCCGGCAACCGACCAGAAAACGGAGAGCAACGATGGCACGTTCCGACACGGTAAAACGCTATCTGGGCGCCATGGAAGCCGCTGACCTGGAAACCGTTCTCGGCTGCTTCGAGGGCGACGGCACGGTGGTCTCGCCGGTGTACGGCGAGGTGCCGGTACGGCCCTTCTACGAAAAGCTGTTCGCCGACACGGTGCGCGCGGAGGTACGGCTTGAGCAGCTGTATTTCAGTGAGGACGGCACCGGCATCGCCGCGCACATCGACTACTTCTGGGAACGCCAGGACGGGTCCCGAATGCACGTGGACATGGTGGATCTGTTTCGCTTCCGAGCGGAATCGGAACGCATTGAACGCCTGTCGATCGTGTTCAAGCCGTCCTGAAGGGCGGCTCGCAGGAAGCGCTTTTTTTGTCGCTACCGACGACCCCGCGCCAACAGAAAGCCGGGGCCGATAACCTGGAGAAACTGTCATGAGTCAAGGCAAGATCGTAGGCGGCTTCGTCGCGCCGCATCCGCCCCATCTGGTGTACGGCGAAAACCCGCCGCAGAACGAAGCCCGTTCCGAAGGCGGTTGGGAACCGCTGCGCTGGGCCTATGAACGGGCTCGCAAGAGCCTGGAAGAGATGAAGCCCGATGTGCTGCTGGTGCATTCGCCGCACTGGCAGACGCTGGTCGGCCACCATTTTCTCGGCGTGCCGCATCTGGAAGGCAAATCGGTGGACCCGATCTTCTCCAACCTGTTCCGCTACAAGTTCTCCCTGGATGTGGACGTGGAACTGGCGGAAGCCTGCTGCCAGGAAGCGGCGGCCATGGGGCTGACCACCAAGATGATGCGCAATCCCAAGTTCCGCGTGGACTACGGCACCATCACCACCCTGCACATGATCCGGCCCCAGTGGGATATTCCCATCGTCGGCATCTCCGCCAACAACTCCCCCTACTACCTGAGCGTGGACGAGGGCGTGGAACAGATGGACACCCTCGGCGTGGCCACCCGCAAGGCCATCGAGAAGAGCGGCAAGCGTGCCGTGCTGCTGGCGTCCAACACCTTCTCCCACTGGCATTTCCACGAAGAGCCCGACGTGCCCGAGGACATGTCCCGGGAACACCCGCAGAGCTACGAAGGCTACAAGTGGGACATGAAGATGATCGAGCTGATGCGCCAGGGCAACCTCAAGGAAGTGATGCGCCTGTTCCCGGAATGGGTGGAGGAAGCGTTCGCCGAAGTGAAGTCCGGCGCCTTCCCCTGGATGTTGTCGGCCATGGGTTACCCGGAGATTCCCGCCGAACTGCACGGCTACGGCACCGTGATCGGTACCGGCAACGCGGTGATGGAGTGGAATCTGGAAAAAGCGGAAGCCCGCGACGCGGCGGTGGCCTGAAGCGGCCGCTCACAGACGAGGAGAACAAAGATGACCGTTGTATCCGCTTTTCTGGTGCCCGGCAGCCCGCTGCCGTACCTGCGTCAGGACAACGCGCCCTGGCAGCCGCTGGCCGCCGGCTATGAAAAAGTCCGTGACGCCCTGCAGGCCTCCCAGCCGGACGCGCTGCTGATTTATTCCACCCAATGGTTCGCGGTGCTCGACCAGCTGTGGCAGGCGCGCCCGCACCTGACCGGTGAGCACGTGGACGAGAACTGGTACGAGTACGGCGACCTGACCATCGACCTGCGCTCGGACACCGATCTGGTGGACGCCTGCATCGCCGGCTGCGCCGACATCGGCATCCGCGCCAAGGGTGTCAACTACGACCATTTCCCGGTGGACACCGGCACCATCGTCGCCAACAACTTCGTCAATCCCGGTGGCAAGATCCCGCTGGTGATCGCCGCCAACAACCTTTACCACGGCCCGGCCGAGACCGAGAAGCTGGCGGCCATGGCGGTGGAGCAGGCCGACAAACAGGGCAAGCGCCTGGCGGTGCTCGCCATCGGCGGCCTGTCGGCGGCCTATTTCGACGAGGAAATCGACATCGCCGACGACCGCATTCGCCATGACGCGGACGACGCCGCCAACCGCCAGCTGCTGGACGCCCTGGCCAACGGCGACCGGCGTTCCGCCAGCGAGGCCCTGGGCCGTTTCAATGAAGGCACCAAGGCGGACATGGGCATGAAACACCTGTCCTGGCTGTTCGGCGCCACCGGCGACTTCAAGGGCGCGCAGGTGCACGCCTATGGCCCCACCTACGGCGCCGGCGCCGCGGTGGTGGAATTCAATTTGTAACCTTTCGATCGCGCTCACGATCCGCGCGGCCCGCGGGCCGCGCCTTTTTTTCGACGCGATCCTCGCCTTCTTCAGGAGTGCGCAATTGGTTTCCGATTACCGTAACTACATCAATGGCCGGTTCGTCGAGTCCGCGAAGACCTTCGAGGATCTGAACCCGGCCAACGGCGAGCCGGTGGCACGGGTCCACGAGGCCGATGCCGAGCTGGTCGACCAGGCGGTGCGCGCCGGTCGTGCCGCGCTGCCCGCCTGGCGGCGCACCAGCGCCGAACAGCGCGCCCAGTACCTGGAGCGCATCGCCGCCGTGATCGAACGGCGCGCTGACGATTTTCTGGCCGCGGAAGTGGCCGACACCGGCAAGCCGGTGTCCGTGGCCTCGCGGGTGGACATTCCCCGGGGGGCCGCCAACTTCCGCGCCTTCGCCGCCATGATCCGCATGAGCGGCGGCGAAGTGTACGAAACGCCCACCCCGGAAGGGCGGGCGCTCAATTATTCCCTGCGCCAGCCGCTCGGCGTGGTGGGCATCATCTCGCCCTGGAACCTGCCGCTGCTGCTGTTTACCTGGAAGGTGGCGCCGGCCCTGGCCTGCGGCAATGTGATCGTCGCCAAGCCCTCCGAGGAAACGCCGGGCACCGCCACCCTGCTGGCGGAGGTGATGGACGAGGTGGGCCTGCCCGCCGGCGTGTTCAACCTGGTGCACGGCTTCGGCCCCGGCTCCGCCGGCGCCGCCATCGTCGATCACCCGGACGTGGACGGCATCACCTTCACCGGTGAGTCGAAGACCGGCGCCACCATCATGCGCAACGTGGCCGACAAGGTACGACCGGTGTCCTTCGAGCTGGGCGGCAAGAACGCCGCCCTGGTGTTCGCCGACGCGGATTTCGACAAGGCGGTGGCCGGCGTGGCCCGCTCCAGCTTTCTCAATACCGGCCAGGTGTGTTTGTGCACCGAGCGCGTTTATGTGGAGCGGTCGATCTTCGACCGTTTCGTGGCGGCGCTGGCGGAACAGGCCCGGGCCCTGCGCCCCGGCGATCCGCTGGACCCGGAGACCACCCTGGGGCCGCTGATTTCCCGCCAGCACCGCGACAAGGTGCTGTCCTACTACGCCCTGGCCCGGGAGGAGGGCGCCACCGTGGTCACCGGCGGAGGCGTGCCGACGCTGGGCGGCAAGCTCGACAACGGCTGCTATGTGGAGCCGACCATCTGGACCGGCCTGGATCAGTCCGCCCGCTGTCTGCAGGAAGAGGTGTTCGGCCCGGTCTGCCACGTGATGCCCTTCGACACCGAGGAGCAGGCCATCGCCCTGGCCAACGACAGCCGTTACGGCCTGGCCAGCGCCATCTGGACCAGCAATCTGGATCGCGGCCACCGATTGGCGGCGGAGATCGACGCCGGGCTGGTGTGGCTGAACACCTGGTTTTTGCGGGATCTGCGCACGCCCTTCGGCGGCATGAAGCTGTCCGGGCTGGGTCGCGAGGGCGGCCGCCATTCGCTGGATTTCTATTCCGAACTGAAGAACGTCTGCGTGCAGATGTCGCAATGAAGCCGGGAGGCGTTGCCATGCAAACGACGATTACCGAAACCCTGGCCCGTGCCGCCCAGCGGCTGCGGGCCGCCCAGGAAACCGGACAGCCCTGCCCGCCGGTGCGCGACCTGATCGCCGCCGACGACCTGGACAGTGCCTACCGGGTGCAGGACATCAACAGCCGCTACTGGGAGAGCCGCGGCCGCCGGGTGGTGGGCGGCAAGATCGGCCTTACCGCCCGGGTGGTGCAGCAACAGCTGGGCGTGGACCAGCCGGACTACGGCCTGCTGTTCGCGGACATGGCGGTGGCCGACGGCGGCCTGATTCCCTGGGATCAGGTGCTGCAGCCCAAGGTGGAAGCCGAGGTGGCGCTGGTGCTGGCCCGGGACCTGAACCACGACCAGATCACCCTGGCCGACCTGATCGGCGCCACCGACTACGTGCTGCCGGCCCTGGAAGTGGTGGGCAGCCGCATCGCCGACTGGGACATCACCATCGCCGACACGGTGGCCGATAACGCGTCCTGCGGCGCCTATGTGCTGGGCACCACGCCGCGCTCCCTGCGTGAGGTGGACCTGAGCCTGTGCGGCATGAACCTGACCCGCCGGGGCGAACCGGTGTCGGTGGGCGCCGGCGCCGCCTGCCTGGGCAACCCGCTCAACGCGGCACTGTGGCTGGCCAATACCCTGGCCCGCGCGCGCCGCCCGCTGCGCGCCGGCGACCTGATTCTCACCGGCGCCCTGGGGCCGATGGTGGCGGCCCGCCCCGGCGACCGTTTCCGCGCCTGTATCGAGGGCCTCGGTCCGGTGTCGGTGGGCTTCGCCAAGGAGAACAACAATGACTGACAAAATCAAAGTGGCGATCATCGGTTCCGGCAATATCGGCACCGACCTGATGATCAAGGTGCTGCGCCACGGTGAGCAGCTGGAAATGGCCGCGCTGGTGGGCATCGACCCGGCGTCCGACGGCCTGGCCCGCGCCGAGCGCCTGGGCGTGACCGCCTGCGCCACCGGCGTGGAGGGCCTGATCGAGCTGCCGGTGTTCGAACACATCGGCCTGGTGTTTGACGCCACCTCCGCCGGCGCCCATCACCACAACGAGAAGATCCTGCGCGCCGCCCGCCCGGACCTGCGGGTGATCGATCTGACGCCGGCGGCCATCGGCCCCTACTGCGTGCCGGTGGCCAACCTGGACGAGCACCTGGACGCGCTCAACGTGAACATGGTGACCTGCGGTGGCCAGGCCACCATTCCCATCGTCCATGCGGTGTCGGGTCTGGCCAAAGTGCACTACGCGGAAATCATCGCCTCGATTTCCAGCAAGTCCGCCGGCCCCGGCACCCGCGCCAACATCGACGAGTTCACCGAAACCACGTCCCTGGCCCTGGAGAAGGTGGGCGGCGCCGAGAAAGGCAAGGCGATCATCGTGCTCAACCCGGCGGAGCCGCCCCTGCTGATGCGCGACACCGTCTACGTATTCTGCGAGCCGTCCGACCCGGAGCCGATCCGCGCCGCCATCGAGGCGATGGTCGAGAAGGTCAATGCCTACGTGCCCGGCTACCGGCTCAAGCAGGACGTGCAGTTCGAGCACTACGGCGAGGACAGCCCGCTGTACATGCCCGGGGAGGGTTCCCGGCCGGGGCTGAAAATATCCGTGTTCCTGGAAGTGGAAGGCGCGGCCCATTACCTGCCGGCCTACGCCGGCAACCTGGACATCATGACCTCGGCGGCGCTGGCCACCGGTGAACGGATGGCATCCCGGTTAATCGGCGCGACGGCCCAGGCTGTAGGGGGAAAACGATAATGACAGCAAAACTCTACATCTCCGACGTCACCCTGCGTGACGGCTCCCACGCTATCCGTCATCAATACAGCGTGGACGACGTGAAACGCATCGCCGCCGCCCTGGACCTGGCCAAGGTGGACTCCATCGAGGTGGCCCACGGCGATGGCCTGCAGGGCTCCTCGTTCAACTATGGCTTCGGCGCTCACACCGACCTGGAATGGATCGAGGCGGTGGCGGACACGGTCAGCCACGCCAAGGTGGCGACCCTGCTGCTGCCGGGTATCGGCACCGTCCGGGATCTGCGCGACGCCCACGCCGCCGGCGCCTCGGTGGTGCGGGTGGCCACCCATTGCACCGAAGCGGATGTCTCCAAACAGCACATCGAGCTGGCCCGGGAACTGGGCATGGACACGGTGGGCTTCCTGATGATGAGCCACATGACCACGCCCGCGGAGCTGGCCCGTCAGGCCAAACTGATGGAGGACTACGGCGCCACCACGGTGTACGTGGTGGACTCCGGCGGCGCGCTCACCATGAACGACGTGCGCGAGCGTTTCCGTGCCTTCAAGGACGTGCTCAAGCCGGAAACCGGCACCGGCATGCACGCCCATCACAACCTCAGCCTGGGCGTGGCCAATTCCATCGTCGCGGTGGAAGAAGGCTGTGACCGCATTGACGCCAGCCTGGCGGGCATGGGCGCCGGTGCCGGCAACGCGCCTCTGGAGGTGTTCATCGCCGCCGCCGACCGTTTGGGCTGGGACCACGGCTGCGACCTCTACACCCTGATGGACGCCGCCGATGACATCGTGCGGCCCCTGCAGGACCGTCCGGTGCGGGTGGACCGGGAAACCCTGGCGCTGGGCTACGCCGGCGTTTACTCCAGCTTCCTGCGCCACGCCGAGAACGCCGCCGCCCGCTATGGCCTGAAGACCGTGGACATCCTGGTCGAGCTGGGCCGCCGCCGCATGGTCGGTGGCCAGGAAGACATGATCGTCGACGTGGCCCTGGACATGCTCAAACATCGCCAATCGGAGACCGACCATGTCTGAAACGGATATCCAGACCCTGGCCGAGCGGGTCGACGACGCCGCCCGCCAGGCCCGCGCCATCGACCAGTTCGCCACCGGCAGCCTGACCGTGGGCGACGCCTATGCGGTGCAGACCGCCTCGGTGGCGCGCCGCGTGCAGCGCGGTGAGACGCCGATCGGCATCAAGCTGGGCTTCACCAGCCGCGCCAAGATGGTACAGATGGGCGTGGAGGACCTGATCTGGGGCCGGCTCACCGACGCCATGCTGGTGGAGGAGGGCGGCGAGATCGACCTGGCCGCCTATGTGCACCCGCGGGTGGAACCGGAGCTGGCCTTTCTGATCGACAAACCGCTGGCCGGGCGCGTGACCCTGCCCCAGGCGCAGGCGGCCATCGGCGCGGTGGCGCCGGCCATGGAGATCATCGATTCCCGCTACCGGGACTTCAAGTTCGACCTGCCCAGCGTGATCGCCGACAACGCCTCGTCCTCCGGGCTGGTGATCGGCGCCTGGCGCCGCGCCGACCTGGACATCGCCAACCTGGGCATGGTCATGAGCCTGGACGGTGAGGTGCGTCAGGTCGGTTCCTCCGCCGCCATTCTTGGCCACCCGCTGCGCGCCCTGGTGGCCGCCGCCCGGCTGGTGGCGGAGGCGGGCATGAGCCTGCAGCCCGGCGACGTGGTGCTGGCCGGCGCCGCCACCGCCGCCGAGGCCCTGCGTCCCGGGCAGCATGTGGACCTGCGGGTGCAGTACCTGGGCGGTGCCGAGTTCCATGTGGCCGGCCCGGGAGGCGCGTCATGAGTGACTCATCCCGGGACGCCCCGGCGTCCGAGAGCAAGACCCTGGCCCACAAGGCCAAACCCCGGGGCCGTTTTCCCCATGTGAAGCGGGCGGGCGACTTCCTGTTCGTTTCCGGCACCAGTTCGCGCCGCCCGGACAACAGTTTCGTGGGTGCCGAGGTCGACGAAATGGGCGTCACCCGGCTCGATATCGAAGCCCAGACCCGGGCGGTGATCGACAACATCGCCGACATCCTGAAGAGCGTCGACGCCGGCCTGGACGACCTGGTGGAGGTGGGCTGCTTCCTGGTCAATATGAACGACTTCGGCGGCTTCAACCGGGTCTGGGGCGAGTATTTCGACGGCGACGGCCCCACCCGCACCACCGTGGCCGTGCACCAGCTGCCCCACCCCCTGCTGCTGGTGGAAATGAAGGCGGTGGCCTACAAGCCGCTGCCCCGCTGACCCTCTCTCTTCTTACTTCCTTCCGCCCGCGGAGCGCCCTGGCGCTCCGCCCACCTTCCCGTTCCTGACCCCTCATCACACATTTAGCGTCCCCGGGTATGGAAACCGTGGCCCAGGGAGTTTTAAATGGTGGGACGGTCGGTGCGCCGGCGTCCGGGTCGTCCCGACCGCCCGGTCGGCCCCGACGGCTTGGATTTTCAGCCCGACCCACTTTCCGGAACACAACAATGAACAACAACGACAATGCCTCCTCGCTGGACCGGATCCTGGACATCATGCTGATGTTCGCCGGCCACGGCCGGGTGGTGACGCGCAGGGAGATCGAGCGCCGCTTCGGCCTGTCGCGCAGCTCCGCCTACCGTTATCTGCACAGCCTGCGCCGGCGCGGCCTGATCACCGCCATGGCGCGCAGCGGCGAGTTCGTGCTCAGCCCCGGCTTCGTGCGCCTGGTGGCGCTCACCGAGGAATACGGCCGCGACATGTCCGAGATCGCCGCGCCGATCCTGCGCGAGCTGGCCGGCATCACCGGTGAGAGTGCCATGATTACCCACCGTGCCGGCGACCGGGTGCTGTGCGTGCGTTTCCAGGACGGCCCGCGGGCGGTACGGGTGGGGCTCGGCCCCGCCGCCAACACGCCCCTGTATCGGGGTGCCTCGGCCAAGGTGCATCTGGCCCATATGAATGAGGCTGATATTCGCGACGTACTGAATTACTGCCGCACGCTGCCGGAGGACGAGTTTCCCCGCCCGGTGGAAGACCTGCAGCACGAGCTGGTGGAAATCCGTGAGCGAGGCTATGCCACCAGTGCCGGCGAGCTGGAAACCAGCGTGGTCAGCGTGGCGGTGCCCATCATTGGCTCCGACAACAATCTGCTGGGCGTGGTGGCGGTGGCCTCGGTGGGGGAGCGCGCCCGGCATCCGGAAGACGGTCTGCTCGACCATCTGCGTATCGCCGCCGCCCGCATTGTCCGGGAGTGGGACCGCGCCAAGCCCCGGGATTTGTTCTAGATCGACCCTCAGGGGGGGATGAATGACCACCATATTATTTGAAGGGGGCCGGGTCCTGACGCTGGATGCGGACGGCAATGATTACGAAGACGGTTGCGTACTGGTCCGCGATGACCGCATCGAATACGCGGGCCCCCGTGACGGTCTCCCGGCTCAGCCCGTGGACCATACCCTGGATGCCCGTGGCAAGCTGGTGATGCCGGGCTTGGTGAATGGCCATACCCATCTGAGCATGGTATTCGGCCGCACCTTGGGTCCGGAAAAGCGACTGATGCAGTGGCTCGACCAGCAGTTGCCGATCATCGAGGCGTTCGACGAAGAAGCCATGTACGTGGCGCAGCTGCTCGGCTGTCTGGAAAACCTCAAGAACGGCAACACCACCCTGGTGGAAAATCTGGTGGCGCCGCACCCGCCCGGCTATACACCGGAGCACGCGGTGCTGCAGGCGATGCGTGACGCCGGCGTGCGCGCCACGCTGGCGCCCGGATTTCTCGGGCGCAATTTCCGCCCCAGCTATATGGAAAGCCTGGACCTGCAGGCGCGCCGCATTACCGATCTGGCCCACGAGTGGCACGGCGCCGACAACGACCGGCTGAGGCTGGCCACCGGCCCGCTATTGCCTTGGTGCATGGACGAGGCCATGTTCCGTCAGACCCGGGCGCTGGCGAGCGACCTGGGTATCAGCCTGCACATGCACGGTGCCGAGACCAAAGAGTTCAATACCCTGATCGCTCAACATTTCGGGCGCGAAATCCGGCAGGTGGAACTGCTCGCTGAAACCGGCTGCCTGGGTCCCGACGTGCAACTGGCCGCGGTGTACGACATCTCACCGAACGAGGTGAGGTTGCTGGCCGAGAGCGACACCCGCGTGTTGCTCGACCCGCCCACCCGACTGTTCTGGGGCTCTGGCTTCCCGCCGATTCATCCGTTCCTGGATGCCGGTGTCACCTGTGGTCTGGCCACCAATGGGCCCGCCGCCAATTGCGGTCAGGACCTGTTCGAGAGCATGAAATACGCCTGCGCCACGGCCAAGACCGCCAAAGGGGATCCGGATGCCCTGGACGCGGCCCGCGCGTTGCGCATGGCTACCTCGGAGGGGGCCCTGGCCATCGGTCGCGAGGGGCAGGTGGGCTGCCTGGTGCCGGGCATGAAGGCGGACATCATCACCGTGGACCTGCGTCAGCCGCACCTGGCGCCGACGTTGGATGTGAGGGCCGCGCTGGTGTACAGCGCCCGTGGCACAGATGTGCGCGACGTGATGGTGGACGGTCGCTTGTTGATCGAAAACCGTCGCGCCCTGTTTCTGGATGAGGCGGCCCTGCTCGATCAGGCCGGACAGCTTGCCCGCCGCTGCGCCCGGGACGCCGGCATCCAATTGCCCCGTTAAGGGCGGTCGACGGCGCGAACGATAAAAAGGAAAACGCTTTGCTGTTAAAACTGGGATCGATGCTGGCCGTGGTGGCGGCCTGGTTCGGGCTGTCCTTGCTGCTGCCGGGGACGGTGCTGCCGGGCCCCTGGCAAACCCTCAACGTACTGATCGAAAACGTGGCCGACGGCCAGGTGCACCAGCATCTGCTGGCCACCCTGGGGCGGGTGGCCGGCGGCCTGGCGCTGGCCATGGCCGTGGGCGTGCCGGTGGGCATCATCATGGGGCTCAACCGGTTCGCCGAGAAAACCCTGGATATCTGGGTGATGGTGGCGCTGACCGTGCCCAGCCTGTGCTATGCGATCCTGGCCTTTATCTGGATCGGCCTCAACGAAACCGCCGCCATCGTCGCCATCGGCCTCACCTCGGCGCCCTCCATCGCCATCAATCTGTGGGAAGGGGTCAAGAACATCGACACCCGCCTGTTCAAGATGGCCAAGGTATTCAACGCCTCGCGCTGGATGATCGTGCGCCGGGTGCTGTTTCCCCAGGTGCTGCCCTACATCATGGCGTCCCTGCGTTTCGGCCTGGGCATCGTGTGGAAGATCACGGTACTGGTGGAACTGCTGGGGCGACCGGACGGGGTCGGCTTCCAGCTGTTCTACTGGTACCAGTTGGCGAACATGGGGCAGGTGCTGGCCTGGACCCTGCTGTTCACCCTGGTGATGCTGTTTATCGAACTGGTGATCCTGCAACGGCTGGAGCGCCGGCTGTTCGCCTGGCGCCCGGAGGTAAGGCTGTGACCCGAGAAGCGACCGACAACGGCATTCTGGTCGAGGGGCTGGTCAAGGAATTCCCCGGCCAGCGGGTGCTCGACGGCCTGGATCTGGCCGTGGCCGACGGCGAGTTCGTCTGCCTGCTGGGCCCGTCCGGCTGCGGCAAATCCACTCTGCTCAACATCCTCTCCGGTCTGGACGGCGACTACCGGGGCACCGTGCGCTTCGGCGGCCAGCCCATGGCGCCCGGCGGCAAGCCGCCGCTGACCATCGGCTATCTGTTCCAGGAGCCGCGCCTGCTGCCCTGGCTCACCGCCGAACGCAATGTGGACTTCGCCCTGGAAAACTCCCGGGTGCCCCGGGCGCGCTGGGCGGCGATCAAGGACCACTACTTCGCGCTCACCGGTCTGCAGGGGTTCCGCCACTATTACCCCCACCAACTGTCCGGCGGCATGGCCCAGCGGCTGTCGCTGGTGCGGGCCCTGGCCATCGAGCCGGACGTGTTGTTCATGGACGAGCCGTTCAGCGGCCTGGACGAACTCACCGCCCGGCGGCTGCGGGTGGACCTGCTCGATATCTGGCGCGAAACCGGCAAGACCATTCTGTTCATCACCCACAACAGCTACGAAGCCACTTTTCTGGGCGACCGGGTGGTGGTGCTGTCCCAGGGCGGTATCCGTAATCAAATCACCGTGGACGTGCCCCGTCCTCGGGACTATGACGACGCCGCCCTGTTTCAGGTGGGCAAGACCGTTTCCGCCACCTTTCTTGAAGCCGCCGAGGCGGCGGAGCAGGCCCGTTTGGCGGGGGAACGTCGCCCTGACTAACAACAACGAGAAAGGAGAACACCGTGAGAAAGAAAGTGTCGAGGGGATATGGAATAAAAGCCGCGATGGTCGGGTTATTGATCGGAGCGTTGGCGATCAGTGCCCGGGCCGAGGTGCCGGAAGTAAGAATGGGCGATATGCCCCAGTCGCTGATCACCGTGGTCTATCAGGTGATCGTCGATCAGGGGCTGGATAAAAAGCACGGCATCCAGGTGAGCCGCCAGGCCTACCCGACCATTGAGGGCCTGTTCAACGCGGTGCGCGGCAAACAGGTGGATGTGGGATTCGGGGGCTGGACCGCCTTCGCGCAGTTCCGGGCCCAGGGCTATCCGGTACTGAATGTGTATCCGGTGGGGCGCGGCGCCACTCTGGATGTGCTGGTGCCGGTGGACTCCGAGCTTCAGGACCTGGAAGACCTGAAGGGCAAGCGCATTGTGTCCTTCGCCGGCGCGGCGGGCACCGGAACGGTGCTTTTGAGAGTGCTGCTCAACGATTTCTATGGCTTCGATCCCGCCGAAACCGGTGACCTGCAATACGCCGGCCCCGGCGTCATCCCCAACTTGCTGGAAAGCGGTGATGTGGCCGCCGGTCTGTTGTTCGACCCCATGGCCGCCCGAGCCCTGGCCTCCGGTAAATTCCGTAGCATCGGCAATCTGGGCGAGCTCTACAAAGCCCGCACCGGGGATGACTTTCTCTGGATATCCATGATCACCAACGACGGGTTCGCGGACGGTCACGCCGATGCCATGGCCGGCTTCTTGCAGGCCTGGCTGGAAGCGCTGGCTTATGTTCGAGAACACCCTCAGGTGTTCCAGGCGTTTGGCGAACAGATGGGTCTGGATGCGGCGGGCGTTGAGCTGCTGGCGCAGCGTGCCCTCCTCGACTACGACACCTCGCCCTGGAATCGCCGCTATATCGACGGCCTGATGGGGTTCGCCGAACGGGCCCGGCGGGTCATGGGCAAAGGCTACCTGGAGACAGTCCCCGAGGAAGCCTTCAGTACCCGGTTCGTGCCGGCTCAATAAAGGTCCGCTCGCGCCGAAATAACGCTTAATGGGTTTAAAGACATAACGACAAAGCTGGGAGGAGAGTTCCATGAACGTTCAAGGTTTGATGAAAAAGTCTTTGCTGGGGGCGCCGCTGCTGGCAGTGACACTGTGCGCACTGGCATTGAGCGCGCGGGCCGCCGACACGGAAATCCGCATTGGTGACATGGCTCAGTCGCTCAACGGTATCGCGTCGCATGTGATGATCGACCAGGAGTTCGATCACAAATACGGCGTGGATTTGAAATACCAGGCCTTCCCGACACTGGACGGCCTGTTTAACGCCATTCGTGGCAAGCAGGTGGATGTGGGCTTCGGCGGCTGGACCGGCTTCGCCCAATTCCGTGCCCAAGGTTTCCCGGTATTCAACATCTTCCCCGTGGGACGTGGCACCAGCCTGGACGTGCTGGTACCCACCGGCTCGGACATCAAGAGCCTGGAGGACCTGAAGGGCAAGCGCGTGGCGTCCTACGCCGGCGCGGCCGGCACCGCCACCGCGCTGTTGCGGGTGGTGCTGAACGACTTCTACGGTTTCGACCCGGCCAAGGAAGGCAACTTGCAGTATGTCGGCCCGGGCATCATCCCCACCCTGCTGGACAGCGGCGACATCGACGCCGGCCTGCTGTTCGATCCGCTGGCGGCCAAGGCCATGCACTCGGACAAGTACCGCAGCATCGGCAACCTGGGTGACATCTACAAGGAGAAAACCGGGGACGATTTCCTGTGGATCGCCCTGGCCACCAACGACGACTTCGCCGAGGCCCACCCGGAGGCGCTGTCCGGCTTCCTGAAAGGCTGGGTGGAAGCGGTGGACTATGTGAAGAGCCACCCGCAGGTGTTCCAGGCCTACGGCGAAAAACTGGGCCTCGACCAGGCCGGCATCGACATGCTCGCCGAACGGGTCACCCGGGATTACGCCACCACCTGGAACGATCAGTACATCGACGGCCTCAAGGCGTTCGCGGATCGCGCCAACCGGGTGATGGGCAAAGGCTACCTGGACGAATTGCCGGACGACGCCTTCTCCACCCGCTTCGTGCCCTGATCGTCCGATCGGGGGCGCAGCCGCCAGGCGGTGAGCAGGGCGGTGGCGGCGACGATCACCGCGCCCACCGCCGCGTTGGTGTGCAGGGCCGCGTTGAAGGCCGCCCGGGCGGCGGCCATCAGCGGCTCGGCCAGGGCCGGCGGCAGGGCGGCGCTGGCGCCCAGGGCCCCGCCCAGGGTGTCGCCGGCGGCCAGGGCCTGGTCCGGGCTCAGCCCGTCGGGCAGGGCGGTCAGCATATGGTGGCGGTAAACCGCCGCGCCGAGACTGCCAATCACCGCCACGCCCAGGGCCATGCCCAGCTCGGTGGCGGTTTCCGAGGTGGCGGAGGCGGCGCCGGCTTTTTCCGGCGGCGCCGCGCCCACCACCATATCGGTGCCGAGGATCATCATCGGCATCACCCCCAGCCCCATCACCGTCATGCCGGCGATCAGCAGCCACAGGTCGCCCAGCTCGTTGACGCCGACCATCGCCAGAAAGCCGAACACCGCCAGTCCCAGGCCGCCGCTGACCAGTTGCCAGCGGGGCAGATAACGGGTCAGGCGCGGAATCAGTAGCGACAACACGGTTTGCAGCACCGCCGGCGGCAGCATGGTCAGGCCGGCGTGCAGCGGCGACAGCCCCAGCACCCCCTGCAAATATTGAAACACCATCAGCCAGGCGCCGGAGAGCGCCAGGATGGTGAGCATCATGGCGCCCACCGAGGTGCTGAAATCCCGGTTGTTGAACAGCGCCAGGTCGAACATGGGCGTGGCCAGGCGCCGCTGGCGCCGTATGAACAGGGCGCCGATCAGCAGCCCGGCGAGGATCGCCGCCAGCGGCAACAGGCCCGGGCCGTTGCGAGCCAGATCCTTGAGCCCGAAGATCAGCGCCAGCACGGTGGCCACCGACAGCAGGGCGCTGGTCCAGTCCTGGCCGCCGGCGTCCCGGTCGCGAAACTCCGGCAGCAGCCAGGGCCCGGTGAGCAGCAGCAGCGCCATCACCGGCACGCCGAGCAGAAACACCGACCCCCACCAGAAAAATTCCAGCAGGGCGCCGCCCACCAGCGGGCCGATGGCACTGCCGACGATAAAGCCGGTCATCCACACGGTGATCGCCAGGGTCCGCTCGCTGTCCACCTGGAACATATTGCGCAACAACGACAGAGTGGACGGCATCAGGGTGGCGCCGGCCACGCCCAGCAGGGCGCGGGCCAGGATCAGGGTTTCCGCGCTGGGCGCGAACGCCGCCATCACCGAGGCCAGGCCGAAGGCGGTGGCGCCGCCCAGCAGCAGCCGGCGGCGGCCGATGCGGTCGCCCAGGGTGCCCATGGTGACCAGGAAGCCGGCGATCATGAAACCGTAGATGTCCAGGATCCACAGCAGCTGGGAACTGCTGGGCCGCAGGTCCGCGCTGAGGTGCGGCGCCGCCAGATGCAGCACCGTCATATCCAGTGCCAGCAGCACGGTGGGCAGCATCAGGACCGCCAGGCCCAGCCATTCACGGCGGCCGGCGGGGGCGGGATAAGGGCGGGTCATCAAAAGGCTCCTGCTGAGGGGTGATCACGGTAAAAACACGGGCGTCGGGCCACTGTGACCACGCGGCGAAGCATTCTACGCCAAATCGCGGTCCATCCTGTGACGCGATAAAAAAACACGCACATCCCTGACAGGGAGAGGAGGGCAGCATGGTTTCACGTCGTGATTTTCTGAATGGTGCCGTGTGGGGCGGCGCGGGTCTGGCGTTGGCGCTGCGGGGCACGGCCCAAGCGGCCAGCGGCGGGGCCGCCGCGCTGCGTACCCGGGCGATTCCGGCCAGCGGCGAGACCGTGCCGGTGATCGGCGCCGGCACCTCCGGCAGCTTCGTGGCGGAGGTCGGCTCCGACAAGTACCGCCGGCTCAAGGAGGCGATGACGATCTTTTTCGACAGCGGCGCCACCGTGTTCGACACCAGCCCCAACTACGGCGGCGCCGACCGGGTGCTGGGCGCCTTGCTGGAAGAGGGTGGCTGGCGGGACCGATGCTTCCTGGCCACCAAGATCGCCGCCGACAGCCGCGCCGCCGCCGAACGGCAGTGGGCACGGTCGCTGGAAGCGCTGCGCACCGACCATGTGGAGCTGCTGCAGGTGCACAACCTGCGCGACTGGAAAACCCAGCTGCCCTTTGCCCGGGAACTGAAGGAGCAGGGCAAAACCCGGTACGTGGGCGTCACCCACTACCTGGAACGGGGCCTGGACGAGATGGCCGCCATTCTGCGCAGCGAGCCGCTGGATTTCATCCAGATCAACTACTCGGTGAACGCACCGCAGGCCGCCAAGGAAGTGCTGCCCCTGGCCCGGGACAAGGGCGTGGCGGTGCTGATCAACCGGGCCTTCGACGACGGTTCCCTGTTCTCCACCGTGAAAGGCCGCCCGCTACCGGGCTGGGCCGCGGAGGTGGGCGCGCAAAGTTGGGCCCAGCTGTTCCTGAAGTTCGCCATCAGCCATCCGGCGGTGACCGCGGTGATTCCCGCCACCAGCAAACCGGAACACCAGCGCGATAACCTCAACGCCGGCCGTGGCGACCTGCTCAGCGAGGCCCGGCAGCGTGAACTGATGGCCATGGACTGGTAACGGTGGCGTCTTCGCATCCTCTGCCGCGCCTGGCGGCGCGGCTGTTCAACATTGAGGTGGAGGAAGCGCCGGCGGTGCTGGCCGGGCTGGCGCTGTTCTTTCTGCTGTTCACCGGCTACTTCATGCTGCGTCCGGTGCGCGAAACCATGGGCGTGGCCGGCGGCGTGGACAATCTGCAGTGGCTGTTCACCGGCACCTTCCTGGCCACCCTGGCGGTGCTGCCGTTGTTCGGCTGGCTGGCGTCCCGGGTGGCGCGGCGGAGGATTCTGCCCGCCGCCTACGGCTTCTTCGTGGTCAACCTGCTGCTGTTCGCGGCCCTGTTCGCCGGCACCACCGACAACGTCTGGGTGGCGCGCACCTTCTACATCTGGCTGTCGGTGTTCAACCTGGTGGTGGTGTCGTTGGCCTGGAGCGTGCTGGCGGACGTGTTCAGCATCGCCCAGGGCAAGCGCCTGTTCGGCATGATGGCCGGCGGCGCCAGCCTGGGTGGCCTGGTGGGGCCGGGGCTGGGCACCCTGCTGGTGGCGCCGGCGGGCCACGCCGGCCTGGTGCTGCTGGCCGCCCTGTTGCTGGCCGGCAGTGCCTTCGCCGGCCTGTGGCTGTACCGCTGGCGCGACCGGCATCCGTTGAACGAGGAGGCGGAACCGGCCCGGGCGGAACACGGGCGCGCCCTGGGCGGCAATCCCTTCGACGGCGCCCTGGAAGTGCTGCGCACGCCGTTCTTGATGGGTATCGCCCTGTTCGTGGTGCTGCTCGCCAGTGTCAGCACCTTTCTTTATTTCGAGCAGGCGCGGCTGGTGGCGGAGACCTTTCCGGACCCCACCCGCCAGACCCAGGTGTTCGGTCTGATCGACACGGTGGTGCAGTTTCTCGCCATTCTCACTCAGCTGTTTCTGACCGGGCGCATCGCCCAGCGGTTGGGCATCGGCGTCCTGCTCACCGCGGTGCCACTGCTGATCACCGCCGGTTTTCTGTGGCTGGCGCTGTCGCCGGTGTTCTTGGTGTTCGTGGTGATCATGGTGGCGCGCCGGGCCGGCGAGTACGCCCTGGTGCGGCCCGGCCGCGAGATGCTCTACACCTCGGTGCCGCCGGAGCAGAAGTACAAGGCCAAGAACTTTATCGACACGGTGGTCTATCGGGGCGGCGACGCCCTCAGTGGCTGGTTGAAGCGCGGCCTCGACCTGATCGGCGAGCTGCCGGGCCTGGCCATGCTGATCGGCGCCGGCATCGCCCTGGCCTGGGCCGGCACCGGCTTTCTGCTGGGGCGGGCGGAGCGCCGGCGCGAAGGTCTTGAAGAGCGCGCCGGCTGAGCCCGGCCGGGTTTACAGAAACACGCCGCCGGCCACCTCGATGCGTTGCCCGTTGACCCAGCCATTGCCCGGCGACAGCAGCGCGGCGATGGCGCCGCCGATGTCGTCCGGCAGACCGACGCGGCCGAGGGCGGTGGCGCCGGCCACCTGGGCGTTGGCCTCCTGGTTGTCGCGAATCACACCGCCACCAAAGTCGGTTTCGATGGCGCCCGGGGCCAGGGTATTGACGGCGATACCGCGCTCGCCCAATTCCTTGGCCAGATAACGGGTCAGCACCTCGATGCCGCCCTTCATGGTGGCGTAGGCGGCGAAGCCGGGCATGCAGAAGCGTGCCAGACCGCTGGAAATATTGACGATGCGTCCGCCGTCGGCGATCAGCGGCAGCAACCGCTGGGTCAGGAAGAACGGCCCTTTCAGGTGAATCCGCATCAGCGTATCGAACTGCTCCTCGGTGGTGTCCGCGAACGGCGTGTTGATGCCGATGCCGGCGTTGTTGATCAGGTGATCGAACCGGTCGGTTTGCCAGGTCTCGTCCAGGGCGGCGCTTACCTGCTCGACGAAGGCGGCAAAGCCGTCGCTGTCGGCCACGTCCAGGGGCAGCGCCACCGCGCGGCGGCCCTTGGCCTGGATGGCCTCGACCACCTGGTCGGCGGCCTGCCGGTTACGCTGATAGGTCAGGATTACATCGCTGCCCTGGTCGGCCAGATGCAGGGCCGCGCTGCGGCCCAGGCCGCGGCTGGCGCCGGTGATCAGTGCAATGGTCATGGGTTGTCTCCATTCGACGTTAAACAGGAACAGGTCCACTTTATTGGTTGAGAATGTTCCAATAAATCGCTTAAATCCGGAATCTCTGTTCAAGAATGACGAACAATGGACGAGGCCGGCCATGGACCGTTTTCAGGATCTGCGCGTGTTTACCCGGGTGGCGGAGCTGGCCAGCTTCACCGCCGCCGCCGATCAGCTGGGGTTGCCCAAGGCCAGTGTGTCCACCGCCGTCAAGCGGCTGGAGGAAGGCCTCGGCGTGTTGCTGCTGCAGCGCACCACCCGGCGGGTGCGGCTGACGCCGGAAGGGCGGGCCTTCTACGAGCGCGGCAAGGACCTGCTGGCGGACCTGGATGAGATGACCTCCATGTTCGAAGTGGGCGGCGAGACCCTCACCGGGCGGCTGCGGGTGGACATGCCCAGCAGCACCGCGCGCAAGTTCGTGATCCCGCGCTTGCCGGAATTCCTGGCCGCCCACCCGCTGCTGGAAGTGGAACTGAGCGCCACCGACCGGCGCGTGGACCCGGTGCGCGAGGGCTTTGATTGCGTGATGCGGGTGGGAGACACCGGCGACGTGAACCTGTTCGCGCGCAGCCTCGGCGCCTTCGCCATCATCAACGCCGCCAGCCCGGACTACCTGGCCCGCCACGGCACCCCGCGTACCCTGGAGGACCTGGCCGGGCACCGCCTGATTCATTATGTGCCCGGGCTGGGCGGCCGCTCGCCCGGGTTCGAGTATCCCCAGGGCGACGGCTTCGCGTCGTTGCCGATGCCGGGCGCGCTGACGGTCAACAGCGCCGACAGCTACGAAGCCGCCTGCCTGGCCGGCCTGGGCATCGTGCAGGCGCCGGAATCCGGGCTGCGGTCGCATCTGCGGGCCGGGCGCCTGGTGGCGGTGTTGCCGGCGCTGCGGGCGGAGCCGATGCCGGTGACCCTGCTGTATCCGCAGCGGCGCCATCTGCCCCGCCGCACGGCGGTGTTCATGGACTGGATCGCCGGGCTCATGGCGCCCCAGCTGCAACCGCACTGACCCGCGCCGCCGCCCGGCCGCCGCACAAATGTTCCAGACCGGTGGCGACGCCGGGTGTAGACTTGCGGGTTCCGTGCCGGAGACTCGTCCATGACCGCGTCATCCAACAGTGAAAACTGGGTCCGCTTCGCCCGCGACCGGGACACCGGCATCGAGACCATCCGTGCCCATTTTGAAGGCCACGCCTACGACCCCCACTGGCACGACACCTACGCGGTGGGCGTCACCGAGCAAGGGGTGCAGCGTTTTCACGTGGGCCGGGTGCGCCACGAAAGCGTGCCCGGGCGGGCCATGCTGCTGGAGCCCGGCCAGGTGCACGATGGCCTGGGCCCGGTACCGGGCGGCTTCACCTACCGGTTGCTGTACCTGGACCCGCACTGGCTGCGCGCCGAACTGGCGCGGCTGTTTGAACAGGTGCCCGCCCATTTCGAATTGAGTTTCGCCGCCACCCTGTGCGACGACCGCCGTGTTACCGGAGCCATTGGCGCGGCGTTCGAGGCGTTGCAGGACGGCGAGATGCGCATGCTGCGCCAGGCCGCCGTGGACCGGCTGCTGGCGCGGCTCACCGACCACGCCCGCTGGCGCACGGCGCCGGAGCGGTTACCGATGGCGGCGTCCGCCGCCCAGCGCGCCCGCGACTATCTGCACGCGCACCTGGCCGAGGACATCGGCATGGACCATCTGGCCGTCGCCGCCGGGGTCGACCGGTTCCGCCTGTCGCGGTCGTTCAAGGCCGCCTTCGGGGTGCCGCCGCACGCCTATCTGGTGCAGCTGCGGCTGGTGCGTGCCCGTCGAATGCTGGCCGCCGGCGGCAGTCCCGCCGAGGTGGCGGCGGCGGTGGGCTTCGCCGACCAGAGCCATTTGGGGCGCTGGTTCCGGCGCGCCTACGCCATGACCCCGGCCTACTACCGGCGCCGCACAAAGCTTCCAGACTGACGCGGGCGCGGGCCTCACACTGGCGCTTCCTTTCGCTGCTTTGAACGTCATGGAATCGCTGCTCCCCTTTGCTTTATTCGCGCTGGTCGCCTCGATCACCCCCGGCCCCACCAATGTGCTGGTGTTGGCCTGTGCCTCCCGCCACGGCCTGGCGGCGGCGCTGCCCATGGTGGTGGGCGCCGCCGCCGGCGCCGCCTCGGTGCTGCTGCTGGTGGGCACCGGGCTGGCCCGGCCTCTGGCGGCGCATCCGACCGTACGCCTGCTGATGGCGGTGGTGGGGCTGGCCTGGCTGACGATGCTGGCGGTGCAGCTATGGCGGGCGGCGCCGGCGGTGCGCCGGAGCGATGACGGCGATCGGCGTGGGCGTCTGGGGGTGATCGCCACCGCCGGGCTGCAATGGGTGAATCCCAAGGCCTGGATGATGGCGCTGGCCGCCACCGGTGTGTTCGCCGGCAAGGGGTGGCCGATCACGGTGCTGGCGGGGGTGTTCCTGCTGGTGGCGCTGCCCAGCGTGCTGGCGTGGGCGGGGTTGGGGGCCGGCGCGGCGCGCTGGATTCATGATCCGCGCTGGATGCGGCGCTTCAATCGGGGGATGGCGTTGCTGTTGCTGCTGTCCGCCTGGGCGGCGGCGTTCTGGTAGAGAGCGGGCCTCGCCGATCGGCCAGGCCCGCGCCGGAGAAGGCGGCTCAGAACTTGAAGCGCGCGCCCACGCCGTAGGTGGAACCGGTGCCCACCTCGTCGATGTCGTCGTGCAGGTACATGGCGTACAGGTCGAGCTGGCTGCTCACCACATAGTCGTAGCCCGCCGCCCAGGTGTCGCGCTCATAGTCCACGGCGCCGCTGAAGTCGGAGTTGGCGTAGGACGCCAGCACGTTGCCCGGGCCCACCGGAACCGACACGCCAGCCTGCCAGGTGTCGGTGTCCACGTCGCCGGCGGTGGTGTCGGTCTCCAGGGTCATGTACTGACCGTACAGGGTGGCCACGCCGAAGTTGTAGGACAGGCCGGCCATGGCCGCGTCCTGATCGGTGGCGCCGGGAATGTTGCCGCGTTCGCCGGCGCCGCCGCCGTTGTTCAGGGTGCCTTCGCGTACGCGCATCGCCGATACCGTCGCCACCAGCCCGCCCTGACGATAGATCAGGTTCCCGCCGACTTTGTTCTCGCCGCTTTCGCCTTCTTCCTCGCCAAAGGCGTACACCAAATTGGCTTTCAGGCCGCCGACGCTCGGCGTGGTGTAGTTGATGCTGTCGTTCCAGGTGGTGTCGCCCATCACCGCGCCGCCGTTACCACCATTGAAGGTGTGCAGCATCATCGGAGAGAACGCGAACGAGTCCTTCACCGAGTTGGTCACCACCATGGGAATGAAAAACGGCGACTTGGTGCGGCCCGCTTTCAGTTCACCCCAGGTCTGGCTGGACGCGCCGATGTAGGCGTTGCGGCCGAAGAACTCGTCGCCGTTGTAGCGACCGTCTTCCCCGGTGTCCGGACGCAGAAACATCTCGGCCACGCCGAAGAAGGTCACCTCGTCGTTGACCTTGTAATCAACGCGGGCGCCCAGGAAGGAGGTGGACATGCCACCGCCGGCCAGTTGCGCGGTGTTGTCCTGGTCCGACGGCTTCTCGATGCTGCCGGCCCACAGGTCCAGCAGGCCGTAGAATTTGGCCTGCGGCTGGGCCGCGCTGGCGGCGCCGGACAGCATCAGGCCGCCGGCCAGAATGGCGAGAGTGTTGTTGTTCAGTTTCATGGCTGATTCCCTTTTTTCAAGCACAAACCGCCCCGCGACGCCGTGGAGAGCGTCTTTTCAGATCGTTGCTGGAAACGGATTCGGGCGGATTCGTTATCGGATTATTGTGTGGATGACTCCTGATTGTTTTCTTCGGAGGCGCACTAAAAGCGCGCACCCTTGCAGGTTACTTTGTCGTTATGGTGCATTCGGGGCAATCGTAAAAAAAAGAAAAAGTCCACGATATAGACGATAAGAGTTCATGAAATTGAACGACCAGAAAAGCCTGAAAAATAAGAGGAATGGCGAGGTTGGCAGGATTTTTTTGAAGATAAAAAAAGGCCCGGTTAAAAGTACCGGGCCGAGGTTTGGGAGAGATTGAAACAGCGCGTCAGTCGTCGTAGCCGAACAGTTTGGCCGGATTGTCGACCAGAATTTTTTGTCGCTCGCCGGCGTCCGGCGCGTAACGGTAAAGCAGTTCCAGCAGCTCGGCGTCGTTGGGCGGCGGTGATTTGGAAAGCGGGTGCGGCCAATCGCTGGCCCACACCACCCGATCTGGCGCCGCGTCGATATAGGCACGGGCGATCGGCAGTACATCGTTCCAGGGGTGACCCTGGGTGGAGATCTTTTCGCCCAGTGACAGCATCACCCAGAAGTTGCCTTTCTTGAGCAGCTCGATGGTCTTCTGAACGTTCGGGTCGTCCACGCCCAGGGTGGCGTCGGCGCGGCCCAGATGATCGATCAGCACCGGGATGTCCAGGTTTTCGTACAGCTCCACGCTGCCCAGGATGCCGTCTTTCTCCGGCTGGATTTTCACGTACCAGCCGAGCTCCTTGAGCCGGTCGGCGGCACGCTGGAATTCCTGGGGCGACAGGCCCACGCCCAGTTCCTTGCGGAAGGTAAAGCGGGCGCCGCGCACACCGGCCTCATGCAGCTCCTCGATGTAGCCGTCGTCGCGCTCCTTGAGGGCGATGGCATTGGCGCAGCCCCGGTAGTCCGGGCCGGCTTTCTTCAGCGCGTCCACCACCACACTGTGGTCGGAGCCATAGGTGGTGGCCTGGACGATCACGCCGCGCTCGATGCCCAGTGCACGGTGCATTTTCAGCGCCGCGTCGATGGTGGCGGACGGCATCTTGAACGGCGCTTCCGGACGCGGGGGATACACCGCCGGGTCGCCGAACACGTGAAACTGGGCGTCGCAGGTACGAGCCGGCGGCGCTTCCACCGGTGCCCGCGGGTCCGGGTTGAAAGGGTAATACTCAGGCATGGTGGCTCCTGCCATGGAAAATCAGTGGGCCGCGCGGGCGGCCCGTATAAAGGACAGTCAGTCCCGGGCGCCGGCGATCACCGCCAGCACGTCACACTGGATCAGGAATTTGGATTCCACCGGGTTCTGAATGGCGTGCCGCGCCGGGCGGGAATCCGCATCCGGGAACATGTTCAGCCATTGCTCGTTGAGCACGTCGCGCTGGGAGCGGTCCTGCATCCAAACGGTCATCTTCAGGATGTCGTCAGTGCTGCCGCCGGCGGCCTCGACGATATTGCGCACGTGCTGGAACATGAACGCGCATTGGGCTTTCAGGTCGGCGCCCAGTTCCCCGGTGGCCGGGTCGGTGCCATTGATCACGCCGGTGGCCATCAGGTCCCCGATCCGGCTGGCCGCCGGGATCGGGTTCTGGTGGGAGAAGCCGGCGCTGTGAACGCTCTGGCGTCGTGACATTCTTGCGGTCCTTGTGCGTTGAAAGCGGCTTAACGGTGAATGTTGGCGCCGCGGATCAGGGTGCCCCAGCGGTCGTATTCCTTCTGCAGGAAGGACTGGAAGTCGGGCACGCTCATGGCGCGGGCATCGGCGCCGGCGGTCTTGAACTTCTCCACCACGGCGGGATCGGCGAGCACTTTTTCCAGCGCCTGGTTCAGTTGGTTGACGATCTTGTCCGGGGTGCCGGCGGGGGCGAACAGGCCGGTGAAGGTCTCGGACACCGCGTCTTCGTAGCCCAGCTCTTTCAGGGTGGGCACGTCGGGCAGGGCGGCCAGGCGCTCCGGAGAGGTCACCGCCAGGGCGGTCAGCTTGCCGCTGGTCACGTACTGCTTGGCCACGGTCAATTGATCGAAGTTGAAGTCCACGCGGCCGCCCAGCAGGTCGGTGGTGGCCGGGGCATTGCCCTTGTAGTGCACGGTCAGCCACTCGGTCTTCAGCAGGCGCTGCATCATTTCGCTGATCAGGTGGTTCTGGGTGCCGGCGCCGGGGGAAGCCATGGCCAGCTCACCCGGATGTTCCTGGGCGTACTTGAACAGTTGCTCGGCGCTGTCCATGCCCAGTTCCGGGTTGGCCTGCAGCACCAGCGGTACGAACGAGATTGAGCCGATCGGCGCGAAATCGTCCTTCCAGTAGTAGTTGTCCTTGCGGAACAGCATCGGGCTGAACAGCACCGGGCCGTTGGGGGCCACGAACAGGGTGTAGCCGTCCGGGTCGGACTTGACCACATAGGAGGCGGCGATCATGCCGCCGGCGCCGGGCCGGTTTTCCACCACGAACGGCTGGCCAAATTCCTTTTCCAGGCCGTCGGCCACGATGCGCGCGGCCAGATCCACGTTGCCGCCGGGCGGGTAGGGCACCACCAGGTGAACGGGCTTGGAGGGCCAGTCCGCGGCCTGGGCGCCCACGCCCAGACAAAGCAGCATCAACAGCGTGGTCAAACGTTGGAATAAACGCATGGTTTTTATTCTCCTTCCTGTGCTCGGCGTCCAAAGGCGGCGCCGGCTTCAAGTGGTTGTGCGGGTGAACAGGTACTTTCCTGAATCCGGCGCCGGGGCGGCAACCGTTAAATCCCGGGAAGGTCCACATAATGGACGCTGGCGTTCATCACCCGATGGCTGTGCTACGCAGGATACTCGGAAATGCGCGTATACCGGGTTATCGGGAAGACCGGTTATGATTGAAACGTCCACATGGTGGACACTATGGTCCGCGCCGTGTTGATTCCCCACAGGCACCCTCTTAGCTTTCCTGCTACCCCATCGAGCGGCCGGTCGACTGCCAGGAGAATAATATGCAAATCGACACCGATTCCCTGTCGCCGCAGGAATGCTATCGCCTGATCAGCGGCATCGTGGTTCCCAGGCCGATCGCCTGGATCACCACCCAGTCCCCGGAAGGCGTGGTCAATCTGGCGCCTTTCAGTTGCTTTACCTTCGTGTCCAACAGCCCGCTGATGGTGGGCATCAACATCGGCCGCAAGGCCGGTCGCGAAAAGGACACCGCCCGTAATATCCGTGCCCTGGACCAGTTCGTGGTCAACATCGCCGACTGGAGCATGGTCGAGGACGTGCACGCCAGCGCGGTGGAATACGACGCCCATGAAAGCGAGGTGGAAAACCTCGGTCTGACGGCGCTGCCTTCGGTGACGGTGACGCCGCCCCGTCTGGAAAAAGCGCCCATCAGCCTGGAATGCAAGCTGCACAGCGTTACCGGCTACGGCAACACCGGCGCCGAGTTCTTCGTCGGCCAGGTCACCCGCATCCACGTCAGCGACCGGCTCTATGAGGACGGCCGCATCGACACCCGTGCCCTGCAGCCGGTGTGCCGCATCGCCGGCGCCAACTACGCCACCCTGGGCGAGATCCGTCAGCTCAAGCCGGTGGCGCAGACCCCCAAAAGCATTATCGAGCCAGGATCATGAAACGCGACGACGGGCTGCCGCCGGACACCGGGTTGGTGGAGCCGCCCCGCGGCGAAGCCGGCGAGGGCGGTAAGACCCTGGGCGCGCGCAGCATCCGCCGGGCGGTGGCGATCCTGCGCATCCTCGCCACCGGCCAGGAGCACGGTGTGCGGATCACCGACATCGTCCACCAGACCGGCCTCAACCGGCCCACGGTGCACCGCATTCTGCGTGTGCTGATCGAGGAAGAGGCGGTGGAGCAGGACCCCAACACCCGCCGCTACATGGTGGGGCCGGAAGTGTCCCTGCTGGGCCTGTCGCGGGCCGCCCGGGTACCGGTGAAGTCGGTGGCCGAGCCCTACCTGCGGCACATCGCCGAGCAGTGTGGCGACAGCGTGTTCCTGACCATTCGCAGCGGCTTCGACTCCATCTGTGTGGACCGCAAGACCGGCAATTACCCGGTCAAGGTGCTGTCCATCGAGGTGGGCGCGCGCCGGCCGCTGGGTGTCAGCGTGTCCGGTCTGGTGCTGCTGGCCTTCGCCGAGCCGGACGACAGCGAAGAGGTGCTGCAGGGCAACGAGCAACGCCTGGTCAGCCACGGCCTGAAGCTGGACGAAGTGCGCCGCCGCATTACCGAAACCCGATCCCTGGGCTACGCCTACAGCGAAGTGGGCGTGGTGCCCGGCACCCGCGCCCTGGCGCTGCCGGTGTTCGACGCCGACCAGCAGCTGGTGGCGTCGGTGGCGGTGTCGGCCATGGCCGACCGCCTGAGCCCGGAGCGCCTGGCGATTCTGGTCCCGTTGATTCGCCGCCAGACCGAACTGATTGCCCAGCGGCTCAGTGAAATCCACACCCGCCGCCGTTAACGACTTCAGGAGAAACCATGACATCCGTGACCCTGCGCCCCGGAGGGCGCCTGCTGAGCGGCGCCGTTTACGGCTGCCTGCTTAACGTCCAGGACGAACTGGACCGGCTCGGTGACGCCATCAATGAGGCGCCCTACAACGGCGCGCCCACCGGCCCGGTGATGTACGTGAAAACCCCGAACACCCAGGTGGCCGACGGCACCCCGGTGGTGTTGCCCGCCGACGTGGACCAGGTGCGCGTCGGTGCCACCCTGGGCGTGGTGATCAAGGACACCCTGACCCGCGCCAGCGCCGACCAGGCCCGCGCCGCCATCGCCGGCTATACGCTGGTCAACGACCTCACCGTGCCCCACGACAGCCTGTTCCGGCAGCCGCTCAAGCAGAAATGCCGGGACGGCTTCTGCCCGATCGGCCCGTGCCTGGTGGACGCCGCCGACCTTGCGGACCCGGACGGCCTTACCGTGCGCGCCCTGGTCAACGGCGAATGCCGTCAGCAATGGAGCCTGGCCGAACTGGTACGCCCGGTGGCCACGTTGCTCGCCGACATCTCTGATTTCACCAGCCTCTATCCCGGCGACCTGATCCTGGTGGGCATGTCCCCGGACGCGCCGCTGGCCGGCGCCGGTGACACCGTGGCGGTGGAAATCGACGGCATTGGCCGTCTGCAAAACACGCTGGTGGCCGAAGGGGAGAGCGCCTGATGAAACAAGCCCGTATCGCATTCGAAGGCCGCGTTCAGCAGGCCTGGGAAGACAACGGCAAGGTGCGGCTGGCGGACGGCCGCCGCCTGGACGAAAGCGAAGTGACCTGGCTGCCGCCGGTGACCCCGGGCACGATTCTGGCGCTGGGCCTGAACTACGCCGACCACGCCGCCGAGATCGCCTCCAAGCCGCCGGAAGAACCCATGGTGTTCCTCAAGGGCGCCAATACGCTGGTGGGCCACCGCGCCTTCACGCCGCGCCCCACCGATGCCACCAATATGCACTACGAGTGCGAATTGGCCATCGTCATCGGCAAGCCGGCGCGCAACGTGGCCAAGGCGGATGCCTACGACTACATCGCCGGCTACACCGTGGCCAACGACTACGCCGTGCGCAATTATCTGGAAGGGTTCTACCGGCCCAACTTCCGCATCAAGAGCCGCGACAACTGCACCCCCATCGGCCCCTGGCTGGTGGACGCGGCGGACATCGCCGACCCGATGAACCTGCGGCTGACCACCCGCGTCAACGGCGAAACCACCCAGGAAGGTTCCACCAAGGACATGATCTTCGACGTGCCCTTCCTGATCGAATATTTCAGCGCCTTCATGACCCTGCAGCCCGGCGATGTGATTCTCACCGGCACCCCCAAGGGCACCGTCAATGTGATGCCCGGCGACGAGGTGGTCACCGAAATCGAAGGCGTGGGCGCGCTGCACAACACCATTATCGAGAGGAAGGCCTGATGCTGGATGATGCCGCCATTCGTGACGCGGCGGAGCGGCTCGACCGCGCCGAACGCGAACGTACCCAGATTGACCATCTGACCCTGCAATACCCGGACATCGGCTTCCCCGAGGCCTACGCCATCCAGCGCCAGTGGGTGGACATGAAGGTGGCCCGCGGTCGCCGGGTGATGGGCCACAAGATCGGCCTCACCTCCCGGGCCATGCAGATGTCCGCGCGCATTGATGAGCCGGACTACGGCGTGCTGCTCGACGACATGTTCTTCGAGGACAACGCCGAAATCGAAGTGGACCGCTTTATCGTGCCGCGTCTGGAAGTGGAACTGGCGTTCGTGCTGAAACAGGACCTCAGCGGTCCTGACTGCACCGTGCTGGACGTGATGCGCGCCACCGAATACGTGATCCCGGCGCTGGAGATCATCGACGCCCGGGTGCGTCAGGTGGACCCGGCCAGCGGCGCGCCGCGCAAGGTGTTCGACACCATCTCCGACAACGCCGCCAACGCCGGCGTGGTGCTGGGCGGGCGCACCATCCGCCCGTTCGACATCGACCTGCGCTGGAGCGCGGCGGTGTGCAGCCGCAACGGCCTGGTGGAAGAAACCGGCGTGGCCGCCGGCGTGCTCGGCCACCCGGCCAAGGGTATCGCCTGGCTGGCCAACAAGCTGGCCCCCCACGGTGTCACCCTGAAAGCCGGTGAAATCGTGCTGGCCGGTTCCTTCACCCGTCCGGTGGCGGCGTCCGCCGGCGATACCTTCCACGTGGACTACGGCCCGCTCGGCGCGCTGGGTCTGCGCTTCGTCTGACAGGAGGCGTCATGGATCTTCCGGTCAATTCCTTCAAACAGGCGCTGCTCGAAGGCCGTGCTCAGATCGGTCTGTGGTGCGCCCTGGCCGATGCCTACGGCACCGAGATCGGCGCCGCCGCCGGTTTCGACTGGCTGCTGATCGACGGTGAACACGGCCCCAACGATGTGCGCTCGATTCTGGCGCAATTGCAGGCGGTGGCGCCGTATCCGACCCACCCGGTGGTGCGCCCGGTGAACGGCGACGCGGATACCCTTAAGCCGCTGCTGGACGCCGGTGTGCAGACCTTCCTGGTGCCGATGGTGGAAAGCGCCGAGCAGGCCCGCGCCATCGTCGAGGCCACCCGCTACCCGCCCCATGGGCGCCGGGGCGTGGGCGCCGGCCTGGCGCGGGCCTCGCGCTGGGGCCGGGTGGCGGACTACGTGCACCGCTGCCACGAACAACTGTGCGTGCTGCTGCAGGTGGAAAGCCGCGCCGGCCTGGACAACCTGGATGAAATCGCCGCCGTGGACGGCGTCGACGGCGTGTTCATCGGCGCCGCCGACCTGGGCGCCGACCTGGGTTATCTGGGCCAGCCCGGTCACCCGGAGGTGAACGCGGCGGTGCTGGATGCGTTCCGGCGCATTCAGGCGGCGGGCAAGCCCGCCGGCGCGCTCACCGTCAACGAGGACCTGGCCCGGGAGCATCTCGCCGCCGGTTGCCGGTTTCTCGCCGTGGGCGCGGATGCCGCCCTGCTGGCGCGGGCCACGGACGCCCTGTCGCGCCGTTTCAAGGACCATTTGTCGCCGTCCCAGGCCGGCGGTTACTGACTCTATTCTCACAACGCGCGTTGCGCCTCGGAGGAGAATAATAAATGGCACGTTCCATTAACTGGTTGCAGGTGTGCGCGGCGCTGCTGCTCGGCCTGCTTGGTCTCTATGTGATTGTCCAGGGCAGCGGCTACGACATGGGTTCGTTGCGGCGCATGGGCCCCGGTTTCTTCCCGGTGATGATCGGCTCGGTGCTGATGCTGTTCGCCGTGCTGCTGGTGCTGGAAGTGTGGCATTCGGAAAGAAGCGAAGAGCAATTCTGGATTCCGCGCCCCATTCTCACCATCTGCGCCGGCTTCGTGGCGTTCGCCGCCTTGCTGGAGCGGGCCGGGCTGGTGCCCGCCACGGTGGCGCTGGTGCTGTTGGTGTCGCTGGCGGAAAAGCCGGTGCGGCCGGTGGCGGCGGTGGCCACCGCGGTGGGGCTGAGCGTGCTCGGCGTCCTGGTGTTCATTTACGGCTTCGGCATTCCGGTGGCCCCGTTCGAGTGGTGATTTGATGGATATCCTTCACAATCTGGCGCTCGGCGCCGAGGTCGCGTTTTCCTGGCAGGGCCTGCTGTTCTGTTTCGTCGGCGTGCTGGTCGGCACCTTCGTGGGCGTGCTGCCCGGTATCGGTCCGCTGGCGGCGATTTCCCTGGCGCTGCCGATGACCTATTACCTGTCTCCGCCGATCGCGCTGATCATGCTGGCCGGTATTTTCTACGGGGCCCAGTACGGCGGCTCCATCGCCGCCATTCTGCTTAACCTGCCCGGCACGGCATCGGCGGCGGTCACTTGTATCGACGGCAACCAGATGACCAAGCAGGGCCGCGCCGGCGTGGCCCTGTTCACCGCCGCCATCTCTTCGTTCTGCGGTGGCATCGTGGCGATTTTCATGGTGCTGGGGTTTACGCCCATGATCGCGTCCTTCGCCACGGATTTCGGCGCGGTGGACTATTTCTCGATCATGCTGCTGGGCCTGGTGGCGGCGTCCACCCTGTCCGTGGGCTCGCCGCTCAAGGGCATGACCATGGTGATGCTGGGCATCGCCCTGGGGCTGGTGGGCACCGACGACACCTCCGGCACCGAGCGCTTCACCTTCGGCGTGCTGGCGCTGTCCGACGGCATCAGTCTGGTGGCCCTGGCCATGGGGCTGTTCGGGGTGGGCGAGATCCTCGCCAACCTGGGCCAGGAAAAGCGCTCCCCGCTCAAGGCCAGTGGCCTGACCTTCAAATCCATGCTGCCCAAACGGCACGAATGGAACGGCCTGTGGAAGACCATCCTGCGTGGTTCCGGCATTGGCGCCTTCGTCGGCGCGCTGCCCGGCTCCGGCCCGGCGATTGCCGCCTTCATGGCCTATGCGGCGGAGAAGAAACTGGCCAGGAATCCGGAGAATTTCGGTAAGGGTGAGCTGCGCGGCGTGGCCTCCCCGGAATCCGCCAACAACGCGGCGGTGCAGGCGGCGTTCATTCCCACCCTGAGTCTGGGCATTCCCGGCGACGCGGTGATGGCGGTGCTGCTCGGCGCCATGATCCTGCACGGCATCAGCCCCGGGCCGGAACTGGTAACCAGCAATCCGGAGATGTTCTGGGGTCTGGTGGTGAGCTTCGGCGTCGGCAACATCATGCTGCTGGTGCTGAACCTGCCGCTGATCCGGGTGTGGGTGCGCATGTTGTCGATTCCCTACCATGTGCTGTACCCGGCCATGCTGTTCTTTATCTGCATCGGCGTGTTCTCGGTGCGCTCCAGCGTGTTCGATATCTACACCGCGCTGTTCTTCGGGGTGATCGGCTACTTCCTGATCCGCTTGAAATTCCCGGCGGCGCCGTTGCTGCTCGGCTTTATTCTCGGGCCGATGATGGAAGTGCATTTCCGCCGTGGTTTGCTGTTGGCCCGGGGTGACTACATGGCCTTCGTTAACAGCGTGCCCAGCACCATTTTCCTGATTCTTACCGCGCTGTTCCTGGTGCTGCCGCTGTGGGCCGCGTTCCGCAAGCGCACCGCGCGCACGGCCAACCTGGGAGATTGATCGACCATGCGTAACAATTTTATCGCCGGCGCCTGGACCCGGGGCGCCGGCGCCCGGCCCGACATCAATCCGTCCGATACCACGGACGTGATCGATGAGTACGCCCAGGCCGACGCCGAGCAGACCCGCCAGGCCATCGCCGCCGCCCGGGCCGCCTTTCCGGCCTGGCGCCGGGGCGGCATTCAGGCCCGCGCCGAGGCGCTGGATTTCATCGGTCTGGAACTGGCCGCCCGCAAGGAAGAACTGGGCCGGTTGCTGTCCCGGGAAGAGGGCAAAACCCTCCCGGAAGGCATTGCCGAGGTGAACCGGGCGGCGCAGATCTTCCGCTTCTTCGCCGGTGAAGTGCTGCGCCCCGGCGGCGAGACCCTGCCGTCGGTGCGCCCCGGCATGGACGTGCACATCACCCGCGAACCGGTGGGCGTGGTGGGCATTATCACGCCCTGGAATTTCCCCATCGCGATCCCCGCCTGGAAGATCGCGCCGGCCCTGGCGTACGGCAACTGCGTGGTGTTCAAGCCCGCCGACCTGGTGCCCGGCTCGGCCTGGGCGCTGGCCGAGATCATCAGCCGCAGCGGCCTGCCGGAAGGCGTGTTCAACCTGACCATGGGGCGCGGCAGCGTGGTCGGCCAGACCCTGCTGGAAAGCCCGGACGTCAACGCCATCACCTTCACCGGCTCCGGCACCACCGGTGCCCGGGTAATGGCCACCGCCGGTGCCCGCTTCGCCAAGCTGCAGCTGGAAATGGGCGGCAAGAACCCGCTGGTGGTGCTCGACGACGCGGACCTGGACCGGGCCGTGGAAGTGGCGGTGCAGGGGGCCTATTTCTCCACCGGCCAGCGCTGCACCGCCTCGTCCCGGTTTATTGTCGAGAAGGGCATCCACGACCGCTTCGTGGAGGGCGTTAAGCAGCGGCTGGCCGGTTTGACCGTGGATCACGCGCTGGGTGAAGGCACCGACATCGGCCCGGTGGTGGACCAGAGCCAGCTCGACCAGGACCTGGGTTACGTGGACATCGGCCGCGAGGAGGGCGCACGCCTGGTGTGCGGCGGTGAGCGTCTGCAGCGCGGCAGCGACGGTTTCTACATGGCGCCGGCCCTGTTCGCCGACACCGACCCGACCATGCGCATCGCCCGGGAAGAGATCTTCGGCCCGGTGGCCTGCGTGCTGGCGGCGGACGATTACGAGCACGCCCTGGCCCTGGCCAATGACACCGAGTTCGGCCTGTCCGCCGGCATCTGCACCACGTCCCTGAAACACGCCAGTCATTTCCGCCACCACGCGGAGGCCGGCATGGTGATGGTCAACACCCCCACCGCCGGCGTCGATTACCATGTGCCGTTCGGTGGCCGTAAGGGCTCCAGCTACGGCTCCCGGGAACAGGGTCGCTACGCCGCCGAGTTCTTCACCACGGTGAAAACCGCCTACGTGGCGCCTTAGTGCATCGCGGCTGAAGCCGCTCCTACGGTTGAAGATCCGCTAGGAGCGACTTCAGTCGCGACGCTTTTGGGCCGCGCGATGCTTCGGCGTCCTCCCCTCCAGTGGTAAGCTCCGGACACCAAAAACGTTGAACCGGGTGCCGGCAAAAACATGGACGAACGCAAAACCTTCGCGGTGTGCTCCGCGATTCTGCTGGTGGTGATGGCGGCGCTGGCGGTGGCGCCGGTGGAACGGGAAACCTGGCTGATGGAAAACGCCGTGGTGGCCCTGTTCCTGGCCGCCCTGTGGGGCACGCGCCGCTGGTTCCGATTCTCCGCCGGCAGCTATGCGCTGATCACCCTGTTCCTGGTGCTCCACGAAATCGGCGCCCACTACACCTACTCACAGGTGCCCTATGACGCCTGGGCCCGGCACCTGGCCGGCGTCAGCATCGACGAAGTGTTGGGCTGGCAGCGCAATCAGTACGACCGCGTGCTGCATTGTCTGTACGGGGTGCTGCTGGTGCTGCCGCTGCGGGAGCTGTGCCGGAACGGTATCGGGATGCGCGGCGCCTGGGCCGGCTTCTTCGCGTTCTCCCTGATTCTGGCCAGCTCGATGATCTATGAACTGATCGAATGGGGCGCGGCGGTGGCCTTCGGCGACGGCAGCGACGCCTTTCTGGGCACCCAGGGGGACCCCTGGGACGCCCAGAAGGACATGGCCCTGGCGCTGCTCGGCGGCCTGATCGCCCTGGCGCTGGCCGCGCCCCTGCGTGCCCTGCGGGCGCGCCGCCACTGACCGGTCATCACCCACTTGAAGGGCGCCGGCCCGGTCGGTGTATGCTTGCCGACCCGAGCCCCCAATGCGGAGCAACGCCCATGGCCTACCAATCCCATTACCAGCCGGAAACCCTGGACCGCGCCGCCGTGGACGCGCACCCCGGCGCCCGGGTGCTGGAGTTCGGCACCAATTGGTGCGGCCATTGCCACGCCGCCCAGCCATTGATCCAGGCGGCCCTGGCCGAGCACCCGGACCTGGAACACATCAAGGTGGAAGACGGCAAGGGCCGGCCCCTGGGGCGTTCGTATCGGGTCAGGCTGTGGCCGACGCTGATCTTTCTGCGCGACGGTGAGGAGGTGGCGCGGCTGGTAAGGCCCCGGGACGACGCCGAAATCCGTGAGGCCCTGGCGCGCCTCACCGCCTGATCGCGCGGTGCCTGACACTCGCATCCCGGCGACGGGCTCCCTTATACTAGCCAAATGGACAGTATTGCCGCCCCCGCCACCCTGGATGATCCGCTCTACTACCTGCGCAACTTCGAGGCTGTGCTGGACTGGGTGGTGGCCTGCCATGGGGACCTGCTGAACGCCGACGAAAATGCCTTCCTGAACGGCTTCGAGGCGCTGCCGGTGGCGCCCCGGGCGCTGCTGACGCGCATGGTGATGCGCAGCGGCGAGCTGTTCCGCGCCGACAAACTCCGTTATCCGGAGATCGGTCCGGCCACGCCGGCGCTGACGGCGCTGGAAGCGGCCGGCTGGGTTCGCCG
Source organism: Alloalcanivorax sp. C16-1 (assembly GCF_046507805.1). NCBI lineage: Bacteria > Pseudomonadati > Pseudomonadota > Gammaproteobacteria > Oceanospirillales > Alcanivoracaceae > Alloalcanivorax > Alloalcanivorax sp. C16-1. The sequence continues at coordinate 45,560 of NZ_JBKFTK010000001.1, read as the reverse complement.
GGACGGCGATCTGACCCTGGAAGAACTGTTCCGCCTCTACACCAAAGCGGAGCTGGGGCGCGCTCTGGCTCCCCGCCTGGCCGCCGCTGGCCTCGACCCTCGCGGGCGCAAGGCGGACTGGCTGGCGGCCCTGGCGGAACCGGCGCCGGCGCCCCGCCCGCTGCCGGCCTGGGACCCGGACGGCCACCTGCCGGCGGCCTGGCGGCTCACCGTGATGCCGGTGTGCGAGCGCCTGCGGCTGATGTTCTTCGGCAACCTGTACCAGGACTGGCGCGAATTCGTGCTCACCGAGCTGGGCACCTTCCGCTACGAGCGCGTGCGCCTGGACGCCACCACGCGGCCCTACCGTCACCGCGCCGACCTGGACGCCTGGCTGGCGGTGCACGCCTGCCGCGAGCGGTTCGAGGCCGGCGAACCGGTGGCGGCGGTGGTCACCGATCTGCCCGCCGGCGACACCGGCAACCCCTGGGTGGAGGAGCGCCGCCACAAGCTGCGCTACCAGCTGGCCCGGCAGTGGGAACGGGAGGATCAGCTGGAACGGGCCGAAGCCCTGTATGCGCAATGCCAGCACCCGGACGCCCGCGCCCGGCGGCTGCGGGTGCTGGAGCGGCGCGGCGAATACCAGGCCGCTCTGGCCCTGGCCGGCGAGGCCGCCGCCCGCCCGGAAAGCGAAGCGGAGCGCCAGTCCCTGGGCCGGTTGCTGCCCCGCCTGCACCGCAAGCTGGGGCTGCCCCGGCCGGCCCGGGCGGCGCCGCTGGCCACCCGGGAGTGGTCGCTGACCTTGCCGCTATTGAATCTGATGCGCGCCGGTCGCGTGGAGGGAGCGGTGGCCGAGCATTTCCATGACGACCGGGCGCCGGTGTTCTACGTGGAGAACACCCTGCTCACCGGCCTGTTCGGCCTGTTGTGCTGGGAGGCCCTGTTCGCGCCCCTGCCCGGGGCTTTCTTCCACCCGTTCCAGAGCGGCCCGGCGGACCTGCACCGGCCGGACTTCGTGGCCCGGCGCCGGGACCTGTTCGCCGCCGCCTTCGCCGATCTGGAAAGCGGCCGCCACCGGCGGCGTATTCTCGATACCTTCCAGCGCAAGCAGGGCGTGCAATCGCCGCTGGTGCAGTGGGGCACGCTGTCCGAGCCGCTGCTGGAGCTGGCCCTGGACTGCATTCCCGCCGCTCATCTGGCCCGCCATGGCGAACGCCTGCTGCGTGACATCAAGGCCAACCGTGCCGGCCTGCCGGACCTGATTCAGTTTTTTCCGGAGCGCGGCGACTATCGGATGATCGAGGTGAAGGGCCCCGGTGACCGGCTGCAGGACAACCAGCGCCGCTGGCTGAGCTACTTCGCCGAGCAGGGCATGCCGGCGGTGGTCTGCAAGGTGGCCTGGGAGGCGGGGTGAGTACCGTGAGCGAAGCAACCACCTACACCGTGGCGGTGCGCGCCCTATGCGAGTTCACCGCCAAGGCCGGTGATCTGGACCTGCGTTTCACGCCGTCGCCCACCGCCCAGGAGGGCATCGCCGGCCACGCCACCGTCACCGGCCGGCGCGGCCAGGGCTATCAAAGCGAAGTGGCGCTGAGCGGCGAGCACCGCCATCTCAAGGTGCGCGGCCGCGCCGATGGCTACGATCCGGCGCGCCGGCGATTGGAAGAGATCAAAACCTTTCGTGGCGATCTGGCGCGGCAGCCCGCCAATCATCGCGCCCTGCACTGGGCGCAGCTGAAAATTTACGGCGCCCTGCTGTGCCGGGAAAAAGGGCTTGAGGAGATCGAGCTGGCGCTGGTTTATTTCGACGTGGTCAAGCAGAAGGAAACGCCCCTGCGCGAGACCCACGCCGCCGCCGATCTGCAGGCGTTTTTTCAGGATCAGTGCGAACGGTTTCTGCAATGGGCGGACCGGGAACTGGCCCATCGCCGGGACCGGGATGCCTGGCTGGCCACGCTGTCGTTTCCCCATGCGGACTTTCGTCCGGGCCAGCGGGTGCTGGCGGAGTCGGTGTATCAGACCGCCTGCACCGGCCGCGCGCTGCTGGCCCAGGCGCCCACCGGCATCGGCAAGACCCTGGGCACCCTGTTTCCGCTGCTCAAGGCGGCCCCCGGCCAGGGCCTGGATAAGCTGTTCTTTCTCAGTGCCAAGACCCCGGGCCGGCGCCTGGCCCTGGACGCGGTGCGCACCCTCACCGCCGGCCCGGCGGACCCGGGCCCGGATGACCCGCCCCTGCGTACCCTGGAACTGATCGCCCGGGAAAAAAGCTGCGAGCATCCGGACCGGGCCTGCCACGGTGAATCCTGTCCGCTGGCGGCGGGCTTCTATGACCGGCTGCCGGCGGCCCGCGCCGCCGCCGCCGGCGAGGCCATGCTGGACCGGGCGCGGCTGCGCGAGCTGGCCCTGGACCATCAGGTTTGCCCCTACTATCTGAGCCAGGAAATGGCCCGCTGGAGCGACCTGGTGGTGGGCGACTACAACTATTTCTTCGACCTGTCGGCGCTGCTGCACGGCCTGGCCACCGAAAACCAATGGCGGGTGGCGGTGCTGGCGGACGAAGCCCATAACCTGGTGGACCGGGCCCGGGGCATGTACTCCGCCGAGCTGGATCAGATCGCTTTCCGCCGTGTGAAGCGCGCGGTGCCCAAGGCGCTCAAGGGCGCCTTCGACCGGCTCAACCGCCAGTGGAACGCCCTCAACCAGGACATCGACGCCGCCTGGCCGGAGCAGGATTACCGGGTCCACGACGACCCGCCCCAGGCGTTTTTGTTGGCCCTGCAGCAGATGCTGGCCGCCATCAACGACCACATGGCCGAGCACCCGGAACCCCTGGACGGCGACCTCACCCGCTTCTACTTTGATGCGCTGCATTTCAACCGGGTGGCGGAGCTTTACGACGGCGACGCCTTCCTGTTCGACAGCGAGCGGCTGACCCCGGCCCGGGGCCGGCCCGGCTCCCGGCTGTGCCTGCGCAACGTGGTGCCGGCGGCGCTGCTGGCGCCGCGCTTTGAAAGCGCGGCGGCGGCGGTGCTGTTCTCCGCCACGCTCAGCCCGGCCCGTTATTACGGGGACCTGCTCGGTCTGCCGGACAGCACCGCCTGGGTGGATGTGCCGTCGCCGTTCCGCGCCGAGCAGCTGCAGGTGCGCATCGCCCGGCGCATCTCCACACGCTACCGGGACCGGCAGGCGTCCCTGGCGCCCATCGCCACCCTGATCGGCGAGCAGTACCGGCAACGGCCCGGCAACTACCTGGCGTTTTTCAGCAGCTACGACTATCTGGACCGGACGCTGGAGGTGTTTCGCCGGCAGTGGCCGGACATTCCGGTGTGGGCCCAGGAACGGCGCATGGACGAAACCGCCCGCCAGGCGTTTCTGGACCGCTTCCACGAGGGTGGCGAAGGGGTCGGGTTCGCGGTGCTGGGCGGCGCGTTCTCCGAGGGCATCGATCTGCCCGGCCGGCGACTGATCGGCGCCTTCGTGGCGACCCTGGGGCTGCCCCAGGTGAACCCGGTGAACGAACAGTTCAAGGAACGGCTGGCGGCCCTGTTCGGCGACGGCTACGACTACACCTATTTGTACCCCGGCCTGCGCAAGGTGGTGCAGGCCGCCGGCCGGGTGATCCGCACCGGCGACGACCAGGGTGTGGTGCATCTGATCGACGACCGCTTCGGCCGCCGTCAGGTGCGCGCCCTGCTGCCCATGTGGTGGCGGGTGGAGTAGCGCGGATTAACAGCCGAGCTGTTCCGCCAAGTCCAGCATATCCTCGGCCAGCAAATCGTGGTCCTCGGAAAATTGCTTGGCGGGCCCGGTGGGTCCGTATTCCAGCGGGCGTTTGATGTAGGCGGTGCGCAGGCCGGCGTCCCGGGCGGCTTCCAGATCATCCTGGTGGGTGGCCACCATCAGAACCTCTTGCGGCTCGACCTGGAACGTTTCGGCCACGCCCAGGTACATGCGAGGGTCCGGTTTGAAGGTGCCGAAGGTCTCGGCGGAGAGAATCCGGCTCCAGGGCAGGTCGCCGTGGGCGGCCAGATCTTCCAGCAGCGACAGGTTGCCGTTGGACAGGGTGCAGGTGGTAAAGCGCTGTTTCAGCCGGTGCAACGCCGGCGAACTGTCCGGCCAGGGATCCAGGCGATGCCAGGCCAGGTTCAAATGCCGTTTCTGATCGTTGTCGAGATCATCGATGCCGAACCGTTGCAGTATCTGTTCGAGAATCGAGAAGTGGATGTCGTCGATCAGCGCCCAGGGCGCCTCTCCGGAGACGATGCGGGCCATGGCCGGCTTGTAGCCCTCGCGCCAGGCGAGCGCGAACTGATCGGCGGGCACTGGAAGATTCAGTGCCCGCGCTTCCCGTTCGATGGTGCCGAACCAATCGACCACCGTGCCGAACACATCGAAGGACATCACTTTAATGTTCATCGTCTCGTTCCATGGTTGACCCGGTACTATCGTACCCCTGGTCCAGGTCGCTGTCCTCGAACTTGCCGTGGCGACCGGCGCCTTTGGCGAAACGGTCGGCACCGGCCAGCGCTTCTTCAAATACGATGGGAAAACCGCCGGCGCCCTCGCGCCGCAGCGCCTCGTCCAGCGGGTAGTCCCACTGGGCGTGGACGGAGGCCCGGTCCGCGTTCATGCATTGTTGCGGGAAGCCGGCGATGCGGCGGGCCAGGGCACGGGCGTCGTGCAGCGCATCGCCCTCGGACAGGCGATTGGCCAGGCCGATCCGCAGGGCCTCGTCGGCGTCCACCGGGCGACCGGTAAGAATCATATCCAGAGCGTGGCTCTGACCAATCAAACGTGGCAGCCGGACCGTGCCGCCGTCGATCAGCGGCACCCCCCAGCGCCGACAGAACACCCCGAACACCGCGCTGCGGTCCACCACTCTCAGGTCGCACAGCAGCGCCAGTTCCAGCCCGCCGGCCACCGCGTAGCCGGACACGGCGGCGATCACCGGCTTGCTCAGCCGCAGTCGGGTGGGGCCCATGGGGCCCGGCCCCGTGCCTTCCGCTTCGACCCGGTTGCGTCGCTGCGGATCACCCAGGGCGGTCAGGTCGGCGCCGGCGCAAAAATGCGCGCCGGCACCGGTGAGCACCGCCACGCGGACGCTGTCGTCCGCGTCGAACGCCAGGAAGGCGGCGCGTAGCGCTTCGGCGGTGGGGGCATCGACGGCATTGCGTTTTCCCGGGCGGTTGATGATGATCGTGCGGATTGCACCGTCGGTTTCGGTAACCACAGAAGACGTTGGCACGGGCGTGCTCCAGGCTCTCGTTGTCGTTATGCGTCGGTCCAAAGTAGGGTGCATTTCATAATATGTCCAACAATGACAAGAACAGTAATAGCGACCTCGAGGACGGTCCGCTCGGCGGCGCGCTCAGCGCCACCGAACTGGTGCTGGATCTGCTGGCCACCCATGACCACCGCCAGCTTTCGGTGGCGGCGCTCTGTTACGCCGGCCAGTTGTTCGGCATGCGCGCGCAGAACGTGCGCGTGGCCTTGAACCGACTGCAGCGAAAAGGGCGTGTCACCAATCCGGAACGCGGCCTGTATCGTCTCGACACCGCCACCCGCGGTCTGTTCGGCGAGGTGGAAAACTGGCTGCGCCGGGAGCAGCGCGTGCGGGACTGGAACGGTGGCTGGGTGGCGGTGCTCGACACCGCCGTGCCGCGCCGCGACAAAACCGCCTGGCGCCACCATGAACGGGCCCTGGCGCTGCGCGGCTTTCGATTGCTCGGCGACACCGGCCTGCGGCTGCGTCCGGACAACCTGAGCGGCGGCGTGGACGGCCTGCGCAAGGACCTGGCGCGCCTGGGACTGGCCGAGGAGGCACGGGTGTTCGCGGTCGGCGAGCTGTCCAGCGCGGACGAAAAGCGGGCCCGGCGCCTCTGGGACTGCCCCGCGCTCAAGCAGCAATACCGGCAGATGACCCGGCAGCTGGCCGCCAGCCACAAAACCCTGTCGCGCCGCCCGGAAACGGACGCCGCCACCGAAAGTCTGCAGCTCGGCCGCGCCGCCATCCGCCTGATTCTGCTCGACCCGTTATTGCCCGATACTCTGATCGACAACCGCCCCCGCCATCGGCTGATTGAACGCATGGGCGCCTACCAGCGGGAGGCCAAGGTGATCTGGATGCGGTTGCTGGATCAGGTTTGAGCGGGCCGGTCCTTTATCGGAAGTGATTCAATTATCGGAAGTGATTCAGAGCATCCGTGGACGGCAGCGGAATGAACTCCTGGTCGTCCGCGTCCGGCAGCTTCATGCGGCCCGCTTGCCAGTCTTCCGCCGCCTGCCGCAGGCGGTCCTTGGACGAGGACACGAAATTCCAGAACAGGAACCGTTCGCCCAGCGGTTCGCCGCCCAGCACCATCACCGTGGCGGGCACCACCGCGCGTACCGACGACGCCTTGGGACTGAGCACGGCCATGCCGCCGGTGGTCACCGGTTGGCCGCCCACTTCCACCGTGCCGTCGGCCACGTAGAGGGCGCGCTCGCGGAAGTCGGCGGGAATCTCGGCGGTGGCGCCTTTGTTCATTTGCAGGTGGGCATAGAACAAGGGTGAGTGGGTGCGCACGCCCGCCGTCAGGCCGTAGGCACTGCCGGCGATCAGCTGGCCGGCGACGCCGGCGTCCCGCCAGGCCGGCAGATCGTCGCCGCCCCGGTCGGCGATCACACTGGTTTGCTGGACGGGCTCACCGAACGGCTGATCGAGTATTTCCAGCAGCAGCAGCCGGACTTCACCGCCGTGGCCGGCTGAAGCGTTCGCCCGGCGTCGTGCTATTGTCCAGGGTTCTTCGCCCGGACTGAACAGGAGTGCTCCATGCCCGCTTTGCTCGACGCCGCGCCGGCGGCCCTTGGCCGTATCGACACCCGTCCGTTGTTCGCCATCAAAATGACCGTGGCGCCGCCCCAGGAGCTGGGCGAGACGCCGTTCGGGCGCCGTCGGGTGGCGGTGGTCACCGGCGGGGAATTTGAAAGCGAACGGCCGGCACTGAACGGCCGGGTGCTGAGCGGCGGCAGCGACTGGCTGACCTTCCGCGACAACGGCGTGGTCACCCTGGATGTGCGGCTGGTGCTGGAAACCGTCGACGGCCTGACCATCGGTATGCATTACAACGGTTACCGGCACGGGCCGGAGGCGGTGATGACGCGGCTGGCCGCCGGCGAGGCGGTGGACCCCGCCGAGTATTACTTCCGCGCCGCGGTGCGCTTTGAAACCGCCGCGCCGACCCTGGACGGGCTGAATCACACGGTGGCGGTGGCCACCGGCCACCGCTATCCGGACGGCCCGCTGTACAGCGTATTCGAGGTGCTGTGAGCCGCGCTCAGGCGGTGGCCGGCCCGGCCGGCTTGCGGATCAGGAACACCGCCACGGCGGCCAGCAGGCAGGCGGCGCCGGCGGCCACGAACGCCGGCGTGTAGGTGAGCAGCAGGGTGCGCGACAGGCCGGCGCCGTAGGCGGCCAGGGCGCCGCCGAGCTGATGGCCGGCGAAGATCCAGCCGAACAGCATGCCCGCCCGCTGCGGCCCGAAGGCGCGCCCGGCCAGCTTCACCGTGGGCGGCACCGTGGCGATCCAGTCCAGCCCGTAGAACAGGGCGAACAGCGACAGGCCGTACAGGCTGAAATCCGAGAACGGCAGCCAGAACAGGCTGAGCCCGCGCAGGCCGTAGTACCAGCACAGCAGCTTGCGGTTGTCGAAACGATCGGAAAGCCAGCCGGACAGAATGGTGCCGACCAGATCGAAGGCGCCCATCAGCGCCAGCACCGAGGCGGCGGGCAGCGGCGACAGGCCGAAGTCGCCACAGAAGGCGATAAAGTGGGTCTGGATCAGTCCGTTGGTGCTCAGCCCGCAGATAAAGAAGGTGCCGAACAGCACCCAGAACACCCGGTTGCGCAGGGCGCCGCGCAGCAGCCGCAGCGGTTCCAGAAACGACATGGGGGCGGTGGCCGGCGGCGCGCTGACCGGGCTGCCGTCGTCCACGGCGCCGAACGGCCGCAGTTGCAGCTGGTGCGGATGATCGCGCACCAGCAGCGCCACCAGCACCGCCACGCCGGCGCAGCACAGCGCCACCGGCATCAGCGCCCAGCGCCAGCCGGCCTGCTCGATCAGCCAGGTGGCCAGCGGCAGGAACAGTAACTGCCCGGTGGCGACACTGGCGGTGAGCATGCCGATCACCAGGCCGCGGTGCCGTTCGAACCAGCGGTTGGCCACCACCGCGCCCAGCACCAGAGCGATCAGCCCGGAGCCCAGCCCCAGTACCACGCCCCACAGCAGCACCAGATGCCAGAGCCGGGTCATTTGCGTGGACAGCGCCAGGCCGGCGGCCACCAGCAGCAGCGCGCTGGTCATGATGCGGCGCAGGCCGAAGCGCTCGATCAGCATGGCGGAAAACGGTGCCATCAGGCCGAACAGCACGAAGCGCAGGGCCAGTGCCGAGGAAATCTGTTCCGTATTCCAGCCGAATTCGTCGCCCAGCGGGCGTAAAAAAGCCCCCGGCATGCCCAGCGCCGCCGATGCGGAGAGCATGGTGAGAAAGGTGACGCCGGCGATCACCCAGGCGTAGTGAACGCCCCGGTGTCGCAAGCGGGCAGCCAGGGGGGAAGAGAACATTTACAGGGCTTCCAGAAGAGTGGCCACGCCTTGCCCGCCGCCGATGCACTGGGTGGCCAGGGCGTAGCGGCCGTGGTGGCGTTGCAGCAGGGCGGCGGCCTTGCCGGTGATGCGCGCGCCGGTGGCGCCCAGCGGGTGGCCGATGGCCATGCCGCCGCCATCCAGGTTGACGGTGGCCGGGTTCAGGCGCAGCTCGCCGATGCAGGCCAGCGCCTGGGAGGCAAAGGCTTCGTTGATTTCCACCACGTCCAGGTGGTCGGCGCTGAGGCCGGCGCGGGCCAGGGCTTTTTGCGTGGCCGGGATCGGGCCCAGGCCCATCACCGCCGGATCACAGCCGGCGCTGGCCATGGCGAGGATGCGCGCGCTGGGCGCCAGCCGGTAACGGGCGGCGAATGCCTCGCTGGTGACCAGCACCGCCGAGGCGCCGTCGGTGAGCGGTGAGGAGGTGCCGGCGGTGACCACCCCGCTTTCGTCGAAGGCCGGCGGCAGCTTGGCCAGGGCCTCCAGGGAGGTGGTGGGGCGGATGCAGCCGTCCTCGGTGATGCGGTTTCCATCGCCGCTGTCGATGGCCACGATTTCGTCGCTCAACCGGCCCTGTTCCCGGGCGGCGGCGGCTTTGTGGTGGGATTCCAGGGCCATTTGCTCCTGGTCGGCGCGGGGGATCGAATAGCGTTTCGCCACGTTCTCGGCGGTGAGGCCCATGGAAATGTAGGCGTCGGTATGCTCCCGCAGCCAGGGGTTGGGAGAAAAGTTGAAACCGCCCTGGGGCACCATGGTCATGGATTCCACGCCCACGCACAGATAGGCGTCGCCCAGGCCGGCCTCGATCTGCGCGGCGGCGATGTGGATGGCGGACATGGACGAGCCGCAGAAGCGATTCACGGTCATGCCGCCGACCTGCTCGGGCAGGCCGCTGAGCAGGCCGACGATGCGCGCCAGGTTGTTGCCCTGGGCGGCCTCCGGATAGGCGCAGCCGAGGATCACATCCTCCAGCAGCGCCGGGTCCAGGTCGGTGCGTGCCAGCAGACCGCGCACCACCTGGCTGGCCAGGTCGTCCGGGCGCACGCCGGCGAGCAAACCCTTGTTGGCGAAATGGAACGGAGAGCGGGCGTAAGCAGCAATCACGGCTTTCATGGTGTGTCTCCCGGTTTCAAGGGACCAGTTTCAGTAAGGGGCCGCCGGGCAACTGGCGCAGCCAGGGCAGGCCATTGACCAGGGCGATGCCGACCAGCGCCGCCACCATCACCGCGCACAGCGCGGCCAGGTCACCGGGGCGCAGCCACGCCATCAAGGTGCCGCCGGCGATCAGAATACCCAAACGCACGGCGCTGCCCAGCAGCGGCCAGGTCATGCGTCCGGCGCCCTGGCTGGCGAAGTACAGGGCCAGGCCCACGCCCAGGAAGCCGTAGGCCGGGGCCACGGTGCGCAGATAGAGGGCGCCGGTGGCGATCGCTTCGGCGTCGTCGGTGAACAGCCGCAGCCAGGGCTCGGGGAAGACGGCGGCGGTCAGCCCCACCGCCTCGGTGGCGATAAAGGCCACCGCCGCGCCGGTCCAGGCGATGCGCCGGGCGCGGTGGGCCTGGCCGGCGCCCAGGTTCATGCCGACCATGGCCACCAGGGCGGTGCCGAAGCCGAACACGATGGGGATCTGCAGGTACTCGATGCGGATGCCCAGCCCGAAGCCGGCCAGCGCCTCCATGCTGGTGCGCGCCACGAAGAAGGTGGCGGCCATCACGCACAGGTTGGAGAGCACCGTGTTCAGCGACGACCACAGGCCGACGCCGAGAATGGCGGCGAACAGATCACGGCGCAGGGCGAGACCCCGCCGCAGACGCACGCCGCCGTGGCCGCGCACCAGCACGACCAGCAGAATCAGGGTGGCGACCAGGTAGTAAATGGCCAGGGCCAGGCCGGCGCCGACGATGCCCAGCGCCGGCAACGGCCCGACACCGAAGATCAGCGCCGGCGACAGCACCAGCAGCCCGGGCACGCCACCGGTGAGTACCCAGGCCGGGGCGCGCATATTGCCGGCGCCGCGCAGCACCGCCGACAGGCCGTTCATCAGCCACAGAAAGGTGACACCGCAGAACAGCGCGGTGGAATAGGCCACCGCCGCGTCCAGGGCGGCGCCTTCGCCACCGAGCAGGGCGTACAGCGGCCGCGCGAACAGAATCACCAGTGCCGAGCAGAGCAGGCCGAGGACGGTGGCGATCACCGTCGCGTGCAGCGCCAGGGCGTCGGCGCGCTCGGTGTCGCCGGCGCCCAGGGCGCGGGCGATGGCCGAGGAGATGCCGCCGCCGATGCCACCGGCGGACATCATCATCATCAACATCACCAGCGGGAACACCAGCGCGGCGCCGGCCAGGGCGTCCACGCCCAGCAGGCCCACGTAGTAGCTTTCCAGAAAGTTGGCGGTGGCCTGGGCCAGCATCACCACCAGGTTGGGGGCGGCCAGGGCCAGCAGCGTCGGCAGCACCGGGCCGTGCAGAATGCGCTGGGTGCGTGCCGGCGCGCGGGCGCTGGCCGGGGCGGTGGCGACCTGGCTCATGGCGTGGGCCTCAGAGAAGGATCAGGGTGGAGGTGGCGCTGGCGTAGAGCGTGCCGGCGGCGTCGGTGAGCCGGGCTTCGGCGAACGCCAGCCGCCGGCCCTTGGTGACCACCTTGCCTTCGGCGCGCACCGGGCCGGTGTCCTTGGTCATGGCCCGGTGGTAGGCCACTTTCAGTTCGGCGGTGCTGTAGCCCTGGCCGGCGTCGAGGGTGGAATGCACCGCGCAGCCGCAGGCGGAATCCAGCAGCGTGGCGGCGTAGCCGCCGTGCACGGTGCCGATCGGGTTATAGACCTTTTCCGTGGGCTGGCCTTCGAACACCACCCGGCCTTCTTCCAGCTCCACCAGGGCGAATTCCATGGTGTGGCCGATGCCCCGGTGGGTGTCGTTCTGGAGGGCGTGTTGCAGAACCTGCAGGCCGGTCATGTCGGAGAGCGTGGTCATGAAGTATTCCTTGAAGTCGGTTCAGGGTTTGGGCGCGGTGGTGCCGGGCAGTTCGGCGTGCACCGCGTCGAGGATTTCCCGGGACAGGGCGTCGTCGTCCACCGCCCGGGCCAGAATCAGGCCGCCCACCATGGCGGCGGTGGCGGCCACCGCCTTGCGACGGCGCAGGGCCGCCCGGCGGCCGGGCAGGGCGCCGTCGATCAGATCGATAAAGCGGCGCACGCTGCGGGTGAAAGCGCCACGCACCGGCGGGCTCTGGCGGGTTGCCTCGCCGGCCAGGGCGGCCAGCACGCAGCCATCGCCCGCGTGGTCCCGGTGGCGCCGGGACAGGTAGCGACCGGCGAGGGCGTCCATGGACGGCCCTTCGTCGCCGGCGAGCAGCTTGCGCCAGCGCTTCCCGGTAATGCCGATGGCGTGTTCGCAGGCCTCCGCCATCAGCTGTTCCTTGGAGTCGAAGTGGCCGTAGAAACCGCCATGGGTGAGGCCGGCGCTGTTCATCAGTTCCGCCACGCCGATGCCGTCGAAGCCCCGTTCGCGGAACAGACGGGCGGCCTGTTCGACGATGCGTTCGCGGTTGGCGGCGGCCTGTTCCTTGCTAACGCGCATGATGGGCTCCTGGTTAGATGATGATCGTCATTTATCTATTGATGATGATCATCATCTAAAAAGAGGGCATGGGCAAGGGGCGATTCGGACATGCACCGGGGTGGGAAGCGACGGGCGAGGGCCAGGGAATCATGCATAAAAAGGCGCAAGCGCCGGCCCGTGTCTTTCCTTTTTTACAGGAAAGCCGTTCAATAGAGCGCGATCAGCCTTCGGTTGGGAACCTTAAAGGAGAGACCATGCAAAACGCGGACGTGGGCAAACTGGTATTGCGCCTTGCCCTGGGGATCATGATTCTGCTGCACGGCATTTTTAAGTTGCAGCATGGCGTCGGCGGCATCGCCGGCATGTTGCAGGGGGTGGGCCTGCCCGGTTTTCTCGCCTATGGCGTGTTTATCGGGGAAGTGATCGCGCCGATCATGGTGATCATCGGCTACCAGACCCGCATCGGCGCGGCGATCATCGTCGGCAATATGCTGGTGGCCATTGCCCTGGCGCACATGGGGCAGGTGTTCGCCCTGGGCGGCAACGGCGGCTGGGCCATCGAGCTGCAGGGCATGTACCTGTTTACCGCGGTGGCGCTGTGCTTCCTGGGCGCCGGCCGGTATGCGATGAAGAACTAGCTACAAGCTACAAGCTACAAGCGAGCGGGCTCCTGCTTGGAGCTTGCAGCTTGCAGCTTGTAGCCGATTTTCAAAGCGATCCCTGCATCATGTTCTTGGTGCTGACCTGCCCGTTCAGGGTCCAGAAATCATACAGAATCCCCAGGCCGAACAGACCGGCGGTGAACAGGTAGAGGATGCCGGTGATCCACTTGCCCAGGTAAAAGCGGTGCAGGCCGAAGATGCCCAGGAAGGTGAGCAGGATCCAGGCGATGTTGTAGTCGGTGGGGCCGGAGCGGTAACGCAGGTCCGCGTCCCGGTCCATGCCCGGGATCAGGAACAGGTCGATGATCCAGCCGATAAAGAACAGCCCCAGGGTGAAGAACCAGATGGTGCCGGTAATCTGGCGACCGTAGTAGAAACGGTGCGCGCCCATGAAGCCGAAGATCCAGAGGCAATAGCCGATCACCTTGCTGTGGGTGTCCCGATACATGAATAACCTCTCCTTGCGTTAAACCGTGGGGCCTTGAGTTAAACCGTGGGCCGGGCGTGGGGCTCAGAGCTCCACGTTGATGGCCGCGATCACTTTGTTCGCTTTGACGCGCGCTTGTTCCACGCTGTCGGCCCGGGCCAGGCCCACGCCCAGCCGGCGGCTGCCGCTCACTTCCGGTTTGCCGAACAGGCGCAGGTCGGTGTCCGGCTGCGCCAGGGCGTTCTCCAGGCCGCCGTAGCGCATGTCCCTGGAGTCGCCCTTGACCAGCAACACCGACGACGCGCTGGGACCGCGCTGCTCAATCAGCGGCACCGGCAGGCCCAGGATCGCCCGGGCGTGCAGCGCGAACTCGGACAGGTCCTGTGACATCAGCGTCACCAGGCCGGTGTCGTGGGGGCGCGGCGACACTTCGCTGAACCACACCTGGTCGCCCTTGATGAACAGCTCCACGCCGAACAGGCCACGCCCGCCCAGGGCGTCGGTAATCGCCCGTGCCTGGCGCTCGGCTTCCACCAGGGCGGCGTCGTTCATCGGCTGCGGCTGCCAGGACTCCCGGTAGTCGCCGTCTTCCTGGCGGTGGCCGATGGGCGCGCAGAAGCTGGTGCCGCCCACGTGGCGCACCGTCAGCAGGGTGATTTCGTACTCGAATTCCACGAACCCTTCCACGATCACCCGGCCCTGGCCGGCGCGGCCACCGGACTGGGCGTAGTCCCAGGCGGCGTCGATGTCGTGCTCTGTTTTCACCAGGCTCTGGCCCTTGCCGGAGGAGGACATCACCGGCTTGATCACGCACGGCAGGCCCACTTCCTTCACCGCCGCCAGGTACTCCTCCTTGTCGCCGGCGAAGCGATAGGGCGAGGTGGGCAGGCCCAGCTCCTCGGCGGCCAGCCGGCGGATGCCTTCCCGGTTCATGGTCAGGCGGGCGGCGCGGGCGGTGGGCACCACGTTGAAGCCTTCCTCTTCGAGCTTGATCAGCTCGTCGGTGGCGATGGCTTCGATCTCGGGCACGATGTAATGGGGTTTTTCCTGCTCCACCACGGCGCGCACCGCCTCGGCGTCGAGCATGTTGATCACGTGGTGGCGGTGGGCCACCTGCATGGCCGGGGCATTCTCGTAACGGTCCACGGCGATCACCTCGCAGCCCAGTCGGGTCAGCTCGATGGTGACTTCCTTGCCCAGTTCCCCGGAGCCCAGCAGCAATACACGGGTGGCGCCGGCGGCGTAGGGGGTGCCCAGAGTCGTCATGGTGGCGGCTCCTCAATGTCGCGAAGGGTCGCCGCGGGTGCGCGGCGGGTGAGCGACGATTGTAGCGGAAAGCGGCAGGCACGCCACAAGCTGCAAGCCGCAAGCTGGGGGGCGAAGGCGGTGTGCCGGTCGATGGCCAGTTGAAAGTTCAAAGTTAAAAGTTGAAAGGTCCGGGCTGCCGGGCTTTCCCGCGGCCTTCGGCCGGCGTCGGCTTGCAGCTTGCAGCTTGCAGCCGTCTACTATGCCGCACGCAGAACAAGGTGGCGGGTTATGCAAGACGACGAGTATTGGATGGATCGGGCGCTGGCGCTGGCGGAACGGGCCGGGGCCGAGGGCGAGGTGCCGGTGGGGGCGCTGGTGGTGCGCGATGGCGAGGTGCTGGGGGAGGGCTGGAACCGGCCCATCGGCGCCCACGACCCCACCGGCCACGCCGAGGTCAACGCGCTGCGCGACGCCGCCGCCCGCCAGGGCAACTACCGGCTGCCCGGCGCCACCCTGTACGTGACCATCGAGCCTTGCACCATGTGCTTCGGTGCCCTGATGCACGCCCGCATCGCGCGGCTGGTGTACGGCGCCCGGGAGCCCCGCGCCGGCGTCTGCGAGAGCCAGCTGGGCCTGCCGGAGCGGACCTTCTACAACCATCGGGTGGAAGTGGTGAGCGGCGTGGCGGCGGAACGGGCCGCCGAACTGTTGCGGACGTTCTTTCGGCGGCGTCGCGGCTGAGGGCGTCGCGGTCGTTCGACCGCGATCCCCGGCGGATCGCCCGTCCGGAGGGTTATTCGCTGGCCGCCACCAGGGTCTGACCGTGGCGCTCGGAATTGTCCGCGCGCACAAGCAGGTCGTAGTAGTGGCGGATATGGCGCACATAGACCGCCGCCTGGCCGCCGGGGGCGGCGCCGTAACGCAACTGGTTCACATAGGCCGGGTGATCGAGCAGGGTCAGGCGGGTTTTCACGTCCGCCCAGCGGTCCGGGTCGCCGCCCTGGCGCTGGGTCAGCACACGGGCGTCTTCCAGGTGCCCCATGCCCATGTTGTAGGCGGCCAGGGCCATCCAGGTGCGGTCCGGTTCCTGGATGCGGTCCGGCACCCGGTCGTGCAGCTGGCGCAGGTAACCGGCGCCGGCGCGGATGCTCTGGGCCGGATCGGTGCGGTCGCTGACGCCCATTTCCCGGGCGGTGCGGGTGGTCAGCATCATCAGGCCCTCGACCCCGGTGGGGGAGATGGCCTGGGCGTCCCACAGGGATTCCTGGTAGGCCATGGCGGCCAGCAGGCGCCAGTCGAAACCGGCGCTGTCGGCGGCCTGCCGGAAGTCCGCGGTGTAGTTGGGCAGGCGATCGTCCAGATGGCGGATAAAGCTGCGCGCGGAATACAGATCCATCTGTTCCATCTGCCCGTAGAAGCGCTGGGCCAGACGCTCGGCGGTGCCGTCGGCCTTTACCTGGGTCAGGTAGCGCTGGGCGGCCAGGTAGAGGGTGCGGTCGCCGCCGTCGTTGAACGCCCAGGCCAGGCCCTGGTCCCGGTTCAGGGTGAAGCCGGAGGCCAGGTCCGGAAACAGGGCCCGGTGCATGGCATAGGCGTTGGAGTTGACCAGGCCGTAGTCCGCCTCGCCCTGTTCCAGCAGCGTCAGCACCTGCTCGGCGGAGCCTTTTTCCACCACCTTGAAGTCCAGATCCGGGTGTTCGGCGCGGGCCAGGGCCAGCATCTCACCGTGGCGGCTGCCGGCGCGCAGCACCACGGTCTTGCCGGCCAGATCGGTGAGCGCGGTGGGGCGCGGGCTGCCCAGCCGGTACATCACCAGGGTGTCGACGATTTGATAGGGGGTGCTGTAGCGCAGGCCCTGGCTGCCGTCCTCGCCGGCCAGCAGGGCGGCGGCGGCCAGGTCGGCGCGGCCGCCGCGCACCGCCTTGCGCAGGGCGGCGGTGCTGTCCACCTTGAGCAGGGTCAGTTCCACGCCCAGGCGCTCGGCGAAGCCCTTGGCCAGTTCGTACTCCATGCCGGTGAGGCCGTTGGAGTCCCGATAGACGGTGGTCAGGGAGGGGCGCGTGGCCACCACGAGCTCGCCCCGCGCCTGGATCCGTTCCAGGGCGGTGGGGGCGGGGCGCAGAGCCATGGTGGCCGCCACGATCACCAACAGGGCGAGCGGGGCCAGCAAATGCCTGGCCAGACTGTGGCGACCCCCTTGGAAAAAAGAGGGTTTAAGCAGTGTGGTCATGCCGTGCAGGGTCTCCGGTTGTGATCCCAATCACGTAATGCGGGCGGAATTTTGCACGGCAAGTGCTTAAAAATCCAGCAAATCCACCCCGCCGAGGGGTAACCAAAGATGTATTGGCCCCATTGGCGCACCCTATGACCACCTCCAGGACCGGTGGTTCGGCGAATAGGAATTCCGCCTTCCATCCCTTATCATTGCGGGCCTTGGAGCCCATGGCTCCGTCGTCTCCCCGTTTACCCACAGTCATCGATGGAAAAAGCCGATCCTATGCTGATCCTCCCAGGTAGCCCGGCGCTGTCCGCCTTTCGTAAGGAAAAACTGCTGGAAGCCCTGCCCCAGGTGGTGGCGCTGTCCGCCCGCTATGTGCACTTCGTGGAAGTGAACGCCGATCTCGACGAACGGGAACGGCGGGTGCTGGACAGTCTGCTGCACTACGGGCCGAGCCTGGAAGAGACGGAGGTGGACGGGGACGTCTTCGTGGTGGTGCCACGGCCGGGCACGGTGTCGCCGTGGTCGTCCAAGGCCACCGACATCTGCCACAACGCCGGCCTGGAGAAGGTGGCGCGGGTGGAGCGCGGCATTGAGTACCGGCTGCGGCTGGACGGCGAGGTACCGCGCCGGGAGCTGGCCGCCGCCCTGCACGACCGCATGGTGGAAGCGGTGCTGGACCGGGTGGAGGACGCCGACCGGCTGTTCACCCACCACCAGCCCCGGCCCCTGACCACGGTGGATGTGATCGGCGGCGGCCGCGAGGCCCTGGCCGAGGCCAACGGCGCCCTGGGCCTGGCCCTGGCCGACGACGAGATCGACTATCTGGTGTCGCGCTTCACCGCCCTGGGCCGCAATCCCTCGGACGCCGAGCTGATGATGTTCGCCCAGGCCAACTCCGAGCATTGCCGCCATAAGATCTTCAACGCCGACTGGACCATCGACGGCGAGGCCCAGCCGCTGAGCCTGTTCGCGATGATCCGCAACACCCACAAACACGCCCCGGACGGCGTGCTCAGCGCCTACAGCGACAACGCGGCGGTGGTGGAAGGGCCGGTGGCGGACCGCTTCTTCCCGGTGGACCGGAACGGCGAGCAGGAATACCGCTACGTCAACGAGCCGGTGCACATGCTGATGAAGGTGGAGACCCACAACCACCCCACCGCCATCGCCCCGCACCCGGGCGCGGCCACCGGCGCCGGCGGCGAGATCCGTGACGAGGGCGCCACCGGTCGCGGCGGCAAGCCCAAGGCCGGCCTCACCGGTTTCTCGGTGTCCAACCTGCGCATCCCCGGCTTCGAGCAGCCCTGGGAAGACGACTACGGCCGCCCGGACCGCATCGCCTCTCCGCTGGACATCATGATCGACGGCCCCCTGGGGGGGGCCGCCTTCAACAACGAATTCGGCCGGCCCAACCTGTGCGGCTACTTCCGCACCCTGGAACTGCAGGCGCCGGGCATCAACGGTGACGAGCGCCGTGGCTACCACAAACCGATCATGATCGCCGGTGGCCTGGGCAACGTACGGGACGGCCATGTGCACAAGAACGAGATTCCCGACGGCGCCAAGGTGATCGTGCTGGGCGGCCCGGCCATGCTGATCGGCCTGGGCGGCGGCGCCGCCAGTTCCATGGCCAGCGGCGAGTCCGATGAGACCCTGGACTTCGCCTCGGTGCAGCGCGGTAACCCGGAGATCGAGCGCCGGGTGCAGGAAGTGATCGACCGCTGCTGGGCCCTGGGTGACGACAACCCGATCGTGTCGGTGCACGACGTGGGCGCCGGCGGCCTGTCCAACGCGCTGCCCGAGCTGGTCCACGACCACGACCGGGGCGCGCGGCTGGAGCTGCGCAGGATCCCCAGCGCCGAGCCGGGCATGAGCCCGGTGGAAATCTGGTGCAACGAAGCCCAGGAACGCTACGTGCTGGCGGTGCTGCCCGAGGATCTGGAGCGCTTCAGCGCCCTGTGCGAGCGCGAGCGCGCCCCGTTCGCGGTGCTCGGCGAGGCCACCAGCGAGGAGCACCTGCGGGTGGGCGACGAGCACTTCGGCGACGCGCCGGTGGATCTGCCCATGGACGTGCTGTTCGGCAAGCCGCCGAAAATGCAGCGCGCCTTTGATCGGGAGGACTTCGAACGCCGCCCGTTCAGCACCGACGGCATCGAACTCAAGGACGCCATCGAGCGGGTCATGCGCCTGCCCACGGTGGCCTCCAAGAGTTTTCTGATCACCATCGGCGACCGCTCGGTGACCGGCCTGGTGCACCGTGATCAGATGGTCGGGCCCTGGCAGGTGCCGGTGGCCGATTGCGCGGTCACCGCCACTGGCTACAACCCCAATCAAGACAACATCAGCACCGGTGAAGCCATGGCCATGGGTGAGCGTACCCCGGCGGCCCTGGTCAACGCCCCCGCCGCCGGCCGCATGGCGGTGGCCGAGACGCTCACCAATCTGGCCGCCGCCCACATCGGTTCGCTGGCCAATATCCGCCTGTCCGCCAACTGGATGGCCGCCGCCGGCCACCCCGGCGAGGACCAGGCCCTGTTCGACACCGTCGAGGCGGTGGGCATGGAACTGTGCCCGGCGCTGGGTATCGCCATCCCGGTGGGCAAGGACTCCCTGTCCATGCGCACCCTGTGGCAGGAGCGCGGCATCGAGAAAAGCGTCACCGCGCCGCTGTCGCTGATCGTGTCCGGCTTCGCCACCGTCACCGACATCGGCCTGACCGCCACGCCGCAAATCCGCACCGGTATGGACAGCGAGCTGCTGCTCATCGACCTGGGCCGTGGCCAGGACCGGCTGGGCGGTTCCGCCCTGGCCCAGGTGTACGGGCAGGTGGGTGACGAGGCGCCGGACCTGGACGACCCCCAGGATCTGATCGCTTTCTTCGACACCACCCAGGCGCTGCTCGCCGAAGGCCGTCTGCTGGCCTACCACGACCGCTCCGACGGCGGCCTGTTCACCACCCTGGCGGAGATGGCCTTCGCCGGTCGCGTGGGCATCGACATCGTGCTCGACAATATCGCCGGTGACGGCCCGGAGGCGGTGGCCGCCCTGTTCGCCGAGGAAGCCGGCGCGGTGATCCAGGTGCGCAGCGAGGACGTGGACGCGGTGCGCCAGCGCTACGAGGACGCCGGCCTGACCGGCTGCGTGCATCACGTGGGTACCCCCAACGACGACGACGTGATGCGTCTGCGCCTGGGCGGCGCGGTGCTGCGCGAGCGCCCGCGCTGGGGCCTGCAGCGGCTGTGGTCGGAAACCAGCTATCGGATCCAGGCGCTGCGCGACAACCCGGATTGCGCCCGCCAGGAATTCGACGCCGTGCCCGATTCCAATGACCCGGGCCTGAATGTGCGGCTCACCTTCGACATGAGCGAGGATGTGGCGGCGCCTTACATCAACACGGGCGCGCGACCGGCCATCGCCGTGCTCCGCGAGCAGGGCGTCAACGGCCATATGGAAATGGCCGCCGCCTTCGACCGCGCCGGCTTCCGCGCCGTGGACGTGCACATGAGCGACCTGCTGGCCGGCCGCGTGGACCTGGCCGACATGAAGGGCCTGGTGGCCTGCGGCGGCTTCTCCTACGGCGACGTGCTGGGCGCCGGCGAGGGTTGGGCCAAGACGGTGCTCTACAACGAGCAGCTGCGTGACGCCTTCAACCGCTTCTTCTTCCGCGAGGACACCTTCGCCCTGGGCGTTTGCAACGGCTGTCAGATGCTCTCCAATCTCAAGGACCTGATCCCCGGCGCCGAGCACTGGCCGCGCTTCGTGCGCAACCTGAGCGAACAGTTCGAGGCGCGCACGTCGCTGGTGGAAGTGCAGGATTCACCGTCCATTCTGCTGCGCGACATGGCTGGCACCCGCCTGCCCATCGCCGTGGCCCACGGCGAAGGCCGGGTGGAAATCAGCGATGACGCCCTCAACCGCAACGAGGAAAACCGCCTGCTGGCGATGCGCTTCGTGGACACCCTGGGCAACCCGGCGGAACAGTACCCGGCCAACCCCAACGGCTCCGCCCGTGGCGCCACCGGCTTCACCACCCGCGATGGCCGCGTGACCATCATGATGCCGCACCCGGAGCGGGTGTTCCGGGTGCTGCAGAACAGCTGGATACCGGACGACTGGCGCCGCTTCGAGAACGGCCCCTGGTTCCGGATGTTCGCCAACGCGCGTAAGTGGGTGGGCTGATGAGCAACGAAACCTACAACTATTTTGATCTGCCCATCGGAGAGTCCCCGGAGCCGACGCCGGTGTCCGAGCAGCGTCGGGCGCTGGCCCGGGAGTTGCTGGCGATCAGCGAGCAGCTGGTGCGCCTGGACGCGGACGAATCGGCGCTGGCCGATTACACCGCCCAGGCGCGGGCGCTGCGAGAGCAACTGGAAAGCCACGGTCACCGCGGCATGCGCGATATTCTGGGCCGGCTGATCACCGGCCAGGGCAGCCGCCAGGACGCCCTGGACATGGCCGAGTTCGAGATCCTGTCCGGGCCGGCCAGCCCGCTGTCGCCGCCCATGACCCTGTGGGTGGACGGTGACACCGTGCGTGGCAGCGCCACCTTCGGGCGGGTGTTCATGGGCCCGCCGGGCAAGGTGCACGGCGGCGTGCTGGCCCTGGCCCTGGACATGCTGATGGCCAAGACCCAGGATTTCGTCACCGGCCTGGGCATGACCGGCACCCTCAATATTCGTTACCTGGCGCCCACGCCGCTGAATACGGAGATCCGCTTCGAGGCCCGGCTGAATCGGCTGGAAGGGCGTAAGCTGTTCGTCGAAGCCAAGGTGTTCGCCGGCGACACCCAGACCGTGGAAGCCACTGGCATCTGGATTTCCGCCCGGGGCGATTACCGCCTGCGCGACCGCTTCGTGCACCTGGCGGAGGCCGACCAGCCGGCCTGACGCCGCGGGCAACCGTAACGACAGGAGGCCACCATGACCGTCTACAAGCTCTGCTTCTACGTACCGGAAGACCACGCCGAGGCGGTCAAGACCGCCGTCTTCGAGGCCGGTGCAGGCCGCATTGGCAACTATGATTGCTGCAGTTTTCAGGTGCGCGGCCAGGGCCAGTTCCGGCCCCTGGAAGGCAGCCACCCCCACCTTGGCGAGCACGGCAAGGTGGAGACCGTGGACGAGTTCCGCGTCGAGATGATCTGCACCGACGACCACCTCAAGGCGGCCCTCAGCGCGCTGCGTCTTGCCCATCCCTACGAAGAACCCGCCATCGACCTGTGGCGGCTCGAGGACCTGCCCGGCTGATCGCGGCTAAAGCCGCTCCTGCGGAGCTTCCGTAGGAGCGGCTTTAGCCGCGATCAAACCTTCCGTTTCACGCGGCGCCCACCCGCCGGCGCCGTAGCGCCAGCAGGCCCAGCAGACCCACCATCAGTCCACCGGCGGCGCCACCGCCGCCCCACAGATCCTCGGGGCGGCCTTTGTCGTCGGCGCGCTTCACCGCCAGCGTACCCGGATCCCGGATCACGCCGTCGGCGAGACCGTCCGCGTCGTTGGGGCCGCCGTCCTGGATCAGCAGCCGCACGCAGGCGTCGCCCTCGGTGAGGCCCGGCGTCCAGCTGTCCGCCGATACCACCGGGCACAGGCCCAGGCCGTTCTTCGGCGCGCTGTGCAGCTGGTTGAATTCATCCTCCAGGAACAGATGCCAGCCGCCGTTCAGGTACTTGCGCCATACCGCGCCGGCCGGGATCACGGCCTCGCCCACCAGCGGAATCGCCACCGGCACCGTTTCGCCGGGCTGGTTGAGCGCCTGGATCTCGAAGTCGACCGCCACGCCCTGGTGCAGGTAGGCGCTGTCTCCGGGCAGGGAGGCATCGCTGACGCCCAGGCCGAACTCGCCGCTGGCCCAGGACTGATTGCTGCTGGTGGCGCCCAGGGCCAGGCGGAACGGGCCGGCGGTTTCCAGATAGGGGTTGTCCTCGCCGTCGCACAGTGACACCCGGCTGCCCGGGCACAACGCCAGGCGGTGCGCCTCATCGGCGAACGGGTTGGCGGACGGGGGCACGCGCTGCGCCAGGGCATAGCAGCCTTCCGTCGGGCAGGTTTCCACCACCTGCAGGGTGGCCAGCGCCACGCCCTGGGTATCGGCGGTGGTGGCGGTCACCTTGACCTCGTAGCTGCCGGGTTCCAGCGTTTCCAGATTGAAGGCGGCCTGGTTGCCATTGCTGTCCAGCGGCAGGCCCTCCGCCTGCCAGTCGTACTGCTCGACCTGCGCGTTGCCGGCATCCAGGCTCAGGATAACGGTGCCTCTGTCGAGACCCACCACCCGGGTGTCGGTGAGCAGCCCCTGGGTCACTGTGAGCTGCAACGACAGCGGCAGCGGGTCGCTTTGCAGGGTCAGCGCCTGCTGGACCGGGTTGCCGGCCAGGGCGCCGTCCAGATCGCTGAGTTCCAGAGCGGCGGTGTCGCCGGCGCCGGTGGGCACGGCCAGTTCCAGGCGCCGCGCATCGTTCTCGAACAGGCTCACCGCCTGGCTCTCGAAGCCCATGCCGCTGCCGCTCAGGGTGGCGGTGACCGGGTATTCGATGGGCTCATCACTCAGCCACAGGGTCAGACCGCTGACGTCGTCGCGCAGGGCGCGGCGGTGGCTGCTGGCGAACGCCAGGTAGGGCAGCACATCGATGGTCACCTCGGTGATTTCACCGGAGACCGCGTCGCTGAACAGCAGGGTATAACGACCGGTCCGTTCGGCGACGAAGGTGTAGCTGCCGTCCTCGTTGAGGGTCAGCAGGGTATCCGCGTCGTCGCCGAACAGGGGCTCGTCAACGCCGGCGCGCATGCGGTAGACGGACGAGAGAGCTTTGTCGCCCGCACCGCCTTGCAAACGGAAGCTGACGCCTTCGGCACTGGCCAGCGGGGCCTCGCTGTCCTTCTCCGCTTCGGTGGACGGATAGATGGCGATGGTCAGGGTGCAGTCGGCGGTCAGTGGTTGAGTGGTCACCGTGTTGCCGTTTCGCACCGCGCCGCAATCGCCGCCCACCACCACATAGTCGGACGGGTTGGTCAGGCTCAGCTCGAAGCTGGCGGCTTCATTGATATACCGGGTCTGGCTGGCGGGCGTGATCTGGCCCTGCCCCTGGACTGTGGCGGTGGCGGTGTATTCCGGCAGCGCCTGCCATTGAGCGGTGACGCTGAGGTCGTTGGCGGGCATGGTTTCCGGCAGGGCTGGCTGCCAGCCGAGGAAGGTGTAACCGGCACGGGTCGGCGTGGGCGCGGCAATGGTGTCCCCGAAATCCACCGCCAGATCATTCAGGGCCTCGCCGCCGTTGGTATCGAAGCTGACCGTGTACGAGTTGGTCTGCCACTGAGCGTACAGCGTGGCGGCCAATTGCCCCACGGTCAGGGTGTCGGTATAGCCGATGCCGGTGCCGTCGACTTGCGTGTTCCAGCCGGTGAAGGTGTGGCCTTCGCGGGTGGGCGCGGCGGGCAGACCGACGGTGGTGTCGGCGAAGTAGAAAACGGTGTCGCTCTGACCGGTTTGCGTGTCGAAGGTGATGCCTATGTTGGGGCTCAAGATTGCCAGGTTTTGGGTCGGCTGGTTACCCACCGCGTTGAACGCGCCACCCACATAGAGCTGGTCGCCGCCGACGCCCAGGGCGTTGACCGCCTCGGTAATGCCTGGCTCCGGCCGTTGCCAGTCGTCGCCGTCGTACACGTACAAACCGGTGTCGCCGGCGGCGAACAACAGATCCTTGAACTCGACGGCGGAGGAAATGGCGGGGGTGGTTGCATCCGGCAGCGGTTCTTCCCAGTCCGTGCCATTAAAGACATAGGCGTGGCTGGCGGTGGCGTTGGCGTCTGGAGCGAACACCATCAGCTGGTCCTGGTAGAGCGCCAGGGCGGTGAAGCGGTCAACTTCCGGAATGCCGGGAAAGGAACCATAGCTGCCGGTGCCAGGGTACGCGACCAGATTCATGTCGCTGCCATAGAACTGAATATCCCCGGCAAGAAACAGGACGTCCTGATGCACTTCCAGGTCAAGCAACTCACCGGACAGCCCGGTGAGATTGAGACCCGCCCAGGTGCTTCCGGTCCAAGCGGCGAGCAGGGTGGTGGGAGCGCCGCCGGCCTCGGTGAAGTCGCCGCCCACGTAGAGCTGGTCGCGCCACACTTGGAAAGTACGCACGGTATCGTTGACGCCGCTACCCAGGGGCTGCCATTGCTGGCCGTCCCAGCGGGCGACACCGGCGGCGGGATTGCCATCCGCTTCGCTGAAATCGCCGCCGGCGTAGAGTTCATTGTTGAAGGTTGCCAGCGCCCGCACCGTGCCGTTGAATCCTCCGCCCAGGGCCTGCCACGTGCTGCCATCCCAACGCGCGATCCGGTTGACCGATACCCCGGCAATATGAGTGAAAGCCCCGGCGACGATCAGATCGTTGTCCTGGCGATGGATCGCATGGACCGGGCCGTCCAGGAACGCGGACTCGAAGCCTCGCCACTCGGCACCATTGTTCAGGCGCACCAGATTGACGGTGCCGTTCTTATCGAGCAGGCCCCCCACCACGATTTCGTTGTTGAACTTGATGATGCGATAGAGACGAAGCACCGACCCGGCGTAGAGGCCGAGGCCGTCGCCCACGGTGCTCCATTGGCTGCCGTCCCAGGCGGCGACGCCCAGGGAACTGACGCCGCCGGCGACTTCGAAGGAACCGCCGACGTAGAGTTTGTCGTTGTCCGCGTACAGCGAGTAACCGGCATCGGACAGGCCGCCGCCGACCGCGGACCAGGTGCTGCCATCCCAGACCGCCATGTAATTGGCCGCAGTGCCCCCGGCGGCGGTAAACGAGCCGGTGGCATAGAGCTTGCCCTGGAACACCACGGCATCGTTCACCGTGGTGTTCGTGCCGTCGCCGAAACCGGACCATTCGCTGCCGTTCCAGCGCACGATGTAGTTGTAGTTCTGGCCGTTGACCATATAAAAAGAGCCCGCCACGACCAGATCGCCGTTGTATTCCGACAGCGAGTTAACGGTGCCGTGGTCCGGGCCACCCATGCCGTGCCACTGGCTGCCGTCCCAGCGGGCGATGCGGTTGGCGGTCTGGCCCCCGGCATGGGTGAAAATACCACCCACGATCAGCTCGCCGTTGTAGACGGTCAGGTCCACCACGCTGGAATTGAGCCCGTCGCCCAATGGCGCCCATTGCGCGCCGTCCCAACTGGCGATGCGGGAGGCGCTGACGCCACTGGCGTCGGTGAAGGAGCCGCCGACGATCAGTTTGCCGTCGTACACGGTCATGGCGTAGACCGCGTTGTTGACCCCGTCGCCCAGCTTCTCCCACTGGTAGCCGTTCCAGCGGGCCACGTAGTAGACCTGCTGGCCGCCGACCTGGGCGAAGGTACCGCCGATGTACAGCTCGCCCTGATACTCGGCCATGGCCCGCACCTGGTTATTGGGCGAGCCGGTATCCAGGGCGGCGAAGGCTTCCCAGTTGGCGGCACTGAAGGTCTGGGCGGTGGCGGCCTGGGCGATCAGGCAGGCAGCGGCCACCAGCAACGCGGACAGGCCGCGTCGGGCAAAGGACAGGACGGTCACGAAGAATTTCCCCCGGAATTGGCGTTCCCACGCCACTGGCTATTGGATCGAGAACCTGGCGGCTCCCGGTTGTTAAGTCGTTATCGACGTTATTGGGGACAGATTAAGCGGCTTTTGTGACGAAGTGTATCTGCCATTTATTGCGAATGTTAACAGATACGACTTTGTTCGTAGGTCCTGGGTGCGCCGGAGGCTATAGGGCGTCGTCCAGGGAGGGCTTGCGCCGCAGCGGCTGGATATCCTGGGTGCGCACCGGGAAGTCGCCGGCGCCGGCCCGGTCCTGGAAATAGAACTTCAGGGTACGACCGATGGTGGGGAAGGCCAGCTCGTCCCAGGGAATCTGGTCTTCCGTGAACAGGGCGGCGTCGGCGCTTTCTTCACCGACGCCGTAGTCGCCGTTGACCATCTCGCTGAGGAAGAACATGTAGACCTGATTGATGTGCGGCAGATTGAACACCGTGTACAGGTCGCCGATGGCCACGGTGGCGCAGGCCTCTTCCCAGGTTTCCCGGGCGGCCCCTTCCTGCAGGGTTTCGCCGTTCTCCATATAGCCGGCGGGCAGGGTCCAGTAGCCGATGCGCGGCTCGATGGCCCGCTTGCAAAGCAGAATGCGGCCCTCCCACACGGGGATGGCGCCGACCACGATCTTGGGGTTCTGGTAATGGATGGTGCCGCACTGGTCGCACCAGTAGCGCGGACGATTGTCGCCTTCGGGAACGGAAAACAGGATCTCATTGCCACAATGGCTGCAGTATTTCATCGAAAGGCTCGGCGGCTCCGGGTCGGCGAACGGCCAGACTACTGGCTTGCCGGGGCGTCGGCAATCGTCCATGACGTGAACGGGGCGGGCCGGTTCGGCTTGCCCGATGGCTGGCCTCTGTTCAAACTGTTGTTTGAAAAGCAGCGTGTGAATCGATCTCGGGAGCGTGGAAGTGTTGGATCTGTTGCGGCAGCGCATGGCGGCCTACCCCTATAACGACCTGCCGGTGACATTGCCGGAGGCGGCCGTGCTGATGCCGTTCGTGGATCAGCCGGAGCCGGAACTGATCCTGACGGTGCGCGCCCAGGGCCTGTCCACCCATGCCGGCCAGGTGGCGTTTCCCGGCGGCAAGCGCGATCCGGAGGACCTGGACCTGAAGGCCACCGCCCTGCGCGAAAGCATGGAAGAGGTGGGTCTGCCCGACGACCAGGTGGAGGTGGTCGGCAATCTTTCGCCGGTGCCGTCGCGCTTCGGCATCAAGGTGACCCCGTTCGTGGGCCTGGTGCGTCCCGGGGTGTCGCTGGTCCCCGAGCCCGGCGAGATCGAGACCATCTTCCAGGTACCGCTGAGCTTCTTCCTGGACCAGCCGCCCAGGCTGTCGGCGCCGGTGGAGTTCTACGGCCGCCGCCTGCGCATGCCCAGCTATCATTACGAGGACAAGCACATCTGGGGTCTGACCGCGTTCATGATCCTGGACCTGATCAACCATGTGTACGACGCCGATGTGCGTTTCGACCTGACAGGTGAACAATGATCTATAAATTGGGAGATCGCCGCGTGGAACTGCGCGGCGAGGGGCAGTGGATCGCGCCCGATGCCACCGTGATCGGCTCGGTGGTGCTGGGCGAGAACGTGAGCGTCTGGTTCGGCGTGGTGATCCGGGGCGACAACGACCTGATCGAAATCGGCGACAACTCCAATATTCAGGAAAATTCCGTGCTGCATGTGGACCCGGGCGTGCCGATGAAGATCGGCAAGGGCGTCACCGTGGGCCACAAGGTGATGCTGCACGGCTGCACCATCGGCGACAACAGCCTGATCGGCATCAACGCGGTGGTGCTCAACAAGGCGCGGATCGGCAACAACTGCATCATCGGCGCCCACGCCCTGGTGCCGGAGGGCATGGAGATTCCCGATAACTCCCTGGTGATGGGGGCGCCGGCCAAGGTGGTGAAGGAGATTTCCGAAGGCCACAAAGCCATGCTCACCATGAGCAGCCAGCATTACGCCGCCCATGCCCGTCACTTCGAGGAGCATCTGGAGATCGATGAGCGCTTCCAGGACTGAGCCCCGGGTGGTGTCGCCGTGCGTGTCGATTTGCGCCCTGGACGGCGACGATGTCTGCGTGGGCTGCTTCCGTACCGGCCGGGAAATCAGCTACTGGGGCCGGTTGCCCACCGATTGGCAGCGGGAGGTGCTGGCGCGCAGCCAGCGACGTCAGGCCGGTGAGAATGCGCCCTGCGTGATGGAGGAGGTGACTCTTCCATGAAAGCCCCTCTGAGCCTGCCCGGACTGAAGAAAAGCGACGGCAAGGACGACAAGAGCGGGCCACCGCCGGTGCCGCCCCGGCCCCGGGTGGGGCTGGCCCTGGGCAGCGGCTCGGCGCGGGGCTGGGCGCACATCGGCATTATCCAGGGCCTGGAGGAAATGGGCGTGGACATCGATGTGGTGGCCGGTACTTCCATCGGCGCCCTGGTGGGCGGCGCCTATGTCAGCGGCGCGCTCGGCGACTTCGGCGACTGGGTCAAGACCCTGACCACCCGCGACGTGTTCAGCCTGATGGATTTCACCTTTTCCGGCGGGGTGGTCAAGGGCGAAAAGCTGTTCGGCTTCTTCGAGCAGATGCACAGCAACCCGGACATCGAGGACCTGGATAAGCGCTTCGTCACCGTGGCCACCGATATGAAAAGCGGCCGTGAGGTGTGGATCAGCAAGGGCCCGGTGCTGGACGCCGCCCGTGCCTCCTGCGCGCTGCCGGGGCTGTTCTCCCCGTTCCAGCATCAGACCCGCTGGATGCTCGACGGCGGCCTGGTGAACCCGGTGCCGGTGTCCGCCGCCCGCGCCTTCGGCGCCGACGTGGTGATCGCCGTCAACCTGAACGCCCAGTTGGTGGGCGCCCATCTGAGTCGCCAGCGGCCCCCGGACGACGAACACCAGAGCGAGGAAGACCGCAGCCTGTGGCAGAAGATGACCGGCTATTTCGCCGCCGGGGAAGGGCAGAGCCCGGGGTTCTTCGATGTGGTGGCGTCCAGCGTCAACATCATGCAGGACCGCATCACCCGGTCACGGATGGCCGGCGATCCACCGGAGATTACCCTGATCCCGCTGCTGGAGGACTTCGCCCTGATGGATTTCCACCGCGCCGGCGAGGCCATCGACGAGGGCCGGCGCCTGGTGGATCGCCACGAGGGCGACATCCGCGCCTGGATCGGGTCGCCCCACGCGGTGGTGGATGCCTCCGCCGACCGGGATGACCCGGATGAAGAGGGCGGCTAGCTCGACGCCAGCCTGACCCGGGCGGTTTTCACCATATTGTCCTTCACCTGCACGATCTCGATCAGGTAGTCGCCGATACGAATCGAGATATTGGCGTCCGGAATGTCTTCCAGATGCTCCAGGATCAGACCGTTGAGTGTGCGTGGGCCGCCGGTGGGCAGGTCCCATTCCAGGGAGCGGTTGATGTCGCGCAGGTGGGTGGCGCCGTCGATCACGAAGCTGCCGTCCTCCTGGGGGTGAATATCCTGGCTGCTGGCGGCCAGGTCGGTAGTGAACTCGCCGACGATCTCCTCGAGAATGTCCTCCAGGGTCACCAGACCCAGCACGTCCCCGTACTCATCCACCACGATGCCGATGCGCCGCTTGGCGTTCTGGAAATTGATCAGCTGGCGGTTCAGGGAGGTGCCCTCGGGCACGAAGTAGGGCTCCACCGTGTACTGCATCAGCTCGGCCTTGTTGATGTCTTCCTTGAGCAGCAGACGGCTGAGCTTGCGCAGGTGCAGGGTGCCGAGCATGTTGTTCGGGTCGCCCCGGTACACCGGCAGGCGGGTGTGCTGGCTGGCGCGCAGGGTGCCCATGATCTCGTCCATATCCTCATCGATGTCCACGCCCACCATTTCATTGCGCGGAATCATGATGTCTTCCACGGTGACGCTTTCCAGGTCGAGGATATTGAGCAGCATCTTCTGGTGCTTTTCCGGAATCAGGCCGCCGGCCTCGTTGACCACGGTGCGCAGCTCCTCCGGGCTGAGATGATCGTCCTCGCCCTGGCCGGTGGCGCTGCCGGCCAGCCGCAGGAACACCATGCTGACGCCGTTGACCAGCCACACCAGCGGCGCCAGCAGCCACTGCAGCGGTTTCAGCACGAAGCTGGCCGGGAAGGCCACCCGCTCCGGCTTCATGGCGGCGTAGGTTTTCGGGGTGATCTCGGCGAACACCAGCATCACCAGGGTGATCACCACCGGCGCCACCGCCGCCCCGGAGTCGCCCAGCCAGCGGATCGCCAGAATCGCCGCCACCGTGGCGGCGAAGTTGTTGACGAAATTGTTGCCGATCAGGATCACCGACAGCAGTCGGTCGGTGCGGCGCAGCAGCTCCTCCACCCGCCGGGCGGCGCGGTGCCCCTGCCGGGCCAGGTGGCGCAGCCGGTAGCGGTTGATCGCCACCATGCCGGTTTCACTGCTGGAGAAGAACGCGGACGCGAGAATCAGGATGACCAGGGCGGTGAGTAGCCACCCGTCGGAGAAGCTGTCCAAGAGGGAGTCGTTTGGTTGCTTATTGGAGGGCCATTGTTTGGGGGGCGGGCGGGGCTGTCAAGCGGCGGGCCCGGGTCAGTCGTGGCCCAGCCAGAGGGCGGTCAGCTCCGCGCGGCTGCGTACATTGAACTTGCGAAACAGGGTTTTCACGTATTGATGGGTGGTGTGGGGGCTTTGCGCCATGGCGTCGGCGATGCTCTTTTCCGGGCTGCCGGTGAGCAGGTGGTTGAGGATGCGGCGCTCGGTGGGGGTGAGCGGCGCCTCGGCCACCAGCTGGCCGTAGCTGAGGTGCACCTGGCGATTGAACCAGCCCATGCTGCGCAGGGCGTAGCGGACGATGTCCAGATCAGCAGGGGTGAACGGCGGCTCGCCGCTCAGGCGGTCGAACACGAAGTAACTCTCCACGTCCTCGTTCACCGGCATCACCACGAACAGCCGGTCGGTGATGCCGCGGGCCAGATAATGGTGGAGGTAGTGATCGCCGGAATAAAACGCCTCGGACACATGGTCCCGTAGCAGCACGGCACGGAAACGGCCGGCGTTGCGCACATGGTTGGTGGTGGATTCGTCGGGGCTGCCTTTGTCGAGCCGCTTCACGGTCTCGATATAGACGCCCTGATCCGGCGGCAGCTCGCCGTGAAAGCAAATCGAACGGGCACGCCAGCCCAGCAGCGGGTCATTGGGGACGTCCACGGCCAGGCGCAGGCTGGCCAGCCAGTAGCCGTGGCGGGAGTCGATCAGGGTGCCGATACGCTCGAACAGCAGGCGCAGGTTGCACTCCGGGTTCGACGCCGGCAGCTCGGCCATTTCGTCCCACAGTTGGTGAATGCGGGTGAGGGTCGCTTGATCCAGGGTCATGGAAGGAGCCTGCCCGTTGCGCGCCCGGCAGGCAAGGCGCGGGCGCCGCTCAGGTGCGGTGCAGGATCACTTCCAGCACCAGCTGGGAGCCGAAGAAGGCCACCAGCAGCACCAGGAAGCCGCTCAGGGTGAAGCGGATCGCGGTGCGCCCGCGCCAGCCCTTGAGATGGCGCCCGCCCAGCAGCACCGCGAAGATCACCCAGGACACCAGCGTCAGCACGGTCTTGTGCACCAGGTGCTGGGCGAACAAATCGTCCACATAGAGGAAGCCGAACAGAATCGCCACGGTGAGCAGCGCCTCGCCCAGCCAGATGGTGTCGAACAGCATCGACTCCATCACCTGGATCGGCGGGAACACCCGCATCACGCCACGGATGTGGCCATCCTTGAGCTGGCGGTGCTGGATCAGCAGCAGGATCGCCTGGCAGGCGGAAATCACCAGCACCGAATAGGCCAGAATCGACAGCAGCACATGCAGCCCGATGCCGTGTTCCATGGGGCGCACATAGCCGGTGTGAATCCACAGGCTGGCGGGCACGATCAGCGCCGAAAACGGAAACACCAGGGCGCCGATCCACTGGAACGGCCGGTACAGGCTGGACACCACCACCATGCCGGTGACCGCCGCCGCCATGCAGGACGCCACCGGCAGCAGGCCCAGCATCAGCCCCCGGTCGGTGACCAGCAGGAAATACAGCGACACCGCATGGGCCGCCACCGCCACCGTGGCGGGCGCCAGCAGCAGCAGGCGCGAGGGGGCCGACTGGCTGCGAAATTGCCGGTAAACCAGCAGCGCGGCCAGGGCGTAAAAGAAAGTGGCGATCAGGCCAAAGGCCTCGGCAGGACTCATAGGTCGCGTTTTCTCCGCAAAAGCCGCCGAAGTCTGGCATAGGTCAGGGACCATTTGAAGCGCCCGCCATGACGGGCGGGGGGCGGGTGCCCTATAATCGGCCCCCTGTCGCGCCGCGCCGAGCAATCCGGCCCCGCGCGCCCGCAATTCTGGAGGTCGATGATCATGTTCGAGAATCTCACGGACCGTCTCGGTCAGTCGCTGAAGAGCCTGGCCGGTCAGGGGCAACTCACCGAGGACAACATCCGCGATACCCTGCGCGAGGTGCGCAAGGCGCTGCTGGAGGCCGACGTGGCCCTGCCGGTGGTCAAGGAGTTCGTCGAGCAGGTCAAGGAGAAGGCGCTGGGCCAGGAGGTGCTGAAGAGCCTCAATCCCGGTCAGGCCTTCGTCAAGATCGTCAACGACGAACTGATCCACACCATGGGCGACGAGAACGACGCCCTCAACCTGTCCGTGAAACCGCCGGCGATCATCCTGATGGCCGGTCTGCAGGGTGCCGGTAAGACCACTTCCGTGGCCAAGCTCGCCCGCTTCCTGCAGGAACGGGAGAAGAAGAAGGTGATGGTGGTGTCCGCCGACGTCTACCGGCCGGCGGCCATCGACCAGCTGGAGACCCTGGCCGGCGAGGTCAAGGCCGAGTTCTTCCCGTCGCGCAGCGACCAGGACCCGGTGGAGATCGCCAACGGCGCCCTGCAGGCGGCGCGCAACAAATACATGGACGTGCTGATCGTCGACACCGCCGGCCGGCTGCACGTCGATGAGGACATGATGGCCGAGATCAAGCGTCTCAACAGCGCCATCAGCCCCACCGAAACCCTGTTCGTGGTCGATGCCATGACCGGCCAGGACGCCGCCAACACGGCGCGCGCCTTCAACGAGGCGCTGCCGCTCACCGGGGTGATCCTGACCAAGGCCGACGGTGACTCCCGGGGCGGCGCGGCGCTGTCCGTGCGCCACCTCACCGGCAAGCCGATCAAGTTCATCGGCATGGGCGAGAAGACCGACGCCCTGGAGCCGTTCTACCCGGATCGGATCGCCAGCCGCATTCTCGGCATGGGCGACGTGCTGTCCCTGGTGGAGCAGGCCGAGCGCACCATCGACAAGAAGAAAGCGGACAAAATCGCCAAGAAGTTCAAGAAAGGCAAGGCGATGGACTTCGAGGACCTCAAGGACCAGTTCCAGCAGATGCGGAACATGGGCGGTCTGACCAGTCTGCTCGACAAGCTGCCCGGCATGGGCGGCATGATGCAGGCGGCCCAGGACCCGGCGGCCCTCAAGCAGATGAAGCACATGGAAGCGCTGATCGACTCCATGACGCCCAAGGAACGCCGCAACCCGGACCTGATCAAGGGCTCCCGCAAGAAGCGCATCTGCAGCGGCGCCGGCCTGGAGGTGCAGGACCTCAATCGCCTGATGAAGCAGCAGAAGATGATGGCGAAGATGATGAAGAAGATGCGCACCAAGGGCGGCATGAAGAACATGATGCGCGGCATGGAAGGCATGATGGGCGGCGGTGGCGCCGGTGGCATGGGCGGTGGCGGCATGGGTGGCGGTGGCATGCCGCCGGGCGGCGGCCTGCCCCCCATGGGCGGCGGCGGTGGCCTGCCGCCCACCGGTGGCCGCTAACCCTTTATCTCCCGGGCGGATGCCCGTATAATCCGCCCCCTTCGCGACCCGTCCGGCCCTGATGCCGGCGGGGTTTCAAGCGGATACGATGGCCCGGCGACAGCGCGCGGGCCGGGAAACCGGATTGAAAACAAGGTATTGCAATTATGGTAGTTCTTCGTCTTGCCCGTGGTGGCTCCAAAAAACGCCCCTTCTACCGCATCGTCGCCGCCAACAGCCGTGACGCCCGCGACGGCCGTTTCATCGATAACCTGGGTTTCTTCAACCCCATCGCCCGTGGCGGTGAGATCCGGCTGAAGCTGGACGTGGACGCGGTGGACGCCTGGGTTGCCAAGGGTGCCCAGCCTTCCGAGCGCGTCAAGGCGCTGGTCAAGGAAGCCCGCCGGGAAGCCCAGCAGAGCGCCTGATCATGCTGACACCCGACGAGGTGTTGGTGGTGGGCCGCATTGTGTCGGTCCACGGCGTGAAAGGGTGGGTAAAGGTCTATTCCGATACCGATCCGATGGAAAACATCTTCGATTACCAGCCCTGGCATCTGCTCGAGGGCGGCGTCTGGAAACCGGTGAAACTCACCGGCAAGCGCCGCCAGGGTAAAGGTCTGGTGGCCGGTTTCGAGGGTTACGAGGACCGCGACCGCGCCGCCCGCGAACTGGTGGGCCGCGACATCGCGGTGCCCCGTTCGCAGCTGCCGGTGTCCGGCGACGGCGAGTATTACTGGCGGGACCTGATCGGCCTGCGCGTGAAACTCGACGACGGCCGCGACCTGGGCCGGGTGCACGGTCTGATGGAAACCGGCGCCAACGACGTGCTGGTGGTGCGCGGCGACGCGGACAGCCTGGACCGTCAGGAGCGCCTGCTGCCCTGGACCCCCGGTCAGGTGGTGATCGCCGTGGACCTGGAGGCCGGCGAGCTGCGGGTGGACTGGGACCCGGATTTTTGACCATGCACATCACGCTGGTCAGCCTGTTTCCGGAGATGGCCCGCGCCGTCACCGATTTCGGCGTCACCCGGCGGGCGGTGGAAAACGGCCTGCTGACGCTGGACACGGTGAATCCCCGGGACTTCACCGAGGACCGGCACCGCACCGTGGACGACCGGCCCTTCGGCGGCGGCCCCGGCATGGTGATGAAGGTGGCGCCGCTGGAGAAGGCACTGGCGGCGGCCCGGCAGGGCAATCCCGGCGCCCGGGTGGTCTATCTGTCGCCCCAGGGGCGGCCGCTGACCCAGGCCCGGGCGGCGCAACTGGCCGCCACGCCGGGGCTGATTCTGCTCGCCGGACGCTATGAAGGCGTGGACGAGCGGCTGATCGAGACCGAGGTGGACGAGCTGGTGTCGATCGGCGATTACGTGCTCAGCGGCGGCGAGTTGCCGGCGCTGGTGTTGATCGACGCGGTCACGCGTCTGTTGCCCGGAGTGCTCGGGCATCAGGACTCGGCGGCCCAGGATTCGTTCTCCGGGGAACTGGAGGACCTGCTGGACTGCCCGCATTACACGCGGCCCGAGACCTATCGGGATCGCAGCGTGCCTGAGGTGTTGCTCAGCGGCGATCACGAGCGGATCCGCCGCTGGCGGCTGAAGCAGGCACTGGGGCGCACCTGGCGGTGCCGTCCCGAATTGCTCGAGGCCCGCAAGGCGCGGGGCTTGAGCCAGGAAGAGAGCGAGTTGCTCGACGAATACATCCGCGAACATCCGGCGGACGGCGACGAGTAGCGATACAGCGACAATGAACCGAGGAGCGCGCCATGAGCGGCAAGAAACCCCTGATTCAGGAAATCGAACAGGCACAACTGAAAGCCGATGTGCCTGAGTTCGGCGCCGGTGACACCGTCACCGTGCAAGTGAAAGTAAAGGAAGGCAACCGTGAGCGTCTGCAGGCGTTCCAGGGCGTGGTCATCGCCCGCCGCAACCGCGGCCTGAACTCCGCCTTCACGGTCCGTAAAGTATCCCACGGCGTGGGCGTTGAGCGGGTGTTCCAGCTGCACAGCCCGATCATCGACTCCATCGAAGTGAACCGTCGCGGTGACGTGCGTCGCGCCAAGCTGTACTACCTGCGCGAGCGCTCCGGTAAATCCGCGCGGATCAAGGAAAAAATCCGCTAGGATCCGGTCGCGCGACGACCGCGTCCGCGAGCCATGTCGCTTCAGCCTTTGCTGTAGGGCAATTCGGAAGCGACCTCTGGTCCGGCACGGTCACGCCAACGCGCGGACCAAAAAGAAGGGCCGCCCCTCACGGGGGCGGCCCTTCTTTTTTTGCGGTCGGCGCCGCGCGGGGATCAGCGCGCCACCGCCCGGAACACCGCCAGTACCACCAGCGCGCCGACGATGGCGGTGAACAGGCTGCCCAGGCTGAATGAACTCACCGGACCACCGATGCCCGCCATGGCGCCCAGCCAGCCGCCGACAATGGCACCGATAATGCCCAGCAAGGTGGTCACGATAAAGCCCCCGCCGTCGCGGCCGGGAATGATCCACTTGGCGATGATGCCGGCCAGCAGGCCCAGAATAATCCACGACAAAATACCCATGGGTTGTCTCCTCGCTCGGTAAATGGCTCCCGCTCCAGTATGCCAACGGCCCCCGCCGTACCCCGGTAACAAATGGTAAAACCTCGCCCCCGTTGAGTTTTCGCCGACCTTCGCCAATACTCCCGCCATGCCCCCCTCCACCGCCAACCCGTCGCCCAATCCGCCGCCGCTGCCGGACACCGAACAGGCTCTGATCGACGCCTGGCTGGACGGCCAGTGGCTGGAGCGGGGCCTCAGCCGCCACACCCTGGAAAGCTACGGTCGCGACCTGCGCCAGTTCGGCCAGTGGCTGGTGGCCCGTGGCACCGGGCTGGCCCGTTGCCAGCGCCTGGACGTGCTCGAATACCTGGCCGAGCGGGTCGGTATCAGCGCCCGCTCCCTGGCCCGGCAGCTGTCGGCCATGAAGAGCTTCTTCCGCTGGATGAAGCGCGAGAATCGCATCGCCGAGGACCCGACCCTGAACGTGGCGCGCCCCCGGCTGGGGCGCCCGCTGCCGAAAACCCTGTCGGAAGAGGAAGTGGAGGCGCTGCTCGCCGCCCCGGACCTGGACGACCCCCTGGGCCTGCGCGACCGGGCCATGCTGGAGGTGCTCTATGCCGCCGGCCTGCGGGTGTCGGAACTGGTGGGGCTCACCCTCAGCCAGGTGAACACCCGCCAGGGCCTCGTGCGGGTGGTCGGCAAGGGCGACAAGGAACGACTGGTGCCGCTGGGGGAAGAGGCCCTGCATTGGCTGGAGCGCTACCTGCGCGACGGCCGCCCGGCGCTGCTCGGCGACGACCGGGAGGTACTGTTTCCCAGCCGCCGGGGCACGCGCATGACGCGCCAGACGTTCTGGCACCGGATCAAGCAGCTGGCGGTGCGCGCGGGAGTGCAAAAGCCTCTTTCGCCCCATACACTGAGACACGCCTTCGCCACGCACCTGCTCAACCATGGTGCCGATCTGCGGGTGGTGCAGCTGTTGCTGGGGCACAGCGATCTGTCCACCACCCAGATCTATACCCATGTGGCCCAGCACCGCCTGCGGGAGGTCTACGAAGCCCATCATCCCCGCTCGGGAACCTGACCCCCGGCGGCGAAGTCGTACATCATGGGCCGCCCCGACAGGCGGACAACACGGAAGGAGAACGATAATGAAAGCACTGACCGCTACCGCCCTCGGCCTGTTACTGGCCGTCGCGGCGATTGCCCGTGCCGACGGGGGGATCGACGAAAAAGCATTTCGCGCCGAATTCAAGCAGGCGTTTCCGCGCGCCACCATCACCGCCATCGACTCGTCCCCGGCGGACGGTCTGGTGGAAGTGGAGATCAACGGCCGCGACATCGTCTACGCGTCCACCGACGGTAAGCTGATCTTCACCGGCGACGTGATCCAGATGCGCGACGCCGGCCCGGTGAATCTGAAGGAAGAGCGCTACGAGAAGGTGCGCCGCGACGGCCTGGCCGGGCTCGACAAGTCGCGCATGATCACCTATCCCGCCAAAGGGAAGGAGAAGACCGAGATCTTCGCCTTCACCGACATCACCTGCGGCTACTGCCGCAAGCTGCACCGCCATATCGAGGAATACACCGAGCAGGGCATCACCGTGCACTATCTGGCGTTCCCCCGTGGCGGGCTGTCTTCCCAGGCCGCCGAGGACATGCGCCATATCTGGTGCGACGCCAAACCGACCCAGGCGCTCACCGCCGCCAAAATGGACGACAAGATCTCCAAGGCGGACCTGGGCGACTGCGCCGACTCGGTCAATCTGGACTACCAGATGGGCCTGGAGTTCGGCGTGCGCGGCACCCCGGCGATCTACACCGCCGAGGGCCAGCAGCTGGGCGGCTACGTGACCCCGGAGCAGCTCCAGGAGCGCCTCGACCTGTAACCGGTCGGGCGGCCCGCAGGCCCCGCCACACGGCGCTTTGCGCCGTCCCTGGCGGGGCCTTTTACATTGACGGCGAGGGGCTGCGCCGTTAATGTGTCCGGCTTCCGATTCCCCCCGCCAAGGTGATGCCGTGGAAGCTGATTTTCAGCGCATCAAGCGCCTGCCCCCCTATGTTTTCAACATCGTCGGCGAGTTGAAAATGGCGGCCCGTGCGCGCGGGGAGGACATCATCGATTTCGGCATGGGCAATCCGGACCAGCCGACCCCCAAGCACATCGTCGACAAGCTCACCGAAGCGGCCCAGCGCGGCGACACCCACCGGTACTCCCAGTCCAAGGGCATCCCGCGGCTGCGCCGGGCGATCACCGACTGGTACCGGCGCCGCTATCAGGTGGAGCTGGACCCGGCCTCCGAGGCGATCGTCACCATCGGCTCCAAGGAGGGCCTGGCCCATCTGGCCCTGGCCACCATGGGCCCCGGCGACACCGTGCTGGTGCCCAATCCCAGCTACCCGATCCACCCCTATGGCTTTGTCATCGCCAACGCGGACATCCGCCATGTGCCGCTGGTGGAGGGCGTGGATTTCTTCGAGGAGCTGGTGCGCGCCATCAAGGAATCCTGGCCCAAGCCGAAACTGCTGGTGCTGAATTTCCCCGGCAACCCCACCGCCCAGTGCGTGGAGTTGGATTTCTTCGAGAAGGTGGTGGCCATCGCCCGGGAATACGGTATCTGGGTGGTGCACGACATCGCCTACGCGGACATCGTGTTCGACGGCTATCAGGCGCCGTCGATCCTGCAGGTGGATGGGGCCCGGGACGTGGCGGTGGAGTTTTTCTCCCTGTCCAAGAGCTACAATATGCCCGGCTGGCGGGTCGGTTTCTGCTGCGGCAACAAGGATCTGATTCAGGCCCTGGCGCGCATCAAATCCTACCTGGACTACGGCACTTTCACGCCGATCCAGGTGGCCGCCATCGCCGCCCTGGAAGGCGACCAGACCTGCGTCGGAGAGATCCGCGATCTCTACCAGCGGCGCCGGGACGTGCTCTGCGACGGCCTCAACGAGCTGGGCTGGACGGTGGAAAAGCCCCGCGCCACCATGTTCGTATGGGCGCCGCTGCCGGCCCCCTACCGGGCCATGGGCTCCCTGGAATTTTCCAAGAAACTGCTGCGGGAGGCCGGCGTGGCCGTCTCCCCCGGCATCGGCTTCGGCGAATACGGCGACGACCATGTGCGCTTCGCCCTGATTGAAAACGAACAACGCACCCGGCAGGCCCTGCGCGGCATCAAGAAGATGTTCCGCGCCGACGGCCTGCTGGACTGACTGAGAGGACAGCGTGTGAACCCGGTAAAGGTCGGTATCGCGGGCCTGGGCACCGTGGGCTCAGGGACCGTCAACGTACTGCAACGTAACGCCCTGGAAATCGCCCGGCGGGTGGGCCGCCCCATCGAGATCGCCCATATTGGCGCGCGCCGGGACAACCCGGACTGCGACATCACCGGGGTGCGCGTTTCCCGGGATATCTTCGCGGTGGCCACCGACCCCGAGGTGGACATCCTGGTGGAACTGATCGGTGGCACCGACACCGCCCGGGAACTGGTGCTCACGGCGATTCGCGCCGGCAAGCACATCGTCACCGCCAACAAGGCGCTGATCGCCGAGCACGGCAACGAGATCTTCCACGCCGCCCATGAAAACGGCGTGGACGTGGCGTTCGAAGCGGCGGTGGCCGGCGGCATCCCGATTCTCAAATCCCTGGGCGAGGGTCTGGCCGCCAACCACATCAACTGGGTGGCGGGCATCATCAACGGCACCGGCAACTACATCCTCACCGAGATGGAGCAGGGCGGTCGCGCCTTCGTGGACGTGCTCAAGGAAGCCCAGGAACTGGGCTACGCCGAGGCCGACCCGACCTTTGACGTGGAAGGCGTGGACGCCGCCCACAAGCTGACCATCATCGCCTCCATCGCCTTCGGCATTCCGCTGCAGTTTTCCAAGGTCTACATGGAAGGCATCGGCCGCATCACCATCGAGGACGTGAAGAGCGCCGCCCAGTTCGGCTACCGCATCAAGCACCTGGGCATCGCCCGGGACACCGGCAACGGCATCGAACTGCGCGTGCACCCGACCCTGATCCCCATCGAGACCATGCTGTCGGCGGTCAACGGGGTAATGAACGCGATCATGATCGACGGCGACGCCGTGGGTCCGACCATGTTCTACGGCGCCGGTGCCGGCGCCGAACCCACCGCCTCGGCGGTGGTGGCGGACATCATCGAAATGGGCCGCGCCCTGACCGTGGACCACGAAGAGCGAGTGCCGTACCTGGGCTTCCACGCCGACCAGATGTCCGACGAGCGCATTCTCACCATCGATGATGTGTCCTGCGGCTTCTATCTGCGTCTGCATGTGCAGGACAAGCCCGGCGTGCTGGCGGACGTCACCCGCATCCTCAGCGACAACCGCATCAGCATCGAAGCGATGGTGCAGAAGGAAACCGAGGAAGGGCTGGTGCCCATCGTGATGATGACCCACAAGGTGCTGGAGGGCGACATGAACACCGCCCTGGCGAAGATCGCCGCCCTGGACACCGTGGACAAGGATATAATGCGCATCCGCGTGGAAACGCTGGACGCCTGAGACGCTTAGAGAGACCAAGCCATGCCATTCCGTGAACGTTACACCGGCCTGATCAACCGCTACCGCGACCACCTGCCGGTCAACGACGACACCCCCGTGATCAGCCTGGGCGAGGGCAATACGCCTCTGATCCGCCTCAAGAACATCCCGCGCCTGCTCGGCAAGGACGTGGACATCTACGTCAAATACGAAGGTCTCAACCCCACCGGCTCGTTCAAGGACCGTGGCATGACCATGGCCGTGACCAAGGCGGTGGAAGAGGGCAGCAACGCCATCATCTGTGCCTCCACCGGCAACACCTCGGCGGCGGCGGCGGCCTACGCGGCGCGCGCCGGCATCACCGCCTTCGTGATCATCCCGGAAGGCAAGATCGCCATGGGCAAGCTGGCCCAGGCGATGATGTACGGCGCCGTGATCATGCAGATCCGCGGCAACTTCGACCAGGGCATGCAGCTGGTCAAGGAAGTGGCCTCCCAGGCGCCGGTGACCGTGGTCAACTCGGTGAACCCCTATCGTTTGCAGGGTCAGAAAACCGCTTCCTTCGAGATCGTCGAGGAGCTGGGCCGGGCACCGGACTACCACTGCCTGCCGGTGGGCAACGCCGGTAACATCACCGCTCACTGGATGGGCTACAGCGAGTATCGCAAGAGCGGCGTGGTCAACGCCGCGCCGGTGATGGTGGGCTACCAGGCCAACGGCGCCGCGCCGTTCCTGCGCGGCGCGCCGGTGGAAGACCCGGAAACCGTGGCCACCGCCATCCGTATCGGTAACCCGCAATCCTGGGACAAGGCCTGGAACGTGCGGAAGGAATCCGGCGGCTGGTTCGACGAACTGACCGACCAGGAGATCCTGGCCGCGCAGAAACTGCTGGCGGAAAAAGAAGGCGTGTTCTGCGAACCGGCCTCGGCCGCGTCCATCGGTGGCGCCATGCGCGACATCAAGGCCGGCAAGATCGCCGAAGGCTCCACCGTGGTGTGCACCCTCACCGGCAACGGCCTCAAGGACCCGGACACCGCCATCGACCAGTGCCGGGACGACCTGAACAAAGGCTCGCGCATGGTCACCATCGACGCGAACCTGGACGCGGTGCGCGGCGCCATCGTCAATAATATGTGAAGCCCCCGACGCCTCCGACGGCGACCCAAAAAAACGCGGCGAATCGCCGCGTTTTTTTGGGCTTCTTGTTGCACTATTTTTGGCAGAAGTGCGCCGGATTATTATGCATTGCGCGCAAAGTTCCTGCATTTTGCAATTTTTTTATAACACGCCAAGACCCTGCATTAGCAGGGTTTTTTCCATTATGAAGGGTGTGAACAAGCGCCCGCTCGTTTGACATCGGCACGCTGATCCTTAGGCTTTCCCCTACCTGATGCTGGGGAGAAAATAATGAAGACTTTTATCAAGACGCCCGCGATGGGCTTGCTCGCGGCGTCGGCCGCCGCCGTGTCCATGACCGTGGCGACGCCGGCCCGGGCCGGCGCGGAACTGAGCGCCGGCGTCTGGTGGGTTTACCAGAACGTCACCAAATCCGACTTCAACTCACCGGCCTTCAGCGAAGATCTGGACAACGAAACCGGTGGTAACTTCGCCGACCCCGCCCTGATCATCTACGCCGACGACGACGGCAGCTACGGCCCCTGGCACTTCAGCGCCGAAACCCGTTTCGGCACCGGTTCCTTCACCGATCCCGCCAGCAACAACAGCGGCGACAACCTGACCGTCCACAAAGCCTGGATCGGTTACGACGTCACCGACAACAGCAGCCTGAAAATCGGTAAGAGCCAGGTGCCCTTCGGCTGGAAGACCGCCAACTTCTGGCCCGGCGACGGCCTGCAGGGCGGCTACGGGGACCAGATGGACGTGGGCCTTAAATACAGCGGCGACGCCGGCGCCTTCCACTACGACGTGGCCTATTACCATCAGGATGATTGGGGTGAGGACTCCACCGATACGGTGGACGACAACGGTCACTGGGGCTCCAGCGACAGCTACCGGAAAATCAAAACCGGCGTGGTGAATCTGGACTGGAATTTCCTGGAGCATCACACCGTGGGCGTGTCCGCTCAATACGGTCGCATGCAGGATCTGGTGCCGGTGGCGGCGGGCAATCCGTCCGCCAGCAACGATGACGGCAGCCATCAGGCTTACGACCTGCACTATGTGTTCGAGAAGGACAACTGGACCGCCAAGTACCGCTTTATCAGCGTGGAACGCGACTTCGGTGGCATGGACGCGCTGCTGGCTTCCGCCAGCGCACCGGTGGACGACAAGATCGAGAACCAGCGTCACGTGGTGGAACTGGGCTACAACCACGACGACTGGTTCTATTACATCGATGCCGGCATCGCCAGCACCGACACCACCGGTAACGACGCCGACGACGTGGAATTCTTCGCGCCGGGCGTGCGTTATCAGTACGGTCCCGGCTGGATCTACGTCGAGTATCTGCAGTCCGACGGCGACATCAACGCCTACGGCGACGTCTACGAATCCGACTTCAACGCCTTTTACGTCGCCTTCGACTTCTACTTCTGATCCGTCGTTCGCCGACCCTCCGCAAGCCGGCCCCCGCGCCGGCTCCCGTCCCCGTGTGGAATCGTCGCTCGCCGCCACGGTTCCGCGCATGACACAACAGGAGTCATGCCATGAGCGTGGAATACGAAACCGACTATGAAGTAGGACAGGATAATGTGCAGGTCCTGGGCATGGACATGCACAATCCGGTGTTCTTCATCAGCGCGGCGCTTATCCTGGCTTTCGTGATCGGTACGCTGATCTTTCCGGAAGCCGCCAACACCGCCCTGGGCGGTGCCAAAACCTGGACCATCGAACACTTTGACTGGTTGTTCATGGTCGGCGCGAACGTGTTCGTGCTGTTCTGTCTGTTTCTGATCGTGATGCCGGTGGGCAAGATCCGCCTGGGCGGCAACGGCGCCAAACCGGAATTCTCGACCCTCTCCTGGTTCGCCATGCTGTTCGCGGCGGGCATGGGCATCGGCCTGATGTTCTGGAGCGTGGCGGAGCCGGTGGGCTACTACACCGACTGGTTCGGCACGCCGCTGAACGTGGCGCCGAACACGCCGGAGGCCAAGGACGCGGCGCTCGGCGCGGTGATGTACCACTGGGGTCTGCATCCCTGGGCGATCTACGGCGTGGTGGCGCTGTCGCTGGCGTTCTTCGCCTATAACAAGGGCATGCCGCTGACCATCCGCTCCGCGTTTTACCCGATCCTGGGCGAGCGCTGCTGGGGCTGGGCCGGCCACATCATCGACGTGCTGGCGGTGCTGGCCACCATCTTCGGCCTGGCCACCTCCCTGGGTCTGGGCGCCAAGCAGGCCGCCGGCGGCCTGCACTTTCTGTTCGATACGCCCAACGCGCTCAATGTGCAGGTGGGCATCATCGTCGGTGTCACCGCGGTGGCGACCATCTCGGTGATCCGCGGCCTGGACGGCGGCGTCAAGCTGCTCAGCAACATCAACATGGCGATAGCGGCGCTGCTGCTGCTGTTCGTGATGATCGCCGGGCCGACCCTGCTGATCTTCACCTCCATGGGTCAGACGGCGGTGGACTACGCCGCCAACCTGATTCCGCTGAGCAGCTGGTTCGGTCGTGAAGACCAGGACT
The DNA here is from genome assembly GCF_046507805.1 of Alloalcanivorax sp. C16-1. Lineage (NCBI taxonomy): Bacteria > Pseudomonadati > Pseudomonadota > Gammaproteobacteria > Oceanospirillales > Alcanivoracaceae > Alloalcanivorax > Alloalcanivorax sp. C16-1. The sequence goes on along the minus strand of NZ_JBKFTK010000001.1, from coordinate 814 downwards.
TCCTGCACAACTGGACCGTGTTCTACTGGGCCTGGTGGATTTCCTGGTCCCCGTTCGTGGGCATGTTCGTGGCGCGGGTGTCCTACGGTCGCACCGTGCGCGAGTTCCTGACCGCCGTGCTGATCGTCCCCACCGTGGTGACCATCATCTGGATGGCGACCTTCGGCGGCTCCGGTCTCGATCAGGTGATCAACGGCGTCGGCAAACTGTCCAATGGCATCGGCGAGTCTTCCCTGGCCCTGTTCCAGATGCTGGAGCAGCTGCCGCTGGCGGGCATCACCTCGTTCCTGGCGATTCTGCTGGTGCTGGTGTTCTTCATCACCTCGTCGGACTCCGGCTCCCTGGTGATCGATTCCATCACCGCCGGCGGCAAGCTCGACGCGCCGGTACCCCAGCGGGTGTTCTGGGCGGTGATGGAAGGTCTGATCGCCGGCGCGCTGCTGTACGGTGGCGGTGAGCAGGCGCTCAACGCGCTGCAGGCCGGCGCGGTGACCACCGGCCTGCCGTTCACGGTGGTGCTGCTGGTGATGTGCCTGAGCCTGTACCGGGGCCTGAGCGCGGAACGGGCGGCCATGAAAACCGCCGGCTGACGCCGGCGCTTCCAGCCGCAACAAAGAAGGGCGCGTAATCACGCGCCCTTTTTTTTAGGTTCATCGCGCTTTGGCGGGAAATCGATGCGGGAGATCTCTATCCGGGACGCGGAGCTGTGTGGGGGCCTTCCGGGAACGCCGCGAGTACCCGCAAGCGGGCCCGGCCACCCATCACAGATGGGCGGCGTTCGGCGGCGCGCGAAGCAGTGCTTCGCAACACGCTT
>NZ_JBKFTK010000014.1:3468-5166 GCF_046507805.1 Alloalcanivorax sp. C16-1 | reverse complement strand
TCTTTAACAATCAGGCAAGCAAACGTGTGGGACCTGTTCGGAGTAGATGTCTCGATAGACATCGGCTTTGAACAAGTCAACCTAGTTGAATTTGTTTCGAGCTGAGCTTGTATTAAGTGCGCAGGCACTTTAAACGCTTTAATCGAACTGAAGAGTTTGATCATGGCTCAGATTGAACGCTGGCGGCAGGCCTAACACATGCAAGTCGAGCGGTAACAGGGGTAGCTTGCTACCCGCTGACGAGCGGCGGACGGGTGAGTAACGCGTGAGAATCTGCCCATCAGTGGGGGATAACCCGGGGAAACTCGGGCTAATACCGCATACGTCCTACGGGACAAAGCAGGGGACCTTTTGGCCTTGCGCTGATGGATGAGCTCGCGTCGGATTAGCTTGTTGGTGAGGTAAAGGCTCACCAAGGCGACGATCCGTAGCTGGTCTGAGAGGATGATCAGCCACACCGGGACTGAGACACGGCCCGGACTCCTACGGGAGGCAGCAGTGGGGAATCTTGGACAATGGGGGCAACCCTGATCCAGCCATGCCGCGTGTGTGAAGAAGGCCTTCGGGTTGTAAAGCACTTTCAGTAGGGAGGAAGGCTTCGGATTAATACTCTGGAGTACTTGACGTTACCTACAGAAGAAGCACCGGCTAATTTCGTGCCAGCAGCCGCGGTAATACGAAAGGTGCAAGCGTTAATCGGAATTACTGGGCGTAAAGCGCGCGTAGGCGGTGTGTTAAGTCGGATGTGAAAGCCCAGGGCTCAACCTTGGAATTGCATCCGATACTGGCACGCTAGAGTGCAGTAGAGGGAGGTGGAATTTCCGGTGTAGCGGTGAAATGCGTAGAGATCGGAAGGAACACCAGTGGCGAAGGCGGCCTCCTGGACTGACACTGACGCTGAGGTGCGAAAGCGTGGGGAGCAAACAGGATTAGATACCCTGGTAGTCCACGCCGTAAACGATGTCTACTAGCCGTCGGGATCCTTAGTGATCTTGGTGGCGCAGCTAACGCGATAAGTAGACCGCCTGGGGAGTACGGCCGCAAGGTTAAAACTCAAATGAATTGACGGGGGCCCGCACAAGCGGTGGAGCATGTGGTTTAATTCGATGCAACGCGAAGAACCTTACCAGGTCTTGACATCCTCGGAATTTGGCAGAGATGCCTTAGTGCCTTCGGGAGCCGAGTGACAGGTGCTGCATGGCCGTCGTCAGCTCGTGTCGTGAGATGTTGGGTTAAGTCCCGTAACGAGCGCAACCCTTGTCCTTAGTTGCCAGCACGTAATGGTGGGAACTCTAGGGAGACTGCCGGTGACAAACCGGAGGAAGGTGGGGACGACGTCAGGTCATCATGGCCCTTACGACCTGGGCTACACACGTGCTACAATGGCTGGTACAGAGGGTTGCGAAGTCGCGAGGCGGAGCTAATCCCTTAAAGCCAGTCGTAGTCCGGATTGGAGTCTGCAACTCGACTCCATGAAGTCGGAATCGCTAGTAATCGCGGATCAGAATGCCGCGGTGAATACGTTCCCGGGCCTTGTACACACCGCCCGTCACACCATGGGAGTGGATTGCACCAGAAGTGGCTAGTCTAACTTCGGAGGACGGTCACCACGGTGTGGTTCATGACTGGGGTGAAGTCGTAACAAGGTAGCCGTAGGGGAACCTGCGGCTGGATCACCTCCTTAACGACTGAGACTCT
>NZ_JBKFTK010000014.1:0-3368 GCF_046507805.1 Alloalcanivorax sp. C16-1 | reverse complement strand
ATGCTCTTTAACAATCTGGGAAATGAGAAAGTCCAAGTATTCCTAATGGAATACAAGCGTTAGAAGTTTATCTGACACTTGTGTCTATTTGGTGCGATTATCGTTGATCGTTGCAAGTTCGTATGGCCTGAGCGGTGTAGACTGTTTTGGGTTATATGGTCAAGTGACGAAGCGTGCACGGTGGATGCCTTGGCAGCCAGAGGCGATGAAGGACGTTGTAGCCTGCGATAAGCTCCGGTTAGGTGGCAAACAACCGTTTGACCCGGAGATTTCCGAATGGGGAAACCCACCTGTCATAAGGCAGGTATCACACACTGAATCCATAGGTGTGTGAGGCGAACGCGGGGAACTGAAACATCTAAGTACCCGTAGGAACAGAAATCAATTGAGATTCCGTCAGTAGCGGCGAGCGAACGCGGATTAGCCCTTAAGCATGTGACTGGTTAGGAGAACGGCTTGGGAAGGCCGACCATAGTGGGTGATAGTCCCGTATCCGAAAACCTGAATATGTGAAAACGAGTAGGTCGGGGCACGTGTAACCTTGACTGAACATGGGGGGACCATCCTCCAAGGCTAAATACTCCTGGCTGACCGATAGTGAACCAGTACCGTGAGGGAAAGGCGAAAAGAACCCCGGAGAGGGGAGTGAAATAGACCCTGAAACCGTGCACGTACAAGCAGTCGGAGCCCGCTTTGTTGGGTGACGGCGTACCTTTTGTATAATGGGTCAGCGACTTATTCTCAGTAGCGAGGTTAACCGTATAGGGGAGCCGTAGGGAAACCGAGTCTGAATAGGGCGACGAGTTGCTGGGAATAGACCCGAAACCGGACGATCTACCCATGGGCAGGTTGAAGGTGCGGTAACACGCACTGGAGGACCGAACCGGGATCTGTTGAAAAAGATTCGGATGACCTGTGGGTCGGAGTGAAAGGCTAATCAAGTCCGGAGATAGCTGGTTCTCCCCGAAAGCTATTTAGGTAGCGCCTCGTATATCACCACCGGGGGTAGAGCACTGTTTCGGCTAGGGGCCCATCCCGGGTTACCAAACCGATGCAAACTCCGAATACCGGTGAGTGCAGTACGGGAGACACACGGCGGGTGCTAACGTCCGTCGTGGAGAGGGAAACAACCCAGACCGCCAGCTAAGGTCCCCAAATTCCAGTTAAGTGGGAAACGATGTGGGAAGGCTCAGACAGCTAGGAGGTTGGCTTAGAAGCAGCCACCCTTTAAAGAAAGCGTAATAGCTCACTAGTCGAGTCGGCCTGCGCGGAAGATGTAACGGGGCTCAAACTGGATACCGAAGCTGCGGCAGTGTGCTTATGCATACTGGGTAGGGGAGCGTTGTGTAAGTCTGTGAAGGTGTGTTGAGAAGCATGCTGGAGATATCACAAGTGCGAATGCTGACGTGAGTAACGATAATGCGGGTGAAAAACCTGCACGCCGAAAGACCAAGGTTTCCTGCGCAACGCTAATCGGCGCAGGGTGAGTCGGCCCCTAAGGCGAGGCTGAAAGGCGTAGCTGATGGGAAACGGGTTAATATTCCCGTACTTCTTGTAACTGCGATGGAGAGACGGAGAAGGCTAGGCCTACCGGGCGTTGGTTGTCCCGGGGAAAGGTTGTAGGCTGAGGTGTTAGGCAAATCCGGCACCTTAAGGCTGAGAACCGAGACCACCGGCCCTTTGCGGCTGGGAAGTGGTTGATGCCCTGCTTCCAGGAAAATCTTCTAAGCTTCAGGTTACGAGGAACCGTACCCTAAACCGACACAGGTGGTTGGGATGAGTATTCTAAGGCGCTTGAGAGAACTCGGGTGAAGGAACTAGGCAAAATGGTACCGTAACTTCGGGAGAAGGTACGCCACTTGGTGTGAAGGGCTTGCCCCGTAAGCATTGAGTGGCCGCAGTGAAAAGGCCCCTGCAACTGTTTATTAAAAACACAGCACTCTGCAAACGCGTAAGCGGACGTATAGGGTGTGACGCCTGCCCGGTGCCGGAAGGTTAATTGATGGGGTTAGCTTCGGCGAAGCTCTTGATCGAAGCCCCGGTAAACGGCGGCCGTAACTATAACGGTCCTAAGGTAGCGAAATTCCTTGTCGGGTAAGTTCCGACCTGCACGAATGGCGTAATGATGGGGGCACTGTCTCCACCCGAGACTCAGTGAAATCGAAATCGCAGTGAAGATGCTGTGTACCCGCGGCTAGACGGAAAGACCCCGTGAACCTTTACTACAGCTTCACAGTGGACTTTGAGCCTGCTTGTGTAGGATAGCTGGGAGACATTGAAGCGGTGACGCCAGTCATCGTGGAGTCAACCTTGAAATACCAGCCTGGCATGTTTGAGGTTCTAACCCAGGTCCCTTATCGGGATCGGGGACATTGTGTGGTGGGTAGTTTGACTGGGGCGGTCTCCTCCCAAAGAGTAACGGAGGAGCACAAAGGTACCCTCAGCACGGTCGGACATCGTGCAATGAGCGTAAAGGTAGAAGGGTGCTTGACTGCGAGACCTACAAGTCGAGCAGGTGCGAAAGCAGGTCTTAGTGATCCGGTGGTTCTGTATGGAAGGGCCATCGCTCAACGGATAAAAGGTACTCCGGGGATAACAGGCTGATACCGCCCAAGAGTTCACATCGACGGCGGTGTTTGGCACCTCGATGTCGGCTCATCTCATCCTGGGGCTGAAGCCGGTCCCAAGGGTATGGCTGTTCGCCATTTAAAGAGGTACGCGAGCTGGGTTTAGAACGTCGTGAGACAGTTCGGTCCCTATCTGCCGTGGGCGTTGGAGATTTGAGAGGAGCTGCTCCTAGTACGAGAGGACCGGAGTGGACGAACCTCTGGTGTTCCGGTTGTCACGCCAGTGGCATTGCCGGGTAGCTACGTTCGGACGGGATAACCGCTGAAAGCATCTAAGCGGGAAGCCTCCCTCAAGATGAGATCTCCCTGACCCCTTGAGGGTCCTAAAGGGCCGTGGAAGACCACCACGTTGATAGGCGGGATGTGGACGCGCTGTGAGGCGTGAAGCTAACCCGTACTAATTGCCCGTGCGGCTTGACCATATAACGCCAAAGCAGTTTGCCCTCCTTGCTCGACAAGGAACAGGCGGCGAGCGGCAGCGATCAATGATCACGCTGAATAGACACGCGAACGCAACAGGTGTTGGACAAACCCTGACGCTGGACTTTCTCGTTCCTGGAATTGGCTTTGCCTGTCCATCAACAGGCAAGGCAACCCTATTTGGCGAAAGCCAAACCGGTTTGCCTGACGACAATAGCGAGTGGGAACCACCTGAACCCATGCCGAACTCAGAAGTGAAACCACTCAGCGCCGATGGTAGTGTGGGGTCTCCCCATGTGAGAGTAGGTCATCGTCAGGCTC
>NZ_JBKFTK010000013.1:0-35911 GCF_046507805.1 Alloalcanivorax sp. C16-1 | reverse complement strand
CCTACCAGATGCTCAAGGCCCTGGACCTGGAACCCGTCGTCCCCGGCGCCGGCGCCCTGCTGTCCGGCGCTTACTGAGGAGGCCCCATGAGCGAATACCTGTACGGCGCCAACGTGCACGCCAACGGCATCCGCCAGCACTACCTGCGCTACGGCGGCAAGGGCCCGGCGGTGGTGATCGTGCCGGGCATCACCAGCCCGGCGGTGACCTGGGGTTTCGTGGCCGAACGTTTCGGCCGCCACTTCGACACCTATGTGTTGGACGTGCGTGGTCGCGGGCTCAGCGAAGCCTCCGACACCCTGGACTACGGCCTGGATGCCCAGGCCGACGACGTGGCCGCCTTCGCCGAGGCGCTCGGTTTACAGCGCTATATGGTGGTCGGACACTCCATGGGCGGGCGCATCGCGGTGCGCCTGGCCCGCCGCCACCCGGACGCCGGCTTCGACCGGCTGGCGCTGATCGACCCGCCGGTGTCCGGCCCCGGGCGGCGCCCCTACCCGTCCGCCCTGCCCTGGTACGTGGATTCCATCCGCGCCGCCCGGGAAGGCATGGACGCCGACGCCATGCGCGAGTTCTGCCCCACCTGGAGCGAGCAACAGCTGCGCCTGCGCGCGGAATGGCTGCACACCTGTGACGAGCGCGCGGTGGTCAAGAGCTACGACGACATGCACCAGGAAGACATTCACCAGGACATGCCGCACATCCAGGTGCCGGTGCTGTTGATGGCGGCGGGCCGTGGCGACGTGATCAGCGACGCGGACGTGGCGGAAATCGAAACCCTGATTCCCGAACTGCGCGTCACCCGCGTCACCAGCGCCGGCCACATGATTCCCTGGGACGACGAGGACGCCTTCTACCGCGCCTTCGGCGATTTTCTCGGCACGCCTCTTTGATTTCTGATTTTCGGTAAAGGAGCCCTGTCATGGCGGTCAGCGACACCCAAATGATCGACGCCTGGAAACAGGTTCTGACCCTCTCGAAACTGCAAGCCGGTGACATCGTCACCCTGTTGACCAGCGACGGCACCCACCCGCAGACCCTGCGTACCGCCCTGGTGGCGCTGGGTCAGCTGGGGGCCCGCGCCAACCGCCTGGAACTGCCACCGGTGAACGGCGAGAAATCGCTGAGCCGCGACCCGCTCGCCTATCTGGGCACCACCCCGCTGAGCGGCAACCGGGCGGCCATCGCCGCGCTCAAGGAAAGCGATCTGGTGCTGGACCTGATGACCCTGCTGTTCTCCCCGGAGCAGCTCGACATCCTCAAATCCGGCACGCGCATTCTGCTGGCGGTGGAACCGCCGGAGATCCTCGCGCGGCTGGTGCCCACGGAAGCGGACCGGGCCCGGGTCAATCGGGCGGCGGCGCGGCTGGAGCGGGCCCGGGAAATGCACGTGACCTCCGCGGCGGGCACCGATCTGCGTTGCCCGCTGGGGGATTACCCGGTGATTCAGGAATACGGCTTCGTCGACCAGCCCGGTCGCTGGGACCACTGGCCCAGCGGCTTCGTGGTGACCTGGGCCAACGAGGGCCAGGCCAACGGCACCGTGGTGCTCGACCGGGGCGACATTCTGCTGCCGCAGAAATGCTACGTGCAGGCGCCGGTGCGCCTGACCGTGCGCGAGGGTTATGTCACCGCCATCGAGGGCGGCCTGGACGCGGACCTGTTGCGCGACTACATGGACGCCTTCGACGACCCGGAATCCTATGCCCTCTCCCATGTGGGCTGGGGTCTGCAGAAGCGGGCACGCTGGTCGACCCTGGCGCTGTATGACCGGGAAGCGACCATCGGCATGGATGCGCGCGCCTTCGAGGGCAACTTCCTGTGGTCCACCGGTCCCAACAATGAAGCCGGCGGCGACCGCACCGCCGCCTGCCACATCGACATCCCCATGCGCGGCTGCACCGTCCGTCTGGACGGCGAGACCCTGGTGCGCGACGGTCGGGTTCTGGAGCAGGAGCCCGACGCATGAGCCAGGATCAGGACGTCTACCAACAGCAGGGGTTCGGCGGGCGGCTGGGTCTGCACGGGCGACCTGCTCTGCTGCTGGTGGACTTCGTCAACGGCTTCGCCGATCCGAACCGATTCGGCGGCGGCAATATCACCGACGCCATCGAGGCCACCGTGCCGGTGCTGGCCGAGGCGCGCCGACGCCGCTGGCCGGTGGTGCACACCCGCATCGTGTTCGCCGACGACGACGCGGACGCCAACGTGTTCACGCTCAAGGTGCCGGGTCTGCTGGGGCTCAAGGAAACCGACCCGGCCAGCGCCATCGTCGACCGGCTGGCGCCGGTGGACGGCGAATGGGTGCTGCGCAAGACCGTGCCTTCGGCATTCTTCGGCACCGGTCTGGCGGCCTGGCTCACCCAGCGTGGCGTCGGCACCCTGGTGGTCACCGGCTGCACCACCAGCGGCTGCGTGCGCGCCAGCGTGGTGGACGCCATGAGCCACGGCTTCCGGCCGCTGGTGCTGGAGGACTGCGTCGGTGACCGGGCCCTGGCGCCGCACCGGGCCAACCTGTTCGACATGGCCCAGAAGAACGCGGACGTGCTGCCCTGGGCGGCGCTGGCCCGTCAGCTGGAAGCCTGACCGGCGGCGGCGCCAGCGTGATGCAAATGGGGGGAACAGGCCCTAGAATACGCGGCGGCGCTTGTATTTATTCACCTCTTTAATTCTGGCCGGAGTCCCATGCCCAGCCCCAAAGTCCAGGGCCGACGCGGTGTCGCCCCGAAGAAGAAAACCAAGACCGCGGCCCGCAACCGCCCCGGCCGACCGGAAGGCTCCAACGGCCAGGTCCGCGACCGCATTCTGAATGCCTCGGAATTGCTGTTCGCGGAACGTGGCTACGCCGGCACTACCCTGCGTGAAGTGGCGGACGCCGCCGAAGTCACCCAGGCGCTGATCAACTATTACTTCGGTTCCAAATACGGCCTGTTCCAGGAAGTGTTCCTGCGTCGCGGCAAGCGCATCTCCGACCAGCGCCTGGAACGCCTGAGCGAACTGGAACGCCAGGGCCCGCTTCAGGTCGTCGACATCGTGCGTGCCTTCCTGATCCCCACCCTGGAACTGCGCGCCACCGTCTCCGGCCGCGCCTTTATCCGCCTGCAGGCGCGCCTGCACACGGAACCACCGGAGATCTCCTACGAACTCCGCGACGAAGCCTACAACGAATCCACCAAGGCGTTCGTGGACGCCTTCCGCAAGGCCCTGCCGAACATCAGCGAACGGGACGCCCACTGGCGCGTGATCCTGATGATCGGCGCCTACATGTACGCCTTCTCGGACACCCACCGCCTCGAACAACTGGCCCCCGGCATCTGCCACCCGGAAGACTCCGAAGAAGTCCTCCAACAAATGACCGCCTTCGTCACCGCCGGCATGCAAGCCCCCCCTACCGGGGTCGGACCACGATAACCCCTTGATATAGCTGGAGTTCGCCTTCCTGACGGGGCGTTCAGAAGGCTTAAACAGCGGTTTTGCCGGCCTGAATGGCCATCTTAAGGCGGGACGGCTGTCCCGTTATTCGCGCTTTTCATGGGCGAAAACACGGCTCTAAGCAGCGAATGCCAGGTTGCTGGAGGATCAAAAACGAGGGGAATCAGGGGGTTAGGGTGGTCCGACCCCAGAAAAAAGCCCGGCGGAGCCGGGCTTGGGGGGGGGGTCAGGCTTCGCCTTTGAGTTCCAGGCGGCGGCGGTGCAGGACCGGTTCGGTGTAGCCGCTGGGTTGTTCGCAGCCTTTGAACACCAGGTCGCAGGAGGCCTGGAAGGCCTTGCCGTTGAAGTCCGGCGCCATGTTCCGGTAGGTCGGGTCACCGGCGTTCTGCTGGTCCACCACCTCGGCCATGCGCTTCATGGACGCCATCACCTGTTCCTCGGTGACGATGCCGTGGTGCAGCCAGTTGGCGATGTGCTGGCTGGAGATCCGGCAGGTGGCGCGGTCCTCCATCAGGCCCACGTTGTTGATGTCCGGCACCTTGGAGCAGCCCACGCCCTGGTCGATCCAGCGCACCACATAGCCAAGAATGCCCTGGGCGTTATTGTCCAGTTCCTGCTGGATGTCCTCGTCGCTGAGCTCACGGTCGAGCAGCGGGATGGTGAGGATGTCGTCCAGGGAAGCGCGCTGACGGCTGGCCAGCTGGTCCTGAACCTCCTGCACGTTCACTTCATGGTAGTGCATGGCGTGCAGGGTGGCGGCGGTGGGCGACGGCACCCAGGCGCAGTTGGCGCCGGCTTTCGGGTGGCCGGCCTTGGTGGCCATCATTTCCGCCATCTCATCCGGCTTCGCCCACATGCCCTTGCCGATCTGGGCCACGCCTTTCAGGCCGCATTCCAGACCGATGTCCACGTTCCAGGCCTCGTAGGCGTTGATCCACGGCATGCCTTTCATGTCGCCCTTGCGGGCCATGGGGCCGGCTTCCATGGAGGTGTGGATTTCGTCGCCGGTGCGGTCCAGGAAGCCGGTGTTGATGAAGATCACCCGGTCCTTGGCGGCGCGGATGCACTCCTTCAGGTTCACGGTGGTGCGGCGCTCTTCGTCCATGATGCCGATCTTGAGCGTGTTGCGTTCCAGACCCAGGGCGTCTTCCACGCGCTCGAACAGTTCCACGGCGAAGGCCACTTCCTCGGGACCGTGCATCTTCGGCTTGACGATGTACACCGAGCCGGTGCGGCTGTTGCGCGCGCCATCGGTTTTCTTCAGGTCGTGCATGGCGGCCAGCACGGTGAACATGGCGTCCATGATGCCTTCCGGAATTTCCTCGCCTTTATAGAGGATCGCCGGGTTGGTCATCAGGTGGCCCACGTTACGCACCAGCATCAGGGAGCGGCCCGGCAGTACCAGAGTGCCGCCGTCCAGAGCGGTGTATTCCCGGTCCGGGTTCAGTTCGCGGGTCAGGGTGCGGCCGGCTTTCTCGAAGGATTCCTTCAGGTCGCCCTTCATCAGGCCCAGCCAGTTGCGGTACACCTCGACTTTCTCTTCCGCGTCCACCGCGGCCACCGAGTCTTCGCAGTCCTGGATGGTGGTGACGGCGGATTCCATCAGCACGTCCTTGACGTGGGCCGGGTCCTCGGCGCCGATCGGGTGCTGGTCGTCCACCTGGATTTCCGCGTGCAGGTTGTTGTGCTTGAGCAGCACGCCGTCCGGTTTGCCGACGTCGCCGCGGTAGCCCTGCAGCTGGCTTTCGTCCTTCAGGCCGGATTCACCGTCCTTGAGGCGCACCACCAGTTTGCCGTCCTGGATCGCATAGCCGGTGCTGTCCTTGTGGGAGCCGCCGGCCAGCGGGAAATATTTGTCGAGGAAATCCCGGGCGTAGGCAATCACCTTGTCGCCGCGTTTCGGGTTGTAGGCGCCGCCTTTCTCGGCACCGCCTTCGTCGGAAATCATGTCGGTGCCGTACAGGGCATCGTAGAGGCTGCCCCAGCGGGCGTTGGCCGCGTTCAGGGCGAAGCGGGCGTTGCGCACCGGTACCACCAGCTGCGGGCCGGCGATGTGGGCGAATTCCTCGTCCACGTTCTTGGTGCCCACCTTGAAGTCACCGCCTTCGGGGAGCAGGTAGTCCAACTCCTGCAGAAAGGTTTTGTACTCCGCCGGATCGATCTTCCGACCCTTGCGATCCAGATGCCAGGCGTCGATCTTCTTCTGGATGTCCTCACGCTTGGCGAGCAGCGCCTTGTTGCGCGGCGCCAGGTCGGCGAGGATTTTTTCCAGCTCGGCCCAGACGTGCTCCGGATCCACGCCGGTGCCCGGGGCGATCTCGTTGGCCACCAGATCATGGAGTTCTTTAGCGACGTCCAGGCCGCCTTTTTGGATGCGATCGGTCATGTGCTCCTACCTTTCAGGTCGAGAGTCGATACGAGGCCAGGGCAACGCGTGCTGGCCGGAAAGCGGCGGCATTTTACCGGAAACCCGGCCATGAATCATGCGGTGGGGCGCCGCCGTCGTGACGCATCGGTCACGGAAAATGAACGATCACCGCCGATCGTTATTGGAACAGGTTGACCACGTCCAGCCGGTGCGCGGCGGCGCCACCGCGCTGCTGGCCGTCTTCCAGGTGTTCGAAGTCGAACAGGCGGGTATCGGCAAGCTGCGACGGCGCCACGTTACCGATCGCCGAGAAGATGTTTTCGATGCGCCCGGGGAACCGTTTGTCCCACTGGTTGAGCATCTCCTTCACCGCCTGGCGCTGCAGGTTTTCCTGGGAGCCGCACAGGTTGCAGGGAATGATCGGAAAATTTTTGAAGGCGGCGAACTCGACGATGTCCTTTTCGCGGCAATAGGCCAGCGGCCGGATCACGATGTGCTTGTTGTCGTCGCTGCGCAGCTTGGGCGGCATGGCTTTCATCTTGCCGCCGAAGAACATGTTCAGAAACAGGGTCTCGACGATGTCGTCACGGTGGTGGCCCAGGGCGATCTTGTTGGCGCCGATCTCCTCGGCGAAGCCGTACAGGCTGCCCCGGCGCAGACGGGAACAGAGCGCGCAGGTGGTCTTCCCCTCGGGCACCTTCTCCTTGACGATGGAATAGGTGTCCTTTTCCAGGATGTGGTAGGCCACCCCTTCCCGCTCCAGGTACTCCGGCAGCACGTGCTCGGGGAAACCGGGCTGCTTCTGGTCCAGGTTCACCGCCACCAGCTCGAAGTGCACCGGCGCCGAGTGCTGCAGATTGCGCAGAATCTCCAGCATGGTGTATGAGTCCTTGCCACCGGACAGGCACACCATGATGCGGTCGCCTTCCTCGATCATGTTGAAATCGGCGATGGCACGGCCGGTTTCGCGCCGCAGTTTCTTCTGCAGCTTGTTGAGACGGGTGCGTTGTTTGGCGTCCAGGGCGTCGGCGGTCATAGAACGGCTCGGATCAGGTCACCTTGATTTTGCGGATTACGCGACGGTACAGCGGCGGCGCCCAGCGCTTCAGGTAGACGCCCGCGCCCTCGCGGCCGGCGATGATAACCTGATCGCGGCCGCGCTGCACGGCCTCCACCAGTTTGCGGGCGCACTCCGCCGGGTCCATGCCGTTGGCCTGGGCGTCGTCCAGGGTCCCCTGCTCGCTGCCGTCGCCGACCAGCGCGTTGTAGGACAAGCGGGTATGAATAAAGCCCGGCAGCACCAGGGTCACGCGCACGCCGTTGTCGTACTCCTCGGCGCGCAGCGCCTCGAAAAAGCCGTGCAGGGCATGTTTGCTGGCGCTGTAGGCGGAGCGCTTCGGCGTCGGCAGCTCGCCGACCAGGGAGGTGACCACCACGAAGCGGCCGCCGCCCTGGCGCAGAAACGCCGGCAACACCGCCTTGGTCAGCGCCACGGTGCCGAAGTAGTTCACCTCCATCATGCGCCGATCCACCGCCAGGCTGGTGTCCCGGGCCAGAGCACGCTGGGAGATGCCGCCGTTGTGCACCACCTGGTCGATGCGCCCGAAATGGTTCAGCACCCGCTCGGTGGCCGGCCCCATGGCCGCCTCGTCGGTCAGATCCAGGGGCAGAACCAGGTGCTCGTCGGCGTTGACCAGGCCGGCACGCACCCGCTCCAGCTCTGACTCGCGGCGGGCGGAGAGCACCAGCCGGGCGCCATAGCGGGCGTATTCCGCCGCCGCCGCCTCGCCGATGCCCGAGGACGCGCCGGTAATCCAGACCACCTGATCCGCTAGCGACGATGAGGGCATGGCGGGTTCTCCTTAAGCAATGAGTGATGGAAGGCCGAATGATGAAAGCACGCGAATCATGAAAGCACGAGAGTAGAAGGCCCGGCCCGTCCGGGCAAGGCCACGGCTGGGCGCGGCGGCGGCGAACGGGTATCCTGGCGGCCCGTGCCAGCCACCCCCAGGACACCATGACCACCATCACCAATCCCCAGCTCAAGGACACCATCACCCACCACTTCGCCGACCAGGGTGAGGAAGCGCCTTCCTGGGTGGAAACCCATGGTCTGCTGTGCGCCTTCGCGGTGGGCCCCTACCAGGGCCCGGCGGACTTCGGCGAAGCTCTGGAAATGCCGCTGCCGGAGGCGGTGGCCGCCGCCCTGGACGAACTGCGCGCGCGCCTGCTCACCGACACCCTGGCCGGCGAGCGCATCACCCTGCCCTGCCTGCTGGACCCTTACCAGGAAGACGACGGTAACGACCTGGCATCCTGGTGCGCGGGCTTCCTCAGCGGCGTGTTCCTGCACGAGCAGCAGTGGTTCACCGAGGACGACGAAGACGACACCATGGCCAACTGGCTGCTGCCCATGATCCTGATTTCCGGCGTCGACGAGGACCCGGAACTGGACGAGGTGTGGCGCGACGAGAAGCTGGTGCGCCAGATGGGCCGGGGTATTCCGGATGTGCTCGAGGAAATCCTGCTGCACTTCCAGGGGCCGGAAGGCTGACCCTCAACCCCGCCCTTCATCCGCCAGCGACAGATGCCCGGTGTCCGGCACCGGGGCCGGTGCCTCCCGCTTCAGCGTTTCGATCACCGCGCCGGGCTCGGCCATGGACAGGTGGCCGGTGTCCGGCGCCGGCGGCGGCGCGGGCCGCTCCGAGGGGTCCATATCCGCGCCCACCGGGGCCACCTGGAAAGGCCCGGTAAAGCCGGTGCCGCCGGTACGCAGGGTGCCCACGGTTTCCAGGTCAGCGTCTTGGGAGCCCTCAGGGTCTTGAGAGCCCTCAGCCTTGGTTTCCATGGGAGCGTCAGCGGCCGCCTGACCGGACCCTGAAGCGGGGGTGGGCGCGCCCAGCGGCTGCAGTTCGCAGCGGGCGCCGGCCTGGCGCAGGGCCACCTGGAACTTGCGCGCGGTGGCCTCGTCCACGTCTTTCTTGACCGTTCGCGGGCCGCCGCCGAGCAGCTGCCGCGCCTTGCCGTCCGGCATCTTGAACAGCCGCGCCAGCCGCGCCGCCACCTGCTCCGGATCGGCGCCGCCCAGGGTCTCGCCGGTGATCACCACCTGGTACCGATTGTCGTCGTTCATGCCTGTTTTTCCGCTCTCTCGATGTTGCGTTACCCGCGCCACTGCTCGGCGGCGTGTTCCGCCAGGGCGGCGATGGTGCGCGACGGGTTGAGCCCCAGGGCGCGGGGCACCGTGGCGCCGTCCACCACGAACACCCCGGGATAGTTGAACACTTCCCCGGCGTGGTTCACCACGCCCTGCTTCACGGTGTTGGCCATATTGCAGCCCCCCAGCGGGTGCGGCGTCACCAGATTGCGGAACCAGCGCCAGGTGGCCGGCGTCATCGCCCGGCCGCCGGTGGCCTCGGTGAGTCGCAGGTGCCGTTCGGCCAGCGCCTGCACCGCCTTCTCCGCGAACCGGTAATCCCACTTCAGACGCAGCCGGTCCTTCTTCCAGGGCGCGTACCAGCGCCGCCCCAGAGCAAAGTGACCACCGGGGCCGTCGATGGCCTGCCCGAACCAGGGCATCAGGCCGGCGAACGGGTTGCTGTCGCGGCCGTATTCCAGCAGGGCCGCGCCCAGCCGGGTGCGGGCCAGGCGCGGGTGCCGGCCGGCCCGCTCCAGCCAGTTGCCGAGCAGGTCGGGAATGCCGCCGTCCTCGACAAAATAGCGGGCGCCGCCGTCGCTGCCGTCCAGGTAATCGATGGCCGAGGTGATGGTCGGTCCACGGGTGGGGGCGATGTCCCGATCCGGATAGAACGCCGGCGTCATGAAGTCACCGTTGCTGGTCCAGCCCCGGCCCAGGGCGGGGCTCAGCCGGGGCAGGGTTTTGTACTGGTCGCGGCAGCGCAGCAGCAGCTCCGTGGAGCCGACACTGCCGGCGGCGACGATCACCCGGCGCGCGCGCAGCCGGCGCCAGGCGCGGGCGTCCAGGTCACGGACGCCGACTTCGTAGTCGCCGCCCTCCAGCGGCCGGATCCAGCGCACCTGCTGCAGCGGGCGCACGTCGGCGCCCTTCTGCTCGGCGCGGGCCAGGTAGTTCAGATCCAGGGTGTTCTTGGCCTGCACCGGGCAGCCCAGGTCGCAGTTGCCGCAGTGCACGCAGGTGCCCTGCCGCTGGCCCTGTTCGT
Source organism: Alloalcanivorax sp. C16-1 (assembly GCF_046507805.1). Classification (NCBI taxonomy): domain Bacteria; kingdom Pseudomonadati; phylum Pseudomonadota; class Gammaproteobacteria; order Oceanospirillales; family Alcanivoracaceae; genus Alloalcanivorax; species Alloalcanivorax sp. C16-1. The sequence goes on along the minus strand of NZ_JBKFTK010000013.1, from coordinate 25,930 downwards.
TGGTCCAGGGCTTGCTGTGGCGGTAGTCGAAGGCGTCGTCCAGGCCGGCGTGCCAGTCCGGGTCGAAGGTGATCGCCTGGGGCACCACCCGGAAGCGGTGACCGTGACCGAGCTTATCGGCGGATTCGTGCATCAGGCGGGTGCGCGGGGTCCACTGCCGGTCCGGCAGGGTCTGCACATTGAGCATGCGACCGACGGTGCGGTAGTGGGGCTTGAGGATGGCGTGGGTGATCGCCTCCGGCCAGCCCTGTTCGAACACCTGGGGCGGCGGTTCGATGCTGACGTTGGCGTAGATCAGCGAGCCGCCGCCGACGCCGGCGCCCAGGGCGATGCTCATATCACCGAAGTAGCGGAAATCCAGCCAGCCGTTCTGGCGCTCCGGCTCGTCCTCGTCCCAGAACCAGTGGTCCTGGCTGACGCTGGGGTAGTCCTCCGGTCGCCAGCGGCGGCCACGTTCCAGCACCACCACCTGTTCGCCGCGCTCGGCCAGCCGGCAGGCCATCACCGAACCGCCGAAGCCACTGCCAATAATCAGCGTATTGACGCTTTCCATCCTTGTTTCCCCCTGTCCATGGTGATCCCCAAAGGCGGTTTGCCGCCCATTATTATTCCGTTCAGGATGCCGGCAGGTTAGCAGATCGCCGCCGCGCCGCGCAGCCGCCGCGCGGCTAGACCAGGGCGGCGGCCTTGATCTGGGCGTAGACGGTGCTGTCCGGGCGCAGACCCAGGCTGTCCCGGGACAGGGTGGACAGCCGCGCCAGCAGCCACTGCCCTTCGCATTCCAGGCGCACCAGGCACTGCCCGTGGCCCAGGTCGCGCAGGCTGTCCACCCGGGCGGGCAGAATGTTGAGCACGCTGGAATCGCGGGCGGCGCTGAGCGTCAGGCTCACGTCCCGGGCCGCCACCTTGAGACGTGGCGTGTCGCCCCGGGGGCCGTCGGCGGGCAGGCGCAGCACCCGCTCGCCCAGGGCCAGTTCCAGCAGATGGTGTTGGGGATCGTAGTGGCGGTGACGGGTATGCAGCACCACCGCCGCCTGGCCGCCGGCGGCCAGCGGTCCGTGCAGCCCGGCCAGCCGTTCGGTGAGTTCGCCCTGCTCGCGCAGGCCGCCCTGATCCAGCCACCAGAGGTGGTCGCCCAGGGTCATCACCTCGTCGAGCTGGTGGGTGACGTACAGCACCGGCAGGCGTTCGGCGACCCGGGCGATCACCGTCATCAGCGCCTGGCGGCGCTCCGCGTCCAGCGCCGACAACGGCTCGTCCAGCAGCAGCAGATCCGGCTCGGTGAGCAGTGCCCGGGCCAGGGCCACCCGTTGGGCCTCGCCGCCGGACAGGCCGGCCACGCCGCGCGTCAGCAGCGGCTGCAATTCGGTCAAGGCCACCACCTCCCGCCAGCGACCGGTGTCGGCGCCGGAGCGGCGGGCGGCGAAACGCAGGTTGCCGGCCACGTCCAGATGGGGAAACAGGGTCGGCTTCTGCAGCATCAGCCCCACCGGCCGACGATGGGCCGGCAGGCTGTCGCCCTCGTCCTGCCACACCTGATCGCCAAAACGGATCAGGCCCTGGCACGGTTGCAGCCCGGCGATGGCTTTCAGCAGACTGCTTTTGCCGGCGCCGGAAACGCCGAACAGAATGGTCACGCCCCGCTCCGGCAGCCGGCCGTTCACCGTCAGCCGGAAGTCGCCGCGCCGCAGTTTCAGGTCCACCTGCAAACTCATGGCCGGCCTCCCATCAGGTCAGCGTCCCCGGGCGGCGCTGCCAGCGGAACAGGCCCCACAGCAGCACCAGGGACAGCAGCACCAGCACCAGGGCAAGCTGGTGGGCCTGGGCGTAGTCGCCCACTTCCACGTGTTCATAGAGCGCCACCGAGGCCACCCGGGTCTGGCCGGAAAGGCTGCCGCCGATCATCAGCACCACGCCGAACTCGCCCAGGGTATGAGCGAAGCCAAGCACCGCCGCCGACAGGTAACCGGGCCGCGCCAGCGGCAGCACCACATTGCGGAACCGATCCCAGGGCGGCGCCCCCAGGGTGGCGGCCATGTCCAGGGTGTCCTGATCGATGGCGAGAAAGGCGTTCTTCAGGGGCTGCAGCACGAACGGCAGGGAATACAGCACCGAGCCCAGCACCAGGCCGGTAAAGGTAAACGCCAGGCTGTGGGCGCCCCACAGGCCGGCCACCAGCCCGCCGGGCCCGTTCGGGCCCAGCCACAGCAGCAAATAGAACCCGAGCACCGTGGGCGGCAGCACCAGCGGCAGCGCCAGCAGCGCTTCCAGCAGCGCCTGCCCCCGCCGGCGACGGCGCGCCAGCCACCAGGCCAGCGGCGTGCACAGCATCAGCAACAGGGTGGTGCTGATCAGCGCCAGCTTGACGCTGACCCAGAGCGCCTGCCAGTCCGCCGGCGATACCGTCACCGGGGCGCGACGCCGTAGCCGGCTTCCTCGATGCGCTCGCCGGCGGCGTCGCTGCTCAGGAACTCATAGAAGGCGCGCGCCTCGGCCCGGTCCTTCAACAGCAGGCTCTGCTGCTCGATGGTCGGGTAGAGTTCGCTGTCCGGCAGCCACAGACTGCCGCCGGCGCCGCGCACCTGGCTGAACGCCACGAAGCCAGCGCGGGCGGCGCCGCTGCTGGCGAAATGGTAGGCCTGGCCCACGTTCTCGCCCTGCACCACCTTGACCGACGACGGCAGGTTCAAGGCGTCCAGCACCGCCTGACCGGCGGCGCCGTAGGGCGCCAGGCGCGGGTTGGCCAGGGCGATCGGGCTCAGGTCGCCGCTTTCCAGCAGCGCCGGGCCCAGGTCCAGGCCCTGCTCCGGGCTCCACAGCGCCAGCCGGCCCAGGGCGTAGACCCGGCGGGTGCCGTCCACGCCGCGGCCTTCTTTATCCAGTTCCATCGGCCGACGGTCATCGGCGGCCAGGAAAATGTCGAACGGCGCGCCCTGGCGGATCTGCGCGGCCAGCTTGCCGGTGGACGCCACCGTGGTCTCGATGGTGACGTCGGGGTGATCCTTGCCGTACAGCGCCACCAGGGTTTCCAGGGGCTTGGCGAAATTGGCGGCCACCGCCACCCGCACCGGCTCGGCGGCGGAGGTGGCGATGGACAGGATCAGGCCGGCCAGCAACAACAGAACGCGCATTCGAACATTACTCCTCGTGGTCAGGGTGCGGATCGTCCCGACCGCGCGGGTCATGCCCCAGATGGGGCTCGCCCCTTTGCCGGGCCAGGTCGATCTGCTTTTGTCGTTCGGCGAAGCGCGCTTTCTGCTCCGCCGAGGATTGGTCATGGCAGTGCGGGCAGGACACGCCCCGCCGGTACAATGGCGACGCCTTATCCTGTTCAGAGATCGGCCGGCGGCAGGCGTGGCACTGGTCGTACACACCGGGCTTCAGGTCGTGATCCACGGTGACCCGCTCGTCGAACACGAAGCACTCGCCCCGCCACAGGGACTGCTCCCGGGGCACGGTCTCCAGGTATTTGAGAATGCCGCCCTTGAGGTGATAGACCTCGTCGAAGCCCTGCTCCTTGAGGTAGGCGGTGGACTTCTCGCAGCGGATGCCGCCGGTGCAGAACATGGCCACCCGCTTGTGACGGGTCGGGTCCAGGTGCTCGCGCACATAGTCCGGGAATTCGCGGAAGCTTTTGGTGTTGGGGTTGAGGGCGCCCTCGAAGGTGCCGACCTCGTACTCGTAGTCGTTGCGCGTGTCGATCACCAGGGTTTCCGGATCGGCGATCACCCGGTTCCAGTCCTCGCCTTCCAGATAGGTGCCCCGGCTGCGATTGGGGTCCACGTCCTCGACGCCCATGGTGACGATCTCGCGCTTGAGCTTGACCTTGCTGCGCAGGAACGGATGGGCGTCGGTGAAGGATTCCTTGTACTCCAGATCCGCCAGGCGCGGGTCGGCGCGCAGCCAGCCCGTCACCGCGTCGATGCCGGCGCGGTCCCCGGAGATGGTGCCGTTGATGCCTTCATGGGCGAGCAGCAGCGTGCCCTTCACGTCGTGGCGCTCCATCAGCGCCAGCAAGGGTTCGCGCAGCGCCTCGAAGTTTTCCAGGCGGGTGAAGCGGTACAGCGCCGCCACCACGATGGCGCCGCTCATTGGCCGAACTCCGGGTCGTGCTTGCTGCCGCCCAGGCAGTCCGGGGAGGCCGCCACCTCGCCGCCCTGGGCGCGCCACTCGTCCGGCGTGAACAGGTGCAGCGCCAGCGCGTGCACCGGGCCGTCCAGTTCCTCGCCGAGCAGGCCGTACACCGTCTGGTGGCGGCGCACCGGCATCTGCCCCTGGAACGCCTCGGACACCAGCACCAGCTTGAAGTGGGTTTCCGAGTTCGGCGGCACGCCGTGCTTGTGACTTTCGTTCTCGAGTTGCAGGTGAGCGACGGGCAAGGCGTCGCGCACCTTGCTTTCAATGGCCTGGGCCACGGTCATGGGGGTGCTCCTTCATTACGGGCTATATTCTATGGTACATAACGGGTTTTGGGTACCGCGCTAGTCGCGCGGTGCCGGGATCAGGTCCGCCCACAGGGCCTCGTCGTCGGCCTCGAACAGCGGTGCCTCGGCGTCGCCGGGACCGTATTGCAGCACCGTGCGGCGCTCCCGCCAGGCCGGCCCGGCCAGGGCTTCGCCGCGGGCGAAGGCGCCCCAGTCGGCGCGCACCCGCTCCGACAGCGCCGCCGCCTCGGCGCCGCCGCCGGTGAGAAACTGCCCGGGCACGGTGTCGGTGACGCCGAACACGAACGGCACGTCCACCACATGGCAGGCGCCCATGGGCACGCCGAACTGGTCGCTGGGCCAGGTGAACTGATAGCCCCGGGTGTCGGCGCGGTGGGCGGCCTGGGCATCCAGCAGGCGCAGGGTGGGAACGCGGAACAGACGGTCGGTTTCCATGGCGGAAAACCAATCCATGTTGCTGCGCGCCGGATCCGGGGTCACGGTGCGCCGGTAATGCGCCAGCACCCGCTCACCGTTGCCCGGCAGGGCGCGCTCGAAGCGGCGCAGGATTTCCCCGTCGTCGTAGCCGCGCAGTTCCTCCACGCTGGGGAAGCCGGCCAGCGGCCCGGCGTACTGGAAGAAATGATACTCGTCGCGACACACCCCGGCCATCAGCGCGATGTCCGCCGCCTCCCCGGCGGCGATGGCGTCCACCGGCAGGCGCGGCAGCAGGTCACCGTCCACCATCGGCAGGAAGTTCATGGCGAACTGCGGGGTGGTGTCGCGCAGGCCGCGCCGCACCAGGGTACGCAGGGCCTGGCCCTGGGCCTTGACCCAGGCCTTGGCGTCCGCCGCGCGCAGCTTATCGGCGGCACCGCCATCGCCGGGCAGGGCCTCCACGAAGGCGCGGGTGACCTTGGCCACCTCTTCCGGGGCCAGCGCGAAATCACCGCCGCCGGACTGAACGATGGCCCGCTGGAACAACGGCCGCGCCCGCGGCGTGGCCATCAGGCTGGCGACGCTGAAGCCGCCGGCGGATTCACCGAAAATCGTCACCTGGTCCGGCCGGCCGCCGAACGCCTCGATGTGCCGGTGCACCCACTCCAGGGCCGCCACCTGATCGCGCAGGCCCAGATTGGTGTCGGCCTCCAGCTCCGGCGCCACGGCGGTGAAGTCGGCGAAGCCGTGGGCGCCCAGACGGTAGGCCGCATTGACCACGATCACCTTCTGGTCGGCGGCCAGCCGCGCGCCGTTGTACAGCAACTGGGACGCGGACCCGGCGGTGTAACCGCCGCCGTGATACCACAGCATTACCGGAAAGGGCCCTTCCCCTTCCGGCACCCACAGATTCAGATACAGACAGTCCTCGCCGCTCTCATCGATCCCCATGGCCGGGTTACGCATCTGCAGGGACGGGGTCGGATAGCGGTCGGCGTTGTGCTCGTCGCCGCTGTCCGGCAGTGGCTGGGGCGCCTTGAACCGGTGCTCGCCCAGGGGCGGCAGCGCGAACGGCACGCCACGGAATTCGCGGACACCGTCACCGGCCACCGACTGATAGCTGCCCTGGGGCAAAACGACTCGCATCACTGATCTCCCAAAGGTCCGGCGTCGCCGGAACAGGTTGTTTAATTGTCGAACAATATTGCCGAACACCCGGCGGGGCCCCGGTACCATCGTTCCCACTTCATCTGGAAAAGGAGGCCCTTTTCATGAACGAGACCCTGAACGACCTGAACACCGCCGCCGACAAGCTTAACAAAGCCGCGCTGGGCGCGATCAATCGACTGGCGGAATCCGGCCGCGACTGGTTCCAGACCCTGGTAAAAGCCGGCGAGAGCAAACGCGCCGAACAGGCCAAGGGCACCGGCAAGAACGCCGCCGCCCGCCAGGACAGCCCGCTGGACGAATGGCGCGTGCGCCTGGCCCACGGCCTGGGCCTGCCCACCCGCGAGGAAATGGAGAGCCTGGACAAGAAACTCAACCGCATCAGCCGCAAGGTCAACAAACTGGCCCGCGAGCAAAAAGACGCCTGACGGTGCCGGCCGGGCCGCGCGGCCCGGCCGATGATCCCCCCGGCGAGCACTCCTGTCATTGACTTGAGTCGGTGCTTTGGCGTTTCCTGAGGGCTCCGGTGGCTTGCATAACAAAAAAGCGCCCATGGCCCACGCTGCTTCCCTGTCGTTCGGTTCCCTGACCGTCGCTTCGTTCTGGATCGAGCATCTGCTCGACGCCGCGCTGCACGCCGGTGTCGATCTCAGTGATGCCCTGGTGCGATTGGGCGTGGACGAGGCCGAGCTGGAATCCCCCCACGCCCGCCTGCCGCTCAAGGTGGAGCAAAAGCTGCTGGAATACGCCGTGGCCCGCAGCGGCGACCCGCTGTTCGGTCTGCATATGGGCGAAGGCATCCGCCCCCGCTTCATGGGCGAGCTGGGCTACGCCAGCATGTCCAGCGCCACCCTGCGCGACGCCATTGAACTGCTGATTCCCTTCACCCGGGTCACCTCGGAGTTTTTCGAGCTGCGCTTCGAATGGCGCGACGACGATCTGTGGCTAATCTGGGACACCCTGGACAACACCGCGCTCAGCGGTCACCGGGTGGACGCCACCCTGGCCGGCGCGGTGGTGTTCGGCCGCTGGATCCTGGGCGAACACTACGACCCGCTGGCGGTGCACCTGATGCACGCCGACCCCGGGCGGCACGACGAATACCAGCGCGTGTTCGGCTGCCCGATCCTGTTCGACCAGCCGCTCAACGCGGTGGTGCTGGACGCCCGGGTGCTGGACCGCCCGCTGCGCGACGCGGACCCGGAAGTGCACCGCCTGGCCCGCTCCCGGGTGCAGCGCGCGGTGACCCAGTACCGCGCCCGCGACAACCTGCTCGAACAAGTGCGCCTGGAAATCCAGCAACGGTTGGTGGACGGCGTGCCGCAACTGGAGCCCATCGCCGAGCGCCTGGGCGTCAAACCCTGGACCCTGCGCCGGCGCCTGCGCGCCGAGCAAACCGACTTCTCCACCCTGCTGGAAGACGAACGCCGGCGCCTGGCCTGCGACTGGCTGCGCCACAGCGACCGCTCCGTGAACCAGATCGCCCTGGACCTGGGCTACTCGGAACAGAGCGCCTTCAACCGGGCCTTCAAGCGCTGGTTCGGGGTCACGCCGGTGCACTATCGGGACCATCAGCCGGATCATCCGGCGCCTTGAGTCCATCCTCCCGGCGACGATCCGTGCGCTCGCCCCGCCGCTCCTCTATAATGCGCCGCGTCCAGGGAACCTGGAGTCACTCCCCGACGATGGCGGCCCCCATGGCGCCACCGGCGGGGAGTGATTCGGAGGCTCCTTCGCTTCTCCCGACGACTCCAAGGAGATTTTTTCATGAAAGCACCTGTACGCGTTGCTGTCACCGGCGCCGCTGGCCAAATCAGCTACTCCCTGCTGTTCCGCATTGCTTCCGGCGACATGCTCGGCAAGGACCAGCCGGTTATCCTGCAGCTGCTCGAAATCACCCCTGCCCTGGAAGCGCTGAAAGGCGTGGCCATGGAGCTGGACGACTGCGCCTTCCCGCTGCTCGCCGGCATCGTACAGAGCGATGACGCCAAGGTGGCCTTCAAGGATGCCGATTACGCCCTGCTGGTCGGCGCCCGTCCGCGCGGTCCGGGCATGGAGCGCAAGGATCTGCTGGAAGCCAACGCGGCGATCTTCTCCGCCCAGGGCAAGGCCATCAACGACGTGGCCAGCCGCGATATCAAGGTGCTGGTGGTGGGCAACCCGGCCAACACCAACGCCCTGATCGCCCAGCGCAACGCGCCGGACATCGATCCCCGTCAGTTCACCGCCATGACCCGCCTCGACCACAACCGCGCCATGGCGCAGCTGGCCGAGAAGCTGGGCAAGACCGTCAACGACGTGAAGAAGATGACCATCTGGGGCAACCACTCCTCCACTCAGTACCCGGATCTGCACCACTGCGAAGTGGACGGCAAGAACGCCGCCGAGCAGGTCGATCAGGGCTGGTACGCGGACGAGTACATCCCCACCGTGCAACAGCGTGGCGCCGCCATCATCAAGGCACGGGGTGCGTCCTCCGCCGCGTCCGCCGCCAACGCCGCCATCGACCACATGCGCTCCTGGGCGCTGGGCACCGATGAAGGCGACTGGGTGTCCATGGGCATCTACAGCGACGGTTCCTACGGCATTCAGGAAGGCCTGATCTACTCCTTCCCCTGCGTGTGCAAGAACGGTGACTGGGAAATCGTTCAGGGTCTGGAAGTCAACGACTTCTCCCGCGAGCGCATGACCGCCACCGAGACCGAGCTGGCCGAGGAACGGGACGCGGTGAAGCATCTGCTGCCGTAACTCCGTGCCGTGCCGCTCCGGCGGCATCCGGCGATAAAAAAAGGCTCCCGTTAGGGAGCCTTTTTTTTGGGCCAGAGCCGCGTTCAGTAGCTCTGATACATGGCCGGGTCCATGCCCGCGCTCATCGAGCCCATCAGGGCGCCCAGGCCGACAAAGCCGCCGATGAACAGTACCAGCAGCACCACCAGGGCCACGATCACGCCGGTGCTGTTGGGGGCCGGCTTCGGGCCGTAGTTGTTGGCGCCCTTGGAGCCGGGCACGAACAGCAGCATGATGGCGATCACGAAGTTGGCGATCGGCACGAACATCAGCAGAATCAGCCAGCCGCTCATGTTCAGGTCATTGAGCCGGCGGATGCCGTAGATGATGCTCATCACGGTCATGAAAATCCCCACCACCGCCACCACCAGCATCATCAGAATCATCATCGCGCCGCCGCCGGACGGGTCGACGCCCAGCCCCGCCGCCATGGCCAGCCCCATGGCCACGTACAGAATCATGGTGAGCGCCATCACATAGACGAAATAACGCGCGCGGCCCAGGCGACCGGCGGTCTGGAACATGCGTGGTTGATAGGTTTCCACGGCGGCCGTCCCCAGGTCGGCCTCGGGGGATTGATACGGTTGGTTCATGGTCTTTCCTTGTTTCACTGACTCATGGAACACCGCGTCAGGAGGTCGCCGCCCTCGCCGGCACCACCCTGCGCAGCACATCCCCGCGGCTAAGCTGTCCCACCAGCCGCGGGCCTTGCACCACCGGCAGAATCCGCCGGTGATGGCGCAAGAGCATTTCCGCTGCCTCCTGGATCGTGGCGGACGCCGCCACGCCATGGATTTCACGGCTCATGTAATCGGCCACGCAACCGGCACCGATGCCGTGATAATCGGCATCCAGGGTGCTTTTCAGCGCGTCGGCCTCGGAGAAGATGCCCACCAGCACGCCCTGGTCGTCCACCACCGGGGCGCCGCAAAGATCGCGGGCCAGCAAGGCGCGGGCGGCCTCGTGGACGGGCATGACGGGGGAAAGGGAAAAGGGATCCGGCTTCATGCAATCCCTGACCGGTTCAGCCAAACCGGGTCGCACATTGTTCATGGCTTCATCCTTTGAAGCTTTTTTATTGGAACGCAGCAAGCCTACCCATAATCCCGGCGCTTCACCAGTCCGATGCGTTCACCCCAGTAGCTGCCCGGCGCCGCCACCCAGGCCGCCTTGTGCAGGCGCGCCAGTACCTCGCCGTTCCTGGCCAGGGCGTTGAGCTGACGGCGGTTCAGCCCGTCCGGGCCATGCTTCAGGCAACGTTGCACCCATTCCTCCAGGGCTTCCGGGTCCAGGCAACGGCGGCGGCGGGCCAGGGCCCGGTGCATGCGGTTCAGGCGCGGGTCCACCACGGCGGCGTCAAAGGCACTCAGCGCACCGGGGTTGAGCGGTCGCGGATCGGCGATGGCGTCCACCTGGGGCGACAGGCGTTGCTCTTCCGGGGTCACCAGAAAACGGCGGCGGCGCAGGGCTTCGCCCAGGGCCACGCGGCTGAGAATCACCGAAGTGGGCGCGGCCAGAATCAGCGGCAGCGCCACCGGCAGCGACCAGAAGAAAAAGAACGGGTCCAGCCACAGGGCCAGCCCCGCCCAGCCCGCCGCCAGCAGCGTGCCCGGCGCATGGCTGACGAAGGCTTCCCGCCAGCCGGTTTCATCGGTGCGGTTCTGCCCGCCCCAGTGCAGTGACACGTTGAACAGGGATTCCAGCACGTAGCGGCTGTGCGTGAGCATGCGGATCGGCGCCAACAGCATCGACACCAGCAACTCCAGGCACACCGAGAAAAACAGGCGCCAGGCGCCGCCGTACTGGCGCCGTTTGCCGCTGAGCAGCACATCCAGAATGGCCAGAAACTTGGGCAGGAACAGCAGGAAGAACGTACTCAGGATCAGCCCCACCGCCCAATGGGGGTGCCACTCCGGCCAGGCCGGAAACATGCTGTTCTGCTGCTCGGGAAAATAGTCGATCGGCCACAGGGTCAGGCGCGTGGCCTCGATGCTGGTGAGCACCAGAAACGCCAGCCAGATCGGCGACGACAGGTAGGACAGGATGCCGTTGAGAAACGCCATGCGGTGGGCGAAGCGCAGTTTCGGCGCGAACAGAAACAGCCAGGCATGTTGCAGATTGCCCTTGGCCCAGCGCCGGTCCCGGGTCAGTTCATCCACCAGGGTGGGCGGCGATTCCTCGTAGCTTTCGTCCAGCTCCGGTTCCATCCACACCTCGTAGCCGGCGCGGCCCATATAGGCGGCCTCCACGAAGTCGTGGCTCATGATCGGGCCCCGGAACAGACCGAAGCCGGACAGGTGCTGCAGGCCGCAGTGCTCCATGAAGGGCTTGCAGCGAATGATCGCGTTGTGGCCCCAGTAGGCCGCCTCGCCCAGCTGAATACCGGCCAGTCCAGCGGTGAACAGCGGGCCGTACACCCGGTTGGCGAACTGCTGGAAACGGGCGAAGGCGGAGTGGGCGTTGATCAGCGAGGGGCTGGTCTGCAGGATGCCGATGCTTGGCGCCAGCTCCATGTGACGCACCATGCGGGTCAGGGTCTGGCCGCCCATGACGCTGTCCGCGTCCAGCACCACCATGTACTCGTAGTCCCGGCCCCAGCGGCGCAGGAAATCCGCCACGTTGCCGCTTTTGAAATTGAGATTGACCGGCCGGTGCCGGTAGAACAGCCGGCCCTGCAGCCCCTGCTCCTCGCACAGCCGGTACCAGCCGGTGCGTTCTTCCAGCCATTGCTCGGCGTCGCGGCTGTCGGACAGCAGATAGAAGTCGAAATAATCCAGCTCGCCGGTGTCGCGCAGCGACTGAATGGTGGCGCGCAGGCCGGCCAGGGTGCGGTCCACCGGCTCGTTGTAGATCGGCATTACCACGGCGGTACGGGCCAGCGGCGTGGCGGCCACGGTGGCGGCATCGTAGCGGCGCACCAGGGACCAGGGATCGCCGCCGCGACGGCGCAGCCAGAACCCCAGCAAGGCGGTCCAGAAGCCCACCGAGATCCAGGCGAACAGCACCGCGAACAGGAACAGGATGCCCTTTTCCAACAGATTGCCGCCGTGGTACGGCAACACCGACTGCATGCCATAGAGGCCGGCCAGGGTTTGCGCGACCACCAACAGAATCAGAGTGCCGCGGCGCAGCACCGCCACCGGCTTCCAGCGGCGGCGGCGCGGGCGGGGCACGTCGTCGGTCATGGGCGTGCTCACCGGCGCCGGGGGTAGTGGATGGAGCCGTGGTGCACCGGCGGCGCCAGCATCGGCGGCTCCGGCTGGTCCAGCCCGAAGCGTTCCGGTACCGCCGCCATCAGGCGTTCCAGCAGGCCGTCCTCGCCGGCTTCCAGGGTCTCGTCCACCAGCCGCAGGGCGGCGCGGGTGGTGCCGGTGCCGACGGTGACGCCGGACAGCCGCAGGTAGGCCAGCACCCGGCCCAGGGCGTCCTCGACGATGTTGTCGGTCATCAGGAATCTCCGCCGAGAATGTCGTTGTTCACCGGAATCTCGTAGGACCAGGTTTCCGACACGGTGTCTTCACCCTTCTTCAGGAAGGCGCGCAGGGACAGGGGCTGGTCGGCGGCCGGCCGGGCCAGGATGGACACCCGCCAGCGGTTCACCGGCGCCAGAAACTCCACGAAATGCTCGATCACCTCGCCGTCGCCTTCGGCGATCACGTCGCTGGTCACCGGCGCGTTGCCGGGCACGTCCTTGAGCGGGCCGCCGGCGAAATCCACCACCACGCGGTAGGCGCCTTCCACATTGCCGCCACCGGCCCGGTTGCCGTCGCCGACGAAGGTTTTCACGGCGCTGGCCCGGTCACTGCCGCTGACCGTGGGCGCGCCCACTTTGAGCTGGTAGTCGTAGGCCAGGGACTGGCCCTGGCGGACCGGCTCATCAGGGGTCCAGAAGGCGACAATGTTGTTGTTCATTTCGTTGTTGGAGGGCAACTGCACCAGCGACACCCTGCCCTTGCCCCACTCACCCTTGGGCTGCACCCAGGCGCTGGGGCGCTCGTGATAATGGGCGCCGAAATCCTGAAAATCGTCAAAGCGGGTCTGGCGCTGCATCAGGCCGAAGCCCTGCACCTGGCCGGCGCTGAAATAGTCCATCTTCAGATTCTTGGGATTGAGCAGCGGCCGCCACAGCCATTCGCCGCTGGCGCCGTCGTGCATCAGCAGGCCATCGGAGTCGTGCACCCGCGGGCGCCACTCGCCCACCGGGCGGGCGGTGTTGCCACCGTAGAAGAACATGGAGGTGAGCGGCGCCACGCCCAGCTTCTCGATATCGCTGCGGATAAACAGGCGGGATTTCACGTCCATCACCGCCGCGTCGCCGAGACGAATGTCGAACTGATAGGCGCCGGTCAGGCTGCGGCCATCCAGCAACGCGTACAGCGTCAGGGTGTCGGCCTTGGCATTGGGGCGCACCAGCCAGAACTCGGTGAACGACGGAAACTGCTCACCGGACGGCAGCCCGGTGTTGACGGCGATGCCCCGGGCGGACAGGCCGAAATGGTTGTTCTTGCCGATGGCGCGGAAATAGCTGGCGCCGGCGAACACCATGAAGGCGCGGCGGCCGTTCTCCGCGTCCGCGTCCGGATAGGTGAGGCGGAAGCCGCCGTAGCCCAGATCCGCCGGCACCCGGCGGGCCAGCTCCTCGCTGGTGTAGGTGAAGTTGTTCTTGTCGTAGGCCAGGTCGTGGACGCCCTCGGCATCCACCACATTGAGCTTCACCGCGTGTTTGAAATACAGCCCCGGCGACATCAGCGACACCTGAAAGCGGGAGCCGCTTTCGCGCCACAGGCTATTCTCGGATTTGAAACGAATGCCCTGATACTGCTCCTGGGACAGTTCCTGCAGGAAAGGCGGCACCGGCGTCGGCGCCTGGTAGGATTCGCCGGCCTTTTCCCGGGCTTTATCGATCACGTCCTGGAAGCCGAACCCCTGGGCCGATACCTGAGCGGAAAACAGCCAGCACAGCAAAGCCGGCAACAGCACCAGCCCACGACGACAACGCTCCATGTAGGTCCACCCCTTGAGCATGCAACATAAAGGCGTTACCCGGTTGGCAAGCGCCCGGCACAATAATCCGACACATCCTATACGTCGGACAACCGACTGGCTCCCGGGCGACGCCCGGAAACTATAAACTTTCGCAAAACGTGGGAAAACCGGGGCCGGTGGACGCGGCCCCGGCGGCGCTCAGAGCAGCGCGCGGGGGGCGGTGATAACACCGTTGTTGTCGGCGTAAACGTAGTCACCGGGGCGGAAGGTGACGCCACCGAAGGTAATGTCGATATTGAGCTGCCCCTCGTCGCGGCGCACGGATTTGATCGGCACGCAGCCCAGGGTGAGGACGCCGATGTCCAGTTTCGCCAGCTCGTCCACATCGCGGCAGGCGCCGTGGATGATCACCCCTTCCCAGCCGTTCTTCACCGCGTTCTCCGCGATCATGTCGCCGATGAGCGCATTGCGCAGGCTGCCGCCACCGTCCACCACCAGAACCTTGCCGTTGCCGTCGGTGCCGAGATGTTCCTTGACCCGGGAATTGTCCTCGAAGCACTTCACGGTGACGATTTCACCGCCGAAGGCGGCCCGGCCGCCGTAGCTGAACCAGTGCAGGCCGGTGACCACGGATACGATGTCGGCGTTGTCGTCGCACAGGTCGCAGGTGACGAAGCTCATGGTTTCTCCTCGGTGGGGGGAATGGAATCCGGCGTCTCGCTTCAGGACGCCGAACGCAGATACTTGTCCCGATACTTGCCGGCATAGACCACGAAATCCCGGAACCGCACCCGATAGGTACCGGTGTCCGGACCCATCAGCGCCATGCCCAGCAGCGCCTCGGCCACCCGTTCGCCGCTCACCGGCAGCCAGTGGGCATCGGTCCAGCGGGTAATCGGGTCGACGATCTTGGAAAAGCGGATGCCGAACGCCTCCACCGGACGCGGTGTTTCCCGCTCACCGAGCAGCAGCGACGGCTGGAACAGGGCCAGCAGCGGCAGTTTGAGGGCTTTCAGCTCGCGCTCCAGCTGGCCCTTGATGCGGGCGTAGAAGAACGGCGAGTGGGCGTTGGCGTTGACCGCCGATACCAGCAGAAAACGCTGCACGCCGGCGTCCCGCGCGAGCCCGCCGATGCGCACCACCAGATCCAGATCGATGCGCCGGAACGCCTCCTTGGAGCCGGCCTGTTTGAGCGTGGTGCCGAGGGCGCAGAACACATCGTCCACGGCGAAGAAATCCCGATGCTGCTCGATGTCGGCCGGGTCGATCACCCGCTCCACCAGCTTGGGATGATCCAGGCCCACGGCCCGGCGGGTCAGCACCCGCACTTCCTCATAGTCGTCGCATTCCAGCAGCTTTTGCAGGCAATGTCCGCCCACCAACCCGGTGGCGCCCAACAGCAAGGCCCGTCGACTCATGGCGCGTTCCTCTTGTTATTGGTTGTCCTTCATTCGCTGTCCGGTTCTTCCGCCGCGCTGTCGTCTTCCCGGGACAGCCAGCGGCGCAGCACCGTCTCCAGTTCCTGAAGATGCACGGGTTTGGCGAGAAAGTCATCCATGCCGGCGGCCAGACAGCGGGCCTGGGCGCCTTCGGCGGTGTTGGCGGTGATCGCGATCACCGGCGTGCGCGGGCGCTGTTCGCGCTGCTCGCGCTCACGCAGATCGCGGGTGGCGGTGAAGCCGTCCAGGTCCGGCATCATGCAGTCCATCAGCACCAGATCGAAGTTCTCCTGATCCAGCAGGGCGAGAGCGGTTTCCGCGTTGTTCACGGTCTTCACCTGGTAGCCCAGTTTGCTGAGCATGCCCCGGGTAACCAGCTGATTGACCTCGTTGTCCTCCACCAGCAACAGGCGATAGAGCTTGCGCCGCCGGCGCTCTTCCGGGGTTTCCGTGGGCAGATCCTGCACCGGCTGGGAACGCGGCACGCCCAGCAGGCGGCCCAGGGCGATGCGCAGCCCGGTGCGGTGCACCGGGCGCACCAGGGTCACCAGGCCGTGCTTGTCCACCAGCCGCTGCACGGTGGGCTCGCCCCGTTCCTCGATGGTGCACATCAGCATCAGCTTGACCGGCCGCAGACTGGGATCCTCGAGCACATTGCGGCACAGGTTCAGGGCCAGCTCGCGGCGACCGTGGGTGTCCACCAGCAGCAGATCGAACTCCGCCTGCTCCCGGTGGCCGGCGCGCAGCGCCTGCAACGCATGATCGTAATCCCGGGCGCCCTGGCACTGGCTGCCCAGGGCCTCGAACTCCTCCTGCAGGCAGGCCAGGGAGCCGGCGCCGGCGCCCACCACCACGCCCTGGATCTCGGCCATGGCGCCGCTCAGTTTGGAGCTCTCGCTCATGTCCGCCTGCATGCCCAGGCGCACGGTGAACCAGAAGGTGGAGCCCTCGCCTTCCACGCTCTCCGCGCCGATGGCACCGCCCATGGCCTCGATCAGCCCCTTGCAGACCAGCAAACCGAAGCCGGTGTGGCGCACCGCGAAGGCGTCCACCGCGCCGTCCAGAAACTGATCCTCGAACAGGTGCTTGAGGGTGTCCGTGTCCATGCCGGTGCCCTGGTCGCTGACCCGCACCCGCAGCACGCCGTCGTGCTCGCCCTCGGCGGTGAAGTCCACGTCCATGCGCACTTCGCCGCGCTCGCTGAATTTGATCGCGTTGCTGAGCAGATTGGTGAGCACCTGCATCAGCCGGTCGCGGTCGCCGCGCACCCGCTTGGGCAGCAGGCGATCCACCACCGCCGCCAGCTCCAGCCCCTTGGCCTGGGCCATGGGCCCGAACGCCTCCAGGAGCTGCTCCATGGCGCCGCGCAGGTCGAAGTAGTCCGGGCTCAGGGTGATGCGGCCGGTGAGAATGCGGGAATAGTCGAGCACGTCGTCGATCAGGGTGATCATCAGCTTGCCGCTCTGCCCGGCCACCTGCAGATATTCCTTCTGCTCGTCGTCCAGGCGGGTGTCTTCCAGCAGCGACATCATGCCCATCACCGAATTCATCGGCGTGCGCAGTTCGTGGGCCAGCCGGTACACCAGGCTGAGCTGGATATCGGTGCTGGCCGGCAGCTCCCGGCGCCGCTCCGCCCCGCCGCCCCGGCGCTCCCGGGTGACGGCGTGCCAGAACAGCTCGTACTGGCCGCGGTACAAGCGGAACAGGTAGAAGGTATAGGCCGCCACCAGCAGCGCCAGCAGCCACTCACGCAGCCCGCCGCCCAGGAACAGGGCGCCGATCACCGGCAGGAACATGAGCAGAATATAGAACTGCCGCACCTTGAGGCCGGCCATCCAGGAACTGCCCAGGGCGGTGGTCACGCCCACGTTGTAGAGGATCACCACGAAGAAGTTGAAGCCGGTGCCCACTCGCCATACCAGCCAGGCCGGCAGCAGGCCCCACACCACGGCGTGCAGAATCAGACCGAACGCGAACAGCTTGCGCCAACGGGCGGGCCCGGCGCCGTACAGGGCGTCGAACCGGGCCACCAGCCACAGCCGGAAGGCGGTGACCACCACCACCGCGCCGCCGACCAGCAGCGTCTCCAGCTGAAACGCCTCGTACACCCGACCCCAGGCAATCACCAGCGCGTAAACCACAAGGGCCGCCAGCACCCCCATCAGGGAGTTCCTGGCGGCCCCGAAATCCACTCTTTTGAGGACCTTGCGATCTTTACGGTAAATCACCGTTCCCTACCCTCGGAACCAGCGGGCGCTAAAGGTAACACCCCCCACCCCACCAGACCAGAGCCCCGCTCCCTCTCCCCTTCCCCTTCCCCTTCCCCTTCCCCTTCCCCTTCCCCTTCCCCGGGAAGTTTACCCCGGGAGCGCCGTTGCGGGTGCCGGTGGGCCGGACCGTTGGAAGCAGGGATGCCGGAAACGAGCTACAGGGACGTACTTGCCGCGTGTCCGGCCCGCCGGCACCCGTAACGGCGCGCCCCCGGCTGGAGATACTTTACGTTAACGTAAACTTCCCCTACTCTCCCGACCATGACCTATTCAATCGGTGAGCTGGCCCGGGAATTCGACGTCACCACGCGCACCATCCGCTTCTACGAGGACCAGGGCCTGCTGAGCCCCCGGCGGCGCGGCCAGACCCGCGTCTATTCGCCGGCGGACCGCACCACCCTGAAACTGATCCTGCGCGGCAAACGGCTGGGCTTTTCCCTGGCGGAATCCCGCGACCTGATCCGCATGTACCGCCCGGCCAGCGACAACCGCCAGCAGTTGGAAGCCCTGCTGCAACGGATCGCCGACAAACGGGCGCAACTGGAACGGCAACTGGCGGACATCCGCGTGCTGCAAACCGAACTGGACGACGCCGAGGCCCGCACCCGACAGGCCCTGACCGGGCTCTGAAGAGACCGACTTTACCGATACGCCGAGCCCGCATACCCACAACAATCCGCGCGGCTCCCCCGACAGGAGACAAAGATGTTCAACGGCGGCCTGGACTTTCAACTGGACGACACCCTGGAGGCCCTGCGCGACAGTGCCCGCGCCTTCGCCCGCAACGAAATCGCGCCCCTGGCGGAACAACTGGACCGCGATAATCAGTTTCCCAACGCCCTGTGGAAGAAGCTCGGCGACCTGGGCGTGCTCGGCATCACCGTGGGCGAGGAATACGGCGGCGCCGGCCTGGGCTACCTGGCCCACACCCTGGTGATGGAGGAAATCTCCCGGGCCTCCGCCTCCGTCGGGCTGTCCTACGGCGCCCACTCGAATCTGTGCGTGAACCAGATCTGGCTGAACGGCAACGACGACCAGCGCGCCCGCTATCTGCCCGGGCTGGTCAGCGGCGAGCACATCGGCGCCCTGGCCATGAGCGAACCCGGCGCCGGCTCCGACGTGGTGAGCATGCGCCTGCGCGCCGACAAGAAAGGCGACCGCTATGTGCTCAATGGCAACAAGATGTGGATCACCAACGGCCCGGACGCCCACACCTACGTGATCTACGCCAAGACCGACCCGGACGCCGGCCCGAAGGGCATCACCGCCTTCCTGGTGGAGCGGGACTTCCCCGGTTTCTCCCGGGCCCAGAAGCTGGACAAGCTGGGCATGCGCGGCTCCAACACCTGCGAGCTGGTGTTCGAGGACTGCGAGGTACCGGCGGAAAACGTGCTCGGCCGGGTCGGCGAAGGCGTCAAGGTGCTGATGAGCGGCCTGGACTACGAGCGCACCGTGCTGTCCGGCGGTTGCACCGGCATCATGCAAGCCTGTCTGGACGTGGTGCTGCCCTACGTCCATGAGCGCAAACAGTTCGGCAAGGCGATCGGCGAGTTCCAGCTGATGCAGGGCAAGATCGCCGACATGTACGTGACCCTCAACGCCAGCCGCAGCTACCTCTACCAGGTGGCGCGCAACTGCGACACCGGCCGCACCACCCGCATGGACGCCGCCGGCGCCATCCTCTATTGCGCCGAGAACGCCACGCAAATGGCCCTGGACGCGATCCAGTGCCTGGGCGGCAACGGCTACATCAACGACTACCCCACCGGCCGCCTGCTGCGCGACGCCAAGCTCTACGAGATTGGTGCGGGCACCAGTGAGATCCGCCGCATGCTGATCGGCCGTGAGTTGTTCAACGAGACCGCCTGAGCCATGCCAAAAATCATCAGCCAACTCAACAAAAGCACCCCGGAATACGCCGACTACCGGGAGCACAATCGGGCCCTGCGCGAGCAACTGCGGGAAAAACTGGACCGGGTCGCCGCCGGTGGCGGTGAGGCCGCCGAGCAACGCCTGCGCGAGCGCGGCAAGCTGCCGGTGCGCGAGCGCATCCAGCACCTGCTGGACCCGGGCTCGCCGTTTCTGGAGCTGTCGGCGCTGGCCGCCGACGGCGTCTACCCCGGCGAGGACGTGCCCGCCGCCGGCTGCGTGGGCGGCATCGGCCGGGTGGCCGGCGTGGAATGCATGATCGTCGCCAACGACCCCACCGTGAAAGGCGGCAGCTACTACCCGCTCACCGTGAAAAAGCACCTGCGCTGCCAGGCGGTGGCGGCGGAGAACCGGCTGCCCTGTCTGTATCTGGTGGATTCCGGCGGCGCCAACCTGCCCCGCCAGGACGAGGTGTTTCCGGACCGGGAGCACTTCGGCCGCATCTTCTTCAACATGGCCAACCTGTCCGCCGCCGGCATCCCGCAGATCAGCGTGGTGCTCGGTTCCTGCACCGCCGGCGGCGCCTATGTACCGGCCATGGCCGACGAAGTGATCATGGTGCGCGAGCACTCCACCGTGTTCCTGGCCGGCCCGCCGCTGGTGAAGGCCGCCACCGGCGAGGATGTCACCGCCGAGGAACTGGGCGGCGCCGCCCTGCACGGCGAGCAGTCCGGGGTGGCCGACCATCTGGCCGACGACGAGCCCCATGCCCTGGACCTGGCGCGGCGCTGCGTGGCCCGGCTCAACTGGCACAAGCCGGCGCAACTGGACGTGCGACCGGCGCGGCCGCCGGCCTATGAGCCGGACGAACTGTACGGCCTGATTCCGCCCACCACCCGGTCGCCGATGCCGGCCCGGGAACTGATCGCGCGCATCGTCGACGACTCCGATCTGGACGAGTTCAAGGCCAACTACGGCACCACCCTGGTCACCGGCTTCGCCCGCATCCACGGCTTTCCGGTGGGCATCCTCGCCAACGACGGCGTGCTCTATTCCGAGTCATCCCTGAAAGGCGCCCACTTCGTGGAGCTGTGCAACCAGCGCAAGATTCCGCTGCTGTTTCTGCAGAACATCACCGGTTTCATGGTGGGCAAGAAATACGAAGCGGAAGGCATCGCCAAGCACGGCGCCAAGCTGGTCAATGCGGTGGCCTGCGCCCGGGTGCCCAAGTTCACGGTGATCACCGGCGGCAGCTTCGGCGCCGGCAACTACGGCATGTGCGGGCGCGCCTACGACCCGCGCTTCCTGTTCATGTGGCCCAACGCGCGCATCTCGGTAATGGGCGGCGAGCAGGCCGCCAGCGTGCTCACCCAGGTCAAGGCCGCCGCCCTGAAAAAGAAAGGCGAGCACTGGGACGAGGAGGAAGCGCGCCGCTTCCAGTCGGACATGACCGAGCAATACGAAACCATGGCGCAGCCCTGGTACGCCAGCGCGCGACTGTGGGACGACGGCGTCATCGACCCGGCGGACACCCGCGACGTGCTCGGCCTGGCGATCTCCGCCAGCCTCAACGCCCCGATCGGCGACACCCGCTACGGCATTTTCCGCATGTGACAGTGATCGCGGCTGAAGCCGCTCCTACAACGATTACCTCGCTGTAGGAGCGGCTTCAGCCGCGATCCGCCCGAGGAGCGAACCATGACCATAACCAGCACCACCCAGGGCCCGGTGAGCCGCATCACCCTCAACAATCCGGACAGACGCAACGCCTTCGACGACACCCTGATCGAGGCCATGATCGAGGCGTTCGAACAGGCCGGCGCCGACCCGGACACCCGCGTGATCCTGCTGGACGCCGCGGGCCGGCATTTCTCCGCCGGCGCCGACCTGAACTGGATGCGCGCCATGGGCGAACTGGACGCGGACCGCAACCGCGCCGACGCGCGCCGCCTGGCCACCTTGATGCGCACCATCGACGGCGCCGCCAAACCGGTGGTCGCGCGGGTCCAGGGAGCCGCCTTCGGTGGCGCCCTGGGGCTGATCTGCGCCGCCGACATGGCGGTGGCCGCCGACGACGCGCGCTTCTGCCTCAGCGAGGTGAAGCTCGGCATTCTGCCGGCGGTGATCGCCCCCTATGTGGTACGCGCCATGGGCGCCCGGCAGGCGCGCCGCTATTTCATGACCGCCGAGGTGATCGACGCGCCCCGCGCCGGCCAATTGGGCCTGGTCCATGAGGTGGTGCCGGCGGTGGACCTGGACACCACCGTGGAGCGCCTGATCACCGCCCTGCTGGACGGCGCCCCGGGGGCCCAGCGCCGCGCCCGGGAGCTGGTGCACCGGGCCGACGGCAGCGCCGTGAACGATGCGGTGGTCGACTACACCGCCGACCTGATCGCCGAACTGCGCACCGGCGCCGAGGGCCAGGAGGGCCTGAGCGCTTTTCTGGAAAAACGCGCACCGAACTGGAAACCGGACCGGAACTGACCATGCCCGCCATCGACACCCTTCTGATCGCCAACCGGGGCGAAATCGCCCGGCGCATCATCCGCACCGGCCGCCAGCTGGGCCTGACCACCGTGGCCGTGTACTCGGACATCGACGCCGACGCCGCCCATGTGCGCGAGGCGGACCAGGCGGTGCGCCTGGGCCCGGCCAGCGCCCGCGACAGCTACCTGAACATCGAGGCGGTGCTGGCCGCCGCCCGCGAAAGCGGCGCCGACGCGATCCATCCCGGCTATGGTTTTCTGTCGGAGAACGCCGCCTTCGCCGAGGCCTGCGCCGGGGCGGGCCTGATCTTCGTCGGCCCGTCACCGGACTCGATCCGCCTGATGGGCGACAAGGCCGCCGCCCGCCAGCGCATGGCGGAAAGCGGCGTGCCGGTGCTGCCCGGCTTCGACCGGGAAGGCGCCGACGACGCCACCCTCAAAGCGGAAGCCGACCGGGTCGGCTTCCCGCTGCTGATCAAGGCGGTGGCCGGCGGCGGCGGCAAGGGCATGCGCGCGGTGCAGAGCGCCGACGGGTTCGACGAGGCCCTGGCCGCCGCCCGCCGGGAAGCGCGCAACGCCTTCGACGACGACCGGGTGCTGCTGGAGCGCTACCTGCCCACCGCCCGCCACGTGGAAGTGCAGGTGTTCGCCGACGGCCACGGCAACGCCGTGCACCTGTTCGAGCGCGACTGCTCGGTGCAGCGCCGCCACCAGAAAATCATCGAGGAGGCCCCCGCCCCCGGCCTCAGCGAACAGCAGCGCCATGACCTGGGCCAGGCGGCGGTGCGCGCCGCCCGCGCCATCGATTACCGGGGCGCCGGCACCGTGGAATTCCTGTTTTCGCCGGAGGGCGAGTTCTTCTTCATGGAGATGAACACACGCCTGCAGGTGGAACACCCGGTCACCGAGCTGATCACCGGCGAGGATCTGGTGGCCTGGCAACTGGCGGTGGCCGGGGGCCGGCCCTTGCCCAAGACCCAGGACGACCTGCGCATCCGGGGCGCCGCCATGGAAGTGCGCCTGTACGCGGAAAATCCCTACCAGCAGTTTCTGCCCTCCTCCGGCCCGGTGACGCAGCTGCGCTGGCCCGACGGCGTGCGCGTGGACGCCGGCGTGGAGCAAGGCGACAATGTTTCCGATTATTACGACCCGATGCTGGCCAAGCTGATCGCCCACGGCGACGACCGCGATCAGGCCCGGCGCCGGCTGGTGCGCGCTCTGGACCGGCTGGCGCTGGCCGGCCCCCACCACAACGCCGCCTTTCTGCGCCGGGTGCTGTGCGACCCGGCCTTCGCCGACGCCGAACTGGACACCCGCCTGCTGGAGCGTCATCCGCACCTGCTGGAAGCGCCGTCGCTGGACCCGGCCCTGCTGGCGGTGGCCGGCGCCGCCCTGGTGACCACCGCCGCCGCCGACGGCAACGACCCCTGGACCGCGTTGAACGCCTGGCGTCCGCTGGGCCGGCGGCGTACCCTGGTGCCGCTGCGCGTGGATGAACACGCCCTCACCGTGGTGCTCGACGACGATCGGGCCAGCGTGGCGGATCGCTCCGCCCCCTGGACGCTGCATCGGCACGATGATCGCTTCGACCTGCACTGGGGTGAGCACAGGCTTTCCGGTCTTGCCCTCTTTTCCTTTGATGACCGGCGCCTGACGGTGTTCGTCCACGGACAGAACTATCGCATCGAGACGCACCCGGCTCGGGAGAGCGAGCGTGCCGGCGGCGCGGGGGATTTCTGCGCGCCCATGAGCGGGACCATCGTGACCTGCCATGTGGCGGCGGGCGACCCCGTGGACGCCGGCGCGGCCGTGATCACGCTGGAAGCCATGAAAATGGAACACACCCTGCGCGCCAGTGCCCCCGGCACCGTGCGGGCCTTCCTCGTGAAAGCCGGAGACAGCGTTTCTGAAGGCACCTTGTTGGTGGACTTTGAAACGGAGGAAGAATGACAACAGCCCCATCCCCGCTTTGGCAGCCCGACGCTCAGCGGCTGCAACACAGCCAGCTCAGCGCGTTCCGCGAACAGGCGGCAACGCTGGCCGGCCAGCCCCTGGACGACTACCGCGCCCTGCACCAATGGTCGGTGCGCGAACCGCAAGCGTTCTGGAATCTGGTCTGGGATTTCTGCGAGCTGCAAGGGCACAAGGGCGAGCGAGTGCTGGAACCCAGCCCGGTGTTTCGCCACAACCGCTGGTTCCCGGACGCCCGCATCAATATGGCCGAGAACCTGCTGGCCCGCGACGACACCCACACCGCCCTGATCAGCGTGGACGAAGCCGGTCGGCGCGATGAAATCAGCTACAACGACCTGCGCGTGGCCGCCGGCCAGGTGGCCGCCCAGCTGCGCGCCGCCGGCATCCAGCCCGGCGACCGGGTGGCCGGCTTCATGCCCAACCGCATCGAAACCGTGATCGCCGCCCTGGGCTGCGCCTGGATCGGCGCCATCTGGTCCTCCTGCTCGCCGGACTTCGGCGTCCAGGGGGTGCTCGACCGCTTCGGCCAGATCGAGCCCAAGGTGCTGTTCGCCTGCGACGGCTACCAATACAACGGCAAGTGGATCGAGCTGGATCAGCGCATCCACGATCTCCACGATCACCTCAAGCCGGAACTGCTGGTGGTGATCCCCGGCCGCGGCGACACCACCCGGGTGCGCCAGGCGCTCAACTGGAAGGACTGGCTGGACGCCGCCGGCCCGCTGCCGGACTTCGAGCCGCTGGCGTTCAATCACCCGCTCTACATTCTCTATTCCTCCGGCACCACCGGCGCCCCCAAGTGCATCGTCCACGGCACCGGCGGCGCCCTGATTCAGCACGCCAAGGAACACCGCCTGCACGGCGACCTGGGCGCCGACGACGTGCTGTTCTACTTCACCACCTGTGGCTGGATGATGTGGAACTGGCTGGTCAGCGGCCTGCAGACCGGCGCCACCCTGGTGCTGTTCGACGGCAACCCGGCCTACCCGGACGCGTCCCGCCTGTTCGACCTGATCGACGCGGAGAGCATCACCCACTTCGGCACCAGCGCCAAGTTCGTACAGGCGGTGGAAAAAGCCGGCGTGGTGCCCAAGGACAGCCACGATCTGTCCAGCCTGCGCACCCTGATGTCCACCGGCTCGCCGCTGCTCCATGAGAGCTACGATTTTCTTTATCAACAGGTGAAACCGGACCTGCTGGTAAGCTCCATTTCCGGCGGCACCGACATCCTCTCCTGCTTCGCCCTCGGCAATCCGCTGGTGCCCGTGTACCGGGGCGAGCTGCAATGCCTGGGCCTGGGCCTGGACGTGGCGGTCTTCAACGACGACGGCGAAGCGGTGGTCGGCGAGAAAGGCGAACTGGTGTGCCGGGCGCCCTTCCCCGCCTGCCCGGTGGCGTTCTGGAACGACCCGGACGAGGAACGCTTCCACGACGCCTATTTTGACCGCTTCGAGAACGTCTGGGCGCACGGGGACTACGCCGAGATCGTCGCCCACGAAGGCCACGACGGCCTGATCATCCATGGCCGTTCCGACGCCGTGCTCAACCCCGGCGGCGTGCGCATCGGCACCGCCGAGATTTACCGGCAGGTGGAAACCCTGGAGGAAATCCGCGAGGCCATCGTTATCGGCCAGCAGTTCCAGGGCGACGTGCGGGTGGTGCTGTTCGTGGTGCCCGCCGACGGCGTCGAACTCAGCGACGAGCTGCAAAAGAAAATCCGCGCCACCATCCGCGCCGGCGCCAGCCCGCGCCACGTGCCGGCGGTGATTCTTACGGTGCCGGAGATTCCGCGCACGGTGAGCGGCAAAATCGTGGAACTGGCGGTACGCGACGTGGTGCATGGCCGGGAGGTGCGCAACAGCAACGCCCTGGCCAATCCGGAGGCGCTGGCGCATTTCGCTGATCGACCTGAACTGGCGGAATAAATCCGGGGCGGCACACTCAGTGCCGCCCACCTCCCCCACCGCGACCCTCCGGCCCAACGCTGGAGATCGCACCTGAGCGGGCCTGGGTGGCGCCCTTCCGGGACCCTTGAGAACAGGACGTTCGAAAGGGAGCCCCCAGGGACGGGTTCACGGCGTTCCCGGAAG
>NZ_JBKFTK010000012.1:0-36275 GCF_046507805.1 Alloalcanivorax sp. C16-1 | reverse complement strand
GACGTTTGACAGGGAGCCTACAGGGACGTACTCGCGGCGTTCCCGGAAGGCCCCCACACAGATCCGCGTCCCGGATAAAGACATCTCGCCCCGATTTCCCACTTAGCGCGCGATGAACCAAAAGAAAGCCCGCCGGGGAGGGCGGGCGGCTGTACCGGGCCGAAAGGGACGTCCGTGTCCTTTAGCGTCCGTGCAACGACCACTCTAGGGCAGCGCCGGCGCCCTGGGGATCGGAGATTTGCCATGATGTTTGTAGGAAATCAGCCATCCCACCGAATTTCCCGACTCGCCTCCGGCACCGGCTCGCCATCCCGATTGAACAGCTCCAGGCGCGCGCCCTCCCCGTCCAAAGTCACCCGCGAGAACGCGTCGCGGCTGTACACCTGCCCGGGCACGCTGACCCGCCCCAGGGACGGCTTCCACAGCCCGGCCAGGCGGTGATCGTCGCGGATCATCGGCCGGTACCAACGGAACGCCATCAGCGCCGTGGGCCAGAACAGGCCGGAGCAGATCCAGGCGTGGATCGGCGGCTTGCCGGCGCCGTCCAGGCGCGCGTACAGGGACGCGTGCACATCCCCGCTGAGCACCAGCAGGCGCCGGGCGCGGCTGGCGCGCATGGCGTCGATCAGGCGCTGGCGCTGGGCACGGAAGCCCTCCCAGCTGTCCTCGCCCCGGAACGGCCAACGCTGCTCCGGCAGCAGCGGCACCGACGACACCAGGCACTTGATGCGATCCGGGCCGTCGTTGAGCCAGGCCACCACCGCCGCCTCCTGCTCCCTGGACATGATGTTGCGCTGCCAGGGCCAGCGGCTCAGCGCCCGCTCGGTGCGCAGATCCATCAGAAAGAAATCCGCGCCGCCCCAGCGGTAGCTGTACCAGAGCCGCTCCGGGTCCCGATCCAGACGGCGGCCCTCGGCGTTGAGCGGCACCGCCGGCGAGTGCGAGGCCTGGTAGATCTGGTAGGCCTTCATGGCCGCCGGGTACTTGCTGGTCCACAGGTCCGGGTTGGCCCGCGCCGGCCAGTTGTTCTCGATCTCGTGGTCGTCGAGGATCATGTGATGGTTGTGGCCGGCCATCAGCCGGCGGATGTGGGGCTGGCCGAAGCTTTGCCGGTAGAGATCGAAATACTGCTGCTGGGACGAGGCCGCCCCCACCCGCCAGGTGGCGTCGGCGTAGACCTGGTCGCCGGCGAAGAGCACGAAGTCGGTGTGCCGGTCCCGGGCCTGGTCGGCCATCACCGCGAACACCCGGTCGGCGCGGTCGTCCTCCACCTGATGATCCAGCCCGGTGAAGCGGTAACAGCAGGAGCCGAACAGAAAACTCACCGGCGCCTGGTCGGAGGCCGGCGCGGTGCGGAAATGCCCGTCCGTGGCCCGGTGCCAGTCCAGCGCCGTGTCCACCGTGTCCGGGTCGTCCACGTAACCGGCCTGGTACTGGTAGCGGGTGCCCGGGGTCAGCTCGCGCAGCACCACCACGCCACTGCTGTCGAAGTTGCCGTTGATGCGGAAATGGCGCGGGCCGTGCCAGCGGGTCTCGCCTTCCGCCCGCCAGCGGATGCGACCGTGGGGGGCTTTGCGCCCCGGGCCCAGGGCGCCGCCGGGCATGGCGCCGAAGATACGAATGCTGGTGCGGTCGGCGCTGCCGGCCAGTGGTCCCACCGCGAACGGCGCCACGGTTACGGTCATGGTTCCTTCCCCCTTGTCTCCATTGATTGAGCCACCGTGGCCGCGCTGCTAGCATCCTGAAACGGTAAACACAGGATTCCGCCAGGATCCGGTCACGGGGTACCTCTTATTTTGGTGCAGGACGCTGTTTCATCCCTTTCGCGGTTCGCCGTGCTGATCCTTCTGATCGGGCTGTTGCCGGCCCTGGCCTGGAGCCAGGCCGCCGCGCCGCCGACGGCGGTCATCGACGGTCGTTCCGACAGCCTGCGCCCCTACCCGGCGCTGGGCTATTTCTGCCTGCCCCGCGACCAGGCTCCGGATCTGGCCAACCTGCGCCGTGACCTGGACGCCTGGCCCTGGCGCGCCGCCGAGGGCATGCCCAATCTCGGTTTCACCCGCGACCGCTGCTGGTTCCGGCTGCCGGTGCGCAACGCCACCGAGCAGACCCTGAATTGGCGGCTGGTGGTGGAGTACGCCATGCTCGGCGAGCTGGATGTGTACGTGCTCGGCGGCGACGGCGAGCCGCTGCATTACCAGGCCGGCATGGACCGGGCCTTCGACGTGCGCCCCGGCAACGGCGCGCTGCCGTCGTTTCCGCTGACGCTGCCCGCCGGTGCCGAACGCACGGTGTTGATGGAAGTGGTCTCGCCCCACAGCATTCAACTGCCTCTGAAGCTGATGAGCAAGCCCGCCCTGGACGAGGCGCTGCTCAGCCACACCCTGGTGCAGGGGCTGTTCTTCGGCGGCATGCTGGTGATGATCCTCTACAACCTGTCGCTGTTCTTCTCGATCCGCGAGAAAGCCTACCTGCTGTACGTGTTCTGGTCCCTGGCCATCACCCTGTTCATGGCGGTGCTGCACGGCTACGCGCAGAAATACCTGTGGCCCGGCGCGCCGCTGTTGAGCCGCTATGTGCTGCATTATCTGCTGCCGGTGCTGGTGATCCTGCCGACCCTCTTCACTCTGCATTTTCTGGATCTGCCCCAGCGGGCGCCGCCCCTGGCCCGGCTGCTCAAGGCGCTGGTGGGCACCGGCGTGGTGCTGCTGCTGGCGGCGCCCTTCGTGGAGCGCCAGTGGCTGATTCCGCTGGCGGTGCTGGCGATCCTGGCGATGGATTTCAGCATCCTGCTGGCCGGCGTGCTGCGCGCCGCCGCCGGCGACCCGGACGCGCGCATCTTCACCGCCGCCTGGCTGTGCTTCATCGTCGGCGCCGCCGCCATGTCGCTGAACAAATACGGCGTGCTGCCGCGCACCGATCTGACCGAAAACCTGCTGCAGGCCGGCGTTTTCCTGGAGGTGATTCTGCTGTCCCTGGCCCTGGCGCGGCGCATCAACCGGCTCAAGGAGGCCCACGCCCTGTCGGTGCGGGACAAGGCCATCGCCGAAATGGACGCCTTCAAGGCCGGTGCCCGCAACCAGGCCAAGAGCGAGTTCCTGGCCACCATGAGCCATGAGATCCGCACGCCGATGAACGGCATCATCGGCATGACCGACCTGCTGCGGCGCACCGCCCTGAACACCCAGCAGGCCCAGTACGTGGACACCATCCACCAGTCCACCCAATCGCTGGTGACGGTGATCAACGACATCCTGGATTACTCGCGCATCGAATCCGGCAAGCTGGAGCTGGAATACCAGGACGTGGACGTGGAGCAGCTGCTGGACGACTGCGTGCGCCTGTTCGCGCTGCGCGCCTCGGAAACCGGCGTGTCCTTGTACACCTTCGTCGATTCCCGGGTGCCGCGCCGCATCCACACCGACCCGATTCGCGTCAAACAGGTGCTTACCAACCTGCTCAGCAACGCCTACAAGTTCACCGACCAGGGCCAGGTGGCGCTGCATCTGGGCGTGCGCCAGCCGCCGGACGAACAGGGCCACTGCGTGCTGATGCTGGAGGTGGTGGACACCGGCATCGGCCTGGACGAGGCCCAGCAGCAGAACCTGTTCCAGGTGTTCGGACAGAGCGGCCGCACTCACCGCCACCGGGCGCAGGGCACCGGCCTGGGCCTGACCATCTGCAAGCGTCTCACCGAACTGCTGGGCGGCGAGATCGGCGTGTCCAGTTCCCTGGGCCGGGGCGCCACCTTCTGGGTGACCCTGCCCACGGTGGCCCGGGAACCGGCCAAGCCGGAAAAGGCGCTGGCCGGCCACCGGGCGGTGATGATCAGCCACGACGCCTCCCTGGCACTGAGCCTGTCGCAGCTGATGACCCGCTGGGGCCTGTCGGTGCGCGAGTACGCGGACTGCGACCAGGCCCTGGCGGCGCTCAACGACGAGCCGCCGGAAACCGACATTCTGCTCGCCTCGGAGCCCAACCTGGCGCGGCGCGACGAGCTGATGGACATCCGCCAGCGACTCGGCAACCCGCCGCTGCTGATTCTGCAGGCCACCGGCGCGGAGATTACCGGTGAGTTGCCCGGCGACATGCTGCTGGTGGAGACGCCGGTGTCGTCGCGCTCGCTCAAACACAGCCTTTCCACCCAGCTGCGCGAACGGGAGGAAACCGCCGGCGCGGCGCCGGTGGAAAGCGGCGAACGATTGCCGAGGCTGTCACGCCTGCACGTGATGGTGGTGGAGGACAACGCGGTGAATCAGCTGGTGATCGACAGCATTCTGCGCTCCATCGGCATCCAGGCCACCCTGCTCACCGACGGCGCCCAGGCGGTGCGGCGCATGGAGGACACCCCCGGCAACTGGGACGTGATCTTCATGGACTGCGAAATGCCGGTGATGGACGGCTACGACGCCACCCGGGAAATCCGCCGGCTGGAGCAGGACCGGGACGTGGACCCGTGCTGGATCATCGCCCTGTCCGCCCACGCCACCGGCGACTACGTGCAGAAAGCCCGCGACGCCGGCGTCGACGACTACCTGAGCAAGCCGGTGTCCCGGGATCAGGTGCTGGAGGCGCTGCAACGCAACCGGGCGCTGAGCGGCGCGGGGGGCTGAAAAGCCGCCCCCGGACCAGTATCATACCGGTCCCGATTTTCCGCCGACCGCGAAGGCCCCATGAGCGACACTCCCCGTAAGATCCTGGTCACCAGCGCCCTGCCCTACGCCAACGGCCCGATCCACCTGGGCCACCTGCTGGAATACATCCAGACCGACATCTGGGTGCGCTTCCAGAAGCTGCACGGGCAGAACTGTCTGTACGTCTGCGCCGACGACGCCCACGGCACCGCCATCATGCTCAAGGCGGAGGAGAACGGCGTCACCCCGGAACAGCAGATCGCCACGGTGAAAGCCGACCACGAGCGGGATTTCGCCGACTTCCAGATCCGCTTCGACAATTACTACAGCACCCACAGCCCGGAGAACCGCCAGTTCTCCGAGATGATCTTCCAGCGCAACAAGGACGCCGGCTACATCGTCGAGAAGGAGATCACCCAGCTGTACGACCCGGAAAAGGGCATGTTCCTGTCCGACCGCTTCGTGCGCGGCACCTGCCCGAAATGCGGCGCGGCGGATCAGTATGGCGACAACTGCGAAGTGTGCGGCGCCACCTATTCGCCGTCGGAGCTGATCGAACCCTACTCGGCGGTGAGCGGCGCCACGCCGGTGGAGAAACAGACCACCCAGCTGTTCTTCGACCTGCCCCAGTTCGAGCCGCTGCTGCGGGAATGGACCCGCTCCGGCTCGCTGCAGGAAGGCGTGGCCAACAAGCTGCAGGAGTGGATCGAGGAGCTGCACCCCTGGGACATCTCCCGGGAAGCGCCCTACTTCGGCTTCGAGATTCCCGGCTACCCGGGCAAGTACTTCTACGTGTGGCTGGACGCGCCGATCGGCTACATGGCCAGCTTCAAGAACCTGTGCGACCGGGAAGGTCTGGACTTCGACGACTACTGGAAGGCCGATTCCGACGCCGAGCTGTACCACTTCATCGGCAAGGACATCATCAACTTCCACGGTCTGTTCTGGCCGGCCATGCTGGAAGGCGCCGGCCTGCGCAAACCGACGGCGATCTACAGCCACGGCTTCGTCACCGTCAACGGCGCCAAGATGTCCAAATCCCGGGGCACCTTCATCAAGGCGCGCACCTACCTGGACCATCTGAATCCGGAATACCTGCGCTATTACTTCGCCGCCAAGCTCAACAGCCGGGTGGACGACTTCGACCTGAATCTGGAGGACTTCGCCCAGCGGGTGAACACCGATCTGGTGGGCAAGGTGGTCAATATCGCCAGCCGGACCGGCAATTTCGTCAAGAAATTCGGCGGCAGCCTCAGCGCCCACCCGGACAACCCGCTGCTGGTGCAGGAAGCCCAGCAGGCCGCCGCCACCATCGCCGGTTTCTATGAACAGCGGGAGTTCGGCAAGGCGATGCGCGAAATCATGGCCCTGGCCGACCACGCCAACGGCTACATCGCCGACAAGGCGCCCTGGTCCCTGGCCAAGGAGGAAGGCCGCGAGCAGGAGGTGCTGGAAGTCTGCACCACCGCCCTCAACGTGTTCCGCCTGCTGGTGCTGTACCTGAAGCCGGTGCTGCCGGGGCTGGCCGAACGCGCGGAGGCGTTTCTCAATATCCCGCCACTGACCTGGGCGGACAGCGAGACCCTGCTGCTGGAGCACGAGATCAACAAGTTCAGCCCGCTGCTGGGCCGGGTGGACATGGCCCATATCGAGGCGGTGCTGGCCGATTCCCGGGAAACCAACCCGGCGCCGGCCCAGGCCGACGGAAAAGCACCGGCGGACAAGGCATCAGCGGACAAAGCACCGGCGGAAGACGACGCGCCCATCAGCATCGACGATTTCCTCAAGGTGAAACTGCGCGCCGCCCGGGTGATCCAGGCCGCCCATGTGGACGGTGCCGATAAGCTGCTGCAGCTGACCCTGGACGTGGGCGAGCTGGGCCAGCGCAACGTGTTCGCCGGCATTAAAGCCAAATACGCCCCCGAGGACCTGGAAGGGAAAATGGTGGTGCTGGTGGCCAACCTGGCACCGCGCAAGATGAAGTTCGGCGTCTCCGAAGGCATGGTGCTGGCCGCCGGCCCCGGCGGCGGCGACATCTTCCTGCTGTCCCCGGACAGCGGCGCGGAACCGGGCATGGAAGTCCGCTAGCCCCGGCGATAAGCACAAAAAAAAGCGGCCCGAAGGCCGCTTTTTTTGTGCGCGGGTTTACCACGCGGGGCCAGCGGTTACTGCTGCTGGCCCTGCTGCTGGCGCATCTGTTCCTGCATCTGGCGCATTTGCTCGCGCTGTTGGCGGGCACGCTCTTCCAGAGTATTGCGCTGTTCCTCGGTCAGGTTTTCCTGAATCCGGGCCTGCAGCAGCACGGTCTCGGCGGCGATGTCGCCGGTCAGCTCACCCAGCTCCTCGGCGTCGTCACGGATTTTGTCCTCGTCGTAATCCGGGCCGATCTGGCTGCTCAGTGATTGCTGCAGTTCCTGGGCCTCCATGCGCTTGCCATTGATTTTGGCCTCGGAGTCCTGCATCAGCTCACGCATCTCCTTTTTCTGGTCGGCGCTCAGGCTCACCAGCTGGTCGAGCTGATCCACCTGATCACCCTGGGCCATTCCCGGGCCTTGCTGCGCCAGGGCGGTACCACTTACCCCCAGGGCCATCAGCAGCGCGATACTCAGTCGCTTAACGGTCGTCATATGGTTCTCCATTCAGCCAATCTCGGATCGGTGATCCGCAGTGAGGGAATCACCCTACCCGATGGGGCAACGGAACTTCATCCCCGTTCCGCACGTTTTGCCGGCGGATGTTTGCCCCGGGCCCGGCCCGTCCCGGCGCGGCCCGCCAATGGCGCGGCTTCCAGGGGGGCCTGGGGGAATCGGAAAATTTTGCTAAACTGCCGCCCACCCCGCGCCATAACCGACCGGATGCCATGACCGACACCCCGTTTCACGGCGGCCGCGCCATTGAAGTAGAACGCATCGACGCCCTGTTGCCGCAGACCCAGTGCGGCAAATGCGGCCACCCCGGCTGCCGGCCCTACGCCCGGGCGGTGGCCGACGGCGAAGCGCACAATCGCTGCCCGCCGGGGGGCCAGGCCACCGCCGACGCCCTGGCCGACCTGCTGGACCGCCCGCCGCTGCCTCTGGACGAGCGCGGCTACGACAACGGCACCGCCAGGAAGGTGGCGGTGATCCGCGAGGACGAGTGCATCGGCTGCACCAAATGCATTCAGGCCTGCCCGGTGGACGCCATCGTCGGCGCCGCCAAGCGCATGCACACGGTGATCACCGACGAGTGCACCGGCTGCGATCTGTGCGTGCCGCCCTGCCCGGTGGACTGCATCGATATCCTCACCGTATCGCCCACCCCGTTTCAGCCCGACGACCCGGCGGACCGGGCCCAGGCCGACCACGCCCGCGCTCGTTACGAGGCCCGCGAGGCGCGGCTGGCCCGGGAGCGGACCCGCAAGGCGGAGCAAAGCCGCGCCCGGCTGGCGGCACGGCAAAGGAAGGCGACCCCGGGGAGCGAAGCCGCCGCCGCGCCGCCGCCGCCCGCCGCCGACCCACGGCGGCAGCGGCTCAAGCTGACCACCGCCTACAACCGCGCCAGCAAGCAGTGCAAGGAGGCGCGGGCGGCCCTGGAACGGGCCCAACGCCAGGGCGCCGACCAGCTGGAGGCCATGCGGAAACGGGTGGATGCCATGGCCGCCCGGGCCGAGCAGGCCCGCCGCCAGTTGGAAGCGTTCAAGGCGGCCAACCCGGAGGATTGAGAACCCGGGCACGTTGTTTAACCACCTTATACAACGTTCACGCGCCAATTCCGTTAAAACTACGGCCAAGCCAAATCCAATAAGGAATAAGGAGGCCGTTATGAATAATTCAGCAACCGTGGCCCTGGCCGTGGTCGGTACCCTGGCGGTGGTCGGCGTCGGCTACGCCGGCTTTCAAGCCATGGGCGGCGACGCGGACCGCTACGCGGAGGTGGTCAAGGTGGAGCCCGCCACCAAGAGCTATCAGGAGCCGGAACAACGCTGCGAGCAGGTCACCGTGCAGCGCCAGAAGCCGGTGAAGGATGAGCATCAGATCGCCGGCAGCGCCATCGGCGCGGTGGTCGGCGGCGTGATCGGCCACCAGTTCGGCGGCGGCAGCGGCAAGGACGCGGCCACCGCGGCCGGCGCCATCGCCGGTGGCTACGCCGGTAACAAAACCCAGGAACACATGCAGAAGAGCAACACCTACACCACCACCGAGGAACGTTGCCAGACGGTGATGAACACCCGCACCGAGAAAAACGGCTATAACGTGACCTACCGTCTCGACGGCCAGACGCACACGGTGCGCATGGACGACGAGCCCGGCGACCGCCTGCCGGTGGATAACGGCAAAGTCGTTACGGACTGAACCCCTCCCCCGTCGTCGCGGCCCGCGGGCCGCGACGCCCCCGGGCAACACCCGCCCACCTCCGTTATACTGCGCGTTTTCGTCGATCAGGCCGGAACCGCGAACCATGAATCGGGAAAAACGCACCGAGATTTTCCGCCGGCTGCGCGATCAGCGCCCGGTCCCCACCACGGAATTGAATTACGACACCCCTTTCGAACTGCTGGTGGCGGTGGTGCTGTCCGCCCAGGCCACCGATGTGGGCGTTAACAAGGCCACCGCGCGGCTGTTTCCGGTGGCCAATACGCCGGCGGCGATCCGCGCCCTGGGCGTGGACGGGCTGAAGGAATACATCAAGACCATCGGGCTGTTCAATTCCAAGGCCGCCAACGTCATCAAACTTTGCGATCAGCTGATCGAGAAACACGACGGCCAGGTGCCCCGTTCCCGGACCGCCCTGGAGGCCCTGCCCGGCGTCGGCCGCAAAACCGCCAACGTGGTGCTCAACACCGCCTTCGGTGAGCCCACCATCGCCGTGGACACGCACATTTTCCGGGTCAGCAACCGCACCCGTATCGCGCCGGGCAAGAACGTGGTCGAGGTGGAAAACCGCCTGATGCGGGTGGTGCCGGAGGAGTTCAAACGGGATTGCCATCACTGGCTGATTCTGCACGGCCGCTACACCTGCACCGCGCGCAAGCCGAAATGCGGTGAATGCATCATCGCCGACCTGTGCGAGTTCCCCCTCAGCCAGCGCCCGGCCTGACGCAAAAAGCCGGCTATCCCGGGGCCAGGATAGCCGGACGCGCGGAGCCAAGGAGAGTGGCTTGCCATGGACGAACAAGCGGTTACTCCGCGCAAAAGCGCCATCAGCGCGAAAACCTCACAGCGTCAGCCGGTCGCGGAAGCGCGCCAG
This sequence comes from Alloalcanivorax sp. C16-1, assembly GCF_046507805.1. NCBI lineage: Bacteria > Pseudomonadati > Pseudomonadota > Gammaproteobacteria > Oceanospirillales > Alcanivoracaceae > Alloalcanivorax > Alloalcanivorax sp. C16-1. The sequence goes on along the minus strand of NZ_JBKFTK010000012.1, from coordinate 26,415 downwards.
CGTCTTCTCGCCGATCCCCTTGATCGCCATCAGCTGGTCCACCGAGGTGAACGGCCCCTCCTGCTCGCGCCAGTCGACAATCCGCGCCGCCATGGCCGGGCCGATGCCGCGCAACTGTTGCAGCTGTTCGGCGCTGGCGGTGTTCAGGTTGATGGGGGCGGTGGCCGGGCTGGCCGCCGTCGTCGGGGTCGCCTGCGGCGCCGCCTGTGCCCAGGGCGCGCCGGTGGCCAGCAGCGTGCCGAGCAGCAGCGCGCGGCCCAGGCGGGGGCTTTTTCCGGACAAGTTGAACATTCGCATCGTTGATCTCCCTTTCAGGTCATCCTTGTGAAGGTCCGACCACTGTAGGGAAAACGTCGCGGAATGCCTGTCAGCCGATTCGGCGAGTGAATGCGGGCCGTCTAGGAAAGGCTTTGTAGGATATCGTCCACGACCGCTGTAGGATTTTCCGCACGGGTAATGGGACGGCCGATCACCATATGGCTCACGCCCAGCTCCCGGGCCCGGGCCGGAGTCACCACCCGGCGCTGGTCGTCGCCGGCGCTGCCTTCCGGGCGGATGCCCGGCGTCACCAGGTCGAAGTCCGGGCCGCAGGTCTGGCGCAGCATGGGCGCCTCCCGGGCCGAGCAGACCACCCCGTCGAGGCCGTGCTCGTGGCTCAGCAGAGCCAGCCGGCGCACCTGTTCCCCCGCGCTCACGGTGATCCCGATTTCGCGCAGATCGGCCTCGGTCTGGCTGGTCAGCACGGTCACCGCGATCAGCCGGGGGCGCTCATGGCAATTCGCCAGTGCCTCCCGGGCGGCGTCCAGCATGCGCCCGCCGCCACTGGCGTGCACATTGACCATCCACACCCCCAGATCGGCGGCGGCGCGCACCGCGCCGGCCACGGTATTGGGAATATCGTGGAATTTCAGGTCCAGAAACACCTCGAAACCGCGCTGGCGGAGCGCCTCCACCACCGCCGGCCCGGCGCGGGTGAACAGCTCCTTGCCCACCTTCACCCGCACCCGGGCCGGATCCAGCCGGTCGGCCATGGCCAGGGCCGGGTCGGCGGCGTCGTAGTCCAGGGCAACGATGATGGGGCTTTCGGCGGTCACGATTTGCTGCCTCCTTCGGAGCGCGGTTTGATGGTGCCCCAGCGACGGCAGCTCGGGCAGCGCCATTGCAGCAGCGGGGTCTGAAAGCCGCAGCGGCGGCACTGGTAGACGGTCTTGTCGGAGGTGAGCCGTTCGGTGAGTTCCTTGAGCATGCCCAGATGCTCGCGGGCCTCGCCCTGGGCGGACAGCTGCAGGTTCATGTCGATGATGCGGTGCAGGCCGCGCACCGACGGGTTGGCCTTCATGTAATCGGCGATAAAGTCCGCCGCCTCGCGGTCACCGTAGCGCTCGCGCAGCTGCTCGGAGAGCAGCAGCACCCGGGCGGTGGACGGCTCCTCGGCGCTGAAATCGGCGAGCAGGCGGATAAAGTCCTCTTCCTTTTCCAGGCGCTGGTAGCACTGGCGCAGCTCGTCCAGCACCTCGTCGAAAAACGCCTTGTCCTGCTGCCAGATGCGCTTGAAGGCATCGATGGCGTCGGCCCATTGCTCCTCGCGCATTTCCAGCCGGCCCTGTACCACGCTGGCGCGCACGCACTGCTTGTCGAAGCCCAGCGCCCGGCGCAGCATGCGGCGGGCCGGGGCCAGCTCGCCCCGGGCGATCTGGCCGTCCGCTTCCTCACAGCAGTAATGGGCCAGGATCGGGCCCATCTTGGGATCGGACTTGATCAGTTGCTCGCCCATGGAAATGGCACTGGTCCAGTCGCGCTCCTGCTCGTAGAGGTGGGTGAGCTGGCGAATCACCTGCTCGCGCTTCTCGCAGTCCTGGTCGAGCATCTCCAGCAACACTTCCTCGGCCCGGTCGAACAGACCGCCGGCCAGATAGTCCTCGGCCAGTTCCAGCTGGATCTGTTCCTGGGTGGGGCGTGGCAGCTCGCCCTGCTCGAGCAGGTGGGAATGGATCAGGGTGGCGCGGTCGAATTCGCCGCGTTTACGGAACAGCCGCGCCATGCTGAGGTGGGTTTCCAGGGTCTGGTCGGACACCTCCAGGCTGTTGAGCAGGGCCTCCACGGCCTTGTCCGGCTCCTCATTGAGCAGGAAGTTGAGCCCGGCCACGTATTCCTGGGACAGGGATTCCATGCGCCGGCGCTGGCGACGCTTGCCTTCCCGCCGCCCCAGATAAAAGCCGGTGGCGATGGCGAAGAAAAACAGGGGAATCAGCCAAAGCGGTTCGCTCATGAACGGGACCCGAACAGACCACGTACTCCGCGCAGGCCCAGTCCGGTGAGCAGTCCTAGCAACAGGCCCAGGGCCAGCAGCAGCACCGCCATGGCGCCCAGGGTCACCTGCCACTGCCAGCCGGTCACCGGCATCGCCAGGGTCACCAGCTGGGTGTTGGCGGTGACGAACAAAAACGCCGCGACGAATACCGCCAGCAGCGCCAGAATCAAACACATTCGGTAGAGATTTCGCATCACTTCGTCCTGTCCGGCGGGATCAGCCGTGGGCGGCGCCCCGGGAATCATCGCGGCCGTCGCTGTCGCTATCGAGCATGGAATCGTTGACCCGTTCACGCAGCTCCTTGCCGGACTTGAAGTGCGGAACGTATTTACCGTCCAGCTCGACGCTGGCACCGGTCTTGGGATTGCGGCCCACGCGTGGCGCGCGGAAATGAAGGGAAAAGCTGCCAAACCCGCGGATCTCGATGCGGCCCCCCTCGGACAGGGTGTCGGCCATGTAATCGATCAGGGTTTTGACGGCGAGCTCCACGTCCCTGGGAGACAAGTGGTCGTTTTGCTTGGAAATCCGGGCTATCAGTTTCGACTTCGTTAACGCTGACGCCATTGCAACCTTCTCCCCTGGGCTCCCTGCCCAGCGGGGCCGGCCGGTTGGCCGGCCCCAGGGAGGAGCCGTTATGACTCGTTGCTGTTTTCCATTTGCTGCTTGATCAGGTCACCGATGGTCTTCGGTGCATTGGCGTCCTGACCCTGCAGGTTGTCCATGGCTTCGCGATCCTGTACCTGATCCTTGGCACGCACGGACAGATTGATGATGCGGTTCTTGCGGTCGACGTTGGTGATGCGTGCTTCCACCTCGTCGCCCACCTTGAGAACCTCGGAGGCATCGTTGACACGGTCGCGGCTGATTTCGCTGGCACGCAGGGTGCCTTCCACGTTCTCGGCCAGGTCGATGGTGGCGCCTTTGGCGTCCACTTCCTTCACCGTACCCTTGACGATGCTGCCTTTCTCATTCGCAGCAACATACTGAGCAAACGGATCGTCTGTCAACTGCTTGATTCCAAGGGAAATTCTTTCCCGCTCGGCATCGATGGACAGGACCACGGTTTCCAGCTCGTCACCCTTGTTGAAGCTGCGCACCGCTTCCTCGCCCTGCTCTTCCCAGGAGATGTCGGACAGGTGCACCAGACCGTCGATACCGCCTTCCAGGCCGATGAAGATGCCGAAGTCGGTGATGGACTTGATCTTGCCGGTGATGCGGTCGCCCTTCTGGTAGTTCTCGGCGAAGGATTCCCACGGGTTGGCCATGCACTGCTTGATACCCAGGGAAATACGGCGGCGGTCCTCGTCGATGTCGAGGATCATCACTTCCACTTCGTCGCCGATCTCTACCACCTTGGAGGGGTGGATGTTCTTGTTGGTCCAGTCCATTTCGGAGACGTGAACCAGACCTTCCACACCTTCCTCGATCTCGGCGAAGCAGCCGTAATCGGTGAGGTTGGTGACGCGGGCACGGACCTTGGCGCCTTCCGGGTACTTCTGCACGATGTCGTGCCACGGATCCTCGCCCAGCTGCTTGAGGCCCAGGGACACGCGCATTTTCTCGCGGTCGAACTTGAGTACCTTGATCTCGATTTCCTGGCCCACTTCGACGATTTCGCTGGGATGCTTGATGCGCTTCCAGGCCATGTCGGTGATGTGCAGCAGGCCGTCGATGCCGCCCAGATCCACGAACGCACCGTAGTCGGTGAGGTTCTTGACGATCCCCTTGACCACCATGCCTTCCTGCAGGGACTCCAGCAGCGCTTCGCGCTCGGCGGAGTGTTCGGCTTCCATGACTGCGCGGCGGGAAACCACCACGTTGTTGCGTTTCGGATCCAGCTTGATGACCTTGAAGTCCAGGTCCTTGCCTTCCAGGTGGGTCACATCGCGTACCGGACGGATGTCCACCAGGGAGCCGGGCAGGAACGCGCGGATCGGGCCGATATCGACGGTAAAGCCGCCTTTGACCTTGCCGGAGATCTGGCCTTTGACGATTTCGTCCTTGTCGAAAGCCACTTCCAGCTCGGCCCATACTTCGGCGCGCTTGGCTTTCTCACGGGACAGGCGGGTGAAGCCCATGCCGTCGTCGATGGCGTCCACCGCCACTTCCACTTCGTCGCCTTCGGCGATTTCCAGCTCACCGCTCTCGCTGATGAATTCGTTGCGGGCGATGATGCCTTCGGACTTCAGACCGGCGTTGACGGTGACCCAGTCACTGTCGATGGCGACCACGGTGCCCTTGATGATGGAACCGCGGGCAACGTCCAGGTCCTTAAGGCTTTCTTCGAAAAGTTCGGCAAAAGATTCAGTCATGGATAATCTCGTGATACACATACCAACCAGCAGGTATGGGTTATTCATAAAAGGCCGCGGTTCCAAGCTGGTTTACTGTCAGAAACCGGGCGACCTGTTTTCAGAAAATCAGAACACCATTGTAGCAGCGGCTTTAGCCGCGATACCCCGCCTGCCGGCCGGTATCGCGGCTAAAGCCGCTGCTACGGGGTAATCTGGTCCGTCGGTGCCTCAGGTCAGGGACCGGGCACCGGCTTCGTCGAGAATCCGCTCCACCACCTGGTCCACGCTGAGCTCGGTGGAATCAATCTCCACCGCGTCCGGCGCCGGCTTCAGGGGGGCGACGGCACGCTGCATGTCGCGCTCGTCCCGGGTGCGGATGTCTTCGATAAGGGTGGCGAGGTTAGCATCAAAGCCCTTTTCCTTCAACTGGCCCAGGCGCCGCCGGGCCCGTTCCTCGGCGCTGGCGGTGAGGAACACCTTGAGCGGCGCGTCACGGAACACCACCGTGCCCATATCGCGGCCATCGGCCACCAGTCCGGGGCGCTGGGCGAAGGCCCGCTGGCGGGCGAACAGGGCGTCGCGCACCGGCTGCAGCACCGCCACCTGGCTGGCCAGCTCACCGACCCGCTCCTCGCGGATGATCTGGCCCACGTCCTCGCCTTCCAGCAGCACCGCGGTGTCGCCCTCGCCTTCCCGGAATTCCACCGGCAGCTGCTCGGCCAGGTCCACCAGGCGCATTTCGTCGTCCAGGGCCACGCCGCGCCGTTCCGCGTGCAGGCCCAGCACCCGGTAGAGGGCGCCGGAATCGAGCAGATGCCAGCCCAGCCCGGTGGCCACCTGACGCGCCACGGTGCCCTTGCCGGAGGACACCGGCCCGTCGATGGTGATCACCGGGATCATGAGGTCTCTCCCGCGCCGCGCACCGTCAGGCCCAGGCCCGCCCCGGCGGCCAGCCCGGCGAAGCCCGGGAAGCTGGTGGCCACGTTGGCGCAATGGTGGATGGTGATCGGCGCGCCGGCGCGCAGCGCCGCCATGGCGAAGCTCATGGCGATGCGGTGGTCGCCGTGGGACTCCACCTCGCCGCCGCCGAAGGCGCCGCCGACGATGCGGATACCGTCCTCGTACACTTCATGCTCCACGCCCAGGGTGGCCAGGCCGTCGGCCATCACCTGGATGCGGTCGGATTCCTTCACGCGCAGCTCCTCGGCGCCGCGCAGCACGGTCTCGCCCTCGGCGCAGGCGGCGGCGATGAACACCACCGGCAGTTCGTCGATGGCCAGGGGTACCAGATCCTCCGGGATCACGATGCCCTTCAGCGGGGCGCTTTTCACGACCAGGTCCGCCACCGGTTCGCCACCGGCATCCCGTTGATTTTCCAGGCGAATATCCGCGCCCATCAGCTTGAGAATATCGATCACCCCGGTGCGAGTGGGGTTCACGCCCACATGGGGCAGGGTCAGCTCGCTGCCCTCGGCGATGCTGGCGCCGACCAGGAAGAACGCCGCCGAGGAGATGTCCGCCGGCACGTCCAGACGACCGCCGCTCAGGGTGCCGCCGCCGCGCAGGGTGGCGGTGGGTCCGTCCCGGCGCACCGGGTAACCGAAACCGCCCAGCATCCGCTCGGTGTGGTCGCGGGTGGGGGCCGGTTCGGTCACCGAGGTATCCCCTTCCGCGTAGAGACCCGCCAGCAGCACCGCGGATTTCACCTGGGCGGAGGCCATCGGCAGGTCGTAGTGAATGCCTTCCAGGGTCCGGCCACCGTGGATGCGCACCGGCGGGCGACCGCCCTCGCCGGTGTCGATGGCGGCGCCCATTTCCCGCAGCGGCGCGGCGACCCGCTCCATGGGGCGCTTGGACAGGGATTCGTCGCCGGTCAGTTCGGTATCGAACGCCTGGCCCGCCAGCAGGCCGGTGAGCAGCCGCATGGAGGTGCCGGAGTTGCCCATATAAAGCGGCTTGCCCGGGGCGCGCAGGCCATGCAGGCCGACGCCGTGCACCACCACCCGGCCGTTGTGCGGGCCCTCGATCACCACGCCCATGTCGCGGAACGCCTGCAGCGTGGCCAGGGCGTCCTCGCCTTCCAGAAAGCCGCTGATCTCAGTGCTGCCCTCGGCCAGGGAAGCCAGCATGATCGAGCGGTGCGACATGGATTTGTCGCCGGGCACCCGCAGGCGGCCCTGCAGCCGGCCACCGGGGGCCACCACGAAGGTGGGATCGGAATGTTGTGTCATGCCTGTCTCATCATCGGAATGCTGCGCCCGGGTGTAGGAGGAGCGCGTGTTCATGGCCAGGAAATGGGCGCGGGCGGTGTTCGCCCGGCTCATGATGCCCATCAGGGCCTCGGAATCATTGTCGCGCACCGCCGCCCGGAAGCGCTCGATGCCGTCACGGAACAAATCCAGGGCGTCGAGCACCGCGCGGCGGTTCTCGCGGAAGATGTCGTGCCACATCACCGGGTCGGAGCCGGCGATGCGGGTGAAATCGCGGAAGCCGCCGGCGGCATAGCGGAAGATCTCGGTGGAGTCGCCTTGCCGGGCCAGGGTGTCCACCAGGGAGAACGCCAGCAAATGCGGCAGGTGGCTGGTCTCCGCCAGCACCCGGTCGTGGTGCTCCGGGGCCATGGTCAGCACCTCCGCGTCCAGGGCGCTCCACAGCGCCGCCACCCGATCGGCGGCGCCGCCGTCGGTGTCCGCCACCGGGGTGAGAATCACCCGGTGCTGCCGGTAGAGGGTGGCGTCCGCCGCCTCCACGCCGCTTTTTTCCTTGCCGGCGATGGGGTGGCCGGGCACGAAACGGGGGAAATGGTCACCCAGGGCGCGCCGCGCCTGCTCGATCACCGCGCCCTTGACGCTGCCGCCGTCGGTGACGATGGCGCCCTCGGCGAGCCCCGGCGCCAGCGCCGCGAACACCGACTCCATGGCCGACACCGGGGTCGACACGAACACGAGGTCGGCGCCGCGCACCGCCAGCGCCAGGTCCTGGCTGCCCTCGTCGATCAGGCCCAGGGCCATGCCCTGCTCCAGGGTGCGCGCCGACCGGGAACCGGCCACCACCGTCCCGGCCAGGCCCTGATCGCGCAGGGCGGCGGCGAAGGAGCCGCCGATCAGCCCCAGGCCGATCACCGCCACCCGCCGGAAAAGGGGGGCGGGCTTCATCGGTCGCCCAGCACTTTGCTCAGGGCCGCCAGGAAACGTTCGTTGTCGCGGGCGGTGCCGGCGGTCACGCGCAGATGGCGGGGCATGCCGTAGCCGCCCAGGGGGCGCACGATGACGCCCTCGCGCAGCAGCGCTTCGTAGACCGGCTGGGCGTCGCCGCCACAGTCGAAGGCGACGAAGTTGGCCACCGACGGGATCTGCTCCAGGTTCAGCGCCGCCAGCCCCTCGGCCAGTTGCACCAGGCCGGCGGTGTTTTCGCTCTTGGAGTTCTCGATGTGGTCCACGTCGTCCAGGGCCGCCTCGGCGGCGGCCAGGGCCGGGATGTTCACGTTGAACGGCTGGCGCACCCGGTTGAGCACGTCCGCCACCTGGGGATGGGCCACGCCATAGCCCACCCGCAGCCCGGCCAGGCCGTGGATCTTGGAGAAGGTGCGCGCCACGATCAGGTTCGGATAGCGCGTCAGACGGCGCAGGCCGTCCGGGTAGTGGCTTTCTTCCACGTACTCGAAGTAGGCCTCGTCCAGTACCACCAGCACCCGCTCCGGCACCCGCGCCAGGAAGGCATCCAGGGCGTGGTCGTTGAACCAGGTGCCGGTGGGGTTGTTGGGGTTGGCGAGAAACACCACCCGGGTACGCTCGGTGATGGCTTCGGCCATGGCCGCCAGGTCGTGGCCGAACAGATGCGATTCCACTTCCACCGGCCGGGCGGAACAGGCCAGCGTCACCAGCGGGTAGATGGCGAAGGCGTATTCCGAGTACACCGCCTCGTCACCGGGCTGCAGATAGGCCCGGGCGATCAGTTCCAGCACGTCGTTGGAGCCGTTACCCAGCACCAGCTGATCGGCGCCCACGCCCAGCCGTTCCGCCAGCGCCGCCTTCAGCGAATAGCCGGCGCCGTCCGGGTACAGATGAATCTGGTCCAGGGCATGGCGGGCAGCGTCCAGGGCCCGGTGGCTGGGGCCCAGCGGGTTCTCGTTGCTGGCCAGCTTGATCACGTCGCGGATGCCCAGCTCGCGCTGCAGTTCCTCGATCGGTTTGCCCGGCTGATAGGGCCGCAGGCGCTGCACGCCGTCATTGGCCAGTTGGATGTAATCGCAGGTCATGATGTGTTCCTACAGAACCGCTTTGGGGTAGGAGCCGAGTACCTTGATGGTGTTGCCGTCCGCGTCCAGGGCGGAGAGCACCTCGGTCAGGGCCGGGTCTTCCTTGTGGCCTTCGCAATCGACGAAGAACACATAGCTCCAGTTGGCGATGCGCGAGGGCCGGCTTTCCAGGCGGGTCAGGTTGATGTCCTTTTCCCGGAACGGGCGCAGCAGGTCGGACAGCAGGCCGGGCCGGTTCTTGCCGGACACCAGCAGGCTGGTCTTGTCGCGGCCGGAGGGCGGCGTGTCCTGGCGGCCGATGATCAAAAACCGGGTGGTGTTGTCCGGCCGGTCCTCGATGTTGACCTGCACCTTCTCCAGGTCGTACAGCTCGCAGGCCATGTCGCCGGCGATGGCCATGGCGTTCCATTCGTCGCGCAGGCGGCGCGCCGCTTCCGCGTTGGAGCTCACCGCGATGCGCTCCACCGCCGGCATGTGCGCGTCCAGCCACTGGCGGCACTGGGCCAGGGTCTGCTGGTGGGAATAGATGCGCGTCACCTTGTCGCGGCGGGTATGGGGCCCGGACAGCAGATGGTGGTGGATGCGCAGTTCCACTTCGCCGCAGATCTTGAGGTCCGAATTCATGAAGGAATCCAGGGTATGGTTGACCATGCCCTCGGTGGAATTTTCCACCGGCACCACGCCAAAGTGCACGGCGCCGGCCTCCACCTCGCGGAACACCTCGTCGATGGCGCCCAGCGGCACGCTTTCCACGGCGTGGCCGAAGTGCTTGATCGCCGCCTGCTGGGTGAAGGTGCCCTCGGGGCCCAGAAACGCCACCCTCATGGGCTGTTCCAGGGCCAGGCAGACGCTCATCACCTCGCGGAACAGGCGCGCCATTTCCTCGGCGCCGATCGGGCCGGTGTTGCGCTCCTTGATACGGCGCAGCACCTGGGCCTCACGCTCGGGCCGGTAGAACACCGGCTCCGGGTCCTCGGCGCGCTTCACCTCGGCCACCTGGTGGGCCAGATCGGCGCGCTTGTTAAGCAGGTCCTGGAGTTGCTGGTCCAGGGCGTCGATCTGGTCCCTGAGTGCGTTCAGATCCGTCATCAGGCCCGTCTCTTCTCGAAGTCCGCCATGTATTCCACCAGTACTTCCACGGCCAGTTCCGGTACCGCGTTGTAAATGCTGGCGCGCATGCCGCCCACGCTGCGGTGGCCCTTCAGGTTCTGCAGATCGGCGTCGAAGGCGCCGTCCAGGAAGGCCTGGTCCAGGGCGCTGTCGGCGAGCACGAACGGCACATTCATCAGGCTGCGCTGGCTGGGGCGCACCGGGTTGCTGTAAAAATCGCTGCCGTCGATGAAATCGTAGAGCATGGCCGCCTTGCGGCGATTGATCTCACCCATGGCTTCCAGCCCGCCCTGCTCCTTGAGCCATTCGAACACCAGCCCGGCCAGGTACCAGGAGAAGGTGGGCGGCGTGTTGTACATGGAGCCGTTGTCGGCGTGGATCTTGTAATCGAACATGGACGGCACCTGCGGGCCGGCACGGCCGAGCAGGTCCTTGCGCACGATCACCAGGGTCAGGCCGGCGGGGCCGATGTTCTTCTGGGCGCCGGCGTAGATCAGCCCGAAGCGGCTCACGTCCAGCGGCCGCGACAGCAGCGTGGAGCTCATGTCCGCCACCAGAGGCTTGTCCACCTCGGGGATAAAGTCGAACTCCAGCCCGCCGATGGTCTCGTTGGGGCAGTAGTGCACGTAGGCGGCGTCGTCGGACAGCTTCCAGCCGCTCAGGGTGGGCACGTAGGTAAAGTTGGCGTCCTCGCTGGAGGCCACCACGTTCACGTCGCAGAAGCGGCGGGCTTCCTTGATCGCCTTACTCGACCACTGACCGGTGTTCACGTAATCCGCCGTGCCGGCGTCGCCGAGCAGATTCATCGGCACCATGGCGAACTGGCTGCTGGCACCGCCCTGCAGGAACAGCACCGCGTAGTCATCGGGAATGGCGAGCAGATCGCGCAGGTCGCGTTCCGCCTTCTCGGCCATCTCCACGATCACCTGATCGCGGTGGCTCATCTCCATCACCGACATGCCGGAGTCACGGTAATTCAGCAGGTCCCGCTGGGCCTGCAGCAGCACCGTCGACGGCAGCGACGCCGGACCGGCGCAGAAATTGAAGGCGCGGATCATCTTCCCTCTCCATTTTTATTGCGGCTGACGCCGCGATACAGGATTCAGGATGCGGGGCGATATCCCGCATCCTGTATCGGGCCGGCGAGGCCGGCCCTTCCCTCCTTATTCTTCTCCGCCGGTGTCTTCCCCGGGAATGGCATCCTCGTCGCCCTCTTCCGGCTCGGCGCCTTCCAGCTCGGGGATCGGTGCCAGCCCGGACAGGGCTTCGCCCTCGCCCAGCCGGATCAGCCGCACACCCTGGGTGTTGCGGCCCAGGTGGCTGACCTCGTCCACGCGGGTACGCACCAGGGTGCCCTGGTTGGAGATCAGCATCACGTCCTCACCGCCGAACACCTGGGTGGCGCCCACCAGCGGCCCGTTACGCTCGTTGACCACCATGCCGATCACGCCCTGGGTACCGCGACCCTTGGTGGGGAACTCGCTCAGGTCGGTGCGCTTGCCGTAGCCGTTCTCGGAGGCCGCCAGCATCTGGCCACCTTCCTGGGGCACGATCAGGGCAATCACCTTCTCGCCGTCGGCCAGTTTGATGCCGCGCACGCCCCGGGCGATGCGGCTCATTACCCGCACGCGCGATTCCTGGAAGCGCACCACCTTGCCGTTGCCGGCCACCAGTACCACCTCTTCGTGGCCCTGGGTGACGGCCACGTTGACCAGGTCCTCGCCGTCCTGCAGCCGCACCGCGATCAGGCCGCTGCTGCGCGGCCGCGCGAAGCGCGCCAGCTCGGTGCGTTTGACCACGCCGCTGGAGGTGGCCATGAAAATAAAGGGCCCGTTCACCGCCGGGGCTTCCACCTCGGCGTCACCGCCCTCCAGGTCGTCGACCACGTCCACGATGTCCGCTTCGCTCTCTTCCTCGTCGTCACCGCCGGCGGTCTGCTGGCGCACCTGTTCCGCGTCAAGCCGCAGGATCGCGGTGATGCGCTCCTCCGGCTTGAGGGCGGGAATCAGGTTGACGATCGGCTTGCCCCGGGAGGCGCGGCCGCCCTGCGGCAGCTCGAACACCCGCAGCCAGTACACCTTGCCCACGTTGGTGAAACACAGCAGGGTGTCGTGGGTGCCGGCCACCAGCAACTGCTCCACGTAGTCCTCGTCCTTGAGCTGGCCGGCGGACTTGCCGCGCCCGCCACGCTTCTGGGCGCGGTAGGTGTCGATCGGCTGAATCTTGGCGTAGCCGCCGTGGCTGAGGGTCACCACCACGGTTTCCTCGGCGATCAGGTCTTCCATGCTCAGATCCAGACGCGAGGTCTGGATCTCGCTGCGACGCTCGTCGCTGTATTCGGCGCGAATCGCATTGAGCTCATCGCGGATCACCTGCATCAGGCGCTGGGGATCGGCGAGAATCAGCATCAGCTCGCGGATCTGCTCCAGCAGCTCCTGGTAATCGGTGATCAGCTTTTCCCGTTCCAGGCCGGTCAGTTTCTGCAGGCGCAGATCGAGAATCGCCTGGGCCTGTTCCGGGCTCAGGTAATAAAGGCCGTCGCGCATGCCGTAATGGTCGTCGAGACCGTCCGGCCGCGCCGCGTTCTCGCCGCCGGCCCGCTCCAGCATGGCGGTCACGTCGCCGGGGGCCCAGCCCCGGCCGAGCAGTTTTTCCTTGGCCTCGGCGCCGCTGGGCGACGCCTTGATCAGCTCGATCACCGGATCGATGTTGGCCAGCGCCACCGCCAGACCTTCCAGCTGATGGGCTTTCTCGCGGGCCTTGCGCAGTTCGTAAACGGTGCGGCGGGTCACCACCTCGCGGCGGTGCCGCAGGAAGGCGTCCAGCAGCTCACGCAGGTTCAGGGTCTTGGGCTGACCGTCCACCAGGGCCACGGTGTTGATGCCGAACACCGACTCCATCTGCGTTTGCTGATAGAGGTTGTTGAGCACCACCTCGGCGTTCTCGCCCCGGCGCAGTTCGATCACCACGCGCATGCCCTGCTTGTCGGACTCGTCGCGCAGCTCGGTGATGCCCTCGATCTTCTTGTCCTTGACCAGCTCGGCGATCTTCTCGATCAGCCGCGCCTTGTTCACCTGGTAGGGCAGCTCATGGATGATGATCGCTTCCTTGCCGCCCTTGTCCATCTGCTCGATGTCGGCGCGGGCCCGTACATAGATGCGGCCCCGGCCGGTGCGGTAGGCCTGCACGATGCCGGCGCGCCCGTTGATGATGCCGGCGGTGGGGAAATCCGGACCCTTGATGTACTCCATCAGGTCGTCCGGGGTCAGGCTGTCGTCATCGATCAGCGCCAGACAGCCGTCGATCACCTCGCCCAGGTTGTGTGGCGGAATATTGGTGGCCATGCCCACGGCGATGCCCGAGGAGCCGTTGACCAGCAGGTTGGGCACCCGGGTGGGCATGACGTCGGGGATGCGCTCGGTGCCGTCGTAGTTGTCGACGTAATCGACGGTTTCCTTGTCCAGGTCGGCCAGCAGCTCATGGGCGATCTTGGACATACGCACTTCGGTGTACCGCATGGCGGCCGCCGAGTCGCCGTCGATGGAGCCGAAGTTGCCCTGCCCGTCCACCAGCATGTAGCGCAGCGAGAACGGCTGTGCCATGCGCACGATGGTGTCGTACACGGCGGAATCACCGTGGGGGTGGTATTTACCGATTACGTCGCCGACCACGCGGGCGGATTTTTTGTACGGCTTGTTCCAGTCGTTGCCCAGTTCGTGCATCGCGAACAGCACCCGGCGGTGCACCGGCTTGAGGCCGTCACGCACATCCGGCAGGGCCCGTCCGATGATCACGCTCATGGCGTAATCCAGGTACGACTGCCTGAGTTCGTCCTCGATATTGACGGGTGTGACTTCTTTGGCGAGGTCCGTCATGGCGTTCCTTTATAAGAGTCCAGGTACAGTCCGGAAAGCCCCGGATCATAGCACAGCGGCAACTCGCCGGGCGATACGGGCAAACGACGGCGATCTCGCCGCCCCGCCTACAACTGATGACGCCGCGCGGCTATACTCGCGGCCTGACCGAACAGGGAGCCTTGCATGAGCGACAATCACGCGGATCTGATCCTCCAGGCCCGCTGGGTGGCCCCGGTGGCCCCCGCCGACGCCGGTGTGCTCGCCGACCACGCTCTGGTGGTGCGCGACGGCGTCATCGTCGATTTATTGCCCACCGCCCTGGCGGCGCAGAAGTGGACCGCCACGGACACCGTCACCCTGGACCGTCACCTGCTGATCCCGGGGCTGATCAACGCCCACACCCACGCCGCCATGAACCTGTTTCGCGGGCTGGCCGACGATTTGCCGCTGATGACCTGGCTGGAACAGCACGTCTGGCCCGCCGAGGGCCGCTGGGTGGGCGAGGAGCATTTCGTGCGCGACGGTGCCCGGCTGGCGGCGGCGGAGATGATCCGCTCCGGCACCACCTGCTTCGGCGACATGTACTTTTTTCCGGAGACCACCGCCCGGGTGGCCATGGAAGCGGGCCTGCGCGCCGCCCTGTTCGCGCCGATCATGGATTTCCCCACCCCCGCCGGGGACGGGCCCGATGACTACCTGAGCCAGGCCACCCGGGCCGCCGACAACTGGCGCCACGAGCCGCGCCTGACCATCGGCTTCGGCCCCCACGCCCCCTATACCGTGTCCGACGAACCGCTGCGCAAGATTCTCACCCTGGCGGAGGAGCTGGACGCGCCGGTGATGATGCACGTGCACGAAACCGCCGGCGAGATCCACTCGGCGGTGCAGGCCACCGGCGAGCGCCCGCTGACCCGGCTCAAGCAGCTGGGCCTGCTCAGCCCGCGCCTGATGGCGGTGCACATGACCCAGCTGCTGGACGAGGAAATCCAGTGGCTGGTGGACACCGGCACCCAGGTGGTGCACTGCCCGGAATCCAACCTCAAGCTGGCCAGCGGCTTCTGCCCGGTGCACAAGCTGCTGGAGGCCGGCGTCAACGTGGCCCTGGGCACCGACGGCGCCGCCAGCAACAACGACCTGGATATGATCGGCGAGATGCGCACCGCCGCCCTGCTGGCCAAGGGCGTGAGCCTGCGCGCCGAGGCGGTGTCCGCCGCCACCGCCCTGCGCATGGCCACCCTCAACGGCGCCCGCGCCCTGGGCCTGGAGGAGCGCACCGGTTCACTGGAAATCGGCAAGCAGGCGGACATGGTGGCCGTGGACCTGAGCGCCCTGGAAACCCAGCCGGTCTATGACCCGGTGGCGCAGCTGGTGTACGCCGCCACCCGCGATCAGGTCAGCCACAGCTGGGTGGCCGGCCGCTGCATGATGCACGACCGCCAGCTGACCACCCTGAACGCCGCCCTGATCGCCAAGAACGCCGGCGAATGGCGGGAAAAGATCGCCCGGGCCGCCCCCTCACCGGAGAACGAGCAATGAGCCAAGCCAACGTCGACAGCGCCGAAATCGCCAAATTCAATGCCCTGGCGGAACGCTGGTGGGACCCGAACTCCGAGTTCCGGCCGCTCCACGAGATCAATCCGCTGCGCCTCAACTACATCGACGAGCGCCTCAGCCTGCCCGGCAAGAAGGTGATCGACATCGGCTGCGGCGGCGGCCTGCTCTCCGAGGGCATGGCCCGGCGCGGCGCCGAGGTCACCGGCATCGACCTGGGCGAGGCGCCCCTGGCGGTGGCCCGGCTGCACGCGGAGCAGAGCGGCGTGGACGTGGAGTACCGGCGGATCGCCGCCGAGGACATCGCCGCCGAGCGGGCCGGCCAGTATGACGCCGTCACCTGCCTGGAGATGCTCGAACACGTGCCCGACCCGTCCTCGGTGATCCGCGCCTGCTTCACCCTGGTCAAGCCCGGCGGCCAGGTGTTCTTCAGCACCATCAACCGCAATCCCAAGGCGTTCCTGTTCGCCATCGTCGGCGCCGAGTACGTGCTGCGCCTGCTGCCCCGGGGCACCCACGAGTACGCCAAGCTGATCCGCCCGTCGGAACTGGCCGGCTGGGCCCGGGACGCCGGCCTGGAGGTGCGCGACACCACCGGCATGACCTATAACCCGCTGACCCAGGTCTACAAACTCAACCGGGATGTATCGGTGAACTACCTGATGCACGCGGTGCGCCATGCTTGAGGCGGTGTTTTTTGACCTGGACGGCACTCTGGTGGACACCGCGCCGGACTTTTACGTGGTGCTCAACCAGGTGCTGGAGGCCAACGGCCGGCCCGCGGTGAGCTACGCGGCGGTGCGCGCCACCGTGTCCGACGGCGCCCGGGCGCTCACCGAGCTGGGCTTCGGCCTGGCCCCCGGCGAACCGGGCTTCGACGACTATCTGGACCAGCTGCTGACCGCCTACGGCCGGCGCCTGGACGTGGACACGGTGCTGTTCGCGGGCATGGCCGAGTCCCTGGACTGGCTGGACCGCCGGGGCCTTCCCTGGGGCGTGGTCACCAACAAACCGGAACGCTTTACCCGGCCGGTGCTGGCCGGCCTGGGCCTGCTCGACCGGTCGGTGGCGGTGATCTGCCCGGACCAGGTGCGTGAGCGCAAGCCGGACCCGGAGGGGCTGCTGATGGCCGCCGCCGCCGCCGGCGCCAACCCCACCCATTGTCTGTACGTGGGCGACCACCTGCGCGATATTCAAGCCGGCATCAACGCCAAAATGCGCACCGCCACCGCCGCCTTCGGCTATGTGGATCCGGACGACAACCCGCGCGCCTGGGCGGCGGATTATTATCTGGAACGGGGCGAGGACCTGCCGCCCCTGTTGGAACGTCTGACGCAGTAAGAGGGACACCGGTATGGACATCAAAGCGATCAACGACCGCGCCGTGGGCTACCAGTGCCCCCCGGACGCCTTCAACAACCGCGTGGTCCTGGTCACCGGCGCCGGCGCCGGCATCGGCCGCGCGGTGGCCCTGGCCCTGGCCGCCCACGGCGCCACCGTGATCCTGCTGGGCCGCACCCAGGCCAAACTGGAAGCGGTGTACGACCAGATCAAGGCCGCCGGCGGCGCCGAGCCGGCCCTGGCACCGGTCAATATGGAAGTGGCGCGCCCGGAAGACTACCGGGAACTGGCCAACCTGTTCGACCGGGAATTCGGCCGCCTGGACGGGGTGCTGCACAACGCCTCCGTGCTCGGCGACCTGACGCCTCTGGACCGCTACGGCCCGGACACCTGGGACTCGGTGATGCGCGTCAACGTCAACGGCGCTTTCTATCTGACCCAGGCGCTGCTGCCGCTGCTGCGTCACAGTGAGGACGGGCGCATCCTGTTCACCTCCTCCAGCGTGGGCCGCCGGGGCCGCGCCTTCTGGGGCGCCTACGCGGCCTCCAAGGCGGCCACCGAAAATCTCGCCCAGACCCTGGCGGACGAACTGGAGAACACCAGCCGTATTCGCACCAACACCATCAACCCGGGCGCCACCCGCACCGACATGCGCGCCCTCGCCTACCCCGGCGAGGACCCGGCCACCCTGAAAACCCCGGCGCAGATCGTGGCGCCCTATTTGTTTCTGCTCGGCCCGGACAGCGCCGACGTCAACGGCGTGTCCCTGGACGCGCAACCGAAATAGGCGCCCCGATCGTATGTATTGTAGAAGCGACTTGAGCCGCTCCTACAGGCGGGCTTTCCCGTGGCCCGCCCTTTTAACTTTCAACTTTTAACTTTCAACCCCTCCCTCCCCTTTGACTCCCGCGCCATTCCTTTCCGTCCTACCGGCATCTTCACGCCCCGAACGCCGTGCTTTACTCCCCGCATTACCCTCTAAAAACAACAGCAGGGATTATTATGCGTCGATTTTTTCTTATTATTTTTGCATTGGTGGCCAGTGCATTTTGCGTGGTAAGCGCCCAGGAAATGCGCCTCAATAATGAACAGCGCGCGGCCATGCAGAAACTGCTGCCGGGCGTCACCCTCGACGACCGGCTGGTAAAAGGCCTCTCCGATATTTTTTATTCCCGGGACATGCCGGTGCGGGTGCGCCTCAAGGCGATCGCCAAACTGGTGGGCATCGACCAGATGCCGCCGGGCACCGCGCTCAGCCGCAAGATCTGTATCTGGGACATCGCCGGCCGCGCCGGCCCGGTGTTCCAGGCGGCCATGGACCAGCGCGCCCTGGCCATGGAGTACGGCGTCAACCTGGAAATGGTGCCGTTCACCAACGAGACCGTGATGGTGGAGGAGCTCAAGGCCGGCCGCTGCGACGCGGCGCTGATGAGCGGCTTCCGCGCCCGCCTGTTCAACAAGTACACCGGCACCATCGATTCCATCGGCGGCGTGCCGGACAACCAGCACATGCGCACCCTGCTGCAGGTGCTCGCCCACCCCAGCCAGGCGGCCAACATGGTGCAGGGCGAATACGTGATCATGGGCATGTTCTCCGGCGGCGGCGTGCACATCTTCGTCAACGACAAACAAATCAGTTCCCTGGCCAAGGCCGCCGGCAAGAAAGTGGCGGTGCTCGACTACGACCAGACCCAGGCGGAAATGGTGGCCGGCATCGGCGCCACGCCGGTGCCCTCCGACATCGTCAGCGCCCCCAACAAGTTCAACAACGGTGTGGTGGACATTCTCGCCGCGCCGCTGGTGGCCTATGAGCTGCTGGAACTCTACAAGGGCATGGAGCCCAAGGGCGGCATCGTCGACTACCCCATCGCCCAGCTCAGCATGCAGCTGGTGGGCCGGCTGGATAAATTTCCCAACGAAATCGCCCAGCTGATCCGGGAGGCGTCGTTCGAGGCCTACGACCAGGTGCGCGAGCGGGTCAAGGTGGAGGAAGACCGGGTGCCGAAACGCTGGTGGATCCATATTCCCGACGACGAGCGCCGTGTCTACGAGAGCATGATGCAGGACGCCCGCGACGTGCTCCGCAAGGAGGGCTACTACAGCGGCGACATGCTGGATCTGCAGAAGCGCATCCGTTGCAAGTTCGACGGGTCCCGGGGTGAATGCGCCGGCGCCGGGGCCGGTTCATGAAAGCGAAGCCGCTCTCCACCCTGCTGATTCTGGTCGCGGCCCTGGCCGGCCTGCTGGCCGCCCCCGCCGGCGCCGACGACCGACCGCTGCGGGAACGGCTGGCCGACCGGCGTGAAGTGGACATCTGCATCTGGGATCTGGTCGGGCGCCACGGGCCGATCTTCACCGCCGCCCAGGACCAGACCACCCGCTTCCTTCAATATGGCATCGTCGTCAACCTGGAGCCCTACACCAACGAGGCGGTGATGGTGGAGGAACTCAAGGCCGGCCGCTGCGATGCCGCCTTGATGACCGGCATGCGCGCGCGCCTGTTCAATCAGTACACCGGCACCATCGATTCCATCGGCGGCCTGCCCACCCAGGAACACCTGCGCATGCTGCTCAAGGTGCTGGCCGATCCGCGCTCGGCGCCGCGCATGACCCAGGGGGAATACGTGGTTCTGGGCGTGGCCCCCGCCGGCGGCGCCTATATCTTCGTCAACGACAAGCGCATCAACACCCTGGGCAAGGCCGCCGGCAAGAAGGTGGCGGTGCTCGATTACGATCCGGTGCAGGCGGAGATGGTCGGCGACCTGGGCGCCGCGCCGGTGCCCACGGACATCGTCCATGCTCCCGGGCTGTTCAACAACGGCGTGGTGGACGTGCTGGCCGCGCCCCTGGCCGCCTACCAGCTGATGGAGCTGTACAAGGGCCTGGACCCGGACGGCGGCATCATCGACTACCCCCTGGCGCAGATCACCCTGCAGCTGGTGGGCCACAAGGACCGGGTCAGCCCGGAGCTGGCGCAGATTACCCGGGAGTTATTTTTCCAGAGCTACGACGACTTTTTGGGTCGGGTACGCCAGGAAACCAAGGTGGTGCCACAACACTGGTTCGTGACCATCCCCGAGGAGGACAAACGGGAGTACGAGGTAATGATGCGCGAGGCCCGTGAGGAGTTGCGCCAGCGCGGCTATTACAGCGCCGACATGCTGACGCTGCAGAAGAAGATTCGCTGCAAGCTGGATAATACCCGCGCGGAATGTTCCGACATCAAGCGGTGAAATCGGCGCGCGGTCCCCAACGACACTAGTGCAAGGGTTCGTCGCCGCCCGGCAACTGATCCAGGGCACCGAACATGTCCACCCGCCCATCGCTGAACATATCCAGCTCCGGGGCCAGCGCCTGCACATAGCGATCAAAATACAGGAACTGCTTGAGCAGCAACGCGAACTCCCGGGGGAAGCGGATGCCGTGGCCCTCGCCGATGCGCACCAGATCGGTGAGCAGCTGATTGACCTCCCGGTCGTTGCGGTCCGCCTGCACCAGGGAACTGGCGTCCACGTCGGTGAGCCGGTCCTGCAGGGCGCCGATGTCGCGGGCCAGGGCCGCCACGTCCACTTCCTCGCGGGTCATGCCGACCATGGCCATGGCCCGTGCCATGCCGTCCACGTCGCCGTGGCCGATGGCCTCGAACAGCTCCATCATGCCGGCCCAGGTCTCCCGGCGGATGCGCCCCACCATACCGAAGTCGATAAAGCCCACGCGCCCGTCTTCCAGCAGCATCAGATTGCCGGCGTGCAGGTCGGCGTGGAAGAAATCGCAAAGCATCAGGCTGGAGAACCAGGTGTTGAGCGCGGTGATCAGGGTCCCCGCCGGGTCGTCGGTGTAGGCGCGCAGCACCTCCAGGTCGGTGAGCGGCACGCCGTGGAAGCGCTCCATGGTCAGCACCCGGGCGGTGGTGTGGGTGCCCACCGGTCGCGGCGCCACCACCGCGGTGTTGCCGCTTTCCGCCAGAAAACGGTTGAAGGCCTCCAGGTTACGGGCTTCCTGCAGGAAATCGCACTCCTCCAGCATGCCCGCCTGCAACTCCTCGATCACTCCGGACAGGGCCGAGCGGGACAGGCCCGGCGCCAGGGATTCCACCACCCGCGCCGAGAAATAGAGAAAGTTGAAATCGGTAAGCAGCACATGGCGCACCCCCGGTCGCTGCACCTTGATCACCACTTCGGCGCCATTGTGCAGCCGCGCCGCGTGCACCTGGGCGATGGAGGCGCTGGCCAGCGGCTGGGGATCCACCCATTCGTAGAGCGCGCTCAACGGCTGGCCCAGTTCCCGCTCCACGGTGTCGCGAATATAGTGAAACGGCATGGGCGGGGTGCGATCCAGGCACTTCTGGAACTCGCTGACGTATTCCTCGGGGAACAGGGACGGGGAACTGGCGATGAACTGACCCAGCTTGATATAGGTGGCGCCCAGGGACTCGAAGGTACGCCGCAGCCGTACCGGCAGCGCGTCCCGGTCACCCAGCAGCCAGCCCATGCCCTGGCGGCCGACCACGCCCACCGTTTCCATCACGCGCAGGGCGCCCCGGGCGGTATTGCGCATCAGCGCCAGGCCTTCCCGTTCCCGGGTCAGGTCTCCGCGCGCCGCCTTCAGGGTGGATTCCTTGGTCATGTGTACTCCGTTCAGTTATCGATCCGCTCGTCGATGTCCTCCTCCTTTTTATTGTTTTTCGGACAGCTCTTTCGAAAACAGGCGTTCACCGCCTTATCGGCCTCCACCGCCCCGGCCAACACCTTGAAAATCAAGGGCTACAGCCCGCTTGCCCCGGCGGTTCCATGAAGGCATTGACTATTTTGACAGTAGAGCCGAGACGCAGGGTCATTATCACCGGCGTGCCGCAAACCGATGATCGCAAGGCTAGCATCATGTTTGTAATGACTTACAGGCATTTATGTAATTGGCGCTTGTGCCAACTCAGAGCCTTTCTGTAATGTTGCCCGCGCCGAGAGAACAATAAAAAGGAGCTCATGGAATGCGTTCTCTACTCGATAAGATCATCCGTTCCACGCGTCTTGTGCTGGCGGGGGGGATGGTTGTAGCGCTCTCTGGCTGTGCCATGATCTGGAAAAGCACCGGGGACATCCTGGTCACCTTCGGTGAAGCCGAAATGGCCCCCTATCTGTTCACCTACGACGATATCCGCATGGGGTGCATGACCGGCGAAGCTCAAACGCCGCTGCTCATGTCCTTCGCCGAGGTCGGTTCCTGGCCCGAAAAGCTGGGCGTACTGACCTTCACCACCGCCGCCGTTTGCGTGGAGCAACAGGCTCTCGAGGAAGAACTGCGTTATCACCGCGAAGTGCGCGCCGGCAACGTGGCCAGCGCCCAGGACGCTCGCATCGCTCAGAAACGGCTGTCCGCCGTGGCCGCCAAGCGGCTGTATAAAGCCTACACCCTGATGAACGAGAAATTCGGTCCCCTGGAAGAGGGCCAGTGCCCCTACCTGCGCAAGGATCTGGACGAGCTGGTGTGGCTGGTCGGCAACATCTCCGGCGTGCAGGCCCTGGTCGCCGACGGCGCCGCCGACGGTACCGTGGGCGTGCCGCGGGACATCGTCGCCAAGGTGGAACGCCGCATGAAGTGCCTCGACAACGAGAAATGGTGGGGGGCTCCCATGGGCGTCCGCGCCACCATCTGGTCGATCCTGCCGCAGCTGGCTCCGGAAGGCGCCGAGCCGTGGAAGGTCCTGCACGAGTCCGAGCAGATGGGCTTCGAGCAAGGGGTTCGCCTGGGCAGCGCGTTCTACGCCATGAGCGCCTACAGCAAGGGTGACAACGAGCGTCTGCGCGATGCGATCCGCAACTTCGCCGCCCACGACGACAACGTGGATCCGGACTACCGCATGATGGACACCATCGCCGGCGTGCTGATCACCGGCCTGTCCGACCGTCTGTGGACCGAAAACACCGGTAAGCGCACCCCGATCGGCGCCCTCGGCACCTTCTGGGACGACGAAGCCGATGAGCCCGAAGTGGACATCGACGACCTGCTTTAATCCGCACCGTGAAGGCGGGACCACCCCGAGCCGGTCCCGCCTTATTCCAAGAAGTATTCGCAAGGAGATACCGTGATGCGCGTTTTCAAGACTTTCGCCCTGGCCGCGGCAGCCTCTCTGGGCCTGAGCGCCCTGTCCCCGGCCCAGGCGGCCGTGGACCGCAGCCTCTGCGTGTTCGACATCATCGGCGCCAACGGTGACGTGTACAACGTCATGAAGGACCTCAAGACCCAGGCGTCCGGATGGGGCGTCAACCTGAAACTCAAGCCCTACACCGACGAGAAGATCGCCGCCGAGGACCTGAAGGCGGGCCAGTGCGACGGCGCGGTGCTGACCGGCCTGCGGGTTCGCCAGTTCAACAGCTACGCCGGCAGCATGGAGGCCATCGGCGCCATCCCCACCTACAAGGAACTGAAAACGGTGATGCAGGTGCTGTCCAGCGACGCGCCGTCCATTACCGAGAAGATGAGAACCGGCAGTTACGCCATGGGCGGCATGATTCCCATGGGCGCCGCCTACCTGTTCGTGAAGGACAAGGAAATCGACACCGTCGGTGAACTGTCCGGTAAATCCATCTCGGTGATGGAATACGATCCGGCCCAGGCGGAAATGGCCTCCAAGGTGGGCATGTCTCCGGTGCTGTCGGACATCACCAACTTCGCCGGCCGCTTCAACAACAACTCCGTGGACATCTGCTTCGCGCCGGTGGTGGCCTACTCCGCCCTGGAGCTGTACAAGGGCATGCAGCCCGACGGCGGCATCATCCGCTACACCCTGGGCATGCTGACCACCCAGATCGTGCTGCGCGCCGACCGCTTCCCGGAGGGCTTCGACCAGAAATCCCGGGAATTCATGTTCAGCCAGTTCGACCGCGCCATGAACGTGATCCGCAACGCGGAAAACGAAGTGGACAAGAAGTGGTGGATCGACATTCCCGAGCAGGACAAGCTGCGCTACGACGAGATGCTTCGCGAAGCGCGCCTGGAAATGACCGAGGACGGTATTTACAACAAGGAACTGATTTCCCTGCTCAAGAAAGTACGCTGCAAGTACGAGCCCTCCCGGGCCGAGTGCACCCTGTGATCGGCTGATACGATCGCCAACCCGCGGGGCCCTTCCGGGCCCCGTATTTTTGTCCCCTCCGCGCCCCTTTTTGCCGTTCCTTCGGCGATGAACCAGTAACCGGGTGATAAATGGAAAAACCAACCTTTACCGTGGCCAGACGTTCGGCCGGCGAGTGGCTCTCGTCCCTGCCAACGCTTTTTATCCTTCTGATCGTGATCTTTCTTTCCTCCGGTCAGATCATTCATTCCCAGCTTCTCAAGATCGGTGAATCCACCTGGGATGAATATTTTCTGCTCAGGGGGGCCGGCATGGTGGCCGAGCCCACCTGTAACCCGGACCCGGACATCAACCAGCGCGTGCGCGAAGTGGTCGAGCAGCGCCAGGCCCAGGCCGACGACCCGCTGGCGGACATCCTCGGCGGTTCCGAGGTGGACGAAGACGCCATCCGTCAGTCCCTGGAAGCCTCCCGCGCCAACTGCCGCGCCAAATGGATGCGCTACGAAACGGTCCAGGAAAAGGTCACCCCCGGGGTCATCGCTTTCCGCAATATCGAAGGCGGCGTGGCCAGCGTGGTCTCCACGCTCGGCGACTATAAACGGCTGCTGCTGTGTCTGCTGGTGGTGATCTGTGCCGCCACCGCCACCCTGGCGCGCCACCATATTGCCCTGCGGCCATCACGGACCCGCAAGGACCATTACGTCTCCACCATCGCCCAGCTGGCCGCCAACGGTCTGCTGCTGATGTCGGCCTCGGTGTATCGCGCCGAGGATACCCAGGCCATGGCCTCCGGGGTCACGGTAGGCAATTTCTATCTGCACGCCTTCTGGATGGCCGGCTTCGCCCTGCTCACCGCCGCCTCCCTGTATCAGTTGATCCGGCCACCCCGGGATCTGGAAGACGGTGGTTCCTGGCCCAAGGCGTTCCTGACCATTCCGCTGTACACCTTCATGTGTCTGACGGCGTCGGCGCAGTTCATCAGCCAGGGTTACTACCACGGCATCAGTGTCTATCTGAACATGATGATGGAACTGTCCACCCTGTTCCTGAACCTGGCGCTGTACATCTGGATCGGCATGCTGCTCAAGCAGACCAAACTGGCGCACCTGGTGTTCGACGTGCTGCGGCCCTGGAAAATGTCGCCGGAACTGATGTGCTTCGTGGTACTGGCGGTGGCCGCCATTCCCACCGCCTACACCGGCGCCTCCGGTATCTTCGTGATCGCCGCCGGCGCCACCATTTACCAGGAACTGATCCGCGTGGGCGCCCGCAAGCAGCTGGCCCTGGCCGCCACCGCCATGTCCGGTTCCATGGGCGTGGTGCTGCGCCCCTGTCTGCTGGTGGTGATCATCGCCGCTCTCAACAAGAGCGTGACCACCGCCGAACTGTTCTCCTCGGGCTACAAGATTTTCTTCCTGAGCCTGTTCCTGTTCTTTATCTACAGCCAGTTCGCGCGCACCTCGCCGGCGCGCATCGCGCCGTTCTCCGAAGCGCTGCCGCGCAGCCTCAAGCGGCTGGTGCCGCTGATGCCCTACGGCATCATCGTGGGCGCCATCCTGGTGCTGTTCAGCGACCTGCTGGGCCGCCACCTGGACGAGTTCTCCGCGCCCATCATCCTGCCGGTGATGCTGCTGGCCGTGCTGCTGTTCGAAAAGCTCAGCCGTCATCTGCTGCATCTGTTCAGCCTGTTCCTGGCGGTGATGCTGGTGCTGTCGTTCATGGGCGTTTGGGAAGGCTACCAGGCACTCACCAGTGGCAGCGTGCCGGCGGGGGTTTCCGCGGCGCAGCTGGAAGACATACTGTGGGCCGAGTTCTGGCGTGACCTGGTGCTGGGTGCCTTCCTGGTGATCCATTACCTGGTCAAGACCGGCGACCAGGACCCGCACTATGCGCCGGAGAAAGGCGTGTCCGAGAAGATGGAAGGCGCCCTGCGCCTGGCCACCAACGAGACCACCGGCCACATCGGTGCGCTGCTGATGCTGATGGCCCTGTCGGTGAGCACCGGCGGCATCATCGAACGGTCCGGCCTGCTGGAAATGCTGCCGGAAACCTTCGCCTCGGTGTGGGTGGCCATGGCCATTCTGGTGGTGACCATGGTGATCATCGGCATGATCATGGACCCCTATGGGGCGGTGATCCTGGTCAACGCCACCATCGCCCAGGTCGCCTTCGACAACGGCATCGCGCCGCTGCACTTCTGGATGATCACGCTGGTGGCCTTCGAGTTGGGTTATCTGACACCACCGGTGGCGCTCAACCACCTGCTGACACGACAGGTGGTCGGCGACGACGAGGTGGAAAGCGCCAGGCTCACCACCGGCAGCTTCTTCCGTCGCTACGAGAAGTTCATCCTGCCGATCGCGGTGATGCTGACCGCGCTGCTGATGGTGTCCTTCCTGCCGCTGATCTCCGACGGCCTGCACGAGTGGCTGTTCCAGAAGATCCAGGCCGGCTGACCGCCGCGCCAGCAAAAAAAAGCGGGCTTCGGCCCGCTTTTTTTGTTCATCGCGCTTTGGCGGAAATCTCGCTCCAGCCGGGGCGCGACTCAGGGCGCGACGCCCTTCCGGGAACGCCGCGAGTACGTCCCTGTAGGCTCCCTTTCGAACGTCCTGTTCTCAAGG
>NZ_JBKFTK010000011.1:0-38013 GCF_046507805.1 Alloalcanivorax sp. C16-1 | reverse complement strand
GGAGCCTACAGGGACGTACTCGCGGCGTTCCCGGAAGGCCCCCACACAGATCCGCGTCCCGGATAGATGCCTCCCGCATCGATTTCCCGTCAAAGCGCGATAAACTTTTTTTTACACGCGCCGGAACGTCTTTGCCCCGATCAACGACGCAACAGGCCATGGCCGGCGGCGCCATCGGCTGCCAGTATGCGGAACAGCATTTCAATAAAATTTTTGCGAGAACGGGAGAGCACCATGATTGGGATTACCGCCGTAATGACCGCCACGCCGGGCCAGGGCGACGCCCTGGTGGCCGCCATGCAAAAGATCGCCGCCGAGGTGGTCAAGGAAGAAGGCAACCATTGCTATCTGGTGCACCAGTCCCTGGACGACGCCGACACCCTGCTGATCTATGAGCAATACACCGACGAGGCCGCGCTGCAGGCCCACCGGGACCACATGAAGGCACTGGGCGGCGGCCTCAAGGGCCTGCTGGCCGGCCGCCCGGACGTGAAGCTGTTCGCGCTGAAGGACTGAGTCCCCGGGTGGTCAGCCGGTGAGGCGGGCGGCGAACGCCTGCAGCGCTTCACGGCCCTGAATGTCGTCGGCCAGCAGCGGCAGATGGTGACGGGGCAGGGCGCCCAGGCGGGTTTCGATGTCCGCCAGGTGGCGCTGCTCCCGTTCGCGGCGGGCGCGAAAGAAAGCGCCTTCGGCGTCGTCCGGCAGCACCCGGTTGACGATGGCGCCGGCCACCGGGATGCCGGCCTCGGTGAGGCTGGCCACCGCCCGCTCGGTTTCCAGAATGGGCAGCTTTTCCGGCGTCAGCACAAACAAAAAGGCGCTGTGCGCCGCGTCCTGCAGCCGCCGGCGGGCCCGGTGGAAGCGCCGTTGCCGTTCCAGCAGCGGCGCCGCCAGCCCCCGGGCCCGGTCGTCCAGGCCCTCCAGTTCGCGCTCTTCCGGTTCCCCGGTCAGGCTTTCCACGTCGCGGCCCGGGCTCAGGTGGCCGAGTACCTTGCCGAGCTGTTCGCTGCGCCGGTTCTGGCGCAGCAGGCCCTCGGTCCAGGCGGCCATCACTTCCGGCAGGCTGAGCAGCCGCAGGGTGTGGCCGGTGGGGGCGGTGTCGAACACGATCAGATCGTAACGCTGGTCCTCGTCCATCAGGGTGGTCAGGCGTTCCAGCAGCGCCGCTTCCTGGGCGCCGGGGGACTGGCGGCTGAGACGCAGCTGGCGCTCCAGTTCCGGGCGCTGGTCGGCGGCGGCGAAGCGCGCCATGCGCGCGCGCACCGTCTCCAGGTGGGCGTCCACCTCCCGGTCCGGGTCGATTTCCAGGCCGAACAGGTTCTCCGCCAGGGCGGTTTCCCGGTCGCCGATGTGGCGGCCAAAGGCGTCGGACAGGCTGTGCGCCGGGTCGGTGGACACCAGCAGCACGCGCCGGCCACGGCCGGCGGCGGCCAGCGCCAGGGCGGAGGCGGTGGTGGTCTTGCCGACGCCGCCCTTGCCGCCGACCATGAGCAGGCGACGGCTGTCCAGCAGGGCGGTGACGTTCAGTTCGGTGGGGTGGGCTTCAGGCATGGTTCAGCAGCAGCGGAACTGGTCCAGCGGCGAATGGGGCAGGCCCATGCGCTGGTGCCAGTCATGGAACCGGTCCAGCAGCAAAGGCTGCAGTTCCAGGGTGTACCAGCCGGCCGGGTTGGGAATGCCCAGGGTCTCGGCGAACACCAGCAGCATGAACAGGTCCTGCTCGTCGCGGCGGGCGCGGGCGATGGCGGCCCGGTAGGGGGCGTTGTAGTACTCCGCCCCCAGACGGCCGGCCTGCCGGCTCCAGTGTTTCAGCCGGCCGAGGATGCGCGGCCCGCTCAAGAGCGGACCTCCTCCTCGCGCAGTTTCTTGTGCCGGCGCAGCGCGGCGGTGCATTCCAGGGTCACCAGAACCGCCGCCACCAGTACCACCAGGTCCAGGCCCAGCAGGAACCAGTTTTCCTTCAGGTAGAAGCCCTTCAGCTGGATCAGCAGCGCCAGCAGGGTCATCACCAGCAGGAAGATCAGCGGCGCCAGGGTGAACAGGGTGGGGCGCCCACGGCGCACCAGCATCACCGTCACCACCAGCAGGGTGAGGCCGGCCAGCAGTTGGTTGGTGGTGCCGAACAGGGGCCAGATCAGCAGACCGCCGGAGCCGTCCGCGCCGCCGGCGCCGAACGCCAGCACCAGGCAGCTGATCACCGCCAGGGCGGTGGCCGGGAACGGCTTGCGCATCCATTGCTGGTTATAGATTTCGCCCCACTCCTGGAAGATGTAGCGCTGCAGGCGCAGGCCGGTGTCCATGGTGGTGCCGGCGAACAGGGCCGCCATCACGGTGAGCAGGGTGGCCGCCACCTCGCTGCTGAGCCCGGTGCCGGCGGCCAGAATACGGGCGCCGCCGTCCACGAAGGCGGTCAGGCTGCCCTGGCCGAAGGCGGAGTACACCGCCTGCCAGTCCGCCAGGGAGGCGAAGCCGGCGGTGGCGGCGATGATCGCGGCCAGGGCCAGGGCGCCTTCGCCCACCGCGCCGAAGTAGCCGACGAAGCGCACGTCGGTTTCCTTGTTCAGCTGCTTGGAGGTGGTGCCGGAGGCCACCAGGCCGTGGAAGCCGGAAATGGCGCCGCAGGCGATGGTCACGAACAGCAGCGGAATCATGGACGGCGTGTCCATGGGCAGGTCGGTGTTGATCATCGGCGCCACCACCGTGGGATTGGCGATCAGCACCGCGGCGTAGAGCAGAATCAGGCCGACGAACAGCTGCAGGCCATTGATGTAGTCACGGGGCTGCAGCAGCATCCACACCGGCAGCAGCGAGGCCACCGCCGCGTAGCCGAACAGAATCAGAATCCAGATCGCGTTGGCGGACAGCCCGGCGGTGGTCTCCGGCAGCGAGATCGGCACCTGCGGGCCCAGGAAAATCAGTCCGTAGAGGCAGGCCACGCCGATCACCGACACCAGCCCCAGGCCGATCATACGGCGGTAGATCAGCTGGCCGATCACCAGCGCCACGGCGATGGCGCCCCACACCGGCACCACCGCCCCGGGGGTGTTGATCAGCAGCTTGGCGATGACCACGCCGAACACCGCGTTGACCATCAGCAGCACCAGGAAGATGACGATCATGAAGACGATGCGGGCGCGGCCGCCCACCACTTCACCGGTGAGCGCGCCCACCGATTTGGCGCGGTTGCGGATACTCGCCCAGATCGCGCCGGCATCGTGCACGCCGGCGAAGAAGATGGTGCCCAGCACCACCCACAGGAAGGCGGGCAGCCAGCCCCAGATCACGGCGATGGCCGGCCCGACGATGGGCGCGGCGCCGGCCACGGAGGTGAAGTGGTGGCCCCACAGCACGAATCGGTTGGTGGGCACGAAGTCCACGCCGTCCTCGAATTCGTGGGCGGGGGTTTTGAAGTCGGGGTCGAGCTTATAGACCTTGTCGGCGATGAAGCGGGAATAGATAAAGTAACCCGCCGCCATGCCGCCGAGGCCCAATACCAGGAGCAGAATCGCACTCATGGGCGTTATCCTTGTTGTCGGTTCGGCCGATACCGGGCCCAGGATGACCGCCCGGTCGGGGAGGGTCAAACCGATCGGCCCCTTTACCGGGGTCAATACGACCATGGTCTTAAAGCGGCGCGGCCCTAGGCAGCGCGGTGGCTTCGCGCTAGTCTTTGTCGTTGCTGTGACCGCCTCTATCAGGGACGTCAAGTGGGGGACGAAAAACGATGATAAAAGTACTGGTGGTCGACGACCACGACCTGGTCAGAACCGGCATCAGCCGGATGCTCGGCGACCAGGAAGGCATCCGCGTGGTGGGCGAGGCGCGTTCCGGCGAGGACGCCATCGAGATGGTGCGCGACCTGAGCCCGGACGTGGTGCTGATGGACATCAAGATGCCCGGCATGGGGGGCCTCGAAGCCACCCGGCGGATGATGCGCCAGGACGACGGGCTGCGCGTGATCGCCGTGACCGTGTGCGAGGCGGAGCCGTTTCCGTCGCGCCTGATGCAGGCCGGCGCCGCCGGCTACATCAGCAAGGGCGCCGACCTGGAGGAAATGACCCGGGCCATCAAGGTGGTGTTCTCCGGCCAGCGTTACATCAGCCCGGACATCGCCCAGGCCATGGCGCTGCGGTCGTTCTCACCGCCGGATCTGGCGCCGCTGGACCTGCTTTCCGAGCGTGAACTGCAGATCATGATGCTGATCGTGAACTGCCATAAGGTGCAGGACGTGGCGGACCAGTTGTGCCTGTCGCCGAAAACCGTCAACACCTACCGCTACCGGATTTTCGACAAACTGGGTATCGACAGCGACGTGGAGCTGGCCCTGGTGGCGGTGCGCCACGGCATGGTGGATACCAACGGCCTCGGCATGTT
The DNA here is from genome assembly GCF_046507805.1 of Alloalcanivorax sp. C16-1. Taxonomy (NCBI): domain Bacteria; kingdom Pseudomonadati; phylum Pseudomonadota; class Gammaproteobacteria; order Oceanospirillales; family Alcanivoracaceae; genus Alloalcanivorax; species Alloalcanivorax sp. C16-1. Next base: position 33,639 of record NZ_JBKFTK010000011.1, on the reverse strand, counting down.
CTGACCCTCCCTGTTACAATCGGCGTCCTGTGCATTCCAGCGGCCTTTGCCGCTCCGTCCGGAGCCGTCCTTGCCCGAATTCGACGCCAAGCAGTTTCTGGCCCATTGCGCCCGCAAGCCGGGTGTCTATCGCATGATCGGCGCCGCCGGCGAGGTCCTGTACGTGGGCAAGGCCCGCGATCTGAAGGCCCGACTGGGCAGCTATTTCCAGAAAAACCTGACCGGCGCCAAGACCCGTGCGCTGGTGTCGCGCATCGCCGGCGTGGAGACCACCGTCACCGGCAGCGAGGCCGAGGCCCTGCTGCTGGAGCAGTCCCTGATCAAGGAGTTGCGCCCGCCCTACAACATCCTGCTGCGCGACGATAAATCCTACCCCTACATCAAGGTCACCACCGCCGACGATTACCCGCGCATCACCTTTCATCGCGGCAAGCGGCGCCCCGGCAGCCGCTATTTCGGGCCTTATCCCAGCGCCGGCAGCGTGCGCGATACCCTGGCCCTGGTGGAGAAGGTGTTTCGCGTGCGCAACTGCCGGGACAGCTTTTTCCGCAATCGCACGCGCCCCTGCCTGCAATACCAGATCCGCCGCTGCACCGCCCCCTGCGTGGACTATGTGACCCGCGAGGGCTATCAGGAGCAGGTGGAACTGGCCATGGACTTTCTGTCCGGGCGCAGCCGACAGGTCACCGACCAGCTCACCGCCGACATGGAGCGGGCCGCCGCCGACCTGGACTTCGAACGCGCCGCCGAACTGCGCGATCAACTGGCGGCGATCCAGTCGGTGCAGCAAAAGCAGAACGTGGAGACCGACCGGGGCGGCAACGTGGACGCGGTGGCGGTGGACACCCGCCACGGCCTGGCGGTGGTGGAGGTGTTGATGGTGCGTCAGGGCCGGGTGCTGGGCCACCGCAGCTTCCGCCCGGACACCCGCGGCGAGGAGGACGTCACCGAGATCCTGGAAGCGTTTCTGGCGCAGTATTACCTGGGTGAGCGCGACGAGCAGTCGATTCCCCGCGAGATCGTGGTGCCCCACGAACTGCCCGGCGGCGAGGCGCTGCAGGAGGCTCTGGCCACCCGGCTGGGGCGGCGTATCCGCCTGGCCCAACGGGTGCGCGGCCAGCGCGCCGCCTGGCTGAACATGGCGCGCACCAACGCGGAGCAGTCGCTACAGGCGGACCTGGCCGCCCGCGAGCATCTGGAGCAGCGTTTCCATGCCCTGGAAACGCTGCTGGAAGCGGACGCGCCGATCCGTCGCATCGAATGCTTCGACATCAGCCACACGCGCGGCGAAAAGGCGGTGGCCTCCTGCGTGGTGTTCGACCAGCAGGGCGCCCGCAAGAGCGATTACCGGCGTTTCAACGTCACCCCGGACCAGGGCGGCGATGACTACCAGGCCCTGGAGGAGGCGGTGACCCGTCGCTACCAGCGGGTGGTCAAGGAGGAGGGCAAGCTGCCGGACCTGCTGCTGATTGACGGGGGCAAGGGGCAGATGCAGCGCTGCTTCACGGTGATCCAGCAACTGCAGCTGGATAATCGGGTGCTGGTGATGGGCATCGGCAAGGGACCGACCCGGCGCCCGGGCCTGGAAGTGCTGTATCTTCCCGACGGTCGCGAGCTGGTGCCCGGCGGCGCCAGCCCGGCGCTGCATCTGTTGCAGCAGGTCCGCGACGAGGCCCACCGGTTCGCCATCACCGGCCACCGGGCACGGCGCGGCAAGGCGCGGCGTTCCGGTCTGGAAGATATTCCCGGGGTGGGGCCCAAGCGCCGCAAGGCGCTGCTCAACCACTTCGGCGGGCTCAAGCAGCTGCGCAATGCTTCCCGGGAGGAGCTGGCGCGGGTGGAGGGTATCAATGCCCAGACCGCCGAGACGCTGTACAACTGGTTCCATGAATAATGGCGCCGGGCCGGTTTCCGCCCACGCCGCGATGAGAGCCGCGTCGCTTTCCGATATACTCGCGTTTTTCGCGCCCTGGCATAGAGCATAGACGTACCCATGTCCAAGCACGCTCCGATTCTGAATCTGCCGAACATCCTTACTCTGATCCGCGTGGCCGCGATTCCGGTACTGGTGCTGGTGTTCTATGTGCCCACCAAAGGCAGCGATGTGATGGCCGCCGGCCTGTTCCTGGCCGCCGGTCTCACCGACTGGCTGGACGGCTACCTGGCCCGGCGGCTCGGCCAGACCAGCCCGTTCGGCGCCTTTCTGGACCCGGTGGCAGACAAGCTGATCGTGGCGGTGGCCCTGGTGATGCTGGTGCAGGTGCACGCCACCTTGTGGTTGTCGGTGCCGGCCATGGTGATCGTGTGCCGGGAAATCACCGTGTCCGCCCTGCGCGAGTGGATGGCGGAACTGGGCCAGCGGGCGCGGGTGGCGGTGAGCTCGGTGGGCAAGATCAAGACCGTGGCGCAGATGGGCTCGATCACCGTGCTGTTGGCGCTCAAGCCCGCCCACACCGCCAACGGCGACATCGTGATGACGCCGGGGCTGTGGATCGGCTACGCGGCGCTGTATCTGGCCACCGCCCTGACCCTGTGGTCCATGTACCGCTATCTGCGCGCCGCCGCCCCCCAGTTTCGTGGCGCCGGCCGTGGTGAATAATTGGCCAAGGCACTGAAAGCACAGAAGAAACAGGCTTGACAGAGGGGGCCGCTCGGGTAGAATGCGGCTTCGCGTTGAGGGGAGACCCCCGGACGTGACAAAGCGGGAATAGCTCAGTTGGTAGAGCACAACCTTGCCAAGGTTGGGGTCGCGAGTTCGAATCTCGTTTCCCGCTCCAGTTTTAGAATCAGCTCCAGGATTCAAAAGAACCTCGGTTCATACCGGGGTTTTTTATTCCCCAGGTTAACGGCGCGGTGGCAGAGTGGTTATGCAGCGGACTGCAACTCCGTGTACGCCGGTTCGATTCCGACCCGCGCCTCCATTTCCGCTTCACCGGGCCGCGTTACACAGGTAGCCTTTCCTGTTACGCGGGTATGGTGAAACTGGTAGACACAAGAGACTTAAAATCTCTCGGCCTCGCGGCCGTGCCGGTTCGATTCCGGCTACCCGCACCATCTTTACTCCTTCCATCGCAGCCGTCCCCGCCCTCGGGAACAGCGGTCCGTGGTGGCGACGCAGGCGGGGCAGCATGAAAGAAGAAAAATTGACCGAGGCGGTGGTCGGCAAGGTTCAGGACCCGGCGCTGACCGAGGCGCGCCTGGAGCAGATTTGCGACGCGGCGCTGGACCTGTTTTTGGAAAAGGGCTTCGCCTCCACCACCATCCGCGACATCTGCGCCCGTTCGGGCGTCAATCAGGCCAGCATCTACGACTACATCGCCAACAAGAACGACATTCTCCGTCGTTTGCTCAATCGTCTCTGGTTCGAGCACGATGTGCCGTCCCTGGCGGAACGGTTGAGCCGGCAGGGCGACCGGGCGCTGACCGACATCATCGCTGAATACCTGAAGGAAACCTGGAGCCACAAGCGCCAGGGCACGCTGCTGGTGTACCGGTCCGTGCCCTATCTGCAGGCCGACGACCGGCGCGCCATGCGCGCCCGGGACGAGGCGGTGATCGCCTCGCTGGCGGCGCGGTTGAGGGAGCGCGCCGGCCTGCCGGAGCAGGATCGGCGCGCCGAGGTGATGGCCAACCTGATTATCTTTATCTCCGCCTTCGCCCCCATGCGCGACTGGCTGGGGCGCGACATCGACGACGATCTGATGCTGCGTACCGTGGCCGTCGGGGTGGCCGCCATGATCGAGGAGCTGGCACGCGGCTGAACGCCGCGCGCCTCACCGGCATCATCGCTTCGCTCAGGTGGCCTGCACCGCCGGGTCGCGGCGGTTGTCCCACCACACCAGGGCGGCGAACAGCAGCGACAGCACGCCGCCGATCACGGTGCTCATCAGCGACGGAAAGCTGAAGATAAAGCCCGCCACCACCAGCCCCGGCCGCCACCAGCGCCTTACCCGGCCGGCGCCCAGCAGCCAGCCTTCCAGACCGCCGGAGATCAGCACGATACCGGCGACGATGGACGGCAGGATGTACACCAGCGGCGTCAGATCCCCCTGCAGCACCAGCGCCGGCTGGAACAGGAAGAACAGCGGCACGAAATAGATCACCACGCCCAGCCGCATGGCGGTGAAGCAGGTGCGCATCGGGTTGCTGCCGGCGATGGTGCCGGCCAGGAAGGCGGCGGTGCCCACCGGTGGCGTGATCACCGACAGCATGGCGTAGTAAACGATGAAGAAGTGCACCGCCACGGTGTTCAGCCCGCCCACCTCGATGATCGCCGGCGCCAGGGTCACCGCCAGGAAGATGTAGGCGACGATGGCCAGCCCCGCCATGCCCATGATGAAGCAGGCGAGCACCCCGAAGAACAGGATCAGATACAGGTTCTCGCCGCCCAGGGCGATCAACCCCGAGGTCACCGAGCCGGTCACCCCGGTGATGGTGAGCGCGCTGACCACGAACGCCACCGGCAGGATGATGGCGGCGGTCTGGGTGACCAGAAAGCCGATCTGGCGCAGTGCCTTGAACAGCTTCACCGGCGTCAGGCGGGTGTCCTTCTGCAGGTAGGAGAGCGCCACGATCAGCGCCGCCGCGTACCAGGGCGCGTAGTATTCCCAGCGCATGTACAGCAGCCCCCAGACCAGGAACGACAGCACCAGCAGGAACGGCCAGCCGCGCTTGAGCACGCCTTTCATGGCCGGCAGCTCGTCCTTCCGGAGCCCTTTGATGCCGGTCTTGGCGGCGTAGGCGTCCACCTGCAGCAGCAGCCCGAAATAGAACAGCAGCGAAGGAATCACCGCCGCCAGCAGCACGGTGGCGTAGCCCACGCCGATGGTGATCGCCATGACGAAGGCGATGGCGCCCATCACCGGTGGCATCACCACGCCGCCGGTGGAGGCGCAGGCCTCGATGGCTCCGGCGTAGTGGGGCGGATAGCCGGACTTCTTCATGGCCGGAATGGTGATCGAACCGGTGCCGGCGATGTTCGAGAAGATCGACCCGGACAGGCTGCCGAAGAAGCCGCTGGCCACGATCGCCACCTTGGCGGGCCCGCCCCGGTGACGGCCGAAGCCGGCGTTGGCCAGGTCGATGAAGAACTGGCCGGCGCCGGTGGCGATCAGGACCCCGGCGAACACCAGGAAGCCGAGGATGATCTCCGCCACGATCTTGGTGGTGATGCCCATCATCCCTTCCGCCCGGAAAATATGGGCGTCGATCATGCGGTCAAAGTCGTAGGGAATGCCCATCAACAGCCCCGGGAAACGGTCCGCCACCAGCGGGTAGCTGCCCAGCAGGGCCACCACCAGCAGGAACGGCAGCCCGCCGCTGCGCCGGGCCAGCTCCATCATCAGCAGCCAGATCACCACCGCGGTGGGCACATGGGCCCAGCCGCTCTGCACCATGTCCCAGGCGTGCAGGGAGTAGTAGAAGCTGATGCCCATGGCCACCGCCGAGGCCACCAGATCGTAGAACGGAATGTGCTGCTGGCCCTTGTAGGCGGGCAGGGCGATGAAGGCGGCGGCCACGAACAGGCCGATGAAGATCCAGTAGTACTGGCCCTCCAGCAGCCGCTGGCCGTCCCAGTTAAGCCCGAACACGTAGGCCAGCCCGGTGAGCAGACCCGCCGAGCAGAGCACCACGAACAGGATGCTCTGCCAGGAGAACAGGTCCCCCAGGCGGCTGATCTCCGGCTGCGGTGCCGGGTCCTCGACGGTGGAAACGGAAGTGTTCATAAGCGTCGCTCCGGAGAGGCGGTCAGATCCTGGAGCGGAAGCCGTCCAGACCGTCGGTATGCTTGTCCTGGATGTCCAGGAACGCCGGGTTCTGGAAGTCCACCTTGACGTCGGCCTGGCGGGCTTCTTCCACGGCGGCGCGGCGGGCGGCGATCCAGCGGTCCATCTTCTCGATGGCCTGTTGATTGTTTTGCTCGTCCTGCTCGCTCCATTCACCGATTTCGCGCAGGTACTTCACCGTGCCCTCGTGCACCGGCAGGGGCGTGCGGTCCAGATAGGCGCGGAACTGTTCCAGGGACATGCGCGCGGCCAGGGGATGCTTGCCTTTGTATTGGTCGTAGGACTGGTGCATCCACTTGGACAGGTTGTAGATCAGCGCATCGTCGGCGCCGGCGGGTACCGTGTAGAGGAAATTGGAGGTGGCACCCTGCACGCCGCGGGCGGAGTCCACGCCCTGATCGATGGTGGTGGGCACCAGCATCGGGCGGTGCTGCAGATAGCGCTGCCAGCCTTCGGTATTGCTCTGTTCCATGGGCAGCCAGCGGATGCCGCCGGGGGCGCCTTCCATCTCGGAGACCACCGCGCTGATGGTGGCGCAGTAGGCCACGTCGGCCTTGCCTTCCACCACTGATCGGCAGTTTTCGGCGTAGCTGCTGGCGGGCACGAACTGGAAGTGCTCTTCGGTTTGCGCCTCGGACAGACCCAGGAAAGCGGGCAGGGCCTCGCGCACCGCCACCGTCATTGGCGGCGAGAACATGCCCTGGGCCACCCGGTGCTTGCCCTCTTTGAGGTCGTCCAGGGATTGCAGGTCCGAATCGCCGGACACCACATAACCCCAGGGCGAATCGTTATGGTGCCAGACGATGCGCTGAGGCGCCGGCACGGTATTGATGTAACCGCCCACGCCTTCCACCTGGAAGCGCATTTCGGCGGCGGTCACCGAACTGATGGCGATGTCCTTGCGGTCGGTAAGACGCCGATAGCGCATGGTCTCGCTGTCCTCGGGGACGATGCGCACCACGGTGCCCACGTCCTTCTGCAGAAGCGGCGCCCAGGCGTTGGTGGAAATAAAACTGCCGGAGGCGGTGCCCGGCGTGCCGATGACCAGCAGCCGCGGCCATTCGAAGGAACCGTCGTCGGCCAGGGCGGGCGCCGACAGCAGCAGCGCGCCGCCACACAGGGCGCTGCCAAGCATCTGTTTCAAGGTGATTGTTGTCATCGAATGCTCCTTGTTCTTGTGGTTTTGATGGCGGTTCTCTTATGAAAAACGAAACAGTCTTTCGTTGCTGACATTTGTCAGGCTAAAGCCGGGTTTCGATGGCCGCAACCACTAAAATCGTTTTCTTAAATCAAACAAGTTGGTTGTTATTTTAAGACGGATGGCTTGAAGTGAAGGCACGGTCGGCCGTTGCCGGCGGCGAACTTGACACCCCGGGGCGGGCCGCTTAGCTTACTTCCTGACAACTGTCAGTCGCGCCGCGGCCAGCGGCCACCGGGGCTGTGAAGAACAACAAGCGAAAACACGGTCGGGAGAACAACACTATGGGCCAAGGCCAACAGGACCGCGCCCCGGCGGGGCCGGCCGCGCCGATGAGCTTCGAGCAGGCCGCCGCGCATCTGGTCGACACGGATCCCCGTTTCTCGCTCACCGAGGCCACCGTGGCTGGGCAGCGCTATACCGTGTTTCGTAACACACCGTTCCATTTACGCGATCTGCTGCGCCATGGTGGTGGCGTGTTCGCCGGCCGCGACGTGCTGGTCTACCAGCAGGAGCGCTGGGACCACGAGGCGGTGTGCGCCGACGTCCGCGCCCTGGCGGCGGCCATGGCGACGGAGCTGGGTGTGCGCCAGGGCGACCGGGTGGCGCTGGCGATGCGCAATTATCCGGAGCTGCCGATCCTGATCCTGGCGGTGGCCGCATTGGGCGCCGTGGCGGTACCCATGAACGCCTGGTGGGGCGAGCAGGAACTGGCGTTCGCCATGGCGGATTGCGGGGCGCGGGTGCTGTTCGCCGACCAGCCCCGTTTGCGGATCGGCGAGGCCTTCGCCGAGCGCCTGGGCGTAACCCTGGTGGCGGTGCGCGACGTGCCGCCCGGTCACCGGGGCCACGATTACCGGGCGCTGCGCGCCGCCGGTGTCGATGCCGGTTGGCCGGAGACCGCCATCGACACCGACGACGACGCGGTGGTGCTGTATTCCTCCGGCTCCACCGGCCGGCCCAAGGGCGTGCAATTGACCCACCGGGGCATGATCTCGGCGGTGTATTCCCAGGTGATGGTGCAGGTCATGGGCCCGCTGATGAACCCGGACGCGCCGCCGCCGGCGCGGCCGCCGTCCTCGCTGATCGTCACGCCGCTGTTCCATGTCACCGCGCTCAACGCCAGCTTTCTGCAGGGCATGGTCAACGGTGCCACCATGACGTTGATGTACAAATGGGACGCGGACGAGGCGGTGCGCCTGATCGAGCGCGAGCAGGTCACCCGCTTCGTCGGCGTGCCCACCCAGTCCGCCGAGCTGCTGGCGGCGGCACGGCGGGCCGGCGCTTCCCTGGCCAGTCTCAATTACATCGGCGCCGGCGGCGCCAAACGCCCGGCGGCCCAGGTGGGCCAGCTGGCGGCGGCGTTTCCCGCCGCCAAGGTGGGCACCGGCTGGGGCATGACCGAGACCAACGCCCTGGGCATCGTGCTGGCCGGGCCGGATTACGTGGCTCATCCGGACGCGGCGGGGCGCCTGAATCCGCCGCTGCAGGAAATGCGCCTGGTGGACGAGCAGGGCGAGCCGGTGGCGGCGGGGCAGGTGGGCGAGCTGGCGGTACGCAGCGCCGCCAACATGCGCGGCTACCTGAACCAGCCGGAAGCCACCGCCGAGACCCTGCGCGACGGCTGGCTGCTCACTGGCGACCTGGCCCGGGTGGACGAGGATGGCCTGGTCTACATCGTCGACCGCCGCAAAAGCATTATTCTGCGCGGCGGCGAGAACGTTTCCTGCCTGGAGGTGGAAGGCGCGTTGCACCACCATCCGGCGGTGGCCGAGGCCGGCGTGTTTCCGGTGCCCGACGAGCGCCTGGGCGAGGCGGTGGGTGCCGCCGTCTATCTCCGTGCCGGCGCCACCGTTGAGCCGGCGGAGCTGACCGCTTTCCTGCGCGGCCATCTGGCGCGCTTCAAGATTCCCGATCATATCTGGGTGCTGACGCGGCCGCTGCCGCGCGGCGCCACCGACAAAATCGACCGGCGGGCCCTGCGCGCCGCCTGTCTCGACGACGGCCCGCGGGCCGGATTGCACGCAAAGGAGTAGAACGTTGAAAGCACTGGATAACGATACCGCGATGAACAACCTGGCCATGTCCGAGGACGCCCGGCCGTTGCTCGACGCGGTGATCAAACACATTCGTGACAACGTGGACCCGATCACCGAGGAGTTCCACCGCCTGGGCGAGGGCCGCGCGGAACGCTTCAGCTACGCGCCCGGCCAGCTGGAACTGCTGGAAGAGGCCAAGAACAAAGCCAAGGCCAACGGCCTCTGGAACTTCTTCCTGCCCAACGCGGAAACCGGCGAGGGCCTGTCCAACCTGGATTACGCCTACATCGCCTTCGAGCTGGGCAAGAATCCGCTGGCCTCCCAGACCCTCAACTGCTCCGCCCCGGACACCGGCAACATGGAAGTGCTGGAGCGGGTGGGCACGCCGGAACAGAAGGAAAAATGGCTGAAGCCGCTGCTCAACGGCGAGATCCGTTCCTGCTTTGGCATGACCGAACCGAAGGTCGCCTCGTCCGACGCCCGCAACATCGAGACCAGCGCCGTGCTGGACGGTGACGACTGGGTGATCAACGGCGAGAAGTACTACATCAGCGGCGCCGGCGATCCGCGCTGCAAGATCATGATCTGCATGGTCAAGACCAGCCCGGACGCGGAGCCGTTCCGGCAGCAGTCGCAGATTCTGGTGCCGATGGACGCGCCCGGCGTCAATGTCCTTGGGCCGATGCGCGTGTTCGGACACGACCATGCGCCGCACGGCCACATGCACATCAAACTGGACAATGTGCGGGTGCCCAAGGAAAACATTCTGTGGGGCGAAGGGCGTGGCTTTGAAATCTCCCAGGTACGCCTCGGGCCCGGCCGTATCCACCACTGCATGCGTTCCATCGGCGCCGCCGAAAAAGCCCTGGACCTGGTGCTCAAGCGCGGCATGGAGCGCGAGGCGTTCGGCAAGCGCATCATCGACCTGGGCAAGAACATGGAAGTGGTGGGGCGCGCCCGCATCGAAATCGAGGCGATGCGCATGATGGTGCTGAAAGCGGCCCGCGCCATGGACGTGCTGGGCAACAAGGAAGCGCGCATCTGGGTGTCGATGGCCAAGGCGATGGTGCCGGAGAAGGTCTGCCAGATCATCGATCAGGCGATCCAGATCCACGGCGCCACCGGCGTCAGCCAATGGTCGCCGCTGTCCGAGATGTACATGCAGCAGCGCACCCTGCGTCTCGCCGACGGCCCGGACGAGGTGCACCACAACGTGGTGGCCCGCAACGAAGTGAACCGCTATCGGCAAACCGCCGACTGACGGCCACGGGGAGGTCTGAATGGACATCAAGGATCGCATCGTCGTGATCACCGGCGCCGCCGGCGGCATCGGCCGCGCGCTGGCGCTGGCCTGCGCGGACGCCGGAGCCCGCGCCGTGGTGTGCGCCGACCTGGACGGTGACGGCGCCGCCGCCACCGCCGACCAAGTCAACGCGGCCGGCGCCCACGGCGTCGCCCGGGCCGTCAATGTGGCCCGCGAGGAAGAGTTACGCGCGCTCATCGACGACACCGAGGAGCAGGTCGGCCCCATCGACCTGTTCTGCTCCAACGCCGGCATTTCCCTACCCGGTGGCCCGGAAGTGGACAACGACGGCTGGCAGCGGATCTGGGACATCAACGTGATGGCCCATGTGTTCGCCGCCCGCCATCTGGCGCCGCGCATGATCGCCCGGGGCGGCGGCTACTTCCTCAACACCGCCTCGGCGGCGGGGCTGTTGTCGCAGGTGGGGTCGGCGCCCTACGCGGTGACCAAGCACGCCGCCGTGGGCCTGGCCGAATGGCTGGCGCTGACCTACGGCGACGACGGCATCAAGGTGTCGGTGCTGTGCCCCCAGGCGGTGCGCACCAACATGACCAAGGGCAAGGAAGACCACGTGGCCAGCGTGGACGGCATGATGGAGCCGGAACCGGTGGCCCTGGCCTGCCTGGAGGCGATCCGGGCGGAGACCTTCCTGGTGCTGCCGCACCCGGAAGTACTGCAATACATGCGCAACAAGACCGACAACTACGACCGCTGGATCGGCGGCATGCGCAAGCTCAACCGGCGTTTCAATCCCAAGGCGGACTGAAACGCCGTTGATCGCGGCTGGTGGCACTCCGCTTCAGCCGCGACCTTCTCCTTCATTATTCGCAGTGATGCGCTTCACAGTCTCGGCGTGACCGCCTTCCCGGGTGCCACTTCCCCCTTATAATCCGAGAGTTGCGACCGACGTGATACTTTCGTATGAGGATCGGGATATCATGGCCGGCGCGCGATCACGATAATAAAAGCGCCCGGGGGCGCGATCATGGGGATGCGTGGATGAGCGGGTTGAACAATCTGTCCGTGCGGCTGAAGATTCTGTCCGTGGCGGCGCTGGGGGTGTTCCTCTTCCTGGCTTACTTTCTCTACAGCTATTACATCGCGGAAACCAATATCCACCACCTGCAGCGGGTGGAGCAGCATGACTTCCCGGTGCTGGAGCTGGTCAACGCCAACAACGTGGAGTTCCGCAGCATCAGCGCCGCCTTCGATGGCGCCATCAACCGCATTGATGGCGAGGCGCTGACCAAGGCGCGGGAACGCTCCGACCGCTTCCTGGAACGGCTCGGCGACATCGAACGGCTGGATCCGGACCTGGGGCCCCAGGTGGACGCCCTGCGAGCCGCCTTTCTCGCCTATTTCAGCAGCGCCGACGCCCTGGCCCACGATCTGATCGAGGACCCGGTGGCGATGCTCGACGGCTTCGAGCGCATCCAGGCCCTGCGCGCCCAGCAGACCGAGTACGAAGAGGCCCATAACGCCTTCGAGGCGGAGCGCTACGCCAGCTTCCGGGCCACTCTCAACGCCAGCCGCGAGGACAACAAGAGCACCCAGCGCATCGGGCTGGTGCTGGGCGCCATCGCCTTCACGCTGCTGGGGCTGATCGCGCTGCGCGTCACCCGCGCCATCACCCGCCCCCTGGAAGACGCGGTCAGCGCCGCCGACAGCATCGCCGGCGGCAACTGGGAGACCGAGATTCGCAGCGACAGCCGTGACGAGACCGGCCATCTGATCCGTGCCATCCGCAAGATGCGCGATGCCCTGAAGACACGCAGTGAGGAGCAGAGCCGCCAGGAGCGGGTCAAGAATCAGCTCGCCGAACTGAACGCGCTGATGCGCGGCGAGATGACGCTGGAACAGCTAGGCCGCAATCTGCTCGGCTATCTGGTGCCGGCGCTGAACGCCCAGGTGGGCGCGTTCTATACCTGGGACGAGGACAGCGCCCGCCTGAGCCTGAGCAGCGCCTACGCCATGCAGCGCCGCAAACAGCTGGCCAACGGCTTCGCCCTGGGCGAATCCCTGGTGGGGCAGTGCGCGCTGGAAAAGAAAAGCATCGTGCTGGAACAGGTGCCCGAGGAATACATGATCGTCGGCTCCGGCACCGGCAACGCGGTACCGCGCAACGTGGTGGTGCTGCCGGTGTTGCACGACGACGAGCTCAAGGGCGTGCTGGAAGTGGGCGCCTTCGAGCGGTTCGACGACCAGGCGCTGACCTTTCTGGAGCAGGGCGCGGCGGTGATCGCGGTGGCCCTGCACAGTGCCCAGAGCCGCTTGCGGCTGGCGGCCATGCTCGACCGCACCCGTGAGCAGGCGCGCGCCCTGGAAGAACAGAAAGAGGAAATGGCCAGGGTCAATCAGGACCTGGAAGAACAGGCCATGGAGCTGTCCGCCTCGGAATCGCGGCTGCAGCAGCAGCAGGAAGAACTGCGCGCCATCAACGAGGAGCTGGAATCCCAGACCCAGGCGCTGCGCGCCTCGGAAGAATCCCTGCAGGCCCAGCAGGAAGAACTGCGCGTCACCAACGAGGAGCTGGAGGCCCAGGCCAAGCTGCTCGGCGAGCAGAAAACGGAAATGGCCGACAAGAACCAGGAGCTGGAGCTGCTGCACCGGGAACTGGAAGACAAGCTCAAGGAACTGGAGCTGTCGTCGCGCTACAAGTCCGAGTTCCTGTCCACCATGTCCCACGAGCTGCGCACCCCGCTCAACTCGATCCTGATTCTGTCCAACGCCCTGGGTCAGAACAAAAAAGGCAACCTGGACGAGAAGCAGGTGGAACATGCCCAGGTGATCCATTCCGCCGGCGCCGATCTGCTGTCGCTGATCAACGATATCCTCGACATCTCCAAGATCGAGGAAGGCAAGATGGATGTGGTGGTGGATCCCATCGCGCCGGCGGAACTGGGCGACCACTTCCGCCGGCACTTTTCCCATGTGGCGGAAAACCGGGGCGTGGAATTCCGGGTGGCCCTGGGCGACGACCTGCCGGCGCATTTCTACACCGACCGCCAGCGTTTGGAACAGATTCTCAAGAACCTGCTGTCCAACGCCCTCAAGTTCACCGAGGACGGCAGCGTCACCCTGGGCGTGCATCGCCCGGGACCGGACGAACGGGTACCGGGCCGGCTGGACCCGGCGGCCACCCTGAAATTCTCGGTCACCGACACCGGCGTGGGCATTCCCGAGGACAAGCAGAAACTGATCTTCGAGGCCTTTCAGCAGGCCGACGGCACCACCAGCCGCAAATACGGCGGCACCGGCCTGGGCCTGACCATTTCCCGGGAACTGGCGCGCCTGCTGGGCGGTGAAATCGGCCTGCGCAGCGACGGGCCGGGGCAGGGCGCCACCTTCACCCTGTACCTGCCGGAGGGAACGGCGGAGCAGGCCGAGGCCGGCCCGGTGCCGCCGGAGGCCATGGACGTGGGCGCCAACGCCGAGGCGCACACCGCGCCCAACCTGCCGTTCGCCGAGCAGGACGAGGACTACGTGGTGCGCGAGAAAACCGTGCTGGTGGTGGAGGACGACCGGGAGTTCGCCCATGTGCTGGTGGATCTGGCGGCGGATTACGGCCTGGAGAGCCACGTCTGCCACGACGGTGAAAGCGGCCTGGAGTTCGCCCGCCGGTACCGGCCCAGCGCCATTATTCTCGACATTGGCCTGCCGGGCATCGACGGCTGGGAAGTGATGGAAAAGCTCAAGGCGGACCCGCGCACCCAGGACATCCCGGTGCATTTCCTGTCCGGCAAGGACGAGCGCAAGAAGGCGCTGGACCTGGGCGCCATCGATTTTCTCGCCAAGCCGGTGAACCAGGACCAGATCCTCAAGGCGTTCGCCAAGATCGAATCCGCCATCGAAACCAATGTGCGGCGGCTGCTGGTGGTGGAGGACAGTGAAATCCAGCACCGCAGCATCCGCGAATTGTTTGATCAGAAGGGCGTGCAGATCACCGCCGTGACCAGCGGCGCCGAGGCGCTGGCGGCGCTGGGCGAGACCGTCTTCGACTGCATGATCCTGGACCTGACCCTGCCGGACATGAGCGGCTTCGAGCTGCTCGAAAAGCTGCACGCCAACGACCGCTACGAGGCGGTGCCGGTGGTGATCTATACCGGCAAGGACCTGACCCGGGACGAGGAGGCACGGCTGCGCAAATACGCCGACCGCATCATTCTCAAGACCGAGCGCTCCCACGAGCGGCTGCTCAACGAGGCGTCCCTGTTCCTGCACTGGCTGGAATCCACCCTGCCGTCCCACCGGCGCGGCGGCCCGGGCATGATCGAGCACCGCGACGACATCTTCGAGGGCAAGAAGCTGCTGCTGGTGGACGACGACATGCGCAATATCTACGCCTTGTCCGCCCAGCTGGAAGAGCTCGGTTTCCAGATCAGCATCGCCAACAATGGCCGCGAGGCACTGGACGCGTTGGAGGAGAGCCCGGACTACGACATCGTGCTGATGGACATCATGATGCCGGAAATGGACGGCTACGAGGCGATGGGGCGGATTCGCCAGCAGCCCCGGTTCGCGGCCCTGCCGATCCTGGCGCTCACCGCCAAGGCGATGAAGGACGACCGCGCCCAGTGCCTGGACGCCGGCGCCAACGACTACTGCTCCAAGCCCATCGACATGAGCAAGCTGACCTCGCTGATGCGGGTGTGGCTGCATAAATGAACGGAGACCCGGCCGTGCAAGCGGATTCGCCGATCAATGACGACCAGGTGCACCTGGAGGACATCGAGATCCGCCTGTTGCTGGAGGCGATCTACCAGCTTTACGGCTACGATTTCCGCTCCTACAGCCAGGCTTCGATCCGCCGGCGGGTGATGCACCGGCTGACCCTGTCCGGCTTCGCCACGGTGCTGCAGATGACCGAGCGGGTGCTGCGCGACCGCGCCTTCTTCGTCACCCTGCTCAATGACCTCACCATCAACGTCACCGAGATGTACCGCGACCCGGAGTTCTACCAGGCGTTTCGCGATGAAGTGGTGCCGGTGCTCAAGACCTTCCCGTTCATCAAGATCTGGCACGCCGGCTGCGCCACCGGCGAGGAAATCTATTCCATGGCGATCCTGCTGGAAGAAGAGGGCCTGTACGACCGCGCCATGCTGTACGCCACCGACATCGACAAGAACGTGCTGGCGGCGGCCCGCAAGGGCATCTATCCGATCCACGCCTTCAAGCAGTACGCGGACAACTACCGCCGCGCCGGTGGCCGCCGATCGCTCAGTGATTACGCCACCGCCCGCTACGACAGCGTGATCATGGAGCAGCGCCTGAAACGCAATATCGTGTTCGCCGACCACGACCTGGCCACCGATCAGGTGTTCGGCGAAATGCATGTGATACTCTGCCGCAATGTGCTGATTTACTTCGACCGGTCGCTGCAACAGCGGGTATTCCGCCTGTTCGGCGACAGCCTGGACCTGGGCGGGTTCCTGTGCCTGGGCACCAAGGAGAGCCTGCGTTTCAGCGGCGACGAGGAGGCCTTCGAGGTGGTCAACAAACCGATGCGGATTTTCCGCAAGCGACAACCGCGTCATAACGCCTGAGTTCGAGACAAACCATGATCGAGCAGAAACTGTTGTTGGTCGACGATCAACCCGCCAATCTGGTCTCGCTGGAAGCCGTCCTGGAAGAGGACGGGCGCACCCTGCTGAAGGCCGAGTCCGGGCAGGACGCGCTGAAGATTCTGCTCAAGGAAGACATCGCCCTGGTGCTGCTGGACGTACAGATGCCCGGCATGGACGGCTTCGAGGTGGCCGAGCTGATGCGCCAGCGCAAGGACACCCAGACCATCCCGATCATCTTCGTCACCGCCATCAGCAAGGAAAAAAAGTACGTGTTCAAGGGCTATCAGGCCGGGGCGGTGGATTATCTGTTCAAGCCGCTGGACCCGCTGATCCTCAAGAGCAAGGTGAATTTCTTCCTGCAGCTGGATCGTCAGCGCCGGGAGCTGCAGGCCAAGCTGAAGGAGGCCCAGGCCCACCGTGCCGCCTATGAGGCGGAGAAGCGCAATCGCGGCGGCCAGGGCTGAACGCGCGTCGGGCGCGATGGTGGTGAGAACGAATGGGGTCGATCAAGGCGGTGGTGATGGGCGCCTCCTGGGGCGGGTTGAATGCCTATTCGCGCATTCTTTCCAGCTTGCCGGAGCGCTTTCCCGCCGCCATCATGTTGGTCCAGCATCAGAACGCCAGCGCCGACAATCGCCTGGCCTGGCTGCTGTCGCGCTACTGCCGCCTGCCGGTGGTGTCGCCGAATGATAAAGAAAGGATCCGGGCCGGCCATGTCTATGTGGCCCCGCCGGGCTATCACATGCTGGTCGATGCGGATGACACCATCGCCTTGACCGTTTACCGGCCGGTGCATTTTTCACGGCCGTCCATTGATGAACTGTTCTTTTCCGCGGGTCATGTCTATGGCAAAAATGTCATAGGGTTGATCCTGACCGGTGCCAACGAGGACGGCTCCGCCGGCCTTGATTACATCCGCCGGCGCGGCGGGCTGACACTGGCCCAGTCGCCAGCGGGCAGCGAGGCGCCGGTGATGCCGGAGGCGGCCATCGCCCTGGGCGCCGTCCGTCAGGTGCTCGATCTGGAGCGGATCGGCCCCTTTTTGGTGGACTGCCTGGAAAAATCCGGTCGGAAGACGGGGCGCCGGGAAGAGTGAACAGTGGGGCTGGGTTGCGCAATGAATAAGCAGAATATCCTGGTCGTCGACGACCACCGGGAGAACCTGATCGCCATGGAGGCGTTGCTGGACGGGGAGGGCCGCCAACTGATCATGGCCGGCTCCGGCAACGAGGCGCTGGCACTGGCGCTCAAGCACGATTTCGCGTTGATTCTGCTGGACGTGCAGATGCCGGAAATGGACGGTTTCGAAGTGGCGCAACTGATGCGTCAGAACCGCAAGACCCGCCACATTCCGATCATTTTCGTCACCGCCATTTCCAAGGAACAGAAGTACGTCTTCCAGGGCTATCGCAATGGCGCGGTCGACTATCTGTTCAAGCCCGTGGACGAACGGATTCTCGACGCCAAGGTCAATGTATTCCTGGAGCTGGACCGGCAACGTCGCAAGCTGCAGCAGGCGGTGGTGCAGATGAAGCGCCTCAAGGATGAGAACGAGCGTCTGCTGCATGCCCTCGGCGAAGCGGTGATCGGCGCCGACGCGGAGGGCCGGGTGACCTTCTGCAACGCCTCGGCGGCGGCCCTGCTCAACGCCGACCGCGACGCCCTGCTGGGCGGCCCGGTGTCGGACCTGCTGGCCGCCGGTGGCGCGCCGGCCTGGGCCGGTCCGGTGCCGGCGCCCTGCGTGGAAGGGCGGCACTGGGAAGAGGACCTGGACGTGTATCCATACGGTCATGAAGAGCCGTTACCGTTGCGCGTCCACGCCAACCCGGTGCGCCGCGAAGGCGGGGCCTTTACCGGCGTGGTGTTGATGCTGCGGCGGCGGGACGAGGAGGGCGCCGGCGACGGTCGCCGGGAGCGGCGCCGCTGGCCGCGCAAGCGCATGTTCCATGAACTGGTGGTGTTCGATCGCGGCACCGGTGGTAATGTGGGCAGGCTGATCAACCTGGGCGCCGGCGGCTTCAAGCTGTTGCTGCGCCGCCACGTGGCGCCGGGGGAACAACTGGAACTGGGCATGGTATTGCCGGACCAGATCGGCGGGGTCAACACCATGAGTTTCAACGCCCGGGTGGTGTGGAGCGAGGGCCTGGACGAGCCGGGCGAATACCACGCCGGCTTCCAGTTCCTGGATCTCTCCGAGGCCAACGGCGAGATCATCGAGATACTCATGGAACGGTATTGAAGGATATTGAGGGGTTATGAGCGAAGCACTGGTCGAGCACACCGAAGCGGTGGAGGACAACGACGGCGGACCGCAACTGCTGCCGTACGGGTTCGCGCGGCGCTTCGGCGTGCTGCTGAGAGAAAAGGACGGCCGCCGCGAATTGTGCTGCCGGGAAGACGTGTCCCTGCAGGCGCTGGCCGAGGTGCAGCGCTGGCTGGGTGGGTTGCCGCCGATCGTGCGCCTGGACGAGGGCGCCTTCGCCGCCGCCATGGCGCTCACCTATGAGCAGCAGCGCGGCGCCGCCGCCGAGGCCGCCGACAACCTGGAAGGGTTGGATCTGGCCAGCCTGGCGGATTCCCTGCCGGAAACCTCGGACCTGCTGGAGCAGGAAGACGACGCGCCCATCATCCGGCTGATCAACGCCCTGTTCCAGGAAGCGATCCGCGAGAACGCCTCGGACATTCACATCGAAACCTTTGAAAAGCGGCTGGTGGTGCGCATGCGCGTGGACGGCGTGCTGCGCGAGGTGCTGACCCCGAAACGGGAACTGGCGCCGTTGCTGGTGTCGCGGATCAAGGTCATGGCGCGGCTCGACATCGCCGAGAAACGGATTCCGCAGGATGGTCGTATCTCCCTGCGCCTGGGCGGGCGCGACGTGGACGTGCGGGTCTCCACCATGCCGTCCAGCAACGGCGAGCGGGTGGTGCTGCGTCTGCTCGACAAGCAGGCCGGGCGACTGCAGGTGGCGCACCTGGGCATGGGCGAAGTGTGCGACAACCACATGCGCGAGCTGATCCACAAACCCCACGGCATTATTCTGGTCACCGGGCCCACCGGTTCCGGTAAGACCACCACCCTGTACGCCTCGCTCACCGAACTGAACGACTCTTCGCGCAATATCCTCACCGTCGAGGACCCCATCGAATACCAGCTCGAAGGCATCGGCCAGACCCAGGTCAACACCAAGGTGGACATGACCTTCGCCCGCGGGCTGCGCGCCATTCTGCGTCAGGACCCGGACGTGGTGATGGTGGGCGAGATCCGTGACCTGGAAACCGCCGAGATCGCCGTGCAGGCGTCGCTCACCGGTCACCTGGTGCTTTCCACCCTGCACACCAATACCGCGGTGGGCGCGGTGACCCGTTTGCAGGACATGGGCATCGAACCCTTCCTGCTTTCCAGTTCCCTGCTCGGCTCCCTGGCCCAGCGGCTGGTGCGGGTGCTGTGCGACGACTGCAAGCAGCCTTATGCGCCCTCCGACGGCGAGCGTCAGTTGCTCGGGCTGGCACCGGATCAGCAGGTCACGCTCTATCACCCGACCGGCTGCGAGCACTGCAACCATCAAGGCTACCGGGGCCGAACCGGTATCTATGAGCTGGTGGTGATCGACGACGTGATGCGCGAGTTGATTCACGAACGGGCCGGCGAATTGCGCCTGGCCCGTCATGCCCGCACCCTGACGCCGAGCATCCGCGAGGACGGCTGGCGCAAGGTGCTGGCCGGCGACACCAGCATCGAAGAAGTGCTGCGCGTCACGAAGGAAGACTGATGCCCGCGTTCGAATATCGTTCCCTGGATCACCGGGGCAAGGTCAAACGGGGCACGCTGGAAGCGGACAGCGCCCGGCAGATTCGCCAGCAACTGCGCGACAAGGGCTGGGTGCCCCTGGAAGTCACCGAGGCCCGCGACCGGCAGAGCGGCGGTGGGCTGTCCGCCCGCCTGTCCGCCACCGGCAAGCTCAAGGGCGGCGAACAGGCCCTGATCACCCGCCAGTTGGCGACCCTGCTCAAGTCCGGCCTGCCGGTGGAGCAGGCCCTGTCGGCGGTGGCCCGGCAGTCCGGCCATGTGCGGGTGGAAAAGATCATCCTGGCGGTGCGCGGCAAGGTGCTGGAGGGCTACAGCCTGGCCCGCGCCCTGGCCGAATACCCCCGCGCCTTCCCGGAGATGTACCGGGCCACGGTGGCGGCCGGCGAACAGAGCGGCCACCTGGAGCAGGTGCTGGAGCAGCTGGCCGACTATCTGGAAACCCGTGACGACACCGGTCGTTCGGTGAGCCAGGCGATGATTTATCCGGCCTTCATCATGATCTTCTCGGCGCTGGTGATCGGCTTCCTGATGGCCTTCGTGGTGCCCAAGATGGTGGCGGTGTTCGCCAACCGGGACCAGGCCCTGCCGTTCATCACCGTGGCGGTGATCGCCCTCAGCGACTTCGTGCGCGCCTGGGGCTGGCTGCTGGCGCTGGCGGTGATCGGCGCGGTGGTGGCCTTCACCCGCGCCATGCGCCAGCCGGCGTTCCGCATGCGGGTGCACCGGCGGTTGGCCGCCATGCCCCTGATCGGCACCATGATGCGCGCCTCCGACAGCGCCCGGCTGGCCAGCACCCTGGGTATCCTCGGCCGCTCCGGGGTGCCGCTGGTGGATGCCCTGTTCATCGCCGCCCAGGTGGTCGGCAATCTGGCGATCCGCCAGGCGGTGGTCAACGCCGCCGCCCGGGTGCGCGAAGGCGGCAGCCTGAGCAGGGCGCTGGAAAACAGCGGCTACTTTCCGCCCATGCTGGTGCAGATGATCGCCAGTGGGGAAGCCAGCGGCGAGCTGGACAACATGCTCTCTCGTGCGGCGGATTATCAGGAACGGGAACTCACCAGCACGGTCCAAACCATGGTCGGGCTGCTGGGGCCGATGATGCTGCTGATGATGGCCGGCTTCGTGATTCTGATCGTACTGGCGGTGATGCTGCCCATCATGCAGATGAACAATTTCATGGCGGGTTAGGAGACGCCCCGTCCACAAGGAAGTCTCTTCAGACAATACAAAAGGTGAATCATGAAAACGATGCAACGGGCTCAGGGCGGCTTCACCCTGCTGGAAATCATGGTGGTGGTGGCCATCATCGGTCTGCTGGCGGCGATGATCGTTCCCAATGTGATCGGCCAGGGGGAACAGGCCAAGGTGGACATCGCCAAGACCAATATGTCGCGAATCGTCCAGCAGCTCGACATGTACAAGTTCAACAACGGCACCTATCCCACCACCGAGGAGGGCATCAGCGCGCTGGTGGAACGGCCGGCGTCCGCCAAGAAATGGCCGGAAGGCGGCTATCTGCCGAGCATGCCGGAAGACCCCTGGGGCAATGAGTACATCTACATCAGCCCCGGCGTGGACGGGCCCTTCGACCTGTACTCCCTGGGCGCGGACGGCGCCGAGGGCGGTGACGGCACCGACGCCGACATCAGCTGGCGCGACAAGGGCAACTGATCGCCGCCATGGCAGTACGGCGCGGCGGCCGGAGCCAGCGCGGCTTCACCCTGCTGGAAATCCTGGTGGTGGTGGGGCTGATCGCCATGCTTTCCCTGGCGGTGCTGGTGGTCCCGGTATGGATGGACGACGAACGCCAGCTCGATGACGAGATGGCGCGGTTCGCCGATGTCCTGACCCTGCTCAATGAGCAGAGCCTGTTCGGCGGTCGCCTGATGGCCCTGCGCCTCACCGACCAGAGCTGGACCCCGCTGGTCTACGACGTGGGCGAGCGCCGGTTCGTGCCGGCCCAGGGCAACGGTCTGCAGGCGCGGCGTCTGCCCGAGAGCCTGGAACTGACCTGGCAGCTGGACGACCTGCCGCGCGAGGACGAGGAGCAGCTGGGTCTGGATCAGGTGGCCGAGCGGCTGGTGTCCGACGACCCGTTCGGCGACGACCGGGGCCTGCTGTCGGACGAGCGCGACGAACGTCGTGACGGCAACGAAGACGACGAGGACCAGGACGAGGACAGCCTGCCGCAGGTGTTCTTCTTCCCCAGCGGCGAAACCACGCCGATCACCTTCACGATCCGCTCCCGGGGCGACATCGACCTGGAAAGCCGCCGCGCGCTCAGCGCCCTGGGCCGGGTCCGTGACCCGGAAAAAGAACAAGAGGAAGCGCTCACCGCGCCGGACGAAAAACCCGACGATTCGCTGATCGACGACGACTTCCTGGGGGACGACCGATGAACCTGTCGCGCCGGGCCGCCGGCCAGGGCGGCTTTACCCTGGTGGAAGTGATGCTGGCGGTGGCGATTCTGGCCCTGGCCATGGTGGCGCTGAGCCAGACGCTGGGCGCCAGTGCCATCGCCTACCGCTCCATCGACGACACCCGCCGGGCCTACATGGTGGCGGCGGACAAGCTGGTGGAACTGCAGGTCTACCAGGAGTGGCCCAACACCGGCACCAATGACAGCACGGTCACCGTGGGCGACCGGGAGTGGTGGGTGCGCACCACCATCAGCGCCGGCCCTTACCCGGACACCCGCCGGGTGGACATCGAGGTGGGCGAGATCATCGGCGACCAGCACCGGGACATGATGTACACCCTGGCCAGCCTGATCGGCAAACCGGCCGAGGAAGGGCAGGGCTTCCCCGGTGGCGGCGGTGGCAATGGTGGTGGCGGCGGCGGCAGCCAGGATCTGACGGAGGGATGATGAGACGCTCGACGGAGCGGGGCTTCACCCTGCTGGAAGTACTGATCACGGTGGCCATCTTCGCGATGATCTACGTGCTGGCGGTGGAGTTTCTCAACCGCGCCCTGGCCAACCGCGACATGCTCAGCGAAGGCGCCACCGAGCTGGAGGACATGCAACGGGCGGTCACCTACCTGACCCTGGATTTCGAGCAGATGATCGCGCGTCCGGTGCGCGACCCCTACGGCGATCCGCAACCGGCCATCTTCGGCCGCGACGACTACGTGGAGTTCACCCGCCTGGGCTGGGCCAACCCCTTCCAGCTGCGCCGCCGCAGCGAAATGCAGCGGGTCATCTACGCCCTGGAGGGCGACAAGCTTTATCGCCGCTACTGGCCGGTGCTGGACACCAACGTGGCCACCGAATACCAGCAGGACGTGCTGCTCGACAAAGTGGAGCGCTTCCAGGTGCGCTACCTGGACCAGGCCCAGGACGGCCGTTGGGACTGGCTGGAGTTCTGGCCGGAGCCGGCGATGATGAACACGCCGGTGTGGACCCAGCGGCTGCCCAAGAGCGTGGAAGTGGAAATCGAACTGGAAAGCGGGGAGCGCCTGCATCGCTTTTTCCGCACCGTGGTGAACCCATGGGCCGCCTGAGCGCGCGCCGCCGCCAGCAGGGCATGGCCCTGATCATCGTGCTGATGCTGTTCGCCATCATCGCGGCGATCACCACGGAAGTGATGTTCCGCCAGGACCGGTTCCGCACCCGCACCGAGAACCTGCTGGAGTGGGACAAACGCTATCAATACGCCATGGCCGCGGAGGTGGTGGCGGTGCAGGGCCTGATCGACGACCTGGACGCGGATCGCCAGGAAGGCGAGCAGCTGGACGACTGCGTGGACGAACAGTGGGCGGTGGAGCTGCCGCCCACCCCCTACGAGGACGCCATTCTCAGCGCCAGCGTCCAGGACCTGCAGGGGCGCTTCAACCTCAACTGGCTGGTCAACGCCCAGGGCACCGGCTTCGAGCGCGATGATCAGGCCCGGGACATGCTGCAGCGGCTGCTGGAGCAGACCCTGCCGGACCCGGGCAAGGCCAGCCTGCTGGCCAACCAGATGGCCGACTGGCTGGACAGCAACAACCTGGTGGACGCGGTGGAAGGCGCGGAAGACGCGGAATACCGGCTCAGCCGCACGCCCAATATGCCCGCCGCCCACGAGTCCGAACTGCGCGCGTTGCGCGATTTCCGGGTGGCGGACCTGTTCCCCGACGCCACCATGTGGGGCCTGTTCACGGCGCTGCCGGTGGACACCAAACTGAATGTGAACACGGCGCCGCTGCCGGTACTGGACGCGGTGCTCGGGCTCTATGCCGGCACCGAGGGCGCCAAGGTGGTGGAGCAGATGCGTCGGGAGGAACCGATCGCGGACGTGGCCACGCTGATGCAGCAGGCACCGTTCGCCGATCTGGAAGAGGCGCAGAAGCAACAACTCAGCGAACGCCTGGGCGTCTCCAGCGAATATTTCCAGGTGATGGTGGATGTGGAAGTGGCCGGCGATCTGAGTCGCCTGGTGAGCCGGGTAAGGCGCGCCGCCGGCGGCGGCGCGGACGGCACCCGGGTCTACAGCCGGCAGATCAAACCCCTGCTGGCGCCGCTCGAACCCGCCTGCAATCCCTTCTACAATGCGGGCGATGACAACAACAATGTGATAGACAGTATTCCAGGGACCTAAAGGATATTTATTTTGGCCGAATCAGCTTTGATCTATCTGGCCCCGGGGGCATTCAGCCAGCGCCAGGCGGACGGTCTGGACGCCGCCCCGGTGCTGCACCAGAGCGCGGCGGGGGAGACGCCGGCGCGGACCACCCTCGGCGACGCCCTGCGCGCGCAAGACGGCGCCGCCGCGCAACTGGTGATCACCAGCGCCGAGGCGCTGCTCACCGAGGTGGCGCTGTCGCGCAAGCAGGCCCGCCATCTGCAGCGGGTGCTGCCCTATCTGCTCGAGGAGCAGCTGCTGGAGGCACCGGAAAGCCTGTGGTTCGCCACCGGCAAGCCGGAGCAGGGGCGCTATCCGGTGGCGGTGATCAACCGGCACCATCTGGACGCGCTGCTGGCGCTGTGCCATGACGCCGGCGTGCGGCCCTCGGGGCTGAAGGTGGACGTGGACCTGCTGGCCCCGGAAACCCCGGTGCTGATCAGCGTGCCGGATTGGGGCGCGGTGATCCTGGAGCGGGACCAGGCGCTGGTGGCCGACGGCGCCCAGCGCGACGCCCTGATGGCCCTGCATCAGGACGAGGAGCAGCCCTTTACCCGCCTGGAAGACGACCTCACGCTTTGCGACCGGCTGCGCGCCGGTCTCACCGCCGAACGGGGCGTGGAGATTCTGCAGGGCGCCTACGCACCGCGCCAGACCCGCCGCGCCGGCCCGTCCCCCTGGGACCCCTGGAAGCCGGTGATGGGCCTGGCGGCGGCGGTGTTCCTGATCGCCCTGGCGGCCACCTGGGCCCAGCAGTGGCGCTATCAGCAGGCCGCCGACCAGGCCTTCGCCGACGCCGCCAAACTGTACCAGTCCCTGTTCCCCGGCGACCGCGCCACCTCCGGCCTGCGGCGCCAGTTCGAGGCGCGTCTGGCGCGCCTGGGCAGCGCCGGCGAGGGTGGCGGCAACAGTCTGTTCGCGGTGCTGCCGGCGGTGGCCACCACCCTGTCCGGCAGCGAAGTGGAGCCCAAGCGCATTCAGTTCGACCAGCGTGACGGCAGCCTGCTGCTGGATCTGGGCGCCAAGGAATACAACCAGGTGGAAAAACTGCAGACCGCCCTTCAGGAAAAGGGCGTGCGCGCCACCATCGCCAACTACCGCAACGGCGCCAGCGGCGTCACCGCGCGGGTCAAGGTGGAGCAGGCGGGATGAAACAACGGCTCAACGACACCCGGGCACAACTGAACAAGCGGCTGGCTCCGGCCCTTACCTGGTACCAGGAGCGGGAACCCCGCGAGCAGCGCATTCTGCAGCTGTTGGCGGTGCTGTTCGCGGTGGCGGTGATCTACTGGCTGATCTGGCAGCCCAGCTGGAACGCCCGCCAGGACGCCCGCCAGCGTTATCTCTCCAATCAGCAGACCCTGGCCTGGATCGAGGCCAACGCGGACGCGGTGCGCGCCGCCCGTGGCGGCGGCGGTCGCGACACCGCCCAACTGGGCAGCAACTGGGTCAGCGAAGTGAGCCGCTCGGCGCAGACCTATGGCCTGACCCTGCGCGGTTTCACCCCCAACGGCAACGACTCGGTGCGGGTGCAGCTGGAGAACCAGGAAGCCAGTGCGTTGCTGCTGTGGCTGCAATCCCTGGAAGAGCAGGGGCTGACCCTGACGACGCTGGAAATGAGCGCCGGCGACAAATCCGGCACCGCTTCTCTGCGGGCCACGCTTACCCGCTGAATGAGGGCACCCGCTGAATGAAGCCGACCCTGTCCCTTGTGCTGTGGGTCGGCTACGGCCTGGCCAGCCTGGTGCTGGCTTTGGGCCTGACCTGGGGCCTCTACGCGCAAACCGATTACGGCTACCGTTTCTGGTACGAGCAACTGGAAATCGGCGCCCATATCGACCGGTACGGGCCGATTAACCGCCACCACCGGCGCGACTTCGAGCGACTCGACGCCGCCACCCACCAGACGTTGTTCCATCGCATCCGGGTGGCCGTGCACGACGGCGGCCAGGGCCTGGAGGCGCTTTCCTACCAGGACCGTGACGGTCGCCGCATCCCGCTGCTGCGCCACGCGGAGGTGGTGCATCTGCGTGACGTGGCGCACCTGATCGAGCGGGGCCGGGCCCTGGTGTGGGCCGCCGCGCTGCTGTGGCTGCCACTGGCCTGGCTGGTGCTGCGCCGCCGGCCGCCCGGTGCGGGCACCTGGGCACTGGTCGCTGTGACCCCCGTGCTGGCTGTGATAGGTTGGCTCCTGGTGGCCGGCCCCACCGCGGTGTTCTACCAATTCCATATCTGGCTGTTTCCCGCCGACCATGAATGGTTTTTCTACTGGCAGGATTCACTGATGAGCACCCTGATGAAGGCGCCGGCACTGTTCGGTGGCATTGCCGTGGTACTGGTGGGGGGCACCCTGGTACTGACGCCGCTGCTGTACGGGGGCGGGCTGTGGTTGGCCCGGCGGGTTCGCGAACGACATCAATAAGTTTTCCATTCCATGAGCATCGAAACACTGCCCGCCGACCCGCTCGGCGGTGAGAACGTGCAGCGCTGGGCGGCTCGCGGGCTGCCGGTGCCGCCCGGCTGGCGCATCCACCGCGCGGACGTGGCGGGCCTCGGGCACGACGCGCTGATCCAGCGACTGGGCAGCTTGCCCGGCCTGTTCGCCGGCGACCGTTACTGGGTGCTGCACCAGGGCGCCATGAACGAAGGCTCCCAACGGGAAAGCCTGCTTAATCTGGACTCCGACGACGCCCTGGCCGCGGCCCTGGGGGCATTGTTTGGCCGCGACCCGGCGCCCTCCCAGGTGGTGGTGCAGGCGCTGCCGCGTCAGCGCGCCGCCGGGGTGCTGTTCACCCGCCACCCGCTGCGCCAGGACCTCTCCCATATGGTGGTGGAAGGGGTGGTGGACGGCGGCGCCGAACGCCAGCGGCTGATTTTCGACGACGCCGGCCGATTGGTGTACCACAGCGACACCGAGCGCGAGGCCCTGGAACAGGTGGTCGGCGGCGAGCGCCTGCTGGCCCTGGGTGAGCAGCTGCGTACCCTGTTCGACCGGCCCCAGGCCGGTGAGTGGGTGTTCGATGGCGAGACCCTGTGGTTGCTGCAGACCCTGCCGGTGGGTTCTCTGCCGGTACCGGAAGAGGTGTGGGTCCGCCGCGCCGCGCCGGCGCTGTTCAACCAGGCGGTGACGCCGCTCTGGTACACCCTGGCCGGCCGCTGGCTGAAGACCCGTTTCTGGGCGCCGCTGGCGGCCCGCCGGGGCTGGACCGACCTGGCACGGGTGGAGCCCTACCGTCGTCAGCACAGCCATCTGTACCGCAACGGCGAGTTCTTTCGCCGCCTGCTGCCGGATCATCCCGGCGCGGCCGACAAGGTGCCGCCGGCCTGGCAGCCGCCGGCCACCGACAACGGCCCGGCGCCGTCCACGCCCGGGCTGTGGCGGCGGGCGTGGATGGCCCTGGAACTGGCCAGGCTGGAGCGCCAGCTGCGCCGCTGGCGCGACCCGGCCACCGACCGGGAGCGGCTGTGGCGCGGGCTGATGGGCCTGGATCGACTGGGCGAGCGGCTGGCGCGGCTGGACGGCGAGCTGGCCTACCTGATCCTGCCCGATCTGCTGGCCGGTCGGCGCCGGCCCTTGCCGTTGGCGGCGTTGCTGGACGACGGTGAGGCACGGGTCCTGGGCGCGGTGCTGGCCGGCGACCAGGCCGTGCTGGACGCCAGTGATCTGCGCCCCGGCGCCGACCCGGTGCACGCGCCGCTGCGGGAAAAGCCCGCGCAATGGAGCAGCCTGCGGCCGGCGCGGCGCACCCTGGACCGGGCCGCCCAGCCCCTGCCGGCGCCCCTGGAGACCTGGCTGCCGTTGTGGCGCCGGGCCCGCCGCCTGCGTTTCGAACTGGGCGAACGATTGCGCCGGCTGCTGCGGGCGGTGGCGGCGGTGCGGGTCAACGAGGGCCTGCTGGCGCACCCGGACGACGTGTTCTTTCTCTATTTCGACGAGCTGTGGGCGCTGTGGATGGAGCGGCGGCTGCCGGCGTCCGCCGCCGGCGAGGTGCTCGGCCAGCGCAAGCTGCGCTACCTGGAAGACGCCCACGCCGGCGCGCCGGACTGGAAGATGGACCGCATCGGTTTCGGCTTCGGCGGCGGTGGCCGCCCCAGCCCGGTGCTGCGCGGCAGCGGCCTGTGCCCCGGTCGGGTGGAGGGCCCGCTGCGCCGGCTGTGCAGCGCCTGGGGCCTGAACCGCCTGCGGCCCGGTGACATCGTGGTGGTGGATCAGGTGGACCCGAGCTGGGTGCCCTGGCTGGCCCAGGCCGGCGGCCTGGTGATCGCCGGCCGCGACCCCTGCAACGCCGCCGCCGCCCTGGCGGTGGCCTGCGGCATCCCGGCGGTGTGGGGCGTCAGTGACGTTATGCACAGCGTCGTCGATGGGCAAGAGGCGGAGCTGGACGGCGAGGGCGAGTTGAAAGTAACGAGTTGAAAGTGAAAAGTTAAAACGCGGGTTGGGCCATTGCGGCAGGTAGGCCGTGCCCGCGTCGGCTTCAAGCTACAAGCTACAAGCTAAAACACAGTCCTGCTTGCAGCTTGCAGCTAATCTTCCACATACCCCAACAAATGCGGCACCATCCGTTCGATGTCCTTGCGGGTCATGCCCTTGCGGGCGGCGTAGTCGTCCATCTGGTCGCGGGCCAGCTTGCCGGTGCCGAAGTAGCGCGCCTGCGGGTGGGAGAAGTACCAGCCGGACACCGCCGCCGCCGGGAGCATGGCGTAGGATTCGGTGAGCGTCATGCCGGCGTTCTTCTCCGGTTCCAGCAACTCCCAGAGCAGGGCTTTCTCGGTGTGGTCCGGGCAGGCCGGGTAGCCGGGGGCCGGGCGGATGCCCCGGTATTTTTCCGAGATCATTTCCTCGTTGCTGAGGGTTTCGTCGGCGTCGTAGCCCCAGTATTCCTTGCGCACCCGTTCGTGCATGCGCTCCGCCAGGGCTTCCGCCAGGCGGTCGGCCAGGGCCTTGAGCATGATCGAGCTGTAATCGTCGTGGTCCGCCTCGAAGCGTTGCACGTGCTCGTCGATGCCGATGCCGGCGGTCACCGCGAAGCCGCCCAGCCAGTCCTGCTTGCCGCTCTCCTTGGGGGCGATGAAGTCGCTCAGGGCGTAGTTCGGCTTGTCGTTTTTCTTGCGGTCCAGTTGCTGGCGCAGGTGGTGCAGGGTCATGAACGGTTCCGCGTCGCCGGGCTGGCGATACAGCAGAATGTCATCCATGTCCGACTGCGCCGGCCAGAAGCCGATCACGCCGCGGGCGGTGAGCCATTTTTCCGCCACGATCCGGTCCAGCATGGCGCGGGCGTCGGCATAGAGCTTGGTGGCTTCCTCGCCGACCACGTCGTCGTCGAGAATGCGCGGAAACTTGCCGGCCAGTTCCCAGGAGCGGAAGAACGGCGTCCAGTCGATGCGCTCCACCAGGTCGTCCAGCGGATAATCGTCGAACACCTTGAGACCCTTCACCTTGGGTTCCGGCGGCGTGTAATCGCTCCAGTCCGGCTGAAAACGATTGGCGCGGGCGTCGTCGATGGCCACCAGGGAACGGTCCACCTGCTGCCGCTTGCGGCGTTCGCGCAGGTCTTCGTAGGTGCTCTTCACCTCGGCCACGTAGTCGCTGCGCTGGGTGTCCGACAGCAGCCGTGACACCACGCCCACCGCCCGGGAGGCGTCGGCCACATGGATCACCGGGTTGTGGTACTCCGGATCGATCTTCACGGCGGTGTGGATGCGGCTGGTGGTGGCGCCGCCGATCATCAGCGGCTGTTCCATGCCCAGGCGTTCCATCTCCGCCGCCACATGCACCATTTCGTCCAGGGACGGGGTGATCAGCCCGGACAGGCCGATGATGTCCACCTTTTCCTTTTTCGCGGTGTCCAGGATCTTGTCGCAGGGCACCATCACGCCCAGGTCGATGACCTCGTAGCCGTTGCACTGCAGCACCACGCCGACGATGTTCTTGCCGATGTCGTGCACGTCGCCTTTCACCGTGGCCATCAGGATGCGGCCGTTGGACTCGTCCTGGGTGCCCAGTTCTT
The DNA here is from genome assembly GCF_046507805.1 of Alloalcanivorax sp. C16-1. Lineage (NCBI taxonomy): Bacteria > Pseudomonadati > Pseudomonadota > Gammaproteobacteria > Oceanospirillales > Alcanivoracaceae > Alloalcanivorax > Alloalcanivorax sp. C16-1. The sequence goes on along the minus strand of NZ_JBKFTK010000011.1, from coordinate 3,335 downwards.
CCTTTTCCTTCTCCATGAATGGCAGCAGATAGGCCACCGCCTTTTTCATCACCCGGGCGGACTTCACCACCTGGGGCAGGAACATCTTGCCCTCGCCGAACAGGTCGCCGACCACGTTCATGCCGTCCATCAGCGGGCCCTCGATCACGTGCAGGGGGCGCTCCGCGTTTTGCCGGGCCAGCTCGGTGTCGTCCTCCACGTGTTCGGTGATGCCCTTGACCAGGGCGTGCTCCAGCCGCTTCTCCACCGGCCAGGAGCGCCATTCCTGGTCTTCCTTCTTGACCTCCTTGTCGCCGGAATCCCGGTACTGCTCGGCCAGATCCAGCAGCCGCTCGGTGCCGTCCTCGCGGCGGTTGAGCACCACGTCCTCCACCGCGTTACGCAGTGCCTCGGGAATGTCCGCGTAGATCGCCAGCTGCGACGGATTGACGATGCCCATGTCCATGCCGGCCTTGATGGCGTGGTACAGGAACACGGCGTGGATCGCCTCGCGCACCGGATTGTTGCCCCGGAACGAGAAGCTCACGTTGGACACGCCGCCGGAGATCAGGGCGTGGGGCAGGGTGCGCTTGATCTCCGCCACCGCCTCGATGAAGTCCACCGCGTAGTTGTTGTGTTCCTCGATGCCGGTGGCGATGGCGAAGATGTTGGGGTCGAAGATGATGTCTTCCGGCGGGAAGCCCACTTCCTCGGTGAGCAATTTGTAGGCGCGGGTACAGATGCGCACCTTCTCGGCGCGGCTTTCCGCCTGGCCGTTCTCGTCGAAGGCCATCACCACGGCGGCGGCGCCGTAGCGGCGGATCAGCCGGGCCTGGTCGAGAAACTGCTGTTCCCCTTCCTTGAGCGAGATGGAGTTCACCACGCCCTTGCCCTGGATGCACTTGAGCCCGGCCTCGATCACCTCCCACTTGGAGGAGTCGATCATGATCGGCACCTTGGAGATCTCCGGCTCGGAGGCCACCAGATTCAGGAACCGCACCATGCAGTCCTTCGACTCCAACATGCCTTCGTCCATGTTGATGTCGATGATCTGGGCGCCGTTCTCCACCTGATCCCGGGCCACGTCCAGGGCGGTGTCGTAATCCTCTTCCTTGATCAGCCGCAGAAAACGCTTGGAGCCGGTGACGTTGGTACGCTCACCCACATTGACGAACAGCGAATCGGCGGCGATGTTGCACGGCTCCAGGCCGGACAGCCGACACTGCACCTCAATGTCCGGCAGCGCACGGGGGGCGCAATCCGCCACCGCCTCCGCCATGGCGGCGATGTGCTCCGGCGTGGTGCCGCAGCAGCCGCCGATGATGTTGAGAAAGCCTTTCTGCGCCCAGCCGCGAATCTCCCGGGCCATGGTGGCGGCGTCCAGGTCGTACTCGCCCATTTCGTTGGGCAGGCCGGCGTTGGGGTGGGCGGACACGGCGAACTCGCTGATCCGAGACAGTTCCTCCACGTAGGGCCGCAGCTCCATGGGGCCGAGGGCGCAGTTCAGGCCGATGGACAGCGGCCGGGCGTGGCGCAGGGAGTTGTAGAAAGCTTCCGTGGTCTGGCCGGTGAGGGTACGGCCGGAGGCGTCGGTGATGGTGCCGGAGATCATTACCGGCAGGTCCAGACCGTTTTCGTAGGCGTACTGATCCACGGCGAACACCGCCGCCTTGGCGTTCAGCGTATCGAAGATGGTTTCGATCAGGATCAGATCCGAGCCGCCTTCCACCAGGGCATGGGTGGCCTGCCGGTAAGCCGCCACCAGCTGGTCGAAACTCACCGCCCGGTAGCCCGGGTCGTTGACGTCCGGACTGATGCTCGCGGTGCGGTTGGTGGGGCCCAGCACCCCGGCCACGAAGCGGGGCCGCTCCGCCGTGGCCACCGCGTCGGCGGCGCGCCGCGCCACCCGGGCGGCGGCCAGGTTGATGTCATGGACCAGATCCTGCATATCGTAGTCCGCCATGGCGATGGACGTACTGTTGAAGGAGTTGGTCTCGATGATGTCGGCGCCGGCGTTCAGGTAATCCAGGTGCAACTGCTCGATCATTGCCGCCTGGGTGATGCTGAGCAGGTCGTTGTTGCCTTTCAGGTCGCAGTGCCAGTCCGCGTACTCGCTGCCCCGGTATTGCTCCTCGCTGAGCTTGAGTCGCTGGATCATGGTGCCCATGCCGCCGTCCAGGATCGTGATGCGATCACGGAGCAGGGCATTGAGGGCGTCGCGGCGTCGAGGGGCGGTCATGAAAGGCTCCTGAGGATTCGTAAGGCGCGCAGTATACCCGCAGCCGGCCCGGTTCCCCAAAGCGTGACGGCATCGGCGGGGGATTGCATCGCTTCGGTGTTGAAATGTAAAAAAGTGCGCTGCGGGTACAGGCGTCCGGCGCCTTTACGCATAATTGCCCCGCGTGCCATCACCCTATGGCGATTTCGCGGGTACTGAGAATTGGAGGAGTAATGCGCAAAAATTGGTTGGCCCTGGCGGCCTGCGGCGTGGCCATGGTGCCGGTGCTGTCCCTTGCCCAGGAGGCGGAGAACGCGGATCAGGAGACCGCTGAGGAACGGGCCTGGGACATCGAGGTGGAAGCCTCCTACCTGCTCAAGAGCGGCAACAGCAACTCCGAATCCATCGTGGGCAAGGCCAACGCCACCCATGAAGGCATCAACTGGCGCCAGACCGCCAAGGCGGAAAGCGTGAACACCGTGGGCGAGAACGACGACGGTGAGGAAGAGCGCACCGCCGAGCGCTACTACGCCTCCTACAAGCTGGACCGTAAGCTGGCGGACAACAACTACCTGTTCAACGTCCTCACCTACGACAAGGACACCTTCTCCGGCTATCAGTACCAGGCCAGCTACGCGCTCGGTCTGGGTCGTCGCTTTATCGACACCCCGGCGCACACCCTGGACCTGGAAGCCGGTCCCGGTTACCGCCTGGAGTGTCTGGAGCCGGAAACCGGCTATGCCAGCTGCGACGATAAGGAAGAGAGCCTGATCGGCCGTTTCGCGGGCAGCTACAAATGGAAGATCAGCGACACCGCGTCCTTCCGCCAGGATCTGAGCACCGAGGTGGGCGACGAGAACACCACCCTGCGTTCCGAGACGTCACTGACCTCCCGCATCAACGACCATTTCGCGCTGCGGCTGACCCACCTGGTGACCCGCGACTCGGAAGTCCCGGCCGGCACCCACAAAACCGACCAGGAAACCACCGCCTCCGTGGTCTACACCTTCTAAGCAGGCGGGGCGATCAATCGCGCTCCGGCGAGGCCGGCGCCTCCAGCGGGGGCGCGGCTCAGGGCGCGACGCCCTTCCGGGAACGCCGCGAGTACGTCCCTGTAGGCTCCCTTTCGAACGTCCTG
>NZ_JBKFTK010000010.1:0-46832 GCF_046507805.1 Alloalcanivorax sp. C16-1 | reverse complement strand
CTTCCGGGACCCTTGAGAACAGGACGTTCGAAAGGGAGCCTACAGGGACGTACTCGCGGCGTTCCCGGAAGGGCGTCATGCCCTGAGCCGCGCCCCGGATGGAGCGAAACTTCCCACCAAAGCGCTATGAACCAAAAAAAAGCGGCCTCCGGGCCGCTTTTCTTCAGGAGCCGGACGGCGCGCCTAGCGGCGTTCCATCTGGATTTCCTTGACCACGATATCGCCGTCGATGACCACCGGCTCGTCGTCCAGGAACAGGGAGCAATCCCGCATCGGAATGTCCAGGTGGCAGGCGGTATCGTTGCTGCCGCCCAGCTCATTGTTGGGCCCGGTGGAGAACATCACGTTGCCGTAGAAGCTGCGCGGCTCCATGCCCATGCCGCCGGGGAACTCGCCCGGGGTCATGCGGTGCCATTTGGCATCCGGGTTCATGCCCCAACCCACGTGGCTCATGCCGTTGCCGCGCTCGTCGTTGAAGCTGTCCATGTAGGACTTCACCAAATCCGCGTCGAGGCCGCCACGGATATCGGTGATCCAGCCCTTCTCGATGGTGTAGGTGATCGGGTCGCGCACGTACATGTTCTGCGGCAGCAGCACGTCGCCCGGCGCCACCACGATCTGCCCGTCCACGCCGTCGTCGTCGCCGCCGGTGAACACGAAACCGGAGGGCCAGTGGTCCCAGCGGCCCGGCTCGTCGGTGCAGGCGTATTCCATGATGGTCGGGTAGGTGTTGAGCTTGTAGGTCACGTCGGTGCCGTGGGGCGAGGTGATGCGCATCACCTTGGCCTTGGCCAGCAGCTCACCGGCGATTTCCACCTTCTCACGCAGCTCCTTGGAGGGCAGCATGCGCGCCAGCAGCTCCGGCGGCTCCACGGCGGTGAGCACGCGGGTGCCGGCGGCCTGGATCGCCATCTGCTCCGGGGAGAACAACAGGAACATGCAGTCGATCAGCATGTCCGCCTGCTTGAGCGCTTCCACCGCGTCCGGCAGCGCCGCCAGACCGGTCTGGCCCACCACCCAGCCGCCCATGGCCGGCGGCGCCGGCAGGCGCATGTGGTACATGCGCGCGCCCAGCTTTTGCCCGGCGGCCATGAAGGCGTCGGCATAGTCCAGTCGTTCGTTGCCCTGGGTCAGGACAACCACTTTCTCGCCCTCATGGACGCCGGACATCTTGAGCTGGTGCAGGCAGATATCCGCGAAGCTGATGGGATCCATGATCTTTCTCCCGGAGTCGTCGTTATGGGGATAACCATTGCCTCCGAGCATAAATTATAATTTCGTATAATTACAAGGCCGATGATCAGCACACCGACGAACCACCGGGGGCTTATTCCAGGGGCGCGGTCAGCCCGGCGGTGAGAAACAGCACCAGCTGGCGCAGCATTTCGTCCCGGCCCGGTTCGCCGATCTGCCCTTCGGTGAGGTCGTTGAGGCGGCCCAGGTCGTTGAGCATGAACATATAGGTGCCCACCAGGAACGCCATGCGCACGCTGATCACCTGCCGGGGAATGCCGGGCAGCGCCTCGGACAGCGCCTGGATATAGCGGCGCAGGGAGTCGTCGTACACTTCCCGGCGCAGGCGCAGGGCGTACTCGGCGGGCTCCGCGTGCAGGCGCGCCTGCAGCCGCACGAAGGCGGCGCCGCCGGGGCCGCTGTATTTCATGTCCCACTGGGGCTTGAGGTAGGCGTGGATCAGTTGCGACACGGTGGGCCGGCCGTCGTCGGCCAGCAGCGCATCCAGCCGTTGATGGCGACCCCGGGAGATAACGCCGCCGTGGCGCCGGTAGACCGCGTCGAACAGCTCATCCTTGGTGCCGAAGTAGTAGCGGATCATGTTCTGGTTCACGTCCGCCGCCCGGGCGATGTCGCGCACCTTGGTGCCGGCGAAACCATGCTCGGCGAAGGCCAGCTCCGCCTGATCCAGGATCACCTCGCGCACCGCCTGGTCGTCCTTGGGCCGTCCCGGACCCCGCCGTTTACGGGTTAGCTTTTGTTCCGTCATGGCCTTGCTCGGCTCCCTCATCAGCCCGTTGGTTCAGCGCCCCGGCGCGGTGACGCTGCACGGTAACGGAGTTCACGGCAAATTGGCAGCGCGGGAGGTGGCTCACCGCGACCGGGGCCGCCCCGGCCGGGCAGGCGACCGCCCGCCGTTACGTTGCGCGAAATACTGAGCCGGCGTGGTCCCCAGGGCCTTCTTGAACATGGTGATAAAGGCGTTGACGGAATCGTAGCCCAGGGCCACCGAAACGTTCTGCACCGCCTCGCCACTGGCCAGCTCACGCAGGGCCACCACCAGATGGAGCTGCTGCCGCCAGCGGCCGAAAGTGAGGCCGGTTTCGCGCACGATCAGGCGCGCCAGGGAGCGCTCACTCATGGCGACCCGTCCGGCCCACTCGCCCAGGGTACGGCGATCCGAAGGCTCCGTGGTCAGCGCGTCGGCGATCAGGCGGATTTTCGGATTGCCCGAGACCGGCAGGTTGAAACGCTGGCGCGGCATCCGCGCCAGTTCATCGAGGGCCACCCGCGCCAGCCGGGCGGCGTGGCCGTCGGCCGGGTAGTCCGCGCCCTCATCGGCGAGCCGGTCGATCATTTCCCGGATCATCGGCGAGATCGACAGGGTCCGGCAGGAATCAGGCAGGTTGGCGGCCCCCGGCTCCACGAACAGATAGTTGAGCCGCGCGTTGGCGGTGGCCCTGGCGCTGTGCGGTATGGCCCCGGGAATCCAGACCCCGCAATGGGGCGGCACGATCCAGATCTGGTCGGCGGCGGTGCAGGTCACGGCGCCATGCAGAGCCAGGATCAACTGGCCCTTGCGATGCGTGTGCAACGGCACTTCCGCCTGATGCTCGGTGAAGTCCAGCCGGTGGGCCACCGCCGGCAGAAGCGTCAGGTCCGGGTCGAGAACGGAAACGGCGGACGAGGATGGGGTCACGGGATTGTCTGCTTTTAGTGATTTCTTGTCATGATATTGAATTTACCGCCAGATGAGAATCATTCAACAATGTCGGCATGAACACACCGACACCCCCAAACACCCCTTCGGCCAGGTCCGCCACCACCCCGCCCCGGACGTTCACCCAACGGCTTCGCGGGCCGGAAATCAGGGTGGACGCGGAGGCCGTGCTGTTCTCGGCAAAGAGCTTCGCCGCCGCCATGCTGGCCTATTATCTGTCCCTGCGGATTGGGCTGCCCAAGCCGTTCTGGGCCATCGTCACCGTCTATATCGTCTCGCAGACCTCCGCCGGGGCCTCTCTCAGCCGTGGCGTCTACCGGTTCGTCGGCACCTTCATCGGCGCCATCGCGACGGTGGTGATCGTTCCTCGATTCGTGAATGAGCCCATGCTGTGCAGCCTGATGCTGGCCGGCTGGATCGGGCTTTGCCTGTTTTTCTCCCTGCTTGACCGCACGCCCAGGGCCTATGCGTTTGTTCTCGCCGGCTACACGGCCAGCCTGATCGGCTTTCCCAGCGTGCTCGACCCCGGCGCGGTGTTCGACACCGCCTCCCTGCGCGTTCAGGAAATCTCCATCGGCATTCTCTGCGCGGTACTGATACACCGCTATGTGTTGCCCCGGCCGATCACCGGTCCGTTCATGGCCAGGCTGGCGGCCACCCTGCGGGACGCGCGCCGACTGGCCGGCGACGCGCTCAAGGCCACCCCCCGAACCAACCGTCACGATCGGCACCTGCTGTCCGTGGACCTGCTGACGCTGGATGGCCTGGCCACCCACCTGCCCTACGACCCGGGCCTGGTATCACCACGGCGGGAGACCGTGCGGCTTATCCACGATCGGCTGGCCCGGCTTCTTCCGCTCTCCACGGAAATCGAGCACCGGGTACGGGTTCTCGGCATCGGCCAAGGCCAAGGCAAGGGCGAAGACCGACTGACCCGGCTGGTGGCGGACACCGAGGCCTGGATCAGCAACCCCGCGGCGGCGCATCACGAGGCGGGGGAAGACGCGGCGCCGCGGCTGATCGAACAGGCCCGCTCGGTGCACCACCATCTGGCCGCCGGCGCGGTCAGTCTGAATGACCGTATTGGCGCCAATCTGGCCGGCCATCTGATGGAGATGATCGGATTGCTGCATGACTGCGACCGGCTTACGGCACGCATCGCCGACCCGGTTGCCCGCAAACCGTGCGGGCTTCACGGTCCGCAGCGCGGCAAGGGCTACATCCATCACCGTGATCCATGGATGGCCGCCCGCGCCACCCTGGGCGCCATGGTCGGCATTCTCGCCGGGTGTGCGTTCTGGATCGGCTCGGGCTGGCCGGAGGGCGCCTTGGCGGTGTCGATTCTCGGCGTCTGCTGCACCCTGTTCGGTAACTTCGACGCGCCGGCCCCCTTTGTCGTCAAATACATCCACGGTTCGGTGTACGGGGTGGCTGTCAGCCTGATCTACGGTTTCGTCGTTCTGCCCCGTACCACCGACTTCGCCGTGCTTATCGCGGTTCTGGCGCCGGCTTGCCTGCTGGCGGGGTCCCTGCAGGCGCGGCTGCAAACCACCTTCATGGCGCTGGGCATCACCCTGACCCTGCCGATCCTGGCCGGCCTCGGCCCCGATTACAGCGGAGACTTCGCCGCCTCCGTCAACGCCGCCATCGCCCTGTTCGCGGCGGTGGGTTTCGGCGCCTTCAGCATGTCCCTGTTGCAGACCGTGCCCGCGGACCTGGCGGTGAGCCGACTGTTGCGTCTCAGCCGGGCGGATGTGGTCCGACGGGCACGGGGTGGCGGGCCGGACGAAGCGCACTGGACCAGCCTGATGGTGGACCGCACCGCCTTGCTGATCCCCCGGCTGCACGGCCACGGAAAACAGCGGGCAAGCGTGCTGGATGAAATCTTTCGCCACCTTCGTATCGGCCACGTGGCCGGCCGGCTTCGCCGCGCCCTCCCCCCCACCGACAGCGAAACCCGGGGCGCCGTGGAGCAGCTTCTGAACGACCTGGCCGCGTCGTTCAGCGCCAGGCAACCGCCCGCGCCCGACGATCTGGCCGGCCTGGAGGACCGCATCGCGGCCTTGGTGGGGCGCCTGAATGAGGACACACCAAGCCGTCGCCGGTCGCTCCTGGATGCGCTGATCGATCTTCGTTTCGCGCTGGAGAGCGGCGCGCCGATCCCGGGGGGAAAGACCCACTCATGATCATGGATATCAATATCGGCGGCGTGCTGATTCCCGGGCTGCTGGTTCTCGCCCTGCTGGCCCTGGCCGCCACCGCCGTCACCCTGCGCCTGCTCTCCGCCACCGGCCTGGCGCACCGGTTCGCTTACCCGCCGGTGGTGGAAATCGCCACCTTCCTGATCATCCTCGGCCTGCTTATGCAGTACCCGCCAACCATCGGACCGCTACCGTGAAATCCCTGATCTCCTTGCTCAGCCGCTATGCCCTGACCCTGGGCGTGGTCGCTCTCGCCACCGTGATCGCCCTGAAAGCCTGGGACCATTACCAACGCACGCCCTGGACCCGTGACGCGCGGGTGGGCGTGGATGTGGTGCAAATCGCCCCGGAGGTGTCCGGTACCGTGCTCTCGGTGCCGGTGGCGGACAATCAGTACGTCAGGAAAGGTGACACCCTCTATCGGATCAACCCCAAGCGGCTGGAGCTGGCGGTGGCCCTCGCGGAGGCTGAGGTGGAAGCGAAGCGCCAGGAAATGGTGGTCCGTAAAGCCACCGCCCGGCGGCACGGCAAACTCAAGAACGTGCTGTCCCGGGAGGCCGTTCAACAAACCGTCGGCGCGGCGGCGGTGGCGAGCGCCGCCTATAAGGCGGCCCTGGCAGCGCTGGATCTGGCCCGACTGGACCTGGCCCGCGCCACCGTCCGCTCGCCCACCGATGGCTACGTCACCCACCTGCGCCTGCGCCCGGGGGACTATGCCACCGCCGGCGCCACCAAGGTGACGGTGCTGGATGCGTCCAGCTTCCGGGTGACCGGCTACTTCGAGGAAACGCGGCTCCGGCGAATCCACGTGGGCGATGCGGCACGGGTGCGCCTGATGGGCTATGAACAGACGTTGCACGGCCGGGTCGAGAGCATCGGTCGCGGCATCGACAACAGCAACGACACGCCGGGGAACCTGGGTCTGCCGGACGTGGCGGCCACCTTTTCCTGGGTGCGTCTGGCCCAGCGCCTGCCGGTGCGCATCCGGATCGGCCCGGTGCCCGCCGGGGTGGAGCTGGCGGCGGGCATGACCGCCACCGTGGAGATAATGCCCGCCGATGACGGGGCCGGCGCGGATCAGGACACCTGATACCGGCGCCACGAAAAAAGGCGCCCATCCGGGCGCCTTTTCGATTTGGCGGAGAGGGTGGGATTTGAACCCACGGAGGACGCAAATCCTCGGCGGTTTTCAAGACCGCTGCATTCGACCACTCTGCCACCTCTCCGGTCGGCGCACATCATACCTGAGACGCTCCGGCAGTCAACGCCCCCACGTCAACAAGCCTGCCCTAACTGTGTGATTCAACGGGAAAATCTTGATTTTGGCGCGCACGTCCCTATTATCCGGGTATGCCCTTCAAGCAACGAGTCCGATTATGAGCAACCACCCGAATCCCTACGCCTCACCGGTCCGCGGCGGCGGAGTCCAGGTCACCGGCGAACGTGCCGCCCAGGTGTTGAAGAACACCTACATGCTGCTTGGCCTGAGCCTGATGGCCGCCACCGGCGCGGCGGTGTTCGCCATGGCGGCGGGCATCGGCTATGTGAGCCCGCTGATCACCATCGCCGTTTACTTCGGTCTGCTGTTCGCCACCAACAAACTGCGCAATAGCGGCTGGGGCATCGTCGCCGTGTTCGCCCTGACCAGCTGGCTGGGCTTCACCACCGGGCCGCTGATCAACATGTACGCCCAGATGCAGGGCGGCATGGAAATCGTGTCCCTGGCCCTGGGCGGCACCGCCACCATTTTCGTGGCCATGTCCGCCATCGCCCTGGTGACGCGCAAGGACTTCAGCTTCATGACCAATTTCATCATGGTCGGTGTGCTGGTGGCCTTCCTGGCCGGTCTGGCGGCCATGTTCTTCAATATCCCGGCCCTGGCCCTGGCGGTGTCCGCCGCCTTCGTGCTGCTGTCTTCCCTGCTGATCCTGTGGCAGACCAGCGCCATCATCCACGGCGGCGAAACCAACTACATCATGGCCACGGTCACCCTGTTCGTGTCCATCTACAACCTGTTCCTGTCCCTGCTGAACATTCTCACCGCACTCAGCGGGAATGACTGACTTCAGTCTTCTCGTGACCGCCGGGCCCCAGCGGCCCGGCGCCCTCACCGCCCTGCGTACCGCCCGCGCCCTTCAGAATTCCCCCTACTCACTCTACCGGCTGTTCTTCTACGGCGACGGCGTGCTGCTTGCCCAGCGTTTGCTGAACACCGACGGCGGCGCCGATGACACCGCCCGAGCCTGGCAGCAGTGGGTGCGGGACACGGCGCCGCCGGCCTCGGTGTGCGTGGGCGCCGCCTACAAGCGCGGCGTCACCGAGGAGACCCTGGCCGGCGGGTTCCGGCTGGTGGGGCTGGGGGACTGGGTGGACGCGCTCAACCACGGCGGCCGGGTGGTGCATTTTGGCTGACTCCGTTCTCTATCTGATCCAGGGCGTGCCCGGCCGCGACGGTCGCTGGCGGGAAAGCGTGGAGATGGCGCTCACCGGCGCCGCCTTCGCCCTGCCCACCCGGGTGTGGCTGAGCGCCGAGGTGGTGACGGTACTGGCGCGCCGGGCCGACGGCGACGAACTGCTGGCCGAGCTCACCGGCTTTGGCGTAACCTGCGTGGCCGACCGGGCCCATCATCGGGACGGGGCGCCGGCGTCGATCCAATGGCTGGATCGGGTCGCCCTGGCCACCCTCCGTGATGACGCCGACCGCGTTATCGTGCTCTGACCCACACGGAGCCGCCATGCTGCATCTGATTGCCTTCGAGACCCTGGACGACCCCCTGGCGGAGGCCTGCCTGGCCCTGTACCGGGACGGCGACGTCTGCGTGTTCGCCGACGGCGGCGGCCTGGTGGCGGCCGCGTTCCCCCTGCGCGGCCCCGGCTATCTGCTGGAAGGGGCCGCGGCGGCGCGCCAGCCCGCCGCCCTGGAGACCATCGATCACCACCGCTTCGTGGCGCTGATGGCGGACCACGGACCGGTCACCAGCTGGTACCCTTGAACCATGACTGAACATGCCTTTGCCCCCTATGTGCGCACCCTGGGACGCGGCAAGCGCGCCCGCCGTGATCTGACCCGGGAAGAAGCCGCCAAGGCCATGGGCCTGATCCTGGACGGCCAGGCCACCGACGCCCAGGTGGGCGCCTTTCTGATGCTGCTGCGCGTCAAGGAGGAAACCCCGGAGGAACTGGCCGGTTTTCTGGATGCCTGCCGGCCGCGCTGCGCCGACCATCTGGCGGCACTGCCGCCGGTGGACGTGGACTGGCCCGGCTACGCCGGCAAGAAGAAACACCACCCCTGGTACCTGGCCGCCGCCCGGCTGCTGGCCGGCCACGGCGTTCGCATTCTGATGCACGGCGGGCCCGCCCATACGCCGCACCGGCGCTACAGCGACGACATGCTCACCGAACTGGGCGTCGCGCTGCCCGGTTCGGTGGCCGAGGCCGGCGCCCGGCTGGAACGGGAGGGGCTCACCTATCTGGGGCTGGAGCATTTCTGCGCGCCGCTGGCCCGGCTGCTGATGTTGCGCTTCGAACTGGGCCTGCGCTCGCCGATCAATACCCTGGCGCGCAGCCTCAACCCGGCGGCGGCGCCGTTGAGCATGCAGAGTGTCTTCCATCCCGCCTATCTGGAGCTGCACCTGGGCGCGGCGCGGCTGTGCGGTGATCGCCATCTGCTGCTGTTCAAGGGCGAAGGCGGCGAACCGGAGATCCGCCCGGATGCGCGCACCGCCCTCACCGGCCTGCGCCATGGAGAGCCGGCGGAGGCGGTACTGGACGCCGGCCTGCCCCGCCAGGCGCCACCGGGGGAGGTGTCACCCTTGCACGTGCGCGCGGTGTGGCGCGGCGACGCGGAGGACGATTACGGCGTGGCGGCGATTCGCGGCACCGTGGCCACGGTGCTGTGGGGGCTGGAGAAGGTGGAATCCCTGGAAGAAGGCCTGAAAGCCGCCGAAGCCCTCTGGGAAGCCCGCGACCGCGAGGCGTTCTAAAGACGCTGGATCGGCTCGTCTTAATCCTGCCCGAACCAGCGGTAACGCGGGTGCAGGCTCACCACACTGCCGACGATGATCAGGGTGGGCGCGTGGATCTCCCGGCCTGCCACGGTGTCCGGCAAATCCGCCAGGGTACCGGTGATCACTTCCTGCAGATCGGTGGTGCCCCGGGACACCAGGGCGATGGGCGTGGCCGGGTCGCGGCCGTGTTCGATCAGCCGCTGGCAGATCTGCCGCAGCCCCACCAGGCCCATGTAGAACACCAGGGTTTCGTGGGGCGCCATCAGCCCGGCCCAGTCCAGGTCCACGCTGCCGTCCTTGCGATGGCCGGTGACGAAGCGCACCGACTGGGCATGGTCCCGATGGGTCAGCGGAATGCCGGCGTAGGCGGCGCAGCCGCTGGCGGCGGTGATGCCGGGTACCACCTGGAAGTCGATGCCGGCGGCCACCACCTGTTCCAGCTCCTCGCCGCCACGGCCGAAGATAAAGGGATCGCCGCCCTTCAACCGGCACACTTTTTTGCCCTGGCGGGCGTAGTGCACCAGCAGGTCGTTGATGTTGTCCTGGGGCAGGGTGTGCTGGTCACGGGCCTTGCCCACGTAAACCTTCTCCGCGTCGGCCCGCGCCAGGGCGACGATTTCCGGGGCCACCAGCCGGTCGTAGAGCACCACCTCGGCCTTGTCGATCAGGTGCAGGGCCCGGAAGGTCAGCAGGTCCGGGTCACCGGGACCGGCGCCCACCAGATAGACTTCACCGGCGGCGCCCTCCGGACGCCCGGTGGCCTGCTCAAGGGCCCGGCGCAGGCCGGCCTCGGCGTCGGATTCATGGCCGGACAGCACCCGCTCCTCCAACGGCCCGTCGAGCTGGGCTTCCCAGAACGCTTCCCGGTCCCGGCGGTTCGGTAAGCGCTGCTCCAGGGGCGCGCGGAAGCGTCCCAGCAGCGTCGCCAGCCGGCCCCAGCGGGCCGGCAGCCAGGCTTCCAGACGGGCACGCAGGCGCCGCACCAGCACCGGCGACACGCCGGAGGAACTGATCGCGATAAACAGGGGGTCCCGGTCGATCAGGGCGGGAAACACGAAGCTGCCCAGGTCCGGCCGGTCCACCACGTTCACCGGCAGGCCACGGGCATCGGCCAGCCGTGCCAGCCGTTCGTTGACCCCGGCGTCGTCGGTGGCGACCACCGCCAGGCGCACGCCGTCCAGGTCCTGGTCCTCCACCGCGCGGCGGCGCCATTCACCGCCGCCCTGCTCCACCAGCCGCGCCAGATCGTCGCGGCAGCGCGGCGCCACCAGCCGCAGACGGGCGCCGGCCTTGTCCAGCAGGCGCGCCTTGCGCAGCGCGGTATCACCGCCGCCGGCCACCAGCACGGTGGCGCCCTTGATTTTCAGACCCAGGGGCAGGAAGTCCATGGCCGCTTCCCTCTTCGCTGACGGATCCGGTTCAGGCCAGCCGTTCCAGGCCGCGCATGTACGGGCGCAGAGCCTCGGGCACGGTCACCGAACCGTCCTCGTTCTGATAGTTCTCCAGAATCGCCACCAGCGCCCGGCCCACCGCCAGGCCGGAGCCGTTCAGGGTGTGCAGCAGCTCCGGCTTGCCGGTTTCCGGGTTACGCCAGCGGGCCTGCATGCGGCGCGCCTGGTAATCGCGGAAGTTGGAGCAGGAGGAAATCTCCCGGTAGCGCTGCTGGCTGGGCAGCCACACTTCGATGTCGTAGGTCTTGGCGGCGGAGAAGCCCAGGTCACCGCCGCACAGCACCACCACCCGGTAGGGAAGATCCAGCTTTTGCAGGATCGCCTCGGCGTGGCCGGTGAGCGCCTCCAGGGTGGCCTCCGAGTCCTGCGGACGCACCAGCTGCACCAGTTCCACTTTCTCGAACTGGTGCTGACGAATCATGCCCCGGGTGTCCTTGCCGTGGCTGCCGGCCTCGGAGCGGAAACAGGGGGTGTGGCAGGTGTAGCGGCGCGGCAGCGCGTCCGCGTCGAGAATCTCGTCGGCGGCCAGATTGGTCACCGGCACCTCGGCGGTGGGGATCAGGTACAGCTCCCGCTCGCCGCGCATCTTGAACAGGTCGTCCTCGAACTTGGGCAGCTGCCCGGTGCCGCGCAAGGCTTCCGGGCCCACCAGGTACGGCACATAGACTTCCTGGTAGCCGTGCTCGCCGGTGTGGGTGTCGAGCATGAAGTCGATCAACGCCCGGTGCAGCCGCGCCAGCTGGCCGGTCATCACCGCGAAGCGGGCGCCGGACAGCTTGCTGGCGCGCTCGAAGTCCAGGGCGCCGGCGCTCAGGTTCTCGCCCACGTCCACGTGATCCTTGGGCTCGAACTCGAAGGTCCGTGGCGTGCCCCACTGGCGCACTTCCACGTTGTCGTCCTCGTCGGAACCGGCGGGCACCTGCTCGGCGGGCACGTTGGGAATGCCCATCAGGAAGTCGCGGATCTCCTCCTGAATCGCCTTGGCCCGTTCCACTTCGCCGTCCAGCTGCTGGTCGATCTGCTGCAGGGTTTCCGCCACCTTGGCCTTGGCCGCGTCCACGTCCATGCCGGACTTGATCAGTTCACCGACTTCCTTGGAGGCTTTCTTGCGCTGCGCCTGCAGATCCTGGGAACGCACATCGGCGTCCTTGCGGCGGGCGTCCAGCGCCCGGAACCCGTCCAGATCCAGTTCGAAGCCCCGCTTCTTGAGCGCCTCGGCAATGGCTTCGCCGTCCTGGCGCAGCGCGCGGATATCAAGCATGTTCGATCCCCTTGGGAAATTCGGTCGTTCGGATACAGGGCGCCAAGCTTAGCAAAAACCAGGCCCCATGTAGGAGCGGTTCAGCCGCGATCGGGAGGTTGGCACGGCCACGGCAAGCTCAGTCGTCGTAACGGTGCCAATCCGCGTCGGTGTTTTGCTGGCGCAGGCGGCGCAGTTTTTCGGCGATGCGGATTTCCAGGCCGCGCTCCACCGGTTCGTAGAGGCGGGTGTCGCGGAGCTCCACCGGGAAATAGTTCTCGCCGGCCACGAACGCCTCGGGAAAATCATGGGCGTAGTGATATTCGGCGCCGTAGCCTTCGTTTTTCATCAGTTTGGTGGGGGCGTTGCGCAGGTGCAGGGGCACCTCGTTGCTGGGGTTGCGGGCCACCAGGTCCCGGGCCCGGTTGTAGGCGTTGTAGACCGCATTGCTCTTGGCCGCCACCGCCAGATAGGCAATCGCCTGGGCCACCGCCAGTTCGCCCTCCGGGGTGCCCAGGCGTTCCTGCACGTCCCAGGCATTGAGGCACAGGGTGAGCGCCCGGGGGTCGGCGTTGCCGATGTCCTCGCTGGCCATGCGCACCACCCGGCGGGCGATGTAGAGCGGGTCGCAGCCGCCGTCCAGCATGCGCGCGAACCAGTACAGGGCGGCGTCCGGGTCGGAACCGCGCACCGCCTTGTGCAGGGCGCTGATCTGGTCGTAGAACACGTCGCCGCCCTTGTCGAAGCGGCGCACCGCGTCGCGCAGCACCTCTTCCATCAGCGGCCGGTCGATCACGGCGGCGTCGCCACTGCCCTCGGCCAGGTCCACGGCGATTTCCAGCATGTTGAGCAGGCGCCGGGCGTCGCCGTCGGCGTAGCTCAGCAGCAGGTCGCGGGCGTCGTCGGCCAGCTCGATGCCGGCCAGTTCCGGCTCGCCCAGGGCCCGCTCCAGCAGCCCGGCCAGGTCCTCCCGCTCCAGGGAGCGCAGGCGATAGACCCGGGCCCGGGACAGCAGCGCGTTGTTGAGCTCGAAGGACGGGTTCTCGGTGGTGGCGCCGATAAAGATCACCGTGCCCTCTTCCACATGGGGCAGAAAGGCGTCCTGCTGGGCCTTGTTGAAGCGATGCACCTCGTCCACGAACAGCACCGTGCGGCGGCCCTGGCCGAGCCGTGCCCTGGCCTGATCCACGGCGGCGCGGATGTCCTTGACCCCGGACAGCACCGCCGACAGGGTGATGAACTCGGCGTCCACCACGCCGGCCAGAATCAGCGCCAGGGTGGTCTTGCCGGTGCCCGGTGGCCCCCACAGGATCATGGAATGCAACTGCCCGCGCTCGGCGGCCTGGCGCAGCGGTTTACCGGGCCCCACCAGATGGCGCTGGCCCACGTATTCGTCCAGGTTGGCGGGGCGCAGCCGCGCCGCCAGCGGCTGGGCTTCGGTGCGGTGCTGGTTCTCGAACAGGTCGCTCATTGCTGCCGGATGACGTCGGTCCCTTCCGGCGGCTGGAACTGGAAACGGCCCGGGGTGGGCTCGCCGTTCAGGGTCAGATCGCGGAAATCGATGATGGTTTTCTGGCCCAGAGCGTCTTCCAGGCGCATGGAGCGCGGTTCGTCGCCATCGAAGGTCACGTCCAGGGTGTCGAACAGCGGGTCGCCGCCCTTGGGCTTGAGGCGGTAGGTGACGCGGTCGCCCTCCCGGCTCTGCTCGCTGATCGAGAACGCCTTGGACACCGCCTGGGGATCGCCGCCGAACAGCAGCGCCGGGGTCTGGCCCAGGTCCTGGGTGAGCGGGCGCACCACCACCTGCTCCAGGTCCGGATCATAGACCCAGACCTGGCGGCCGTCGGACACCGCCAGCTGCTCGTAGGGCCGTTCGGTGTGCCAGTAGAACCGGTTGCCCCGGGCCACTTCCATGGTGCCGGTGCTGTCGCGGGCGCGCTCACCGCCCTCGCCCACCACGGTCTGCTGGAAACCGCCAGCCAGGCTGTGCAGGCCGCCGAGCCGGGCCAGCAGGTCCTCGGTGGGGCCGGCCAGGGCCAGGGAAGGCAACAACAGCGCGATGATCCAGAAAAGTCGCATATCAGGTCCTTGAGAAAGGGGCATCAGACCGGCGGGGGGGCCAGCACTTCACGCTGTCCATTGTGTCCGGCTTCGGACACCACGCCGGCCATTTCCATGGCCTCCACCAGGCGCGCGGCCCGGTTGTAGCCGATCTTCAGTTTTCGTTGCACCGAGGAAATCGAGGCGCGCCGGGATTCGGTGACATAGGCCACCGCCTCGTCGTAGAGCGGGTCGTCCTCTTCGCCGCCGCCGTCCGGGTTTTCCATGCCGGGCAGCGGCGCGTTGAGATCGCCGCCGCCTTCCAGGATTTCCTCCAGATAGTTGGGCTCGCCCCGTTTGCGCCAGTCGTCGCAAACGCGGTGCACCTCCTCATCTGAGACAAAGGCGCCATGCACCCGTTCCGGCATGCTGGTGCCGGCGGGCAAATAAAGCATGTCGCCGTGGCCGAGCAACTGCTCCGCCCCGCCCTGGTCAAGCACCGTGCGCGAGTCGATCTTGGACGACACCTGGAAACCGATCCGCGACGGCACGTTGGCCTTGATCAGGCCGGTGATCACGTCCACCGACGGGCGCTGGGTAGCGAGAATCAGGTGGATGCCGGCGGCGCGGGCCTTCTGGGCGATGCGCGCGATCAGCTCTTCCACCTTCTTGCCGACGATCATCATCATGTCGGCAAACTCGTCGATCACGATAACGATATAGGGCAGCTTCACCGCCAGCGGCGCTTCCTCGCTCAGGTCCATGGGGTCGTTCGGCTTCCACAGCGGGTCCTTGAGCGGCTCGCCCTTCTTCTCGGCGTCGCTGATTTTGCGGTTGTAGCCGGCCAGGTTCCTCACGCCCATGGCCGCCATCAACTTGTAGCGGCGCTCCATCTCACCGACACCCCAGCGCAGCGCGCTGGCCGCTTCCTTCATGTCGGTGACCACCGGGGTGAGCAGATGGGGGATGCCATCGTACACCGCCAGCTCAAGCATTTTGGGGTCGATCATGATCAGCCGCACCTCTTCCGGGCTGGCCTTGAACATGATCGACAACAGCATGGCGTTGAGGCCCACGGACTTACCGGACCCGGTGGTGCCGGCCACCAGCAGGTGCGGCATCTTGCCCAGATCGGCCATCACCGGATTACCGGAAATGTCCTTGCCCAGGGCCAGGGTCAGCGGCGAGGCGGCGTCGTCAAACATCCGCGACCCCACCACCTCGGTGAGGCGGATCATCTCGCGCTGCTCGTTGGGAATCTCGATGCCCACGGTGGTCTTGCCGGGAATCACCTCCACCACCCGCACGCTGATCACCGCCAGGGAGCGGGCCAGGTCCTTGGCCAGGTTGGAGATTTTCGAAACCTTGATGCCCGCCGCCGGCTGAATCTCGAAGCGGGTGATCACCGGGCCGGGCTGCACCGCCACCACCTCGGCGTCGATGTTGAAGTCCTTGAGCTTGATCTCCAGCAGCCGGGACATGCCGTCCAGGGCTTCCTCGGAGTAGCCGCCCTTGCTCTCGTCCACCGCGTCGAGCAGGGCCAGCGGCGGCAGATCGCCGGTGACCTGGGCGGTGAACAGGGGCTGCTGCTTCTCTTTCTGCACCCGCTCGCTTTTTTCCACCGGCCGGGCCGGCTGGGCGATCTTGGGCGGGGTGCGGTTTTCCTGCTTCTTCTTCGCCTCGGTGACCACCTGGGCGCGCTTCTGGCGGGCTTCGCGGGCTACTTTCTGCTCCGCGCGGCGCTCGCGGCGGGCCTGGAACCAGGCCGGTACCTTCTGCCCCACCGCCAGCACCGCGGCGCCGAGCCGCTCCGCCAGGGCGATCCAGGACAGGTCTGTGAACACGGTGACGCCGATCAGGAACAGGGCCACCATCACCAGGGTGCCCCCCAGGGGGTTGAAGGCGTCCAGGGCGGCGTCGCCGACCACATGGCCGAGAATGCCGCCGGCGTCCTCCGGCAGCGGCAGGCCGCCGCCGGAGAAATGCATGTAGGCCAGCGCCGTGCCGCTCATCATGGTCAGTACAAAACCCACCAGCCGCAGGCTGAACAGCGGCCAGCTGCCGGCCAGGCCGGCGTGGCGCTCGCGCAGCACCCGGGCCGCCCAGAACGCCACCAGCACCGGGAACACATAGGCCATGAAACCGAACAGCCCGAGCAGCAAATCGGCGCAGAAGGCACCGGCCCGGCCACCGGCGTTGTTCACCTCGCCGGCGTTGCCCACGTAGGACCAGCCCGGGTCGCCGCTGTCATAGGTGACCAGCGCCAACAACAGGTACAGGGACAGGGCGATCAGCGCGATCACCATGCCTTCCACCAGGCCTTTCTTGAGATGACGGGAGAACCCGGAAGGGTTGCCGCCGGTTGCTGCCTTTGCCTTGGACACCGCAGGCCTCTGGGGTTGAGGAGCCGCCGAATCACGCCTTGCGCGCCGGGCTCCTTGAATCTAACGACT
Source organism: Alloalcanivorax sp. C16-1 (assembly GCF_046507805.1). NCBI lineage: Bacteria > Pseudomonadati > Pseudomonadota > Gammaproteobacteria > Oceanospirillales > Alcanivoracaceae > Alloalcanivorax > Alloalcanivorax sp. C16-1. The sequence continues at coordinate 30,487 of NZ_JBKFTK010000010.1, read as the reverse complement.
TGAAAACCTTGGGATTGTAGTCAATCCGGGGGCCTTGGACCAGCGCTCGATGGCGCCCTGGCGCCGGCTATCGCGGCCATAGAGTGTACGCCCTTCACGGATCGGGGGTTTTGTTGTAGTTTGCATGCGCCCTGAAACCCGATTCTCCGCGGAGACAGCCATGAGCGACGCCCAACACCATCGACTGATCATTCTGGGTTCCGGCCCGGCCGGTTACACCGCGGCGGTGTACGCGGCCCGCGCCAACCTGAAGCCGGTGGTGATCACCGGCATCGAGCCCGGCGGCCAGCTCACCACCACCACCGAGGTGGACAACTGGCCCGGCGACGTGGAGGGCCTGCAGGGTCCCGACCTGATGGTGCGCATGCAGAAGCACGCCGAGCGCTTCGAGACCGAGATCCTGTTCGACCACATCAACCAGGTGAACCTGGACCAGCGCCCGTTCGTGCTCAAGGGCGACAACGGCACCTACACCTGCGACGCCCTGATCGTGGCCACCGGCGCCTCCGCCATGTACCTGGGCCTGGAGTCCGAGCAGGCGTTCATGGGCAAGGGCGTGTCCGCCTGCGCCACCTGCGACGGCTTCTTCTATCGCGGCCAGAAAGTGGCGGTGATCGGCGGCGGCAACACCGCCGTGGAGGAAGCGCTGTACCTGTCCAATATCGCCGAGGAAGTGGTGCTGGTGCACCGCCGTGACAAGCTGCGCGCCGAGAAGATCCTGCAGGACAAGCTGCTGGCCAAGGACAACATCAAGGTGCTGTGGGATCACACCCTGGATGAGGTGCTGGGCGACGACTCCGGCGTCACCGGCATGCGCGTCAAGGCCACCGCCGACGGCGCCACCACCGACGTGGACCTGCAGGGCGTGTTCATCGCCATCGGCCACCAGCCCAACACCGGCATCTTCGAAGGCCAACTGTCGATGAACAACGGCTACATCAAGATCCGCAGCGGTCTGGACGGCAACGCCACCGCCACCAGCGTGGAAGGCGTGTTCGCCGCCGGCGACGTGGCCGACCACGTGTACCGGCAGGCGGTGACCTCCGCCGGCGCCGGCTGCATGGCCGCGCTGGACGCCGAGCGCTATCTGGAAAGCCTGGAAGAGTGATCCCCTGGCTGCCGGCGGGAAGCGAATTCCCGCCGCCGGAGCACGCGCTGGACGACCCCAACGGTCTGCTCGCCGCCGGCAACGATCTGAGCGCCACCACCCTGGTGCGCGCCTACCGGCTGGGGATCTTTCCCTGGTACGAAGCCGACCAGCCGATACTCTGGTGGTCCCCCAATCCCCGGTGCGTGTTCCGCCCCGGGGATTTTCATATCAGCCGGCGGCTGGCCCGCCACCTGCGCGGCACCGGGCTGAGTTTTCATCTGGATGACGATTTCGCCGGCACGCTGGACGCCTGCGCGGCGCCCCGCGAGCCCGGCGGCGGCACCTGGATCACCACCGCCATGCGCACCGCCTATTTGCGGCTGCACGCCCTGGGCCATGCCCACTGCCTGACCGTGCGCCAGGATGACGAACTGGCTGGTGGTATCTATGGGGTGCAGTTGGGCGGGGTGTTCTTCGGCGAGTCCATGTTTTCCACCCGCACCAACGGCTCCAAGAGCGCCCTGGCCATGCTGTGGGCCCTGGCGCCCCGGCTCGGTATCGGCCTGCTCGACGCCCAGGTGGAGAACCCCCACCTGATGCGCCTGGGGGCGTATTTGATGCCGAGGGCGGACTTTCAGCGGGAACTGGATCGGTTGATCGTCGAGACCGCGCCCCGCCCCTGGCCCAAGGGGCCGTTTTATTGGGGCGAGGTCTGATCGCGACTGAAGCGCAACGTCGCCATCAACGCCCGGCCGTGCCCTGCCGTTCCGCGAAGTCACTGTAGAAGGCGATGCTGTCCGGGTTGGCCATGGCGTCCGGGTTGGCCACCTTGTCGATGGTCTGGCCCAGCAGCAGCTTCTTGATCGGCAGTTCCATCTTCTTCCCGGTGAGCGTGCGCGGCACGTCCGGCGCGGCGATGATGTCGTTGGGCACGTGGCGGGCGGACAGCTGGTCACGAATGGCCGCCTTGATGCGTCCGCTCAGCCCCTCGTCCAGGGTCACGCCCTCGCGCAGCACCACGAACAGCGGCATGTAGGACTCCCGGCCCAGGTACTCCAGATCCACCACCAGACTGTCCAACACCGCATCGAATTCCTCCATCACCCGGTAGATCTCGGCGGTGCCCATGCGGATGCCGTGGCGGTTGATGGTGGTGTCGGAGCGGCCATAGATGATGGCGCCGCCGCGCGGGGTGATGCGGATCCAGTCGCCGTGACGCCAGATGCCCGGGAATACGTCGAAATAACTGTCCCGGTAGCGTTCGCCGCCCTCGTCGTTCCAGAAATACAGCGGCATGGAGGGCATCGGTTTGGTGACCACCAGCTCCCCCACTTCGTCGTCCAGCAGCTCGCCGTCGTCGCCCATGGCGTACACCGCCGTGCCCAGATAGCGGCACTGCATCTCGCCGGCGAACACCGGCAGCGTCGGGCAGGCGCCCACGTAGGCGCTGGCCACATCGGTGCCGCCGCTGATGGCGGCGATCATGACGTCATCGAACTGCTCCATCAGCCAGCGGTAGCCCTCCTCCGGCAAGGGTGAGCCAGTGGCGCCGATGGAGCGGATGCGGCCGGTGTCCACCCAGTCGCCGGGGCGGATGTCCGCTTTCTTGCAGTTGAGAAAATAGGCGGCGCCGGCGCCGAAGAAGGTCATCTCCGTCTCTTCCGCGAACCGCCACAGGGTGCCCAGGTCCGGGTAGCCCGGGTTGCCGTCGTACAGGCAGATGGTGGCGCCGGTCAGCAGGCCGGACATCTGCGAGTTCCACATGATCCAGCCGGTGGTGGTGAACCACATGTAGCGGTCCCGGGGGCCCAGATCCAGTTGCAGGGCATGGTCCTGCAGACCTTCCAGCAGCGCGCCGCCGTGGCCGTGGACGATGGGCTTGGGCATGCCGGTGGTGCCGGAGGAATAGACCACCCAGAGCGGATGATCGAACGGCACCTGCTCGAAACGCATGGACGCCTCGTGGCTGACCAGATCGTCCCAGAGCAACGCGCCGTCCAGGCGCGCGTCGGCGTTCAGATACGGCAGCAGCACCACCTTTTCCAGGGTCGGCAGCTGATCGCGCAGTCCGTCCACCACCGTCAGCCGGTCGAAATCCTTGCCACCGTAGCGGTAACCGTCCACGGCGATCATCACCTTGGGGTCGATCTGGCGGAAGCGGTCCAGCACGCTGCGCGTGCCCATGTCCGGCGAGCAGCTGGACCAGATCGCGCCCAGGCTGCTTACCGCGAAGAACGCCACCATGGTTTCCGGCAGGTTGGGCAGATAGGCCACCACCCGGTCGCCGGGGCCCACCCCCAGTCGGCGCAGGCTGTCGGCCAGGGCGGCGATGTGCCCGCGCAGCTCGCCCCAGGTCAGGGTGTCCAGGCCGCGCAGTTCGGACCGGGACAGAATCGCCGGCCGGTCCGGTTCGTTCTCGTGATGGCGGAACACCTGCTCGGCCAGATTCAGCCGCGCCCCCTCGAACCATTTGGCGCCGGGCATGGTCAGGCCGTCCAGCACCCGTTCGTAAGGGGCGGAATGGCGGATGTCGAAGTACCGCCAGAGCGATTCGTAGAAGTCTTCCAGGTGCTCCACCGACCAGGCCCACAGGCTCTGGTAGTCGTCGAAGGCCAGCCCCTTCTCCGCGCTCAGCCAGCGCTGATAATCGGTGAGGCGGGCGTTCTCGACGCGCGCGGCGTCCGGGCGCCACAGGGGCGCGGGCGTGGTGTTTGTCATTCTTGCTCTCCCGGTACCGACGCGGCGGCCTCCAAGGGGGCGGCCGATCCGTCGCCGGCGTTGTCGTTGTTTTTACGCCGGCCACACTATAACCGTGGCGAGGAAGGCAAGTCACCGGGTGCCCGGCGCCGGCCTTTCACGCCACGGTGTTCCCGGCGTCCGCCTATCCGCTACACTTGAGCCATGACCGACCTGTCCGAACTTCGCTTTTTCCGCACCCCGGCGCACCCCTGCAGTTACCTGGAGGGGCACCAGGCAGCGACCCTGTTCGTCGATCCGCAGACGCGGCTCGACGCCTCGCTGTACAGCGAACTGTCGCGGCTGGGCTTCCGGCGCAGCGGCGACTATCTGTACCGGCCGCATTGCGAAGGCTGCCAGGCCTGTATTCCGGCGCGGGTGCGAGTGGCGGATTTCCGGCCCCGCCGTCGCCACAAGCGGTTGGCGCAGCGCAACGCCGACCTGCGCGTCACCGAGGAACCGGCCCGCTATACCCGCGAAATCTACCGGCTGTACGCCCGCTACATCGATCAGCGCCACGGCGACGGCGACATGTTCCCGCCCTCCGAGGAGCAGTTCACCAGCTTTCTTACCTGCGACTGGGCGGACACCCGCTTCCACTGCTTCCGGGACGGCGACGACCGGTTGCTGGCGGTGGCGGTCACCGACCATCTGGACGATGGCCTGTCGGCGGTCTACACCTTCTTCGACCCGGACCGGGGCGAGCGCGGCCTGGGCGTCAACGCCCTGCTCTGGCAGATCCAGGCCAGCCGCGATCGCGGCCTGCCCTACCTGTACCTCGGCTACTGGATTCGTCAGTGCCAGAAGATGGGCTACAAGAGCCAGTACCGGCCGCTGGAAGTGCTGGTGCGCGGACAGTGGCGCGAGCTCCGCGATCCGCCCGCCGGGGGCGGCGCATAAGCCTTTGCAGCACGGCGGCATTTCCGGCACAATTGCGCTCCCTCTGAAGCCGACACGTATCAGGACAGTCACTGAATGGCGAAAGAAGAGCAGATTGAGCTGGAAGGGGTCGTGCTTGAAACCCTTCCCAACACCATGTTCCGCGTGAAGCTGGACAACGGTCATGTAATTACCGCCCACATCTCCGGCAAGATGCGCAAGTTCTACATCCGCATCCTCACCGGCGACCGGGTGAAAGTGGAAATGTCGCCCTACGATCTCAGCAAGGGCCGCATCACCTTCCGCATGAAATAATCCCTTCCCGCCCGCGCGGCGCGAAGCGCACCCCCGAACCCGGCCCCGCCGGGTTTTTTGCTTTGTGTCGCGGGAACCCATGCCCGACCGCGATGGCCACGCATAAAAAAGGTTCATCGCGGATTCCCGGGAAAGGCGGCTTTGATCTTGAGGAAGAAGTAATCGCTGTCCCGGTAGCCATAGGCCATGCGTTTGATGACCTTGATGCGGTTGTTCATGCCCTCCAGGACGCTGGTGTTGAGGCGGTGAGCGGCACTGGCGATGATGCCCTCGGCGTAGGGCTTGAGTAGGCGGGCGAAGCGGATCAATGGGGCCAGGCCACTGGCCTGGGCCATGTTGAACCATCGTGTCCAGCGCCAGCGGGCGGCCCGTTCGGTGCGGGCATACCAGAGCTCCTTAAGCTGGGCCTTCATCAGATACACCGTCATCAACGGCTGGTTCAGATCCAGCAGGGCCTTCAGTTCGCCGGCCTGCTCCCCCTTCAGGCTCTCCGGATTGCGCAGCAACAGCCAGCGAGAGCGCTTCACGGCGCGGCGTGCGGGCTTGTCGTGGCGCAGTTGGTTGGCCTGATCCACCCGAACCCGGTCGATCACCTCCCGACCGAACTTGGCGATCACATGGAGCAGGTCGTAGACCACCCGGGCCCTGGGGCACCAGGCCTGTACCTCCAGGTCCATGGCGGTGTTCATGTCCATGGCCACTGCCTCGATGTGCTCGCAATGAGGGCCCAACCACTGGAAGCAGGGCCGGATCGCCTCCCGGGATCGGCCTTCGCCCACCCACAGCACCTGCCGGGTCTCGGCGTCGATCACCACGCTGGCGTAGCGGTGGCCCTTGAACAAGGCGAACTCATCCATCACCAGATAGCGGACCCGGCGGAGGTCGGGTTCAGGCAGATCCCGGGCCAGCCGGGCCTTGTCCAGGCTCTTGAGGGTGTGCCAGTGCAGGCCCGTTAGCTCGGCGATCTGCTTGATCGGCAGGAGGGTCAGCAGGACCTCGACGTGCTGGCGCAGCCGGTGGGTGAGACGAGATCGGGGCGCCAGCCAGGACAGTGCTTCTCGCCCGACACCGCAGGTGACGCACCGTACCCGGCGTATCGGCACCGACAACCAGACCCGGTACTCGAACAGGTCCCGGTCGCGGATGCGGCGTACGGTGGTGTCGTGGATCAGGGAGCAGGGGCGCCGGCAGCGCGGGCAACGGGCCGGCACTTGAGGATCGGGAATCAGGTCAATCTGGCACTGGGAGTCGGAGAGCGGAACAAACCGGGTGGCGATAAAGCCTTCCCAGCCGGCCCCGGGGAACGTAGCATCGCCCATGGCGGCAGTGTCCTCGCGTGGTTGCTTGGTCGCACAAACAACGTAACTCGGTTCACTGTCCGCCCCTATCTATTTACTCCTTCTGGTTCCTGAATCCGTCTTGGTCCGTGGCACCCTGAACCGCTGAACCTCAGCGCTGCGGGCCACTTCAAACGCTTGGCGGAGCGAAAAACGGAGCCTGCCGGCTCAAAGATGGGCTCTACGGAGCCGCCACCTCTACCCCCCATGGTTCATCGTTGTTCGGACCCGGACCGGTTCCGCTACCTCGAAGCGGAGCTGTGTGGGTGCCTTCCGGGACCCTTTTTGGCAGGGATGCCAAAAACGGGAGCGCCCAGGGACGGCTTGAGCGATCCCGGAAGGCACCCACACAGATCCGCGTCCCGGATAGAGACCCGTCGCATCGATTTCCCGCTAAAGCGCGATGAACCATAAAAAAGCCCGGCGCGAGGCCGGGCTTGGTAGGGGTCGAAGGACTTTGCCGGATCAGCAGGTGGCTTCCTCTTCCGAGGCGTCCACGGTGAGCACCAGACCGTCGTCGCCCACGGCGATGTGCACCTGGCCACCCTTGCCGGCCAGTTCGCCGAACAGCAGCTTCTCGGCCAGCGGCTTCTTGATCTGCTCCTGGATCAGGCGGGCCATCGGACGGGCCCCCATGTCCTTGTCGTAGCCTTTCTCGGCCAGCCAGCGGCGGGCCTGATCGTCCACGTCCAGCACCACCGCTTTCTCGTCCAACTGGGCCTGCAGTTCCACCAGGAACTTGTCGACCACGCCCAGAATCACCTCGGTGGTGAGCGGGTTGAACTGGATGATGCCGTCCAGCCGGTTGCGGAACTCCGGCGTGAACACCTTCTTGAGCATTTCCAGACCGTCGGAGGACTGGTCCTGCTCGGTGAAGCCGATGCTGCGCTTGTTGAGCACCTCGGCGCCGGCGTTGGTGGTCATGATCAGGATCACGTTGCGGAAGTCCGCCTTGCGACCGTTGTTGTCGGTGAGCGTGGCGTTGTCCATCACCTGCAGCAGGATGTTGAACACCTCCGGGTGCGCCTTCTCGATCTCATCCAGCAACAGCACGCAGTGCGGCGTCTTGGTGACCGCCTCGGTGAGCAGGCCGCCCTGGTCGTAACCGACGTAGCCCGGGGGCGCGCCGATCAGCCGGCTGACGGTGTGCCGCTCCATGTACTCGGACATATCGAAGCGCACCAGCTCCACGCCCAGGGCGCGGGCCAGCTGCCGGCTCACCTCGGTTTTGCCGACCCCGGTGGGCCCGGCGAACATAAAGGAGCCGATCGGCTTGTTGTCCGCCTTGAGGCCGGCGCGGGACAGCTTGATCGCCGCGGAGATGGTCTCGATGGCGTCTTCCTGACCGAACACCGTCATCTTCAGGTCGCGCTCCAGATTCTGCAGCACTTCCTTATCGGACGAGGACACCTGCTTGGGCGGAATCCGCGCGATCTTGGCGACGATGGCTTCCACATCGTCCTGATCGATGGTGGCCTTGCGCTCGTTCTCGGGCCGCAGCCGCTGCCAGGCGCCGACCTCGTCGATCACGTCGATGGCCTTGTCCGGCAGGAAGCGGTCGTTGATGTACCGCGCGCTCAACTCGGCGGCGCTTTTCAAGGCGGCGTCGGTGTAGCTCACGTTGTGGTGCTTCTCGAAGCGGCTCTTGAGCCCCTTGAGGATGCCCACGGTGTCCTCCACCGTCGGTTCCACCACGTCGATCTTCTGGAAGCGGCGGGACAGGGCCCGGTCCTTCTCGAAGATGGTGCGGTACTCGGTGAAGGTGGTGGAGCCCATGCACTTGAGATCGCCGGAGGCGAGCAACGGCTTGAGCAGGTTGGAAGCGTCCATGACGCCGCCGGACGCCGCCCCGGCACCGATGATGGTGTGGATTTCATCGATGAACAGAATGGCGTTGTCTTTCTTGCGCAACTCCGCCAGCAGCGTTTTCAGCCGCTTCTCGAAGTCACCGCGGTATTTGGTGCCGGCCAGCAGCGCGCCCAGGTCCAGGGAGTAGACCACGGCGTCGAGCAGCGGCTCGGGCACCTTCTCTTCCACGATCATGCGCGCCAGGCCCTCGGCAATGGCGGTCTTGCCGACGCCCGGCTCGCCCACCAGCAGCGGGTTGTTCTTGCGACGGCGGCAGAGAATCTGGGCGGCACGCTCGATTTCGAAGGCACGGCCGACCAGCGGGTCAATGCGGTCGGCGCGGGCCAGTTCGTTCAGGTTGGAGGCATAGCTTTCCAGCGCACTGGCCGGGGCGCCTTCGCCGGCGACCTCGGCGTCCTCGCGCTGTTCCGCGGCCGGGTCGCTGTCTTCCACCTGGGAAATGCCGTGGGCGATGAAATTGACCACGTCCAGACGGTGCACATCCTGGCTGTTGAGCAGGTAAACCGCCTGACTCTCCTGCTCGTTGAAGATCGCCACCAGGACATTGGCGCCGGTGACTTCCTTGTTGCCGGACGACTGCACGCTGAACACGGCGCGCTGAAGCACCCGCTGGAAGCCCAGCGTCGGCTGGGTGTCGCGGTCTCCATCGTCGGACAGCAGAGGGGTGGAATCGTCAATGAACTGAGTCAGGGCCTCGCGCAGCTCTTCCAGATCGGCGCCGCAGGCGCGCAACACTTCCACTGCTGCCTCATTGTCGAGCAGCGCCAGCAACAGATGCTCCACGGTCATGAACTCATGACGGTGGCTGCGGGCGTGGTGGAAAGCCTCGTTGAGAGTCAGTTCCAGTTCTTTGCTGAGCATAGGCTACCTCACTGCTTGGTGCCCTGTCCGTCGCCGGACGGCGTCAGGCGCGTTCCACCTGACACATCAGCGGATGCTGATGTTCGCGGGCATAATCGACCACTTGCGCGGCCTTGGTTTCGGCGATGTCCTGGGGATAAACCCCGCACACCGCCTTACCTCTCGTGTGCACCGTCAGCATGACCCGGGTGGCCTGCTCACGGTCCATCCGAAAGAAGGTCTCCAGCACCTCGACGACGAAATCCATGGGCGTGTAGTCGTCGTTCAGCATCATCACCTTGAACATCGGCGGCCGTTTGACCTTGGGTCGCGCCTCCTCGACGGCGGCCTCGCCGTGTCGATCGGGCCCCTCGGGCTTTTCCGGGCCCAGCCGGGCGGCCCGCGGCGCGGACGCCGCCGCTTTGCTGTTTCGAGGTGTGGAGTCTTGATGCCTGTTCATAACCTTCTCTAACGGTTGTATACCCGCTGGCGTCAGCAGGCAATCAACAAATGAGGGGTATCACGACGTTTTTCAATCCCGGTGGCTCGGGGGTTGACACCCCGCGGACCTTAAGGAACAGTTGTTCAAAAACCAACCTATTCTAACCGAGCCGGGGGTGGTTGTGGCCGATAACAACAACTTCGCAGCCAGCGGCCAGAGGGAGCACCATGCCAACGGGTACAGTGAAGTGGTTTAACAACACCAAGGGTTACGGATTCGTGCGGCCCGACGAGGGCGGCGACGATCTGTTCGTCCACTATTCCTATATACAGGAAGAAGGATACAAAACCCTGTACGCGGGACAAAGCGTCGAGTATGAACTGCGCGAAGCCTCCAAGGGCTACCACGCCGTCAATCTTAAACCCGGTGACGTGAAGAAAGGGGAAGCCCCGTCTTCCCGCCGGCCGGCCAGGGCACGGCGGCGGGATCAGGAAAGCAACGCCGTCTCCTCGCAATAAGGAGCGCGGCGCGGGTGGGCGTGGTTACACGCCCATGTGCTCGATCACGGCGTCGCCGAATTGAGAGCACTTGAGCAGGGTGGCGTCGGGCATCAGTCGCTCGAAGTCGTAGGTCACGGTCTTCGCGGCGATGGCGCCTTCCATGCCGTTGATCACCAGATCGGCGGCATCTTCCCAGCCCATGTGGCGCAGCATCATTTCCGCGGACAGAATCAGCGAACCGGGGTTCACCTTGTCCTGGCCGGCGTACTTCGGCGCGGTGCCGTGGGTGGCCTCGAACAGGGCCACGGAGCCGCCGATGTTGGCGCCCGGCGCGATGCCGATGCCGCCCACTTCCGCCGCCAGGGCGTCGGAGATGTAGTCGCCGTTCAGGTTCAGCGTGGCGATCACGCTGTACTCGGCGGGGCGCATCAGGATCTGCTGCAGGAAGGCGTCGGCGATCACGTCCTTGATGACGATGTCCTTGCCGGTACGCGGGTTCTTCATGACCATCCACGGGCCACCGTCGAGCAGCTCGGCATTGAAACGGTCACGGGCCAGCTCGTAGCCCCAGTTCTTGAACGACCCCTCGGTGAACTTCATGATGTTGCCTTTGTGCACCAGGGTGACGGAATCCTTGTCATTGTCGATGGCGTACTGAATCGCCTTGCGCACCAGGCGCTGGGTGCCTTCGCGGGAAACCGGCTTGATGCCGATGCCGCAGCTCTCGGGGAAGCGGATCTGGGTCACGCCCATTTCCTCCCGCAGGAACTTGATCAGCTTGGTGGCCTCCGGGCTGTCCGCGGGCCATTCGATGCCGGCGTAGATGTCTTCGGAGTTCTCCCGGAAGATCACCATGTCGGTGAGCTCGGGGTGCCGCACCGGACTCGGTACGCCTTCGAACCAGCGCACCGGGCGCATGCAGGTGTACAGGTCCAGTTCCTGACGCAGGGCCACGTTCAGGGAACGGATGCCACCGCTCACCGGGGTGGTCAGCGGGCCCTTGATGCCGACGGTGAATTCCCGCAGCGCTTCCAGGGTCTCTTCCGGCATCCAGGTGTCCGGGCCGTAGACCTTGGTGGCCTTCTCGCCCGCGAACACTTCCATCCACGTGATCGCACGTTTTGCCCCGTAGGCTTTTTCCACGGCGGCATTTACCACTTTCATCATCACCGGCGAGATATCAACGCCGATGCCGTCCCCTTCGATATATGGAATGATCGGGTGGTTGGGGACATTCAGGGATAGGTCCGCATTAACGGTGATTTTGTCACCGTCCGCCGGAACCGTGATCTTTTGGTATCCCATCTACACTACTCCCTCTGAGAAAAACCGTAGTATTCGGTCGCCGCGCGAGTATAGCACCCAGGTGGTATTCTTGCTCGGCTTCGCGACCTTCGGAGAGCGATTTCGACCATGGCAAGGCTGATTTTGTTTAACAAACCCTTTCAGGTGCTCTCGCAGTTCAGCGATGACCGGGGGCGTCCTACCCTGAAGGACTACATCCCCGTGCCGGGGGTCTATCCGGCGGGCCGGCTGGACTGGGATTCGGAAGGATTGCTGCTGCTGACCGACCACGGGGGGCTGCAGGCGCGCATCGCCAGCCCCCGCTTCCATCTGCCCAAGACCTACTGGGCCCAGGTGGAAGGCGACCCGGCGGATCAGGACCTGGCGCCGCTGCGCCAGGGGCTCACCCTGAAGGACGGCCCCTGTCGCCCGGCCCCGGCCCGGCTGATCCCGGAACCGGACCTGTGGCCACGCCAACCTCCCGTGCGCGAGCGGCTCACGGTAGCGGACCGCTGGCTGGAGATCATACTGGACGAAGGTCGCAACCGGCAGGTGCGGCGCATGACCGCAGCGGTGGGCTACCCTACCCTGCGGCTGGTGCGCTGGCGCATCGGCGACTGGACCCTGGACGGGCTGGCGCCGGGCCAGTGGCGGGAAGTTACCGTGCATCCTCCGAAGACGGCGCCATCCAGCGGGCGGCCGCCTCGGCGTCGCGCTCACGGGCCTCGACCCAATGCCAGCCGTCGTCGGTGAGCTCCTTCTTCCACAGCGGCACCTGGCTTTTCAGCACGTCCATCAGGAAGGCGCAGGCTTCGAAGGCGGCCTGCCGGTGGCCGGCCCAGACCACCACCCGCACAATCTCCTCGCCGACCCGGATCTCACCGACCCGATGAATCATTTCGATGGCATTGAGAGGCCAGCGCTCTCGGGCGTGCTCGCCGATGCGGCGCAGGGCGCGCTCGGTCATGCCCGGATAGTGCTCCAGGAACAGAGCCCGCACCTGGCCGGATTCGTCGCGCACGCGCCCGGAGAAGCGCACTTCGGCGCCGCTGCGGCCGTCCCGGCCCTCGCTGGAGAGGCGTGATTCCAGGGGTTCGGCGGTGATCGCCACCTCGATGCGCGTCATCTCACCCCCCGGTCACCGGCGGAAACAGGGCCACCGTGTCGCCGTCGGCCACGGCGCTGCGCGGCTCCGCCAGTTGCTCGTTGATCGCCACCATGCGGCGCGGCGTGGCGTCCAGGGCCCGGCCCACCGCCGGATACTGTTCGGCGAGCCAGTCGCACAGCGCGGCCACCGTGGTCACCGTCTCCGGCGGCGTCACGCGCAGGGAATCCTCGCCCACGCGCTCCCGGAGGGCGGCGAAAAACACCACTTCGATCATGGCTTCAGGCCTCCTCCCGCCGGAAGTCGCCGCTGCGGCCACCGGTCTTTTCCACCAGACACACCTGCTCGATCACCATCGCCCGGTCCACCGCCTTGCACATGTCGTAGACGGTGAGCGCCGCCACCGAGGCGGCGGTGAGGGCTTCCATTTCCACCCCGGTGAGCCCCTTGAGTTTGCAGTGGGCGTCGATGCGCAGGGCATCGTCGCCTTCCGGCTCCAGGGACACCTTCACGCCGCTGAGCATCAGCGGGTGGCAAAGCGGAATCAGGTCCCAGGTCTTTTTCGCCGCCTGGATGCCGGCCACCCGGGCCACCGCCAGCACGTCGCCCTTGGGGTGTTGCTGGTCGAGAATCATGGCCAGGGTGCGCGGCGCCATGCGCACACGAGCCCGGGCATGGGCGGTGCGGGCGGTTTCCGCCTTGCCGCTGACGTCGACCATGCGGGCGCGGCCCTGGTCGTCCAGATGGCTGAAGGTATCATTCACGTATTGCATTCTCCGGGACGCGGCCCCACCCCTTGGCGGATCAGTCGGCATCAATTGACGCGGGCCGCGGCTGTCACGGCGGCCGGCGGTGCGCTACCATCTGCGCCCGCTGACCGATCATAACCGCCCGGCTGGAGCCTTCGATGAACAGCTTCGAACCGCACATTACTGTGGCCACCGTCGTGGAACAAGAGGGCCGCCTGTTGTTCGTGCGCGAGATGAAGGGCGGCCAGGCGGTGCTCAATCAGCCCGCCGGCCACGCCGAATTCGGCGAGGATCTGATGCAGGCCGCCTACCGGGAAACCCTGGAGGAAACCGCCTGGCGGGTGGAGATCACCGACCTGCTGGGCTGGTATATCTTTCAACCGCAGCCCGGTGGCGGGGTCTATTACCGGACCTGCTTTCTGGCCCGGCCGCTGGGCCACGACCCGCACCAGAAGCTGGATACCGGCATCCTGGAGGCGGTGTGGCTGACCCCGGAGGAACTGGCGGCCCGCGGCGGTGAACACCGCAGCCCGCTGGTGCAGCGCTGCGTGGACGACTACCGGAGCGGCCGGCGCCTGCCGCTGGACGCCATTTATCAACACCCCTGGCCCCTGCAACGAGGCTGACGATGTCCGATACCCTTGCCCGGGACCTGCCCCGGGATCCTCGCTCCACCCGCGTGATCGTCGGCATGTCCGGCGGCGTGGATTCGTCGGTGGCGGCGGCGCGCCTGCTCGACGCCGGCTACCAGGTCGAGGGGCTGTTCATGAAGAACTGGAACGAGGACGACGGCACCGACTACTGCACCGCCCGGGAAGACCTGCTGGACGCCATGCAGGTGGCCGGCGTGCTCGGCATCGAGCTGCACACCGCCAATTTCGCCGGTGAATACTGGGACCGGGTGTTCGAGCATTTTCTGGCCGAATACCGGGCCGGGCGCACCCCCAATCCGGACATCCTTTGTAACAAGGAAATCAAGTTCGCCGCCTTTCTCGACCGGGCCCTGACCCTGGGCGCGGACTACATCGCCACCGGTCACTACGCGCAAGTCCGTCACGACGGCGGGCGCGGCCGGCTGCTGCGCGCCGTGGACCACAATAAGGACCAGACCTACTTCCTGCACGCGGTGGGCGGCGACAAATTCGCCCGCACCCTGTTTCCCCTGGGCGACCTGGAGAAGCCTGAGGTGCGCCGGCTGGCCGCCGAGCGCGGCTTCGACAACCATAAAAAGAAGGACTCCACCGGCATCTGCTTTATCGGCGAGCGCCGCTTCAAGGATTTCCTGGAGACCTATCTGCCCGCCCAGCCCGGTGACATCGAGGACGACCTGGGTCACGTGATCGGCCGCCACGACGGCCTGATGTACTACACCCTGGGTCAGCGCCAGGGCCTGGGCATCGGCGGCCGCGCCGACGCCGGCGACGCGCCCTGGTACGTGGCTGGCAAGGATCTGGACCGCAATGTGCTGGTGGCGGTGCAGGGCCAGGACCACCCGCTGCTGTTCAGCCAGGCGCTGACCAGCGCCGCGGTGGACTGGGTCGCCGGCGAGCCGCCGGCCCTGCCCGCCCGGCTCACCGCGAAAACCCGCTACCGCCAGGCGGATCAGGCCTGCCGGGTGGAAGACGCCGGCGACGGCCGGGTGCGGGTCACGTTCGAGCAACCCCAGCGGGCGGTGACCCCGGGGCAATCGGTGGTGTTCTACGACGGCGACACCTGCCTGGGCGGCGCCGTGATCGAGGCGACGGAATGACGTTCAATCACGAGCAACAACAAATGCTGGCGCTGGCGGCGGTGTTCGAAGCCGCGGTGCTGGCCGACCGCATCGCCACCCGGGGCGATGCGGACAGCGGCGCCGTGGAAGCCCTGCTGGGCGGGGTGATGGCCATGGATGCCGGCGAGTTCGACCAGATCTACCCGAACCCGGCGGCGCTGGAAGACGGCGTACGCCTGCTGCGCCAGAGCCTGGGCCGGGAGCACACCCGCGACGCGGCGCGGCCGCTCAGCTACGCCCTGGCGCTGCTGCACCTGTCGTCCAAGCTGCGCAAGAACGACGAGGTGATCAGCCTGCTGCGTCACCGTCTGATCGCCCTGCAGGGCCAGCGCGAACATTTCGACAGCCTGGCCAATGTCACTTTCTGCCATCGCCTGGCCGGCATCTACCTGGATACCCTGGGCACCTTCCGCTTCCGCATCCGGGTGCAGGGCGACCCGGCCAAGCTGCAGGACGAGGACAACGCGGCGCGCATTCGCGCCCTGTTCCTGGCCGGCGTGCGCGCCGCCTTCCTGTGGCACCAGCTGGACGGTCGCCGGTGGCGGCTGCTGTTTCAACGCAAGCAACGTCTTGAGATTCTTAATAGTATTAAAATCAGATAATTAGCAGCTACATATAAAGCCATTTCGAGGTTACGAGACCGGCGCGCGATTCCCGGTCAATTACGGTATCATTGCGCCGCCAACGGTTTCCCATTTCAGGAGTCCCCCATGTCCAGCCTTAACCCCCTCACCGCCATTTCTCCGGTGGACGGCCGCTACGCCGGCAAGTGCGAGGCGCTGCGCCCGATCACCAGCGAGTACGGCCTGATCCGCTACCGGGTGCACGTGGAAGTGAGCTGGCTGGAACAGTTGTCCCACGACAAGCACATTCCGGAAGTGCCGCTGATGAGCGGCAAGGCCGCCTGGCATCTGCGCGGCGTGACCCGGGACTTCGAGGAACAGCACGCCGAGCGCATCAAGGAGATCGAGCGCACCACCAACCACGACGTCAAGGCGGTGGAGTACTTCATCAAGGAGCGCATGGCCGAGCATGAAGAACTGGACGAGATGACCGAGTTCGTCCATTTCGCCTGCACCAGCGAGGACATCAACAACCTGTCCTACGCGATGATGCTGCGCGAGGCCCGCGACGCCCTGCTGCCCAAGCTCGACCAGATCATTCGCACCATCCGCCAGCTGGCCCACGGCCTGGCCGACGTGCCGATGCTGTCGCGCACCCACGGCCAGTCCGCCTCCCCGACCACCGTGGGCAAGGAAATGGCCAATGTGGTGGAGCGCCTCAAGCGCCAGCGCGACCAGTTCGTGGCGGTGCAGATCCTGGGCAAGATCAACGGCGCGGTGGGCAACTACAACGCCCACTACGCCGCCTACCCGGAGGTGGACTGGCCGGCCTTCGCCCGCCGCTTCGTGGAAAGCCTGGGCCTGACCTTCAACCCGTTCACCACCCAGATCGAGCCCCATGACTGGGTGGCGGAGTATTTCCACGCCCTGATGCGCTTCAACACCATCCTGCTGGACTTCGATCGGGACGTGTGGGGCTATATTTCCCTGGGCTACTTCAAGCAGCGCGCGGTGGAAGGCGAAGTGGGTTCCTCCACCATGCCGCACAAGGTCAATCCCATCGACTTCGAGAACTCCGAAGGCAACCTGGGCATCGCCAACGCGGTGATGGACCATCTCGCCGCCAAGCTGCCGATTTCCCGCTGGCAGCGCGACCTCACCGACTCCACGGTGCTGCGCAACGTGGGCGTGGGCCTGGCGCACAGCCTGATCGCCTATGAGGCCGCCTTGAAGGGCATCGGCAAACTGGAAGTCAACCGCGAGCGGCTGGCGGACGATCTGGACCACGCCTGGGAAGTGCTGGCCGAGCCGATCCAGACGGTGATGCGCCGCTACGGCATCGAGAAGCCCTACGAGAAGCTCAAGGAGCTGACCCGCGGCAAGGCCATCACCCAGGAAAACCTGGCCGCCTTTATCGACGGCCTGGCGATCCCCGAGGACGCCAAGGAACGCCTCAAGGCAATGACCCCGGGCAGCTACGTGGGCAACGCCGGGCAACAGGCCCGCGACGTTCAGTAACGTGACCCAGCCCCTGCCCCGCTTCACGCTGCCGCTGGCGCCGGAGGATTTCCTGGCCCGCCACTGGCAACGCGCGCCCCTGTTCATGCCCGGCGCCGCCGCCGGGCTGGCGCACCCGGACGCGGACACCCTGGCCGGCCTGGCGCTGGAACCGGAGGTGGAGTCGCGGCTGATCCAGGGCGCCGGCGACGGCCCCTGGAGCCTGGAACAGGGCCCGCTGGAAGCGGAACGCTTCGCGGAACTCGGCGAGCGCGACTGGACCCTGCTGGTGCAGTCCGTGGACCACTACCTCACCGAGGTGTCGCTGCTGCTGGACGACTTCCGGTTCCTGCCGGGCTGGCGGCTGGAGGACATCATGATCAGCTACGCCGCCGAGGGCGGCAGCGTGGGTCCCCATTACGACCAGTACGACGTGTTTCTGGTGCAGGCCGCCGGTCGGCGGCACTGGCGACTGGGCCCGGAGTGCGACGACAGCAGCCGGCTGCGCGGCGACGTGCCGCTGAAAATGCTGGCCGACATGCCGGTGACCGGGGAGCACATCGCCGGCCCCGGGGACGTGCTCTACCTGCCGCCGGGGGTGGCTCACCACGGCGTCGCCCTGGACAGCGACTGCATCACCTGGTCGGTGGGCTTCCGCGCCCCGGATTACCGGGATCTGCTGGCGGAAATGGTGGCCGAGACCCTGGCCGACGCCGCGCCCACCCTGTACCGGGATGCCGGCCGCGTGGCGCCGGCGGACCCGGGCCGGCTCGAGGCCGGCGAGCGCGAGGCCATGCTGGAGCAGGCCCTGGGCCTGTTCGACCGGGCCGCCGCGCGCAACGCCCTGGCCCGCTGGCTGAGCACCCCGCGACAATCGGGACTTGATTTTCTGATCGACCCGGCGCACATTCGCGCCGCCGATTCCGACGCCGTCCTGGTTCGCCATGGCGGCGTGCGTCTCCTGGTGGCGGACGACACCGCCTGGCTCAACGGCGAGCCCTGGCCCCTGCACGGTGGCCAGCTCGCCCTGGCCGGGCTGCTCGCCCGCCAACGCCGCTACACCGATAAGGAATTGGCCGCGGTGCTCGACGCCGACGGCCGCGCCCTGCTGGACCATTGGATGGACCAGGGCTACTTTGCCGAGCTTTGACGAGAACGCCATGGGCTTTAGCTTTACCATCATCGAAACGTCCTGGGACGAACACCGCGATGAACTGAGCGCGCTGCGCGAGCGCGTCTTCATCGGCGAACAGGGTGTTCCCGAGGAACTGGAATGGGACGGCGCCGACCACGCCGCCCGCCACTTCCTGGCGCTGGATGACCAACAACGACCGATCGGCTGCCTGCGCCTGCTGGGCAGCGGCCAGATCAGCCGCCTCTGCGTGCTGGAAACCCACCGCAACAGCGGCGTCGGCCGCGCCCTGCTGGTGGCCGCCGAGGAAGCCGCTCGCGCCGCGCGCATGGGCGAGATTTTCCTGTACGCCCAGACCCACGCCACCAGCTTCTATGAAACCGCCGGCTTCAGTGTCTCCGGCGGCATCTTCATGGACGCCCACATCCCCCACCGGCAGATGTTCAAACTGCTCGACTGAGCGGCGCCGCACTGGCGGCGCCGGTGAAAATCGGCATCATGGTGAGTAACAATAACCACTCCCGGCGGGGGGACGACGATGGCGCTTTTTGACGGGTTGATCGCTTTGATCGTGGTGGGGCTGGCGTTGATGGCGGCGGGTTTCGCCGGCCGCCAGTACAACTGGGGCGTGGCGCTGCTGGCGGCGGGCACGATCTGCATGCTGGCCACCATCGCCTACAAACTCTACCTGACCTTCAACTGACCTGACCGTCAACGGGGCGGACGCGCCGTCTCGGCCACCAGCTCCCAGAGCCGCTGGCCGCTGTTGCGGTATTTGTCCTCGAAATCGGTGAGCGCCAGAGCGCCGACCTCCGCCTCGCTCAGGGTCGCCGCGCGGCCCGCCAGGGCCAGAGCGGCGGCCATCTCCCGGGCATAGAGCGCCCAATTGGTACGCAGCACCAGGGTGCCGCCCAGCGCCAGCAAATGCGGGAACACCGGGTGGCCATGCCAGCGGCGCTTCAGATGGGCGCTTTTCGGCCAGGGGTTCGGGTACAGCAGATAATGCCGCCAGGGCCGCCAGCCGGCCTGCTCGGCGAGCCGCCAGAAACCGCCGCAGTCGGTGCGCACCAGCAGCACGTTGTCCGGTATGTCGAAGCGCCGTGGTGCCCGCGCCAGACGGTGGGCGGACTGATCCAGCCCCAGCACCAGCGCGTCCGGATAGCAGTGCGCCAACCGCACCGAGGAGCGTCCGGTGCCGCACCCGGAATCCAGGATCAGCGGCCGGTCACGATCACCCACCCACTCCCGCGCGCGCTGGAACGCGGCCCGATCATGGTCCGCCAGCGGCGCCCGCCACGCATGGTCCAGATGACGGCGCACGGTGGCCTCCAGGGCCGGATGCAGATCGTCCTGATTGCTGGTCACGGACCGGCTGTTCCCCACCATCAGCTCTCTCTTTTTTTGCCGGGTGTTTTTCACAATTTTCGTTTACAGCGCCCCGTGACGCAGCGGCATTCGCTACACTTCGACGCTGACGGAGAGCTCTTATTATGCGTTTTTTACTGCCTTTTTTCTGCCTTTTCCTGCTGGCGGCTTGCCAGGACAACCGCGCCCCCGACGCTGATTACGAAGACGACTTTCTGCTCGTCGCCCACCAGACCCTGAAGCGTGCCGACCGCGACTACGGCCAGGACATGCGGCTGCAGGCGATGGTCCGCAACCGGGTGGACGACGACGCCGGCGGCGGCCTGTGGATCCGCACCACCCTGCCCTGGATGCGCCTCGGCAGCGGCGAACTGGACACCCGCAACCTGGCGACGCTGGGTGAGCGCGCCAAGCCGCTGCGCCGCTTCCTCGACACCGGCACGCTGAGCCGGGTGGAAGATGGCGAAATCACCGAAACCCGCATCGCCGACCCGGCGCTCCACGCGGAAATGGTGGAGCGCTTCGGCGACAAGGTGGAACAACTGCTGGATCAGGCCACCGCCACCGCGGTGCCGCTGCCCGACGATCCCCGGCCCGGGGATACCTGGCAGGCCAGCGCCTCGCTGTGGGGTCTGCCCAAGGTCACCGCCGACTACCGGGTGCTGGCCCGTGACGGCGACCGGGTGCTGATCGCTCTGACCCTGGACGGCGACGGCGTCACCGGCCAGGCACGCATGATCGCCCGCTGGCCCTCCGGCATGCCCGAGGCGCTGCGCCTGCAAAGCAGCCTGCCGGTGCCGGAACAGGACGCGCGCATGGAGCAACGACTGGTGCTGATCAGCCAGCAGCACTACCCCTACCCGGTGCAGGACTGGGACGTGGACCCGATGCAGGTGGAGATGTACGCGGACCGCACCGAGCGCGAACTGCGAGAGCCGCGCATTCTGTCCCCGGACCAGCGCCAGCCGATGCGCGATGACGCCTATGTGGACACCCTGCTGGACAGCCTGGAGCAAAGCCTGTTCTACAAACGCGACGAGCTGGAAGACACCCGGCTGCTCACCGAGGGAGACTGGACCCTGGCCACCCCGTTGCAGCAACAGGCCAGCTTCCATCTGACCGGCTTCGACGGCCCGGCGCCGGACGGCCTGCTGCTCAACCGGCTGGGCGAGAGCGGCGGCTTCTATGGCCTGGCCTCGCCGATCCCCTCGGACATCGGCCGCGACCCGCTGGTGCTCACCGGGGACGGCAAGTTCGACGCCGACCAGCCGGTGAAGATCACCGGCGCCGCCCGCATCTGG
Source organism: Alloalcanivorax sp. C16-1 (assembly GCF_046507805.1). Classification (NCBI taxonomy): domain Bacteria; kingdom Pseudomonadati; phylum Pseudomonadota; class Gammaproteobacteria; order Oceanospirillales; family Alcanivoracaceae; genus Alloalcanivorax; species Alloalcanivorax sp. C16-1. Next base: position 9,712 of record NZ_JBKFTK010000010.1, on the reverse strand, counting down.
ACCGACGGCGAACCGGTTATCGTGAAACGCGACGGCGACACGCCGGAGGCGCCGAAAATCCTCGACTGGCAGGACCGGCGCGTGGACCTGCAACTGGGCGGCGACCAGGGTCACTGGCGCGCCGAGCCCCTGGACGCGGACGGCGAGCCGCTGCCCTACGCGGTGGTCTACCGGCCCTACCAGCAGGCGGACACCTCCGCCGAAGTCTTCGTGGGCCGCCTGACCCTGGGCCCGTCCCTGGACCAGATCACCCTGATCACCGAGGCACCCATCGCCGCTCTGCGCCTGACCCCGCTCAAGGAAAGCCAGCGCCCGCTGACGTTTACCGTGCGGCCGCTGCCGCGGGACGGGCCGCCCGGCCTCAACCCCGGCGGCGTGCGCCACCAGCCCTCACCGCTGCCGGAGGTACCGGACGACACCGAGGCGCTGCTGGAGGGGCTGACCCTGGAGGGTCTCGACGACAACCGTCTGCGGGTCACCGGCCCGCCGGGGCTGCGGCTGTGCACCCTGACTCCGGAGGATGGCGCCGAGTTTCACGGCACGCCCCTGCGTTTCGTTTGGGACAAGGGCAGCGCCCGCGAGGGCATCGACCCGGGTTTCGAGCTGCGCACGGAAGACGACGAAATCCGCTACTTCTACGGCCGCGAACTGCGTTTCCAGGCCCGCTGCCCCACCGAGGTGGACACCGTCACGCTGACCCGCGAGCAGCCCGGCTGCGCGCGCTTCGACGGCGACGACGGCGTGGCACTGGGCGACGATTGCGGCGGCATCGAGGGCCTGGACTACGCCGCCCTGGACGACACCGGCCTGGCCCTGGAAACGCTCGGCGAGGACGACCAGGGGGTACGCCGCTTCTGGGGCAAGGTCAAGGAGGTGCGGCTGCTGCGCGCGGACGGCGAACAGCACCGTGATCTGCGGGCCGACTTCGCGGAGGTGCCACAATGAAACCGACCCTGATGCCCACCGCGCTGGTCACGCTGGGCGCCCTGCTGCTCGGCGCCGGCGCCCACGCGGAGCGCCGCTACTTCAGCGAATACGGCTACCCGGTCGACAAACCGGACAACGCCTTCTACTACGTGGAGGTGCCGCTGCCGGAGAATCCGGACGGCCCCGGTTATCGCTTCCAGGCCCACTACCAGGACGGCGACGCCCTCTACGCGGAAGGGGTGCGCAGCGGGCCCGGCAAGGACGATCAATGGCTCGGCGACTTCCGCTATCTGTACCCGGACGGCCAGGTCAAGGAGAAGGGCCATAACGATGAGCAAGGCCGCCCGGACGGCGAACTGATCACCTACTACGAAAACGGCCAGGTGGAGAAGTACAAGCCGTACCGCGACGGCAAAATGAACGGCGTCGAAAAAATGTACGACGAGGAAGGCAACCTGCTGCTGGAAAGGCCCGTCAAGGACAACCGCCCCGACGGCATGCAGATCAGTTATTACCGGGAAAACGGCGGCCCGGACGGCGGTCAGATTCAGGAGGAGCGACGCTACCGCGACGGCGATTACGACAATTTCTACAACCGCTACGACCGCGACGGCAACCGCATCGGCCATGCCGACTTCACCGCCCCCGGGGTGTTGATGGCCTGGAACCGGCGCGGCGACGGCAGTTATTCGCGCCGCGAAGCCCACTTCTTCCGGGACGATCAGGGCCGCTTCCGGGACGGCGCGCCGCAGTGGCTGTCTCTGATGGCCGATCATAACCGCGACGGTTCGCCGAGCAGTGTCAGTCTGCGTTACCCGCAACAGAACAGCCAGTGGCGGATCGGCTTCAACGGCGACACCGTGGTGAGGCTGGAACACTGGGTCAAGCGTGTGCAGCAAGGGCCGGCCATCGCCCCGCTGGGCAACGGTGGCCGCGAACAGGGCCAGATGCGCGACGGCCTGCGCACCGGCACCTGGGAAGCCTACGACGACGACGGCCAACTGGTCCGGGTCATGCACTACAAAAAAGGCCGGCTGGACGGCGACTGGCGTGAACGCAGTGGCCCGGACGGCCAGCGCTGGACCCACAAACACTACAGCCAGGACCAGGAAGACGGCCCCTGGCGCACCGAGAACGCCGACGGCGAGGTGGTCGAGTCCGGCCACTACCGCCAGGGCCAGCCGGTGGGCGACTGGCGCACCCTGGAGGACGATGGCCGGGTGCGCGACGCCCACTATGTCGACGGCGAGCTGGACGGCGACTGGACCCTGCATTCCGCCGACGGCGAGCTGCTCGCCGAGCGCCATTACCGGAACGGCCAGCGGACCGGCGAATGGACGCAGTACGACGACAGTGGCCAGTTGCTGTCGCGGGTGCCCTACCGCGACGGCCGACGGCACGGCGACGTGTTCGAGCGGCGCGACGACGGTGTCCAGGTGTACGCCCGCTTCGACAAGGATCGCCTGGACGGGCCCTACCGGGAAACCACCGCCGAGGGCTACCCGAGGCTGGAAGGCCACTACCAGGACGGCAAGCGTCAGGGCCGTTTCGTGGAATACGGCGAGCAGGGCCGGGTGGAGGAGATCACGCCCTACCGGGACAACCAGCCGGACGGCGAAGGCTGGATCCGCGACCGCCAGGGCAAGCTGGTGCCGGCCCGCTGGGAACAGGGCCGTCTGGTGGCGCCCTCGCGGTCGTCCGGGCGCCCGGGGGCGGCGCGGTGAGCGGCCCGGCGCCCTGTTGATCCCCGCGGGGTTGGGGCTATGATGGTTTTTCCCGCGCTTTTTCAGCCAAAGGAATGCTGATCATGGCCCCTGCCCGCTCCGTCCCCGCGCACCGGTCGCCGCCGCTGAAATGGCTGGCGCTGGCGATCCTGGCCGCCTCGATGTGCGTTCTGTTCGCCCTGCCCCGCGCCGGCCAGGCCCAGGCCCTGTCGATCCATGTGATCCAGCGCGCCGACGCCCAGGCCCTGGTGCCGGTGATCCGACCGCTGCTGCCTGAAGGCGGCTATGTGAACGCCTATCAGGGCAAGCTGATCATCCGCACCAGCACCGCCAACTTCGACGAGATCCTGGCCGCCCTGGGCGACATGCCGGAGGCGCCGCGCACGGTGGCCGTGCATCTGCGCCGCCGGGCCGGTGGCGAGAGCGCCGGCGGCGGCATCCGGGTCGGCCCCGGCGGCGTCAGCGCCGGCGCCGGCAGCGTCACCCGCCAGCGCCAGGACGATTACCGCATCAACACCCTCTCCGGCCACGCCGCGGCCATCGGCCAGGGCACGCTGGTGGCGCTCACCGGCACCCAGTACCCGGCACTGATGAGCCTGCGCCAGGGTATTGAGGTGCGCCCCATGCTCACCGGCGACGGCCGGGTGCGGCTGGACATCGCCCAGCGCTTCGAACGGCCCGCCGGCGGCGGCACCGCCGAGATTCAGGGCGCCGCCAGCACCCTGATGATGGTGCCCGGCCAATGGCAGCCCCTGGGCGCCATCACCGTCACCGAGGACAGCAGTGCCGCCGGCCTGGGCGGGGCCGACCGCCACAGCGAACGGCTGTCCCTGCCCCTGGAAGTGAAGGTGGAACTGCAAGGCGACTGATCGCCCCGTCACGGGGCGGTTTTCGTTGCGGCGCACCAAAACAGCCCTCTTCAGACGCCCTCCGGCGCCGCCGGCCGTCCCGTATTCTGGTCCGCAACTTGCTATGAGAGCCACAGCGCTTGTAAATTTACTAACCGATTAATTAATATGTCGGTCAGTCGCGCTAACAACAAAGTTCAACAGGAGATAACGACGATGAGAAAACTGATTCTGGCTCCCATAATGGCGACTGCCGTGCTGGCCTCCGCCGCGGCTCCGGCCCAGGACACCGTCAAGATCGGGCTGATCCAGCCGCTCACCGGCTCGGTGGCCTACAACGGCACCGCCGACGCCAACGGCGCGCGGCTGGCCGTGAAGCAGCGCAACGCCGCCGGTGGCGTGCTCGGCAAGCAGGTGGAACTGATCATCGAGGACGGCCAGTGCAGCCCGGCCAACTCGGTGAACGCCGCCGAGAAGTTGATTCAGCGTGACCAGGTGGTGGCCCTGGTGGGCGCCTTCTGCAGCTCCGCCACCTCGGCGGTGATGCCGGTGGCGCGCAAGTACAAAACGCCCTTCCTCACCGGTGTGTCCTCGGAAGCCAGCCTCACCGAGAAAGGCAACCCCTACTTCTTCCGCTCCGCCGAAACCGACGGCCTGCTCGGCCAGGCGTTCTCCCGTCTGATCGTCGACAACCTGGGCCTCAAGAAGGTGGCCTATATCGGCGTCAACGACGACTGGGGCCGGGGCAGCGCCAAGGCGTTCGAGCAGGAGCTGTCCAGCCACGGCGTCGAAACCACCATGATCGAATACTTCAACCATGGCGCCACCGACTTCTACACCCTGCTCACCAAGCTGCGCGGCTCCGGCGCCGATGGCGTGTTCGTGGCCGCCGAGACCCAGGACGGCTCCACCCTGGTCAAGCAGATCAAACAGTTCGGCATCGACATGGACGTGTTCGGGGTGGGCTCCTGGGCCACCAGCGATTTCATCAAGATCACCGGTGACGCGGCGGAAGGCATCTACGCCGCCGTGCCCTATGTCTCCAACCTGCCCGGCGAACGCAACCAGCGCTTCGTGAAGGACTACAGCGCCGCCTATGACCATGCCCCCGGCAAGTACGCCGCCGCCGGCTACAACTCCCTGAACATCATGATGGACGCCATCGACCGGGCCGGCGGCACCGACGCCGGCGCCATCGTCGACGGGCTCCATGCCACCGACTACGAGGCGCCCAACGGCCGCTACCGGTTCACCCGGAAAGGCCAGGGCTATGGCTTCGAGGCGGCGCTGGTGCAGATCCGCGACGGCCACACCGAGGTGGTCGCCACCACCCGTATCGCCGACCCCGAGGCAGGCAGCGCCAAGGACGGGCAATAATCCATGGATATGCTGTTGCAGTTTGTCGCCAACGGTCTGGTGTCGGGGGCGTTCTACGCGCTCTCGGCCCTGGGCCTGACGTTGATCTTCGGGCTGATGCGGGTGGTCAACTTCGCCCACGGTGAGCTGTATATGCTGGGCGGGGTGATGGGCTGGCTGGCCACCACCGTGCTGGGCCTGAACTTCTTCGCCGGGCTGGCACTGACCCTGGCGGTGATGGGCGCCTGCGGCTGGCTGGTGGACCGCTTCCTGATCGAGCGGGTGCGCGACCAGGGCGAGGAGCCCAGCATTCTGCTCACCATCGGGCTGTCGATCTTTCTCACCAACACCGCCCTGCTGCTGGTGGGCACCGCGCCGCTGACCATCGAAGGCCCGTTGCCCAACAAACCGGTGTTCCTGGGCCCGGTGGTGCTCACCGAGCTGCGCGTGTTCGCGGTGGCCGCCTGCGCGGTGCTGATTCTGGCCGCCCATCTGGTGATCCGCCACACCCGCCTGGGGCGCGCCATGCGCGCCACCTTCCAGGATCCGATGGCAGCGCGGCTGGCCGGCATCAACACCGCCCGGGTGTACGCCAGCACCTTCGCCCTGGGCACCATGCTGGCGGCCTCCGCCGGCATGGTGCTGGGCTCCATCTATTCCACCCATGTCAGCGCCGGCGGGCTGGTCAGCCTGAAGGCCTTCGTGGTGGTGATCCTGGGCGGCATGGGCAGCTTCGCCGGCGCCATCGTCGGCGGCCTGATCCTGGGCGTGGCCGAAGCCCTGTGGGGCGGCTACATCTCCACCGGGACGGTGGACATCATCGGCTTCATCATCGTGATCCTGACTCTGATCTTCAAACCCTACGGGCTGTTTTCAACCCAGGTGGAGAGGGCCTGAGCATGAAATTCGAACGCAATACCCTGCTGGTGCTGGGCCTGATCGCCCTCGCCTTTCCCCTGCTGGTGGGCAACCAGTATCTGCTGCACATCGGCATCATGGTGCTGCTCTACGCGATACTCGCCACCAGCCTCAACCTGATCGTCGGCTACGTGGGCGAGTTTTCCCTGGGGCACACCGCCTTTCTCGGCCTGGGCGCCTACACCGCCGCCCTGCTGTCCCTGCGGCTGGGGTTGCCGGCCTGGGCCACCATCCCGCTGGCCGGGGTGGTGTCGGCCCTGTTCGGGGTGGTGATCGGCGCCATCACCCTGCGGCTGCGCGGCCCCTACTTCGTGATCATCACCCTGGCGTTCGCCGAGGTGTTGCGGCTGATCGCCAACAACTGGGTGGATTTCACCAACGGCCCCATGGGACTGTCCGGGGTGGCCCAGCCGGCGCTGCTGGCCGACGCCTCGCCGCTGATCGCCAAGCGCTTCTATTTCTATCTGGCCCTGGCGCTCACCGCGGTGTCGCTCTACCTGGCCTACCGCTTCGTGTACTCCAACAACGGCCGCGCCGCGGTGACCGTGCGCGAGAACCGCTTCGTGGCCCAGTCGGTGGGTATCCGCCCGTTCGTCTACGCCATGCGCGCCTTCGTGCTGGGCGCCTTCCTGGCCGGGCTGGCCGGGGGCTTCTACGCCCACTACATCACCTTCGTGGGCGCCAATGTGTTCGGCTTCGCCTTTATGGTGAGCATGATCATCATGGTGCTGATCGGCGGCAAGGGCACCCTGATCGGACCGCTGCTGGGCGCCCTGCTGGTGACCCTGCTCACCGAGTACCTGCGTGAACTGCAGGAGCTGCGTCTGTCCCTGTTCGGGCTGATCGTGATGGCGGTGGTGCTGTTCCTGCCCAACGGCCTGATGGGCTTTCTCAACCATCGTCGCGAGCGCGGCGACCGCGCCGAGCCCGACGACGGCGCCACCCGCGTACAGGGAGGTCCGGCATGAACCCGACGCAAAGCGACGCACCGCTGCTCACCGTGGAGGGCCTGAGCAAGACCTTCGGCGGCATCAAGGCGGTGCAGGACATCGACTTCCAGGTGAACCGGGGTGAAGTGTTCGGCCTGATCGGGCCCAACGGCGCCGGCAAGACCACCTGCTTCAATCTGATCACCGGCTTCTACACGCCCACCACCGGCCGGGTGGCTTTCCAGGGCCAGGACATCACCGGCCAGAGCCCCTACCGGATCGCCCGCCGGGGCCTGGTGCGCAGCTTCCAGAAAACCAATGTGCTCAAGCCGCTGACGGTGTTCGAGAACGTGCTGGCCGGTCATTACCTGAGCGCCCGGCAGAGCCTGCTGGCAACCTTCTTCCCCACCGCGCCGGTGCGGCGGGCGGAACGGGAGGCCCGCGACAACGCCGCCCGGCTGGTGACCCTGCTGGACCTGGGCGCGCGCATGGACACCCCGGCCTACCGGCTGTCCTGCGGTGAACTGCGGTTGCTGGAAGTGGCGGTGGCCCTGGCCGCCCGGCCCACCCTGCTGATGCTCGACGAGCCGGCGGCGGGCCTCAACAGCCAGGAGGCCATGCGTTTCGGCGGCATCCTCAAGCGGCTGCGCCGCGAACAGGTGCCGTCCATCGTCATCGTCGAACACAACATGAGCCTGGTGATGGACGTCAGCGACCGGGTCATGGTGATGGACTTCGGGCGCAAGCTGGCGGAAGGCAAGCCGGCCGAGGTGAAAAACAACCCACAGGTGGTGGAAGCCTATCTGGGGAGGGCACGGGCATGACCGCGAGCCATAACAACACCCTGCTGCAGGTGCGCGACCTGCACGTGGCCTACGGCAAGATCGCCGCTCTGCACGGCGTGGATCTGGCGGTGGGCGAAGGCGAAACCGTGGCGCTGATCGGCGCCAACGGCGCCGGTAAGAGCACCATCCTGCGGGCCATCTCCGGCCTGCTCAAACCGAGCCGGGGCAGCATTGTCTGGGACGGCCAGGAGATCGCCGGCCGGCCCGCCGAGAAGGTGGTCGCCGCCGGCATCGCCCACTGCCCGGAAGAACGCCACGTGTGGCCGGCCATGACGGTGCGCGAGAACCTGATCCTGGGCGCCTTTCTGGTGGGCTCCAAGCAGCAGGTGGAAGAACGGGTGGGCATGGCCTTCCATCGCTTTCCCCGACTGCGCGAGCGCTACAAGCAGATGGCCGGCACGCTCAGCGGCGGTGAACAGCAGATGCTCGCCATCGCCCGGGCGCTGATGTCCGAGCCGCGCCTGCTGCTGCTCGATGAACCGAGCCTGGGCCTGTCGCCGAAAATGGCCGACGAGGTGTTCGAGGTGGTTCGCGAAATCAACGGCCACGGCGTCACCGTGCTGGTGGTGGAGCAGAACGTGCACAACGCCCTGGCGGTGGCCTCCCGGGCCTATGTGGTGGAAACCGGCACCATCAGCACCGAGGCGGACAGCGCCACCCTGCTCGAGGACCCGGAGGTGTTGAGCGCCTATCTGGGCGCCTGAACAGCCGGTTACGGCTGACCAGCGTCACCACCGACGGTTACCACCGAAAAGGCGGTCGCGCCCCGTTATCGGCGCACCGCCATAATTAATTAGTTGAATATTTAATAAGGAGTATTCCATGTCTGAGCAACTTCGTGTCGGCATCATCGGCGGCGGCATCGGCGGCGTGGCACTGGCCCGGGCCCTTGGCCGTCGCGGCATCGATTTTCACCTGTTCGAGCAGGCGCCGGCGTTCGGCGAAGTGGGCGCCGGGGTGCAGATGACCCCCAACGCGGTGAAAGTGCTCAAGGCCCTGGGCCTCACCGAGGCCCTGGACGAGATCGGCTTTCTGCCGGAATCCATGCGCGGCATCAACTGGCAGACCGGTGAGACCCTGTTCCGCACGCCGCTCAAGGACGCCTTCCCCCAGGTTTACGGCGCCGAGTTCTACCATGTGCACCGGGCCGACCTGCACGGCATCCTGGCCGCCGACCTGCCGGCGGACAAAGTGACCTTCAACGCCCGCTGCACCGGCATCGAAGAACAGGACGACGGCGTGCTGGCCCGCTTCGCCGACGGCGGCGAGTTCAAGGCCGACCTGGTGGTGGGCGCCGACGGCATCCATTCCCCGGTGCGCGCCTCCCTGTGGGGCCACGACCAGCCTCAGTTCACCGGCCATATGTGCTGGCGCGCGCTGGTGCCGGTGGAGCAGCACCCGCTGCCCTTCGTGGGCCCGGACGCCGCCTTCTGGATGGGCCCCAAGGCCCATGTGGTCACCTACTATGTGAAAGGCGGCCAGGCGGTGAACATCGTCGCCGTCACCGAGACCGCCGACTGGGTGGAGGAATCCTGGACCGAACCGAGCAGCACCGAGGAGCTGCTGGCCGCCTACGAAGGCTGGAACGACGACCTGATCCGTCTGTTCAAAATGACCGACCCCAGCCAGACCTTCAAATGGGGCCTGTTCGACCACGACCCGCTGACGCGCTGGTCCACCGACCGGGCCACCCTGCTCGGCGACGCCGCCCACCCGATGCTGCCGTTCCTGTCCCAGGGCGCCGCCATGGCCATCGAGGACGCCTATGTGCTGGCCGAGGCGCTGACCCACTATCAGAGCGACACCGCCGCCGCCCTGCGCGCCTACGAGCAGGAGCGCCGCCCGCGCACCGCCGAAGTGCAGCTGCAGGCCCGCGAGCGCGGCCGCAGCTACCACCTGTCCACGCCGGAAGAACTGCGCAAGCGCGACGAAGCGTTCCGCGAAGCACAGAAAAAGGACCCCAACGCGGTGGGCATCCGCGCCGAGTGGATCTACGAGTACGACGCCACCACCTGCGCCGAGCGGTTCGACGCCACCGCCACCGCCTGATCGGAGCCCAGCCATGCAAAGCGCGGATAAAAAAAACCTCTATCGAATCGGCCAGATCGTACCGAGCTCCAACATCACCATGGAGACCGAGATTCCGGCCATGCTCACCGCCCGGC